>CBDDLQ010000006.1:1717500-2737500 GCA_965230775.1 Terasakiella sp.
GCGCACATTGGAAGTCGGCAGTGGTGACACGCTGATGAAAATTTTGCTGGAAGCTGGCATCAACCGTGGTGACGCCTATACAGCCATCGAAGCATTGCGCGAAGAATACGACCCTCGTCGTTTACGTCCCGGACAAAAAATCGAAGTCACCTTCCAACCGGGCCTGCATGAAGATATGCCACACAGTTTCGAAGAAATGCGGCTGAACACCGGTTTTAACCATAATGTATATGTATCGCGTGAAACCGGCGGCGTTTATAAGGCCCATGAAGAGGTCAAAGATCTGGTCACAACATTACGTCATGCAGAAGGCACAATCGATTCCAGTCTTTATGTTGCTGCGACTGAGGCAGGCTTACCGGCTTCTCTTCTGATGGAATTTATCTTTGCCTATTCTTTTGATGTCGATTTCCAACGTGACATTCAAAAAGACGACCGCTTCCAGATAATGTATGAAGAAATTGCCACAGAAGACGGTGAACATAAAAAAGTCGGCAATATTTTATTTGCAAGCCTGAAGACCGGCGGTCGCGCATTACCGATTTATCGTTATGAGGATAAGGACGGTCGAGTTGCCTATTATGATGATCAAGGCAAAAGCGCACAGAAAGCCTTGATGCGGACCCCGATTAACGGAGCACGCCTATCATCCGGTTTTGGCAAACGTCGCCACCCAATCCTTGGATATTCCAAAATGCACACGGGGATCGATTTTGCAGCCCCATCCGGCACACCGATTTTCGCAGCCGGGGACGGTGTGATTGATTATGCTGCACGCAAAGGCGGCTATGGTAAATACATTCGTATCCGTCATAATTCAGAATATCAGACCGCTTATGCCCATATGCGCGCCTTCAAAAAAGGCATGTATAAAGGTAAACGGGTAAAGCAGGGCGATATCATTGGTTATGTTGGTACGACTGGCCGTTCCACCGGACCGCACCTGCATTATGAGATTATCAAGAATGGCCGCAAAACCAACCCATTGCGCGTCCGTATGCCCGCCGGGAAAAAACTTGCAGGTCAAGAACTAGATCGCTTCTTTGCAGTGAAAAGCAAGTTCGAAACAGAATATGCAAAACTGGTCCCGACAACTTCTATTGAACGTCTAGCCAGTGCTGAGTAAACCCGAGGCAATCTGATAGTTCACATCAATAAGCCCCTGAAGCTTTTGCGGATGGGGCTTTTTTGCGACTTCATAACATGTACGATCCACATAAAGACTGAGAGACAGTAGATTCGTACGGATATCCTCGCTCAAGTGATGGCCAGGTTCCTTCAGGTCCGCCTGCACAATGGTCCAGAGTTTGCGGGTATAATCCAAGGCTTCCATCAACAATCGGCGATTGCCGTCAAATTCTTGTGCCTGCCTTAAAAGCTGAACGGCTTTCATAAAGGATTCGCCTTCCAGCGCACGCCCCTTCAAGCCGTTCTTATGGGTTTGATTGTAAGCGTCATATCCGGTTTTGGTCATTAAACGTTACGCTTAAAAAAGTCCAAGAAGCAGGCTCTCACCTTGTGCTAAAATCTTCTGGCTTTGAAACGATAAATCACTGCGCACTTGCGCAGCCAATGCTGTCGCGGCATCTTCATTCAGATCGGCATTCACCAGCTTATCGACACCATCTTGCAGAATATTGCTTAAATCATCGGTGAAGTTTTCACGCACATTGGAAATGGCAATATCAACCGCGTAATCAGATTGCGTACTGCGTACCTGAGAAACCGCACTGTTGACCGAGGCGATTGCCGTGTCGATATCGCTGAGTGTCGCAAACCCATTATAGTCGGCGTTGGCATCTCCGATACTGAGATCACTCACCGTATTGGATGCGATTAGATTTTTACCAAGAAAAGTCGCATCCCCGACCAGATTATTAATTTGATTGCGAACTTCATTAAACTGATCGGAAAGCGCTTGGCGTTCCTGCGCAGATTCAGCTGATTTTGCAGCCAGCGCAATCCCTTCCAACTGTTTCCCGAATTTTTCAACAGTATCCAACCCTAGAACCGAGGTTTCGTATCGACCTTGTTCCAGTTGAAGCGCACCTTTTGCATTCCCAAGATCACTTACACGATCAATCAGGGCCTTGGCACGAAAATAATCGGCGGGATCGTCATTCGGCTGACTAACACGCAAGCCCGTAGAAAGACGATTCGATCTTTCACGACTAACTTCCGCAATATTTTGTGTATTGCGAATATTACGGCTAAAAGCTGTGCTCAAAAAGCTGACGGGTTCGACCATCACTACAATCTTTCACTTAACTCGTATCATTAGAATAGCAGAATTAAATAAAAAACGTAAGTGATGGTCGTCACAGAGCCTTAGAGCTCGGCTGCGCTACGCCCGTTTAGGGTCAGGCCCATATCATCGGCCCCAATTTGCACCGTTGCTCCATCCTGAATACGTCCTTCAAGCATCAAAACAGCCAAAGGATTCTTCAGAGATTTTTGGATCACCCGTTTTAAAGGACGTGCCCCGAAGGCCGGGTCATATCCGGCATTGGCCAACCAGCGCAGGGCATCTTCGTCCAGTTCCAGTACAATTTTGCGATCACTCAGCAGGCTTTCCAGTCGTTTTAACTGAATGTCGACGATACCAGCCATATGTTCGCGGAACAGGCGGTGGAAGAGAATCACTTCATCCAATCTGTTATAAAACTCAGGTCGGAAGGAAGCGCGCACCACCTCCAGAACCTCTTCGCGAATTTCGGAAGAATCGTGTCCTTCTTCCTGTGCGGCCATAATTTCGGCCCCTAAATTCGATGTTAGGATAATCAGTGTATTTTTGAAATCGACTGTGCGACCCTGACCATCGGTCAAACGTCCCTCGTCCAACACTTGCAATAAAATGTTAAAGACATCGGGATGTGCCTTTTCGATCTCGTCAAACAGAACCAATTGATAAGGACGACGACGCACAGCTTCGGTCAAAGCCCCGCCTTCTTCATATCCGACATAGCCCGGTGGTGCACCAATCAAACGGGCAACGGCATGTTTTTCCATATATTCAGACATATCAATACGCACCAGCGCATTTTCATCATCAAACATGAATTCTGCCAAGGCCTTGGTCAGTTCGGTTTTCCCAACCCCCGTCGGCCCAAGGAACAAGAACGATCCAATCGGTCGGTTCGGATCCTGTAACCCGGCACGAGATCGACGCACAGCATCGGCAACAGCTTGCAAAGCTTCACGTTGACCAATCACACGTTTGGACAACTGGTCTTCCATAAGTACGAGTTTTTCACGTTCTCCCTGCAACAATTTATCCACTGGCACACCCGTCCAGCGCGATACGACAGAGGCAATATGTTCTTCACGAACCGCCTGCTCCATCGTGCGTTCCTGCTGCGAACTTTCCGCCAGACGCAATTTTTCTTCCAACGCCGGAATCTCACCATACAAAAGCTGTGAGGCTTTTTCCAGTTTGCCTTCCCGTTGCGCAATTTCAACGTCAATACGCGCCTGTTCCAACAGTTCTTTAACTTTGGTCGCATCCGCCAAGGCATCTTTTTCTTCGCGCCATGCTTTCGTTAACGTCCCGGATTTAATCTCAAGGTCTTCCAGTTCGCTGACGATATCTTCCAAGCGATCCTGTGAGGCTTGATCGCTTTCTTTTTTCAGGGCTTCACGTTCAATTTTCAACTGGATAATACGGCGATCCAACTCATCAATTTCTTCCGGCTTGGAATCGACTTCCATACGCAGGCGTGAGGCGGCCTCATCCATCAAATCAATCGCCTTATCCGGTAAAAAACGATCCGTGATATAACGATTTGACAATGTTGCAGCCGCCACCAAGGCTGTATCGGTAATACGAACCCCGTGGTGCAGTTCATATTTTTCCTTAATACCGCGCAAAATAGAAATACTGTCTTCCACTGTCGGTTCAGACACGAAGACAGGCTGGAAGCGACGGGCAAAGGCAGCATCTTTTTCTACATATTTACGGTATTCTGCCAATGTTGTTGCACCGACACAGTGCAACTCCCCACGCGCCAAAGCCGGTTTCAGCAAGTTCGATGCATCCATTGATCCTTCGGATGCACCGGCACCAACCAAAGTATGCATTTCATCAATAAACAGAATAATCTCGCCATTTGCAGTGGCGACTTCTTCCAGAACCGCTTTTAAACGTTCTTCAAATTCGCCACGGAATTTAGCCCCGGCAACCAAAGCGCCGAGATCAAGAACCAACAATTGTTTTTCTGCCAAACTTTCCGGCACATCGCCTTGCACAATACGGTTGGCCAAGCCTTCAACAATTGCGGTTTTCCCAACACCGGGTTCCCCGATCAAAACCGGGTTGTTCTTGGTCCGGCGTGAAAGAACCTGAATAGCACGGCGAATTTCTTCATCGCGTCCAATAACCGGGTCAAGCTTTCCTGCCGAAGCTGCTTCGGTCAAATTACGGGCATATTTTTTCAAGGCATCGAAGTTATTTTCTGCATTGCGTGATGTTGCTTTGCGTCCTTTCCGCATAGCATTGATGGCACCGTTGAGATTTTGCGGTGTGACGCCTGCTTCTTTCAACGCATCGCCACACGGCGTCCCGGTCGCCAAGGCACATGCGAGCAACAACATATCGGTGGTGACGAATTCATCACCGGCTTTATCTGCGGCCTCTTCGGCTTGTTGTAACAGTTTGGCAATTTCACTAGACAGATACAGATTTCCTGCCCCGCTACCTTCGACCTTGGGCATGGCCCCTAAGGCACGTTCAACTGCTTTTTTTGCTGCTTTTGGTTTCCCGCCAGCGGCTTCAATCAAGCCGAAAGCAGCCCCTTCTTCATCATCGAGAAGAGCTTTGAGCAAATGCTCGGGTGTAAAACGCTGATGATTCTCACGCAAAGCCCCCTGCTGGGCAGCTTGCAGGAATCCTTGCGCACGTTCGGTATATTTTTCAATGTTCATGGTCTCAAACCTTTTATGGTGATCGACAGCTTTCCAGCCTGGTCCTTCTTAAGAAGCAACAACTTGTGGAAAACCTCTGTCGGTTTAAGTTCTTAAATAGAATATGTCTCAAGCGTTGCATTGCGCAAGGGATGTTTTTCTGGCACAGTTTACAGCGAATTAGAATAACCTTAAAAATGCTTATACGAGGCTCAACATGTTTCATAAAACACTTGCACTCTGCACCATCGGCGCAACTTTTCTAGCTCTTTCAACCGCCTATGCGCATGACGGGGCAACGGGTGTGATCAAAGAACGCATGGACCTGATGAAAATCATTGGGAAAAATACAAAAATGATTGCGCCTATGGCAACAGGGGGGGCAGATTTGGATATGAAAGCGGTTGCCACAGGCGCAGCAGAAATTTCAGAAGCCGCCAAGCAGGTTGCGGCCAAGTTCCCTGAAGGTAGCCTTTCTGAAGAGTCGGAGGCCAAAGCGAATATCTGGACGGATTGGGCAAAATTCAGTGGGCTGATTGAAAGCCTTGCCGCAGATTCTGCAACACTTGCAATGTCCGCTTCCAAAGGCGATGAAAGTGCAATTTTACCGGCGTTCGGTAAAATGACTGGTAACTGTAAAACCTGTCATACTGAATTCCGTCAAAAGAAAAAATAAGGCATACTGCCTATCATACTTTAATCACGACCTATTCGGATAAATACGATGAAACGCACCGCCCTATTCCTGATTTTATTTTGCCTGCTGGCCTCTCCGCTTCATGCTGCCGGAGATGCCGATAAAGGGAAATATATCCTGAATATGGGCGGCTGCATTTCCTGTCACCACACACCAAATCAAAAAGGTGCGGATTTAAGTGGTGGACTGGCTATTAAATCCCCATTCGGTACTTTTTACGTCCCAAACATCACACCGGCCCCTGATGTCGGTATTGGTGGATGGAGTGATGACGACTTCATTGCGGCAATGACCCAAGGCATTTCCCCGGACGGATCACATTACTATCCCGCTTTTCCTTATACTTCCTATACCAAAATGACACGTCAGGATCTTTTAAACCTGAAAGCCTATCTTGATACGGTCGCTCCTTCTAAAAATGTCGTACCTGAACACGACATCCCCTTCCCATTTAATATGCGGTTTTTAATGATGGGATGGAAAATGATGTTCTTTGATGAAGGAACGTTCACACCAAACCCGAATAAATCCACCGCCTGGAATCGAGGGGCCTATATCGTCAATAGTCTAGCCCATTGCGGAGAATGTCACACGCCTCGTAATAGTTTAGGTGGCAGTGACACATCCAAAAAATTTCAAGGTAATCCAAACGGGCCTGATAAGGAAAAAATACCCAACATCCGTCCGAAAGGATGGGAAGCGAGCGACTATCGCACCGCCTTGCGCATGGGGATGACACCGGATGGTGATTTTCTTGGCGGGTCTATGGGGCATGTGATTGCAAAAACCACATCAAAACTGACCAAAGATGACCTAGACGCGGTAATCACCTATCTTGTTGAATTTGAATAACCATGTCGATCCGCGCCCTGAAAACACTGATTGCCATTGATAAATATGGCAGTTTCGCTGCGGCATCTCAAAAACTGGGACTGACACAAGCCGCCGTCAGTTTGCAAATCAAAAAACTGGAAGATGAATTTCAAACCGACATTTTTGATCGTAGTGGACATAAACCACGTTTAAATACCAAGGGTCAGACATTATTAAAAGAAGCCCGTCAGATCGTCACACAATATGACCGCCTAAAAGGACTTCTTCATCAAGACGAATCTTTCAGCGGCCCATTGATTATCGGTTCCATCAACACGGTTCAGGCTGCCCCTTTACCTATTGTCATTCGGGAAATTCAGGATAGCCACCCCAATCTGCAAATCAGCATTAAAACCGGTTTATCTGCGGAATTGACACAGGCTGTTGAAGCTGGACAACTGGATTTTGCCATAACCACCGCCCCACAGATTATTTTACCCGCAACAATGATGTGGCGCCCCTATTTTGACGAACGTTTTTTCGTCCTCGCCCCGAAAGATTTTACAGAAGAGACCCCCGCAAGTTTGCTGTCAAACCATCCCTATGTCTGTTTTGATCGTCAAGCCTGGGCCGGGCAAATGGTTGAACAACGACTCAAACAAGATGGCATTGTCACGCAGGATGGTATGGAACTCGACTCGCTGGAAGCTACAATTAAAATGGCACAAGCCTCGCTTGGTGTTGCCGTTGTTTCCCTGCCCGATCATCGTGCCCAAAAACTAGCCCAAACAATGAAGGTCGTTCCCTTCAGTGATCCACCGCTTTATCGCAGTTTGGGATTAATGCATAAAAAGGGAAGCCCGTGGGGAGAGATCATTGATACTTTCTTCCATTCCCTACAGCATCACACCGCGGCACCAAACTTAAATTATTTTTAATAAATTAGTTAATTTTATAAACTTTTATTTAATTAAAAGTTCTCGTACTACTGGTCTCCCCCCTTCTTTGTGATTTGAGGCCAGATATGCTCATCACCATCAATGCTCTTATTCCCATACTCAGCCTGATTGCCCTTGGGACATTTTTAAAACGTACTAACTTTTTTGATCCACATCTTTGGCCCGCCCTTGAAAAACTCAGCTATTATGTGCTGACGCCTATTCTGTTGGTTTATGTGCTTTCCAGTAAAAGTCTTGATCAAATGCCTTGGCGTGAAATCGCCTTAGCGGTCGACATCCCAGTACTTTTGGCTGCTTTCATTTTTTGGATTAGTCGTTATCTCAGCAAAAATATCAGCGCGGAACGTTTCACTTCCCTCTTTCAAGGTGGTGTACGTTTCAACACATTTGTTGGTTTAGCAATTGCACAAGAACTTTATGGAACACAAGGCCTGATTATCGGAGCACTTGGTGCCGGTTTTATGATCGTGTTGATCAATTTGTTATGCGTGACCACTTTTTCCATTTCTTTAAACCGTGGCACCAACATTTTCAAAACGGTCCTTTCACAGATTATACAGAACCCTTTGATTATCGGATGTGTGATTGGCCTTCTGTTAAATTTTTCAGGCTTAGACATACCGATAGCTTTTTCCAAAACCTTGGAAGTCATCGGTCGGGCCAGCCTGCCTGTTGCCTTGATGACAGTCGGCGCAGCATTACAATTTAAAGCACTTTACAAAAACAAAGGATTATCCTGTTTGGTCGGTGTTATTCAATTCCTATTCAAACCCGTCAGTACTGCTGTTTGCTGTTACCTCTTGGGGCTCAATGGTATTACGGCAGCCACATTGATCTTATTTTTATCAACCCCTACCGCCCCATCTTCCTATATTTTATCGCGTCAATTGGGCGGGGATCACGAAATCATGGCAACGATTATCACGCAACAAACCTTGTTCGCTTTCTTATCCTTACCCGTCACTATCTGGCTCTTGCAATATTTCATTCCCCAATAAAAAAACGCCCGATCAAAAGACCGGGCGTTTTTTTATTCAGAGGCCGCACAATATTAGCTGGCTTCTTTTTCTGTATCCGTAGAAGCATCCGCATCATCAGTTTTTTTACGGCGCGTGCGGGTGGTTTTCGGTGTATCGGATTTTGCCGTCGTCGTTTTACGGGTCGTTGTTCGACGTGTTGTCGTACGACGTTTCGGTTTTTCTTCAACCTCAGCAGCAGATTCCTCTTCGTTGGGCGGACTGTCCACATCAACCGGGCGAGCCAGAAAATCAGGAACTGCATTGTTACCGCCCCCTAATTTGGGCTTGTCGTCTTCCACTTTTTTACGTGTTGTGGTCCGACGGGTCGGTGCGCGGCGTTTCGGTTTTTCTTCTACCGTTTTTTCTGCTTCGTCAGCAGAAGCATCGCTATCTTCAATCTCAACTTTAACGGATTTCGTTACGCGTTCAGCAGCTTCTTTTGTGTCGTCATTGCCATCATCTTCGTCAGTCTGAACATCATCATCGGCATTTTGTGCCTCAAAGTTTTCATCCTGTTCCGGTTTCGGCTTGGGCGCATATAAGGCTGCAATGCGACCATAATGGTCTGCATGTTGGAAAAGGCTTTCCGCCAAAACGCGATCACCGGCAGAAATGGCATCCTTTGCCAATTGCAGGTATTTTTCAAAAACCTGTTTGGCTGTCCCGCGAATACGCCCTTGAGGACCATTACTGTCGTAATTCTGGTTACGGTTGCCACCATGATTGTGGCGGCGATTGTTGTTATGGTTATGGCCCCGGCCACGCCCACGACGATTGGTTTGATTATTGGAACCTTGTCTCATGGATCCTGATATATAAAAAGAGATAACCCATTTTCCAAAACAAGGTGTATTCACCTACATCTACCCTTCTTAGGGGCGCGACGATATTGTTTTGGAAGTCTTTGCTAAATGACGGAATACCAAGAGCCGACAGTTTCCCCGAGCGGCTTTCCAATGTGTCCGTTACAATCCCCAACCTATAGAGGTTTCAATCGTTTTCCAAGCCTTTTTTAAAGTTTTTTGCGAATTATTACACATCGTTCTATCCCGGACAGGTCTTTTGGTCTTTCCAAAACACACAAACCGGCATTTCCCATCAATTCAGAAACAGGTGGCCCTTGATTGATACCAATTTCTAAAATGGCTATTCCGTCTTCTGTCAGCAACTCTGGCAAGGCTATTGCTAATTTGCGATAATCATCCAATCCATCTTGTCCTGCAAACAATGCACTGTCCGGTTCAAATTTCACGACTTCCGGTGCTAACATCTGTTTGTCACTCAGCGCAATATAGGGAGGATTGGATAAAACCAAGTCAAATTTCTCAGCAAGACCCGCCCCCCAGTCACCAAGCTGGAAATCGCTACGTGTTTCCAATTTCAGATTTCGGGCATTTTCTTTCGCCACCTCAAGGGCCGCTGGACTGATATCCACACCAAGGCCATTTGCCTGTTGATATTCAGACAAGACACTCAGCAATAAACATCCCGTCCCTGTTCCCAAATCAAGAACACGCAACTTTCGGGTCGTATCCGGGATATAATGCAAAACCGCTTCAATCAAGGTTTCACTATCAGGGCGAGGCGTCAGTGTATCTTTCGTCACTTTAAATGGCAGACTCCAGAATTCACGCTCCCCCAAAATATGAGACATGGGTTCCCGGCCTTCCCGGCGTTCAAGTAAAGCTTCCAGACAATCCAGATCATCTTGGGATATAACCCGTTCTGGATAACCGATCAGAATTTGTGTTTCCACATTAAGAACATGACATAAGAGAAGACGTGCTTCAAAACGGACATTCTCAATCCCGACTTTTTCAAGCCGCTCACAAACCATCTGTATCGCATGCGCAATCGTGGTCATAATAACCGACCTGCTTTATGAAAGTTCCGCCAATTTCTGTGCCTGATCTTCGGCGATCAACGCATCAATCACTTCATCCAGATCACCTTGTAAAACTTCATCCAAACGATAAAGCGTCAGATTAATCCGGTGGTCGGAAATACGGCCTTGCGGGAAGTTATACGTGCGAATACGTTCAGACCTGTCCCCGGACCCCACTTGGTTTTTACGATCCGCAGCCCGTTCCGCATCCAGTTGCTGACGTTCATGGTCATACAATTTTGCCCGCATCATTTTCATCGCCTGATCCTTGTTTTTGTGCTGGGACTTATTGTCCTGACACTGTGTCACAAGACCAGTTGGAATATGGGTAATCCGTACCGCAGAATCAGTGGTGTTAACGTGCTGACCGCCAGCCCCTTGGGACCGATAGGTATCAATGCGCAAATCTTTTGCTTCCACCTTGATATCGACATCTTCAGCTTCGGGTAATACGGCAACTGTGGCAGCAGAGGTATGAATCCGGCCACCGCTTTCTGTTGCAGGAACACGCTGCACACGATGAACGCCGGACTCGTATTTAAAGCGGGCAAATACGTTTTTACCTGTAATGTTGGCTGAAACCTCTTTAAAACCACCGATGCCGATTTCGTTGACATCCAATAATTCAAATTTCCAGCCCATGCGTTCTGCATAACGCTGATACATGCGGTAAAGATCTGCTGCAAAAAGCGCGGCTTCGTCCCCGCCCGTCCCGGCACGAATTTCCAAAATGGCGTTCTTTTCATCGGCTTCATCTTTGGGCAAGAGCAACAACTGAACATCGCGCTCCAATTCCGGCACGCGTTTTTTCAAATCGTGATACTCGGCTTCGGCCAGTTCTTTCATTTCCGAATCACAATCCGGGTCCGCCAACATTTGTTCGCATTCTGCCATTTCGGCTTGAGCATTACGCAAGGCATTCACCGCTTCCACAACAGGTGTCAGTTCGGCATATTCCTTGGACATTTTTGTAAATTCAGACGCATTCAAAGATGAGGCATCCGACATTAACGCCGCAAGTTCCTCATGCCGGTTGACAACCTGGCTTAACGCTTCCTGAAAACTCATTTTCTACCTTCAATCTTTCTTGAGGAAAAGTCGTTCGACAAGATCGCTTGCCACTTCCCACTCTTTCTTTTTCTTAACAGCGGCAAGTGCACGCAGTTCCTCGCTTGGTGTATGCAACAAGCGGTTAATTAACAAACGGGTGGCCTTATCCGCATCATTTGCGTGTAATGCCAAAACAGCCTGACGTTCTGTTTCAAATCGATCCCGCAAGGCACTGACCAAGGGAACAGCTGTGCGTTCTTCCTTACCCCGAAAGAAATCGTGTAAATCCTTGTCCAAAATAGCAGAGGCCGCGCGCGCTTCAGCTTCGCGCGAAGCACGGCCTTCCATCGCCACACGTTCTAGATCGTGAAGGTCATATAAAAACGCACCATCCACGTCATTTACCGCTGGATCTACATCACCGGGAATGCCCGTATCAATCAGAAAAATCGGTTTATTTTTTCGAACCTGTAAGGCCTTGGCCACCATATCAGCACTGACCACCCGGGTCCGTTTATTCATCGAGGTGACAATGATATCGGCCTCACACGCCAAGCGATTGCGCTTATCGAAATCATCAAAATGACAGGACAAATGGCGCGCAATCCGTTGGGCACGCCCCGCAAAGGAATGGATACAGGTAAAATCGCTCAACCCCGCTTCAATCAGGTTTTGTGCGGTTAATTCCCCCATATCGCCTGCCCCGATCAATAGACCACGGCAACGGCTCAGATCGCCATGCAATTCCTTGGCGATTTGAACGGCAACCGATGCAATAGAAACCGGACGTTCGCCCACAGCTGTTTCTGTACGCACCCGTTTTGCCGTTCCATAAGCCGCCTGAAAAATACGTTCCAATTCAGAACCGACACTGCCGGCTTCCACGGCCAGACGATGGGCATCTTTCACCTGGGCGACGACTTGGGGCTCCCCCACCATCAAACTATCAAGTGAGGCGGCAACCCGAAAGATATGGCGAACGGCCTCTTCACCTTCATGCACATACAACTGACTTGCAATGGTATGAATATCCAGTTCTGCACGTTCTGCCAGACGGGCAACGATCCGTTCGTTCGCACGGGTCGGATTATGATCAACACAATGGACCTCCACCCGATCACAGGTGGACACCACAAGGCATTGTTCCACCCCATCATCTCTCAACTTATCCAGAAAGGGAATGACTTCTGGCTCGTCCAGAAACAGACGATCGCGCAAAGCAAGGGAGCTGGAACGATGGTTCGCCCCAATCACCAAAACTTTCGCATCACTTGAAAACAGACCAGCCATCGGATTTTCAATTACCCTTTTGCACGTTCAATCAAAGCAGGCAGTCCATCCACAGAAACCTGAACCTGATCACCTGTGTTCAGATCACGGAACATCACCTCGCCTTCGTTACATTCCGACATCCCTACGATGATTGCAACAAAAGCATTCAGTTTATTCGCTTTATTCAAACGTTTCTTAAAATTCCCGCTGTAGCCCTGTTCAACAATATAACCTTCTTGACGCAAACGGTTGGCAACCAGAAAAGCGTCATCCTGATGTTCATTCGCTGCCGGGATCACCACAATCGGGCGCGGCAATTCAATCTTGTCCTCGCCCAGCATCAAGGCCAGACGTTCCACACCGGATGCCCATCCCACACCGGGGATCTGCGGTCCACCCATCATCTTGATCAGGCCATCGTAACGCCCGCCTGCCAAAACGGTGCCTTGTGCCCCCAATGTATTGGTCGTAAATTCAAAGGCCGTGTGACAATAGTAATCCAAACCACGCACCAGACGCGGATTTTCCACATAAGGAACGCCCAGCATATCCAGCCCACGTTTCACTTCGTCATAAAAAGCCTGAGATGTTTCGTTCAAACATTCGCCCAACAGCGGAGCATCTTTTACAATTTCCCGGTCCCCTTCATCTTTGGAATCAAGAATACGTAACGGATTGGTCACCAATCGTTTTTTACTGTCTTCGGATAATTGATCTTCAAACTGACTGAGATAAGCCACCAGCTTTTCACGGTATGCATTACGGCTTTCGGTATCCCCCAAACTGTTCAGTTCCAGCGTCACCACATCTGCAAAACCCAGCTCTTTCAAAAAATGATACCCAGCTGCAACCACTTCAATATCAGCTTGCGGGCTATCAACACCGATCAGCTCAATCCCGACTTGGTGAAACTGGCGCTGGCGTCCTTTTTGTGGGCGTTCATAACGAAACATCGGGCCGTAATAAAAATGTTTAACCGGCGTTTCCTGTTGCAATCCATTGGAAATGAATGAACGGCAAATCCCGGCTGTCCCTTCCGGGCGAAGCGTAATCTGATCATCGCCTTTAGTGACAAAAGAAAACATTTCCTTGGTCACGACATCCGACGTCTCACCAAGTGTGCGCGAAAAGACTTCGGAAAATTCAAAAATCGGTGTGATGACCTCGTTAAAGCCATAACGCTCACAAATCAAACGCGCTGTTTCCGTTACATGACGGTGCAAAGCGCGGTCTTTGGGAAGGAGATCGTAAGTGCCTTTAACAGGTTGTAGTCCAGCCATAATTATTCTTCTTTCTGTGCTTCGATTTGTGCAGCCTTTTGTTCAACCAACTGCACGATATGGTCAATCATTTCTTCACTTGAGGTATTATGATCAGGCACGCCGCCCACATACACCTTGTGGCTTCCGCCCCCGCCCCCGGTTAAACCGATATCGGTTTCACGCGCTTCACCGGGGCCATTTACCACACATCCGATGATCGACAACGTCAAAGGTGTACGAATATGTTGCAAACGTTCTTCCACAGCCGCAACCGTTTTCACCACATCAAAGCCCTGACGGGCACAGGATGGACAGGATACGACCTTGACCCCACGAGTACGTAATCCCAGCGATTTTAAAATGTGATAACCGACTTTGACTTCTTCCACCGGGTCGGCAGACAATGAAACACGCAACGTATCGCCAATACCAGCCCATAACAGATTGCCAATTCCAATAGAGGACAAAACCGTCCCGGCCTGCAATCCACCAGCTTCGGTAATTCCGAGGTGTAAGGGATAATCACAGGCTTCCGCCAAGCCTTGATAAGCCGCCACACCCAAAAAGGCATCGGATGCTTTCACGCTGATTTTAAATTCAAAGAAATCATTACCTTCGAGAATACGGGCGTGGTTCAGCGCACTTTCCACCATCGCTTCGGGGCATGGCTCGCCATATTTTTCCAACAGGTCTTTTTCCAGTGATCCAGCATTCACACCGATGCGCATGGAACACCCATAATCTTTAGCTGCCTTAACAACTTCACGCACACGCGCTGCTGATCCAATATTGCCCGGATTAATCCGCAGACAAGCTGCACCGGCCTCAGCCGCTTCAATCCCGCGTTTATAATGGAAATGGATATCGGCCACGATGGGAACATTAACCTGTTTGATAATATCTTTCAGGGCGGCTGAAGAATCTTCATCTGGCACAGAAATGCGCACGATATCAGCGCCAGCCTCTTCCATCGCCAAGACTTGGCGAACCGTTGCATCCACATCGGTTGTCAATGTATTGGTCATCGATTGCACCGAAATCGGCGCATCACCACCAACCAACACATCGCCAACACGAATTTGACGGGATTTTCGACGGATGATATCTCTATAAGGGCGCACGGACATAGCGATCAAAGCTCATCACACAATTAAACAGAATGCGCCTTATAGCTCATATTTTAGGCTAAAAAAAGGACTGATATGACTTGTCGGTATGCAATAAGGCCAACGGGGAAAGGTTTAGCTTTCCACAGCCTTCCCTGCCAATAATTTTTCCGGGTTGATCAGGACTTTACGGCGAACCTCACCAGCTTCACCAATCGAGGGAACTTTCGTGCCATCCACATAAATTTCCAGACCGCCTGCATTTCCTGTGCGCAGGATCAAGCCTTGCGTTTGCGGGATTTGATATTCTTCACCTTCGTTTAAAACCTGCGTATGGATCACATTACCATCCGCGTCCGTCACTTGAACCCACGAATAATCAACCGCTTTTAACACGACCTTTTCAGTCATGGCTTGCGGTTCAGCGGGTATTTCATTTTCAACAGCGGAGGTCGCAGGAGTTGACGTTTCCTCTACTTTTTCCTCAACCGCTGTTGCTGTTTCTTCCGTTTCAGGCGCCGGGCTTGCCGGTGTTTCTGTTTCGGTCTCAGTCGTAACCGCAGTGACTGTTTCTTCTACTTTTTCTTCTGCCGCTTCTACCGTTTCAACCACTTTTTCAGCAGTTTCCTCAACAACGTTTTGCGGCGTGCCCTCTTGTTCGGTTTGTTCTTGCGCTACAGCCTCGTCATCAACTTTTTGATTTAGCTTGACGGTTTCAACAACCTGTTCCGGTTCCGTGGTTCCCGTCTTTGCTTTTTCCAAAGACTCCATCGCTTTTTGTGCCATATCCTGCGCATCGGTTTCACTGACCTGCTCGTTGGATACAGAAGGCGCTGGCTCCCCTGTCGTCGGTTCTTCTGCTGTTTCTACCGCTGCGGGTGCTTCTTCTTGTTGACCATTTTTAACACGATCCATCATTTCAGAAAATTTAGCGGGCAGATCGGGTACCAATTCCGCAACGCTACGATCTTGCGAGGATAAAAAATACCATCCCCCATAGGCCGCCGCCAAAACAACCAGACCAATCATAATAATTGCGCCACCCGGTACGGACTGTTCGGTGACCGGGGAAGGAAACATCAATTCGGAACGCCCTTCCAGACCGTCAACCTCTTGCTTGAACCGTTTGACGACCTCGTCTGAATCAAGGCCTAAATGTTCCGCATAAGCACGAACAAAACCGACAACATAGGTTTTGCCCGGAAGTTCGTCGTAGCGTCCCCCTTCGATCGCTTCCAGATAAATGTAGCGAATTCGCAAGACTTGGGAAATAACCTGCAGATCCTGACCAGCACGTTCGCGCGTCGTTTTCAGTAATTCACTGACGCCCGGCCCCGTAAATGCTGGCTCCTGTTGTGCATTACGCCCTTTATTTCTCATCATGGCTCCTCAAGTCCCAGACCGATTGAAGCTTACACTATATGCGCTTTTTGTTAACAATCTGTATATGGATTACAACGCGATGTCACGGTCTTTTGCAAATTGACGCAGAACAGGACGCAAACTGTGATGAGACTTACCGGCTTGATTGTGCAAAAAGTTTTCCAATTCCGATAAAGTCAGGGATCGGATCATCATTTTCACAGGCCCGACGGATGAGGCCGACATGGACAATTTGCGAAATCCCAAACCCACAAGCACCATTGCATCCAACGGACGCCCACCCATTTCACCACACAGACTGAGCGTCACCCCCGCCTTGTTGCATTTATCGACAACCGTTTTCAACCCATTCAACATGGGCGGTGACAAAGTGTCATAACGTCCCGAAATACGGGGGTTACCACGATCCACCGCATAGAGGAACTGAAACAGGTCGTTCGATCCAACAGACAGGAAATCAATTTTTTCAAGCAGACTGTCCAACTGAAACATCAAAGAAGGCACTTCGAGCATCACGCCGACATTCACCCGAGACGGCAGACGATGACCTTTGATGCTTTCGCGTTCGATCTCCATATCCAGAAGACGGCGTGCTTGTACAAATTCCGCAACCTCGGCAACCATCGGAAACATCACGTTGAGTTCCCGCCCGCCACAGGCCCGGATCAAGCCGCGCAATTGCTGGCGCAGCAAATAAGGACGATCCAACGTGACGCGGATAGCCCGCCAGCCCATTGCCGGGTTTTCTTCCCCATGATTGTCCCAATAGGGCAGTACCTTGTCCCCCCCCGCATCCAGTGTACGGAAAACAACCGGCTTTCCGGCAGCTTCATCCATAATTTTTTGATACAGTGAAACTTGTGCTTCTACACCGGGAATGTCAGAGCGGGCCATGAACGGAATTTCAGTACGATAAAGTCCAACCCCGTCAGCCCCGACCTCTTTCAGATGTTCCAGATCAACTAACAAGCCCGCATTCACGTTTAACGAGACAACCACACCGTCTTTGGTAATCGCTGGCTTATCACGTAAAGCCGCATAGACTTCGCGTTGGCGAATACGTGCCTTCACATTGTTTTTAAAGGCAGATAAAACATCTTCACCCGGACGGATAAAAATCTGTCCATTATTACCATCTACGACAATCGGATCGCCCGCTTCGATGCGGGACAAGGCGCTTTTAACTTGCCCGACAACCGGAATATCCAGCGCACGCGCAATAATCGCCACATGAGATGTCGCTGACCCTTCTTCCAGAACAAGGGCGCGCAAACGGGTACGGTCATAATCCAGCAATTCTGCCGGACCCATATTTTTGGCAACCAAAACCGCATGTTCGGGAATATCTTCGGGGGAGAGCTTTTCAACTCCCACCAGATGTTGCAACAAACGGTTGGCCAAGTCCTGTAAATCATTTACACGTTCGCGCAAATAAGGGTCTTGAACCTGCGCCATACGTGCTTCGGTATCGTCATGGACCTTTTGCACAGCGGCTTCGGCGGTCAGACCTGTTTTAATCGCCTCGCGAATACGACCAAGCCAACCTGCGTCTTCGGCAAACATGCGATAGGTTTCAAGAATATCGCGATGTTCATCATCCAGACTTTCCGAGGATTGTAACATATCGTCCAACGCCCCGTGCATTTCGCTTAAGGCATTGCGCAAACGTTCCAGTTCGGTTTCCGGGTCTTCGGCAACAAAGCGTGTGATAACCACGCGGGCTTCGTGCAAAATTGCATCGCCCATCCCGATCCCGGCATTCAGGGCCGACCCTTCCAATCGCAACGGCAGCATAGCGATACCGTCCGTGGGCAGGGTTTCTTCTTTCTTGATCAGCTCACCACTACCAACCAACTCGCCAATAATCATGGCGACGGTTTGCAGGGTTTCGACTTCTTCTTCAGTATAATGACGTTGTGTCTTGTTCTGGATAACCAGAACCCCAAGAACGCGCCCCATGCGCAACAAGGGAACACCCATCATGGAATGGTAATCTTCTTCCCCCGTTTCCGGACGATAGACATATGAGGGGTGGTCTTTGGCTTCCGACAAATTCATCGGACGACCCGAGGCCGCGATTGTCCCGACGACCCCTTCACCGACACGCAAACGGGTCAGGTGGACCGCATCCAGTTTCAACCCCTTGGTCGCAAACAGTTCCAGCACCTCGCCCGCGCGCATAATGTAGATGGAACAAACTTCCGCCACCATATCGGTCGCGACAATATTCGTCACCAGTTGCAGGCGCGTTTCCGCCGTCGCATCTGCTGCCATAACGGAGCGCAGGCGCGACAAAATTCCTTTCGGGGCGATTGCTGAACGACCGGGGATCATAACCTGATTGCGATTAGGCCGATTGACGCGTCTCTAGGACGGCACACGCCTGTTCGACCAATTCCTCCAAAATTTCCAAAACGGGTTGTTCTTTTTTCACCATGCCGACGGACTGACCAGCCATGACCGAACCAAATTCCACATCGCCATCAATTGCCGCACGTTTCAGGGCACCAGCCCAGAAATGTTCAATTTCCAACTGTGCGGCTTCTTTTCCAAGCTCACCATTGTTGAATTTCTCAATAACCCGGCGCTGTGTTGCCATAAATTCCTCGGTCCCTTTATTATTCAGGGCCCGCACCGGAATAACCGGGAAATTCGGATCAATTTGCAAGGTTGTCATCGCATCCTTGGCCCCGGCCCGAATAAATGCCTTTTTGAAATTTTCATGGGCAATACATTCATGGGCGCAGACAAAACGCGTCCCCAACTGCACACCGCTTGCCCCCATTTCCAAATAGGACAGCATCGCTTCACCGCGACCAATCCCACCAGCAACAAAGATCGGCACATCTTTAATTTGCGGCAAAATTTCCTGCGCCAAAACAGATGTCACAACCGGGCCGATATGACCGCCGGCTTCCGCCCCTTCAATCACCAGTGCGTCTGCACCGTTGCGGATCAATCGTTTTGCCAGAACAAGAGCCGGTGAAAAACAGATCACCTTCGCCCCAAAATCTTTCACCTGTTTGATAGATGCGCCACTGGGCAAACCACCCGCTAGAACCACGTGAGAAACCGCATGTTCCTTACAGACATCAATCAACTGATCCAACTGGGGGTGCATGGTAATGAGGTTCACACCAAACGGTTTGTCGGTCATTGTTTTTGTTGCTGCAATTTCAGCAGACAACAATTCCGGTCCCATAGAACCGCCTGCAATTACACCGAAGCCACCGGCATTGGACAATGCTGACACCAGATTTCTTTCCGAAATCCAGGACATTGCCCCGCCAAGAACCGCAAATTCACAACCGAGAAAGTCTTTCCCGCGTTGCCACAATTTATCCAGCTGTTGTCTGGCAGCTTCGCTCATTACCCTACCCCTTATCGTCGTTTTTATTCTTGATCGGCATCCAAGCCATATGCAGAGTGCAACGCACGGATGGCCAGTTCAAGATATTCTTCTGCAATCAAAACAGAAACCTTGATTTCAGACGTTGTGATGACCTGAATGTTGATGCCTTTTTCAGCCAATGCGCTGAACATAGTAGCCGCTACCCCGGCGTGTGTTCGCATACCGACACCAACCACAGAGATTTTAACCACATCGCTGTCAGAGATCATGCGCTCATAGGCAACATCATCTTTGCGTTCTTCCAACAACTGAATCGCACGTTTCAAATCACCGCGCGGCACCGTAAAGGTCATATCGGTTTTCTGACCATCTTCAGAAACGTTCTGAACGATCATGTCAACGTTGATAGAGGTATCGGCCAGCGGGCCGAAAATACCGGCAGAAACACCGGGGCGATCGGCAACACCGATCAAAGTGATTTTTGCTTCATCGCGTGAATAGGCGATGCCGCTTACAAGTTCTTGTTCCACGATTTCATCCTCCCCGCAAACCAAGGTTCCGGGCTTATCTTCAAAACTGCTTAACACTTGCAGGCGCACATCGTGCTTCATCGCCATTTCCACAGAACGGGTCTGCAAAACCTTGGCGCCGAGTGAAGCCAGCTCAAGCATTTCTTCGTAGGTGATTTTGTCAAGTTTACGCGCTTTGGCAACGATGCGCGGATCCGTCGTATAGACACCGTCCACATCCGTGTAGATATCACAACGGTCAGCTTTGGTTGCTGCTGCCAATGCAACGGCAGACGTATCGGAACCGCCGCGACCCAATGTGGTGACACGGTTGTCACTGCCGACACCTTGGAAACCCGGCACAACGACAACTTCGCCGTTTTTCATTCGCGTGTCGATTTCCTCGGTACCGATCTCTTCGATACGTGCTTTTGCATGAACACTGTCAGTACGGATTGGAATTTGCCAGCCCTGCCAAGAGCGTGCAGCAACACCCATCGATTGAAGAACGATAGCCAACAGACCCGAAGTAATTTGTTCGCCGCTGGACACAACCACATCGTATTCACGGGCATCGTACATGGGCGATGCATCCTCGCAATAACCGACAAGCTGGTTGGTGACACCGGACATGGCCGAAACAACAACGGCCACTTCGTTACCTGCATCCACTTCGTTTTTCACACGTTGGGCGACATTCCTGATCCGGTCGAGGTCGGCCACCGAAGTGCCGCCAAATTTCATTACGATCCGAGCCATTTGAAGAAATGTTCCTTAAGGCGAAAGTCAAAAAAGGATAAGTCAAATGCGACGCTTTAGCGTGCGCGCGCTATACATACTCTTAAACATGTTATTTTTGCAAGCCAAATACAGCGTAAAATGCAGCTCTTTGACATGGTTCCAACCCCTGAGTTTACACAAATCAGTTCATTTTTTCATTTAAGACTGGCAAAGCCAAACCTGCACGTATAAATAAACGGATGGAACAGGCGAAAAAGACTGGAGCAATCACATGGCCTCTACGACAGTCAACCCGGAAGAAGTGGCATGGTTCACCGCTATTGCAGATGAATGGTGGGACCCGAACGGAAAATTCCGCCCGTTACATAAATTCAATCCAACACGTTTGGCCTTTATTCGGGAACGCCTCTGTAATCATTTTGGACTGGATGCCAATGCAGACCAACCGCTTAAGGGATTGCGCCTTCTGGATATCGGGTGTGGCGGCGGTCTGATTTCAGAACCCCTGTGCCGCATGGGTGCCGAAATGACCAGTATCGATGCCGGAGATAAAAACATCAAAACCGCAATGGTCCATGCTGAGGCCGGCGGATTGGACATCAACTATCGTTGTGTCTTCCCCGAAGACCTTGCCAAAGAAGGCCTGCAATTTGATGCTGTTTTAAATATGGAAGTCATCGAGCACGTTGCCGATATTGACGCCTTTCTTGAGGCCTCCTGTGCCCTTGTCAAACCGGGTGGTGCCATGATCGGGGCCACCTTGAACCGCACCCTTAAATCTTTTGCAATGGCAAAAGTCGGAGCTGAATATATCTTGCAATGGTTGCCGCGAGGCACACATGATTTCAACAAGTTCGTCAAACCCGGTGAATTTGCAGATGGCTTGCGCCAAAACGGATTGACCGTCGCCCAGATGAAAGGCGTTTCCTTTAATCCGTTACGTGACAGTTGGTCTCTCACCGACGATCTTAGTGTCAATTACCTGTTGTTTGCGACCAAACAAACCGCGTAAACAGATGAGCCAAACAATGCCCAACCTGACAAAACTCACGGGATTAGAAGGCGAATGCGTTCTTGTTCGTCTGGACCAGATCGCCTGTGCTTATCCCTCGAATCTTTATGGCGCGGGTGATGATGGCAATGAATTTGATGTGGAAACATTGGCCTGCACACGTCTTTCCATGATTTGTGGGGATGTCCTACACGTAATCGAAAGCCCCGAAGAAATCTTTGCATTGGCACAAGCCCAATCATAGCAACCCCGCCTGCAGAAAACTTGCGCAAAACATCTACTGCATGCATCATAAGGCAACCCTTCCCTTTTTAAGTGATGATCGCCATGCGTATGATATTGTTCACCGCCTTTTTTTCGTTTTTCATTCTCAGTTCAGCCGAGGCCGTCAATCCAGCCCCGAAAATTAATGGGGAGCAGATTACCGTCTCCGGCGTGTCTTCTGGTGCGTTTATGGCGCAACAACTTCATGTCGCCTATTCAGATATATTTTCCGGCATGGGATCTGTCGCTGGTGGGCCGTTTTTTTGTGCGCAAAATATGCCGCCCAGTGACATTACAACCATCAAACAGCAATGTATGATGGGCATTGGCGCGGACCTCACCGCGACAACCTATATTGATAAAGCCGAAGCCCTGTCTGCAAACGGTCAAATTGCCCCGATTGCAAATTTGAAAGACGACAAAGTCTTTATCTTCAATTCCCAAAGTGATCAGGTCATTAACCCGCTTTTGGGCAACACCTCGCGCCTGTTTTATGATCATTTTGTTGAAAATCAAAACAGCAACATCAAAGCATGGGCGTATATTCCGACTTACGGTCCCTTTTACCCGGTTGCTCACGGCATGCCCACGGCCAAAAGTATATTTGATCAATACGAAAATCTTGGTGATGCCGCTTTTCCCTGTGCCCCATCCAATTCCCAACAATACAGCTGGTTTCCCAATCAATTTATGCGCGGCAATGACCCGTGGATGTATCATTGCAATTATGGATTTGTCGCCGGATATGATCTGGGCAAAGACATCCTGTCCCATCTTTATGGCAAGATGAATAGTCCTACAGAGTTTAAAGCAGATAACCTCTATTCCTTTGCGCAAAAAACATATGTCGAAGATCTTGAAACAGATCAGGAATTAAATGATCACGGTATCGGTTCTACCGGGTATGCTTACGTTCCGGACGCGTGTAAATCCGGGGAAACAGATTGTAAACTGCATGTCGCCCTACACGGCTGCCAACAATTCCCTGAATGGACTTTTACCGGTAAGGTGGGATCGGCGGTATCCGGTCAGACGATCACCTTTGACGATCTCTTTTACAAAAATATTTACAATGAATTGGCCGAGGCCAATAACATCGTCATGCTTTATCCGCAGGCACACAATGTTGGAACCAAAGAATCTGATGTTAATCCCTATGGCTGCTGGGCCTTCTGGGCCTTGTTCGACGATGAAACCCAAACCTATTACACCCGTGAAGGTCGGGAGATGAAAATGATTGCCAATATGGTCAATGCGTTAAAGAGCGGGACTTTATCGCTTTCTCAATAAAGAATAAGGGCGTTTCCCGAACCAGCGGAAGACGCCCTTTCTTACTTCACGGGGACAAATCAAGACTTTAAAGTGTCTGCCAGTCGTTTGTCGTGAGACAGAATGTGATTGACCCACCAGCTCCCCAACAAACCGGTTAGATCAACTTCGCCAGACATTTCCCCTGCTTTATATCGTGCATACATGTTTTCCACACGCATACAAAAAGCTTCGTGCGCCTTTTTATGTTCGTCATAAAGGGGATAGGAATGCTCCTGCATTAATTTTTCTTCTGCGGCAAAATGAGTTTGGGTGTAATTCTGCAACTCATTAAACGCCTTATCGATATCTTCCCGTGTGGCATTGGTTTTCATAAACTTGTAAAGACGATTTACCATTTCCAACAGTTGCCGATGGTCGTCATCGATTTTCTTAATCCCAAAGGCCAGGTCGTCGGTCCATTCCACCAAGTTCTTTTCATGGCTTTGTTTATCGAACTGAACTTTTTGCAAAAACTCTGTGACTTTCGTGCGCAAAATTTTAGCCTGTGACGACAGGGCACGTGACGCATCCCCGATATGATCAGATGCTTTTTCCGCACGTTCTGCCGATTCAACCACATGCACAATTTCAGACGAGACATTTTGCGTGCCGGTCGCGGCCTGTTCCACATTGCGGGCAATTTCACTGGTGGCCGCACTTTGTTCTTCCACCGCCGCTGAAATCGAAGCCGAAATCTCGCTTACCTGACTAATAGAACGAGACACACTCGCAATTGCCGCCACCGATAGGGAGGTGGAGGCCTGCACCTCGGCAATTTGTTTGGCAATTTCTTCTGTTGCTTTGGATGTCTGATTGGCAAGTGTCTTCACTTCCTGAGCCACAACTGCAAAACCTTTACCGGCATCGCCTGCCCGCGCAGCTTCAATCGTCGCATTCAGAGCCAACATATTGGTCTGATCCGCAATATCATTAATCAAGCCGACAAATTCACCGATTTTTGCCACATTGTCTTCCAGGACACTGATTTTATGGGACGTGTCGGTTGCTTCTTGCACCGCCGTCAAGGCTGTATCGGATGCTGATGATACCTGCGTTGAAATCTCACCGATTGAGGCAGATAACTCTTCTGCAGCACTCGCAACCGTTTCAACATTCGTCGACGCCTCTTCCGCCGATGCGGCTACTGTCGCGGACTGTCCCTTGGTATTGACTGAAATTTCGTTCATTTCATTCGACGTTTCACGCATGGTGGTATCTGCACTGGACAAGCCATCCAGAACCGTAATCATCGTCAGTTCAAAATCATGGATATATTCTTCCAACAGTTTTTGGCGACGCTGCTTTTCTTCCTGCTCTGTTTGTTTTTCCTGATTTAAGCGTTCAGCTTCGATCATTCCGTTTTTAAAAACTTCAACAGAGTGTGCCATTTCACCGATTTCATCACCACGATCACCTCCTTCAACCGCAATCGTCAAGTTACCTTGCGACAAATTCGTCATAACGGCGCTTAAGCTTAAAATCGGTTTCGTAATACCTGCAACAATACGTAAGACAATTACAAACGTAATAAGCAACAATAGAACTGTGAATGCACTCGTCATATAGAAAGCCGTTTGTGCATCACTACGGACACGATCCACCAATCCGACAAGATCTTCGGCGACCTTATTCTCAACTGTCTTCAATAAGTTGATTTTTTTGGTAATTGTATCAAACCAATAAGGTCCCTCAACCCCTTCGGTTGTCCCTGTAACGGGATTTTCAATCGCAATCTTGCGCATGCGTTCAACTTCATCGACATCCTTACCTTTTACGGTGTCAGTCATAAATTGAATTTGTTCATGGCTCGCAAAAATTTTAAAACGGCTCAGGAAAGTTTCCTGCATGGCGATCAATTGTAAAAACTTGCGATAAATCGCGGGCTTGAACTCACCGGCACTAAACCCACCGGACCCCATCGCGCGTTCAATCCCGGCACGTTCCTTTGCCTGCAAGAATGCTGTATAAGCCGCGATTGCACCTGTGACAACTGAGTCACTACTCAAAACCGCCATTTCTTCCACAATACTCAGAAGCTTTCCAATCGTCGGCGTGTAATACCCTGCCATCTGCGGCACGGAGAATTCCAGTTTTGTGACCTTGTCTCGACTGGCACCCAATTGATCCAAGGCTTTCTGTGCAACATCAATTTTCGTTTTTAAAACTTCGCTGTAATCCTCAACAGGAAATTTCTTTAAAGCCTGCTGGAGCTGCCCAAAACGGATATCGCTTTCTTTACGCTGATCGGTGAGCTTGGTTTGAAACTTCTGTCCTTTACCGCCAATAAAGCCCGCAGATGTACCGCGTTCTTTTTGTAGTTCATGGACCAAGGCACTGATCGTCGGAGCCAATTCTGCCAATGTTGTCAGTTTTTCCATATCTCCAACAATCTGGCGCTTTTCCACAATGTTGCCGCCCGCAAAAAACAGCAACCCAATAACAGGAAGAACCAGCGCCAAAATGATCCTTGAACGAATTCTTACATTGTCTAACACAGATATACCCTCCTCCAATCAGCCAATAGATATAATACCTAAGGATTACGAAGTTTATTTCAATTATTATAAGTAAAAAATATAATCAAATAATATAAAATTCTGCAAGCAAAACATTACCTGCAGTTGCTTTTCATAATACAATTTTAACAATAAAGTAAGACTTAATTCGTTCGTCTTTTCATCAAAATCAGATCAGCTTTTACTGAAATAATCAGGTTACTTTCAGTTTGCTTGTTTTTTGTCCAATGGTTTGGGCAAGGTCAAAACCTCGATCCCCTCGTCACGCAATTCCTGCGTTTCTTCCGGGGATGCTTCGCCATAAATATTGCGTTCTTCGGCTTCACCATAATGAATGGCGCGCGCTTCCTGTGCAAAATCTTCACCGACATAATCACATGTTTCTTCCACATGCTTTTGCAACTTATTAACAACATCCATAAAAGCATGTGCAACATCTTGAGGATCTGCGCCTTCCCTCATGTCGTCTGCTGCTTTTTCTGCTGCTTCAATGGCCAGTTCGCGTCCGGTCGAGGCGACACTTTCTTTATGTGAGGCAATCGCTGGCGCCATCACCGCCTTGCGGATATTATCGTTGCTACAAAACGGGCATAGGACCTCACCGGCTTTGACCTGTTCATCATAAGCGGCACTATCGCGAAACCACGCTTCAAACTTATGGTCATATTCACAAAGAAGGTCGTAGCGAATCATATTCAAAAACCCGTGAGTTAAACAACAAGGCTGCGGTTTAGCCTGTTTTGAGGTCAGGAACAAGAAAAATACCCTCAAACGCTTTGATTTACGTGCGTTTCATCTTATCTTTAGCGGGAACATTCAGACTCAAAACCATTTTTAAACGGTCCGCATGAAGCCTTTTATCCTTTTTAGCGTTTTCGCCCTGCTTGCAATCTCTACATCTGGCTGCTCGGTTAATCCGGCAACCGGGAAAAGCAGTTTTACCGGCCTTATGTCGGAACAACAGGAACTCAGCGTTGGTAAACAAGAACATCCGAAAATTCTCAAACAATTCGGTGGGGCTTACGACCATGCAACGATTACACGTTACGTAAACGATTTGGGTCAACGTTTGGCAAAAGAATCTGAATTACCGAACCTGAAATGGACATTTACGGTTCTTGATGATCCCATTATCAATGCATTTGCCTTGCCTGGTGGCTATATCTACATCAGCCGCGGCCTGATCGCATTGGCCGAAAACGAGGCCGAGCTCGCCGCCGTCCTCGGCCATGAAATTGGACATGTCACTGCCCGTCATACCGCCCAACGATATAGTAAATCCGTTTTAACCGGTGTAGGTGCCACCATATTAGGGGCCGTTATCGGTGGTCCCGCCGGAGATATTGCCAACTTTGCAGGTCAGGCCTATCTCGCAAGCTATTCACGCGACCATGAAATGGAAGCCGACATGCTCGGCATTCGTTACATGACCAAACTGGGCTATGATCCAAAAGCCTCTGCCAGCTTCTTTAAAAAACTTGCCGCCCATACGGAACTCGAAGCCCGCATGAAAGGCAAGCAGGGACAACAATCGCATTATTCAATTTTTGCCTCCCACCCCGATACACGCAAAAGAATCGACGCCTCAACCAAAATTGCGCAATCCTATCCTGCGGATCTGGACTTCCTTAATCAGAAAACCTATCTCGCGCTGATCAACGGCATTGCTTATGGGGAAAGCATCAAGCAAGGCCTCATTGACGGGCAAACATTTATCCATCCGGATTTACGCATTCGCTTTAGTGTTCCCGATCAATTCCAATTGGTCAACAAACCGGATATGGTTGTCGCCACAGATAAAAGCGGAAATGCAATGGTCTTTACGATGGGTAAAAAAGGATATGGTCGTCTTTCTGCCCGCAAATATCTGACGGAAATTTGGGCCAATAAATATAATTTACGTGAACTTCAAAGCCTGACAATTAACGGGCTGGACGGTGCAACCGGATTAGTGCGCATCCAAAATTCACAAGGCGTGCGTGATCTGCGTTACCTCGCGATTGTCGATGGCGACGCGATCTTTCAATTCCAGTTCCTGACATTACCCAATATGACAGAATCTCTGGCCCTGCCGTTTCGTAAAACAACTTACAGCTTTGAACGTCTATCACAGCGTGAAGCCAGTACAATAACGGGATATCATATCACCCTCTATCGTGCTGGTAAGAAAGACAGTATCGCCTCGTTAGCGCAACAAATGAAAGTCGAAAAGTTCAAAGAAGACTGGCTCAAAGTGCTTAACAACGAAACCTTAAGCAACGGCTTGCAAGCCGGGGAAACTTTGAAACTGATCACAAAATAAAGAAGGGAGGGATATAAAACACCCCTCCCTTTAGTAAAATAACGCGTAGACTTTACGCAGCCAATGCCGCTGAAATGTCCTGAGTTGCCCCGACAATCGCTTGCGCGGCCGCATCTTCGCCCATTGCAATCCCATTGGCCTGGATCAGGGTCACATTTTGAACGCCAATAAAGCCCAGAACGGTTTGCAGATAAGGCAGAACAAAATCCATATGCGGGTATCCGTTTTCAGAATAATCCCCACCACGCGCAGCAATCACATAAATCGGTTTATCTTCGACCAAGCCGACTGGCCCATTTTCGGTATATTTAAACGTTTCACCTGCACGCGCAATATGATCGATATAGGCTTTCAGAGTTGAAGGGATACCGAAATTATGCATCGGCGCCCCGATAACCACACTGTCAGCCTCTTTAAATTCAGCAATCAGTTGTTCTGATCGTTTGGCATGCGCAGCCTGTTCTTCGGTACGATCTTTAGCCGGTGTGAAAAAAGCACCCAGAATTTCACCATCCAGATGAGGCAAATTCAACGCAGACACATCACGTTCAACAACTTCAACACCATCATGGGTCGATTGATAACGTTCAATAAACGCAGATGCCAATCGACGTGTTACAGATTTATCGCCCATCGGGCTGGAATGGATCACAAGCAATTTAGACATTTTTAAACCTCATTGGAATGAAACTTCAATTGCCAAGAGGATGCCTTGTTTCTTTAAAATCGATAATAGGGGGATTTAGAAAATGATTGTTTCCAAATTTTCTTTATTGCTGCACCATCGTTTCCAATAAGCGACGCGCATAATTTATTTCCCGCCAAACATCACGCGGGATGGTATCTGCCTTAAAGGGAGTCAGTTCGATTGCGTCCAGTTCAAGACTTTCTTTCGCCACTGCAATTGTATCAGCCAGTGCAACACCCATCAATTTGTTCACCTGTGCAGGCCTAATCATACCGTCCTGTGGTTTTAAGGCAAGAACCCCGCCCGTTAAGTGCGTCTTGTGTTTCTTCACATAAAGATGCAGCGCATCAATATAACGATAGGTTTCCTGATAGACATGCGCGGGAATAATCACATCATCGTCAGCCAGTGCCCGGCGGCGAATATCTGCGCAGGTCTCAAGGCGGCATAATTTTTCAGCCAGACCGGCAATTGCATACGCACGCCGAAACACATGGCCGGGCTGAATGGAAGGGGCCCCCATTTTTAACAAAAACCGGTCCATACGTTCCAATGCATAGAACACATCCAAGGGTTCGCGTTCCTCTTGTTCTTTGTAATACGGGTTTTCAGGGATATTAAAATACTCAAGCAATAGCTCAACTCGCTGATGCATGACTTCCAATAAATCTGAAACATCCTTTGGTGTATAAGGGCGGGCCAAAACCCGATGGATCAGCGGCACTTTGACACCATTTGCCCGTACAATAGCCGCTAATTTCAGCTCAACATCCAGTGCTTGTTGATACACATGGCGGGGTTGAATGATATTCCCCATAAGTTCGGGCGTAACTTGAATGGTAAAATCACTCCGCATATTGTGGCGCAGCAATGTCACCAGACCTTCATTCAAGTGCTGAACTTTGGAATAGACATCTTTCGGCTGGACCTCTTCAGCTTCGCAAGCTCCCACCCACAAGGCGACAAAAGCCAAAACAATTCCAACAGTCCCCCCCAACGTTTTCATAGCCCTGCCACACAATCCTTTTGTTTCCTGTTAATTTTTACTACAGGAACCGCCGCCAAGCACACAAAATTTTGCACAATGAGGATGATTAAGGGCGACAGGCCCACCTGATGTTGATAAACACGTCCCCATTTCAAATTTGGGATCGTAGGGTAAGAGCGTACAAGGCACAACTTTCGCCATATCGTCCTCTTTGCGCCGAATAACCATGCGGGACGTTGCACACATCATCGCATCAGGACGGACACCCAAAATGTCCCAACAGGCAACCGTAATTTCAGGCATATCCGCATCGACATCCATTTCAGGAAACAGAACCAACGTCACCGGGTCTTCTGCATTGAGTGAAATGTCATATTGTGCAAACATATTTCCATATCCGGCCCGCGCAACTTCTTCACCCTCCTGCCATAATGTGCGCCCGGCAACCGCCAGCTTAAATTGATTTTGAGATAACCAGCATAAGCCTTGCGTCATAATGTTCCAGCTCTGCGCACCTCGCAGTTTCTCATGTTCTTCTGCACGGTAATGATCGACGGAAACACGGACTCCTAATTTCCGCCCGTATGTATTTTTTAATTCCAACAATGCGGTTTTATGATGATGCATAGGCTTCATTGCATTGGTGAGGATCAGTACATCAAACCCCCTTTCCAGACAAAGGGTTAGGATTTCCATGATATGTGGGTTCATAAACGGTTCCCCTCCCGTAAAACCGATTTCCTGAACCTGCAGATCTTGCGCTACAATTTCATTAAGGAATGTCTCAACATCTCTCCTTGTGATATAGGCTAACCGATCATTTGTGGGGCTGGAGTCCATATAACAGCCCTGACAGGATAAATTACACAAGCTACCCGTATTAAACCACAAGGTTTCCAGCTGTTTTAACGCGACATACGCACGGTTTTCCCCTTTTGCCGTTATCTCGGGGTGTTCAAATTTTGCATAGGGTAACGGGCTATCCACGGGGCGTTCCTTTTTTTATCCATCCACCTAGAAACTACCCTGATCAAGGGTTCGGACCAATTCAAAAAAACGTGAACGCCATAAAAACACTACATGGTATAATCGCCAAAAATCAAAACGATAACCGTCACAACCAAAAGAACAATTTGCGTGTAATAAAGAAAGCTCAAAAAACCACGCGCACGTTCTTCGACACACATTTTGTTTTTAGGATAGTTAACCCACCGCGAAAAAAAAGACCGCTTATCTGTCTTATCTGTTGGAAACTCTGAAAAAAACAATTTCGCGATCACGTTAATCAGGATCAAACCTGACAGTAAAATCGTCACAATATAGGCCTGAAGAATCATAGGATGTATCGCTTTTTATCTGTTTTATCTGGGCGTGATCCTAAGAAGGGCCCTCCCCCATCACCTTGACGCTGGATAATTTTCCCATAATAAATGACACCATGGTCGATATCTTTCGAAAAAGGGCATCTCATCCATTTCACGAGACAAACATTTATTTTTCATAAGGCATCAAATTTCTATTGAAACCGACAGCCCCCTCCATTAAAACCTTTTTGGTCAAGCGGGCGTAGTTCAATGGTAGAACGACAGCTTCCCAAGCTGTACACGAGGGTTCGATTCCCTTCGCCCGCTCCATTTTTTATGATTACATATCAACGAATTGCAACTAGATCTCCTTAGATCTTGCTGGCGCTTTTCTATTCTGCCCCCCTTTTTTGAATCACCAAGGTGTTTTTAATCAGTGGCAACTGCCAAGAAGCCCTGTAAAAGATGGCAAGAAATCAGTTTCAGCAAAAACTTCCTTGCCTTTAAACTGTCCAACGTACGGGGGAGGGGCACCTTTCTGAAACAGGTTTGCCTAAGACTGAAAATATTTTATGAGGTTAGGCTTTCAAGCAAAGATAATAATCTAGACCTAAATCAAATGGTGTCCCCGAGAGGATTCGAACCTCCGGCCCTCAGATTCATACCAACTACGACTTTCGCCGCCACCGCATTCTTTGCGGCTTTGTGGTCTGGACTTTCTCTTTGCCTTATCCTCAAAGGACTTAGGCACCGCCCGTCAAGTCTCTGCACCTTCCCGAAAATGATTTCGGGCTTGGCTCAGGATTACCAGTTTAAAGGCTTCCCTGAGTTTGAGCGGATTCATTAAGGCGTTTCCGACCTTAATGCCCAATTTCTCTTTTAGGAATCTGATGCTCTATCCTACTGAGCTACGGGGACACTTAGGGCAAAATAGCAAAAAACGATCCAAAAGCAAGTTACAAAAAAAGCAGGCCATAACAGATAACTGCGGGCCTGCTGTGAGGTTGTCGGTGGGGGATTGGTGGCGTCTTTTTTTTAATCAGTGACGGGCAAAGGCGCTCATATTATTGTCTTCGTCAAAGAGAACGGTAACGTAGCGGTCTTTCATGCCCCCCTGTTCCATCCCCGGTGAGCCCATCGGCATACCCGGAGCAGACAGGCCTTTGGCCTTGGGGCGTTCTTTGAGCAGACGTTTTACATCATCTGCCGGAACATGACCTTCAACCACATAGCCGTCGATCATGGCGGTGTGGCAGGATTCCAGCTGTTCAGGGACGCCCATTTCTTTTTTGATGGTGTCCATATCTTCGCGTTTAATTTCCGTGACAGTAAAACCATTGTCGCGCATATGTTCACTCCAGGCCGTACAACAGCCACAATAAGGGGACTTGTAAACGGTCACGTCGGTGGCGTGCGCGTGCGTGAAAGCGGCGCTCAAAAAGAAAACGCCGAGGATGGAAAAGAGTCTTAAGTACGTCATATGAATGTCCTTTCGTCGGATTGTCACAAGAAAACATTATAATTAAGACCGAATTGTGACTTTCGCGTTGCTGGAAGGTTGAAAAAATAGGTATAAATCGCCCCATGACAGAGATAACAACCTTACGCCCCGTTATTCTGGCCGGTGGATCAGGCACGCGCCTGCAACCGCTGTCCAGCGAAGAGCGACCAAAACAATTCCTGCCTTTATTGGATGACGACAGCCCCTTTCAGGAGGCACTGGAACGCATTGATATAGCCGAGTGTTTACTCCCCTTGGTCATTGCAAATGTTCGCCTGAAAGACCTTGTTTTGGAACAAGCCGACGATATCGCCTTTGACCTGGAAGACCTGTTGTTGGAGGCAGAAGGCAAAAACACCTTGGCTGCCTGTTTAACTGCCGCCCTTTGGGCACGGACGCGCGGAGAAAATTATCCCTTATTGATTTGTCCCAGCGACCATTTTATCGGGGATGAAACCGCCTTTTCACGCGCTGTAGTCGATGCGGCAAGTGCGGCGCAAAATGGCTGGATCGTCACATTTGGGGCGGTGGCAGATCGACCCGTCACACATTATGGCTATATCGAGGTCGGCACCCGCCTGCATGCTGGTTATAGCGGACATAAGGTTGAAAGTTTTGTTGAAAAACCCAATGAAAAAACCGCCCGCGATTTGCTCGCACAAGGTCGTTTTGTTTGGAATGCCGGTATATTTTGCGTCACACCGGAAACCTTGATTAAACTGGCACAAACCCATTGCCCGGATGTTTTACAAGCCTGTGAAAAAGCACTGGCTCAAAATCAGGATGGCCTTCTGGATTATGGTCCCTGCCCATCGCAATCCCTTGATGTCGCCATTCTGGAAAAGACCGATCAGTGCGCTGTGGTCTCCCTGCTGACGTCATGGTCCGATCTGGGCACATGGCCCGGCATCTGGAAAGCCCTTCGGTTAATTGCCGATCAGTCGGAATAGACTTTAAATGCCTGTGTGGCATTCACCAAAGCACTGCGAATACCGGGTTCCAAGGCGCTATGCCCAGCATCGGGAACGATGATCAATTGTGCATTTGGCCAACTGCGCGATAAATGTTCAGCCGTAACAGGCGGACAAACCACATCGTACCGCCCCTGTACAATGATGCAGGGCAAATGGAGAATGCGGTGCAGTTTGTTTAAAAGATGATCTTTTTCCATAAAAAAGTCGTGCTGGAAATAATGTGCTTCCATGCGGGCAAGGCACAAGGTGCTGTGCGGGTCCGGTTGGCCCGGGTTGTTAAACGGCAGAAGTGTCGCACAGGCTTCTTCATAGGCAGACCAGGAAAAAGCAGCTGGCAAATGGATGTCCGGGTCAGGATGGTTAAGGCGGCGCACGTAATTATTTAAAATATCCGTGCGTTCCTCTTTTGGTAAAAAATGGATAAATGCCCGCGCTGCTTCGGGTTGGAAGGTGCCCATTTTATTAAGGAACCAATCGCCTTCATACTCTTGGCCCATGAAAATACCACGTAGGATAAACCCCTTACACCGGGCGGGATGGGCGACCCCATAAGCCAGCGCCAAAGTGCTGCCCCATGATCCACCAAACACAAACCAGCTATCGATTTTGAGCAAACGACGCAGTTTTTCCAAATCAGCCACCAGATGATCGGTGGTATTGTCTTCGATTGAAGCCGCCGGGACAGAACGCCCGCAGCCACGCTGATCCAGTAAAACAATGCGATAATGATCGGGATCGAAAAAACGCCGATGCACCGGGGCGCACCCTGCCCCCGGCCCGCCATGCAAGAACAGAATAGGTTGCCCGTCGGGATTACCGCATTCTTCCCAGTAAATCGAATGTCCATCACCGACATCCAGCATGCCACTATGATTGGGAGAAAGGGCGGGAAACAGGTTTGAACCGTGATGATTAAAAGGCATTATTTTTCTATTACTTCCAATTGGGCAGGATGTTCAGGCGCTATCATAGGACCGTTTTGTTGAAAAACCCAGCCTCGAATACGCACGTCACGTTCCTTTAATGTAGGGAGATCAAAACCAAATGCATGGAATTTTTTTTGCGCCTTTTTGGAAACCTTAATCGTAAAGTCACTGCGCCAGTTGGGACCGAAATTCAAATAGGCTGTCCCCTTGATCACGGCAACATCAATAACGCGTCCCTCGACAATGCCAAATTCATCCAGAGGAATTTTTTCTGACAAAGCCGAATAGGTTTGACGTGTTTCCAACAGATAAAGGTCGCGAATAAAGGCGGTTTCACCGAGATAGGGAAAAGGCGTTGCCTTGCCTTCGCGCACCAATTCACCTTGTACCCATCGCCCATCTTTTAGACATATATGGGCCGGTTTCCGCCCATATCTGTCAGGCTTGTCCGATAACAGGCGCACAGAAACCCGGTCCCCTGTTTTGACAAGATCATTCAACCCTGTTGATTGCGGATCAAAAAGCAGGCCTGCCAGACGAATATCACCGGATTTTTCAAGGGTGACTTGAAAGGGTAACTGGATATCTTTAATCGTATCGGTTACGGATTGGGCGAATGCCCCCTTGACCCAAAAGCCCGATAGCCCCACAAACAACAGAGTGGAAATAAGGTAAAGATAGCTTGAAATGAACCGCTTCACACTGCTTGCCATAATGATTACGTTGGGACTGCTGCTGGCATTGGGCCAAATGAGCCGTCTGGGATTATTGAATTGAAACAACAAGAAGAACATGACATGAGCCGCGCTTACACACAATTGGAAAAGAAATTTAAACGTGCAGAGGTTCTGGGTGAGGCCTCGGCAATGTTGCATTGGGATATGGCGGCCATGATGCCCAAAGGCGGTGCCCAAGCCCGCGCTGAACAACTGGCTTTACTGGCAACCTTGAAACATTCCATGATGACGGAACCCGCCTTGGCTGATTTGCTGGAAGAAGCCGAACGTGATGGTGGGCTGGATGATTGGCAAGCGGCAAACCTTTATGAAATGCGCCGCACTTATACCCATGCAACCGCCTTGGATGAAGATCTGGTCGAGGCCATGTCGCGTGCGACTTCAACTTGTGAAGGCATTTGGCGCGAAGCCCGCCCCGATGGTGATTTTGCCCGTATCGCCCCGGCTTTGAAAGAAGTCTTGAACCTGTCGCGTCAATCGGCACAGGCCAAAGCGCAAAAGCTGGATTGCGGTCTGTATGATGCCTTGCTTGATCAATATGAGCCGGGCGGAAAAGCCGCCGATATCGACCCGATTTTTGCCCGACTTGAAGAGTTTTTACCTGAATTTCTTCAATCCGTTCTGGAAAAACAAAAAGGTCAAACACCGATCCGTCCCACAGGCCCTTTTGCAATCGAAAAACAAGAAGCACTGGGACGTAAATTTATGTCTGACTTAGGCTTTGATTTTGATCATGGCCGTCTAGATGTCAGCGCCCACCCGTTTTGTGGCGGCGTACCTGACGATATCCGCCTGACAACCCGCTATGATGAAAACGATTTTACCTCTGCCATGATGGGGGTCCTACATGAAACCGGACATGCCCTTTATGAACGGGGATTGCCGAAAGAATGGCGTTATACCCCGGTTGGCGCGGCACGGGGCATGAGTATGCATGAGAGCCAGTCTTTGCTGGTGGAAATGCAGGTCTGCCGGTCCGATGCGTTTTTACGTTATGCCGTACCCCATATGAAGGCCACGTTTCAGGGTAAGGGCGAAGCATGGAGCCTTGAAAACTTTATTCGACTGTATCGCGAAGTCAAACCCGGTTTTATTCGCGTCGATGCTGATGAGGTAACTTATCCCGCCCATGTGATTTTACGATACAAGCTGGAACGCGCCTTAATCGAAGGTGATATGGAAATTGAAGATATTCCAACCGCCTGGAATGCATCAATGGAAAAAATGCTCGGAATCAAACCCGAAAATAACCGTGACGGATGCATGCAAGATATTCACTGGTTTGATGGCGCATGGGGATATTTCCCGACTTATACCTTGGGCGCAATGACGGCAGCACAGATTTTTGATGCCGCCCAAAAAGCCCTTCCCGATCTGGAAACAGACATTATCCAAGGTCGTTTTGGCCCATTGATGGATTGGCTTGGGGCCAACGTACATGGGCAAGGTTCAAAACTTTCTACACCAGAAATTTTAAAACATACCACAGGCAAAACCCTTGATCCCGAGGTGTTTATTACTCATCTTAAAAAGAGATATATGGATTGAGAAGAAAAAGACAGGCGAAGTAATCATGCATAAAAGAATCGTTGAAAAGAATTTAAAAACACTGGATGCGGAACGGGCCAACTATTTCAACGATGTGATTGGTTACCTCGAAGATATTGAAGAAACACAACGTTTTCCCAATCTCGTTTATTTAACGTTGAAAGATATTCTCGATATCGCCCCGACCTATATCGAGAAAAAAGCTTTCGCCTTGTTGTTGCTGAAATTCGTAACCCACCATCGTCTGGATTTACAAAAAATCATCTACGACAAAGAATATCTTTATGATGAAAATGTTTTACGCAAAGTAACCGGAAAGCTGATTGAGGCAATCGTCGACCAAACCATTCAGGGATATGAAGAAGGACAGATTGATACAGGTGAAGCCGTCGTGCAGAAATACACCTACCCATATCGCGCAATGGACCTTGTTGACATCGACGATGAAGAAGAACTGGAACGCGCAAAACAGGAAGAACGCCGCCGTCAAGCTGCCTATACAGGACCGGAAAGACGGCGTCGATGAGGCCTTGTTTGCTTGTTTGATTTTCTCTATACCAAAGGTTGGTATAAGAGGGATGGAAAAATAAGTTTACCTTGCTCTGCGTTCGGTTCTATATTGAGGGCAAGTTATAGTATTTTCCAAGCCAAGAAAGCTTTTCATGGATATCATGGACACCTTACGATACGACCGCTGGATCGAAGACGCACTGAAAAGTGTGGTGCGCAAAGCTCTGACTTATTGTCAGGAAAACGGCCTGCCGGGCGACCATCATTTTTATATTACTTTTGCCACCGATCATCCCGATGTGATCATGCCCGACAGCTTGCGTGATCAATACCCGGAAGAAATCACAATTGTGATTGAACACGAATATTGGGATCTGGAAGTGACGCAAGATTACTTTGATGTGGTTTTAAGTTTCAGCGAAGTAAAAACACCCATCCACGTGCCGTTTGAGGCCGTTACAGGGTTTGCCGATCCAAGCGTGAAATTCGGATTACAGTTCAAGATGGAGATGCTTGATCCTGAAGATCTGGATGATGACGATGTGATGGATGATGATGACGAAGACACCTCGCAATTGCCATCGGGTGAAGAGAAGACATCCGATACCTCTGAAGAGGGAAAAGACAATGTGATTGCGCTGGATGCCTTTCGTAACAAGAAATAGTTTTTTTTTCGGGCTGGAGTTCTTCCAGCCCCTTTTTTGTTTCACAGACCTATTGAATGAGAAGATAGAGATGAGCGACTCCGTTTATTACGACATGTTCCCTGTTGGTGAGGATACCACTCAATACCGCAAACTTACTTCGGATTTTGTATCCACGATTGAGGTAGACGGCAAAGAGGTGTTGAAAGTTGACCCTGAAGCCATTCGCTTGCTGACAAAAGAAGCGTTCAAGGAAATCTCTCATAAACTGCGCCCTGCCCATATGAAACAGGTTGCCAATATTCTGGATGACCCGGAAGCATCTGATAATGACCGCTTTGTCGCCCTTGAAATGATCAAGAACGCAACTATTGCCGCTGATGGTATTCTGCCACTCTGCCAGGATACGGGAACGGCGATTGTCATGGGTAAACGCGGGAAATATTGCTGGGTTGATGGGCAAGACGAAGAAGCCATTTCCCAAGGGGTTGCACAAGCTTATACCGACCTGAACCTGCGTTATTCGCAAGTCTCGCCTGTCGATATGTATGAAGAAGTCAACACAGGCAATAACCTGCCCGCACAGATTGACCTCTACGCAACCGAAGGCAATGCCTATAAATTTATGTTTATGGCAAAAGGCGGCGGGTCTGCAAACAAGACCTACCTGTATCAACAGACCAAAGCCTTGTTAAACCCGGCATCCCTGAAAGCATTTTTGGATGAAAAAATCCGCACATTAGGGACAGCCGCCTGTCCGCCCTACCACCTTGCCATCACCATCGGGGGGACATCGGCAGAAACCAACCTGAAAACAACCAAGCTGGCCTCTGCAAAATATCTGGATAATCTGCCGACAAGCGGCGGCGATAAAGGTCAAGCGTTCCGCGATGTGGAATTTGAACAGGAAGTCCTGAAAATGACACAGGACATGGGCATGGGTGCCCAGTTTGGCGGTAAATATTTCTGCCATGATGTTCGTGTCGTCCGCCTGCCGCGTCATGGTGCAAGCTGCCCGGTTTCCATCGGTGTGTCTTGTTCCGCAGACCGTCAGTTGTTTGCAAAAATCACCAAGGACGGTGTCTTCATTGAACAGTTGTGCGATAACCCAGCAGATTATTTGCCTGTCGCTGATGCAGAAGGCGCACAAGAAGTTTCCATCGATTTGAATCAGCCAATGGCCGATATCCTGAAAACCCTGTCTGAATATCCGGTAAAAACCCGTGTGAAAATGACAGGCACCATGATTGTGGCGCGCGATATTGCCCATGCCAAGCTGAAAGAACTGCTGGATGCCGGCAAGGAATTACCGCAATATTTCAAAAATCACCCGGTTTATTATGCAGGTCCGGCCAAAACACCAGAAGGGTATGCCTCCGGTTCCTTCGGCCCGACAACAGCCGGACGTATGGACGCCTATGTTGATCTGTTCCAGGCCAATGGCGGGTCCATGTTGATGGTTGCCAAAGGAAACCGTTCACAAGCTGTAACGGATGCTTGTCAAAAACACGGCGGTTTTTATCTCGGGTCGATCGGGGGGGTTGCTGCGGAATTGACGCAAAAATCCATCAAGAAAATGGAATGTCTGGAATATCCCGAACTGGGTATGGAAGCCATCTGGAAAATCGAAGTTGAAGATTTCCCCGCTTTCATCATCGTCGATGACAAAGGCAACGATTTCTTCAAAGAATTCGTGTAATTACAAAAATAAAACGCCCCTGTGTAAAAACAGGGGCTCTTCTTCAAAGGCTCTCCGGCAATTATGCTGCGGGAGCCTTTATGTTATCGGCGCATATTTTCCAGAATAAAGACGCGGATTGCACTGGACAGATTGCCCGTACGTTCTTTGTCAATTTCGGTGATCAGCGCATTCATCGACATATCACGTTCATCGGCAAGGTCTTTCAACGCATCCCAAAACGCATTTTCCAACGACACACTGGTGCCGTGTCCGGCAATCGTTACCGATCTTTTTCGTAAAGAAAGTTTTTCAGTCATAAGTGGCACAGTCATTCCGCGATGTTCCCAGTAAATGTTAACCGCTTGTGCAGATTGCGTCATCATATTGTCGAAACTCCCCATGAGAAAATTTGATTATTTGGCTCTATCGCCCTTTGTTTTTCTTATTTCCCTATTCTTATGCCTTTCCATTGCTGTGAACAAACGATAAGATTTCATTGATATGTTGAATTTAATTCATGTGAAATAATGTCTAGATCTCTTCCTCCTCTGCCTCAATTGCGTTCTTTTGAAGCCGCCGCCCGGCTTTTAAGCTTTAAACAGGCTGCGGAAGATCTGCATGTCACACCGTCTGCGGTCTCCCATGCCGTGCAGGCATTGGAAGATTATCTTGGGGTGAAACTGTTTCATCGTATTGCAAAAGGAAAACGACAAGATAAAGCCTTGCGATTAAGCGATGCGGGCAAGGCGCTTTTACCCAGCCTGACCCGGTCTTTTGATGAAATTGAAAAGGCCGTTGTTTCGGTTATGGCACAAGGAGCTGCGGATATTTTAACCGTGGCAACCGCGCCGATCTTTGCCAAATCATGGCTGATGCCGCGTTTGCATCGTTTTGTCAGTGCCTACCCCGATGTCAATATTCGGGTCAATTCAACCTTAAACCCGACCGAAAGCCTGTCTGGGCAATTTGATGTCGGGTTGATGTACGGACGGGGCGTTTGGCCGGGATTGGTATGTGAAATGCTTTTCCCAGAAACAATGGTGCCGGTGTGCTCACCTTCACTCATTCGCAGTGCCCCCCTCACCTGCCCACAAGACCTTGTAAAGCATACATTAATTCATAGCGAAGCACGTCTAACATCATGGTCCATGTGGCTGGAAAACGCCGGTGTCGAAGATATTAATCCGGCAAAAGGATTACACTTTAACCGCGCAACCCTTGCCATTGCCGCCGCAATTAACGGATTGGGGGTAGCATTGGAAGGAAAAACAGCCGTACTGGATGAATTACAAAGTGGGGAGTTGATTATCCCGTTCGAAGCCCCGGTCATGCCCGACCAACAAGACGGTTATTATCTCGCCTACCCCGAAGGAAGAGGCAATATCGAAAAGGTCATTCTTTTTCGAAAATGGGTGCAGGAAGAAGCAGCTATGCAAAATTGACGGAGCTATGCCCCAAAACCGTCACTTTACGTGCATTGAAAAGTATGAATATATTTTAGAATGTATCAAATGAGGGGGCTCATGACTTTTTACAGAAAGCGGGATGGCGATACATCTGCTGCACAGGCTTGTACGTCAACATCAACAGGCGTGCCAGACTATTTGCGTGAAACTTATACCTGGGCGTATTTAAATCCTAAAACAGTGCCGTGGCTGAGTTCCGCGCCCGTGGTTGCCGCAATTTTATGGGGGAATGCCTCGCGTTTGATCCGCAGAACGGTAGAAGAGATCGAACCCGGGTCGCACGTCTTGCAAGCCGCCGCAGTTTATGGGCGATTTTCAACCAAACTCGCCCATGCTGTCGGTGAAAACGGGCAACTCGATGTTATTGATATCGCGCCTATTCAAGTTGAAACAGCGCAAAAACGCGTTGAAGGTATGACTCAAGCCAAGGTCATGCTTGGGGATGCGTCTATTGTACGCTCAACCCCATACGATACGGTGGTTTGTTTCTTCTTACTGCATGAAGTCCCGGAAGCCATGAAAAGTAAAATTGTTTCTGCTTTACTCGCATCTACAAAGCCGGGAGGCAAAGTCGTGTTTGTCGATTATCACAAACCGGTCCCCCTTCATCCGTTAAAGCCCGTTATGAGCAAAATTTTTGACTGGCTGGAACCTTTTGCGAAAGGCTTGTGGCATAAGGAAATTAAAGAGTATGCACCAGATAACAGCAATATTATCTGGCGCAAAGAAACCCTGTTTGGCGGTATGTATCAAAAAGTGGTTGCCGAACGCCGCAAGCCTACTTGATTAAATGTTCCCATAACATCAAACCTGCAAAAAACAGCAGGAAAGCCCCAGTCGTCGCATTAACTGTTTTTTGAACACGTGGACGCGACAGCCATGCCTTAACCGCGTCTGCAGCCCAAGCAAGCGGAGCCTGCCATAAAACATTAATCAGGACCAAGACAAGGGCAAGGATGACCAATTGCAGAGTGACCTGCCCCTTTTCTGGATCAACAAAGTTCGGCAACAAAGCCAAAAACAGGATAATGACCTTCGGATTCAGCAAGTTACACACCGTGGCGTCGATCATGGCCTTTTTCCACGTAATTTGCGGGCCTTGGCTGTCAAATTTCAGGGTTGTTCCCCGAAAGCCCTGAATGCCGATCCAAGCCAGATAGGCCGCCCCAAACGTCGCCACCAATTTAAACAAAATGGGACTAGAGGCAATAATCACGGAAATACCGAAAATCGCCAGCAAGGTATGACCGACCAGCCCAATTTGTACGCCCAAAACCGTTGCAAACCCGACATTGCGCCCTGAATTCAAGGCATAGCGCAAAATCAAAACCGTATCAGGTCCGGGGGAAAGCACAATCGCCCCGGCCGTGAGCGCAAAGGCCAGTAAAGTTGCAGGATCAATCAGCATCAGGCATGTTCTTTCAACCAGTTTGCGATGGCTTCAATGGCTTCCATTTGGTTTTCGCGCATGGTCCGCCCGGATAAAACGCGGGGTTTAAGGTCGTGATCCCCGTCATCGGCCCAATAAAAATCAATCGTATCGGGCAAGCCATATTCGACCACCTCATCCCACCAACCAAAACTGTCTCGCGCGCCTTGGCAAATCAATGTCGGGGTTTTAAGCGTCATAAGATGATCAATACGCAGATGTTCTTTTTCTGACTTACCCAAGGGATGAAACGGATACCCGGTAACGCAAACGCCTTTAACCGGAGTGCCTTCATCTTCCAACTCGGCCGCAACCATTGTCGCCATACGCCCGCCTAGTGATTTTCCACCGATGAACAAATTCTCGCTACCACCAAGGTCCGTTATAACCTCCCGCCAAGCCTTCAGCAATTTGGGTGTCCGGTCCGGCGGACGTTTCTTGCCTGTTTCCCGGCGTTTTTGCATATAGGGAAATTCAAAACGAACAACGCGTATATCGCGTTCGCCCAAACCTTCAGCAACGCGTTCCATGAACTTGCTATCCATTTGTGCACCGGCGCCGTGGGCATAAACAAACGTAATATCGGCATTTTCGGGGCCGTTGAACAAATAGTTCATGGTATTTTCCTTTTGAATTGTGTAAGGCCTTCGCCTAGAGTTTAGACAACATTAAGCTAACGCAAATAAAAAAGGATGCAAGCCATGCTCAACGCGATTGATGCAATTCGTATTTTTTCCGGTGATTTTGAAGAAACACGGGACTTTTTTGTCAATGCATTGGGGTTCGTCATCGGATTTGAAGGCGAAGGGGTTGCTGTGTACGACTTGGCAGGAACCAAATTGATTCTTGAAGAACTGGATCTGAGCGAACCGGAAGCCGCCGGCATGGTTGGACGTTTTACCGGCATTTCCTTTGCTGTTGATAATATTGACACGGCCTATAAAGACTTAAAAGCCAAGGGCGTTCATTTCGAAGGAAAGCCGGAAAAAGAAGAATGGGGCGGATCACTCGCACATTTCCGCGACCCGGCCAACAATGTCTTTACCTTGGTTCAATATCCGCAACAAAACTAATCACCAAGTCCGAATGTGGCGAGAAGGCCCGCACGTCTGTCTGTACTCTAACCTGAATAACTCATATTCAGGACGGAGAAAAAGATGGGACGCATGCGGGCTTTTGATTGGGGATTACTTCTGACCTTATCCCTTTTATGGGGCGGATCGTTCTTTTTTACTGAAATCGCCTTGCGGGAAATTACCCCCCTCGTCACCGTATGGGGACGTGTGGCTTTGGCTTGTCTCATTCTTTGGATCATTCTTCGTTTTAGAGACATCAAAGTCGGATGGAATCGGCGTCTCTGGGCCGCTTTTCTTGTTATGGGCTGCTTGAATAATGTCATTCCTTTCAGCTTAATTGTCTGGGGTCAGCAGGAAATCAATGGCTCTCTTGCATCAATTTTCAATGCAACAACACCTTTTTTCACCGTAATTCTGGCACAATTTCTAACGCAGGATGAACGTTTAACCCTGCCTAAAGCCATAGGACTATTGGTTGGTTTTTCTGGTGTGGTAATTATGGTCGGGATTGAAGCCTTTCACGGTCTGGCAGGCGCATTCTGGTCCCAAGCTGCCATTTTACTGGCTGCTGTTTCTTATGGATGCGCGGCTATCTGGGGGCGACGATTTAAAGGGATTGATCCGATGGTGACCGCAACCGGACAAGTCACAGCCTCAAGTCTGATTATGACGCCTCTGGCTTTATGGTTCGGCTTTCCTCATGGCTATTTTATACCGTCTGCTGACGTTCTGGGGGCAATATTGGGGATTGCCTGCCTGTGTACTGTGGCTGCTTATATTCTATATTTCAAGATATTGGAAACCAGCGGTGCCACCAATTTAATGCTCGTGACATTCCTGATCCCGCTCAGTGCAATTACGTTGGGCAGCGTCTTTTTACAAGAAAGGCTCTCCACAGACCAAATAGCAGGAATGATTTTAATCCTGCTGGGATTACTGATCATGGATGGGCGAATGCTGCGCAGCATTCGTTTAAAAACAATGAGTTAAAATTTTGCGATTGGGGCAAATTGTGCGCGAGTCAAACTTTGCAAATCTATGGGGTTCAACTCAATTTCAAGTCCACGTTTACCCGCACTGACAAAGATTGTCTCCTGCCCCTGTGCACTCTCATCAATGACAGTTGGTAAGAACTTTTTTTGGCCTAAGGGACTGACGCCCCCCAAAACATAACCTGTCGTGGATTGAACCTTACGCGCATCTGCCATAATAGCCTTTTTGGCTTTCAGTGATTTGGCCGCAGCTTTTAAATCCAGCATAGCATTCACAGGGACAATACAAACTGCCAATTGGTTCTGATCAGTGGCAACGACCAGCGTTTTGAAAACCCTGCTCATCGCAATATTCATTTTCTCAGCGGCTTCTTCACCATATGAAGGGGCACCGGGGTCATGTTCATATTGATGGATTTGAAACGTGATCTTTTTCTTTTTTGCCAAATCGATAGCGGGAGTCATGCCAATCAACCAAGTTGTTGTCTTTGTTAAAGCACACAGAGTCCTATAGAGAAACGCATCTGTCAAATGTCGTAAAAGATATATTGGGCGAATCAGTTTTTCCCTGCAGATATGTCGCCAACAGACCAAGTGCCATTTTTGATACTTTGAGAGGAAAAAAAACCATTTTCTTCGCAATAAAAATGCGCCAAGCACCCCTTTTTTATAAAAATAAATCATAGGAGTTGCGTTCATATCTGGAACGGATATTCTTTTATCCAACTTATAACAATATAAAAAAAGCTTGGGCAGGAACCTGAGCAGACTTACAGCCTAAGGGGAAACGATGCAGTCGCCTGTTATGAGATTGCCACAAAAACAAAAAACCGCTGCGTTCGCACTCGTCTGTTTCATGGTGCTTGTGTTGTGCGCCAATATGCGCGCTTATGCCGATTTATCGTTTGACAAGTTTTCCCAAAACCATAGTGCAATCATTTTGGTGATCGACCCCAAAAGCGGAGATATTATAGATGCCAATCCGCCAGCCATTGCATTTTACGGTTACAGTCGTGATGAATTTTTAACAATGGGAATTCAGGACATTAACGTCCTGACCCAAGAAGAGGTCGCACAGGAACGCTTGCGCGCCAAAAATGAACGGAGAAATTTCTTTATTTTCCGGCATCGTTTAAAGAATGGTGAAGTAAAAACGGTTGAAGTCCTTTCCAACCCTTACGAATTTAACGGTAAAGATGTTCTGATCTCCGTTATTCACGATATTTCGCGTCAACGTGAAATACAAGATGATCTTTGGCATTATCAAACCCAGCTGGAACAGATGGTCGATCGCCAGACCAAGAAACTGATCGACTCTTTTCAGACACAAGTGACCTTGCTGGTCAGTGGTATTGTTGCTTTGCTGGTTATGATTGTGGCTTTGGGATGGGCTGTAAAACAACAAAATGCCGCCAAGAAATCGGCTGAAGACAAACGCAAGCAACTGGATGAAATTATTTGGAGTACCAACGTTGGAACCTATGAATGGAACGTCCAAACCGGGGCCGTCCGCATCAATGAGCGTTTCGCACAAATGTTGGGATACTCTGTTGCAGAATTGGAACCTGTCACCGTTGAGACATGGCAAGAAAACACCCATCCCGAAGATTTAAAAATTGCCCTCAGCCTCATTGAAAAGAATTTTGATCAGGATCTGGATTATTATGAAACCGAATTTCGTATGATCCATAAAAACGGCAGCTATATTTGGATCCTCTCAAAAGGTAATGTTGTTGAATGGACACAAGATGGCTTGCCCCTGCGTATGTCGGGTACACATAGTGACATTACTCAACGCAAAGAAATGGAAGCCGAACTGCGCGAGGCCAAACAAACTGCAGAAGAGGCTAATCGCGCAAAAAGCGAATTTCTGGCAACGATGAGCCATGAACTTCGAACCCCAATGATGGGAATACGTGGCATTCTGGAACTATTGCGGGGCAATGACTCAATTGTCCGTGAAGAGGGCGAATTACTGGATGATCTGGAAGAATCTTCCAATAATTTAATGGTGTTACTGGATGATATTCTTGATTTATCAAAAATTGAGGCAGGAAAACTGCATCTGGATAAAACCGTATGTTCTCCGGCTGAAATCCTAAACAACGTTGTCGGTCTGTTTCGTCCCGGTGCCGTTAAGAAAGGGCTGGAACTTAACAACCATAGCGGTCCGTTTACCGACTATTGGTGTGAAGTCGATGAAATTCGAGTACGCCAAATTATCTCTAATCTGGTGAGTAACGCGGTTAAGTTCACCGAACAAGGCCATATTGATATTTCAATGGATGTGGACAAAAAAGCAGATGGCAATGACGTTTTAAAAATTTCCGTGCGCGATACCGGAATTGGCATTAACGAAGAGTATCTCGGTATTATTTTTAGTCGTTTCTCACAAGCAGATCAAAGCCTGTCTAAAAAATATGGCGGAACCGGATTGGGACTTGCCATATCCCATGAATTAAGCGAGATGATGGGCGGTGAGCTCAGCGTGGAAAGCAAAATCAATGAAGGAACCACCTTCACTTTATCCTTGCCTGTAAGAACAGCTACAAAACCGGAAAACTCCCAGCTTCTGAATAATGGTGCTTTACCACCGTTAAATATTTTGATGGCAGAAGACAATTTAATTAATCAAAAAGTGATCAGTTCCATGTTAAGCAAAAACGGACATGCCGTTACGATTGCGAATAATGGGCTAGAAGCAGTTGAATATGCCGCCAAAGAAGCTTTCGATCTGATTCTGATGGATATTCAAATGCCGGAAATGGACGGAATGGAAGCCTCTCGGGAAATCCGACGAACCAGCGGCCCCAATGCACGTAAACCCATTGTGGCTTTTACTGCAGATGCCATTAAAGAACATCGTGAGGATTTCTTGAAATCCGGGATCGATGCGGTTGTCATCAAACCTGTGAAATTTGATGTTCTCTGTGCCGAGATTGCAAAAATTCTATAAAACCAGCTATCCATTCCCAAGATAATGCGAGATGAGATCAATCGTCTTTTGACATTGCCTATTCGTGTTGAATGCCCCGTTCCAGACAATCTCATAATGAATTAGAACTGGCTTACCCTGATGGAAAAGAGGTTTGGCATGTTGAAACCCCTTTGGAATATGTGAACGCGGCAAAATACTTCCGGCCAGCCCAAGATCAGCCCACTGGGCCACCACATCATAACTTAAGGCCTGACCGGGATACCGGTGAAAAACCGTCCCTGCCTCGTGAAAAGCATCTTTGATAACGTCTGATAACCCACACCCGTCTGTTAAAATAATTGTTTGATTTTCCAAGGATTGTATATCGACCATCTCTTCGCTTGTCGCAGGGATCAGGTCATGTTGCGGGGGCAAATACATCAGGGGTTCATGGAATAAGGGCTTCTTATAGGTTGAAGGCCTTTCTGACTGACGTGGCTGCAAGACAAGATCAATGGTATCGTTTTGCAAACGTTCTGCCATATCATTCATAAAACATTGTTTTAAAAAGACATCAAACCAAAGTCCGCTATCTTTCAGGGCATGAATACAAGTACTAAAATGACGATGCGTGACAACAGGCGACATACCTATACGAAGAATTTGCGTCCCCGGATCAAGAAAACGAACAGCGGATTTTTCCAATTCTTCTTTCGCTTCCAGAACGGCTATCGCCAAAGGCAGGATATGTTGACCCAAACGCGTCAGCTCGACTGAACGCGTTGTTCGTTTAAACAGTTTCCCTCCAAGCTGGCTTTCCAATTGTGAAATCCCATTAGAAAGCGTGGGTTGCGTCACACAACAACGTTGTGACGCTTCTTTAAACGAGCAATATTGGGCAAGAGAAACCATATATTTCAACTGATTTAGGTTCATAATCAAGCCAATTAATAGTTAATAACTATATATTATATTTTTAATTAAAATTTATTTTAATAAAGATTAGCTCGTACAGTAGTTCCGTTCAATCGTTTATTTTATGGGGATAGGAAATCGGGATGGAACTGCTTGGGTACATGACGGCAGCCGTCGTTTTGGGTGTCAGTGCAATTTTCCTCGTATCCGGGGAATTATCTTTTATTTCCGGGTTTTCAAAAAGTGGGCGCTATATCCTTGCCTTTTTCTTGAGTTTTGGCGTGTTGGGGTTATCGCTAAAAACCGCTGCACTTTTTTTGCTGCAAAACAACCCAGTGCTGGACAAGGCAGTCATTATCGGGCGCGAAATTGCCGATAATAAGCCAGCACAAGACGTTGCAGCCCGGGGCTTGGTGTATGATAATCGCGGGCGACATTGGCGGACCCTCCCCCCTTTGTCGATTAAGAGTGATCCCTTAATGGTCGAATTGGGCCAGCGTTTATTTTTTGACCCTCGTTTATCACGTAATCAAAATGTGTCGTGCGCCTCATGTCACGATATTTCAAAGGGAGGTGATGATGCACGTTCCGTTTCCATCGGTGTTGACGGTTTACACGGTGATCGCAATGCCCCCAGTGTCATTAATGCGGCTTATATGAAAAAGCTTTTTTGGGATGGGCGGGCAAAATCTCTGGAAGACCAAGCCGAAGGGCCTTTAACAAATCCGGTTGAGATGGCCATTGCCAATAAAGAACAAGTTGTCAAAATCGTTCAGGCCGATATGCATTATCGCAATCTCTATCGACAAATTTTTGACACGACTAATCTTGAATTTGCCCCAATAGCACAAGCTATTGCCGCCTTCGAACGCACACTTATATCCAATGATGCCCCTTATGACCGTTTTGTGCGCGGGGATAAAAACGCCCTGAGTATGCAGCAAATGAAAGGCATGATGCTGTTTGACAAACTTGGCTGTCGTAATTGCCATATGGACCCGCTTTTCAGCGTCGCCGGGATTGACCAGAAAAGTCCGTATCGCCCATTTCCATTATTTAAAGGATCCCCCTATGTCAGCAAACATAATCTGGAACAAGATAAAGGTCGCAATAAGAAAGGCGTGTGGCGCGTTCCATCTTTGCGCAATATTGAACATACAGCACCCTATTTCCATAATGGGTCGGTCGATAGCTTGGAAGAAGCCGTACGTGTGATGGCAACAGCACAATTGGGATTGAAGATCGAAGACAAAAAAGAAGATGACCTGACAGTCTTATATGAACAAGACGGCCCTGTCCTTTTGGCACGTAAGAAAAGCCTGACTGAAGAGGAAGTTTCTCAAATTGTTTCTTTTCTGAAAAGTCTGAGCGGAACTCCATTGAATATATCCAATCCGTGGTCCCGAAAAATTGAAGCCGCATCTGCGATGTAGGGTCGTTATGGATATTGCAAATCAGCTATCAACATCCGGGCAGGCAGTTTTCACGAGCCGTCTGGTTCACAAACAATTTGCCCCCCTGCAACCGGTTTTAGATAAGGGAGCATCCGTATCAGGAGCCTACTTCGTTTTGGAAGGGGCCTTGCGGGTCTTTACATTATCCCCCCAAGGCAAGCAGGTAACGCTTTACCGGGTCCTTCCCGGTCAAACCTGCGTACTGGCGATCAACAGCCTGTTTAACAACTTTCTGTATCCGGCATGGGTGGAAGCCGAGGAAAAAACCGTTCTAGGGGTCTTGCCCGGTGACATATATCGCCAATTGTTTCGTAGTGAAACCGTGGTGCAAGATATTACAATTAAGGCCTTGTCCTCTACTGTATTTGGATTAATGAGTGCACTGGAAAAACACCATTGCCAGACCATTAAGCAACGCTTGGCCCATTATTTATTGGTTCGGGTTACCCCTGATGCAACCGTTTATGCCACCCAACAGATTATTGCCGATGATCTCGGTTCTACGCGGGAATTTGTTGCACGTATTTTATCACGCTTGACCCGGCAAGGGTTAATTCAAACGGGACGTGGTAAAATACGAGTTTTGGCCCCTGAGGCCTTAAAAAAACTTTGCCAGTATGATTCAGCCTGACGAGGAGCTGCAAAGGCTCCATGTATGATCTATACATATTTCCCCATCTGCCGATACATCCAAAATTCAGGAAAGCCGTTTATTACTAGGCCATACGATTTGTGGACTAGTTGAAAACACTATTTTCAAAGCACCTTAATTAAGAGCCTACACGTGTTTCTATGAGACTTTGTAGAATCGGTTGGTGGTATTTTCCCCAATATGTTCCCCAACAGCAATCATGGTCCATATCCGGTTCAACCCGATAGAGAATCCGGGCGCGAACAATCTTCTTCATTTTCTCGATTTCATTGATGGTTAAGGCGTTGGGGATAATTACATCATCTTTTCCCAAGACATGGAGTTGAGGGATAGCGGTAATTTTCGAATAAATTGGATCAGTATCTAAAGATTGCCCTAAAGGTGTTATCCGGTGATGACGCGTCCAGCTTTTATGATTGAGTAACCCCGCTAAAGAAACGATTCCCTTCACATCATTGCGCCGTGCAGCAACCAGCATGGCAACCGTTGCCCCCCCGGATCCACCCACCAAAATAACGTTGCGCCGGGCTTTCTGCTTCAAGGCCTTGTCAATGGCCTCGTTCATATCTGCAATGACAACCTCGTTAAAACGGCCATCTGTCCATAACGCATATTGGCAATTAACGCCTTTCCCCTCGTTAATCACATATTGACAGGGGCGGGCAATATAGACGGCATCAAATGTGGTGTCCTGCAAGGCAACTGACAGCATAAAAGGTTTCTGTGGGGTAGGGTCCGGTGAGATACGATTGACATCAATCCAGGCCGACCCGTCACCTTCAATATAAACGATTAAAGGAAGATCAGGTGCAGAACGTTGTGGCGACAGATAACTTTTAAGTGTGAAATGTGCGGTTTCAATATAGGTGGGAACCCACTGGCTATATCGAGTTAATTCATAAGCTTTGTCATAGGCGCGATCAGTGTGGATATTCAGGCAGCCACCTAAAAACAAAACAAGCAAAAGGGCCATGCATTTCTGCATGACCCTTTTTACTTGATGACAAACTGTCATACGGCAAACTTACGCTTAGAATTTGAAGCGAACAGTTGCAGCAGCAGTTGTGCTTTCGAAGTTGTCGCGACCCAGTTGAGTTTTCACACTGAGGTTACCGTCAACGGAACCATCTTTGGAGCCAACTCGCAGGCCAAGACCAACGTCGAACGCATCGGCGTCATTGTTGATCTCGTCTTTGAAATCACGCAGGTAATCAACAGAAGCAAACGGTGTCAGGTTCATCTTTCCAGACTTAATACCGAAATAGCTAGCTTCTGCACCGATACGACCCTGACTGGTTTTGCTTTGAGTCGCAGCAACAACGTTGCTGTCACTTTCTACGAAACCATCCGTGTCACGATCAGACCATAAGTAGCCCAAACGACCTTGCAAACCGATGTTTTTAATATTCTTGGATACAGACAGAGACCCGGCTGCGAACCAAGTTTTTGCATCGGTAGAAGCTGTGACCGCACCATTTTGGCGGTCCTGATCAACATCACCCCATGTATGACCGAACAAACCGGACAGAGTTACGTTGTCAGTAATACGGACAAGAGCATACGGCGCGATAGTGGTAGATTTCTCTTCGTAAGTACCGTTGTTGAACGTGGTATCTACGTCAGTAGACGCATAACCGATAGATACACCAGCCATTGCTTTGTCTGTGAACCACTTATCAATACCAACGTTGAGAGCTGCAACGTTACCGTCGAAGTTAGCGTTTGCTACATCGCTTTCAAGCCAAGTGTAAGACAAGTTTGCCCAAACAGATACTTTGCGGGTTTCATTACCTGCGCCATAACCTTTTTGTGCCGCAGAATCAAACAGGCTAACTGTTGTTTTCTGCATACCATCTTCAAATTTGGTTTGCGGCACGTTAACAGACGGTGCTGCAGCACCACCCGCAGCGCCTGCAACTGCACTGGTAATAGCATCCAAGTGAGCTGTTACGTTGCTCACGTTAGCGACTGCCACTGACTTTGCGACTACCGGAGTTACAACTGATGAACCCGCAGCATTTTCACCGGACGAATACGTCGCGGCGGATGCTTGCGTTGAAACCAACGCAACGGCTGCACCAGCAATTAGAATTTTAAATTTTGAGAACATGGTTAGTTCCATTCCCCTTAGTTTATAGATTTAACTTCAATTGCAATTGAAGATTTCAAACTGACCCAGACTGCTTGCACACTGTGCCAGCTCTCAATCAATAGCTAATAGACTTTGATTTGTCGGAGTTTGCAACTAAAAAAAGAGACGTTTTCGGCCTAAGCGCAATAGTGTGGCATTTCTGCTACATATTGAGAGGTTAATGGCGCTCACCTAGACCTAAAAGCACAATTTTAAAGGTTTTTAGTGTGATTATAATGTCAAGCCAGACGGACCAGTTCTGAATATACCAAGAATCGAGCTCGGCTCTTTTGGTAAAAGTCGTATGGCTGCGTCCGTTCACCTGCCACAATCCCGTAATGCCCGGAATTGTGCGTGTATAATTCTCAAAGTTTACACCATAACTTTTAATTTCACGGGCTAATAGAGGGCGTGGACCGACCATACTCATATCCCCTTTTACAACGTTTAGGAGCTGAGGAAGTTCGTCGATCGAATATTTCCTTAAAAAATGCGCCCCTTTAATCAAGCGTGGGTCTCTTTCTAATTTAAAGTTATTTTTCTCATACTCCGCCCATGTATCCGGTGCATTTTTTTTCCAACGCACAAGTGTTTGATGGGCCCCGACTTCCATGGTGCGAAGTTTGAGACAGGGGAAATTTTCTCCATTCAATCCTATACGCTTTTGCCGAAAAAGAGCGGGCCCCTTGGACACCGAACGGATCCAAATGGCAGCGAGAACAAGTATAGGCAACGAGAGTGTCAGAAGAAGACCGGCCATGATCAGGTCAAAGAGGCGTTTTATTTTTTTATAAAACCAGTTATCCAGCGCGTTCTGCATACGCATCAACAGATAATGTTCACCAAATATGGGCTCGATATTGGAATGAAAAATTGGCAACTGGAAGTAAGATGGCAAGAGCATAACCTGGTGACCGTGGCGTAAAGCTTCTACGGCTACTTCTTGCTGGTCATGTTCTTTTTCTTTGGAAAAACAGATTAAAACTCTCAGATTATGGCGGATTTTCAGGCGACCAAAATCGCGCAGATTAACCGTTTGATATTCATTTCTGGGATTAAGGTAACTTTTCCCATTTGTTTTAAGAAACGATTCCGCCAAATAGTAGCCTGAAAATTGTTCATTCCGAATCAGGTTTTTAACTGTATCCAGACCATTTAAATCGCCAAAAAATAGAACAGGTAGTTTCCAGCATCTCATTCGTTTGAGAATCGCAATACTGACATAGCGCCCAAAGAGAAGAATAAAAGGGGCCATTCCCCAAGTTAAAGCGACCCAAAGCCGTGGAAAGGCTTTTTGTAAAAGATAGGCAGAGGCGAAATCGGCGACACCTACAATTAAGACCATTAAGAAAATTTCATTAAACAACATAATCGGCATACGTCTGCGCGTGTAATGCCCTTTTGCGGTAAAAACCAGCAATAAAACCAAAATAAAGACGCCGTACAGCCATAATCGTTCGACAAAAAGGCTCACGTTCCATTCAAACAGAATCTCGGTGTTTGGATAATCAACAAACAGCCAACGTATATAACGCGCCAGTAAAACAGAAGCCGCTAAAGATAAAAAATCGATACCGAGTGTAATGCAAAAAGCTATTGTCGTTTTTTTCCATACAGGTATCGCATTGATGCGATCTTCTATTTTTTTGAGTTTGGCATTCATTGCATTTTGCTATGTTGTACGAGGGCTGCATGTGCAGTTTTCAATTGTTGAATTAAACTATCTGGAATTTCCAAAAAACGCCTTAGGTCGTATTTTTCAACAGCATTTATCATATTTTCAATAGCCTTGATACGCTTTTTGTTATCTGTGCTGGCCAGTTCCAGTTGTCCGACAAACCAAAGCGCAACCGGATTTTCGTTATCGTACTGATAGAGGTCATTTAGAATAATGCTCGCCCATTCACGTTCGGATTGCTGAGTTTGAGGCGAAACGGCATAAGTCAGATAAGGAATGAGAAGCTCACTGCGATGCGGTGCAGTCTCCAACAGGATGGAGGCTGCATATGACCATTCAGAAAGTACTAGGGATTTTAACGTTTGAAATTCCTTTTCCGGGCGTTGAATATTCTGGAAGTCCGATGCCAGCAGTAGATATTCCATAATAAGGGCATTTCCGGGACTTGAACGTAATTGCTGTTGAGCCGTTTCCACAAGATATTGAACCCAGAGGAAATCATCATATTGCAAACTTTGTCCGTCAGAGGGTGTGGTAATATAGCGATACCCCTCCCTCAAAGCGCGCTGAAAAGAAATGTGCCCCCTGAGATGATCATCCGCGATTGTATTGAATGCTTTATCCTGACGTGCCAGAAAAACACTTTTATCCAGATGTATGTTTTGCTGATACAGCCAGATTGATGCGGATATAAGACTTCCGGCAACCATCAGCCCTACTGTTGTCTTTAGAATTTTAAGTTTTGCATCTACCTTTTTACCAGAAGAATCCCCCAACGTTGTCGCCATAATGAAGGCCAATAGCGGAATAACAGTTGCAAATTCAAACCAAAGAGAGGCTATCGCGATATAGCTGGCAGCCGTAGCAACAACAATCGCCTTATGCTGTGCAGATGCTTCTTTTATCCAGAAAATAAAGATCGCGAGATACAGAAGGACAGTGATCGGCCCACTGGAGAAAAGAATTTCATAAGGAATAGAGTGGGTATGCACATAATCACGCGAGAATGTATCCCATGTTGGATTAAGAAAGTCCTGCCCAGAAAAAACCAGATATTTCTGAATGGCAAAGAGTGAATGTCCAAAACCGTTTCCAAAAATGTATGTGAGCCATCCTCCATCATCAAAGGCATGGGCTGTAATGTTAAACATTAAACTGCGCGACCACAAAGAATAGAACAAGGTAAACTCGCCCAATTGATTTGCCTGATAGTCACGCCCAACCCAAAGGATCAGCACGAAAATAGATACAGGGATAACAACAATAGAAAGACTCGCGAAAAAAAGGACAAGTTTGTTTATTTTTGGTGATGCAAAGCGTTGCGCCAGAACCGTTATCAGCCAGCCGCCAAACCCGCAGACCAGAACAATGGCGATTGCCCCACGGTTATCCCCCAGATACGCGACGGCCATTCCCGTCACAAAACCCAAAAACGTCACTGCTGTTCGAATGCTGGTGTTCGTGGTGATGTTATAGACCAGAAGATAAATCAGGGCCGGAACCAGAACGGCAAAAACCCCCAGATAATCGGGAAAGAAGAAAAGTTTATAAGGGGACCCAACCGGAAGCGGATTGACCATCACCCCGTATCCAATCAGAACCAGTGCACCGAAACTTGCAGCAATTGCTATGAAACGTTTTTCTTGAGCAAAATAACCCGCAACGAGAAAACCGGACAAAACAAAAAAAAGAGCAGCACCTTCTGCGAGTTGCGGGCTTCCCAACAGGCTTAATAAGGGATAAGGCGCAAAGGCCGAAGAAAGCACCGCCCATAAGGCCAATACCATTGAGACCTGAATGGTGCGGGGTAACGGCGTTTTGGGATGTGAATATAAAAACCACGCATTCCAGAGCCATGCCAGTCCACCCAATGCAAAAACGCTGACAACCGTTGGCTCGGCATCTCGCCAGACACCGAAGCGAAAAACGGGCAAGGCGGCAAAAGTTGAGATTGCGCCCAAGCACAATATCAGGCTAACTGATAGGTATCTGAATTTATCGGCAGTCATTTTCATTACATTTGATAAGATATTGATGCGCGGCAACAAGTTATTACATATTTTGGACCGTTACGTCCTCCCTTTATGTTTGTACATACTTTCCCTTGTATGGCGGAAGAAAAAATTTGCCCAAAGCCCAAGAAAAATTGGAATATTGAAATTAGTCGCGATCGGGGACTTGACCCTGGCGACATCATTGTTACTGGATATGCGCAAAACATACCCGGATGCAGCGATTTACCTTTATCTCGGAAAAGACAATTCCGCACTTGCAGATATGTTACCTGTACCTGATTTACATGTACGCGTTTTAAGCATTGCCAATCTGTTGGGAAATATTTTCCAACTGCGCAAAGAAGATTTTGACCTGTTTATCGACCTAGGGGACTGGACCCGTTATGAAGCCTTGCTCAGCGGCTTATCCGGAGCAAGACGGATTTTAGGGTTTGAGACACCGGGGCAAAACCGTCATTACCTTTATAACGATTGCGCACAACATGATGCGGCACTTCATCAACTCAGTAACATTCAAAATCTGGCACGTCTTGCCGGGGGTAAAGGAGATCAGCCCGCAGCGTTATCCTGCCCTGATTTGGACGATGCACCCGTTGTCGTCGATCCCGATCAACCCGTTGTCCTTTTACATCCCTGGCCGTCCGGCATTCATCGCGAACTGAAAGAATGGCCCAATGACCATTGGGCGCGTTTGAGCCAAAGTCTCATAAAAAAAGGCTATCAGGTTTATGTCAGCGCCGCCCCGAATGATCGGGATCGACAGAATCGTCTGTTTGAGGAATTTGATTTATACAAAGTTCACGTCCATGATCTGTGTGGCAAACTGACTTTAGCACAATTGGTTTGGCTTTTTTGTAAACATCCCAATTTAACATTGGTCAGTGTCAATACGGGCATTATGCATATGGCGGCAACATGTGGTGTACACACCATTGCCTTAAACGGCCCGACAGACCCCAAGCGTTGGGGGGCCGTTGGACCAAAAGTTACAAATATCGCGCCACCCGGTCATATTAAATCAGGATATCTGAACCTTGGTTTTGAATATCCCGAAGATAAAACGCCGATTATGCAGCATATTGCCGTGTCCTCTGTTTTACGGGCGCTGGAGGGTTAACCAAACCACATCACCGGCTTTTAAGGAAAAAGCCGCCAGTGGTTTCAAACCGACAAAACCATCAGAGGGCGCTTCCCCCTGATCCCTTAAGCGTTGTGCCTTGATGACCTGATAAGGCCCCGCGATATCAACGCTGATATTGGCTGGCGCGTTGCTAGCCTCTGCCAAACCAAACAGCATTTGCGCACGCCCGCGACCATCTTCCCATGCAAGAGCCGGTAACCAGACGGCCTGCCCCTTGATCCTAAGGCGCACAGCGTTGCGACTGTCATTATATTTGGCAAACAACCACCAGAGGGCACGTTTGGCACGAAGGTCGTCTGTCAATAAACCGCTTAATGTATCGCTGTCACAATAATAGAGGCTTTCCTCCAAATTCGGCCAACAGGCTTTGGCTGCGGCATCAATGCGGGCATTTTCCAATTGCCATAAATAGGTCAAGGTTGTACCGGGCGAATATTGCGACCAGCGCCCACCAAATTCATCAATATGAATGCGCTTGATTTTAAGAGACTTATATCGTGGATTATCCATAACGTGACGACGAACATAAGCAACATTTTCAGGAATCGCTGAAATCCGCGTATGCAGGGAATGCCAGGTTAAAACATCGACCTGAAGTTTTTCCTTCAAGGCAAAATCAAGAAAATCCTGCAGATAATCCTTATCAAATCTGACAAATGACGGTCCGGCAATCAAGGCCGTGTCACCTAATTCTTCGCGAATAACATCATGGGCAATTTTCCATGTTTCAAAATAATCTTGCCGGGAAAATCGCCAAAAATATTTTAAATCCGGTTCGTTCCATATTTCCCAAATCCAGACTTTATCTTTAAGCCTCCATACGAGCTGTCGAACATGGTTCTTCCATTCAGTTTTCAGCTCATGGGGAGGTTTCATATTTTCACCAAATCCCCAACTGTCGGCCAAAACAAATTGATACGGCGCTTTTCGTTTCTGAAGACGTGCGATAAAATCTTCAGCTGTTCGCCCGGATCGCCAATAGTCAAAACCGGTTTGATCAATGTCCTCATCCGCAGGTTGTTGCCCATTAATCCCGTGAATAAGCCCCATTGCAAAAGACGGATTGGCCTGAGTTTGCGAAGATAGATGCAATGTCAGTTGTTTGGGATACGCTGGTGTATCGCCTTCTGCCGCACTAAAAAAAGACAGTCCGATCAAGCAGATATAAATGATAAAAGAATAGGTTGGCTTCATAAGTTGTATTATCCATTTTTTTCAATCTGGAAAGCAAACTCTTTGTTTTAGATACCACCGACAATACAGCTTATTCGTTTTATGATATAAAGGGTACTTAGCCTGAATTGTGTGATCATCATCACCGCTGCAGATTTATAATCTGTTATTGATAATTAATGTTGCGGAAGTCTTCCGTACCCATTATTAAGCCCGTCCCATTTTCACAAAGGATATTGATATGAACAAAACCGATCTTGTCACTGCTGTTGCCACTGCGGCTGACCTTTCTAAAGCCGATGCGACACTTGCAACCGATGCTGTATTTGATGCCATTACCAGCGCATTAAAAAATGGCGATACAGTTCAATTGGTCGGGTTTGGTTCTTTTGGTATTACAGAACGTGCAGCCCGTGATGGCCGCAACCCGCGCACAGGCGAAACCATTAAAATTGCGGCTTCCAAACAGCCGAAATTCAAGGCCGGCAAAGGTCTTAAAGACCTCGTGAATGCTTAATCCTGAGATTTTAAGGGGTGATCATGTCACCCCTTTTATGCTTAGTATTTAAAGGGTGTCGCTCACCAGCTTGATCCCTAAGGTCCCTAAAAGCCCGGCTGTTATTCGGTCAATCGTTGTCTTTGCCTGCGCATAGATTTTCCGGGGCCTGCTGTTCGATAACAGAACAGCAGCAATTGTGTACCAGACAAACTCCAGCAGAAAAATCATCGGAACCAGTACAAGATACAGCACCATGTCCGGTTCGCGGTTCATAAAAGTCGCAAAGACACTCGCAAAAACAATGGCTGTTTTCGGGTTACTGATTTGCGTCAGAAAACCAAGGATCACGCCTTTGAACACAGTTCGCTTTGCCTGTTGTCCTGTTTGAACCTGTACCTCGGATAAAGGTTTTTTCGCATTTACAAATATTTTGTAGGCAAGATAAACAAGGTAGCCCCCACCCAAAACTTTAAACGTGACATAAAGCCAAGGCACCGTTTCAAAAAGAATATGCAAACCACCCAAAGCCAATACGGCAAAAACGGCACTCGCCAGTCCGATTCCAAACGCAACCGCAATCCCTTTAGATCGGGAGCCACCCAAAGACGATTTCGCCACAACAATAAAACTCGGCCCCGGACTGATCGCACCGATTAATAATGTCCCGATAATCGGAAGAACGATACCTAAAAGATCCATCTCGTTTATTTCCTTTTCAAAGCCCTATGTGTCCGCTTTATATTGTCATGTATTCCGGCCTCATTTCCCGGCTGTTTCAATGGCATTCTGAATGGCTTTTTTCGCTTGAGGGCTATTTTTCCAACAGGTTGTTCCCAGCATCTCAGCCACAAGGTTTGTGATGATCTCAACATCGGCTTTTTGAAGTTTACTAAAATTATCGATACCGATCTCTTCCAATCGTTCAATTACTTTAGGACCGACATAGGGTGTGGCCAGAAGGAGGTCTTTTTCTTGTGATGAAAACGCCATTTCCCACCTCTCAATAAACGGGATGTTATGGATGAACATATACGATAGACGGCCTGATTAAACAATATTGCCCTCTATCAAACAGTCCTTTTCCTCAACTTGAAACCGTCTTATCAACCTTCTCTCTTTGCAAGAGGACAGCACCTGTTGCCTTCTCTCCCAATTTGTCTTGCGGGTTTCTTAAGGGACATTCATCTTTTGACAGACAACCGCAACCAATACAGCCGTCAAGATTATCACGTAACAAGGCAAGTCCCTGCATACGTTCGTTGATCGCCTGACGCCAACCTGCAATCATGGTCCGTACATCTTTCGCCGTCGGTTTCATACCCGTGGGTATGGGTTTCAAGAGATCCGATACCTCGTTTAAATTGAAGCCCAACTCGGTTGCCACCCTGATAATGGCAAGCCTGCGCAATATATCACGTGAATAACGCCGTTGATTGCCCCGGTTTCTATCGGCAGAAATCAAACCTTTTTTCTCATAAAAATGCAGGGTTGATATCGTAAGGCCACTGCGTCTGGCGACCTCACCCACACTTAAAACATCTGATAAACTCTTGTTCACAGCCATGATAAAAAACTATTGACCTCAACTATACTTGAGGTTTTATAAACGAAATCGTCTTGTTTCTGCAAGCCCTTTGCACGGCATTTGTGCAAAGTCACAAAATGTCTTAACGCCTTCCCAAAAGCAGGAAGACGTCTGTTATATTGGAGATGATTTCAAATGGATAAAAAAATTGCCCTCGTCAGTGGCGCCAATCGCGGTATCGGACTTGCGATTGCAACCGGCCTTGCGAAAGCAGGCGTTCACGTTCTTTTAGGATGCCGGGATATTAAAAAAGGGCAAGCCGCATGTGACATGTTGCAAACTGCAGACCTCGCCCTCACACCCGTGCAACTGGACACAACCGACAATGCCAGTGTCGCAAACCTTACTCAATACATTGAACAAGAATATGGTCGTCTAGATATTCTGGTGAATAACGCCGGAATTTCACATGATTATAGCGAAGATCTGTCGCCCGTCGAACGCATTGAAAAAACATTGGCTGTCAATGTCACAGGGCTGGTGCGTATGACCGAAGCCATGACATCCTTGCTCTCAAAATCCAGCCATGCCCGAATTGTCAATATTTCATCCGAATTGGCTTCATTTGGAAAACGCATTGATCCAGAATGGATATATAAAGAATTTTCCTTACCGACATATGCGGCTTCCAAAGCAGCGGTAAATGCATTGACATTAAGCTATGCCAAACAACTTCAGGAACAAGGCATTACCGTTTGCGCCGTCTGCCCGGGCTTAACAGCAACAGAAGCCACTAACTTTCAAGGCCGCCCTGTTGAAGAAGGCGCAGCCATTGCAATTGAATCTGCCTTGCTGGAAGACGACAGTATCACCGCTACGTTCCAAAACGATGCTGGCACAATCCCTTGGTAAACCTGTTAAAAGCGGCTGGCATAATGCTGGCTGCTTTTTCAGCTTACATCCTATTTCAATAATCGGTAACATGGCCGTAATAGCGGCAGGTCACCGATTACTTCAGGAGATCACCAGATAAAGTTCAGAACTGAGATACCAATCATAAATCCAATCGCACCACCAATATAACCTATTAAATCTGCCCCCCACAATACAGGGGCCAGCACCGCAATAGAGCGGAAAAAATGATACGCAACAGAAGCGCAAAAACACCCTGCTATTACACCAATAATACTAAATATTAATTCACCCATAACGAACTATACATGTCATTGTGTTAAAGCTGCTTTGCAAAGCTCTACGCCAAGTAGCGATACTGTAAACTTAGAAGTTCCTAAATATATACTGTTTGGCGTGTCATTCAGGATAAAAGCGTCATTAACTATCATGCCACCTTTAACACAACCTAATCGCATTAAATTCAAAATGGCAACTTCAATCTCTGTATCGCTAATTTTCAAATCTTGGATAAGATTCGCTTTGCTGAACAATACGTTATCAAAATCATCATTTGAGTGATTATTGACTTTACCTAAGTAACATACTTGTAAAACCCTCAAATCCAACGGTTCCATCTCCTTCAAAATGGAAACATGTCTAAGTGCAATATCACCTGTAAAATTTGGATCCATTGCGTTTGCTAATAAATTTGACCAGAGAGTATGTAGATCATCGTCTTCTTCAAAAGAAGCATTCTCAAAAACAGCGATAGCCACTTTAGGCTTCACTGTTTTTAAATCGTCTCGTTCCCAATCAATTCCTCGTCTTTTTAGGTTTTCTTTAGTTTTATGAACATGACGTTCATAAAATTCAATACGCTTAAATTTAATTGCATCGCCCACCAAACCTAGACTGTTCTCAAGCATTCCCCCAAAAACACGCCCGACAAATTTTCCCGTGCCAGTTTCTTCTACTGCTTTAATAGCATCTACTGTCGTTTTTACGACCTCAGCCGCATTTTTAATTTCTTCACCCAACATTATTGTCACTCTTTTTCAAAAAAATCTGACACACCATTGTGCAGCAGCTTTTTTAATTCTAGCCCATAAAGCAGTGAGTTCAGAAGACAGTTACCGAACTAAATTCGAAAAAATCCCCTAAGTCTATCTCATCAACTCTTACCGTAAAATGACTTGCCCTCAAAAGGTATTTCGAACGCTCTTCCTCTCCCCTCTCCTCCACCTTGTTACAATTCGTTACACAAAGGGGCTTCCAAGACATTTCAGAGTTACATAATCTTGTTAAACATGCATTTATTGCATTCGATTTAATTGATTAAAAGTTTTGTGAACCGATGACGTCTTTAAAGACCTTTTTGCTCGTAGGCGGGTGTCTGGCCCTTAGTGCCTGTAATGCCGATCTTAATCGGTTGATGACGCGTGATGCCATTGAAGCCCCCTCCAATTGGCAGGAAGCCGTACAAGTCGACCCCATTGATGAAAACTGGATCGAGAATTTCCAAAGCACAGAGCTTTCCAGTCTGATTAATCGCGCCCTACAACATAATATCGAGCTAAAACAACAGGCTTATGATGTCCAGATCAAGGAACAGCAACTTATCTCGGCACAGAGTTCTTTTTTTCCGACACTGGATTTCAGCTTTTCACAAAAACGTTCCGGCCTGACAGAAGGCGGGAGTGCGACCAACGCAGCCTCCATCGGTCTTGATCTCGCTTATGAACTGGATGTCTGGGGCAAAATGTCTGATAGCGAACGCGAAGCCAAGCTTGCCTTGATGTCTTCGCAAGCCACCTTTAAACAGGCCCGTCAACAATTGGCCGCTGACGTTGCAACCGCATGGCTGGATATTATTGAAGCCAAAAAACTGTTAAGCCTTTATCTGCAACGGTTTGCCAATGCACAGGACAACCGCACCATCATTGAAAGCGGCTATGAAAAAGGGTTGAACGAAGCCCTTGACGTCTATCTCGTGCGTAACGAACTGGATGCGGAACAAGCCACGATTGAACAACAAAAAACCGCCATTACCACCGCCATCCGTACCTTGGAACGCTATCTGGGAGAATACCCGAAAGGTTTGCGCACCATTAACGATGATCTCCCGGTTTTAAACAGCCCGATGCGTACCGGCCTCCCCAAAGATTTAATCGAGCGCAAAGCCTCCCTCAATGCAAGCTGGCGTGATCTATTGTCTGCAAACGCCGCCCTTGCCTATGCCCACAAGGCCCGTTTACCCAGCCTGAAATTCACGGCTGACATCAAGGATTCCGCAACCCTTGCCAATCAATTATTTAGCGGCGCCCCCTTTGCATGGTCCCTTCTGGGGAGTTTGAGCGCACCGATTTTTGATGCAGGGAAACTGGCCTCTGCCGAAGAAGTCGCGCGTTTGGAACTTCGTCAAGCCGAAGCACAATATCTAAGCGACGTTTTTGAGGCCTATAAAGAAGTCGAAAATGCCATTTCTGAAGAACTGAGTCTTGAAAAAAGATTTGAATCGACAAAATTTGCCGCAGAAAATGCAAAAATTGCAGCCGACCTTTCTTTCCAGCAATATCAGCGTGGCCTTGTCGAATATACCACGGTTTTAGAATCACAGACCCGCTATTATGATGCTGAAGTCAGTGCGATCAAAATTCAAAGCCAGTTGGCAGCCAACCGTATTCAACTCCATCTGGCCTTAGGCGGAGATTTCGCCCAAGCGAAAACAGACGTTGAGGAAGCCCGATGAAACACAAAAAACTTTTACAAATCGCCCTTCCTGTTGCCCTTATTGCCCTCACCGTCCTGATTGTGGCGCTGATTATGAAAAACCCGCCACAAGCCCAATACGGCAAACCAGCCGAGGCGGCAAAAATTCCGGTGCGCACCCAAATTATTGAACGCGCACCCTTTAACGTCACCATTGACAGTTACGGCACCGTTCGTCCCCGCACCGAAACCGTATTAAGCGCACAGGTATCCGGCCAGATTATCGATATTAACGACAATTTCCGCGAAGGTGGTTTCTTTAAAAAAGGGGAAGTTCTCGTCAAACTGGATGCCCGTGATTATCGCGCCAAAGTGAAGGTCGCAGAAGCCGACCTCATCCTTGCCAAACAAACCCTGTCCGAAGAAGAAGCCCATGCCGCACAAGCCCGCGATGACTGGGCACGACTGGGTAAAAAAGGCAAGCCCAACGATCTTGTGTTACGCATTCCCCAACTGGAAGCCGCCAAGGCAAGTGTCTTGTCTGCCCAAGCCCAACTGGATATTGCCCGTCTTGATCTGGAACGGACAGAGATTAAAGCCCCCTTTGACGGACGCATTTTGACAAAATATGTCGATATGGGCCAAGTGGTCGCAAGCAATGCCCAACTGGCCGACATTTATGCCACCGATTATGTGGAAGTTCGCCTGCCGATCAAAAATAAAGACCTGCCCCTGATTGATTTGCCAACAGAAAATGCCCAAAACAACAATACAAACGGCCCAACCCCGGTTTTGCTTTATTCAGACCTGATCGGCAGTCAGCAATGGCAAGGTAATCTGGTCAGAACTGAAGGGGCCATCGACAGCGACACGCAACAGCTTTATGCCATTGCACAAATCCAATCCCCTTTTACCCAGCAAGGCCCACTGATTAAAATTGGACAATATGTCACGGCCAGTATCATCGGGGTCACCTTGCCCGATGCAATCAAAATCCCGACAAGTACGATCTATCAAGGCAGTTTCGTCTATGTCGAAAAAGACGGATTAATCAACCGACGCGATATCGCAATTTTATGGCAAAATCAAGAAGATGCCCTGATCACCGCAGGTCTGGAACCGGGCGAAAATCTTGTCCTGACGCCGCTTGGCAATGTGACATCAGGCACTGCCGTCAAAGTCATACAAAGCAGCAATAACACTGAGGGCAAACAGTCATGATTACCTGGTTTGCAAAAAACAGTGTTGCCGCCAATCTTCTGATGATCAGTATTCTGGTCGCCGGCCTGTTCAGCCTGAATACCAGTATCCCGCTGGAAGTTTTTCCCTCATTTGAAACACATGTAGTTTCCGTTAAGGTTTCCTTGCCCGGTGCAACACCGCAGGATGTGGAAAAAAGCGTTACCATCCGCATCGAAGAAGCCGTACAGGATTTGGAAGGTATTGATCAAATCCGCAGTACTTCGGGTGAGGGCAGCGCCGCCGTTTACATCGACATCGACGACAATTACGACCCGCAAACCTTGCTTGCCGATATCAAAAGCCGGGTCGATGCGGTCAACACCTTCCCCGCAGATGCCGAACGCCCGGTGATTTCCTTGGCACAACATACCCATGATGTAATTACCGTCACACTCGCCAGCGATTATGGCGAACATGAAACCCGCGAATATGCGCAAAATTTACGCGATGAAATGCTGCGCCTTGACGGTGTGACACAATTGGAACTGGACGGTATCCGCAATTATGAAATCACCATAAATGTCTCGCAAAACAGTTTACGCCAATACGGCTTGACGCTGAGTGACATATCCAGTGCCATCGGCAAATCCAGCATTGATATCTCATCCGGGAATTTACGCACGTTGGGCGGTGATATTTTGCTGCGTTCTTCCGGGCAGGCCTACCGCAAAAACGACTTTGCAAAAATTGCCATCAAAACCAATAAAGATGGTTCTAAACTGTTGTTAGAAGATATTGCCCAGATCAACGATGGTTTCGAAGAAACCCCTGTTCGCACGCGTTTCAACGGGAAAAATGCCGTCTTTATCGAAGTGTACCGGATCGGGGATCAAAGCGCGATTGAGGTCGCGGACAAGATCAAGGCCTTCATTAAAGATCGTCAACCTACCTTGCCACAAGGTTATGAGCTGAGTTATTGGGATGATGATTCCGCCATTGTTAAAAACCGGATTTCAACCCTGACCAACAGTGCCTTGCAAGGTGGTATTCTTGTGCTGGCCCTCCTGACTCTGTTTTTACGCCCAGCCATTGCATTTTGGGTTTTTATCGGGATTCCGATCTCTTTCATGGGGGCATTTTTACTTATGCCGGTCTTCGGCGTAACTTTGAATATCCTAAGCCTATTCGGGTTCATTCTTGTTTTAGGGATTGTGGTGGATGACGCGATTGTCACCGGGGAAAATATCTACACCCACCTTAATCGGGCAGAATCCGGTGAAGATGCTGTCATCAATGGGACACTCGAAGTCGCAAAGCCTGTTACTTTCGGTGTTTTAACAACGGTTGCCGCCTTCCTACCCCTTGCCTTTATCGAAGGCATGCGCGGTCCGATGTTTAGCCAAATCCCCGCTGTCGTTATCCCTATTTTATTATTTTCTCTTATTGAATCGAAGTTTGTCCTTCCTTCTCACCTCAAACACATAAAACTGAGAACGGAAAAAACCAAAGTCAGCCGGTTTGAAAAATATCAGCAAAAATTTGCCGATGGTTTTGAACATGCCATTTTAAAATACTATCGCCCGGTGCTGGATATCTGTTTAAACAACAAACTGACGACATTGCTGTCTTTTGTTTCAATTTTCTGCATCCTGATTGCATTAATTCTCAGCGGCTGGACCAAGTTTACCTTTTTCCCACGTATCCCCAGTGAAACGGTACGTGTGACCTTGACCATGCCGGCAGGAACCCCGTTTGAAGTCACCAATCGTCATATTCTGACCCTGTCAGAGAATGCGAAAGAACTTCGCGAAAAATATCGCGACCCGGAAACCGGCGAAAGCTTCATCCTCAACATCCTGTCCGTCACCGGTGGACGCGGCGGAACCAGCAACGAAGGCCGCGTACGTTTTGAAATCACACCGCCCGAACAACGTAGTGTGGAGATTTCATCTCAACAACTGGTCAATGAATGGCGCAAGCTCAATGGGGATATCGCCGGGGCGGAAAGCCTTGCCTATCGTGCTGAATTTGGACGGGGCGGCAATCCCATCGATATTCAACTGAGCGCCAATTCCCTGCAAACACTGCAGCAGGTCAGTGAAATCGTCAAAGACCATCTTGCAACCTACCCCACTGTATTTGACATTGCCGATACCCTGTCAGACGGCAAGGAAGAATTGCAAATTGAACTGACCGATCAGGGGAAAGCCATCGGCCTTACCCGTCAAGAAGTCGCCAGTCAAATCAGAAGTGCCTATTACGGAGCACAGGCCCAGCGCATTCAACGCGGGCGCGATGATGTAAAAGTCATGGTCCGCCTGCCACTGGAAGAACGCCGTTCCATTGCCAATTTACAAAACCTGTCGATTAAAACAAGCAACGGCAACGAAATTCCATTAGCTCAGGTTGCCAGCTTAAAACCCGGAAAAGGCCCCTCTGCCATTAACCGGATTGATCGTTTTCGCACCGTCAATATCAGTGCTGACGTCGAAAAGGGCAAAACCAACATGACAGTACTGACCACCAGCCTGCGTGGTTTCATGGATGAACTGGTCACACGTTACCCGGATGTCGGTTACAGTCTGGAAGGCGAAGCACGTGAACAACGGGAATCTTTTGGCTCCCTCGGCTGGTCACTGCTGGGGGTCTTGTTTGCCATTTACGTCCTGCTTGCCATTCCGTTTAAATCCTATGCACAACCCTTTATTGTTATGAGCGTCATTCCCTTCGGCCTTGTCGGTGCTGTTCTAGGTCATTGGATTATGGGCAGCAATCTGACGTTACTCAGCCTCATGGGCATGCTGGCCCTGATCGGTGTCGTCGTCAATGATGCCCTTGTTCTTGTGGATTACATCAACCAGCAACGCACACGTGGCATGAGCTTGCAACAAGCCGTTCTTAGTGCCGGAACAGCACGTTTTCGCCCGGTGATGCTGACTAGCCTGACCACTTTTATCGGGCTTGTCCCCCTATTGTTTGAAAAATCCACACAAGCGCAATTCCTGATTCCAATGGCGATTTCACTGGGGTTCGGCATATTGTTTGCAACCTTTATCACCTTAATTATGATCCCGGTGAACTATATCTTGCTGGAAAATGCCCGCCAATTCCTCAATCAACTCTATTCCCGCGATACACAGGAAAACAAAGCGCCTTCTCTTGAATGAACTAGGCGAAAATGAACAGCTTTCGAATCCGCACGGATGTTATTTCCCAACGGCTCTTATTCCTATTTTTTGACAAAACACGTGTTTTAATCGTCAGATTCTAAATTTTCTATTTTTATTCCAATTGTCAGTAAAGATTTTTTCAGCCGCCAGCATAAGTAGAACCCGTTTCAATTAAGAGGGAAACAAGCCCTCAACCCTTGTGTGTAAGTGGCTAGAATATAAGCCTCATTCAAATCTCAAAAATCAATTTTAAATTGCTAATCTTCTGATAAACACAGAAAAATTAGTATAAATCAGTACTAAAATTCATACTTTATGACTTAGTTTAGTATTGAAACATTTCTAAAAATACGTAATTTTACCGATAGGTTACCGCCGACTGAGAAACTTTTTATAATGACAACAATAAAGCGGAAAGTTTTTGTATGAACGATTGTTCCCATAATTCATCCCTGCAATGTGCTGTCTGTCGGGCAGGCAACGCACACTTGCTGGATGGGCAGCTTGATAATATTGTGGCAGAAAGCAATCTGAGAAAAAGATGCCTGGATTTTAAAAAAGGGGAACCTGTTTTTCTCGAAGGTGACCCTTGCGAAGGTGTCTATTGCCTGAAAAAGGGCGTTATCGCCATTCGCAAATATGGCAGCGATGGCACATCTGCTGTTATGAAACTGATTTTTCCGGGGCAAAATTTCGGCTACCGTTCTGTCTTATTTGACAAACCTCATAAAACATCTGCTGAAGCGCTTACGCCTGTCTCTCTTTGTATGCTCAGTAAATATGATGTTAAAACGGCCATTGATAAAAATCCTAAAGTTCGTCAAGACCTGATCAATCTGATTGAACAGGACTTGGGTGCAATGGAAGAAAAATTGCTTTTGACCGTAACCAAAACCATTCGCAGCCGGTTTGCCTTTTTACTTTTCACCATGTCCAAACATATCGATCCGACCGCAAATACGGTAACGTTCCATTTGCCTGTCAGCAAAAAAGATCTCTCCAACATTACGGGGATCACGGTGGAAAGCCTGTCGCGCCTTCTAAAAAAGTTTAAGTCACTCAATCTCATTGATGAAAAGAAGGGGCTTATCACCATTTTGGACCGGGAAGCCTTGCACGATATGATTCAGGAAGACTGAACCATAATTTTAAAAGGGCCATTGCATTGGTGTGTTAATATGCTACATTCCTCTAGATGTAACATTATAACATGACAATTCAATGCCGCTTCTATATCGTTTTTTCCTGACCTGCCTCTTTTTTGCCTTGGCTCAGACCTCAGCCAAGGCTCATCCTCATTCGTGGATCGATTTGGAAACCAGCCTGATTTTTGACGATCAAGGGCAAGTGATCGGCTTGTGGCAAGGGTGGTTATTCGATGATTTTTATTCTGCTTTCACACTTGAAGGCATGACGCCTGACAAAAACGGTAAGTATGATCAAAAGGCACTCAATAGCCTTGCCGAGACCAACCTGAAAAACCTATCGGAATACTCCTATTTCACTTTTATCCATAAAGATGGGGAACAACCCGCCTACCAACCTGTCCACGATTATAAAACCTTTGTTGAAAATAATCGTTTATGGATGGAATTCAGCGTCATGCTCAAAGAACCGATTGATCCCAAAGCTCATAAAATTGATTACGCAGTCTATGACCCGACCTATTATGTTGAAATCCTGCACGCTGCTACAGGAGACCCTGTTCAGCTCAGCGGTAAGGGGGCATTGGGGTGCAGTTACCGTTTAAATAATCCCGAACCGCCCAAGGAAATGAGCCTCATGGCCGCCGCAATGGATAAATCGGAAACCGCCGGTGACGGTATCGGCATTTATTTTGCCCAACATGTCGAAATCTCATGCCCATAATTCTCCTTTTTCTGGCCGTCCTGCTTTTTCCTGTTGATGCCCTTGCCAACGAGGCCGGTTACTGGTCAGAAATGATCTTCTACATTCGTACCCAGCAACAGATTTTTCACCGCGAAATGGCTGGGGCAATCCGCGCCATTCAGGATGGTGGACTTCACGCCGTCTGGGCCATGATCACCATCAGTTTTCTTTATGGGGTCTTTCACGCAGCAGGTCCCGGTCATGGCAAAGCGGTTATTGGCACCTACCTTCTCAGTCACGAAAGTAAATTGAAAAAAGGCATCGCCCTTTCTTTTGCGTCCGCATTCATTCAAGGCTTAAGCGCGATTGTATTGGTTGAAGGATTGGTGGGGATCATCGGGCTTTCCCGATCCGATGCAAAAGATGCAGTTCCCATGCTGGAAATGGTGAGTTTTGCGTTGATCGCCCTGATCGGTCTGGTGTTGGTCAAGCGCGGGGTGCAGGCGTTATGGCGACGCAATCGTTCTCATCACCATGAACATGAACATGAACATGAACATGAACATCACCACCATAACGACCATGTGTGCAGTACCTGCGGTCATAGCCATGCCCCCGACCCTGCACTTTTAACACCGAAAAGCAGTTTACGAGACATTTTTGCCATTATCTTTTCCGTTGGCATTCGGCCCTGCAGCGGTTCCGTCCTCATGTTGATTTTTGCCGAACTCATCGGTCTGAGATTCGCCGGAATTGCTGCCGTGATGGCGATTTCGCTTGGGACCGCAATCACCGTCAGCAGCCTTGCTCTTCTCGCCATCTATTTTCGCAAAACAGCTCTTTACATTGCCGAACGCCAAAGTGGATCGCTCATGCAAAACCTATCTCTTATCGCTGCTATCAGCGGGGGGGCCTTTATCTTTGCAATCGGGCTATCCTTACTCTGGCAAGCCAGCCAGACCAGCCACCCATTGTTTTAGGCCTCATTCTGACAGTTGGCACACAGGCCACGAATTTCAACGGTGGTGCTTTTGGTTTTAAAGTTACTCGCCTGTGCCCAATCCTGAAGCTGTGTCGAAATCACACTGTCACTAAATTCCGTCACCTGTCCACAGGCTTCGCATATGGCAAAGGCACAGAAGCCACTGTGACAGTGATGATCCCCATGATTACATGCGATAAACGCATTCACGCTTTCCAGACGATGAACCAATTCCAGTTCAATCAATTTATCCAAAGCCCGATAAATTTGCAGCGGTGCACGCAAGCCATCTTCGCGCAGACTGTCCAATAATTCATAGGCACTTTGCGGCGTGCTGGATTTTTGCAATCGCCCAAAAACAAGTTCCTGATTTTTTGTTAGTTTCATGTTTAAGAACCTCTTTGAGACGGCATAGATAAACTCAGAACAAACAATAGCATAGCCGCAACCACAACAGAAGGGCCGGACGGCGTATCATAATACAACGATAAATACAATCCACCCACAACAGCCACGCCGCCGATCAATGAGGACAATAAAGCCATCATTTCCGGGGAGGGTGCAAACCGTCGCGCCGTGGCCGCAGGGATAATCAACAAAGACGTCACCAGTAAAATACCCACGATTTTAATCGCAATCGCCACAACAGCCGCCATCAACAACATAAAAATCAACTTGCTGCGTTGCGGGTTCAGCCCTTCAACCTCCGCCAGTTCTTCGCTGACACTGGCTGCCAAAAGGGGGCGCCACGTCAAGCCCAATATGGCAAGTATGACACAGCCCCCGCCATATATCAGGGCGATATCGCCTTTTGAAACAGCCAGAATATCGCCAAACAAATATCCCATAAGGTCAAGGCGTAACCACGCCATAAACGCCACCATCACCAAGCCGATTGCCAAGGTGGAATGCGATAAAATCCCCAGTAAAGCATCGGTCGGCAGGGTTTTCTTTTTCTGCAAAAACACCAGTAATAAAGACACAAGGGCTGCAATACCAAACACCCCCAGCGTCATTGAAATATCAAATAAGAAGGAGAGCGCCACCCCCAGAAGAGCGGAATGAGCCATTGTATCGCCGAAATAGGCCATACGCCGCCAAACGACAAAACATCCCAATGGCCCGACAATCAAAGCTAAACCAACACCTGCGATCAAGGCCCGTGTAAAAAAGTCATCCAGCATGATCATGTTCGCCCTCTTCATTATGACAATGATCACTGACACTGCCATCGGCATGTAAAACACGGCCATCCGACAAATGCGTGTGATCATGGTGATGTCGATAAATCGCGATAGATTCCGCTGCACGTGCGCCAAACAGGTCGCTGTATTGTTTGCTCGACATCACACTTTGCGGAGTGCCCGTACAACAGACATGACCGTTCAAGCATAAAACACGGTCTGTTTTCGCCATAACCACGTGCAAATCATGTGAGATTAATAAAACCCCGCATCCGGTATCATCGCGAAACCGTCCAATCAGATCATAAAGGGCGGCTTCGCCAGCGTAATCCACGCCCTGTACCGGTTCATCCAGAACCAGCAAATCCGGTTTGCCAATGAAGGCACGGGCCAAAAGGGCGCGCTGGAGTTCGCCACCGGAAAGATGTTGCACCAAAGAGTCTGTACGTCCGCTTAATCCCACTTGATCCAGCGCGTCTTCAATTTGTGTCGCACTATACCGTGCGCCCAATGTCATCAAACGGCGAACGGTTAAAGGCAAGGTGGCATCTACGGAAAATTTTTGCGGAACATAACCAATGCTCAGGTCCGGTTTGCGCAAAGTTCGCCCTTCATCCACCTTTTCCAGCCCGATCGCACATTTTACCGTTGTGCTTTTGCCAGACCCATTGGGGCCAATCAGTGTCACAATCTCACCGGGTTTGACATGCAAATCCACATTGCGGATCAGCCAGCGCCCCTGACGGTAAACGCCTGCGCCAGTCAATGCAATCAGGTCTTTTTCCTGAGTATTCAAGGTAGATCACCTTCTTCTTTTTTCTGCTTGATCGGTCTTTTAGCATACGTTATATCATTACGTAAATATTGTTATAGTATAACATTTCATTTAGGACCCTCCCATGAAACGCCCCCTTTTTCTTGCCACCGCCCTTGCCTTTGCCACTTTTTCCCTGCCCGCTTTTGCTTTAGATGTTGCCGTCACCATTAAGCCGTTACATTCCCTTGTTGCCGGGGTGATGTCCGGTGTCGGCGAACCCAGCCTTATTGTAAAAGGTGCAGGTTCCCCCCATGATTATCATTTGCGCCCATCTGACGCCCAAAACCTGCAAAATGCAGATGTTATTTTCTGGGTTGGCGACGAGTTGGAAACCTTTATGGAAAGCCCGTTGAAATCGTTGGGACAAAACGCCAAAGTGGTCGCAATGGAAGATGCCGCCGGTCTTCATATGATTAAAAACCATGAAGAAAGCGACGAACACAAAGAAGATGAACATCACGACCATGACGAACATGAACATCATCACGGTGAGATGGATATGCACCTATGGCTGGATCCCCAAAATGCCAAAGCCATGGTTGGCAAAATTGCACAGACCTTGATCCAACAGGACCCGCAAAACAAAGCACAATATCAAAAAAATGCGGTGAAAATGCACACCCGTCTGGACCAATTATCGCATGATATCGGACAGAGGCTGGAAAGTATTCACGATATTCCCTTTGTCGTATTTCACGATGCCTATGCCCATTTCGAACATCGTTTTCATATAAATGTCGTCGCATCCGTTACGCTGTCCCCAGAAAAAATGCCCGGTGCCAAACACCTAGAAGAAGTCCGTCAAACCATTCAGAAAAGCAAGGCTGTCTGCGTCTTCAGTGAACCTCAATTCCAGCCCAAACTGGTCAAAACCGTCATTGAAGGCAGCACCGCCAAAAGCGGCGTGCTTGACCCCATTGGGGCGACCCTCGAAGAAGGTCCGGATATGTATTTCAAACTATTGGACAACCTTGCAACCTCGCTTGAAAATTGTCTAAAGTCCTGATTTCACATTCAGTCTTTTGAATGCGAGTGTTTTTGTATAAGCTAGCGTCCCGCCCACAAACAGGACGCTGGCTTTTTTATGACGACGCCTCCCGCTATCGAATTCAACAAATTGCCGCCAGAAGAAAAAGCACAATTGCTTTTCCAAAAGGCCGTGCGTCTGCATCAATCTAACAAACTGGACGAGGCCCTTAAATATTACGCACAATGCACCCAATTGGACGGGACTTTTGCTGATGCCTACAACAACATGGCCGTGGCCTTGCGCAAACTGGGACGATTTAGCGCGGCTCTGACCTGTTACAAACGATCACTTGCCAGCCGCCCAGATCATGGGGCAACCTATTCGAATATGGGCAACGTCCTGAATGACCTGGACCGTTTAGAAGAAGCCCTTGCCGCCCATACCAAAGCCATCGAACTGATGCCGGACGAACTACTCTACCTCTATAACGCTGCCCTTGTTTTGCGCGATGCCGGTCAATGCAAAGATGCCATTGCCCTTTTCAATAAAATTCTGGAAAGAGATCCAGATTACAAGAATTGCCGTTGGGACCGTGCCCTCACTTATCTTATGGATGGTGATTTCAAAACAGGATTTGCCGAGTACGATGCCCGCTGGTCACTGGATCGAAGCCCACCGCGTACCTTCACACAACCTCGCTGGAATGGAGAAGCCTTAACCGATTGCACCTTGTTCATTCACCGTGAACAAGGCTTTGGCGATGCCATCCAGTTTGTCCGCCTGCTTCCGACCCTAAAAGAAAAATTCGGTGGAACCATTATTTTGGAAACCCCGCCTGAACTCATGCGTCTGTTTGAGAAAATGGACGGAGTGGATCAATTGGTCCCCAGTGGACAGGTCCCACCAGTGTTTGATTTCTGGGTACCATTGATGAGCTTGGGACATATCCTGCATATTCACGAAGATTGCATCCCCGGCAAAACCCCTTATTTGCAAAAATCGGACAAACACCCCCTTCACCTTCGCCCTGCCCCCAAAGGCGGCATGAACATCGGTATTGCATGGGCCGGCAGCCCGACCCATCAAAATGATCGCAGACGATCTGTTCCACTGGACCTTTTTCTGCCACTGGCCAATGATGCAGGCACTACATTGATCAGCCTGCAAAAAGGACCTGCCTGCAAAGATTTGACAACCACCGGGGCCAATTGTGTGGTTCTTGATGCAGGCAAGGATTTGAAAGATTTTGCAGACAGTGCGGCCCTGATCGACCAATTAGATCTCGTTGTCACAGTTGATACCTCTGTGGCTCATTTAGCGGGGGCTATGGGCAAAGAAGTCTGGGTCTTATTGCCGTTCACCCCCGATTGGCGCTGGATGTGGCACAGAAGCGACAGCCCGTGGTATCCCACCATGCGCCTTTTCAGACAAGATCATCCCGGTGATTGGGAAGGCTGTTTCAGAAAACTTTATCGCGCGCTGGATGAAAAACGCCTGCGCCTGATGCGTAATAGAGATACCACCTCAACATGACTATAGGTTCTCACATATTGCACAAAAGGTAACTTGCAGTCATGCAACACCCTGTTTTGCAAGACATATGCTCCTGTCAAACGGGAGATTGCATTTACAATTTCATTTTCTTGCATGATAATTTTCCCTTAAGAGAATTTCCGTATAATACAGAAAGACTTGAAAGAGGTAAGACAAAGATGTCCGACGGTGGGACCATCAAAAAGTTTAAAAACGGCGAAATCATTTTTAATGAAGGCGAGGCCAGTGGTGCGGCCTATGTCATCATTAAGGGGGCTGTTGAGCTGACCAAAAACAGTAAACATGGTGCTGTGCGGCTCGCCAACTTAAAAGCCGGTGAACTGTTTGGTGAAATGGGGGTCATTGACGGTAGTCCCCGCAGTGCCACAGCACGGGCACTCGGATCTTCAACACTCAAAGAAATTCAACCGCAAAACCTGCTGAAAGGCATTCAAACCGACCCCGACCTTTCCTCCAAAGTCATGTCAAAACTGGTGGAACGTCTGCGCGCCGCAGATGAAATGCTGGCTAAAGCGGGCATTTCCTCCAAAGCCGCCCCACTGCCGCCTGACCCGACAAAACCAGCAACAAGCACCCCAAAGAAAAAAGGCTTCTTTTCACGTTTATTCAGCGCAGACAAGGGACGTCAGGCCACATTCGAAATTTTGCTGGCCGATTTGCACTATGACCCGGACAATCAAATCACAAGCGCATTCTACGAAAGCCTGAAGACATGGGCCCAGCGTTTGGGCAACACGCATGTCAATATTCGCCGTACCGAATCGCCTTTTGCACTGAATGATTTCAATGACAACCCGATGGTTTGGGGGCAAATGAAATCAACGGCTCAACGCTGGCTCAACGAACTGGATGGTGACCTGTTGGTGTGGGGACAAGCACGAAACAATGCTCAAACCGTCCACTTGCGACTGGCCCAATTACACCCTTTGCGCCATGAACGCGCGGGCAGCATATTGCCCTGCGATGGCATTGATATGCCTAGCGAACTGGATGATATCCTTGCCGCTTATCTCTATGGCGTTGTTCTTTCTGGCCTAATTCCGTCAAATAAAACACAACTCGAATGTATGGAAAGTTTGCTGGAAAGCGCATTAAACGATGCACGCCCCGCCTTGCAAAAACGCATGCGCGAATTAAAAACACCGCAACAAGCCCGATTTGAAACCGGACTGGCCAACCTGATGGCCTCTTGTGGGTATTTCAGCAAAAAGACGATCTATCTGAAAGAAGCTGAAGAAACCTATCTCAAGGTTTTACGCTCCATACGGCGTGGCTCCGGCGATCTGTGGGAAGGAATTGTCCATCGCCACCTTGGCTATACGCAAAACAGCTGGTTCGAAATGGGGGGGGAGAAAAACCTCCTCGAAGCCGCGATCGAATCTTTACGCGAAGCCAGCCGGGTCTTTGAAAAAAGTGCCTTTCCAACAGAATGGGCCGATCTACAGGCCATGATCGGACAATTACTTTATAAAAAAGATCAAATCGGGGATGATGATAACGCCCTGCAAGAATCAATCTCGGCTTATCAAAATGCCTTGCAGGTCTTTACGGCGTCTGCCACCCCACAACGTTGGGGAGAAGCCAAACATCATCTGGCACGCGCTCTGCAGTTGCTTGGAAGTCAACGCGGCGATCTGGATATGATTGCCCGTTCTGCCGAGGCCTGCCGCGAAGCCCTTGCCGTACGCAGCAAAACCCATACCCCCATGTTGTGGGCCGCAACACAAAATAATCTGGGGTCTGCTCTGTTCATGCTTTGTCAAAAAACACGAAAACCGGAAACCGCCGATGCTGCTGTCAAAGCCTTTCAGGCGGCACTGGACGTTTACGAAGCCCGCAAAGCAACCAAACTCGCACAAGTGACCCATAAAAACCTGACACGCGCACAGGAAGTTGCCATCGACCTTGGCCCCTTACCTGAAACACACGACGCTACAGAAACGGAAAACTTCACACTGGAAAATTTTGATGACAGCGCAGAAACGGCGGCTGAAGAAGAAACATTGCGCGAAGAATAAAGTCTCACGCCTGAAAACATACTGTTAAAAAGAACAAAGCCTCAAGGCGTTAACCTCGAGGCTTTGAAAATGGCGCGCCCAGAAGGAGTCGAACCTCCAACCGCCTGATTCGTAGTCAGGTACTCTATCCAGTTGAGCTATGGGCGCTTATTTTATTTACCGTCCCGGAAGAACCGTTGGGCAACCCCTTGTGGGGTGGCGCGGAAAGTAGCGATATGAAGCACATCGGTCAAGAGGAAAAATGCACTTTTTTTCAAAAAAATTACGTTCCAGATAAAATATCCTTAGGATATTGCAAAAAAACACAAATACGCCCTTGTCGCCTACGGTTTATTTAGGGTAAGATTTGCCCGCATTTAACTGGGGGGAACCAAGGGCTTACCTCAGGGGAAATCAACAAATCATAGAGTTCGGTAGTATCCTCTGCCGAATTTGAGACTTAAAACAAAGGTAGCCGTACACTATGGTTCTTAAGTGGTCAAAGGCAGGGATTGTTGTAACAACGCTCGCGTTGTCTGCGTGCTCTTTTACAGAAGAGGCATTATGGCCTTCCCTGACAGGGGAAGATCCGGCAGAAAACACTGCTACGTCTGAACAAGTTGCGCAAGAAGAAGCAGCTAGTCAATCAATTGCCAGCACGGGTCAACCCGTCCTTGGTACAACGAATTTCGATCCGGCCCCTGTCACACAGGGTGAAGCAACGGGCACTTTTGTTGGCAAAAAAGTCGTGAGCATGCGCGGTGAACTGGCACAGTTGATCGACCAGATCCGCGTCCACAACGGCGAATTGCAAGCATTACGTGGAAAAACGGTTCAGGATTCGCAACGTTATCACGGCACTGTTGCTGCGATTAACGCACGTTTGCAAGTCGGCACCACACCCGGCAACCCAATCCTGGTTCAACAATTCAATAGTTCACTGAGCGATCTTGATCGTATCAGCAGCGATATTGCACAAATGAGCTCTCTGGCACAAAAAGTTGCCGAAGACTCTGCCATGTCGGCTTATATGCTGGAATCTGTTCAATCTGCATTCGGCCTGTCCGGTGCCGTTGATGAAGACCACCGGCAATTGGCAATTTTGCAGGACGAGGTCAATCAAACTGTTGTTTTGATCGAACGCCTCCTCAAGGAAGTTACCGAAGACGTACGTCGCCAAACCAACTATGTTGCCGCTGAACGTGCCAACCTGAATGCATTGGCCGCTGGCGTGAAAGCCGGTGAAATTTACGGTGCATCCCTGTCCAACCGCATGAACGGTCAGGCAACAGGCATTACATCCAGTATTACCCGTCCCAGCTTCCAACGTAGCGCGTTGCCGACAAACCGTCGTCCGCTCGTTGTCATTCGCTTTGACCGGAATAAAGTCAACTATCAGCAAGCTTTGTACACAACCGTCAGTCAGGTTCTGGATCGTCGCCCCGATGCGACCTTTGATCTGGTTGCCATCACACCGCAACAAGCTGCGGTCGGACAACAGGCACTGGGGTCCACACAAGCACGCCGTCAGGCAGAACAAGTTCTGCAAAGCCTGACTGAAATGGGTCTTCCGCCCAGCCGTGTTGCCTTGAGTGCCAGCACAAGCCGTACGGCACAGTCTAACGAAGTGCATCTCTACTTGCGTTAAGACAACTGACCACACGCAAAAAAGCCGATCCGAATAAAAAAAGCGGGTCGGCTTTTTTATCCCCTTTGACTTGACCGATCGTTCAAGTTATTAGAAGGGGCATTTTACGTAGAAAATTGAAGGTAAGCCATGACCTCCTTGGAAGACGACATCGTTTCAGAAGTAGTATCCTGGGCTGAAGTCCATAAAGATACGCGCGCTCTTGCCCGCCAAATTCATCAAAAGGGTAAATTTAAAGGCATTATCGCGATCACACGCGGTGGCCTGATCCCGGCAGCCATTATGGCCCGTGAACTGGGGATTAAACTGATCGAAACCGTTTGCGTTGAGGCTTATCGCGACGATGCCGCAGAACTGAGCGGTTCCGTCAATGTTATGAAAGAAGCCAGCATGGCAGGTGACGGCGAAGGCTGGCTGATGATCGACGACCTTGTCGATACAGGTACAACAGCCAAGGCTGTACGCGAAATGATGCCCAAAGCCTTCTTCGTGACTTTATATGCCAAACCTGAAGGTCGTCCTTTGGTTGACAGCTTCGTTAAAGAAGTTGCGCAGGAAACTTGGGTGTTCTTCCCTTGGGATACACAACTGCAATACAGCAAGCCGATCGGAACCGATAAAGGTTGATCAAACGCCCTTTGCTTTTAAGAAATCCCCGTACAGCAACAGTTTGTACGGGGATTTTTATTGTATGCGCAACCAAAATGAACCTGCTATAATTCTTATATGAAAATCTGCTTGTTCCTTGTTACGCTTTTTGCGTCTTTTTCGGCATTTGCAAATCCCATTTTACCCGATGGTTTTCGCCTGAACACCTTTGCCTATATACCCGGTGCACGCACACTCGTTGGCGTCCCACAATTAGGGGTCATTTTTGTCGGGACACGAGAATCGGCTATTTATGCAATTCTGGATCTAAACCGAGATGGCGAAGCCGAAGAGGTCCGCCTTCTCAACAGTAACCTGACTGTCCCAAATGGATTAGCATGGAAGGACGGTTTTCTCTATGTTATCGAACAACATCGACTGATCCGCTATGAAATCGGCACCCGACTGCCGAAAAAATTGCCGAAACCCGAAATCCTTTTTGATCAATTCCCAAACAAACGCTGGCATGGTTGGCGTTACGGGGTCTTTGGACCGGACGGGGGCCTTTATGTCAGTATTGGCGTACCTTGCAATATCTGCCGCCCCCGGGAAACGGAGGGCACTATTCTTCGTTTTGATCCCGACACATGGGTTCCGGTTGTTTTTGCCCGGGGCATTCGCAACTGTGTCGGCTTGGCCTTTGATCCCGTTACGCGTGATTTATTTTTTACCGATAATGGGGCCGACAATATGGGAGATGATATTCCTGCTGATGAATTAAATCGCGCACCGGTCGCAGGTTTGCATTTTGGTTATCCCTATTTCGGGGGCGGACAATCCCGCGTCAGCGACTTTATTGATGAAACACCCCCGGTCAACCGTCCCCCGGTTCATGCTTTTCAGGCGCACGTTGCCCCGTTGGGTCTGGAATTTTACACAGGATCCCGTTTTCCCGAACGCTTTACTCGTGGCCTTTTCGTTGCCCAGCATGGCTCATGGAATCGTAGTACCCCGGTTGGTTATCGCATTTCTTTTCACCCCTTTGATGAACGCGGCAACATTGTAGGGGAGGAAATCTTTATCGACGGCCTTCTTGACCAGGACGGTCATGCGATTGCACGCCCTGTAGACCTAGAACAATGGGCCGATGGCCGCATGTTGATTTCAGATGATTATGAAGGAACCGTCTTTATTCTTGATTATGAGGAATAAGGAATAACACCGATTACAGGCCCATGTGCCATCACCAACCCGCCATAAAGAACAAGAGCAAGAAGCCAGCGCCACCATCCAATATGCGGCCAGCCTTTTTTGACGCGGCTTTGTAAATCCTGCCAGGCTTCAATCCCCATTTTATCTTGTCTTTTCTTATTCAGGGAGATCGGTCCATAAAGACTAAGCCCCCCCATCAAACCGAAAAAGAGGACAGAAGCCACATCTCCATTGGGTAAAATATGCACAAACGACCAAAGTGCAAAAGCCCAGAAAGCCGGGTGTCTCGTCAGTGCGACAATACCGGGATGGTCCGGATCAAAATTTTTGCCACCGATCCCCAAAGAAAAGGGGTTTGGCTGCGAAAATGTACAGACCAAAAGCAAGCAGACCCAAAACATAACGAACAAAACGGTATGGCGCATCCATTCGCTCATCATCCATAATTCGACATAGGGTGCTTGCTGATAGCTGTAAATGAGCCAGACAAACAAGGCCAGACTAATCACCCCATAAATGGACATGAAGGATCGCTCCCCCATTTTCACCACCACACTATGACGTAAGGGGGCATAGGATGGAATGATATGTGCAGCCAAAAAGACCGCAACACTGAACAAAAGATCCGACATAATCTTTGCAAAGCTCCTTTCGGGTCGTTAGGCTAGGGATACTGATGTAGAATAAAGGAAATATTATGGCCAACAACGCTGAACTTGCTGCAAAACTTTTACGCGCGGCATCCAACTTCTTTCGCGCAATTGCCGATCAAAACCCGGAACTGAAAGAACAGATGTTGACCAATGCGGACGCCTGCGAATTAATTGCAGATCGCGTTGAAGTTGACCCTCTTGGCATACCGGCGGATGAATCGGAAAGCCCCAACAATCCAGACCAGTTAAACTAAATTTTTAAACTGTCTTACGATTTCAGCATAAATATCGCGTTTGAACGGAACAATTAAGTCGACAATCTGGTCCAATTCCACCCATTGCCAACGGGCAAATTCCGGGTGGTCTGTTTCGATATCAATATCGCAATCATTGCCTTCAAAGGCAAATGCATACCAAATCTGCTTTTGCCCGCGATATTTGCCTTTCCAGACTTTGCCGATCAACTCGTCCGGCAGGTCATAGGTCAACCACCCTTCGGTCCGCCCTAAAAAGCGGGCCTTATTGGTGCCTATCTCTTCTTCAAGTTCGCGCAAGGCCGCCGTTTCAGGGTTTTCCCCTTTATCAATGCCACCTTGTGGCATTTGCCAGGCATCCGGCGTATCCAGTCGTTCTGCAACAAAAACCTTACCCTGTGAATTGATCAGGCAGATCCCGACACAAGGGCGATAGGGCAAATCCTTTTTTCTCTTCTTACCGGCCATGTCAGGATTTCTGCCTTCCCGCCAGAAAACTCATGGGCGTTAATTGTACACCTTGGTCTTGCAGATTTCCGGCCCATGTCTGCAGGCTTGCCAGGCTATTGGGGGTCGCACGCATCATGGCAACCGTCATCCCCTGATTTCTTGCAACCGCTGCCAACGTTTCAAGCTGTGCGCGTATCCGTGCCGATGCCACATTCGTATCGACTTGGCTGTTCGCAATGGCGCGAGGTAACTGCATTTGGTCTGCCATTTCCAAGGAAACACTGCCTTGCGCCGTACGGGGGTCCATAAAGAACAAACCACGGGCTTTCAATTCCCCCAACACCGGTGCCATCGCTTTTGCATCACGCAAAAAACGTGTGCCAAATTCACCAACAAATCCAGTATAACCTTGCGCCTGCCCCATAATCAGACTTAATAATTTAAGGTTTTCCGCTGGCTTTTTCGTCGTCATCATAGCCAACGGGCCGGGATCATCAACCGGGAAACTTTCCGCTTCCATCGGTAATTCCAATAAAACTTCATGGCCCATCGCACGGGCTTTTTCCACCCATTGTTTCACCCCGCGCCCATAGGGGCTAAAGGCAAGTGTCGCATCTGCCGGGGCATGATCAATTACGGCTTGCGTCAAACTTTCACTCATGCCCAACCCCGTGATAACAAGACCGATCATGGGTTTACTTGGATCACCACCAAAGGGACGGGCATATGTTTTCCAGGATTCACGACCATCTTTTGAGATAATCGGCAGCAAACCTTCCTGTGTTTGTTCCAACAATTTCCCGTCTACGTTCTGGGTGGCCCCTTGTGCAGCCTTTGGTGCTCCCAACCCTGCAACGGCTTGTGGTAAAACAGCCGGGATCATCACGCCGACCTCGCCCACAGCCGCTGTCGATAATGGCGCTTCGGGATTTTGAGGATTATATCCCCCCATATTTCCACCCATCGAGGCGGGGTTTGACGGAGCTTCAGACAAGGCGGACCCGGCTGTCAACTTGCCGGTTGTGGCACCACCTGCGCCCAGTTTTGTACCCCCTGTCACACCATCTGCCGTCAATTTTGTTTGCGGGGTCAGACCGGATGTCGCCTGTTGTTGCAGGGCCAGTCCAACCGCTGCCCCTACACCACCGGATTTAGCAGCCCCGGCCTCTGCCATTTCACCATCATCACCATCGGACATAAAATACCATGCCCCACCGCCGATTGCCGACAATCCCAACACTGCCGCAACACCAATGATCGCCAGCTTCTTTTTATCTTTCAGCAGCTCTTTGAATTTGGATGATCCGCCGCCTTCATCATAATCAAACTCGTCTTCTAAATCGAAGTCGTCATCGTCATAATCGGTGGGGGCGGGAACACCGCTTTCCCCACTGGGCATATCGTCGTCATCATCCAGATCAAAGTCGTCGAGGGTGTCGTCGGCCATGTCAGTTACTTTCCGTTATTCTTCCGTTGTACGCGGCATTTCAGAATAAAGGGCAATTCCGGCAATCAGATCCAGCGCACGGCTTAACTGATAGTCTTCCGGTTTTTCTTCTTTATCCTTGCCGTTACGTTCGGCTTCAACTTTCTTTTGCCGCTCTTCTGCATTCTCATCGGTATTTTCAAGAGAACCACGTAAATCCGCCTCGCGCGTTCCCATACCCGTTCCTATTTTTTCAATACGGGCGATTTCAACCTTGATATCGGGTTCAATCCCAACCGCCTGAATAGAACGCCCGGATGGTGTGTAATAACGTGCTGTTGTCAAACGCATTGCCCCATTTGTCCCCATCGGAATGATAGTTTGAACAGATCCTTTACCAAAAGAACGTGTTCCCAAAATCAAGGCACGGGCATGATCCTGTAACGCCCCGGCAACAATTTCAGAAGCCGAAGCCGAACCGCCGTTAATCAACACCACAATCGGCAAGCCATCGGCAATATCGCCGGGACGGGCATTAAAACGTTGAATATCTTCTACCCGACGTGAACGCGTCGACACAATTTCACCTTGGTTCAAAAACGCATCCGAAACAGAAATCGCCTGATCCAGCAAACCACCCGGGTTGTTTCGCAAATCCAGAACAAGCCCTTTCAGGCGATCACCTTTTTCTTCATTAAAGGCATCAACCGCTTTTTTCAGGCCCAGTTCGGTTTGCTCGGTAAAGCTTGTGATACGGATATAACCGACATCACCTTCCAGATGGTGACGCACGGACGGTACCTTGATCACAGCGCGCGTAACGGTCACATCAAATGGTTTTTCCCCATTCCTGCGAATCGTCATCGTCATATCGGCACCAACCGGGCCACGCATTTTATCAACGGCCTGATTAAGTGTTAATCCATTGACTGGCTGACCATCCAAATGACTGATCAAATCCCCCGCCTTGATACCTGCTTTAAAAGCCGGTGTTTCATCAATGGGGGAAATCACTTTGATCAATCCGCTCGGGTCCATAGAAACCTGAATGCCCAAACCACCAAACTGCCCTTTGGTCTGCACTTGCATATCTTTAAAATGATCGGCATTTAAAAAGCTGGAATGCGGATCAAGTGAACTCAGCATCCCCTGAATCGCGGCTTCTATGATTTCTTGGTCTGTTTTCTCTTCCACATAATCGGTGCGGACTTTTTCAAAAACATCACCGAACAAGTCGAGAAGCTGATAAGTCTTGCTTGGATCGTCTTTCTTGACCTCTTGGGCTCCAAGTTGGGTTGCCAACAAAAATGTGCCTAAGAAAGCGATCGTTGTGGAAAGTCGAATGGTCATCCTTGCGCCTTTGCATTGCGTTGCCGGATCCACGGCAACGGATTGATCGGTGCGCCGTTTTTGCGCAGTTCAAAATAAAGAGGGTCACTATTGGATTTATCCGCAGACATAGTTCCAACAGGTTCCCCTGCCAAGAGCCATTGCCCCACAGATACATCAATACGATCCATCCCTGTCAGTAGTGTATGATATCCAGCGCCATGATCAATGATTAACAGCTGCTTATACCCCCGAAAAGGGCCTGCAAATGCAATTTGACCGTCATAAGTGGCAACAACTTGCGCTCCACGCCGGGTTTGGAAGCTAATTCCCTTGTGTTTCCCCCCCAATTTTTCACGCTGTCCAAATTGCATGACAATTGCGCCGCTCGCCGGACGTGTCAAATTTCCTTTGGATTTTGTAATCGGTTTCCCGCTGGGTGGTTTGCCCAAAACGATTTCAAGACCGTTATCGTCTTCCTCAGTGTGGGGCGTATCGGGTTTACGCGGTGGTGTCGCCGCCTGAATTTTGGCCTGACGTTTTTTTTCACGCTCGATTTCTTTTAACAGATTACGTAAGGAATTTGCCTTTTCACTCAATTTTACAATCCGTTGCCCTGCTGCTTTGCTGTCGGCAAGATATTTGACACTCAGGGCTTTTTTCTCTTCGATCAAAGCATTCAGGCGACGGCGTTCATCTTCAAGATCACGATTGGCATAACCCAGTCGTTTTTTCTGATCCTCCAGCTTCTCACGTTTTTGCGCATACCCTTCAACTTCGTTGCGTAAAGCCTCGGCCTGCGCCTGAATATGCGGCACAATAGAGCGTAATAAGATCGCACTGCGCACCATATCTGCGGGGGGCTGTGGCAAGGCAATAATGGCTTCGGGCGGGTTCAATGCCATACGCTGCAACGCCATTAAGGTTTCCACAGATTGACCATGGCGTTCTTCCAGAACTTTTCGAGCTTGTTTTTCTTCAAACGTAATTTCCGCCAATGCCTTTTCCAAACGCGTCACATTGGCTTCACGTTGTTGAACAGATTGTGACAAGGCAATCAATTCAGCCCGCAGGGCGGAAGCTTCTTGTCTAAACTGTTCAGCTTTCTGTTTGAAATCCGTTTTATCTTGTTCGCTGGTTTTAATATCGCGTTCAATACGACGCAATTCATCTTGTTGATTACCCGCATCGACTGTGCTCGACATTGTCCATAAGAACAACGCCGAACAACAGCCTGCTAAAATTTTGCGATATTTATTCCGCTGCACGAAGTCCTGCACCTTTGATCAAAGAAGTCCCCGTCATTTGTGCCGGTTGCGGCAATCCCATCAACTGCAATAAAGTCGGTGCCACATCAGACAGCGCCCCTTCGGACAGTTCTTTCACATCCCCCGGCGCATTGATTAAAATCACCGGCACCGGATTGAGTGTGTGTGCCGTATGCGGCTGCCCGCTTTTTTCGTCTTTCATCATTTCTGCGTTGCCGTGATCGGCTGTGACAAACATGGCACCACCGGTTTTTTTAATGGCGGTTTCCAAACGGGCAAGGCAATTGTCAACGGTTTCCGCCGCCTTGATCGCGGCATCTAAAACACCCGTATGCCCCACCATGTCTCCATTGGCATAATTCACAACGATCAAATCGTATTTTTCACTTTCAATCGCATCAACCAATTTATCAGTTAATTCAGGGGCCGACATTTCCGGCTGCAAATCATAGGTCGCAACTTTAGGGGACGGGACCAAAATACGATCTTCGCCTTCAAAGACCTGTTCTTCACCGCCATTGAGGAAAAACGTCACATGCGCATATTTTTCGGTTTCGGCAATGCGCAATTGCTTCAAACCGGCCTCCGCAACCACTTGCCCCAGAATATTTTGTAATTTTTCCGCAGGAAACAAGGCCGTCATAAACCCGTTATGATGATTGGAATATTCCACCATGCCTGTTTTCTCAGCCCAGGAAACAACCTTTTCACGGGCAAAACCATCAAAAGCCGGGTCTGCAAGCGCTGACAGAATTTCACGGGCACGATCCGCGCGGAAGTTCGCCATCAACAACGCATCGCCATCTTCCATTCCGGCATAATCCCCGATAATGGTCGGCAGTACAAATTCGTCTGTTTCTTCTTTGGCGTAAGATAGTGCAATCGCCTGATCTGCACTATCGGCTGTTTCACCCGTTGCACAAACCATTGCAGCGTATGCTTTGGAAACACGATCCCAACGTTCGTCACGATCCATCGCATAAAAGCGCCCGCTCAGTGTAACGATTTTTACATCCGCGCAATCGGCAATATCATTTTCAAATGTCGCTACATAATCACGCGCACTGCTGGGTGGGGTATCGCGCCCATCCAAAAAGGCATGAATACGCACGGCAATTCCTTGTGCGTCCAACGTCTTGGCAAGTGCCACCATATGATCTTGTGACGAATGCACCCCACCCGGAGATAACAACCCCATCATATGGCAAACCCCGCCGCTTTTTTTCAACGCAAGGGCAAGCGCTTTCATAGCATCGGTTTCACCCAATGCATTTTCGGCAACCGCCTTGTCGATACGAGGCAGGTTTTGCATCACAATACGACCGGCACCCAAATTCATATGACCAACTTCTGAATTCCCCATCTGACCACTGGGCAAACCAACATTTTCAGCCGAAGCATTTAAGCGTGTTGTCGGGCATTCCTGATAAAGGCGATCCCATGTCGGTGTGTTTGCCAACGCAATTGCATTATCATTCTGTTCGGTACGCTCTCCCCAGCCATCCAAAATACAAAGAACGGTCGGGCGGGATGTCAAGGTCTGGGTCATTGTTGGTCTTCAAGTCTGAATTATAAGAAACAGGGGGTGTAATTTATGTGGGTCGCCCCCGCAAAAAAGCCAGCAAAAATGGCTTTGATACGAGAGACGACCCACAAGAATTCATTTCAAATCGAAACGGAACGTGCCTTAACGCCCACCGGCTTCGATTTCTTTCAGGCTTTTTTCAGCACGAAACGCTTTTTCAATCGAATCTTGCGCCCGTGTTACCATGTTTTTCAAGGTATCCACAAAGCCACGCATATCGTTGGCAACGTTTGTAAAGGTATCTTCGTACTGGCCTGCTGTTGCCGCCTCAATCGCCATGTTGGTCGCGATAGAATTCGACTGGGAAACAACCTCGGCAATGCGTTTGGCCTGATCGTTCAGATACTTCACACCACCATTGTCATCATTGAATTTTTGCAGGGCATAAGCAACACTGTCCATTTCAGCAGCGTTTTGTTCCTCATCATATGCATATTCTTCCGTCGCATATTCTGAGCCTTCTTCATATTCTTCATAAGATGCGTCCGACTGTTCCGTACTGTATTCAACAGCCTGATTGTCCGTCCCATCCGTTTCGTCTTCTTCAAACGCTTCAATCTTTTTCATTTCAAGATTGATTTGCTCAAGACGGTTCACCAACTCACGCGTATATTGGGTCAAGGCACGAATAGACACACCATAGGTACCGGCGCGACCGGCGGCTAATTCTGCGTTCAACGACAAGATACGCATATCCTCCGCGACATCACCCAAGCCTTGAAATGCCTCAAACGTATTGCGGCATTGTTGGAAAAGTTCATGCTGATAGTGCGACACCTGACGGTCTGGCGCATCCAACGTATATGAGCTTAATGAGTCTTGCATTTTTATCGCTATGCCCCTTATTGCTGAAAGTCGTTTCTCAATTTATAGGGATTATGCCTCGTTTCGTCAAAACCGCAAATGTCTTTATTGCACAAAAGTGAATAAAGTGACGAAAAAGAAAGAAAAAAGGGAAGGAGAACAAATCCTGGATGCGCAATTTCAGCCCGCAACGATACATTTGGGCTAAATCACAAAATCAGTCCCGATGATAAGGATGACCCGATAGAATCGCATCGGCACGAAACAATTGTTCGGCCAACATTGGACGCACCAGCATATGCGGCCATGTCATCGAACCAAAACTGATCAACAAATCCGCACGTTGTCGCACCGTTTCATCCAGACCGTCGGCTCCGCCAATGATAAAGGCAATATCACCAACGCCACGGTCCTGCCACTGACCAATTCTACCTGCAAAATCGCGACTGCTTATGGTCTTTCCACGTTCATCCAACGCGACAACCACCGCCCCGTTCGGGATCGCATTTAACAGCAGTTCTGCTTCAGCCTGTTTCAGTTCAGGTCCCGACAATTTTTTGCGCACATCCAGTTCTTTGAGAACCGGGGCAGGGCGCATGCGCGCACAATAGGTATCGAAGAGATCTTTTTCAGACCCCTTCTTCCACTTGCCCATCGCAAGGATATGGCAACGTGCCTGCATGACACTTAACCGATATGTTCGGAATTTTCTTCGCTGGTTCCGCTTTCCGGCATGGATACATTCCACATCTTTTCAAGATTGTAGAATTCACGGACTTCCGGGCGGAACAGATGAACAATCACATCGAATGCATCAATGACGACCCAATCGCCTTGTTCTTTACCCTCAGCAAACAAGCCTTTCAGGCCTTGCGCTTTGAGCTTTTCCATCAAATGTTCCGCCATCGCGACAACTTGACGCTGGGATGTACCGGACGCAATAACAAGGTGATCGGCAATGCTGGATTTACCCGCCAGATCGATGGTAACGATATCTTTCGCCTTGTCGTCATCAAGTGAGGTGACAGCCAATTCCAAAATTTCCTTGGAAGTCATCTGGCCGTTTTGTTTGCGTGCTATGGTCCTAGTCCTTCATTTGTTTTCGAATCTCGCTCGCTGATATCGGCATCCCGCGAATGGGCAAAAACACCCAGGACGGTGGCGTTTTACGTTTTAAAACAGAGGCCTTGCGATCTGACAATCTGTAATGCGTAAAACGTTGTGCCGCCAGCGACGACAGCGCCCTTAAAGCATAGGACGGACGGTGAAAAATGGCAATCCCGCAGGTACCAAAGATTTTCTGCCAATCCTTCCAGCGATGAAAGCTCGCCAGATTATCGGCACCCATAATCCAGACAAAACGAATATTGGGATAACGTCGCTTCAATGCTTCAAGCGTGTCGGCGGTATAACGGGTGTTGAGTTGCGTTTCAAGTGTTGTAATCTGAATCCGCGAATTGCGCACCACTTTTTGCGCCGAAGCGACCCTTTGGGCAAGCGGGGCCATCCCTTTGGTCGGTTTTAACGGATTTTGCGGACTGACGAGCCACCAGACATGATCCAGCTTCAATTTACGCAACGCCAGCTCGGAAATATAGACATGGCCTGAGTGAGCCGGATTAAACGACCCACCCAGTAGCCCAACTGTCATTTTCGTTTGCGGTCCAAAAGACGGAAGTCCCATTGCCAATATTTACGGACGGCACTGACCGTCACCGCGCACCTTATATTTAAAGCTGGTGAGTTGTTCGACACCGACAGGACCACGGGCATGCATTTTGCCCGTGGAAATGCCGATTTCCGCACCCATGCCAAATTCGCCACCATCGGCAAATTGTGTGGAGGCATTGAGCACACAAATCGCACTATCCACCCGATTGAGGAACGTTTCCGCCGTTGCACCATCTTCAGTAATGATGCAATCGGTATGATGCGATCCATACGTATTGATATGGTTCACCGCCTCGTTCACATCGCCGACAACCTTAATAGACAGAATGGCATCAAGATATTCTGTGCCCCAGTCTTCCTCAGTTGCAGGGGTAATCCGGCTATCCACGGCGCAAGCTTCCGCATCACCGCGTAATTGACATCCAGCATCAATCAAATCGTTTACAATCGCACCAAGGTGGCTATCGACCACAGCACGGTTGACCAGCAAAGTTTCCGTCGCCCCGCAAATGCCGGTGCGGCGCATTTTGCCGTTTACAACAACTTTACGCGCCTTTTCCAAATCCGCAGCTTCATCCACATAGATATGGCAAATCCCGTCAAGGTGCTTGAACAAAGGAATTTTCGATTCGCGTGTAATGCGCTCAATCAAGCCCTTGCCACCACGCGGTACAATCACGTCGATGACATCGGACATGGTCAACATTTCACCAACGGCGGCCCGGTCTGTTGTCGGGATCATTTGAATGCAGGTCTTGGGCAGCCCTGCCTGATCAAGGGCCTCAACCAGACAATCCATAATCGCATGGCTGGAATGAAAGCTTTCTGACCCGCCCCGCAAAATCGCCACATTGCCCGATTTCAACGAAAGGGCACCTGCATCCGCCGTCACATTGGGACGGGATTCGTAAATAATACCGATCACCCCTAAAGGTACGCGCACGCGCGCGATGTTTAAACCATTGGGTCGATCCCATTCAGACATGACTTCACCAACCGGATCAGGCAGTTGCGCAATGGCTTCCAACCCTTTGGCCATTGCTTCCACACGAGCATCATCCAGCATCAGACGGTCCAGTAAGGAACTGCTTAAGCCCTTTTGCTCCCCTGCGGCCATATCCTTGGCGTTGGCCTGCTTAATCTTATCGATATGGCGACGCAGGAGGGCTGCTGCTTTTAACAGCGCATCGTTTTTTTGCTCAGTTGGGGCAACGGACAGTTCCAAAGCGGCTGCTTTTGCATTTTGGCCGAGGTCTGTCATCATCGCCTTGATATCTTGAGCTTCTTGCGCTGTCATTGCACTAAATCCTTCAGGTTAAATAAAACGCTCTCTCTTTATATATATGATATAAAAGAACGTCGAAATTCAAACGGGTTGCTAAAATAAGCATTTCCAATCGTGCTGGCAACCTGTATCACAAGCTTATGAGCACACAGACATATACATATAATTGGAATGCTGACCGCTGGCAGGTTTTTTTACTGGCAGGCTGTCAAGCCATGATGATGAGCGGGTCCAGCCTGATTATGACGCTAACCGCCCTGACCGGGACCTATCTGGCGAAAGACCCGGCAATGGCAACCCTGCCCCTTGCCATCCAGTTTGTCGGTATGATGTGTGCAACGATCCCGGCCTCCCTATTAATGGGGAAAATTGGTCGAAAGGCTGGCTTTTCCATTGGCTTTTGCATCGGTGTCAGTGCGGCCCTGCTCGCCACATGGGGGATTTTTGAAGATTCCTACTGGATCTTTGCTGCAGGCAGTTTCGGGCTGGGCATCACCAATGCCTTCAGCCAATATCTACGTTTCGCCGCAACAGAAGTGGTTGATGCGCCCCATCGCCCCCAGGCCATTTCCTACGTCATGGCAGGCGGGATTATTGCCGCGTTTTTAGGGCCGTGGCTTGCGGCACAAACACGCGATTACTTCGAACCGATTTTATTTGCAGGCGGTTTTGCCTCGCTGGTCGGGCTCTATCTTTTGGCAATTGCCATTGTCCTGTTTGTCAAATTTCGCGATCCCAATGCCCATGACGAAAGCCACGGTCCGGCTCGTCCACTCAAAGAAATTGCCAGACAGCCTGTCTTTATCACTGCGGTTCTTTCCGGGGCCATCGGTTATGGCGTTATGAGCTTTGTGATGACCGCAACCCCACTGGCAATGGTGGCCTGCGGTTTCGAATTTGATGATGCTGCCTTTGTTATCCAATGGCACGTGGTCGGCATGTTTCTGCCCAGCTTTTTTACAGGGAAACTAATCACCCGCTTCGGTGTCCTGAACATCATCAGTATTGGGGCAATCCTCAACCTTGCCTGTATGGTATTGGCACTTGGCGGGATTGACCTGATGAATTTCTGGTTCGGCCTCGTTGCCTTAGGTGTCGGCTGGAACTTTATGTTTGTGGGTGGCTCCAGCCTCTTAACACAATGCTATCGCCCGAGCGAACGCGCCAAGGTTCAAGCCACGAACGATTTTATTGTCTTTGGCACTGTCGCAGCCGCCAGTTTTTCCAGCGGCGCCATTCAAAACGCATGGGGCTGGGACTGGGTCAATATCTCCATTGCAGCCCCCATCCTGATCTCGCTGTTTGCCGTTATCTGGCTTGGGATTTTACGCAAACGTGAAACGGCTACGGTCTGATTTGCACAACCACCTTGCCTGTTGATTTGCGCGACAACAAGGACTCGTAAGCTTCTTTCACCTGATCCAGATTAAACGTTAAGGAAACATGCGGTTTCAGACTACCTTCTTCAATCCAACCCATCAATTCAGCAAAAGATGCCCGTAAAGCATCTGGATCAAGGTTGCGATACGCTCCCCAGTGATAGCCAATACAAGTGATATTTTTCACCATCATAATATTGGCCGGGATTTGTGGGATATCCCCACTGGCAAACCCAACCACCAAAATTCGCCCATCCTGCCGGGTCGAGCGCAAAGTCTCGGTAAACAAATCCCCACCTACCGGGTCATAAGCCACATGCGCGCCAAGACCGTCCGTCAGTTCTTTAATCTTTTCACGCACGCCACCTTTACGGTAATCGATCAAATGATCCGCACCATGTTCTTTACAAACGCCTAATTTTTCCGACCCGCCAGCTGTGGCAATCACGGTTGCCCCAACCCGTTTACCGATTTCCACCGCCGTTAGGCCGACACCACCGGCAGCCCCATGTACAACCAGCGTTTCGCCCGCCTTTAAGCCGGCTTTCACGACCAAACCATGATGGGATGTACCATAGGCAACCGGAATTGCTGCCGCCGTGGTAAAGTTCAAATTATCTGCAATCGGGTAAACGTCCGACGCTTTTGCCAAGGTATATTCAGCAAACCCACCCCAATCCAGTACCGCCATCACCCGTTGACCGATCTTGCAATTTTCAACGCCTGCGCCAATTGCCTCCACAACACCCGCACATTCCAGACCGGGGGAAAACGGCACAGACGGCTTGACCTGATACTTGCCTTTTACAATAAGACTGTCCGCAAAATTCAAAGCACTGGCATGGACACGAATTAAGACCTGCCCGTCCCCCGGCTCAGGCACAGCAACATCTGCAAGTTCTAGGGACTGATATCCATCCAGTGAGGTACAGAGAACCGCTTTCATGTAAGAACTCCTTGATCAATGAGGGCGAGCGCGATAGGTAGAGGTCACTTTTGTAGCAAGCTTTGAGTTCTGGAGAAAGACACTATGCGCGGATATTTCGGCATCGGTATTCACGGCGTTAATAAACCGTTCAACGTCGGCAACCTGTTTCGTACCGCGCATGCTTTTGGCGCAAGCTTCGTTTATACGGTCGATGCCAAATATACCAAACGCAAAGGGAACAAGGCCGATACCTCCAAATCGCTGGAACATACCCCTTTTTACGCTTTCCCCAGTCTGGACGATATGCTCCTGCCCAAAGGCTGCCAACTGGTTGGTGTGGAACTGACCGAAGATGCCGTTGAACTTCCAAGCTTTCGCCACCCGACTCAAGCTGCTTATATATTAGGGCCGGAACGATCCAATTTGCCACAAAGCACGATTGATCGTTGCGACCATATCATCAAAATTCCAATGAAATTTTGCGTCAATGTCGGGGTGGCCGGTGCACTTGTTATGTATGACCGGGTTCAAAGCATGGGACGTTTCGCCCCACGTCCGGTGCGCGCAGGGGGCCCGACCGAAGAACTGCCCACACAGACCAGTCACGGCAGTCCGATTTTTCGCAAAGGTTCCCCTTTTGAAGAGACACCACCCGGCGTGCCGGAAAAGTGGGACGAGTGACCTATAAGTTGCAAATAACTTTAGAACAATTTTCATTCTCAAAACGTTCTTTCATTGTGCATTGCAACGAATCCACGACATAAATACGCATTCTAATACCGATTTTGTTCGCCCCCCCATCGAAATTGCCTGATTTTGCCTCTCAGCGGTCATACCACTACCTCTGAAACCCCTATATTTTCCCTAATTTTAATCGAAATGCGTGGCGGCGATTGACTTCGGTCCTTCGGAGGGGTAAACCCAGAATGTTTTTCAGCATCCCTCTTTTTCATGGTTAAAGGAACCGCTCCATGACAACGGGAAATCGGCCCTTATCGCCGCACCTACAAGTTTATAAACTGCCGCTCGCCGGCAAAATGTCAATTACGCACCGGATGACAGGGATTATTATGTCCCTTGGTCTGGTCTTTTTCACTTATTGGATTGTCGCAGCCGCGTACGGTCCGGAAGCTTTCGCAACGGCACAAGCCCTGATGACGTCCTGGTTTGGAATGATCATCGTTTTTGGTTGGACTGCGTGCCTATTTTATCACCTCGTAAACGGGATCCGTCACCTTCGTTGGGACACGGTTCGTGGACTTGAAAAAGAAGATCTCGTGGCTTCTGGTCGCGTGACCATCGGTCTCGCCGTTATTCTGACGGTGGCCTTCTGGATTTTTGCAGCGCTGTGAGGATGAACGAATGAAAATGCAAAGCTACTTGGGTCAGGCGCGCAGCCTCGGCTCTACAAAGAACGGCGTCCATCACTGGTGGCATCAACGCTTAACCGCGATTGCCCTTGTGCCGCTGGCTCTTTGGTTCGTCTTTTCTCTCATTGGCCTCGCCGATGCCGATTATGCCGCCTACAAAGACTGGCTCGGTGATCACGGCAACGTTGTTTTCCTCTGCCTGTTCATCTTTACGATGTTCTATCACGCAGTTCTCGGCCTTCAGGTCGTGATTGAAGACTACGTATCCTGTGAAGCCAAGAAGGTTTTCCTTCTGGTGTTTGTCAAACTGATCGCAGCACTGATGGGCTTTGCGTCCATTACAGCAGTTCTGCGCGTTGCCTTTGGAGGCTAATGAACCATGGCTCATGCCTACGAAATTATCGAACACGAATATGACGTGGTCGTACTGGGTGCTGGTGGTGCAGGTTTGCGCGCGACGCTCGGTATGGCTGCTACAGGCCTGAAAACGGCTTGTGTAACCAAAGTTTTCCCGACACGTTCTCACACCGTGGCGGCACAGGGTGGCGTTGGCGCCGCACTGGGCAACATGGCAGAGGACAAATGGCAATGGCATATGTACGATACCGTGAAAGGTTCCGACTGGCTCGGTGACCAAGACGCGATTGAATATATGTGTCGTAACGCCATCCCGGCTGTACAGGAACTGGAACATTTCGGTGTGCCGTTTTCACGTACGGAAGAAGGTAAAATCTACCAACGCCCGTTCGGCGGACATATGTCCAACTACGGCGAAGCACCAGTGCAACGCGCTTGTGCTGCGGCTGACCGTACAGGTCACGCCATTTTGCACACGCTTTACTCCCAGTGCCTGAAACATGATGCCACATTCTTTGTTGAATATATCGGCATCGACCTGTTGATGGACGAAGACGGTACATGCCGTGGCTTGCTCGCCTGGGATCTGGACACAGGTAAACTGCACCGCTTCCGCGCGCACAAAGTTGTGCTGGCGACAGGTGGTTATGGCCGTGCGTTCTTCTCTTGTACATCTGCTCACACGTGTACCGGTGACGGTAACGGTATGGCGGCACGTGCAGGCATTCCGCTGCAGGATCACGAATTCGTACAATTCCACCCGACTGGTATCTATGGCTCTGGCTGTCTGATCACCGAAGGCGCGCGTGGCGAAGGTGGCTACCTCACCAACTCTGAAGGTGAGCGTTTCATGCCGAACTACGCACCGACAGCGAAAGACCTTGCCTCACGTGACGTTGTTTCACGTTCTATGGCAATGGAAATTCGTGAAGGCCGTGGTGTTGGTAAAGAAAATGACCACATTTATCTCCATCTGGAACACCTTCCGGCAGAAGAACTGTGGAAACGCCTTCCGGGTATTACCGAAACAGCAAAAATCTTTGCCGGTGTGGACGCAACTAAAGAACCGATCCCGGTTCTGCCGACCGTTCACTACAACATGGGTGGTATTCCGACCAACTATCATGGCGAAGTGATCCGTCCGACCAAAGACGACCCGGATGCGGTCTGCGAAGGTTTGATGGCAATCGGCGAATGTGCGTCCGCGTCCGTACACGGTGCAAACCGTCTGGGCACGAACTCCTTACTTGATATTGTTGTCTTTGGTCGCGCTGCTGCGATCCGTTGTTCTGAAACGATGAAACCGGGTCAACCGCACAAAGCACTGTCTGAAGAATTGACAGACAATATCATCAAACGCTTTGATGGTCTGCGCAATGCAAACGGTGAACACAAAACAGCCGACGTTCGCCTTGAAATGCAAAAAGTCATGCAAGGTCACGCAGCTGTCTTCCGTACGTCTGAAGTTCTGGCTGAAGGCGTCGAGAAGCTGTTTGAAACTTCTAAGAAGATGGACAGCCTGAAGGTCACCGACCGTTCTATGGTCTGGAACTCCGACCTTGTGGAAACGCTTGAGCTTGAAAACCTGATGGCCTGTGCGAAGGCAACCATTGTTTCAGCCGAAGCGCGTAAGGAATCACGCGGGGCACATGCCCACGAAGATTTCCCGAACCGTGACGATGAAGAATGGATGAAGCACACATTGGCTTACGTCAAGGAAGACGGCTCCATTGAGCTTGACTACCGTCCGGTCCACACGTGGACATTAACAGACGAAGTCGAATATATCGTACCTAAAGAACGTGTTTACTAAGGGGAGCTTGGAAAATGGCTGAATTTTCTCTACCCGCCAATTCGGTGGTTAAAGAAGGCAAAACCTTCAAAGCTCCTGCCGGGGCAAAGAACGTTAAGAAGTTCAAAATCTACCGCTACGATCCTGATTCAGGTGAAAACCCGCGTCTGGATACGTTCGAGATTGATCTCGACGATTGTGGCCCAATGATTTTGGATGCGCTGATCAAAATCAAAAATGAAATTGATACAACGCTGACATTCCGCCGTTCTTGTCGCGAAGGGATCTGCGGATCGTGTGCAATGAACATTGATGGCACCAACACATTGGCATGTTTAAAACCCATTGCTGATGTAAAAGGCGATTGTGCGATTTATCCGTTGCCGCACATGCCGGTCATCAAAGACTTGGTACCGGACCTGAACATGCCTTACGCTCAGTTGCGCTCGGTTGAACCTTGGATGCAGGCCGACACACCGGCCCCTGCCAACCAGGAACGCCTGCAATCTATTGAAGAACGTGAAAAGCTGGATGGTTTGTGGGAATGCATTTTATGCTTCTCCTGTCAGACCTCCTGCCCGAGCTATTGGTGGAACGGTGATCGTTACCTTGGCCCGGCCGTTCTTCTGCAAGCCTACCGCTGGATCGCAGATAGCCGTGACGAAGCAACCGGTAAACGTTTGGATGATCTGAATGATCCATTTAAAGTTTATCGTTGTCATACGATCATGAACTGCACCAATACCTGCCCGAAAGGTTTGAACCCGGGTAAGGCAATTGCAGAAATCAAAAAATTGCAGTTCGAACGCCAATAAGGCATTGATGCAAAAATAAAAAAAGGCCGATGAGTTTTTATCTCATCGGCTTTTTTTATGCCTAAGCATGTTAAATTGCACTTTTTACGCACTTTTATAAACACAATAATAACCATTTTGTCGCTAAGTATAACCACTTAAAGTAAAGGGATTCATTGCATAAAGCCTGTATTTATGAGATTTTCCGCACAAACAAACAGAAGGGGGGATTAATATGTCGTTTTTCTCAAAAAAAGCGGACCATCGTGATATCGAGGGACAAGCACAGACACCTGAGACTACTATGGAAACAGAACACTGCGAATTTTCGCTGGCTATGCAACAGGTGGAAGCCATCTTGGCGCGTAACTACCAAAATGTACCGGAAGGCAAAGACGAGCTTACAAATAAGCTTAAATTTCTGGCACAAGAAAACGAACGCCGCGCTGAGGTGAATTTGTCACGCTCCGTTGGTCTGTCCATTTCCAACAACTCAACAGTTATTTCTGTGGCCCATTCTGCCCGTAGCCTTGGGCAACTCAACCATATCGCCCAGTCGTTGGCCTCGGCAATGGAAGAAATGTCCGCATCCATTCACGAAATTTCAGAAAACACACATAACAGTTCTTCTGAAGCCAACCATCTTCAGGAAATTGTCCAGCAAAGTATGCAAGGTTCACAAGAAGCCATTGATGCAATCAACACGATTTCACACTCCGTAACTGAAGCGGTCGAAAAATTACAAGATCTCGCCGATGCCTCCAGCAAAATCGGTGAAGTGGTCGGACTGATTAACAATATCGCTAGCCAGACAAACCTGCTGGCCCTAAACGCAACCATCGAAGCCGCACGCGCAGGTGAAGCTGGCAAAGGTTTTGCCGTTGTTGCCTCCGAAGTCAAAAACCTTGCCAATCAAACAGAACGGGCCACCAGCGATATTAATGACCGCATTGAACTTCTGCGCAATGAAATGGAAAGTATCACCAAATCCATGTCCGAAGGGGCAGAGGCGGTTGAGAACGGTCAACAGATCATCACATCCACACTGAAAAGTATGGAAGAAATTGATCGTGGCGTCACCCGCGTTACATCTGACATGCAGGAAATTGCCTCTGTTCTGGAACAACAACAAGGGGTGACACAAGAGACCTCCTCTCATGCGACAACGATTTCGGATATGTCGGCTCAAAACCTAAAAGCGAATTCCGTCGTTCTTGATGAAATGGATGAAACCGAGAAATTGATCGGGGATCAAATGGAAGCCCTAATGCGCCATGACTTCCCGTCACGTGACCTTATCCGGGCCAAGGCCGATCATATGATCTGGCGTAAAAAATTGGCCGATATGCTGGTTGGACGCGCCAAACTGGATCCGAATGAATTGTCAGACCATCAACATTGTCGATTAGGTAAATGGTACTTCGGTGATCAAGACGAAGCCGTTAAAGCACATCCGGCCTTTACTGCCATTGATGGACCGCACGAACAGGTTCATGCCTTGGGCATTGCCGCCGCACGGGCTTATAACGACCACAAACTGGATGAAGCAATCTCGCTGGTTGAACAAGTCGAAGAACCATCGCGTCAGGTCCAAAAATACCTCGATGACCTTATTGCATTTGTCGGACAAAATCAGTAATTACGATTTGCATAAGCATCAACCTAAAATGGGCAAAAGAAAGAATTGCCCATTTTAGGTGTCTGTTAATCGGTTGTTTACACCTTTACAGCATACTGGCTACAGATACGAAATTTATTAGAAAGTCTGTCTCATGTTTCTAAAACCTAAAAAAGCCATTGTGAAACGTAACCGCCTTATCCAAGGGGATTTGGTGGGTCAAGGTGCCTTGGACCTGCGCGGAAATGTCGAAGGATCCATCGAAGTTGACACTCTGGTTATTGGCCGCAAAGCCTCTTTAACAGGGAATGTAATTGCTGAAACCGTTCGCATCCTTGGTCACGTCAAAGGTTCCATCCACGCCCGTCGCGTAATCGTTGAAAAAGGTGCACATGTTGAAGGTGAGCTCTCTTACGAACAACTCTCCGTCGCGCCGCATGCCGATGTTGCCGCAAAATTAACACCCCGCCCGCTTCTTAAGCTTTGGCAGGAACGCCAACCGATTGAAGAAGTCTTGCACGGTTTAACCCTTGCAGCTTAAGCTTTGATTTAAGGCTGACTTTCAAAATATTTCTTATGCGCTGGATTTTGTCCGGCGCATTTTTTCTTGTATGAGGGAAAAACCCAGCAAATAGATCGTTGCTGCCCCAAAGGAGACAAGCGTTCCAAGCCCCAATCCCAGATCGACAAGATACAATGCATAAACCACACCAAAGGTGATCATCGCCCCCAAACCGCTGGGAAAGTGTTTAATAACAGTCAACACCGGAGCCGGGCCATAGGTAAAATGAACAATAACAATCATCGGTAAAACCGTTGACGGAAAACCGGCAAGCACACCTGCCATCTCAGGTCCCAGTGAATGAGCCAATCCCGTAATAGACAGCACAACAAAACATGCCGTCGCCGCACGAATGGCCGTTACCCAGAAACTCAATCTCACTGCCTTGGTAATTTTCATTTCCGCAAAATGGCGAAACGTAAAAATGCATAAGGTCACAACAATAACAATAAAGCCCAAGGCAACCGGTAAAGTAAAATCAATCCAGCTTAAGGGGATCCCCACCACCAGAAATGCTGTCACCGCACATAATGTTGGCAAAACAAATCCGCTATTGGGTCGCAACGTCAGAACCAGACCATAGGCCGCAAAAACACATAAGTTTGCGGTTAAACCTGCCAAGGTATGAACGGCACTATTGGCTGCAAAAGCAGTACCTTCTTCATAACCGATAAAAATAAGGACAATCGCGGTTCCCAATGGATACCCGCCCAACAATCCAGCCCAGCGCGGGCTGACACGCTCCGCCACGATGGATAATCCCAAAACGATAGAAATCGTTACAAAGGTTTTAATTAGAATTAATGTCATAAGGCGGCGAGAATAGCGCCTTCATGTCGCAACAGCCATTCTTTTCTGCTCAACCCACCTGCATATCCGGTTAAGCTGCCATCCGAACCAATCACCCGGTGACAAGGATAAATAATGGAAATCGGGTTCAATGCATTGGCACGAGCCACCGCACGAACGGCCTTTTCATTACCGATCTCAATTGCCAATTGGCGATAGCTCCACGTTTCACCAACGGGAATTTCACAGAGTTTATTCCAGACCCGACGCTGAAAGTCCGTCCCGCCTTGTACACAGGCAATCTTATTCAAAGCATCATATTCCCCAGCAAAATAAGCCGTTAAAGCTGAACGCAGAACAGTCGATTTTACTTGTTTCAATTCCACCACCCCAAACCGTTTGGTCAATAATTTTTGCTGACGATCCCCTTGGTCTGGAAAATCCAGATGATACAAGCGATCCATTTCATCAAAAATAATTGAAATCTCACCACAGGGACTGTCAAATTGATCACAATAAAGGTTATTCATGTCAGAACTTTCCATAAATGGAGGGCACCATAGGCCCGCCAAGGCCGCAGTTTTTCAAAAAAACGTTCCATATCTTTTTTCCCTGCGGGTTGATCCAGTTTTTCCAAAGCCCGAACCAGACCAAGATCGGCAACCGGATAAATGTCAGGTTCTCCAAACGCCCGCATAACGATGTAATGAGCCGTCCACGGACCAATGCCGGGTAGATCGCATAAATCCTTTAGCAATTTTTCCACCCCATTTGTGCTATCCAGTGCAGGCCAACGGGCTGCCAGGTTTTTCAAAGTGGAAATCCGTCGCCCTGTCAGACCCAACCCATCCAGATTGGTGGTTTCTATATCCGATGGTGTGGGGAACACTGTTTTCCCCACCCGTTCCACAACCCGATTGCAGATAGTTCGCGCCCCTTTGACACTGATCTGTTGTCCAATGACAGCACGCACGGCAATCTCAAACCCATCCCACGCACCGGGCACACGCAAACCCGGCGTTGTCCTCACCAAATCACGCAACACGTCATGGTGTGATAAATCGGCATTGATGATTGCAGGGTCCGCATCCAGATCAAACACACGGCGGATTTTTTGCGATAAGGGGCGCAAATGCTGCACATCAACACCACTGATATGAGCTTTCAGGCGGTTACGTTGATCATCATGCGTGATCCGCACCGTCGCAACCTGTTCCCCCATCGCAATCCGTCGCGTATAGACATTTTCTATCACCTGTTCCACCGCATCAATTGCACGGCTTTCAAAGAACGTAAGCAATCCGGCCCAATCAAAAGGAGGGCGATAGTTAAAATGCAGGGTGAAAGAATCACGTGTATCGGCCTTTTCGTTTTCCTTATTTTTCTTGCGTTCAAAAGAAGGGGCAAAATCAAAGGCTTTTTTATAGGCATCGTTAAAACGGCGCAAACTGTTGAATCCGGCCGCCAGCGCAATATCCATCACGGACGCATCGGTTTGAGCCAATAGTTTTTTCGCAAACATCAAACGTCGTGTCAGGGCAATCTGCTTGGGCGAGGCCCCCAAATGCGTCTGGAATAATCGACGTAAATGACGTTCCCCAACGCCCAGTCGATTACACAGGCCCTCCAGAGATTGTCCTTCATCCAATGCCCCGTCTTCAATTAGGCTCAACGCCCGTTTTACGGTGGCTTCGGTTCCAATCCATGCCGGACTTGCCGGGGCACTTTCAGGGCGACAACGTAGACAGGGCCGAAAGCCTGCTTGAAGGGCTGCACTGGCAGAGGCAAAAAATGTACAGTTTTCAGGCTTAGGCGTCGAAGCCGGACAGACAGGGCGACAAAAAATGCCGGTGGAGGAAACCCCAGTAAAAAATCGGCCGTCAAATCGGGCATCACGGCTTTTTAGTGCCTGATAGCATATGTCATGTTCAAGTTTCATAAATATAGTTTACACGATTGCTTGCCAAAAACTCGCCATTTTCGGACATTAATGTTCTCGCCAAGGACAAGGTTGGGCTTGCCCCGACTTAAACGTTCCCATACAAATAAGAAAATAAACCGAAACGAGGCTCCATTCGCTCATGCTTGCCTATATCATTCGACGCTTATTGCTGATCGTTCCGACACTCTTCGGCATTATGGTGTTGAACTTCGTCATCATTCAGGCCGCCCCCGGCGGACCGGTCGAACAAATGCTGGCTCAAATTCAGGGCGAGGCGGTTGATGCCACCGCACGTGTTTCCGGTACAGACGGTGGTGAGATCAAAGGCGCTGCCCCCAGCATTGGCACCAATGCAAATTCCCAATATCGCGGGGCACAAGGGGTCCCCCCTGAATTAATCGCCCAATTGGAAAAACAATTCGGTTTTGACAAGCCCGCCCATGAGCGTTTTTTCCAGATGCTTGGCAACTATGTCCGTTTTGATTTTGGTAACAGTTTTTACAGCGACCAAAGCGTTGTCGATCTGGTCTTGCAAAAAATGCCGGTTTCCATCTCGTTGGGGATTTGGTCAACCTTACTGATTTACCTAATCTCTATCCCCCTAGGCATTAAAAAGGCCGTGCGCGATGGATCGCGTTTTGATATCTGGACAAGCGGGGCGGTTATTCTAGGCAATGCAATACCCAGCTTTCTATTTGCGATTTTCCTGATGGTGGTCTTTGCCGGTGGGCGTTATCTCGACTGGTTCCCCATTCGTGGCCTGACTTCGGATAATTGGGCAGAATTGTCCACATGGCGACAAATCACAGATTATTTCTGGCATATTGCCCTACCCGTCCTTTCTATGGTGGTTGGCGGTTTTGCGAGTCTCACCATGTTGACCAAAAATTCCTTTCTGGAAGAAATCAATAAACAATATGTCGTCACAGCACGCGCCAAAGGCTTAACGGAAAACCGCGTTCTCTATAAACATGTGTTTCGCAACGCCATGTTAATTGTGATTGCGGGTTTCCCGGCGACTTTTATCGGGGTGTTTTTTACCGGATCTCTGTTGACCGAAATTATTTTCTCCCTCGACGGACTTGGCCTGTTGGGATTTGAGGCTGCCATCAACCGTGACTACCCGGTGGTCTTCGGTACACTTTATTTCTTCACGCTGGTGGGGCTGGTGCTGAACCTGATCGGGGATATCATGTACCACATCGTTGATCCCCGCGTTGATTTCGAGGCGAGGTAACAAGATGATGAGCCCAATCAACCAACGCCGCTGGCAGAATTTCAAAACAAACAAACGGGGCTATTGGTCCCTGTGGATTTTCCTGTTCCTGTTTGTCTTCTCCCTGTTTGCCGAACTGATCGCCAACGACAAACCACTTTTGATTTCCTATGAAGGGGAGCTTTACACCCCGTTCTTAAAAGAATATCCCGAAACCACCTTCGGCGGCTTTTTTGAAACCGAGGCCGAATACCGTGACCCGGAAGTTCAAGCCCTGATCACGGACACCGGGGGATGGATTATTTGGCCGATGGTGCGCTACAGTTACGACAGTATCAATTATGCACTGACCGTACCCACTCCCGCCCCGCCCAGTACGGACAACTGGCTCGGCACAGATGATCAGGGGCGTGATGTGGTCGCACGGATTATTTACGGATTTAGAATTTCGGTCCTGTTTGGACTGGGTTTAACTGTCCTCAGTTCCATCATCGGCATTGCCGCCGGAGCCATTCAGGGGTATTTCGCAGGCCTTATTGATCTGATCGGCCAACGGGTGATCGAAATTTGGTCCGGCCTGCCAACCCTGTACCTGTTGATCATCCTTGCCAGTTTTGTTGAACCGAATGTCTGGTGGTTGTTGGGGATTATGCTGCTGTTTTCATGGATTGCGCTTGTCTCGCTGGTCCGTGCCGAATTTCTGCGCGCGCGTAATTTCGATTTTGTCCGCGCAGCCAAGGCATTGGGCGTCAGCGACCACACCATCATCATTCGACATGTCCTCCCCAATGCGATGGTCGCAACCTTTACCTTTTTGCCTTTTATCCTGAACGGGTCCATCACAACCCTGACCGCGCTTGATTTCCTTGGTTTCGGTCTGCCACCGGGCAGCGCCTCATTGGGTGAGTTACTCAATCAGGGCAAGAATAACCTGCAAGCCCCGTGGCTGGGACTAAGTGCGTTTTTCGTTCTCTCCCTCATGCTGTCTTTGCTGATTTTTATTGGCGAAGCTGTGCGAGATGCCTTTGACCCAAGGAAGACATTTCAATGAGCGACCCTTTACTCGACATTAAAGACTTGCATGTTTGTTTTGGCGATGATGTGGCCGTGCGCGGTGTTTCTTTCCATCTGGAAAAGGGCGAAACACTGGCTTTGGTTGGGGAATCCGGGTCCGGTAAATCCGTCAGCGCCTTATCCATCCTGCAACTGTTGCCTTATCCCCGCGCCCACCATCCAAAGGGGTCCATCAAACTGAATGGTGAGGAATTGCTAGGCGGCAAGGAACACACCATACGTAGCATTCGCGGCAACCGTATTGCCATGATTTTTCAGGAACCCTTGACCTCGCTTAATCCACTGCATTCCATTGAACGCCAGATTTCCGAAGTTCTCTTCGTCCATAAAATGATGACCAAGCGCCAAGCACGCGCACGAGTCATTGAACTGTTGAAGCTCGTCGGTCTGGAAAATGCCACCAGCGAAGACCGTCTCAGGGCCTTGCCGCATCAATTCAGCGGGGGGCAACAACAACGCATTATGATCGCAATGGCCTTGGCGAACGAACCCGATATCCTGATCGCAGATGAACCGACAACCGCCCTTGATGTGACGGTTCAGGCACAAATTTTAAAACTGCTCAAAGAATTACAGGCAAAACTGGGCATGGCCATTTTAATGATCACCCATGACCTTGGCATCGTGCGCCATGTGGCTGATCGGGTTTGTGTGATGAATAACGGTGAAATCGTTGAAAGTGGTGATTGTCGTCAAATTTTCGAAGCCCCTACACATCCGTACACCCAGAAGCTTCTGGCGGCTGAACCAACAGGGAAACCGGTTGATACTATTGATGATAAAGAAATTTTGCGCGTTGAAGATTTCAAGGTCTGGTATCCCATCAAACGCGGTATCATCAAACGCACCGTTGATCATGTCAAGGCCGTCGATGGTATCACCCTTACGGTTCGCCAAGGTGAAACCCTTGGCGTTGTTGGTGAATCAGGATCTGGCAAATCAACATTGGGTCGTGCCATTTTGCGCCTTGAAGACAGCAATGGCACCTTGATCTTTGATGATCAAAACCTACAAACTCTTCCAGCAAAAGACCTACGGCCCCTACGCAAGGAAATGCAGATGGTTTTTCAAGATCCGTTCGGGTCTATGTCTCCGCGCATGAGCGTCCAGCAAATTGTCGAAGAAGGTCTGCTTGTTCACGGATTGGGCGGCACCCGTACAGAACGCCGTGAACTGGTCGGCGATGTTCTGGAAGAAGTCGGCCTGAAACGTAACGCACAGGACCGTTACCCTCATGAATTTAGCGGAGGGCAACGCCAGCGTATCGCCATTGCCCGCGCCATCGTCTTGCGTCCACGCCTGATCATTCTGGATGAACCCACCAGCGCACTGGATATGTCGGTTCAGGCACAAATTGTCGAATTGTTACGCGACCTTCAAGCTAAATATAATCTGGCTTATATCTTTATCAGCCATGACCTGAAAGTTGTGCGCGCCATGAGCCATAAAGTCCTAGTGATGCAAAATGGTCAAGTCGTCGAACAAGGGTTACGCGACGACATCTTCGATGCACCGCAAACCCCTTACACCAAGGCCTTAATGGCTGCCGCCCTTGAAAACAAGGCCGATGAAAACGGTGTCGTTTCGCTATAAATAGAAATCATATTTCCTTCATAAAAGAGTCTTTGAAAGCGCGTATTTTGCAACTCCCATAAAACAAAGAAACGGGAGGTTAACATGTGGTTATATCGCGGAAATATTCAAAAATCTGTCGCCATGATGCCCATGGCAGGGTTTGGCGCCATCAAGGCGTTTGAGCCGCAACGCTGGATTTGCAGTTGTTCCAAATACGTTTACGATCCGGCCCAAATGGACGGGATTGCCTTTGAAGAGCTGGGTAAAAAATGGAAATGCCCGTCTTGCGGTGCCAAGAAAAAAAACTTTAGCAAGACCAATAAATATCCCCTGTCCTAATCCCTTGATATGCGCGAAATTCAGGTTGAAAACTTTGGGGATTATCATAATGCCCTGTCGCAATATCAATGGTTTGAACGCTGGATGTTTCGCGGACAATGCGAGGCCGACTGGCCCCTGATCCCCAAGATCGGGCGCAAGAAATATAAACATGCGTTAAAATACGAACGCGCCTTTTTTCGCGCCTGGAAACGTCAGGCTGTTGCCTATTTTTCCCGTGATAATATTGATGATTGGGATTATCTCGCACTGGCCCAGCATCACGGATTGGCAACCCGATTACTGGACTGGACCCGTAATCCACTGGTAGCCCTGTTCTTCGCCGTACACGGACAATATGACACCGATGGTGTAGTCTATGTCTTCAAACCCAAACATCATTATGTGCAGGATGAATCTCCTCACCCCTTAAAAGTGGACAAGACGGGTTATTTTACCCCGCATTCTTTTTCTGAACGCATCGTGCAGCAGCGTGGCGTTTTTACCGTACATGGCAAACCCGATAAAAAGCTAAATGAAAAAGATGGGGAATTGCATCAATACATCATCCCCAAACAGATCAAACAACGTCTATCCAAAGATTTGAACAACTACGGTATCAACATGATGACCTTGTTCCCCGGTCTGGACGGTCTGTCTGATTTTATGAATTGGCAAGCCGCCATTTTACATGAATTTGAGGAATGATACCGGCTCAATCGCTCCAATATTCCCCTGCACTGATTTGATCGGCGACGCGGACTTGCCCGCGATAACGATCAATCGCACCGCCGTTTAAATCCTTTACCATCCAAGCCTCGCGATATTGCGATGGGATGGGCTGCGGCGTTGCAAACCCTTGGCCGCCCGCATCCGTCACAAAGCCCACACGCGGATAATAAGCCGGGTCTCCCAACACAAAAACCAGTTCCACCCCCATACCAGCAAGATGACGAAAACCTTCTTTCATCAAGCGTTGACCGATCCCCTTATATTGGCGATCCGGGTGCACTGCGAGCGGAGCCAACAACATGGCAGAAACGTCACTTGCTTCCACAGAAGCCTTGGTAAACAAAATATGTCCCACAATCTCCCCGTCCTCTTCCATCACCAAGGATAAAAGTGGATGTGCTGTTTCATCATCCAACAGATTTTCCACAAGGATGGCCTCGTCTTCTTCCTCAAAGGCGAGGCGATGGATATCCAGTACCGCAGGAATGTCTTTTTGTGTGGTAATTCTGATCATAATTTGTCTTCCTAAAAGGTCTGTTCTATAAGACAGGGATTGTAAAAGAATGGAAGTAAAAAATGCATCTTTTAGCCGCCACACCGGGCGCTGTCTCTGACGGGTCCGAAGCGATTGATCTGGGACAGACACCGGGCGATATTGTTGTTCTATCGGCGGCTGACACCGAACTCGCCTGTTTGGCCTTGGCACAAAACCGCTTGCATGACCAAGACAACACTATTCCCAGCCTGCGCCTCGCTTCCTTGCTGCATATGGGGCACAATATGTCGGTGGATTTGTATGTGGATGATATCATCCAACATGCCAAACTGGTCATTGTGCGCTTGTTGGGCGGCAAAAGTTATTGGGAATATGGCGTGGATGAAATCACGCGTATCTGTGCAGAAAAAAACATCCCGTTGGCCCTGTTACCTGGGGATGACCAACCGGATGCAGAATTGGCGAACCTGTCCACACTGGATCAAGAAAGCACACACCGTCTATGGCAATATTGCGTCCACGGCGGCATTGAAAACGCGGTTGAGTTTTTAAATTTCAGCCATCACCTGTTGGGGTTAAGCCGTGATTGGGCCGAACCCGCCCCGTTATTACGTGCCGGGATCTATTGGCCCGGCCAGAGTACCCTCAGCCTGAACGACCTGCGCAACAATCATTGGACAGACGGGCGACCCGTTGCTGCCATTACATTTTATCGCGCCCTGATGCAGGCGGGCAATACAGCCGTTATTGATGGTTTGATTGATGCCTTGCAAGCCCAAGGATTAAACCCGCTGCCCCTTTACGCTGCCAGCCTGAAAGATGAAATTGCAGGGGCGCAAATCGAAGACCTGCTGGCACAAAGCCATACATCCGTAATTTTAAACGGCACAGGTTTTGCCCTGTCCAAGCCCAATGCAAAACGCACAAAAACACCTTTTGATGTCGCCAATTGCGCAGTCCTGCAAGTCGTTTTCGCCGGCAGCAACGAAGACAGTTGGCGCGAGGGCACCCACGGATTAAGTGCACGCGATATCGCCATGAACGTGGCCTTGCCCGAAGTTGACGGACGTATTTTAGCGCGTGCTGTCTCGTTTAAAGGGTTGGCCCAACGCGACGAGTTGACCCAATGTGATATCGTCAGTTACAAACCTGTGCCGGATCGTTTGACATTTACGGCAGAACTTGCAGCAAACTGGGCCAAACTGAAAACCACGCCCGCCAACCTGCGTAAAATTGCCCTCGTCCTTGCCAACTATCCCAACAAAGACGGGCGCATGGGCAACGGGGTCGGGCTGGATACCCCGGCCGGGTCCCTGAATGTTTTAAAGGCAATGGCAAAAAACGGATACCGCGTGGATAATATCCCGACAGACGGCAATGACCTGATCGCGCGTCTGCAAGCTGGCGTTACCAACGATTTCACCCAGATTGACAATCGCGATATTTGCGAAACGCTCCGTCTATCTGACTATCAAATTTTCTTTTCCAGCTTGCCGCAATCTGTTCAACAGGCTGTTCTGGACCGATGGGGTCCGGCTGAAAAAGATCCGTTTTTCCGCCCCGGTGAACTGGATTGTGGTCAATTCCTGCTTCCGGCTTATCGCTGCGGTAATGTGGCCGTTTGCCTGCAACCCGCACGTGGTTACAATATCGATCCTGTGGAAAGTTATCACAGCCCTGATCTGGTACCGCCCCATAACTATCTGGCCTTTTATGCATGGCTACGTTTTGAATTTCGCAGTCATGCGATTGTTCATATGGGCAAGCATGGCAATATGGAATGGCTGCCCGGCAAAGCCATTGCCTTGTCTGAAAACTGTTTCCCCGAAGCCGTCTTTGGACCCAGTGTCCACCTTTACCCTTTCATCATCAATGATCCCGGTGAAGGCACACAAGCCAAACGCCGTGCCCAGGCTGTCATCATTGATCATTTAACCCCACCTTTGACACGGGCGGAAAGTTACGGACCTTTGCGCGATTTGGAATTACTGGTCGATGAATATTACGAAGCCGCCGGTGTAGACCCGCGCCGACTGAAGGTTCTGAAAAAAGAAATCCTCGCTTTGTCGCGCAGTACCGGGCTGGATATCGACTGCGGCATTGATCGCGACGATGACGATGAAACCGCACTTGGCAAACTCGATAACCATTTATGCGAACTCAAAGAAATGCAAATCCGTGACGGCTTGCATATCTTTGGCGAAAGCCCCACGGATCGTTTACTCAACGACTTGTTGGTCGCGCTTGTGCGTGTCCCGCGTGACAAGGGCGAAGGACGCGATGCCTCTCTCATTCGCGCGATTGCCGATGATCTGGAACTGGATTTTGATCCGCTCAATTGTGAAATGGCGGCTGCGTGGACAGGACCAAAACCCGATATACTGAACAGCGCGGACCATTGGCGCACCTGTGGGGATACAGTTGAACGGTTGGAAACCATTGCCTCTCAACTTATCAGCAATGACCTGCCTTGCCCGACCGAATGGCCCCGAACACAAGCTGTCCTTGCCTATATGGAAGATACAGTCCGCCCCGCCGTCATGGCCTGTGGGGAAGCTGAAATTGATGCCATCCTGCAGGGGCTGGATGGACGTTTTGTTCTGCCCGGCCCCAGTGGCGCACCGACACGCGGACGACCGGAAATCCTGCCAACCGGAAAGAATTTCTATTCTGTCGATACCCGTACCGTGCCTACACCTGCCGCCTGGACGCTGGGTTGGAAATCCGCAAGTTTAATGATTGAACGCTACATGCAGGATCACGGCGACTGGCCGCGCACAATGGCCCTGACGGCATGGGGGACATCCAACATGCGCACTGGCGGGGATGATATTGCCCAAGGTCTTGCGCTAATGGGTGTCCAACCGCAATGGGACCCGGTTTCACGCCGTGTTACCGGGTTTGAAGTCATGCCACAAACCGTACTGGGTCGTCCCCGCGTGGATGTCACCTTGCGTGTCTCCGGTTTCTTCCGCGACGCCTTCCCCGGTTTGATCGACCTATTTGACAGTGCCGTGCGTGCCGTTGCCGCCCAAAATGAACCTGAAGACCTCAATCCCTTGGCTGCGCGTGTCAAACAGGAAAAGGCCGATATGATCGCCAAAGGTGCCAGCCAAGAAGACGCCGATCTCCAATCCGGTTTTCGCGTTTTTGGGTCCAAACCCGGGGCATATGGTGCAGGTTTGCAGGCCTTGATCGATGAAAAAGGCTGGGATACAGCCGACGATCTTGCACGGGCCTATGTCGCATGGGGGGGATACGCCTATGGTCAAGGCAACGGTGGCAAAAGTGCACACGGTTTGTTTGAAGAACGCCTGTCAAAGGTCGAAGCCGTCATCCAAAATCAGGATAACCGCGAACACGACCTGCTGGACAGTGACGATTATTACCAGTTTGAAGGCGGTATGACAGCCGCTATTCGTACGCTCAAGGGGGGCGAAGCCCCAACCGTTTACCACAATGACCATTCCCGTCCCGAAACCCCGCGCATTCGTACCTTGGAAGAAGAAGTTTCACGTGTGGTGCGTGCCCGTGTCGTTAATCCCAAATGGATTGATGGAGTAAAACGTCATGGCTACAAAGGGGCATTTGAAATGGCGGCGACGCTGGATTACATGTTCGCTTTTGCTGCGACGGCCCAATGTGTGCGTGATCATCATTTCGATGCGGTTTTTGAAGCCTTCATTATGGATGAAGACACTTTTGCATTCTTAAAGGAAAACAACCCGGCGGCCTTAAAGGAAATGCTGGAACGTTTTCAGGAAGCACAGGACCGTAACCTGTGGAAGCCACGTTCTAATTCCGCACGATTTATGATCGGGGATTTGCTGGATGGCCTCAACACGTAGCCCCATAAAAAAAGCCTCGCTTTTCAGCAAAGCGAGGCTTTTAATCTTTTTTAGAAGCTGTTGACCGCCGGGCCACTGGCCGGATTACCGATCATCGTCAGAAATTCTTTGCGAGTCGCAATGTTGTTTCTGAAAGCACCCAACATGCGCGAGGTCACCATCGTTACCCCTGGCTTATAAACGCCACGGGTGGTCATACATTGATGTTGCGCTTCAATCACAATTGCCACGCCCAACGGATCCAACACATCCTGAATGACATTGGCAACTTGCGCTGTCATCTTTTCCTGAATTTGCAGGCGTTTTGCATAGACCTCGATAATACGGGCGAGCTTGGAAATACCGACGACACGTTTTTTCGGCATATAAGCAATATGCGCCTTGCCCAAAATCGGCACCATATGGTGCTCGCAATGGGATTCAAAACGAATGTCGCGCAAAACGACCATTTCGTCATAACCGTCCGTTTCTTCAAACGTACGTTTCAGAATCTCTTCCGGGTCTTGATCATATCCGGCAAAGAATTCTTCATAGGAGCGCACCACACGGTCCGGTGTGCCGACCAACCCTTCACGGGTCGGGTCATCACCCGCCCATTTGATCAAGGTACGGACCGCTTCTTCGGCTTCTTCCCGGCTGGGTTTTGCGTCGATGACGTTCAATTCAGGTTTGTTGCTCACGAGACATTCCTTTCATCTGGACATTCACTGTAGAGCTTATCGTGTGATAATCTATCATTTGAATTACAATACCCGACAAGAATAATCAACTACTCTTTTTAGTATTGTTCTAAACTGAACGTCACCCTGTGTTAACGCAAGAAACGCAAGCGAATGGTTCCCGCAATATCTGTCAACGCCTGACGTACGCCTTGGCCTTCGACAATATCAGCGTCCACATCGACGACAACATAACCAAACTCACCATCTGTTTGCAGATATTGCCCGGTGATATTGAAGCCATGTTCGCTCATAATTTCAGCGATACGAGCCATTACACCCGGTTTGTTTTCATGGATATGCATGAAACGCGTACCGGACCCTTTTACAGGCAAGGAAACTTCCATGAAGTTCACCGCCCCAAAGGTGGAACCATCATCGGAATATTTAACAAGCTTTTCGGCAACTTCCGTCCCGATGTTGGCCTGTGCTTCCTGTGTAGACCCGCCAATATGCGGCGTTAGAATGACGTTGGACAAGCCACGCAGTTCAGAAACGAATTCATCATCAGCCCCTTTCGGTTCAACAGGGAAGACGTCCACTGCCGCCCCGGCGAGGTGATCACTTTTCAACGCATCTGCCAAAGCCGGAATATCAACAACAGTACCGCGTGCCGCGTTGATGAAATGTGCCCCTTTCTTCATTTCACCAAATTCGCGTGCGCCCATCATGTTGCGTGTTTCCGGTGTATCCGGCACATGTAAGCTGACAACGTCAGACATTTGCAGCAATTGATCCAGTGTTTCTACCGGAGATGCATTCCCCAAGGGAAGCTTGTTCACAATATCAAAGTAGATCACTTTAAAGCCAAGGGCTTCTGCCAAAATGGACAATTGGCTGCCGATATGGCCATAACCGACGATCCCCAATGTCTTGCCGCGCACTTCAAAAGACCCTGCTGCGGATTTAATCCAGCCCCCTTCATGGCAGCTTGCGTTTTTCGCCGGAATGCCACGCATCAGCATAATTGCTTCTGCCAAAACCAATTCCGCCACGGAACGGGTGTTGGAATAAGGTGCGTTAAAGACCGGAACCCCTTTAGACAAGGTGCTGCGCAGATCAACCTGATTGGTACCGATACAGAAACACCCAACCGAAAACAGTTTTTCCGCCCCTTCAATGACTTCCTCAGTCAATTGTGTGCGCGAACGAATACCAACGATGTGAGCGTCCTTAATTTTTTCCTTCAGGACCTCTTCATCCAAAGCTTTTTTGTGAAACTCGATATTGCTGTAACCGGCATTTTCAAAAACACGAATGGCATTTTCATGGACGCCTTCCAGCAACAAAATACGAATTTTATCTTTGGCCAAAGACAGATTGCTCAACGGACTTCTCCTGTTTCAAGGGGGTGATATAGGCGCTAAGTTTTAAGTGGTCTGACCCGTTAAAACAATATTTTTTGCGCTGCATCAACCGCTTTTCCGTTTTCGATCTGCACATTTGCCTGTGAAAGCAAGGTTTCCAGCGTTGATAAACAAAGTAAAATATTACGTGGTGTCGCACTTTGTCCCATCAAACCGATCCGCCATATCTTCCCCGCGAATGCACCCAATCCAGCCCCGATTTCAAGACCATAGCGTTCCAATGCCTGCTTGCGCAACGCACCATCATCAACACCATCCGGGATTTTAACCGCATTTAATTGTGGCAAACGGTGCATTTCTTCAACGGCAAATTCCAGCCCCATTGCCTCCAACCCGGCTTTCAGCCCCAAATGCATTTTGGCATGACGATGCCATGCATTTTCCAATCCTTCTTCCCGCAACATCACCAAAGATTCGTGTAAAGCATAAAGCGTATTGACCGGAGCTGTATGATGATAAGCCCGTGTTGCCCCCTCGCCCCAATAGCCCATAATCAAATTCAGATCGAGGAACCAGCTTTGGACCTTTGAACTGCGATTGCGGATTTTATCCAGTGCCCGTTCACTAAAGGTCACCGGCGATAAGCCCGGAACGCAAGACAAACATTTTTGCGTGCCCGCATAAACCGCATCCGCCCCCCAGTCATCGACCAGCACAGGCACCCCCGCAAGGGCCGTGACTGCATCCACAATGCTTAAGGCCCCATAACGTGTGGCGAGTTTACACAGAATCAATGGATCGGTATGAACCCCGGTGGATGTTTCCGCCTGTACAAAAGCAACGATTTTTGTATCCGGGTTCGCTTTCAGCGCGTCTTCCACTTTATTAGCATCAACCGGGTATCCCCAGTCATCTTCCACTACAATCGCAATACCACCGCAACGTTCGACGTTTTCTTTCATACGCAGGCCGAACACACCGTTGATACAGACGATCACCTTATCCCCAGCTTCCACCAAATTGGCAAAACAGCTTTCCATACCGGCAGATCCCGGCGCAGAAATTGGAAATGTCAGCGTATTATCTGTTTGAAATGCATATTGTAACAAGCTTTTAACCTCGTCCATCATTTCAATAAACGCCGGGTCCAAATGCCCGATCGTGGGCCGTGCCATTGCTGCCAGAAGACGCGGGTGAACATCGCTTGGTCCCGGCCCCATCAGGGTTCGTAACGGGGGGTTAAAAGAAGAGATTGTCATAACGGCCTCACTATCTGCTGATCTGGTTGGGCCAACATATGCATATTTTCATGCGGTGAATAGACGAAAAACGCCATTTTAGACTTGACCCCGTGCCCAATCTCGCTACCTTCGCGCCATGCGGATATTCAGACATTATGAGGACTTGCCGCCCGAGGTCAAAGGGGGCGCAGTCGCCATCGGTAACTTTGACGGTGTACACCTAGGACACAGGGAAGTGATTGGCGAGGCCGGATGGATCGCCAAGGCCCACCGGATTCCGTGGGTTGTCCTGACGTTTGAACCCCACCCGCGCATGGTTTTCATGCCCGATCAGGACCCGTTTCGCATTACCCCGTTTCGCATCAAAACCCGCCATATCGAAGAGCTGGATGTCGACCATCTCGTGACCTTGCAATTTGACATGGATTTTGCCAAAAAATCGGCAGAAGACTTCATCAAGGAGGTGCTGGTCGATGGACTGCAAGCCCGCCATGTGGTCAGCGGCTATAACTTTTATTTCGGGGCACATCGTCGCGGCAATCCGGATATGTTATTGCAAGAAGGCCAGAAACACGGCTATGGCTTTACCTGTGTGAACCCGGTCAGTGATGCGGGCGGCGTGGCTTATTCCTCCACACGGGTACGTGACTACCTGACAACAGGCGGCCCCCGCCAAGCCTGGGATGTATTAGGTCGTCCCTTCGAAATTGAAGGCCGTGTGGTCAAAGGGGATCAACGCGGACGCACAATCGGTTTTCCTACTTGCAATATTGAATTACATGATTACCTGACACCAGCATTAGGTGTTTATGCCATTCGCGCCGGTATTGACCATGGCACCCATACGGTCTGGCATGATGGCGTTGCCAATATCGGCAAACGACCAACGTTTGATAAACGTGACATCCTACTGGAAGCCCATCTTTTTGACTTTGACGGCAACCTTTATGGCAAGCATGTGCGCGTTGCCTTGGTCGAATTTATTCGCCACGAACAGAAATTCTCCGGCCTAGATGAAATCAAGGCACAGATTGCAAAAGATTGCATCCGGGCCAAAGACATATTAAAGAAGACCGAACCTTTTTAAATCTCAAGCGAGCAGACCATGACTGTGGATTATAAATCAACTGTATTTCTTCCCAAAACCGACTTCCCGATGCGTGCCGGCCTTGCCCAAAAAGAGCCGCAAATTCTGGCGAAGTGGGAAGAGATTGGTCTTTATGAAAAATTACGCGAAGATGCCAAAGGCCGCGAACCTTTCGTGCTGCATGACGGCCCTCCGTACGCCAACGGTCATCTGCACATCGGTCATGCGCTGAACAAGATTTTAAAAGATATCATCGTTCGTTCCCAGCAAATGATGGGCAAAAACGCCAATTACGTGCCGGGCTGGGATTGCCACGGCCTGCCGATCGAATGGAAAATCGAAGAAAAATATCGCAAGAAAAAGAAAGACAAGGATCAGGTTCCGGTTCTGGAATTCCGCGAAGAATGTCGCCAGTTTGCCAAAGAATGGATCAACATTCAGCGCGAAGAGTTCAAACGCCTCGGCCTCGTCGGTAACTGGGAAGACCCTTATCTGACCATGACCAATCGCGCCGAAGCCATCATTGCCAAAGAACTTTGTCGCTTTTTAATGAACGGCAGCCTTTATAAAGGGGCAAAACCGGTCATGTGGTCACCTGTGGAAAAAACAGCCTTGGCCGAAGCCGAGGTTGAATATTTCGATCACGAATCCACAACGATCCACGTCCGCTTCAAGGTTGAAGAAACCAAACTGGATGCGATCAAGGATGCCACAATCGTCATCTGGACAACAACCCCGTGGACCATGCCGGGCAACCGGGCAATCTCTTACGGCAACGATATTGATTATGCCGTCTATGAAATCCTTGATGTCCATGACGGTTCCCTCGCCCGTGTCGGGGAAAAAATCTGTCTGGCCGATGCCTTGGCCGCCGAGGTTATGGGCGAAGCCAAAGTTGCAGACTTCAAACAAATTGCCCAGTTCAAAGGAAAAGAACTGGAAGGAACCATTTGTTCCCACCCTTGGCGTGGTCGAGATTATGATTTTGACGTCCCTTGTATTGCAGGCGATCATGTCACAACTGAAGCCGGGACAGGCTTTGTCCACACCGCCCCGGGTCACGGTCAGGAAGACTGGGAAGTGTCCATGCAATATGGCATTGCCGTGCCCGATACGGTCGGACCGGATGGATGTTATTATGACCATGTGCCGATCTTTGCCGGTGAACATGTCTATAAAGTCGCCCCGCATGTACTGGAACAACTAACCGAAGTGGGCTCTCTGCTGGCCTCTGGTAAAATCACGCACAGCTATCCTTGTTCGTGGCGTTCCAAGGCAAAACTGATTTTCCGCAATACACCGCAATGGTTTATTTCGATGGAAACCAACGGCTTGCGTGAAAAAGCCTTAAAAGCGATTGATGAAACCCGTTTTGTCCCTGCAGCAGGTCGTAACCGTCTGGGCGGCATGATCAAGGATCGTCCCGACTGGTGTGTCTCGCGCCAACGGGCATGGGGTGTGCCGATCACTGTCTTTGTCGATAAGAAAACAGGTGAGCCGCTACGCGACCAAAATGTCGTTGACCGTATCGTGACTGCTTTCGAGGAAGAAGGTGCAGACGCATGGTATTCGCGCGACCCACAAGAATTCCTCGGCAATGAATATAGTGCTGATGAGTTTGAACAGGTCACAGACATTCTTGATGTTTGGTTCGATTCTGGTTCGACACACGCCTTCGTTCTGGAAGACCGCGACGATTTAACCTGGCCGGCATCGCTTTATCTTGAAGGGTCTGACCAGCACCGGGGCTGGTTCCATTCATCCTTGCTCGAATCTTGTGGAACGCGGGGTCGTGCACCCTATGATGCTGTTCTCACACATGGTTTTGTTCTGGATGAAAAAGGTTACAAAATGTCCAAATCCTTGGGCAATGTGACCTCCCCGCAAGATGTCAACAATCAGTACGGCGCCGATATTTTACGCCTGTGGGTGGTTTCTGCCGATACAGCTGATGATTTGCGCATCGGCCCGGAAATTATCAAACAGCAATCCGATGTTTATCGTCGCCTGCGCAACACACTACGTTATTTGCTTGGTAATCTGGACGGTTTCACTGACGCGGAAAAGCTGCCGTTTGAAGAAATGCCGGAATTGGAACGTTGGGTTCTGCATCGTTTATTCACACTGGATAAACAATTGCGCAAGGCCTGTAACGATTTCGTCTTCCACAAAGCGTTTGCCGAATTGCATCACTTCTGTGCGGTTGAATTGTCCGCCTTTTATTTCGATATCCGCAAAGATGCGGTTTATTGCGATGGGGCAGACAGTGTCCGCCGCCGTGCGGCCCGCACGGTTCTGGACATTCTGTTCAACACATTAAGTGCATGGTTTGCACCCTTCATGGTCTTTACAACGGAAGAAGCCTGGACCAGTCGCTTCGGTGAAGATGCAGACAGCGTTCACCTGCGCCAGTTCCCCGAAATCCCCGCCAATTGGCAAGATGATGCCTTGGCTGCCAAATGGGCCAAAGTCCGTGATTTGCGCAAAGTGGTCACCGGTGCGCTTGAATTAAAACGTAAAGAAAAAGTCATCGGTGCATCTTTACAGGCCGCCCCGGACGTTTACGCCCCGGCTGAATATGTCGAGGCCATGAACGGGATTGACCTTGCCGAACTGTCTATCACCTCTGCTGCACAATTGCATGAAGGCGATGTCCCAAGCGATGCTTTCGTCATGGAAGATATCAAAGGGATCGGCGTTGTCTTTAAAGAGGCTGAAGGCGGCAAATGCGAGCGTTGCTGGCAAATCCTGCCGGAAGTCAGCAACGAAGGCGGGATCTGCAAACGTTGCGAAGACGCAATTTCCTAAAACCTATATTGCGTGGCCTTGTATGTTGAACTACATCAAGGCCACTTTTATGCAATCGATCAGATTTTGTCCGCATGCGCGGTCGTGACAGGATGACATGAACCGGATTTTCCAAACCAAGCCCTACCTTGCGGGTCTTTTGATCTCACTGATTATTCTTTGCGTGGATCAATGGAGCAAATTTGTCATTGTCTACGATGTCATGGTGCGCCCCCATGTGATCGAAGTTACCTCATTTTTCAACATCGTAATGGCCTGGAATCGGGGTGTCAGTTTCGGTATGTTCGGCTGGGATTCCTCGGTTAAGGTTTATGTTTTAACCGCTATGGCTTTTGGCGCGGCAATTGGTTTGACCATTTGGATGATACGTGAAAACCGGATTCGCTTTGCCTTACCTTGCGGGGCCATCATCGGCGGTGCCTTGGGCAACGGTATTGATCGCCTACATTGGGGGGCCGTTGCCGACTTTCTCGATTTTCATATGGCAGGCTATCACTGGCCTGCCTTCAACGTTGCGGACATCGGCATCACCTGCGGAGCAACATTTTTGATTTTAGATAGCTTGTTTAGCAAGGCAGATTCATCTAAAACAGATGAGTGTGAATAGTTGGACAGTAAAACGGCGATGAAAATGTCAGTACTCAACTTAAAAAATATGATGGTTTTAGCAATTGCTGCGCTTAGCCTGAGTGCCTGCGGTGATGCTAAAAAAATGATGGGTCTGGAAAAAACGGCGCCGGATGAATTTGCCGTTTACTCCCGTGCTCCACTCAGCATGCCGCCGGATTACGCTCTCAAGCCACCCAAACCGGGGGCAGAACGCCCGCAGGCCGAAGATGAAGCGATCAAGGCCCAGCGTGCCCTAACGGGTCGTAACGTGAATACATCACGCGCCAACGAAAACGGATATGCAAATATGACACCGGGTCTGGAGTCGTTATTGCAACAAACCGGTGCGGTCGGTGTCGACCCGACCATCCGCCAGACGATTGACCGTGAAACCAGTGCCTTTGTCGAAGAATCAAAACATTTTACAGACGAGATTATGTTCTGGAAAAATAAAGAAGCCTTCGGAACCAAAGTGGATGCCGCCAAAGAAGCCCAACGTATTCGTGAGGCACAAGCTTTGGGTAAAGTAATCGATGGTCAGGACGCCGTTGTCATTGAACGCAAAGAACAAGCTATCCTTGAAGGCTTATTTAAATAAATTACGCGGCACATCTGCCCTTGTTTGAACAAGGTTTCAGGCTAAATCCTTAAAGACTCGATTGGTTTCGTTTTTGCCATCCGTTTGAAACGGGTGATGCCCTATTGATTGTTTGAGGTAAACGTGCGTTTTCTTATTGCTGCATTGATCGGCCTGCTTGTTTCCTTTCCGCTTCAGGCCCGCGTTTTTAATCCACAAAGCTTTACACTGGAAAACGGGATGCAGGTGGTCCTGATCCCCAATACCCGCGTACCTGTCGTAAAACATATGGTTTGGTATCGCGTGGGTTCTGCCGACGAACCCGCAGGTAAGTCCGGTATTGCCCATTTTTTTGAACACTTGATGTTTAAGGGAACACCGAGCATCCCCGCCGGCGAATTTTCAAGAATCGTTGCCAAAAACGGGGGGCGCGACAACGCCTTTACCTCATATGACTACACTGCCTATTTTCAAACTGTTGCCAAAGATCGTCTTGAACTGGTTATGAAAATGGAAGCAGATCGTATGACGCATCTGACCCTGACCAAAGAGGTCATTGAACCGGAACGTCTGGTCATATTGGAAGAACGCCGTCAACGTACCGATAACGACCCCGGTGCGCAATTGCGCGAACAACTGGATAGCGTTCAATATATGAACCACCCCTATCGCATTCCGGTCATCGGCTGGGCCCACGAGATTGAAAACCTCAGCCTTGCGGACCTGCAACATTTCTACAAACAATGGTATGCGCCCAACAATGCCGTTTTGGTCGTTGAAGGCGATGTCACAATGGAAGAACTGCGTCCCTTGGCTGAAAAATATTACGGCGTTATCCCTCATGGACCCGATATAACCCGCCAGCGCCCGAGTGAACCACCCGCCCATGCAGACCGCCGTGTAATAAAGAAAGACCCACGTGTGCGCCAAGCCAGCCTGCAACGCAGTTATCTTGCCCCCAGCTATGGTGATGATAAAACAGATGCAAAAGCACCTTACGCTTTGCAAATTCTCGAACAAATCATGGCTGGCTCTGCCACAAGCCGTCTTTATCAGTCCTTGGTCGTCGATCAAAAAATTGCGGTATCGGCTGGCATGTCTTATTCTCCCAACCGTCTGGATGTATCTGAATTGACCTTCTGGGCCAGCCCGCAGCAGGGTGTTTCCCTCGACAAACTGGAGCAAGCCCTGATTAAAGAAATCGACCTCTTGATTGAGAAAGGCGTCGCACAGGATGAAGTCCTACGTGCCCAAAAATCCCTCATCAACGATGCGGTGTTTGCACGCGACAATCTGGGAACAGGCGCACAGGTGCTTGGTTCCTCCCTCGCCATCGGAATGACAACCGACAAAATCGAAAACTGGCCTGACGATATCAAATCTATCTCACGCGATGACGTAAATCGTGCTTTACGCGGCGTCTTGAAAAATAAACACAGCGTAACCGGTATCCTGATGGCGGCTGAAAAGGGAACAAAACAATGATCCGATTTATTGTCCTTGCCGTTACAATCTTGCTGAGCTTGCCCGCATATGCCTTAGCCCCGGTCCAAAAAGTTGTGTCACAAAACGGCATTGAAGCCTGGTTGATCGAAGACCATACCAACCCTATCGTTTCCCTGCATTTTGGTTTTGAGGGCGGCAGTGCACACGACCCTGTTGGAAAAGAAGGATTGGCGCGTCTGGCTTCTGCAACAATGGATGAAGGGGCAGGTGAATGGAACTCGCAAAGTTTCCAGGCCCGATTAAACGATCTGTCCATCACCTTACGATTTGAAGCCAGCATGGACCGTTTTGGCGGTCACGTCCTGACATTGCGGGAAAATCTGGAACCCGCCCTTGAAATGTTAAATCAAGCCTTGCTTGCTCCACGTTTTGAGAAAGAAGCGGTTGAACGTATCCGTGCCCAAATTCTGGCAGAACTGCGCCAACGCGAAGAAGACCCCGACACCATTGCGGCCCTGACCCTATATCAATCCATTTTTGCCGACCACCCCTATGCACGGGGTTCTAAAGGGACCATAGAAGGGCTGCAAAATATAACACAGGCCGACTTACATGATTTTGTGCAAACCCGCCTGAACCGCCGTGATCTAAAGATCGGTGTGTCCGGCGATCTCACAGCCACAGAATTAGGAACGCTCCTTGATAAAACCTTCGCCGCCCTGCCGGAACAAACAGAACATTCCCCAGTCCCTGAGGCGGTTTTGCATCTGGATAATAAACTGAGCGTCATTCAAAAACCCGTCCCCCAAAGCAGTATTCTGTTCGTACAGGAAGGCGTTGAACGCCATGATAAAGATTTCTACGCGGCCTATATCCTGAATTATATTTTAGGCGGCGGTGGTTTTTCATCTCGCCTGACCGAAGAAGTCCGTGAAAAACGCGGGCTGGTCTATTCCGTCTATAGTTATCTGGCGGGTTATCAGCATGCAAATCTGTGGATTGTCGGGGCTGGGACCCAGAATGCGCGCGTCAAAGAAACCTTGGATGTCGTGCGTGCCGAATGGAAAAAAGCCGCCACACAAGGCGTCAGCGCAGAGGAAGTACAGGATGCCAAAACATTTTTAACTGGCTCTTTTGCCCTGCGATTTAATTCCAGCGATAATATCGCCGCAATTCTTTTGGGAATGCAGATGGACAAGCTTCCCATTGATTTTCTGGAACAACGCAACAAACAGGTGGAAGCCGTCACCCCTGAAGATGTCAACCGGGTTGCAAAGACCCTTCTGACACCGGACAAATTAAAAGCCGTTGTTGTCGGTCAACCCGAAGGTCTTTAACAAAAAAGCCCGCTGTCCATAAAGAACAGCGGGCTTTTTCAAAGCAACAATTTTATTTCTGGTATTTTTCGACAAACTGGTCGTAAGCTTCCAAAGTCTGTGCCCCGTAAATCATGGATGGGCCACCGCCCATATAAACTGCCATCCCGACGGTTTCTGCCACTTCATCACGGGTTGCGCCATGACGTAAGGCAGCCTTCACATGAAACGCAATACAACCATCACAGCGTGTTGTGATTGCAATGGCAATAGCCAGCAATTCTTTAGTCTTCGGGTCGAGAACGCTATCGGCACTCGCTTTTTCAGCCAATTGAGTGAACGCGCTCATCGTATCCGGAATCGCTGTGCGCAACGTTTTAATCGCGCCGGTCAAATCCTTGGCGATATCGGGATAATTTTTACCCATGATCTATAACTCCATCCGTTTTTAATTTTAGAATATACTAATATTATGATTATTTGAGAAAATCAACGATAAGATCCTTATCGCAAAGAAATCGCAGCCTCGGATTCATAAATCCGCCCACCGTTTTCATCGGCCCGAATCAGCTTGATATAGCCGTAATAGGTTCCTTCCTCCCAATAAAGGGCGGGACGGCGCACCCCGGCATGCAAGGTACGATAGGACTGATCCTTTTCGATGACATTGCTGTAATTCAGGATTTCGGCCCCACCCGGTCCCTTGATCACATAGGTCAGACGGTCGCCCTTTTTCACATGCAGGAAACGTCCCCATAAGAACAATCGCGGGGAACGTACAGACAAGGTTTCATCATCATAAAGCCCTTGAACCAACCCATCGTATTTCGGTTGAGAGGCAGAAAACCCCATATCGAAAATATCAACAGAGCGATAAGGCATCGTATCCATTATATTTTTGGACCATAAGGCCTCATCACCTGCGCGGCAAGCATCCTTGCGTGCAATTCCAACAAACGGATCGACAATCGCACCACGGCGCTTTCCCGATTTAGGATCGGCGTATTCGACTTTAAAATGGAGGTGAGGAAACATCGCACGACCCGAATTTCCGACAAAACCAAGAATATCACCTTGTTTCACCCTATCGCCTTTTTTCACCCGCACGCTATTTTTGCGCATATGGCAATATTGGGTAAACCACCCCTCACCATGATCAATGCGAACCCCGTTTCCACATTCCTTACTTGCGATTTGTTCTTTCGGTAGTTTGCGAAAATCAATATCTTTCATACGGTCGCGAATACCGACAACCACACCATCCAGTGCGGAACGGACAAGGACACCCCCTTGCATATCGCGGAAATTACGGATCATAAAATCTGTGCCCTTATGCCCGTTATAAGTCTGTTCCCCACAGGCATAATCCTTGGATGTTTCATCACGGGCATGATCGACATAATTCGCAATCCAGCAATTCCACCCAATTTCGCATTCCACCGGCAATATCATCTTGGCCGGCGGCTTGATTTCTTCCGCATAAAGCGGGCCGATCAAGAACAAAAACGTGCTGAGGAATATGTAAATTTTTCTAGCTGGCATGATGGTTCGCATTATGAAACATTCTTTTCATTGAAGAAAAGGGGGAATTTTCACTTTTGGGCTTTTTTAGTTCCGTATATAGTGCAGCGCACAAGTTATAAATCAAATATAGGGAATGGAAACCATGGAAGAGCTTTACGGCTACTCATACGATGAAATCGATGTCGGTATGACCGATGTTTTCTCTAAAACAGTTACAGAAGCCGATATTATGGCTTATGCAGGCGTTTCCGGCGATACCAATCCGGTCCATCTGAACGAGGAATTTGCCGCACAAACCATGTTCAAGACCCGAATCGCACACGGTATGCTCAGCTCCGGCTTTATCTCAGCTGTTTTCGGCACAAAACTGCCCGGCCCGGGCTGTATTTACATTGCACAAAACCTGAAATTCAAGGCCCCTGTTAAAATTGGCGATACGGTCGTTGCCCGCGTCACCGCCCTTGAAAAAGACGATGCCAAGAAAATGATCAAATTTGAAACTGTCTGTACCGTTGGGGATACCCCCGTTATTACAGGTGATGCCACTATTTTGATCCCGGATCGTGGGTAATCGGGCAGTTTGATGAAAGTTCGTTTTTCATTTTTGCTAGGGGCCTGTTTCACGCTAATCGCGTGCGACGGCCCCAGCGCAACCGAAAACCAGACGGCAAACCCGTGGATGAAAGCCGCGCAAAACGGTGTGGAATTCCGGGGTGTTGGTAATGAACCACCGTGGATTGTCGAACTTTCTGCCGGTAAAATGGTTTTATTGACCGGATATGACAAAAACCGCACAGAACAGCCCTATGTCGTCAATGGCCTGTCTTATTACACACAGGACTATACCGTCACCAAAGGCCTCGGCCCCTGCCATGACAGTATGAGCGGCGAAGAATTTAAATTCAGCGTGACCATTCAGTCAGAGCACAAAACATTAAAAGGATGCGGACGCGATTTGCGTTAAGGTTTCGCCCGGTTTCCTTTGCTGCGAAGCGGTGCATTGCGCCGCCCTTTGCCGCTGTGCGTCGTCATAAATTTTTGTGTTTTATGTTTTCGCCCGGTGCGTACACCTTCCCCGCCTTTATTGCCGGTGCCTTTGGGTTGCCAACTGGGAACAAGGTGTTTTTTGCCATTCCCGATCAGATCAGCACGTCCCATATTTTTCAGAGCTTCGCGCAGCAAGGGCCAGTTTTCCGCATCATGGTAGCGCAAGAACGCCTTATGCAGGCGGCGTTGCTTCAACCCCTTGGCGGTATAGACCCGTTCGCCCCCTTCCCGGCGCACCGGTTTCATAGGATTGCGCTCTGAATAATACATCGCTGTTGATAATGACATCGGCGTCGGTGTGAAAGCCTGCACCTGATCGGCGCGATAGCCATTGCGCTTCAACCACAAGGCCAAATGCATCATATCTTCATCTGAACAACCGGGATGTGCCGCAATAAAATAAGGAATAAGATAAAGTTCTTTCCCTGCCTTTTTCGCCGCCATATCAAACATTTGTTTGAATTTATCATAAGATCCGATCCCCGGTTTCATCATTTTGGACAGCGGGGCATCTTCGGTATGTTCCGGGGCAATTTTCAGATAACCGCCGACATGATGGGTGACCAGTTCCTTGACATAGGACGGACTTTTTACCGCCAAATCGTAACGCAAGCCTGATTGGATGGAGATTTTTTTCACTCCGCGCAAATCACGCGCTTTTTGATAAAGTTCCGTCAGACTGTCATGGTTGGTATTCAAGTTTTTACAGATACTGGGATAGACACAGGACAATCGACGACAGCTTGCCTGAATATCATCATCCTTACAGGCCAAGCGGTACATATTGGCCGTCGGTCCGCCCAGATCGGAAACCTGTCCCTTAAAATCAGGCATTTTATCGCGCATATCCTCGATTTCCTGCAAAATCGATTCATGGCTGCGGTTTTGCACAATGCGACCTTCATGTTCTGTAATGGAACAGAACGAACAGCCACCAAAACAGCCGCGCATAATATTGACGGAAAATTTAATCATCTCCCACGCCGGAATGCGCGCATCCCCGTAAACAGGGTGCGGACTGCGGGCATAGGGTTGACCAAAGACCCAATCCATTTCCTTCGTACTTAAGGGCAAAGGCGGCGGCGTAATCCAGACATCGCGTTCACCATGTGCCTGCACAATAGGACGGGCATTATTGGGATTGCTTTCCACATGCAACACGCGCGAGGCCTGCGCATAGACTTCCTGATCATCGCGCACCGTTTCAAAAGACGGGATGCGCACAACGATTTTTTCATTTTCATGCTTATCACGCGGGGCAGTATCATCGATAGACGTCATATCGATTTCCTGCCAATCCGCCATCATGGATGCATCACGCATCAAGGCACAACCGCGTACATCGAACATGGTTTTCGGGTCATCCCCTTTGGCGATACGATGGGCAACCTCAATCAAGGCGCGTTCCGCATTCCCATACAACAGAATATCAGCCTTGCTATCGACCAGAACAGAACGGCGCACCTTGTCCGACCAGTAATCAAAATGGGCGATACGGCGTAAAGAGGCCTCAATCCCGCCAATCACAATCGGTACTTTTTTATAAGCTTCGCGTACCCGTTGGGAATAAACGATCACCGCCCGGTCCGGGCGTTTGCCGCCTTCATCATTAGGGGTGTAACTGTCATTGGACCGGATACGACGGTCTGCCGTATAACGGTTGACCAGACTGTCCATATTTCCTGCCGTAATCCCAAAAAACAGGTTCGGTTTCCCCAATACCTTAAACGGGTCTGGCCCCTGCCAATCGGGCTGGGCGATAATACCGACACGAAAACCCTGTGCCTCCAGCGTGCGGCCAATGACCGCCATGCCAAAACTGGGATGATCGATATAGGCATCCCCGGTCACCAGAATAATGTCGCAACTGTCCCAGCCCAAGATATCCATCTCTTCACGCGACATTGGCAAAAACGGGGCCGTGCCAAAACGGTGCGCCCAGTATTTGCGATAGCTCATCAGCTCTTTAGGTGTTTCACGAACAGGTGTATCGGGCATGGTTCAAACGCTTTTGTTCACGGGTAAGGGAATTCGCAGTCTTCTAACGCGAATGGTTCCAGACTTCCAGATAAATCCGACTAATCCCCTCGGTTTTCAAGAGGGTGGTGTTAAAAAAGTCTCACGCGCCACGCATATTTCCCCATGCAAGCACATGAAGCTGCGGCAAAACACAGGCTGATTGCCAACGATCACTGGCAACCTTTTCCGCCAACCAGCGCAGACGATCCAGTACACCGGGGATATCGGCAGGTGCGTCACTATCGACCATATGATTTCCGGCTTGCAGATAAAGCGGCAATTGCGGATAACGGTTTTGCACCTTTTGGGCAAAGGCATAATCGGCATCGTCAAAGATCACAACCTTCATGCTCGCTTGCTTATAAAGCCCAACGAGATCGACACAGGCGTCCAAAACATCCCAATCGGTTTTTACCCCGGCTGATGGTCCTTTCGGGCTGAAGGTCAATTGATCCAGTTTTTTAAACCAGTCTCGCGCCAGACTACCCTGTGTTTCCATCGCAAATTGATATCCCTTGGAATGGCCCAGATCGATCAGGTCTTCCAACGGTTGCATGGCCGGATTGCCCCCGGACAAGGTCACATGCATCGGTGCGTTGTCACTTAAACGTTCAATTTCCGCCATGACCTCTTCGGTTGTCATTTTCTGCCATTGATCACTATGTTTGGGATCAACCGCATACATGGTATCGCACCAACTGCACCGATAGTCACATCCGCCTGTGCGTACAAACAGGGTCGGGCGTCCCATCATGGCCCCTTCCCCCTGAATGGTTGGACCGAAAATCTCACAGATATTCAGCTTTTTGCTCATGGTCGGTACTCCGCCCATGTTTTTGGCGTTTCGCTAATGCGCACGGCGACAACCTCGGGCCAGCGCACATGCGACCAGTCATAAAGGTGCTTTGCCATCAATTCTGCGGTCGTGTTGTTTTCCCCCAGAACATCGTTCAAATGGCGATGATCCAGTTCGTCATCAATATAATTTTTCAAATCGGACAGTTCACGATAATCGCGTACAAACCCCACACTGTTTAATGTGTCAGATTGTAAAACGACTTCGCAGATATAATTATGCCCATGCAGACGTGAACAAGGATGATCCGCTGCCAAACCATGTAATTGGTGGGAGGCAGAAAAATGAAACTGTTTGGAAATGGTAAACATGATTTTTACGCCTTGTTTGCCTGATAGTCTGCACGTGCCTTGATCCAGAAATCAGGATCGGCGTATTCGGTCGGATCTTTTACACCCGCGAGATGGAAGGCTTCGCGCCGTTCCACACAGGTTCCGCAACGCCCGCAATGCACCTCGCCCCCTTTATAACAAGACCATGTGTCTTCGTAAGGCACATTCAGTTTAACGCCTTCGCTAACAATCCCATCCTTTGGAATATGCACAAATGGGGCATAAAGCTGCACGTTTGCATATCCATCCAAGGCTTGTGCCTGCATAGCATTGAAACTGTCAATAAAACCGGGACGACAATCGGGATAGATAAAATGGTCCCCGCCATGAACGGCGGTCGCGACACAATCACAATTTTGTGCAGCCGCAGCCCCAAAGGCAATCGTCAACATAATGGCATTTCGGTTGGGGACAACAGTACTGCGCATGGTTTCTTCGGCATAATGACCGTCGGGAACTGCCACATCATCGGTTAAGGCTGACCCTGTTAACAAGGCCCCGATGGTGGTGATATCGACGATATCATGGGCAACACCCAGTTTTTGCGCACACAAGGCGGCATAGGTGGTTTCTTTCTTATGGCGTTGACCATAATCGAAAGAGATCAGGCGTTTCAGGTCACTTTCTGCTGCCATTTTATAGGCAAGCGTGACGGAATCGAGACCGCCTGAACAAATCACAATTGATTTCATTTCAGTTATCCTTGTTTTCTCCGGGTAGGCTGCGACCGGGATGAGCACCATTGCTCACGCGAAATGAGGGCGCTTTATTTCATACTCCACATAAGATTTCAAGGAAGGATATGGATAACGCATTTTATGAAATATCTGTTGAATTGCCCTTTAAAGCAGATAGATTCATAAGAGATTGTTTTTGCGCAAAAATATCCGAGGTCGGACCATGCCGCAGTTTGCTTACCATATCCGCCCCAGTGGCGATCACCAGCCAATCGAGCTTGAAGAGCTGACAGAGGCGCCCTTACAAGATGGATTCCTTTGGGTTAATCTGGACCCGCAAGATGAAGCCTGTCCCTATCTTCTCAAGAAACTGGTTGAAATTGACCGTGCCACATCCGAGGCCCTGTTTAACAACAGCTTACGTCCACGACTGGAACTCAACGAAGACGATATTTATCTATCTGTGCGCGGTGTCAATTTGCGCGAAACAGATTGCCCCGAAGATATGGTCAATTTGCGCATACTTGTCACTCCTCATGCCCTTTTAACCTTTCACACCCGTGATTTGGTATCCGTAGCGACCTTAAAAAACCAAATTGACAAGAAACAAACCATTTCAAGCCAAAGCAGCCTTCTTGCCCGCCTGATTTCCCTGATGATTGAATTAATCGGCAATGAAATCGAAGAGATCGCAGACCTTGTCACAAAAATGGAAGAACAATCTCTCAGTGATAATCTGGATGGATTACAGGATGATTTATCTCCGGTCCGACGCAGCTTGCTGGGATTTCAAAAACATTTACAGCCACAAGCCAATATCCTGCATCGCCTGTGTGAAACAGACAGCAGGTGGATTAAAAAACGCGAACGTACCCAATTTAAAAACCTTGCGGAAAAACTAAGTACCCAAGTCGGTGAGCTGGATCATTTGCGCCAACGCACAACCGTCTTGCAGGAAGAGATTAAAAGCGCACAAACCGAAGAAATGAACAACACCATGTATCGGTTGACCATTGTGGCCACCCTGATGTTGCCCCTCAGTTTGTTTGCCGGTCTGATGGGGGCCAATGTCGGTGGTATGCCGTTTGCCGAAAGTCCTTATGGGTTCTTAATTCTCTGCCTGATTTCATTGGGAATGGGGCTTGGTGTGTATATTGCCCTTAAAAAATTGAAGTGGATTTAAAATGTTTGACCTGCTCGAACAATTATCCGGCAATCAAATCATGGCTTCCCTCGTCTTTATGGGGGCAATGCTGGCGGTTCGTTTTATCTCCAACAGTTGGCTAAACAGCCGTTCAAAAATGGAGGTCGAAGACCGCAGACGGATCAAATCCAATATTAAAAACGGCTTGGTTATCATTGTCCTGATCGCATTGATTTTCATCTGGGCACCAGCCTTGCGCACCTTTGCCCTATCCTTAACCGCTTTTGCCGTTGCCATTATTTTGGCAACCAAAGAACTGATTTTATGTATCAGCGGCTATATCCTGAAATCGACCAGCGGCTTAATCCGTGTTGGTGACTGGATTGAAATCGGCGATTTACGGGGGGAAGTCGTCGATCAAAACATTATGACCACATCCTTGGAAGAATTAGGACACGGTCATAAAAAATATGAATATAGCGGACGTACCGTTCTTGTCCCTAACAGCTTGTTTTTATCCGCAACGGTCAAGAATGAACGGTTCAACAAACGTTATACTTATCATAGCTTCAATATTGTTCTGCACCCTGAAATTCCCCTCGGCCCCATCCGGGATAAACTATTGGAAGTTTTGACAGAAGAAACAGAACAATATGCCGAGGTTGCCAAGCGATACAAAGCCCTGATTGAAAAACGTGCCGACATCCCGCTTCCCGATGCTTTTATCGACAGCCGGATCAGTTTTTTAGACGATACGCACGTCCGGTTAACTTTTATCTGCTTTGTCCCTGTGACAGAAGCAAGCCGAATTGAAAATAAAATAAAAACAATCGCCAGCACGGAAATTGCAAACTGGTATGCACGAAAGGCAGATTAAACGATGCATATGGACCCCGCCCTTCCCCTCTTTTTAACGATCTTACTGTTCTTACTTGGGATATCGTTGGTTGGGGTCTTAAGTAAACAGCCTGTGATTATTGCTTATCTCATCACAGGCATTGCCGTCGGTCCCGCAGGGTTTGCCCTGATCAGCGACCCGGACATGTTGGCACGTATGGGGGGCGTGGGTGTCGTTCTTTTGCTTTTTTTCATCGGGATGGAAGTTTCCCCGACCAAAATTAAATCCAACCTCTGGCTTGCCGGTTTGGGAACTTTTGTTCAAATCTCCCTCACCGTTTTAATTGTCGTCGGGATCGGCAAGCTTTTCGGCTGGCCTTTAAACCGCAGCATCCTGCTCGGCTTCGTTGTGGCCCTCAGCAGTACCGCCGTTATTCTGAAACTACTGGAAGACTGGGGTGAACTACAATCCAAAACCGGGCAGGATGTTCTGGCTATTTTGTTGGCACAGGATATCGCCGTTGTCCCCATGGTTCTGATTATCGGATATCTTGCCGGGACAAGCGAAGGCGGCAACAGTCATTTATTGCTGCAAGGGACAGGGGCAATTTTACTGGTCGGTTTTGCCATCTACATTGTGACACGCAAGAAAATCAACCTGCCCTTTGGGAATTTGATCCGGCGCAATCACGAACTTCAGGTCCTCAGCGCCCTGTTCATCTGTTTTGGGTTAGCCCTTATTTCCGGCTTATTCGACCTGTCCACGGCCTTGGGGGCCTTCGTGGGTGGCATGTTAATCCATGCCACACGCGACACAAACTGGGTGGAGCGCAGCCTCATGGGTTTCAAGGTGATTTTTATCGCCCTCTTTTTCGTATCCATCGGTTTGCTGGTTGATCTTACCTTCTTTCTGGACAACGCCGGAACGGTCTTGGGCCTGGCTTTCCTTGCCCTTTTGCTCAATACCGTCTTAAACACCTTAATCCTGAAATTATTCAAACGCAGTTGGGAAGAAAGTCTTTATGGTGGGGCTTTGCTGGCACAGATTGGGGAATTCAGTTTCGTTTTGGGGGAACTTGGCTTGAAAAGTGGCGTGATTACGTCTTATGGTCATCAACTGATCACGTTGATCATCGCCTGTACCCTGCTGGTCAGCCCGGGGTGGATTATTTTATGTAAAAAGGTCTGTAAAAAATACCTGACTCCCTTGGACGAACGTCAGGCCTTAATCGAACGCGAACGTCAATACGCCGCCCAAAATGCAGAAGAGGGAGAAATCCTTCCCCCTCCTCCGGTCTCAACTAACGAGACAAAATATTGAAATGATCCGCGTTCAGGGCTGACAATTCAATCTCTTCACTGGCAACCGGATGACGCAGATCGTAGACGCCGTTCATCAAACGTTTGCGCATCTTGGTTCCATCGGAATGTTCCGGGATCATCACCAAAACATCGCTGCATTCATCATACCCGCTTTGTCTTAAAAGATGTGTCATCGCATCATTGTCAAACTGCACCTCGGCCCCAATTTGTGTGGCACCCGATTGCAGGGCTTCTATTTCAGCCCAATTCAACAGGCTTTCACCAATCCCCTGCATACGCAGTCGCGGATGAACACACAAGGCATTGATGGTTGCCGTTTTCATATTGGGTGTAAACACCGTCAATACATAACCAACCGGTTGGTCGTTCAGCTTCGCCACAATACAATGGGCAATCTGAGACAGGAAATATCGTTTCAATAACTTGCGATAGGCTTTTTTCTTGCCAAAGCACAAGTCTTCCAGCAGCAGCAAATCTGCCAAATCATCAGTTGTTGCATTTTGATACTGGATATGAACGATCTTGTTCATTTCTTTCTTTCCTTATAGAACATATTTAGTGACGGCATCTTGATCGGAACGAATGGATATCTGCTGCGTTTCCGTTTTAGGCAAACCTGCCGGATCATCAGACAGACCACCGATATTCAAGGCCTGTTTCAGGGTGACATTTTCCGCTTCCAGCCGGTCCAGACGTTTCAAGATATCAAAGACACTAAAGGACAGACTGTTGAATTCATGTGACAGGTGCGCCAATTGGCTTTGCAGCACACGGACTTCGCTGTTTTGGGTTTCTGTGCGACGAAAACAAACCAAAGTCGCCGCCAGACTTTGTACATTGAACCGACCGGTCCCAAGGGCGCCGCGTTCTTGTAACAGGGCATGAATTTCTTCATCCGCCCAAACGTTGCGAAGAGCAATCGGCAACATACTGAAAATTTCGGTATCGCTGAGACGGGCACACAAACGTGTCCACATCGACAAATCAGCGTAGCTTTGGCCTGCTTTGAATTTGGGATTACTGCGAATGCAATCACCAAGGGCTTGTGTGAGCATATTCGTTTTTACAATCGATGACATTTCGACACCTGTTGATTTGTGGGTGTGAACGGCGAATTTTTACGCCGCTCACTTTTCACAAAGGTTGTCGTAAACCGATATTAGTTTTCGACAACCAGTTTGCCTTCACTGATAATCACAGTGGCAGCTTCGTTGACTGAAATCGGCTCTTGCTCAGAACCGGATAATTGGACGCTGCATGCATCACAAAAACCTTGCAGTTCTGATTTTGCCTCGACCGGCACTTCCATGTCACCGTCAACAATGACAGTGTAGGACATGTCGTCTTCGTTGATTAAATCTGCTGCATGTGCATGAACAGCCCCAAAGATCATTGCAACGCCAAGGGCTAGAACAGATAAACCAGTCTTCATTTTTTTCTCCATTTAACGAGCCCACCAGCTGGGCTGTAATCTCATATAGGGCTTGAATCACACATTTGAAAAGCGAATAATATTTATGCTTAAATTCAATTTTTTCGAATTTATAAAATTTTATAAACTTCGCTGCAAACGCCATGCGTCTGCCCCGTCCCCATAATAAACGGGCAGGTCTTCGATCCTCAGAAACCCGAATTTTTGGTAAAGGGCCACTGTGTCCGGGTCGTTTTTACGCACTTCCAAGCGCAAACGCCGATAGCCTTTTTGTGCAACATCAAGCATGACTTTTTCAATCAAACCACTGGCTAGTCCCTTACCACGATGGGGTGTCAGCACCGCCAGTGAATGAAGTCGGGCCGGTCGGTCATTAGGCGGGCAAAGACATAAAGCATAGCCCACGACCTGTTCATCCATACAGGCGACAAAGACGGCATTTCTTATCCCGCGTAAATGATACCGCAATTGACGACGCGACAAACGATCGCTCACAAAACAGCTTTCTTCAATGGCCTGCAAGGCATCCAGATCCGACAACCAGGCGCGCCGAAAAATACCTACCATGACCTTATCGCCCCCGTGTTTCCAGACGGCGCAAGAATTCCGCCATAATTTGCATATAAAGCTCGTCCCCCAGATAGGCGTCTTCGATCTTATGATCGATGTTGGGGTTATCGTTCACTTCCATTACGTATGCCTTTCCATCAGCATACTTTAAATCCACACCATACAAACCGTCCCCAACCACTTTGGCTGCCTTCAGGGCGGCATCCAAGACGGGTTTAGGTACCTCAAAAGTCGGCAAAGTTTCAAAATCACCCGAAAAATAACGTCGTGATTCGTGGTTATAAATTTGCCAATGATTGCGCGCCATATAGTAACGACAGGCAAAAATCGCCCGACCGTTTAAGACACCAATGCGCCAGTCATATTCGGTAAACAGAAATTCCTGCGCCAAGACCAACGCGTTATCCTGAAACAACAAGGTCAGTTTTTCACGCAGTTGTTCCCGGTTCGCGACCTTGAACACCCCTAATGAAAAGGATCCTTCCGGCATCTTTAAAATCAGGGGATAGGATAATTGGCGTTCAATATCCATCAGTGTTTCGTCACTTTGATCACTGACGACCAGCGTCTTAAGACTCGGCACTCCGTTATAATTAAAGGCATCATGTAAGAACACCTTATTACAACAGCGCAGGATGGAAGCTGAATCGTCCATAACGATTAGACCTGCGGACTCTGCCTTATTCACCAAACGATAGGTATGATGGTCAATTGCCGTTGCCTCGCGCACAAACAACGCATCATATTGATCAATATTTTGTAATTCAGAGACTTGCAAAGTCTGGGCATTAATCCCCAGTTTTGCCGCCGCCTTCACAAAACGGGTGATCGCCTGTCTGTTGCTGGGGGGTACCTTTTCTTCCGGATCGATCAAAATCGCCATGTCCCAACGCAAACGTTTGCCTTTCGCCCCACCGCGCCATACGGTTTGGGTAAAAGCATGCAAGGCTTGCAGGAAATCATCACGTTGATCAGGGTTCAGCACGGATGGTGATTCCCTTTTTAAGGTAAAACCCAGTTTGCCATGCTCACGGTACAGCGTCATCTTTAAGACGGGGGCTGGAAATTGTTGAAACAGTTTTCCGGCCAAACGTTCAATCCGTTTATCTGCACAGGCACCAAAAAAGATGAAATGCTCCTGACGTTCCTTCAAACTTTCCAGATCGGACACGTCATTTTCCGCCAACCAATAGCTTTCGGCTTCTGCATGGCGATTTCGTAGTGCATTAATCGTTTTCACACTTGGTAAAACGCGATGGCAACGGGCCTCTGCCAACAAAGAACAATAATATCCTTTGCTCAGATAATTTTCCGTATCACACACGTTGATAATACGTGTTTTAGGCTCGTTTAACTTCGGATAATCGTGCAGATATTTCTCAAAACTAATCAGGGTTGCGGCGGTTTCAAAAGACCAGTCCGCGCTGTCTTCCACAACAATCAATGTTTGCTGCATGAATACGGTTCTCTCATATAAACGAAGATATTCTTCAATTTTCAAAATAAAAAGGAGGCAAGTTGTTGCTTTATGCCTCTTCCACACTTTTGAAAAGCGAATAATATTTTAGCTTAAATTTGAAAAAATCGAATTTAATGGAGGATTTTATTCTTCTTCCAGACTCGCGACATGATGCAAGCCTTCCAACGCTTTTTCAAAACGGGTGCTATCATCATTTTCCATAAAGACGGAATAAACCGCACGCGCAAAGACCGGAGCTTTCTCAATCAATTCCAGACGGCCATCTTCTAAAAAAGGGCGTACCATACGCATAGGCAGATAGGCGGATCCCCCATTGGTCAGCAAATATTGTAAGGCCAACGGACCGTAATTGGTTGTCACCGGCGCCATATCACGTGCCGGAAATTCGCAAGCATGGTCCATTTTATATTCCGGCCCCCAATCGACAAAAATGTAATCCTTGTCACTGGGGCCAAAAGCGCGCGTGCTGTCGGAAACCAGCACAAGGCGTTCTTCCATTAATTTTTCAACGACCAGTCCGCTACGATTTTGCGGTGTATAGGTAATGACCAGATCCAACAAACCATTTACCAGTTGTTGCATCAACCATTCCGAAGCCCCGACATCCGCCAAAATCGCATAATCGGGAACCGCTTTTTTAATCCATGGCAACCATTTCACCATCAGGCGTTCCCAAAGGGTAAACTGAACACCAACGCTTAGACGCGCTTCAAAGGCGGTCGGTAAAGCCACTTCCTGACGGGCCTGTTCCCATGTCTGAACGATTTTTTCCGCAAACGGGCGAAATTGTGCGCCCGCCGGGGTCAATGTTGTGCCGGATTTCGTGCGAATAAACAGGGTTTGCCCCAACAGGTCTTCCAACTGTTTAATGCGTGTGCTGATGGTTGATTGCGTGACATACAACTGATCGGCAGCTTTGGCAAAATTGCCCAGCTCAATAATTGCCAGAAATGTTTTGGCTAAGGTAATATCCATCCGACGCCTGCGCTCCTACGCTCAGCCCCGTTCGTCAGGCCGCATCAGTTTTTACAGCAGGCAAGACGTCCTGTTTTGGTTTTGCAGCGGCTTCCATCTGTGTGATTTTTTGCTGAAGACGTGCGATTTCCTGCTCGGCATATTCTGTATCTTTTTTGCGACTGATGGCAATGACACGCCATTTGGCAACAGACAGCCACGTCAATAACGCCCCAAAGAAAAAACCAAAGGCCAATGTGCCGAGACTCAGTAAATAAAGCGGGATATCCTGAGAAAAAGGCAACGGCCAGAAATCAACCGCAATTGGTCCACGATTGGACACCGCAAAAATAACCACAACAAGTGCAAACGGTATAAAAAGCAGCCAAGACAGGATTTTCATCACACATAACTTTCAAAAAGAGCGCGAACGCACGCCAGCCTCAAGCAAAGACGCACAACGATTTGCCTGTCATACACTGAGGTACATACGCAAGGAAAGTGAAATCAGCCGTTCAGGCGTTCTCTCAATTTCTTTCCGGTTTTGAAGTATGGGACGGCCTTTTCGCCAACATCCACAGACTCACCAGTGCGCGGGTTACGACCAACGCGTGAGCCACGTGTTTTGACGGAAAATGCGCCGAAACCGCGTAATTCTACCCGGTCACCACTTGCCAACGCAGACGTAATTTCATCGAAAATGGTCGAAACAATTCGTTCTACATCACGCTGGAAAAGGTGGGGGTTTGCTTCTGCCAAACGCGCAATCAGTTCCGATTTGGTCATTGGCACCTGCTCCTTATTTAAAATCGACCCGACGGTGGGCCTCCAATAGGCTTATTGCTTTTATTAAGGGTGCCAGACGGAAACCAAACCGTCAAGTCTAAGCCCTTCTGGAATCAACGTTTTATCGAAAAAACTTCCAAATATCCGACTTTGTGTCTCCTGCCAAAAATTTTCTTCGCCATACAAAGCGTCAAAAATCTCCAGATCTTTCGCCAATTTTTTCTCTTCAATCAACCAATGGATTGCCGTTGCTTCATTGCCAATTTCGTCAATCAGACCAGCCGTTCTTGCCTGTCGCCCCGTAAAAATCCGACCATCTGCCAAGGTCTTGGCTTTATCAATCGCCAGGCCACGACGTTCAACCACCATACCCAAAAACATCTGATACATATCCATAATCACATCCTGTGTGACCTTTTCGGCTTCCGGTGTTAAATCTTCCAACGGATTCGGCGTGGCTTTCAACGGTGAACTTTTGATCACAACCGGTTTCACACCGATTTTGCCCATTAATTCCTTCACGTTTGCCGATTGCATCAAAACACCGATAGAACCAGTTAACGTCCCTTCACGCGCCACGATATGATCACTTGCCAACGCCGTCATATAAGCGGCAGAGGCTGCAACCTCCCCCATCACCGCGACCACGGGTTTCTTTGCGGCCAACGCCCGCAGGTTTTTATAAAGAGCCTCGCCACCGACAACCGTTCCACCGGGGCTGTTGATGCGCACAATAACCGCCTTCACCTGATCATCACGGACAAGTTCCGCAATCAGATCATCGCGTTCCACATCGTCACTGATGATGCCTTCCACCCAAAGGCGGGCGATATGATCACCATGTGATAACATATCAAAACGTGCCGCCAAGGCTAAAACCACACCACAAAGCGCAAGAATACCGATCCCTTGCCAAATTCGCAAACGGCGTTTCAGGCGTACCCGGTCCAGTAACCAATCCGAAGAAAATGTCATCAATACCCGCTTTCTCATTCACTCAGGCGTGAATGATCAGAATGTTTCCATATTTATGTGCCCATCGGCAACAACAACTTTGCGCCGCATATATAAAAGCAAAAACCCCTTCCCGTCAAAGCAGGAAGGGGTTTTTTTGTCTTCGTCAAAAGAAAGGACCAAGCTTTCCCTTAATGTAAAACCATGTTCACATCAGGTTGGCAATTAGCCTTCTTTCTTTTGTTCCAGAGCGGCACCAAGAATGTCACCCAAAGACGCACCAGAGTCGGAAGAGCCATATTCAGCCATAGCTTTCTTCTCTTCTTCAACTTCCAGAGCTTTCACAGACAGAGTAACCTTGCGGTTTTTCTTGTCGAACTGAGTAACTTTGGCGTCAACTTTGTCACCTGCATTGAAGCGATCAGTGCGTTGATCGCCACGATCACGTGCCAGGTCACCACGACGGATGTAACCTGTCAGGCCGCCATCAATTTCAACTTCCAGACCATTTTCTTCAACACCAACAACTGTACAAGTCACAACTTGGTTTTTCTTGATGTCGCCAGCAGCAGACTCAAACGGATCTTCAGAAAGCTGTTTGATACCGAGGGAGATACGCTCTTTCTCAACGTCAACGTCGAGAACTTTCGCTTTCACAACATCACCTTTGTTGAAGGAAGCCAATGCTTCTTCCGGTGTGCCTTCCCATGCCAGATCAGACATGTGAACCATACCGTCAATCTCGCCGTTCAGACCAATGAACAGACCAAATTCGGTGATGTTCTTGATTTCGCCTTCAACTTCAGAACCTGCCGGGTTTTCAGCCAGGAACGCATCCCACGGGTTGGACAGGCACTGTTTCAGACCCAAGGAGATACGGCGTTTGACCGGATCAACATCCAGAACCATAACTTCGACTTCTTGAGAAGTAGAAACGATTTTGCCCGGGTGAACGTTCTTTTTCGTCCAGGACATTTCAGAAACGTGAACCAGACCTTCAACGCCCGGCTCCAGCTCAACGAATGCACCGTAGTCAGTGATGTTGGTAACACGACCGGAGAATTTGCCGTCGATCGGGTATTTCGCATCCACGCCTTCCCACGGATCCGCTTCGAGCTGTTTCATGCCCAAAGAGATACGCTGTGTATCGGAGTTGAAGCGAATAACCTGTACTTTAACAGTTTCACCAATTTGCAGCGCCTCAGACGGGTGCGCAATACGACGCCACGCAATGTCGGTAACGTGCAGCAAGCCGTCGATACCACCCAAATCAATGAATGCACCGTAATCGGTGATGTTCTTGACAACACCGTCAAGAACCTGACCTTCTTCCAGACCTTTGATGAGGTCGCCGCGCGCTTCAGCACGTGCTTCTTCAAGAACGGCACGACGTGAAACAACGATGTTGCCGCGCTGACGGTCCATTTTCAGGATTTGGAACGGTTGAGCATTGCCCATCAACGGTGTCACATCGCGAACCGGACGGATGTCAACTTGTGAACCCGGCAGGAAGGCAACAGCGCCGTTAAGGTCAACTGTAAAGCCGCCTTTAACACGGCCGAAGATCACGCCGTTAACGCGCTCTTGTGCTTCGAACTGCTTCTCAAGTTTCTTCCAGGCCTCTTCACGTTTCGCTTTTTCGCGAGACAGAACAACTGTGCCGTCTTTGTTTTCATAGCGTTCAACGAAGACATCGACGTTATCGCCGGACGCAAGTTTCTGCGCTTCTTCGCCGAAACCAAATTCTTTAAGGGGGATACGGCCTTCGGATTTCAATCCGACATCAACCATAGCGAAATCGTTTTCTACACGGATGATTGTACCGGTAACGACCTGGCCTTCAAAAAGGGCTTCTTCACCGAATGCTTCGTTAAAGAGGTCTTCAAAATTTTCTACAACAGGTGCTGCTTCAGTCATAATATCAATAGTCCTAATAATGTTGTTACATGCCAAACGGTTGGTTCCGTTGGTCTGTCACCAGCCATTGCGTCGAAGACGGGTTGGTCGGGCTGCGCGGTGACTGACAGACGACCATCTTCATGGAAAGTGCAAAAAAGCCTCCACCGTCTCCTTCCTTCGGAAACGCTGCAAGCCCCTTCACAGACGTATATTTTAAGTTCGTTCAGAAATGATTGCTTTAGCCTGCGTAATAACTTCTTCAATATCCAGATCGGATGTATCCAAAATTACAGCATCCTCAGCTGCCTTTAACGGTGCGGCGGCACGTTGGCTATCGCGCGCGTCACGGTCTTTCATATCCTTCAAAACCTGCGCGTATATAGCGTCAAGACCACGATCTTGCAACTCTTTTAGTCGTCTTTGTGCACGGACCTCTGTTGAGGCGGTGACAAACAGCTTCACATCCGCATTGGGACAAACCACCGTACCGATATCGCGACCATCCAGAACAGCACCGTTCTTACCGACAGGTGGCTCTGCTGCAAAACGGCGTTGAAAGGCCAGAAGCTCATCCCTAACTGATTGAATTACAGCAACTTTCGATGCCGCTTGTGCTGCTTCATCATGGCGTAGCTGGTCATTTTCGAGGTCTTGTGGCTGTAAATTTTGCGCGGCTATCAAGGCCAAATTCTCGTCACTCGGATCACCTTGTTTTTGTAATACTGCAAAACCCGTTGCCCGATATAACAACCCTGTATCCAGATAAGCTAAATTCAGATCCTGTGCGACTCGACGCGCCAATGTGCCTTTACCGGCAGCAGCAGGACCATCAATGGCGACAACAATAGTCATATTACGCCCCTTCCCCTTGAATGTTGGCCCCTAGACCATTCATCAGATCATTAAAACCGGGGAAGCTGGTATCAATTGGTGAAGCATCGTCAATCCGAACGGGTTGAACCGAAGCCATTCCAAAAACAATGAAGGACATGGCAATGCGGTGATCCAAACGGGATTGAATTTCCCCGCCACCTTGCGCCGGGGTCCCATTGCCATTCACCACCAAATAATCTTCACCTTCTTCTAAATCGACACCGCAAGCTGCCAGACTTTCCGCAACCACGGCCAAACGGTCACTTTCCTTCACGCGCAATTCTTCCAGACCGTTCATACGCGTTGTTCCCTTGGCAAAGGAGGCTGCAACCGCCAGAACCGGATATTCATCAATCATACTGGGTGCGCGGCTCGCCGGGACATCCACCCCTTGGAGTTGGGAATATTCCACCACCAAATCGGCGACTTCTTCCCCCGCTTCAATCCTACGGTTTTCTTCGGTAATTTTTGCACCCATTTCTTTCAAGGTCGTGAACAGGCCGGTTCGCAACGGATTCATGCCCACGGCTTCCACCGTAATTTTTGAACCGGGTACAAGTAAGGCCGCTACGACAGGAAATGCGGCCGAGCTTGGGTCCGTCGGCACAACCACATCACGGGCCACCAGTTCCGGCTGCCCTGTCAAGGTGATCACGCGCCCACCATTTTCTTCCTGCGCGACCTCAACCTCAGCCCCAAAATGAGTCAACATTTTCTCGGTATGATCCCGGCTGGGGTTGGGTTCAATCACGGTGGTTTTCCCGGGGGCATTCAATCCTGCCAACAACACTGCGGATTTCACCTGAGCAGACGCCACCGGTAATTCATATCGGATCGGCATCGGGTTGCTGGTCCCCTGAATGGCAATCGGCATACGCCCTTTATCGCGTGAGACAAAATTCACACCGATAGGGCGTAAAGGTTTCATCACCCGTTCCATCGGACGCGAACATAATGACGCATCGCCCGTCATAAAGGTCGTAAACGGTTGCGTTGCCAAAATGCCCATCAATAAACGCGCCGCTGTCCCGGAATTCCCCATATCCAAAACGCCTGTCGGTTCACTAAAACCACCAACACCGCGCCCTTGTACCGTCCAACTTCCGTCCTCTTCGCGTTCGACCGTCGCCCCCAACGCACGCATGGCAGAGGCCGTACATAACACGTCTTCGCCTTCCAACAAGCCACTGACCCGCGTTTGGCCAACCGCCATCGCCCCAAACATCAAGGCGCGGTGGGAAATGGATTTATCGCCGGGGACACGAATGGTCCCATTCAAGGGGGAACTTTGGTTCGAAATGACAGATTTCACGACGTTTATAGCCTCCAATAGCAGAATTCCCCGGCACTTTCTTACAGTGGCCCAATGAAGTCAATCAAAGATCCATGTAAAAAAAATGCAATTTGGCATCACTCTGAACAAGACATTTTGATTTTTTCATTATACAGTTTTTTAGAAACACCATGATAAATGGGATGGTCAATTTCTCTTATTCGGTGATCTCGCAGTCTTAAAAACCATATAAACTGCGGATTTCCGGCCTTTGTTGAGCGTTGCGAAGGGAGGATAACATATGAAACCTGAATGGGGCTCCAAACATGAATGCCCGGGATGCGGCGCGCATTTTTACGATATGCGCAAACCGGATGCAGCTTGCCCGAAATGCAGCACCCCGATTAATGACAAAGCTGCTTTAATCGCAAAAAAAGGCGCGGTCGAAAAAGCCCCGCCTGCGAAAGTCAAACGCAATGATCACGACGATCTTGACGATTTCGACGATGTGGATGATGACGACGATCTCGCTTTAAGCGACGATGACGACGACTTCATCGAAGACACCGATGATCTGGTCGGAAACGATGAGTCTGATATGTCGGAAATCATGGAACATATTGACGAGGATACAATCGACGAAAACATCTAAAAAAATATTTTGCACATCCATGCATTTTTATCTTGCATGAGACAAAAAAATAGCTAATTTTGCGCTACCTACTTACGGGGCTATAGCTCAGCTGGGAGAGCGCTACAATGGCATTGTAGAGGTCAGCGGTTCGATCCCGCTTAGCTCCACCATATACCAAAACACGCCAAGCGGTGACGCTGGCGTGTTTTTTGTTATCTACCGCAGAAACATGCTGTTTATGATGGTTGGTGACGGTGGTTATTACCATTGTTTACGGCGTTATTTGACTGTCCAGAAACGGCAGAATCCGAAATTTGCTACACAAAACTGCTACACAAGTCGGTGGCGGGACGGTGTATATGGGTAAACTTCCATGCCTGTTTCGCCGTGGTGTCATATGGCATTACCGTCGTCGTGTACCGTCTTCAATACGATCAGTAATCGGCCTGACGGAAATCACCAAGTCATTGCATACGGTGGACTACAGCACCGCACTGGATCGTTACCAGACGGTCTCTGCTACGGTGGAACAGACCTTTAATCAATATCGCCATGGGGACTGCAACGACCACGGTTTTGCTGCCGATACGGTGCTACACAAAACTGCTACACATGCTACACAAATTAAAGCTCCACCATCATTCGACCAAGACGGTCTCAGAACGTTAATCAAAACGGTCGTGGAAGAAGTTGTCGGGCAAGCGTTACCCGTGAAAAAACCGTCTATCACTCTCTCGGAATTGTACCGCAGATATATGGATGATCCTGCAAGACAACGCTCGAAAAAGACGGTGATGACCTACGAAAGTGTCTTTAAGGTTCTCGTCGAAGTGTTGGGTTCGGAGAAAGATATTGGTGAGATCAATCGTGATGATTGTCGGTATGTGTTGGATGTGATCCGGTATCTACCAGCCAATGCTAAAAAGAAATTTCGGAAGAAGACGCTAGTGCAGATTTCTGAGCTTGCACGGAAACGAAATATGTCACCAATGGCTCCCCTGACGATCAACAAATATATATCGAAGTTGGCTGCTATGTTGAGTTGGGCCGTTGAAGAGGAATTACTGTATCACAATCCTGCTAAAAATTTGTCGGTGGCTGATCCCGTTCACCAACAAGATAAAAGGCTTCCTTTCTCTGATTGGCAATTACAGAAGATATTCACTGCACTTGAAGGCAAGTCAGGGGCAGAATATTGGGTGCCGTATATCGGGTTGTACAATGGGATGCGACTTAATGAAATCTGCCAGTTAAATGTTGAGGACGTACAGCAGCATGATGGTGTCTGGTGCTTTGCTATTACCCGTGACCATACCATCGGTGTTGATGATAAAGTCCTCAAGACCAAAGCATCTGAAAGAACCATCCCTATTCATCCACACCTTATTGAACTGGGCTTTATGAAATACCTGAAACGGTTTGAGCGAAAGCCACGCTCTAAATTGTTTCCTGATATTCCTGCGGGTACCACTGGTTATCGGTCAGATACATTTTCGAAGAACTTCCGGCGGTTTCTTAAATCTATTGAAGCCGATGCAGACCGAACCTCTTTCCATTCATTTCGTCATAATTTTCGTGACGCTCTACGTGAGGGCAATGTTCGACATGAAATTGCAATGCTTCTTGGTGGTTGGTCAGATCGCTCACGTTCACAAGCAACGCAGATGTTTTACGGACAAGGATATTCAAAGATGCAACAACTAAGTGAAATAAAAAAAATATCATACAAGCTATTAAGTGACTGAATGCTTGCCCATCCAATAGCAAACCGTTAGCTTTACCCTCATTTGAATAAATGCTTAAGGGATGAATTATGGAGCAATGGATTTTACAAATTGCAGACCTGCACTTAATTGAAGGTGAGAAGAACAACCTATCGATTAAGACTTGTGTCGACCATATTGCTCAGACCATTGAAGAAAATCAACAATATCAAGAGAACCTACTGATTGCAGTTTGTGGAGATGTTACCAGTCAAGGGCTGGTAGAAGGTTATGACTATTCGGTAGAATTCTTACAAACACTTTCAAGCAAGCTCCCAAACGAACCAAAAGTTATAATGTGTCCGGGGAATCACGATATTTCCAAAGAAGATAAGCCATTTAAAGCATTTAATGCTGCGGCTTATAAGTTTGGACAGAATGTTTTTTTTGATGAAAATAATACGTCAATATGCTTACCCGTGAATGATGTGGACTTAATACTTGTCAATTCAGCACATCATGGTGATCACAAATATGGAAGTGTAGATGAACAAGAATTAGTTAAAACCCTGAATGAAGGCGACAAGGACAATAAAATTGTTATCGTACATCATCATGTCCTTGCTTCCTCAGGAGACAAGGGGGCTGGGATAGCTAATGCTCAAGAATTTCTTAATGTTTGCGATGCCGCAAATGTAAAAGCCATTTTACATGGTCATACACACTCCCAAACAAGTTTATTGTTTGGGATCAACCGTATTCCAGTAATCGGAGTTAGTTCCTTGTTCCAACCTCCACAACCAAACCATAATAATGAATTCAATTTTGTAAAACTGTCTGAAAATGGTTGTGAACAAGTCGATAGATATAGGTTTATGGCAGATGTAAAAAACTCAAAAGGTTTAAATGGGCACTTTGTGAAGTTCGAACAAAAATATACTTAAATTGATTGGTAACCCTTATGTTTTTCACCACGGTAGAAGAGAATACTCTTGCTGATTTAGCACTTAAAGCTAAAGAAGCCTGTGCCAAGCAGGCTCAACAGAACCTAATATTGCACGGAAAATTCCCAATCTCCGAAATAAACGGTCCGTTTATACAGCAATTTATGGATGATGCAAAAAAGTGGCAATCAGCAGAAGTCCCTGATGATTTATTTTTTACTCACGGTAAGTATATTGATGACAGCATTAAGAGCGGTAGAAAGTTTATTACAGAAGAACTTGCAAGAAAACCTGACAGCAATCGGGCATGTCTAAGTTTAATGAATATGCACGATATTGTTGAAAGTGGTGATGGCCCAATTCCTTCTTTTTTGACACTTCAATTTTCACTGTCTGGTGAAGAAAATAGCCAAATTAACGTAACCGCATATTTTAGAGCATTGGAAGTAGATAATTTCCTTCCAATTAATTTAGCTGAGATTTGCGATTTTCTTTCTTTTATTAAAGTGTCGTTTCCAAATATCTCACATTTTATTTTAACGCTAATCTCTTTTAAAGCGTATAGTAATCCCAAGTTCAACTGCCTGAAAAAGGCTGAAATTGATACTTTGTCACCGATTGATATTTATAAAGTGGTAGATAGCGGTGATATTCCTGTAATTCTAAGATGGTTACATGAAAAACAATATTCATCAGAAACCATAATATCCACTGAGGGGTTGAATAGCTTATGCGAAGCTATAGAAAAGTCCGAATACTCATATCCTAAAAAGTTTTTATCACGGGTGAAACTTGCTTTGGAGTATATCGGTCGTATTAAAGAAATAAGAAAGTCGACTTCATATGCGAACGAAATTCGTGAACTTGAGGAAGAGGTTATAAAGACCTTGGATAGTATTAAGAAAATTATAAATAGCCAATAAATTATGGGAGGTACAAAATGGACTTAAAAGAAATTTTCGAACTTCAAAGTAATTTCGATCAAAAACATTTCCCTAAATATGCTGTTGATAAGGAAAACCCAAAAGAACAAGTCGATACTCTTACCTTTTTGACGTTAGGTGCATTAGGAGAACTAGGAGAGTTTGCTAATGTTTTAAAGAAAGTTCATAGGGGAGACTATTCTGTAGATGACACAATATCTGACATGAAAGCTGAGATTGCAGATGTGTTTATTTACTTAATGAAAATTTGCCAACACCTTGATATCGATCTTGAAACTGCTTTTTTAGAAAAATTAGAAGTAAATAAAAAACGTTTTAAAGAAATTGATGGTAGCGAGTAGCTTTAGAGTTATGGAAATGAAAATAGATAAAGATGAAATGAAATTTGAATTAGAAACGCTAAAGAGCGAACCTTTGGATAAGATAGTTACCCAAATTTCTAACAAGGTTTCTGGACTAAATAATATAAGCGATATTGCAAAAAGACTAAGGCAGCATATTCAACAAAAAGGCTTTGGAGAGATTGCCTTAGAAGATAAAGAAGTAATTTTTTCCTGCCTACTTAGCGTTATTCTTGCTGATATCGGAAGGCAACAATCGCCTTATGTTAAAGAGAATAATTTAAATAAGATTAGAGTTATCTGTGAAAGAAAAGAAATTTCAATAGATTTTATTTCAAATATTTCAACATTTTATGATGAACATTTGGATATTATTTTTCAAGTCGGGAATTCGGTATGACTATTACTAACAAAAAAAAGGGACGCTTTATTGTATTTGAAGGAATTGATGGCACCGGAAAAAGTACACAAATTAAATTGCTCGCTGATCGCTTGAGAAAAAATGGAATTCCTGTTTATGAAACAAGAGAACCTACAGATAGTCCTATTGGTTCAATAATTCGACAAATTATGACTGGTCGTTTGGAAGGTAGCCATGAAACTATTGCAGGGCTATTTGTTGCTGACAGATTAGATCACCTTCAAAATAAGACAAATGGTATATTGGATAAAATTAATAGTGGTATTACTGTCCTGTCAGACAGATACTACTTTTCATCATATGCCTATCATTCAACTCATGTATCAATGGACTGGGTAATCGCAGCCAACTCTTTAAGTGCTGAATTATTGAAGCCAGATATGAATGTTTTTCTAGATGTACCACCTGAAAAATGTATTGAACGCATTAACTCAGGTAGATCGCATATTGAACTCTACGAGAATTTGGAAACGCTTAGAGCAGTTAGGCAAAACTACTTGTTAGCATTTGAAAAACTAACCAAGGACGAACAGATTACTAAAATCAATGCTGATAAAATGGTTGATCAGATAGAGAAGGATATATGGCTGGAAATTAAAAGCCAATTTGAAGAGTCATAGTTAGGAGAGCTACTATGATTCTATTTTCTGGGAACACAGCCAATGAAGCATGGCAACAGGCATACAAAGCTATTCGGGAAACAAAGCTGACCACAATACAACCTAGTCGTTTAGGGGTTACTTCCGAAATATTGCATGCATGCATAAACATCTCAAACCCAAGAGAGCGATGGATTAGCATTAGAGAACCTGCCATTAATCCGTCATTTGCAGTCGCTGAATTCTTTTGGATTCTAAGGGGTAGCTCAGATGCAAATTTTATAAATAATTGGTTTCCTAATCTTCATTTATATCAGGGAAAAGGAAGTCAATATGTAGGTGCTTATGGTTACAGGATAAAACACAACTTAGGATTTGATCAACTTGAGAGGGCTTATCAAGTTTTAAAAAACAAACCTGAAAGTCGTCAAGTTGTCATCCAAATATGGGATAGTAAAAAAGATTTCCCTTACGAAAATGGGGAAAGTAGGTCTTCCGACATTCCTTGTAATGTTTCGAGTCTACCAAAAATAAGGAATAATAAACTTGAATGGCTTCAAGTTTTAAGAAGTAATGATATTTTTCGGGGTCTCCCCTATAATATAGTTCAGTTTTCTTTATTACAAGAAGTGCTGGCTGGCTGGTTGAATATTGAAGTAGCAAGTTACAATCAGATAAGTGATAGCTTACATTTATACCATCACGATTTAGAAGTAATTGGTACAAATACTAATAGCCAAGCAATGCCTGAGAATTCAGACGACATCCGTTTGCCTAAAAATGAATTCCATGAAGTTTTTAATGAATGTATAAATGCACTTGATAAATTGACTGATTCTTCAATATCTGAAAAATCATTTCTAAAGCACGTTTATTCTCTTAGCTTACCTATTAGCTACCAAAATATGGTAACCCTTGCATTGGCTGATATTGCAAGAAGACAAAATTGGCAAGAGACTAAAAACGAAACAATATCTCTATGTAAAAATCCTGTACTGCAATATATGTGGGAACGATGGGATACGAGAACCTTAAAGACACTTTCGTAGGTCATCACCGTCTTTTTCGAGCGTTGTCTTGCAGGATCATCCATATATCTGCGGTACAATTCCGAGAGAGTGATAGACGGTTTTTTCACGGGTAACGCTTGCCCGACAACTTCTTCCACGACCGTTTTGATTAACGTTCTGAGACCGTCTTGGTCGAATGATGGTGGAGCTTTAATTTGTGTAGCATGTGTAGCAGTTTTGTGTAGCACCGTATCGGCAGCAAAACCGTGGTCGTTGCAGTCCCCATGGCGATATTGATTAAAGGTCTGTTCCACCGTAGCAGAGACCGTCTGGTAACGATCCAGTGCGGTGCTGTAGTCCACCGTATGCAATGACTTGGTGATTTCCGTCAGGCCGATTACTGATCGTATTGAAGACGGTACACGACGACGGTAATGCCATATGACACCACGGCGAAACAGGCATGGAAGTTTACCCATATACACCGTCCCGCCACCGACTTGTGTAGCAGTTTTGTGTAGCAAATTTCGGATTCTGCCGTTTCTGGACAGTCAAATAACGCTGTAATCAACGGATACACACTCCCGCTTAGCTCCACCAAAATTCACAGGTACCGATGCTGCGACGCTCGGTACCTGTTTTAATTTTACCTATAATTCTGCCGTTTACAGACCGTTTTAATGACGGTACATGGACGATTCTTGATGCTTATTTTCTGATCAGTTTTGGGCAGAATCGGCAAAGCGATACACACAACTGGTACACACGGTGTATCGGGGATGGTCATTATGGCTAAGCTCCCCAACCTATATCGGCATGGAAATATCTGGCGATACCGTCGTCGGGTTCCCGTGATGTTCAAGATAGTATCGTCACGAAGAGTGGACTCGTCCCCTAAAACTGGAGAATACCTTTTTGAGCAAGCTGGCCGCCGTGCGATGAGCCTTGAGATGTGTTGCATCAATTTGAAGCTGTTCAGGAACACCTTTGTGAGCCGCAAGCTGCAAATATCTTGTCGAAGACACCCATCTTGCTCCATCGAACAAAACAGTTATAGAGCGTTTTATGCGGACCATATTCTTTGGGAGCATCTCGCCATTGAAGGCCACGTTTCAATACATGAATAATTCCAGAGATCACACGTTGACCATCCAAAACGCCGCTTGCTTCACAAAAAGCACATGGCATAATCGACAAATCGATGAGCCAAAACCTCTGTTATTTTAACCGCTCACATGTCCCCAATTATATGGCGACAGACACTGGTTCTCATCGCCATGGCCCGAAATATTGTACGCAATGATCGCCCATAATCAAGCTTGCAAAGCGTGATGCGAGATACAGTTTCTAGCTATTTTGGACCTCATGAACATCGCGTAAAAATTTCACGACATGCTGCTGTAATTCGTCGCTTTCATGCAAAAGCACACTCGCAGAATCAAAGACCATTTGTGACATGGTTCCAGTTTCACCTGCCGCTTGCGCCACGCCCTGAATATTGCTGGAGACTTCTTGCGTTCCTTGTGCAGCCTCTTCCACATTGCGTGAAATTTCAGCTGTGGATGCATTTTGTTCCTCAACCGCACCTGCAATTGCTGTTGACAGTTCATTCACGCGTGCGATCACATTGGAGATCGCACGAATGGCATCAACGGCATCGCTGGTCTCGCCTTGCACCTGACTGATTTGATTGCGAATTTGTTCAGTTGCCTCGCCTGTCTGGCTCGCCAGCATCTTGACTTCGGATGCGACAACCGCAAAGCCTTTACCCGCATCCCCCGCGCGTGCCGCTTCAATGGTGGCATTTAAAGCCAACATATTGGTCTGGTCCGCAATGTCATTGATCAGATTGATCACATTGCCAATTTCATCGGCTGCGCCGGCCAGTCGTTCAATCTTCTGGTTGGCTTCTTCCGTTTGGCGCACTGCGTCAGTCAAAATAGAACTGGACTCGGAAATTTGGCGGGAAATTTCTTCAATTGAGGCGGTTAATTCCGTACTCGCGGCTGAAACGGTCTGGACATTTGCCGTTGCTTCTTCCGTTGCTGCTGAAACAGCTGTGCTTTGCTTTTGAGTTTGTTCCGCATTGGCCGACAAAGTATTTGCGGCACCATGCATGTCCTCAACTGAGCTTTTTACTTTAGCCAGCATATTTGTAATAACCTGATCAAAGTTCTTGGTCAGTGCATCAATTTTCTTCTGTCGGTTTTCACGTTGGATCACCCGTTCTTTTTCTTCAGATTCCAGGCGAACACGTTCAATCGCATTATCTTTAAAGACCTTGACGGCCTGCGCCATATCGCCAATTTCATCCCCACGATCATGGTAAGGGATCTCAACCGTATTATCACCTTCAGCCAAAACATTCATTGATTCTGTAATGCTGCTAACCGGGACGGTAATTGTCCGGGAGAACAGAAGCGCAATAATCGCACCAATAACCGAAACAACCAACATCACGCCAACACTGGTGTTGCGTACTAGAGTTGCCGTTTGCATAGCCTCTTCCACATCAACTTCCGCGATCACAGCCCATTTGGTATTTAAAAATTCTATCGGTGTATAGGCTGACAGCACATCAATATTGCGGTAATCCTGAATTTCATGGACTCCGGTTTCGCCTTGCAAAGCTTCTTTAACTGTTTGACTTTCCACCTTATTTTTTAAAATGGTACTTTCCTTGGAAAAACGTGAGTCACTGCGCATTAGATAGTCTGACCCCACAATATAGGTTTCGCCAGTTTCCCCCATACCATCGGCAGATTGCATAATGCGGTTAATCTCGCCGATCGGCATCTGATAGACCAATACGCCGACGAGATCGGCGTTCTTATTGAAAACCGGCATGCCAATAAAGCTGGCGGGCGCATCGGCACTGGGCGCATAGGGACGAAAGTCTTTAAAAACGGCGCCATTATCTTGTGGATTCTTTATAATATCGCGGAAAAGAACACCAAGATCACTTTGGGCCCAATCCCCATTATTGAGGTTTGTTGCAAAATCCAGTTCTTTAAATACGCTGTAAACAACATTCCCTGCCGGGTCGACCAGAAACACATCATAGTAACTGCGTGCTTCCAGCAATGTGCGGAAGTAAGGATGAAATTCTCCATGAACCTCATCATAAGACGTCCCCGTCGCAGCTTTCACCAATTTGTGTTTTCCGCCTAATGGATTCGGATTATCCGTAATGTATGCCCCTTGCAAACGTTGCTTTTGTTCTGTGCCAAGGGAAGCCCAGCTTTCTTGAAATTCGTTTAACGCTTGTACCACAACAGGATTGTGGGCCTGAATTTTCAAATCGCTGGAAATGATATCCAAATAGTTGGAAAGTTCTGATTCACGGGCCGCAACCACTGATACAAGCTTGTTTCCTTCTGACTTTTCAAAGCCGTCAGAAACCTCGAATAAGATGATTGTACTCAGCAATACGCCTGTAATAATCATAAGAAGGACCGTAAATACAGGTAACTTCTTCGAAATTTGGATATCTGATAATGCCATTCTATTTCTCGACCTAATTTATTTTTGACTATAGTTCTTACACGAACTTTTATGGGATTAGTGTCAAACGGACATATAATTATAAGGTTGTTGTTGTTATATTTATCAACTGTTGATTAAGATATTGAATATTTTTGTATTAATTTCAATACGTATAAATATCTATATTAGCTTTTATTTTCTCGCGAATTGATACTTGCAAGCCTACTGCGTCTGTGTGACAACAAAATGAACAAGGAAAAAGGTGTTTAATGGACTTTACAGACGAACAGCTGCAACGCTACGCACGCCATATCCTGTTGCCCGAAGTCGGTGGGGAAGGTCAAGCCAAGTTGTTGAACGCCAAGGTTCTGGTTGTCGGGGCCGGTGGGTTGGGGGCGCCTGTTCTGATGTATCTGGCCGCAGCTGGTGTCGGCACCATCGGCATTATTGATGATGACGTTGTCGATTTATCCAACTTGCAACGCCAAATTATTCATGGCACCTCAAGTCTTGACCAGCCCAAAGTCGAAAGTGCCAAACAACGAATGCTGGCGATTAATCCGGGACTGAATATTCAGACCTACCGTAAACGCCTGACCCCGGACAATATTTTATCCATCATTGCTGATTATGATATTGTCGCAGATGGAACGGATAATTTTGAAACCCGTTTTCTCATTAATGACGCCTGTTATTTTGCTAAAAAGACTTTGGTTTCCGCAGCGATTTTGCGTTTTGATGGACAACTTTCCACATTTAAAGCACACGAACATGGCGAGGATAAACCCTGTTACCGCTGCATCTTTCGTGAACCGCCGCCGCCCGGTCAGGTGCCGACCTGTTCGCAAGCCGGGGTGCTTGGGGCCATTTGCGGGACGATGGGATCTCTACAGGCAACCGAAGTTTTAAAAGAAATCATGCAAATCGGTCAATCCATGTCCGGTCGATTGATGATTTATGATGCGCTCCATACTGATTTCCGTACTGTAAAAGTCAAACGCGACAAAGGATGTTTGCTGTGTGGGGAACGCCCGGAAATTGTCGACTTATCCATCCATAAGAAGGAATAGTCGGTTGCGCCTAGGGTTTCTTTTCGCTCTGCTGATTTTATTGAACGCCCAAAACGTACAGGCGGCAGACAAGATCCAGTTGCGCGGCATTAAAGGCCATGATGACCGTGTTTTAATTGAAAAATATCAATATCCCTGGAGCGCCATTGGACGGTTGAATTCTGAAATCGGTGGGTTTTGCAGTGCCACCCTGATTGCGCCCAAACTCATTTTAACGGCGGCCCATTGCCTGTGGAACAAAAAACGCAAAGTCTGGTTCAAACCACATACGTTACATTTTCTTCCCGGTTATCGGCGCGGCAGCTATAACGCCCATGCCAAGGGCAAGAAATTTCATATTGCCCCTGATTACGATCCCAAAAAAATCAATAATTTACCTAAATCAGCCAACGACTGGGCCTTGGTGGAACTGGCAACCGATATCAGTCCTGTCGTGGGCACCTTTGCCTTGGCTGAAACCAGTCAGCAAGCCTACAACCGCTTAAAGCAACGCAATATTCATTATGTGCAAGCGGGATATAGTCAGGATAAGGCCCATATTCTGAGTATTGATAAAAAATGCCAGCTTCAAAAATATGATCCTGCACTAGATTTGGTTTTTCATAATTGTGATGCCGTCAATGGTGATTCCGGCTCACCTATCTTTTATCTGGAAAATGGCGTTCCGACACTGGCCTATATCCATGTTGCGACTACACGTACAGGCAAGTCCCAAGGCGTTGCGGTCAGCCTGAAACGTATCGTACAATATTTAAAAACGAACGGGATGTGGGAGCCGGCACAAAGCGCGAGTAAACCAAGCGCCCCTAAATCTTCGAACGAACAAAAACAAAATAGGCCACAAAGCTCAGCACTCCCATCACCGCTATGGCGCTGACCATTGGCAAATGCGTCCCATTATGTAAGAGGCCGACCGAACCACCGACACAAGCGGCAATGGTCATTTGCAAAAAACCCATCAAGGCAGAGGCCGACCCCGCCATTTTTGGAAACGGGCCGATGGCGCCTGCCATTGAATTGGGCATCACCAAACCGACGGCGACCATAAACAAGACCATCGGGGCAACCACACTGATTGCCGTATTCCCACCCATATAGGCAATCCCTGCCAGCAACAGGCCAGCAATCATCGCAAGGCTGCTGCCATAACGTAACATGCGGGGGCCACCCAATTTACGGGAAAAGCGTCCCGCCAACAAAGTGCCGCTGATATAGCCGCAAACCACGACTCCAAAACAAATTCCGTAGATGTTCGGTTCCAACCCGAAAATGTCGATAAAGACAAAGGAGGATCCTGAAATAAACGCAAACAGGCCCGAAAACACAAAACTATTGAGCAAGACATAACCCAAAAAGTCACGATGTTTGAGCAATTGAGCATAGTTGCCGACAATACGGGCGGGTTTCAGGGCTTCCGGATTTTGATGTGTGTTTGTTTCCCGGATCAGGAAGAAAACCAGACCAATCAGAATGAAAGCAAAAATACTGATCGCCACAAAATTTGCCTGCCAGCCAAACCAGACCTGTAAATAGCCGCCGAACATCGGTGCAACAGCCGGGGCCAAAGCCATAGCAGACCCCATATAGGCCAGCACCTGTGCTGCACGTTCCTGTCCATAAACGTCACGCACAACAGCACGTCCTAAAACCGGGCCACTACAAGCGCCAAAGGCCTGAAAAAACCGTGCTAAAATCAATCCTTCAATCGTAGTTGACAAAAAACAGGCAACACTTGCCAGCCCATAAACCGCAATACCGAATAAAAGAATAGGACGACGACCAAATCTGTCAGATAATGGGCCGTAAAATAATTGCGAGACAGCAAATCCAGCTAAAAATACGCTTAATGTTAACTGAACCTGAGAAACAGTTGCGCCAAAATCCGTCTTCATGGCAGGTAAAGACGGCAAATACATATCGGTTGAAAGCGGGCCAAAGGCAACAAGCGCCGTTAAGATAGCCGCAAACAGAAATGATTCAGGACGAAGCATTGAAAAGACCATTTAGTTACATTTGAAACTTGTATAGCCTTTTCCCCAGATCAAGTAAAGCGGCTAAATAACCTTGTTCCCACCAAAAGTCTCTAGGACCTCGTCCAGACTGCCGCGTAATTCCCGGCGATGTTCCAGCTTGTTACGCGCAGCTTCGGGCAGCTCATCCATTGATAATGCGCCTTTGAGCATTAAAATTTCGATTAAATCTTCCAAGACCCGCACCATTGCAAGATCGCTTTGGGTTAAATCAAGCAAAGCTTCGTGTGCATCCCCTGAAGCATGCAAAAACGCGAGAACATCCGGGTGGTTCATTGCCAGTTCTTCATCAAAACCGATCTGTGGTGTTCTAACCAAACCGATAATCTGGCCGTTTGTGTTACGTTGAACAAATGGCATGTGCGCCTCCCTTACCAGATTTTTCTTATAGTCTGTCTGATATGGTGAAAAAAGACAACCGTAATCGCGCCTAGGTTCAAAGTCCGCGCAAGAATGCTGGACGAATACCTTGTTGTGTCTGCAAAGACGTGCGCACCTGCGCAACCAGACGGTCCTGGTCTTTTGGCAGATTACCAGCCAATGCCAAAGCGTTCGACGCATGATTGGACCGGAAAATCACCGGGGCAGGCGGTTTGATGTTCGCAAGCAGGCGCTCCAGTTCCATCAACACGGCAAGATCGCTTTGTGGTTCGAACGGTTCGCCGAACTTGGTCATAAACTCGTCATAGGCAATCTTTTCGAGATAGAGTTGCAGAGTTGATAAATAGTTCACCGGTGCCAGAGAGAGCAGCTCAACTGTCCCGTCAATATGCTCTTTCCAATATTTCTGACCACCCAGTCCCAAAATAACGGTTGCGGAAATTTTCAGCCCGGCTTCACGCGCTTTGATCAAGGCTTCTGCAATTCCTTTTTGTGAGGCCCCTTTGGTGATTTTCTTCAACATCACCGGCGCACCGGACTCAATACCTACATAAAACAACGGCATTTTACGTGCGGCCAATTCGGATAATTCCTCTGGCGTTTTTTTGAGAATATTGCCCGGCGTTGCATAAGCCGAAACCCGATTAAGATTAGGAAAACACGCGGCCAATTTATCCAAAATCACGCGTAAACTCTCCATCGGCAGAGTTAAGGCATCCCCGTCTGCTAGAAAGATACGATGGGCTTCAGGCCAAACACGGGCTGCCTGCTCGATATCTCCAAGCACATCCTCCAACGCACGGGCACGGTATTCTTTCGTCTTGTACATGGAGCAAAAAGAGCACTGATTAAAACTACAGCCCAACGTCGCCTGAATAATCAAATTATTGCCTTCAGACGGCGGGCGATACAAAGGCATGTCATAGGTGAGCATAGGAGAAAATCTCAATTATGGTTAAGTACCCGGATAATACTGTTTTTGGTTACGAAAGCAATAAGGCGTGGCTTAGAAACTACTTTACTCTCTGACACAAACCTCATAACCGTCTTGCATTCCACCTCGTTTAATGCTACCCAACGCGTCAGGCGGACCGGGCTGCCTTCCCGCAAAAGACGGTGTCACCCTCTCATATACGGACGATCCTTTTTATAAAGTGATCATTGTCTTATTTTTACTTTTAAGTTGGCAAAGCGGGCATGTCGATTTGACTTAGGAGTATTTTGACGATGAACCGATCGATCGAAGAACTGAAAATCCGTGCAAAAAAACTGCAACAAGCTGCTGAACGCTTTGATCCGCAAGCCCTTACCTATCTGAGTATAAAACCGGATGCCCAACAACCTATTCAGCGTAAAACCTGCCTGAATGTATTGGCCCGTAAAATGGGTTTTACCGACTGGTCACATGCTCGCCATGTCCTATCCGGCAGTGCTGCCCTCGGTCAGAATATGGGAAAGATCTGGTATGAAAATGCCTGTAGCGCACACCTGAACAACTGGTTCGCCAACTATGAGGAAGCAAAACAATATTTGGCAGATCATACCGATTTTTATCTCTTGCCGTACAAAAACCAGTTTATTGTGGCAGATATAAACGTCATTACGGCGCTAGGCTTAGTAGACCAATGTGCCGGATATTGGCGATCTATCGCAAACAATCTGGTTGATGGATATGGTACAGACAGCTGGCATGCTTTGGTATGGCAACGCATTTCCTACCGCCCAAACCCGAAATTTGCATCTTCTTAAAATCACCCGATTTTGGACAATAAATCGCGCAGCTGAGCGCCTTCTTCGGCGCTCAGTTTTTCAAGCATTTTGTCTTCGGTTTGCACATGAGAGACCACCATTTCATCAGCCAGGGCAAAACCGGCCTCGGTTAACATGATTTTGAGACCACGGCGGTCATCCGGGTCCACAATCCGCTTGATCAGATCACGTTTTTCCAACCGATCCAACCTGTTGGTCATCGCAGACGTCGACAACATCATCTCTTTTGCCAAAACAGATGGCGATAAGGTTTCCCCCTTTCCCTGACGACGCAACGTCATCACCACATCAAACTGCGGAAAATCCAAATCATACTGGGTCAAATTTGCCATAACGCCTCGGCGCAGGACTTCGCTGGCCCGCCACACATCACCACAAACCGCCATTGATGTCGGATCAATATCCGGGCGTTCACGCCGCCATTGGGTCAAAATATCATCCGTATTTTTCACCCCTGCTTGCGTATTTGAACAAACATTGATCACTCTGTCTTGACTCATTTCACAAGATATCCTATATAGCTTTATATCAAGTAATTTGATATCGAATTATATTACATCAAATTACTAAACCAAGTTACCTGCCCCCCACAATAAAGTAAAGGTTTTCAAACGATGACATCCCCCCGCCACTCTCACCATCCGATCCATCCTGCTTTTCTGCAACGTTGGTCGCCTCGTTCTTTTGATGTGCAAGCTGAGTTGCCGGAGCGCGATTTACTGACTATCCTAGATGCCGCACGCTGGGCGCCTTCTGCCTATAATATTCAGCCGTGGCGGTTTACCTACAGCTTGCGTAATGATGACCATTGGCTGAACTATCTTAGCCTTCTCGACCCGTTCAATGGCGGATGGGCCAAAAATGCCAGTGCACTTGTTTTTTTAGCTTCTGACAGCCTGGTGGAAGGACAAAATGGTGAAGCACCGCGTGCCTCCCACTATCATCATTTTGACAGCGGGGCGGCTTGGGCGCAATTGGCACTGCAAGCGACCATTATGGGCTATAGTGCACATGCAATAGCTGGCATTTTCAAGGACAAAGCTGCTGAATATTTAGGTTTCCCTAAACGCTATCAGCTTCAAATTGCTGTGGCTCTGGGTAAAAATGACCATCCAGATAAACTGAACGAAGACTTGCGTGCGCGTGAACATCCAAGTGATCGTTTTACACTGGATAAAATCGCATTCGGCGGAGTTTTCCAACATGAATAAAATCAGCGAAAACCCCATCGCCTTGCTTTTAATCACTGGTCTTTTAATCGGGTTTAATTTTCCCTTGGGGAAATTGGCGGCCGAGGCTGCGATATCCCCAACGGTCTGGGCTTTTGTCTTCTCGTTGGGCGCATGTTTATTGTTGTTTCCGGTTTTGGTTTCACAGAAAAAGCTTATTTTTCCGACCAAGGCAACACTGCGTTATATCGTTTTATCAGCTATTTTATCCTATATCGTCCCAAACTTACTGCTTTTCAGCGTGATGTTACGTATGGGGGCGGGATATATGGGGTTAATGTATGCGTTATCTCCAGTCTTCACCCTGTTTTTTGCCCTTAACCTTCGTATGAACATCCCGAACCGCATTGGTTTGATCGGTATCCTTTTCGGTCTGATCGGCACTGCTGTTGTCAGCATCAGTAAAGGCAGTTTACCGGATGCACCACCTTGGGAACTGATTGTTCTGGCCCTTTGTGTTCCTCTCTGCCTCGCCCTTGGCAATATCTATCGCACACTGGACTGGCCGGACAAAGGTGAACCCGACAGCCTTGCGTTCTGGAGCCATGCCATCGCCGTCCTTTTTTACAGCGGTCTGATTTTCTTTTATCAAACGGATGCCAGTTTCGGTGAAATCACCAACACACCGGTTGTCGTTCTCCTGCAACTCTTGGTGTCCGGCCTGATCTTTCCGGCTTTTTTCAGACTGCAAAAAGTTGGCGGACCTGTTTTGCTCAGTCAGATCGGATATGTATCAGCCGCCGTTGGCTTGGTTTGCGCCGTTCTCTTTCTCGGGGAACGTTACGATCTCACGACATGGGTCGGTGCAGGTATCATTGCCTTTGGCATTGCGCTTAGCATTCAGGCCCAGCGTCAAAGAACAGCTTGAAGAAACAAAGAGGGGGGGGAGACCTTAACCTCCCTTCTTTAACCTATAATCAGCTGATTATTTCTTGATCTCGATTTCAATCAACGTGACATCAAAATCATTGTCGTTAATCACATTATGTTCAACACCGGCATCTCGGTAATAACACTGTCCGCGTTTTAACACCGCATCCTGCACACCTTTATCACTCTCCATCCTCAAGACCGCATCTTCCATAGGAACAATGACGTAATCGCGTTCATGTCGATGCCATTGGGTTTGTGAATGAGCGGGAAAAAACAGGTGATTAACACTGACTTTGTCGTTTTCGATCTGATTGGTCAAGGTAAACAGGCTTAATTGCGTCATGCGATATCCTTCAAGGCATTTACTTTTTTTGCACATTTGCACGAAAACAGTATATTGGACAAGTTCCTGCCATATAGGCTATTCTTTTATTCCAATTTCAAGCTATTTCAGATTGAGCAGTCCCATGAAACTCGCAGCCGTCTTTGTCGCAAGCTTTCTTTTTCCCGTTTTTGCTTATGGACAAACCACTTTGAAAGAATGTTTTGCCCAGCACAATCAATGTGTTGCAGATTGTTTCCAACTGGATAGCGAAGGCAGCCAAGCAAGTTGCATAGCCCAATGTGCCGGAGCAGAAGCCACATGTGCGGGCGAAATCGGACTGGAAAGCACGAAACCTTTCATCCGCAAAAAGACAGAACAACTTGAACAGCTTTTAGAAGATTTCTTCGGGGATATCCTGCCACAGGACGAACCAACACCTGAGCTTGAAAACCAATCCGAGACTTGATCTCTGATTATCATCAAACCTCACTCATTTGAGTGATGAACCCCCACCCACAGCACGCTAAAGTAAACGTTATAGTAGCTTGAATGTGCAACAGGTTCGCTTATGTATCAGTCACAGGAATATATGGAAATCGGCGGTAAACTCATTACTTGCCCCTATAATGAAGATGATTACATGTATGGTGTCAATCTGCATGATCTATTGTGCCGCTTGCATGAAAGCGGGGCAACCCATGCAAGCGATTTTCACAGCATCATTGTTTCTTCTATAGAGTGCGAGAACCAGCTTTCCGATAGCCAAAAAATCCATGACATTTACAATCATATCATGAATGATCTCGCGAACCTCGGCGTCACCCCTGAACAATCTGCTCATTAGGCCTCATCTCTTATTTTCACGCATCATTCATGCGTTGTTGGCGTTCCTGAATTTCGCGGGGCCAACGGCTTTTAATAAAAGCCAGAACTGAGCGAATTTCCATATCACTCAGGATTTTGCCAAAGGGCGGCATTCCGCTTTTAAAGCCTTCCGGCCCCATTGCAGCACCACCGCGTTTGGTATAATCAAATAACAATTGATCATCGTGATGCCATGTATGGCCGGTTTCATCATGGGGTGGCGCAGGCAAGGTTCCATCATCCTTTGTTGTGCGCCAATCAGGCGTTTCACCTTCCAGTTTGATGCCATGACATTCCGCACAATAAAGCCCATAAACCTGCTGTCCGCGCGCAACCATCTTTTCATCCTGCGGATCAATCTTGGCATATGATCCTGACAGTTGGATAAACGCATAAGCCCCCGCAATGGCGATCAGGCTGATAGCAATATAGATAACCCCTTTATTCGACATTTTCGTAACGGACCTTCGAGTTATTAAAGCGAAACACCTTTTAAGACCTTAAACATGTTTACGGCAGCACGATCACTCAGTCCAGAGACGAAATCGCTAACTTGCATCAAATGTTCATAACGGTCATTCTTAAACACAAATGGATATTCAAGCAGGCGGATCACATGTTTATGCTTCGACGACATGCCCTTAATATCACCGCCACATTTCTCAAACTCCAGCATCGCACGGCAGAAAACATCCAATAAGAAACCCAACACCTCATAACTGGCTGTTTCAATTTCCAGTTTGCGCCGTGTGCCAAAGATGGAACGCCCGGCAAATGTTTTACAGGCTTGGGCCTCTTGTGCAAAAGGTGTCGCCGCCAGCAGTTCCTGATCGAATTCGCCTTTCAGCAAGGCGTCTTCATGTTCAACAAAAGCATCCACCGTGGCTTTGATCAGGTTGCTGATCGCTTTGGATCGCAGAAATCCCAATTTTTCGGATTGGTCCATATTCGCATACCATTTTTGCGACAATAAATGTGCCCGGCGTGCGGCGATGGTCTCGCCATGTTTGTGCGACCACGCAAGCGGGGCCAGATGGTATTCAACCTCATTAAACGACACACATTCCATGGTCACACCGTCTTCAAGGTCCGCAACCCGGTAACAAATATCATCCGCCGCTTCCATCAGGTAAGCAAGAGGATGACGACACCATAAATGCTCATCCCCTCTGCGAATGAGGCCCAAACGGTTAGCCACTTTTTGAAAAATCGCTTTTTCCGATTGGCAGAAACCCGCTTTTTTTGCCTCAATCCCCTGCCTGTTTTTAATCGAAGCATCACCGGGATATTTCGTAAACGCGCCCAAGGCCGCATATGACATACGAAAGCCGCCCTTTTCACGAAAATAATCCAGCTTGTTCAGAATACGAAACCCCTGTGCATTGCCTTCAAACGTCAAAAGGTCGCATTTTTGTGCTTCACTCATTTCGGTACTGAACACCACATCCCTGTTTTCCTGAAACCATTGACCAATCGCAGATTCGCCCGCATGGCCAAACGGTGGATTACCGATATCGTGGGACAGGCAGGCGACCTGAACGATATAACCGAAATCATGGGCCGAGATATGTGCCGGAATATCACGCCCCCCTTCGATTAACTGACGCCCGACACCAAACCCCAATGACCGCCCGACCGAGGCCACTTCAACAGAATGGGTCAGACGCGAACGTACACGCCCCCCGATGGATAAGGGATGAACCTGTGTTTTATCCTGCAGGCGACGAAAAAAGGAGGAAAAGGTAATCCGGTCGAGATCCAGCAAAAAAGGGCTTTCTTCCCGGCCTGCCGGGGCGTCTTCATCCATACCGATACGGCTTGTCGATAACAGATCAGCCCAATTCATCATCTCTTTTCGTCCTCTCATACACTTGATAACCCAAGGGTCTGCGCAAAAACACTAGCCGATTGCAGGGTCTTGGTGAACGACTATTTTATTTAATAGAAAAAATCTATCAAAGCTATAAAAATAACTCATTTTACTAATGCACGTATTTCTTCTACATTCAGTTTCAGCAAACAAACACATCAACTGACTAACCACACATTTGGAGATTAGAAACATGCAAAAACGTGTACCCGACGTAACTTTTAAAACCCGCGTTCGTAACGATGCCATCGAAGGCGACAACCCGTTCGAATGGAAAGATCTGACAACTGAAGAGATCTTCGCCGGTAAAAACGTCGTTGTATTCTCTTTGCCCGGCGCTTTCACCCCGACTTGTTCTTCCACACACCTGCCGCGTTACGAAGAACTGTATGACGATTTGAAAGCCCAAGGCGTTGACGAAGTCATCTGCTTGTCTGTAAACGATGCTTTCGTCATGTACCAATGGGGCCTGAAGCTGGGTCGTAAAAACGTCTTCATGCTGCCTGACGGCAACGCCGAATTCACCCGCAAAATGGGTATGTTGGTTGATAAATCCAACCTCGGCTTTGGAATGCGCAGCTGGCGTTATTCCATGTACGTTGAAGACGGTGAAATCAAAGTCCTGTTTGCCGAAGACGGTTACGGTGACAATTGCCCGACAGATCCGTTCGAAGTTTCTGACGCTGACACAATGCTGAACTACCTGAAAAACCGCTAAGGTTTTTCACTAGGGAAATGAGGAAGGGCCGCCCCCCTGCCCCTTCACAAAGCCGCCCTTCCTCTTTCCTGACTACTCCCCTCTCTATTTGCCACACTCGTTTTCTTTAAACTTCCTTCCGTTTGAAAGGCAGAAACATGTCCGCACGCAAAGTAGATATCGCCATCATTGGCGCCGGCACAGCCGGTATGGGCGCATACCGCGAAGCCACAAAAGTCACCAAAAATGTCGTCCTAATTGAAGGCGGCGAGTATGGCACTACATGCGCCCGCGTCGGCTGCATGCCCTCCAAACTCCTGATCGCTGCGGCAGAGGCCGCCCATTTTGGTGGGCATACACAGCCTTTTGGTGTCACCTATCAAGCTCCCAAAATTGATGGTAAAGCGGTCATGGACCGGGTAAAATCAGAACGTGATCGTTTCGTCGGCTTTGTCAAAGAAGACGTTGAAGACTGGGACGAGGAAAACCGTATCCGTGCTTATGCCAAATTCATTGATGATCATCATCTGGAATTGAGTGATGGTCAGATTATTGAAGCAGACCGGATTGTTATTGCCACCGGCTCCAGCACCTTTGTACCGCCCCCCTTCAAGGCATTTGGTGATCGTTTAATCATTAATGATGATGTATTTGAATGGGATGATTTACCCGAGTCCGTTGTTGTCTTCGGTGCCGGCGTCATCGGTCTGGAATTGGGACAAGCCTTACATCGTCTTGGCGTCCGTGTCTCCCTGTTTGGGCGGGATTATCTTGTCGGTCCATTGACAGACGATGTCGTTAAATTCAAGGCACGCGAAACCTTTATGGAAGAATTCCCTTTCTATCCACATGGCGAAGTCACCCGCATGGAAAATGTAGGCGATCATGTTGAAATTGATTTTGTTGAAGATGGGGTAACAAAAACGGATCGTTTTGAATATGCTCTGGTTGCCACAGGCCGCCGCCCTAATGTCGATCAGCTGGGGTTGGAAAATACGTCGATTAAGCTGGATGAACGTGGCGTTCCGCACTTTGTTCTTGCAACCGGACAAACCAGTGCCAGCCATATCTTCATCGCCGGAGATGCTGGCAATAACATTCCCTTGCTGCACGAAGCCGCAGACGAAGGAAAAATCGTCGGTTATAACGCCGCACGTTATCCTGAAATCCGTGCCTTCACCAAATCCAGCCCCATCGCCGTCATGTTCAGCGATCCGCAGATTATGATGGTCGGGGAAAGTTATAAGGTATTGGAAGAACGCAACGCCAACTTTGCCGTTGGGTCAGTGGATTTTAAAGGTCAAGGTCGTTCGCGTGTCATGTTGGTCAACAACGGTATCTTGCGAGTCTATGGCGAAAAAGGAACCGGACGTTTTCTGGGCGCGGAAATGATCGGACCACGCGCTGAACATATTGCACATTTGTTGGCATGGGCACATCAGTCTGAATTGACCGTCAGCGAAATGCTGGATCGTCCCTTCTATCACCCCGTTGTCGAAGAAGGCGTACGCACTGCTCTTCGTGATTTAAACAATGCCTTGGAGCTTGGTCCTGTGTCGCCTGCACGTTGCATTGATTGCGGCCCCGGCGCATAAACTGAACCAGATAGAGAAGGAGAAAACACATGGGTGTTGAGATTTACACCAAAGACAGCTGCATGTTCTGTAAAAAAGCCAAGGAAATGTTTCAGGAAAACGGCATTCCCTATCAAGAACATGATGTCAGCACCGTGGCAAAATTCAAAGCCATGCAGGAGCGTCTTACCAGCGCAAAAACCGTCCCTCAAATTATCATCGACGGGCACCTGATTGGTGGATTTGATGTATTGGATGCCCATAAAGAGGCCATTTTTGCAAAACTCAAAAAGACCGGAGCAACCGGATAAACTCACAAAATGTTGAAAAGCGTTGAGGCAATAGGTCTTGACGCTTTTTTTATCGGCTCTATCTTCAAAACAGACTTTTGCTTGAAAGGGGCCAGACATGTCCAAACAATATGATTACGACCTCCTCACCATTGGTGCAGGATCAGGTGGTGTACGCGCCAGCCGCATGGCCGCACAAAAAGGCGCACGCGTCGCCGTCTGCGAAGAAGACCGGGTGGGTGGGACATGCGTCCTACGGGGTTGTGTCCCAAAAAAACTGCTGGTCTATGCTTCTGAATTTTCTGGTCATTTTCAGGATGCGGGTGGGTTTGGCTGGCATGTCGGACAAACAGCCATTGACTGGCCCCGACTGATTGCCACAAAGAACAAAGAATTGGATCGTTTGAACGGGATTTATAACAATATCCTGTCGAGCAACGGTGTTGAAACCCTGCAGGGCCGAGGCACCCTCATTGATGCCCACACCGTCGAAGTCGCCGGAAAACGCTACACTGCAGAAAAAATTCTTATTGCCGTCGGCGGCTGGCCGACAATGCCCGCAATCCCCGGCATTGAACATGCCATTACATCTAATGAAGCCTTGGATTTACCGGAATTACCACGTCGCATCACCATTGTCGGTGGCGGTTATATCGCGGTTGAATTTGCCGGTATCTTTGCAGGAATGGGCGTGGAAGTCACCGAGATTATCCGCGCTGATCGCATCCTGCGTGGCTTTGACGATGATTTACGATCCGAACTGGAACGGGAAATGACCAAACGCGGGATCAAGATCCTGTCCTCCACCACCGTTGAATGCATCAACAAAAAAGGCAATCATTTTGAACTGGTTCTGGGCGATGGCGAAAGCCTTGAAACCGATGTCGTCATGTACGCCACAGGCCGTAAACCCAAAATCGACGGTCTTGGCCTTGAAAACCTCGGTGTTGCCATTTCCGACAAAGGGGCAATTAAAGTCGATGAAAATTACCGCACCAATGTCGAAAGCATCTACGCCATTGGCGATGCCACCGACCGGGTCTGCCTGACCCCGGTTGCCTTGGCCGAAGGCATGGCACTGGTCAACCACCTGTTTGGCGGGGAAAGTGCGGGCGTCGATTATGAAAACATCCCCTCTGCCGTCTTTTCACAACCGCCTTTGGGCACGGTTGGCTTAACAGAAGCCCAGGCACGTGAACGTTACGGCAAGGTCGATGTCTATACATCCGGTTTTCGTGCGATGAAACATACCCTATCCGGGCGTGATGAACGCACCTTTATGAAACTGATTGTAGATCCCCAAACCGACCGTGTCGTCGGTGCACACATGATGGGACCGGATGCAGCAGAGATCATGCAAGGTCTTGGCATTGCCATGAAATGCGGAGCCACTAAAGCCCAGTTCGATGCGACCATCGGTATTCATCCCAGCGCCGCAGAAGAATTTGTCACCATGCGTGAAAAACGTCCAGAGGAAGAATAGCGCCTCTCTTTTCCGACTATTAAAGTCAGGTAATTGACGAACATCAATTACCTGAGCATTTTAGTTGGATATAAAAAGGGCAGTCGATGAGGCTCTTGTGATTCTTGATTTTTTGGCTTCGCCCCTATAACTGACTATTTTAGTAATATACTAGTACAGTCATTTATTTTTAGGAGCCACACTGGAAATAATCGCGATAGCATATGTCAATGCAGCCCCCCTCCCGCAGCGACATATGTGCGATTTAAGCGAGGGTGGAACAAACGGCCCTCCTTTTGTTCCACCCTCCCGCTTCCTTCTTTCCACGACATAAAATTACTTACAAACGCAACCAGCTTGCCGTTACGTCAAGCTTTCATAGAGTTTTCATAAGAAAGCTACGTTTTCTGCTGGAAATCCCGTCGATTCCCTTTTATACGAGATGAACAGATTTTATTTTGAGACACATTTCAGATTTTAAGGATTCCAGACAATGGCCCAAAAATGGACCCCAGATAGTTGGCGCAGCAAACCGATCCGTCAGGTGCCGACTTATACGGATGCGGAAAAAGTAAAACAGGTTGAAGATACCCTGTCAGCTTATCCCCCGCTGGTCTTTGCGGGCGAAGCACGTCGCCTGAAAGCTGAACTCGCCGATGTTGCAATGGGCAAGGGCTTTTTGCTGCAAGGCGGTGACTGTGCCGAATCTTTTGCAGAATTCCACCCCAACAAAATCCGCGATACTTTCCGTGTTTTGTTACAAATGGCTGTGGTGTTAACCTTTGGGGCCTCCTGTCCCATCGTTAAAGTCGGACGTATGGCCGGGCAATTTGCCAAGCCCCGTTCTTCGGATACAGAAACCATCAACGGTGTAACCTTGCCAAGCTACCGTGGCGATGCGGTCAACGGAATGGAATTCACCGAGGAAGCCCGTATTCCGGACCCGGAACGCCTGATCCGTATGTACAACCAGTCCGCTGCAACACTGAACCTGATCCGTGCCCTTGCACAAGGCGGTTATGCCAACCTGAACAAGGTACATAAATGGAACTTGGGTTTCGTTTCTGGCACCGAAGAAGGCAACCGTTATCAGGATTTATCAGATCGCATTTCCGATGCGTTGGCCTTCATGGATGCTTGCGGCGTCAGTGGTGACACGGTTGCGTCTTTGCGCGAAACTGAATTTTATACCTCCCACGAAGCCTTACTGCTGAACTACGAACAGGCCATGACCCGTCTGGACAGCACAAGCGACGATGAAGAATGGTATGATACATCTGCCCATTTAGTCTGGATTGGTGAACGCACCCGTTTGTTGGACGAAGCCCATATTGAATATATGCGCGGTATTTCAAACCCGATCGGCTGTAAAGTCGGCCCGACCATGACACCGGACGGCCTGATTGAACTGATCGACACTCTGAACCCGCAAAACGAAGCCGGTAAACTGACCCTGATTACCCGCATGGGCGATGGTAAAATCGAAGATGGCCTGATCCCATTGCTGGAACGCGTCAAATCCGAAGGTCGTCACATCGTCTGGTCCTGTGACCCGATGCATGGCAACACGGTTTCCGCCGAAGGGGGATATAAGACCCGTCACTTCGATGCAATTTTGGGTGAAGTCAAAGGATTCTTTGCCGCACACAAAGCAGCCGGCACACATGCTGGCGGCGTTCATTTTGAAATGACCGGTCAGAATGTAACCGAATGTGTGGGCGGGACTTACGAAGTCACCGAAAGCGAACTAGGTGATCGTTACCACACCCATTGCGACCCGCGCCTCAACGCCAACCAGGCCTTGGAAATGTCCTTCCTGCTGGCCGATGCGCTGAAGGGCGAACGTTAATCACATTCAGTGAATTCTGTTTACTTTAAAAAGAACCTCTGTGCCAAATAGGCGGAGGTTCTTTTTTATTGTAGGGATAACCTTAAAATACATCGCCCGTAAACTCGGCCTTCAGGCGCTTGCGGAAAGCTTCAATATGGCGCAAGGCATTGCGTAGGTTTTCGCGCTCACGCTTGCTTAGATCCTTGAACCGGACAAAGCGTGAAGCAAGAACCCCATCACGATAATCCATGACTTGCCGATACAGTAAGATATGGACCAAGAACGAAAAAGCACTGCTCAGATAATCGGCTTCTGTATCGCTTAAAACCCCGGCGTGATGAAGTTTTTCAATGCGGTCTTCTGTCGAAGTTACCTCAAGAGCATGACGAAGGGATAATAAACGGACCCCTTCTACCAAAGGCAAGGTGCCTCGATATTTCAAATCAATCATCTTATGCGGACTTTGCACATCCGGGTCTGGCGCCAAGCGTCCAAATAGACCGATTCCCACGCTATGATCCGCTTGGGCATGATACATTTCCTGCAAAAAGAAATTATTTTCCCGAACCATTTTCAACACATTCTGGCGCAAATCATGGGCCAGTTCCACACGTCCCCAAACCGGTTGAAAATCGAAAAAAATATCAGCCAGACGCAAGGCCGTCGCGTTGCGTTTACGGCCCCACAGTCGTACTTGTTCAACCCATTGCGACAAGCTTTTACGCCACAAGGGATTGCTCGCCATCACATGCCCTTTGCAATAGGGAAAGCCGATCTCATTTAAGTCATGGCACATCCGGCTGGCCAGTTCGCGAAAGAACTGATCCACCCGCCCGTGATCTTCATCCGGGTAATCATCCAGAATAAAACCGTTATCCTGATCCGGTGACAGATAGTTTTCTCCCCGACCACCGGACCCCATGACAATGACGCAAAATTCGACCGGTGGTGTGCCCCAGCCTTCGGCCTCCATATGCGTCAGGTTCATCGTGATAATACGCGCAACAATATCGTTATTTACATGGGACAGTAGGTGCTGAATATAAGCAGCTGAGACATTATCATCAAACAAATCACGTGCGATTTCCACCTGTGCGGCCTTCACCCCACGCAGACTGTCCAAATTCCCTTCCCCGCCCAGACGGTCAATATGCTGGATTAAGCGACTGGCCGCTGCTTCGACAGCTTCCCGATAAGCAATGATACCCAACGGTTGTTTGGCCTGATCAACCACAATAATTTCATCAACATGGCGGCGGCGCATCCGTGCAATGGCGTGATACAGATATTCCCCTTCAAAAACCGTCAAGGCCTTATCGTCCATCACATCTTCGATCAAAGTTTGCGGGCCAAGCTTAAACAGGATTTTCTCAAGGATATCCTGTGTGCGCACCAGACCGGCAACTTTGCCGTATCCATCAATGACAATACAACAGGGCTGTTTTTCTTCCGTCATACGTGCAATGGCATCAGCGCACGTTGTTCCAAACGGCACACAAACCTTGGCGGGGTGCATAAACCCCTCCACCCGTCTGGCGAATATCTTGCTTTGTGATCGCATTTCTTCCCTACCCGGCCCCCTTATAGGATAAAATTGCGGGCATATCATCCCATTATATATGATTTGTTGCAATCCGTCTTACATTGCGCAACAATCAAGCCACGCAGGGCGTGCCTTATCATAAAAAAACGAATGGCACACGCTTGGGGGCTTATATAAAAAATGAATGAAGCCCCTTTGACTAGGGAGATTAAGGGTTTGAACGAGAAGCTACTTTGGTTGCTTGCGTTTGTTGCACTATATTGGGCTTATTGCGTCTATCTGGGGATCCGAGGCGCACGTATGGCCCGCACCGCAAGCGATTATTTTCTGGCCGGGCGCAGTTTACCGGTCTGGGTTTTTGTACTGGCAGCCACCGCCATATCTTTTTCCGGTTGGACCTTCCTTGGTCATCCCGCGATGATTTATCGCGACGGTTTTCCTTATGCCTATATTTCATTTTTTACCATCGTCATTCCCCTGACAGGTATTGTCTTTCTAAAACGTCAATGGATGTTGGGAAAACGTTTTGGCTATGTCACACCGGGGGAAATGCTCAGCGATTATTATCAATGTGACCGTATCCGCTTTCTCACCGTTGTCGTGGCCGTTCTGTTTACAGTCCCCTTCATGGGTGTGCAATTAGGGGCTGCGGGATATCTGTTCAACGTTTTATCCGATGGCTTGATCAGCACGACCGCGGGCACTTTGTTACTCGCTGTTGCGGTTTTTCTCTATGTTGTCTATGGGGGGATGCGCGCGGTCGCTTATGCAGACAGCATTCAATGTATCTTGTTGGCTGTTGGGGTTATTTTAACCGGGGCCATTGCCATCTATGCCATTGGCGGGGTAGATAATCTGCTCACCAGCCTTGAACGTATGGGAAATTCCGAATTCGGCCTGTGGGGAACGACCAAAGGCGCCGGTGGCGGGGATTATAACTCCTACCTTGCTGTGCCCGGTATGATGCAACCTGTCAGCGGCGTTTCTGAAACCGTCGATACCGGCGGCCCCTGGACCGGGATGATGATCCTGACATTCCTGATGGCCATGCTTGGGGTGCAGGCCTCACCTGCCTTTTCGATGTGGAGTTTGGCAACAACACACCCAAACCTTTTGCCCCCCAGCAAGTCTGGGTTTCCGGCCTGATTTTGGGCGGTATTCTGTTTATTGTCTCCACCGCACAGGGCATGAGTACGCATTTACTGGGGGCCACCCCTTCACTGGCCGGAAGTGGTGTACCAATCGACTGGATTTTAACACCGGAAATTTCAGACGTGCCCGACACGCTGGTCCCCTATTTGCTGACAATGGTTCAGGAAAACATGCCCTGGCTTGTCGCCTTCTTGGGTGTCTGTGCCCTTGCCGGGATGCAATCTGCCGGGGCGGCCTATATGTCAACGGCTGGGGCGATGCTCACCCGTGATGTCTACAAACATCGCCTTCAACCCCTAGCCGGACACAGTATTCAAAAATTCGTTGCCCGTGTTTGCGTCCTTCTGATTTTACTGGCTGCCCTTATCGTTGCCTTGATGAACAAAGACACCCTTGTCTTGCTGGGGGGAATGGCCGTGGCCTTCGGGCTGCAAATGTGGCCTGCGTTACTTGGTATCTGCTGGTTTAAATGGTTTAGTGCACGCGGCATTACCGCAGGTCTGATTGCCGGTCTTCTCGGCGTTTTCTTTACCGATAGTCTCGGTGTCTCCCTGCTTCATGCAGTTGGACTGGATTTATGGGGACGTTGGCCCCTGACCATCCATAGCGGGGGATGGGGCATTGCCTTAAACCTGATCGTCTGTGTCACGCTCTCCCTTCAGTCACAAGACGACACAGAAAACAGTCATAAAGACAGCTATCACCGTTTTCTCAAAGAACATGCCGCCTTAACCCCGAACAAACGCCGTTTGATCCCCCTTGCATGGGGTCTAACACTTATCTGGGTTTTCTTTGCCATTGGGCCCGGTGTTGTTGTGGGGAACGATATTTTCGGTGCCCCAAACGCAGGACGGGACGGCTGGGCCTTTGGCATCCCCTCAATCTGGGCATGGCAAATTCTGTTTTGGTTGCTGGGTGTTGCCTTGCTGTGGTTCCTCGCTTATTTCATGGAAATGTCCACCGTCCCTGAACAGGAAATCGAAGCCCTCAGCGATGATATCGGTGACCCGGGACTGGATGAAGTGGGCTAGCCCTACACTTCAGGCAAAACCTGTTGCTTTTTCTGTTTCGCCAATTTAGCTTCACGGCGCACGATATAAAGGGTTGAGGTGAAGATAATCACCGCGCCCACCCACGCCCATAGATCAAGCGCCTCATCAAAAAAGAAAAAACCGATAAAAGAGGCAAAGATCATATGACTGAAATTAAACGGCATGGAAACCGATGCATCTACCAGCTTCATGGCCTTTGCCATACCGATTTGGCCGCTTGAAGCAAACACCCCCATACCAACCAGCCAGATATAATGTTCCGGTTCCGGCCAGACCCACACCCCAACAGCCCCAATCAGGGACAGGGGCGACATAAACAATCCCATGTAAAACACAATGGTCATCGGGTGTTCAGACGACGATAAATGTTTAACCATCAAAACCGCCGACGAAATAAAAATAGCAGAGGCCAAAACAATTAACGTCCCGATTTCAATTTGTTCAATTCCGGGGCGAATAATCACAAGGGCACCCAAAAAACCGATCATCAAAGCAACCCAGCGATGAATACGGACTGTTTCCCCCAAAATCAACGCCGCCCCCAATGTGGTAAATAAAGGAACCGTAAACCCAAGGGCGGTGGCTTCCGATAACGGGATCAGGGTCACACCGATAAACCAGCACGACATGGCTGCCGTACCCAATAAGGCACGAACACTATGCAGCTTGATCCGTTTTGTCTTTAAAATGGAAAACCCAGCACGTGCCACCAACGGCAACATAAACAACCAGCCAAAGAAGTTACGGAAAAAAACCATCTCCAGTGCAGGTATAGCACCGGATAGATGGCGGATCATGCCGGACAGGCAGGCCATCGTAAAACAAAAAAAGACCATCCAAAGGGCGGCACGCGTTGTCGGTGAAAAACTTTCCATTGAAACTATTTAATCGTATATGATCCTAAAGACCAGATTTTCTTTAAAGGATCCCTTTCATGCAGTTTCTCATCATCGCACACGATGGCACCGACCCCGATGCAATGGAGCGCCGGCTTGCCGCCCGTCCGGCCCATTTTGAACGTGCTCGCAAGGCAAAAGCCGACGGCACCCTGTTAATCGGCGGGGCCATACTGGATGAACATGATCAGATGATCGGCTCCAGCCTTTATGTTGAAATTGAAAGCCGCGAAGCCCTTGATCAATGGTTGGCGGATGATCCTTATACCAAAGGCAATGTCTGGCAAACATTTGAAATTCACGTCATGCGCATTGCCGATTTGGATTAGGGCGTAAACTCATAAATTCTATTTTTCCAAATCGACGACCGTAAATTCCATCTCCGATGGTTTGCCACTGCAAAATTTCCAAATGGGTTTACGATCTTTCTGCCACGGTTTTGGTAAGGCAAGCAAAGAAGACGAAACGGTTTGAAAACCGAAATCCGTTTCAATTTGCATGGCGCTGCGTGGATTTTCCAAACTTTTACGGCTACCTAACAAGGCTTGCCACGCCATCCAGTCGTCATTTTCCGGTTCTGGTGCCGGTGCGCTTCGAAAACGCGGCAGATGCAATTTCAAACGGTCTGAATGTCTGGTGTCGTTTAAGTCATGCGCCGACAACATCGACAGACCGGCCGGAATTTCATCGGTCTGAATTTGCAAACCGTCATTTTTAATCCACCATGCGCTTTCATGGTCGGCAATAATCATATTGAACGGACGATAGGCTTCAGGATTTAAATCTTCCAGTGACTCTGCTGCCACATCGGCTTCGGCATGATCTAGGGCTTCCAATGGTAATTCCCCCCGGGATCGAAAGTCGGGATGCGCCCCCAATGTCCCCACCCGGTTCAAGACACAGGCCACAACACCATCGTCATTAATACCCATCCAGGTACCGCCCGCCAGTTCATCACATCCTGCAATAACGTGGGGATATTCCGGCCAATGGCGCCCCGGTGTGGACCACGGACGATCTTTCATTTCATCCCGGTTTGCCCCCAATAAAAGAGGCCAGTCATGGTCAGGGCGGCGCAACAGGACAACAGTACACATGTCATTCAATCTTTTCGTTAAATTTGCATTTCATTATCGCATAGTCCCTTGTGTTGACCAGCAAAATGCATATATTTTTTTATAAGACTATAATCACAATATGAAATGGGGAACATCAATGAGTGACATTGCACGCACGATCCGGGAACGCGAACAGGCGTTTGAAGCCCAGTATAAACTGGATGAAGAACAAAATTTTAAAATCCGCGCACGACGTGACCGTCTTTTCGGCACATGGGTTGCAGAAAAACTTGGCCTGCAAGGGGAAGAAGCTCAAAACTATGCTATTGAAGCTGCGCAATTTGATTTGGAAGAAGCCGGTGATGGTAACTTAATCGAAAAAGTCATCTCTGATCTATCTCTTGCCGGGCGAAATGTTTCCAGTGACGAAATTCTGACAGCTCTGACCTCTGCTTTAAGCGATGCACAAAAATCTTTCGCCAGCGAATATCCCAATGCACTGGATCAGGATCACCATCTATAACAAATGAATCGTAAATATCTTTTGCAAATTAAAACCCCGCCTTTCTGCGCGGGGTTTATTCTGTCAAAGACAGACCTTGCATCGCACCGCTTTTTTACGTTACCAACACCATAGGCTTTTCACATTCCTTCGAAAACAGGACGCGTACTAAAATGACACAGCCCAAATGGTTCACAGACGGTTTCCCCCACATTTGGCTTCCTTACAGTCAAATGAAAACGGCCTTGCCCCCCTTGGCGGCAAAATCCACACAAGGCTGTACCATTACCCTTGAAGACGGGCGCGAACTGGTCGACGGGATTGCCTCATGGTGGACCGCGTGTCATGGATATAACCATCCCCATGTATCTCAGGCGATCAAGGATCAGGTTGATGTTATGCCCCATGTGATGTTTGGCGGCCTCAACCACGAACCGGCTTTAAAACTGGCAAAACGGCTGTCTGACATGCTTCCCGGTGATTTAAACCGTGTCTTTTATGTCGACTCCGGTTCTGTTTCTGTCGAAGTTGCCATGAAAATGTCTATCCAATACTGGATTAACAAAGGGCAAAAGGGACGTTCCAAATTTGTCTCTTTCAAAGACGGTTATCACGGGGACACATTGGGCTGCATGTCCATTGCCGACCCGGAAGAAGGGATGCATCACGTCTTTAACGATGTTCTGTTTGACCAGTTCGTCGTCGATGTACCGCGCAGCCCCAACCAGCTTCAAGAATTTGATGCTTTTCTTGCCAAAAACAAAGGCGAAATTGCCGCTGTCATTACCGAACCATTGGTACAAGGCGCAGGCGGCATGAAAATGTTCAGCCCGGATGTCTTAAAAAGCATGTGCGAAACAGCGCGTAAACACGACATTCTGTTTATCGTTGATGAAATTTTCACAGGGTTTGGGCGTACCGGCACCATGTTTGCCATTGATCAGGCCGACATTGTGCCCGATATCATTTGCCTGTCCAAAGCCTTAAGCGCCGGTATGTTGCCACTGGCCTGTGCGGTTGCGCGCGATCATATTTTTGAAGCTTTCCTCAGTGACAGTTTTGATGATGCCTTGCAACATGGTCCGACTTATATGGCCAACCCACTGGCTTGTGCCGCCGCCAATGCAAGTCTCGACCTGTTCGACAAGGAACCTCGTCTGGAACAGGTTCAACATATCAATCGCAAATTGCGTAATGCCCTTACTCCCATGCAATCCATCAAAGGGGTACGTGACATTCGCATTCTGGGTGCAATCGGGGTCGTTCAGGTGTGGGATATCAAGGACAGCAACTGGTTGAAAGAACGCTTCATCGAAGAAGGTGTCTGGTTACGCCCATTTCGTGACATCATCTATATGACACCCGCCTTTACCATCAGTGATGATGAACTGGATAAACTGACCGGGGCAATGGCACGCGTCCTGACCCAATGGTCAAAACTTTAGACTAATTTGCCTCGTCAATATCGCTGGCGTTGATGGATGTCCCGGCACCGATATTGGCAACAACGGAATAGCCGCCACTGGCGGTGCCATTGGTGTCAACATACAGATTACCTGTGTCATCAACCACCACATTGGCCCCGCTGGCAGCATTTGTCCCGTCATAGGTGCCCGTAATTTGTTCAAACGTCAGGGTGCCCGGTGCAATCTGAAATGTTGCGGTATCCAAGGCGATTTTATCCTGCCCACTCGTAAAATCAGTAATGACATCATTGCCGTCGCCAAAACGGAAATAAAAAATATCGTTCCCATCACCGCCTGTCAGGGTGTCTGCCCCTGCGCCGCCCCAAATCGTATCATTTCCGACCCCACCGTCAATCAAATCTGACCCGCCGTTGCTATCTGTTAGAAATGGATTGGAAGCGATAAAGACATCATGCATTGAACTCGTCTTGGTATTCAGCAATCCACTGTCACCGGATATAAACATAATCATTTTTCCATCCCCAGAAATATGGGCATTATGAGTATCAATCCCCGTTGGATCCCCGCCCAATGCCTTGCTGACAGAACGAACATCACCTGTCAGCATATCCTTAACAAAAATATCGCCATTTATCCCATCCGGGTCGCTAAAGCCCAACAAGTCCGTTGCATTGGAATGAAACACAACATAACGCCCATCATCGGAAACCGATGGTGAAAAACTGCCATTATCGGACTCGCCCCCGCCTGCTTTTTCCGTCACTTTCACCGTTGTATCTGTCAATGTATCACGTAAAAACACATCGCTGAACGCGCCGCTATCCGCCCCCCCGCCCAGATTTGTTGCATCGCTTTGAAAAACAATAAAACGACCATCAGATGACACCCCCGGCTCATAAGAATTCCCGCCAGTGGCCTCGCCCCCGCCTGTGTTGAGTGAGGCACGCGTCGTTGTACCATCTGAAATTTTATAAATAAAAATATCCTGATTGCCATTCCCGTCACTGGTGACCAGTTCATCCGCCCAGCTGGAATAAATCACATATTGTCCATCCCCGGTAATCGTGGGCTGAAAAGAATCAAGGGAACCATCTGCACTGCCGCCTGTTTCTTTGCTGACAAGCGTCAAAGTTCCGGTTGTCAGGTTTTTTAAATAGACATCAATACCGCCTGTTGCATCATTGGGGTCAAGGTTTGTTGCCGCTGTTGAAAAAGCAACCAGATTACCGTCATCGGATACAGAATATTGATCCACCCAACTGCTTGCTTCCGTTACACCATCATCATCGACCGACACTTTCACCAATGTTTCGGTGGCGATCTCATAACGATAAATCTGTGCGTTGGTGTCACTGGACGAAACCGCCAAATCGGTTGCATTGCTGGTGAAGAATACATAACGCCCGTCCCCAGACATTTGTGCGTTATATGACCCGCCTGTGGTTGAGGTCGTCCCGTCTGCTTTTTTAGACACCAATGTGTACGAACCACCGGCATCTCCCACCTTATTCAAATCACGTACATAGACATCGCCATATCCATTGGTGTCGCTTGCATCCAGTGCTTCAATCGTCGTATAGGCAATCTGGTCTTCATTCTGGCTGGTAATCCGGTAATTTCCGATATCCATATCACCGCCGTTGGCCATTTCCTGACCTTGATTATTTGTGGAAACCCGACCGATGATTGGACCATCGCCATAAATGACATCGTCACCTCCTTCCCCCCAAATGGTATCGTTCCCTTGCTCCCCGACAATCCAGTCGTTACCGTCCCCGGCCAATATTGAATCCGCGCTGTCAGTGCCAACAACCTGTTCTGCTGCGCTGGTACCGGAGACCTGATTTAGAGGGGAAGTAGTATTTATGGGTTTAGTGGTTGTTTTCGAACTGGTTGTATCTGTTGTTGGCGGCACAATCGGATCAAGAGCTACGCTGAGAAGATTGAAAGGATCTGTCGGTTCAATACCAATATCATCAGTATTATCCAGAGGTCCAAATATATCCCCCTCGTCACCACCAATCAGCTCAAACTCTCCCTCTTCACCAACAATCGGTTCATCCATATTAGAAAAAACATCAACCTTGTCATCCTGCGGGGCAAGGTTTTCGTCATTTCCATCCTCTTGCCCCCCGGAGTCTTCCCCGCCTTCTGGCCCGGGTTCTCCGTCTGCTTTGACCTCTTCGCCATCGGCATCCTCGCCAGTGTCTTTGTCGCCTTTTCCTTCACGCCCTCTATGCGGCGGGGGCGGCATAACGGACAAGGCCGCACCGTACATCCGTTCAATCTGTGCCATATTCAAAACAATTGGCGGCGGGGGCGGAGCAAATCCACTAATCATCGCAATGGACTGTCCCGGTTGGTTTAGAACCTGAACACCTGCTTCGTTGCGCACCACAATTTCGCCAATTTGACCATCAGCCTCAGGCATCAGAGTAATCTGGTTTTCCTGTCCTTCCGGTGCCGCCACACCGGCCCCCTTGGTCCCGCGAATACCAATAGTCGCCACAGGTGTGTTCAAAACCATCGCCTCATCTTGTGTTTTTGCGATTTGACCACTGATAAATGAGAAAACCCCATTAGCAATACTCAGGGCCATGGAACCACTTTCCCCGGCTGGGTCATAGACCATTTCATCAATAACCAGTTGCGTGCCGCCGCCCAGTGCGATGGTTGTATCATCTGCAAAAATAAGGCCGACACTGCCTCCATCGGAAACTTCCAGTGTATCCCCCATGAAAACACTATCACCTTCCGACAAGGTCAGCGTTTCTCCGTCCATGCGACGCACATTCAAGCTGCCGTTCAGGGTTTCAATTTGCCCCGCAGGCTCACTCGCCCCGGCGAGCTGTGCAAGCTGTACACCTTTTTCTCCAAATGCATTCAGATCGAATAATATCTCTTCAGGCATGGCCTATCCTATCTCGGTGTCACCCGTGGATTTTCTGCAAACAATAGATTGCGAGTATATCTTGTTCTCCTCCGCCCATCAATTATCGGTTACATGGAGATATCAAAACATCACCTATTGAAATACCCTACCCCTTGATTAACCGATTTTAAACCCTTTTCTGTCAGTTATTGCAGGTTGCAACAGGTGAATATTAAGGACAAAAACACATGGAACAAGATGGTGAAAAAGGGCTATTTCGCAGTATCTTCGCCCCTATTTTCCCCTTGTTAGGCGAGATTTTCGCCTCCACCCTCGTTATCAATATATTGGCCTTTGCCATTCCCGTTTTTGTCTTACAGGTCTATGACCGTGTAATCGCCCAAGCTGGCCTGTCCACTCTACAAGGTCTCGTCATCGGGATGGCAGGTGTTATCATTTTCGATTTCGTCTTGCGCCAAGCCCGTTCCGGGCTGCTGCAACATGCCGCCATGCGTATTGATGCCACCCTTGCCAAACGTCTGTTTGAAAAATTCACACGCATACCGTTACGCATTCTTGAACATCGCCCCAGTGCCTTCTGGCAATCGCTCTTTCACGATGTGGACAATATTCGAACGGCCCTGTCCGGTATTGCCGCAATCCTGTTGGCTGATTTACCCTTCAGCGTCATCGGAATTATCCTGATTGTTGCCTTGGCAAAACCGTTGGCATGGGCGCTGTTGATTATCGTGCCTCTGTTCATTTTACTGGCTTTTATTTCCAGCCTCTCTGCACGCACTTCCACGACCGAGGAACGCAGCGCGACCATGCGCCGGGATGCCCTTGTCTCTGAAATGATTGCCAATCGCACCACGGTCAAGGCTCTCGGGCTTGGGTCTTATCTGGGGACCATCTGGGAAGAGCGACAAGCCCGTACCATTGACAGCTCCATCCAAAAGGCCGCACGGGCTGATCGGTATCATAATCTGGCAAAAACATTGTTGCTGTCCTCTACCGTGACCTTAACCGGGTTTGGTGCCATCGCCATTATCAATCAGGAACTAACCGTCGGGGCCTTGATTGCAGCCAATATGCTGGTTTCACGCATCTTGCAACCCCTTAACCAGCTTGTCCTGCAATGGAAAGCCCTGAGCGCGGCACGCCAATCCTTTCAACGTGTTAAGAAAGTACTGGATTACCCCGAAGACAGCCAGAATGCCGCTCTGGATCTGCCACGCCCACAAGGGAAAATGATACTGGAAGGTGTTTCTTACAGTTTCGGTGATCAGGAAAATACCCCAATTCTTAAAGGAGTAACCGCCAGTCTCGGTGCCAGTGGATTACACGCAATTGTCGGCCCGAACGGCAGCGGGAAAAGTACCTTATTAAAACTGATGCGCGGCTTATACACCCCGCAAGCAGGTCGTATTTTGCTGGATGAAGGTGATATGGTCCAGTTCAGTGAGGCAGAAAAACTCAACTGGTTTGGTTATTTGCCACAAGACACCCGCCTGCTCAGCGGCACAATTAAAGACAATCTATCAATGGGGATAACGGTCCCCAGTGACGAAACCATCGCCAAGGCTACAAAAACCATCGGCCTGCATGATGAGATCATGGCTATGAAAAACGGCTATTCCACACAGGTCGGTGAACATGGGGAAAATCTGTCCGGTGGGTTGCGTCAACGCCTTGCACTGGCACGTGCATTGGTCAACGATCCGGTTGTTCTGTTACTGGATGAACCGTCAAACAATCTGGACACCAATGCGGAAATGGCTCTCGCACGCCTGCTGAAAAATTTATCTAAATCACGCACCGTTATTATGGTGACACACAGCATGACATTGTTGGAAGCCGCCGACAGCATCATGGTTCTGGAACGTGGGCAAATTCGCGCTGGCGGCAAGGCCCGCGACGTTCTCTCCCGCCTGAGAGGAGCACGCCCATGAGCCGTCTAAACGATATCATTACCAAACGTAAAAAATCACCTTGGTTGTATCCGTCCCGTTTCATCCTGATCTTGCTGTTTGGCCTTGGATACTGGATGAACACGACCATAATTGACGAAGTTGCCATTGCACCGGGCAAGGTCGTACCGCAAAGCAAAGTCAAGACCGTACAACATCTTGAGGGCGGTATTATCAAGGAATTGAACATCCGCGAAGGCAGCGCCGTTAAAAAAGGCGACCCCCTCATGGTGCTTACCCTTGGTGTCGGTAAACTGAACCGGCAGGAATTATTGACAGAACTGGAAGGTTTACGCCTTCTGGAAGCCCGCCTTATGGCGGAAAGTGCAGATAAAAACGCAATTTCCTTTCCCCCTGAACTTGCCGAACGACGCCCGCAAACCGTGCGGCGCGAGCAAACCACTTTTGATGCCAAACGATCTGAACTTTCCGGTCAACTCAGCGTTATTCGCAAGCAAATCAAACAAAAAGAACTGGCTATTGAATCCTTTCGCACCAAACGATCTGCGGCAACCAATAAGCTGGCGATCACACGGGAAAGTCAGGCGTTGGCCGAAGATGCCATGAACAAGGGAATGGGCATGCGGGCAGAATATCTGAGCCTCAGTTCCCAAGTTGAGAGCCTGTTGGGTGAAATCCGCACCATTGATGCTGAAATTCCCGCAGCCCGTGCCGACATCGAAGAAGCCCGCGCGCGCTTAAGCGAAACCCGGTTGAAATATAGACGTAAAGCTTCTGAAGAACTCAGCAAAGTTTCGCGTGAAATTTCCCTGATTGAAAAAGTCCTCGGCGAAGCGACAGAACAGGAAAAACGCACCGTTATTCGCGCGCCTATTGATGGGACTGTCAAGAACCTGAAATACACCAACACAGGCGCGGTTGTGCGCCCCGGCGAACCCATCATGGAACTGGTTCCCTTGCGCGACAGCCTTGTGATTGAAGCCCGTCTCAGCCCAACCGACCGGGGATATGTTCAGGTCGGCCTGCCCGCCAACATAAAAGTATCTGCCTATGATTTTGTGCGCTATGGGGCTTTGCCCGGTCGGGTGATCCAGATTGCCCCGGATACGGATAAAACCGAAAACGGTCTTCCCTTTTATCGTGTGATTATCGCAACCGAACGCACGCACTTGGGCGATGGTCAAAAATTATACCTGCCCATTACAACGGGTATGGAAACACAGGTTGATATCGTAACCGGTAAACGCAGCGTGTTGGATTTCTTCCTGCGCCCCTTATTGCGATTGAAAGACGAAGCTTTCCGTGAACGTTGATGTTAAGGGTATTTTAAACCTTGTGGTTTAATTTGGGTTCAATTGGGAATCTGAATCATCCATAAGGGCAAAATATGGGACCGGGTCTTACAAAGTTTTGGCGCAATACCACCAGTGCACTGGTCATGTTAACCGCAATCGGGTTCAGTGCTGAACTACAGGCAAACCCGTTGGCGAGTGAGCTTCAATATCTGCTGGAAAACTACCCTGCCATTCAGTCCAAAGCCTCTCTCACTGATGCGGCACGTGAAGATATCAAAGCCGCTTATGCCCTGTCCGCCCCTGTTCTGGCCGTCAGTGGCGATGCCGGATATCAACACACCGACCAACCAGGAAATGACGATTTTCGTACCCGTGCCAATGTAACAGCAACATATAACTTGTTTGACGGACAATATAGCGCCTTTGAACAACAATCCGCCGAAATCACCCATAAAAGCAACACAGCCGATTTAGACAATACACGCCAGCGTATTTTATTTCAGGGGATACAGGCATACCTGAATTTGGTTTTGCAAAATAAGCTGGTTGAAATTTCACAGACCAATGTCAAATTGGTTGAACAGATCAAAACTTTTATTGAATCTGAATCCAATGTCGGACGTATGTCCCAAGCCGATTTGTTACAGGCACGCGCGCGCCTTGCACAGGCACATGAAGCTTTGGCCGCCTATCAGGGCGCACAACGCCAAGGGCAAAACCGATATTACCATCTGTTTCAACGCGTCCCGCCCGCAGAAAAAATGATGGATCCTTTAACACCATCCGAAGTGGTGCCGGAAAGCCTTGAAGAAGCTATTCGCCTTGCACGCAAACACAATCCGGTTCTCCAAAGTGCTGCCTTGTTGGCAGAAGCCTCTTCTGCACGGGTTGGATCGGTTGAATCCGCGCTTTATCCCCGCGTCGATCTGGAGGCCGCAGGCGATGCAAAATACAATGTGGACGGCGTGGATGGTTCTGAAAACGAGGCAACCTTACTGCTGAAACTCAACTGGAATTTATTTGATGGCGGAAGGGTTAAATCCCAAACCCATGCCGCCGCGCTTCGCCACAATGCCGCGATGATGGATCTGCGCAGCAAGCATATGGAAATTGAAGAACAGGTCCGTAACGCCTTTTCCACCATCGAAACCCAACGCCAGCGCTTTCGCACCCTTCAGGATGCTGAAGCCATCGCACATGAGGCCTTTCAGGCACGTTATGACATGATGGCAAGCGGTAAAGAAACCATTATTACCGTCTTGGATACAGCACTGGAATTGCTGAATGTGCGTATTGCCGTTACCTCGTCAGACTACACATACCGTTTAGCAAATTATCAGTTATTGTTAGCAACCGGACAATTAAACCAAACCTCCATTGCGCAACTGGTTGTGGAAGGTAAATTGCAGCCTGCTGTCGCGGATAACACACACCTCTTGCAAAAATTGCTGGATGGGGAAGCCATTCCGGCCCCACAAGAGACCCTGAGCCCCCCATCTACACCGGACGACCTATTGCAAGCCTCATACGACGATATGGCGCCGATGCAATTGGCACGTGATACCACGACCCAGATCACCGCCTATAATGACATGGCTGCCTTTGAAGCCGCACACGGTGCCCCTTACAGCCCGGAACTGGCCCCGGAAACAGGCCCCACAGGCCCGATTGAACTGGGACCGGCCGCTAATGATGCAACCGGATATTATGTGGTTTTAGGCAGTTTTTCCGAACCCGCTTATGCACAGGACCGAATTGCACTGGCGGGAATGGATAATGCCTTTATGAAAGCCATTGACGTCAACGGATCGACATATCAACGTGTCTTGGTAGGTCCCATGAGTCAACTTGAGGCCGAAGCCGCCCGCGGCCTAGCCAAATCACGCGGCATCCCGGACAGCTGGGTTCTGCGCCAATAAACCAACCACGTTTATTGATTGTCATAACTTATCCTGAAAATTTATATAAATATTTGTTTTTATTATTTTTTTCGACCTCAGAGATTGAAAATTTAACCTTTCCTGCCTACAATCTAAGACTGAAAAAAGAAAAGATAACATACCCCCTAAATTTAATCAGTTGCAGAGGTGCCAAGCTATGAAACTTGGAAATATTCGCTTAGGCCGCAAGCTGGGCGTGATAATGGCTATATCTTTATCCGGCTTAATCTTAATCACCGTCTTCGGCCTTAAGGCCCTTGATGATAACCTTTTGGCAGAACGCGAACGACAAGCCAAAAGCATGGTTGAAGCGACTTACACCTTACTGAGCGGATTACAAAAACGTGTCGCTTCCAATGAAATCTCGCTTGAAACAGCAAAAGATGAGGCAACCCACGCTATCAATGCCATTCGCTATGGTGAAGAAGATTACATTTGGATCAATGACTTACAGCATATCATGGTCGTTCACCCAACCAATCCCAAGCTAAATGGACAGGACGTAAGTGGCTTTAAAGACCCCGATGGAAAAATGCTGTTTCAGGATATTGTGAAGGTTGCTAAATCTTCAAAAGAAGGCAGCGTTGAATATCGTTGGCCTAAACCCGGCTTTGACGAACCCGTAGATAAAATCTCCTACGTTAAACTGTTTGAGCCTTGGGGTTGGGTGATCGGAACGGGTGTCTATCTAGATGAAGTTCAGGAAACTTTTTGGGCAGAAGCCATCAAAGAAGCTCTTATCTTTCTGGCTGCTACTATTGTAATTGCATTGGGTGCTTTTATGGTTGCCAGAGATATCAGTACCAGCGTAGATCAATTATCCCTTGCGATGAAACGTCTGGCAGAAGGCCATACGGAAGACGAAACACCCCTGCAGGGGCGTCGTGATGAAGTTGGCGAAATGGCCCACAACGTTGAATATTTCCGCGCCCAAATGATTGAGAATGAACAACTCGCCGCCCATCAGCGTGAGGAAGAAGAAGCCCAACGCCAACGTGCGCGTACCATTCAAAAACTGGCCAGCGAATTTGATATGGGCGTCAATATCGCCCTTCAACAAGTCGCATCTGCTGCACAACAACTTGATATGACCGCCAACGGTATGAGTGCCACGGCCACACAAACCAGCACGCAAGCCTCGGCTGTTGCCAGTGCTTCCCAACAAACTGCAACCAATGTGGAAACCGTCGCCGCCGCATCCGAAGAACTTACAGCTTCCATTCACGAAGTCGGCAAGCAGGTTGCACAGTCTTCACAGATTGCACAACAGGCCGCCCATAAAGTCACGGAAAGCCAAGGCACTGTTCGCACCTTGTCAGAAACAGCAAGCCGGATTTCAGAAGCCTCCCAATTGATTGGCGATATTGCAGATCAAACCAATATGCTGGCCTTAAACGCAACCATCGAAGCCGCCCGTGCCGGCGAAGCAGGCAAAGGATTTGCGGTTGTGGCTTCCGAAGTTAAAACCCTTGCAACCCAAACAGGACGGGCAACCGAAGAAATCGCCGCACACGTCAGTGCCATCCAGAAAGTCAGCCGCGATACGGTTGAGGCAATTTCAGAAATCAACCATATCATCACCGAAATGAATGAAATTGCCGCCGCCGTTGCCGCCGCTGTTGAAGAACAGGATGCCGCAACATCCGAGATTGCACGCAATATCGAACAAGCCTCCCACGGTACGCAGGAAGTCAATCAAAACATTTTGCATGTCAATGATGCTGCCAACGATACAGGGGCCGCGTCCAAAGAAGTCTTACATGCCTCCTCACAATTGAACGACCAGTCCACATCCCTGCGCTCAATCGTTGAAGATTTTCTAAAAGGTGTGAAATCTGCATAAGCCCCTCTAGTCCCCTGCTTAAAAGTGGGGGACTAGAGCCGCCCGATTTCAAATTCTTCGATAGAGACACCCATTTCGGACAGACCTTCTTCCAAATAGTCCGATAACAAAGGCGTTCCCATTAGATATTCCGGCGTGCTTTTGGCACTCGGGTCAGATTCCACGGCTTGCGCGTAAGCTTCCTCAAATTCATCCTTGGAATAACTGCCCCGGCCTAGCCATGTGAGCGCAACCAGTTCATGTAACTGATCGGCATTCAGGTTTGCCAATGCTTCATGTAATTCAGCCTCGGTTGCATCATCGGCATAATCTTGCAAGATTTCCACGCAACCGTCATCGATCGCATCGGATTCCCGATCACGGCCTTCCGGTTCGACCTTCACATCAAATTCGCGTGCTTTCATAATAATATAAAAGACGCTGTCTGCACTGAGATACCTCATAACGTCCTCCCCGTTTGAAGAGACACATAGACATTTTCTTTATGTCTGAAGTAAGATACCACGTCTATCGGATAGCAAAGTTGATTTAGGTCACCATGTCACACATAAATGCGCTCTGGCTTCAATGCGGTGCTTGCGGGGGTTGCTCCATGTCCTTATTGGGCTATGAAGGAACTGACCTACTGGATGCATTTGACAGTGCAGGCATTCATTTTTTATGGCATCCGACACTGAGCGAAACCTCAGGACGGCCCGTCATTGACACCTTGATCGATATTGTCTCCGGCAAAATCAAACTCGACTTACTCATCGTTGAAGGTACGCCCCTGCTTGGCCCCAATGGAACAGGGCGCTATCAAATGATGGGCGGATCGGAAAAACCCATGATCACATGGTTGATCGAATTGGCCCACAAGGCAAAATACTGTGTGGCCGTTGGCAGTTGTGCGGCCTACGGCGGGATCCCAATGGCCGGGGATGAACGGCTGGAAGCCACAGGCCTGCAATATCAATCCAATCAGGTCGGCGGACTTTTAGGCGAAGATTATCGATCCGGTTCCGGTCTGCCGGTAATTAACATTCCCGGTTGCGCCCCCCATCCCGACTGGATTGTCGAAACCTTATCCTGCCTTGCCGATGACAGCTTATCCGCACAGGATTTTGACCCGGAAGGGAGACCACTAGCTTATTTTGGTCACCTTGCCCACCATGGCTGTCCGCGCAATGAATATTATGAATTCAAGGCCAGTGCCGCAGAAGATTCCGATCAGGGATGCCTGATGGAGAATTTGGGCTGCAAAGGCACTCAAGCCCTTGGTGATTGTAATATCCGCCCGTGGAATGGGTCCGGATCCTGTCTGCAAGGGGGATATTCCTGTATCGCCTGTACCATGCCGGGATTTGAAGATCCGGGTTCCCCATTTTTGGAAACTGCCAAAATTGCCGGTATTCCGGTTGGTTTGCCCAGTGATATGCCAAAGGCATGGTTTGTCGCACTGGCGGCACTCTCGAAATCCGCAACACCGCAACGGGTACGTGAAAACGCCCATTGCGATAAAATCGTCCATCAACCGACCCGTAAAAAAGCAACGAATTAAAAGCAAAGAGCACACTTATGTCACGCAAGATCATCGGCCCTTTTTCCCGCGTGGAAGGCCATCTGGAAATAGACCTGAACCGCAACGGCCCCACCGTTGTGGACGCACAGGTCAATTCACCGATGTATCGCGGTATGGAAACCATCTTGCTGGATCGCCCCCCCATGGACGCCCTGACAATTGTGCCGCGTATTTGCGGTATTTGTTCGGTATCCCAATCCGTTGCCGCAGCACAGGCACTGGCAAAACTTTCAAATGTTACCCCACCTAAAAACGGACAACTCGTCACCAATTTGGTCTTGGCCTGTGAAATGCTGTCCAACCACCTGACCCATTTTTATCTGTTTTTTATGCCCGATTTTGCCCGCGATATTTATGTAAACCGCCGCTGGTATAACAATGCCCTGCGATTTCAGGCCCAACGGGGAGACGCGCAAGCAGAAGCCTTGAACGCACGTAACCGCTTTCTGCACATGATGGGGGAACTGGCTGGCAAATGGCCTCATACCCTTGCACTGCGCCCCAGCGGCACCACTTCAACCGTTCATACCGCACAAAAACGAAAGCTGAAAACCATCCTGACAGGTATGCGTCGTTTTCTGGAAACAACCTTGTATGGTTGCTCCCTCAACGACATGCTTGCCCTGAAATCCAGATCCGACCTTGACGGTTGGGCAAAAGAAGGCCGTGGTGATCTTGGTTTTTTCATGCATTTATCCGATGCCTTGTCCTTGGATAAAATGGGCAAAAGCAAATCGGTCTTGCTGGCAGGTGGTGGCTTGCCTCTTGCAAACGAGGGTTTGTTCAAACAAGGGATATTCAAGGACCAACATTTTGCCGCCTTGCCCGTCGATAAAATCAGTGAAGATATTTCCCACAGTTTTATGGCAGGCGCGACCTTGCAATTCCCACAAAATGCCAAGAATGATCCAGATCTTGATCAAGACAATGCTTATAGCTGGTGCAAAGCCCCGCGTTTAGGGTCAGATCGTTGTGAGGTCGGTGCCTTGGCCCGTCACGTCATCAATGGACACCCTCTGTTTTATGATCTTTATGCACAGGAAGGTAGTACAGTAAAAAGCCGCATTTTTGCCCGCGCATGGGAAATAGCTTTTTTGGTTGATGCAATGGAAAACTGGATTGATCAAATCGATCCAAATGCATCTTTCTATACGCCCTTTACCCCGGCACAGAACGGACATGCCTTCGCCTTTATCGAAGCGGCACGCGGGACTTTGGGCCATTGGATTGGCGTAGAAAACAACAAGATTACCAACTACCAAATCATTGCCCCGACCACATGGAATTTCTCCCCCCGGGATCAAGCCGGGCAGCCCGGTCCACTGGAAAGCGCCTTGGAAGGTGCCCCCATTATATCCGGAGAAGACGATCCGGTTTCCGTCCAACATATTGTGCGTTCCTTCGATCCTTGCATGGCCTGTACCGTCCATTAAAGTGGAATAAAACTTTCCATATACCGGACTCACGCCTTCCACATACATCTTCAACACCCCCATCAAAACCTCACAAAGCCTAGACTTAAGTATGAAATAAAGATGGCACGCCTTTTGCTGTCTATGACTGAAGACATGAAAAGGGGTAAAGAAGCAAATGAATGTGGGCGCAGACCATATCGTACTGAAACTGGTCACAAAGCAAAACCAAATTGAGGATGTACACATTGCCTCAAACCGGACCACAATGGCGGCCCGTATTCTGGAAGGCAAATCCCCACAAGAAGCTTGTGCTTTCGTTCCCTTGCTATTCAGCCTATGTGGCACCGCACAGCATCAAGCCGCCCTCAGTGCGATGGAACAGGCCTTGGGTTATATCCCCAGTCCAGCGCATAAAACGGCTCGCCACCTCCTGTTATTGGCGGAAGGGATCGCGGAACATACCACCCGCCTTTTAATCGATTGGGCAGAATTGGCAGGACAGGATAAAAACATTGAACAAATCCGCGATATCCGCCAAACCCTTGCCTCTTTCAAAAACCTGATTTTTACAGAAGCTGGGCACGATAAAATCGGTGGCGGCACGCTGGCCCCCGACATGACAAAGCTCAGCAGTGAATTTTCCCGCTTGCAAACGATTATTCAGTCAGAAATCTTCCACATCACACCACGTGAATTTGCTGACATGCCAAACAAGGAGGCTTTGGAAAACTGGATTGCAGCAACCGACAGCTTGCCGGCACGTTGTTTAAAACATTGGCAACACGAAGGTTTATCCGACATCATCTGGCCCATCGCACAGGGGTTAATGGATTTTGTCCCCGAAGAAATCGCTCTGCATATGGACGCACAAACGGCGGATCAATTTATCACCTATCCCACTTGGGATGGACGATCCTGTCAAACCGGGGCCTTGATGCGCCACCTCAGCCACCCGTTTTTACGTCAGTTTGATCATAGTGCGCTTTCTTATTTTTGTGCGAAATTAATCGACCTTGCCGTTATGATCGAAGACTTTGAAAAAAATATCAGCGGGTTGAAGCAGGACAATGACCTTTATCATACCAAGGCCACCTATAAAGGATATGCACAAATCGAAGCTGTGCGCGGACAACTTAGTCACCGGGTTTGGATCAATCCGCAAAATGACACAATTGCACGTTACCGTATCCTTGCCCCGACCGAATGGAATTTCCATCCCAACGGGATTTTAAAACATGTCCTAATCGGGGTGAAGGCCGCCAATAAAGACAAGCTCAAACAAATCGCACAAATCAGTGTCCTTGCCTTAGACCCCTGTGTTGCCTGCCGGATAGAGATCGAGGAACGAAATTAAATGCATGAAATGTCACTGACACAGGGTGTGCTGAATATTCTGGAAGACTATGCAAAAACAAACGGGTTTGCCAAGGTCAAAACCGTCTGGTTGGAAATCGGGCAGCTTTCCCATGTGGAACCTGAGGCAATGGCCTTCTGCTTTGATGCTGTCATGCAAGGCACAATCGCCCACGGGGCCAAACTTAAAATCATTGAAACACCGGGCCAAGCCATTTGTGTGGACTGTGCCGAAGAATTGGAAATTGACTCACGCATTGCTCAATGTCCCAAATGTGGCAGCTACAAGCTTCATATATCGGGAGGCGACGAAATGCGGGTCAAAGAACTGGAGGTCGAATAAATGTGTACAGTTTGCGGATGCGGTACCGCCAAAATCGAAGGCGGTCATAAGCACGGTCACGATCACAGCCACAGCCATGATGAGGGATGTGGGTGCGACCATCATCACCATCTTGATCATTCACATGATGATGACCATACCCACCATCACCACCACCATGATATGCATTTTGGCGAAAACGAGGCAGGCGTATCTGTCCCCGGTATGGAAACCAAACGCCTGATTTCCATTGAGCAGGATATCCTGAGTAAAAACGATCATATCGCCGCCCACAACCGCATTCATTTCAAGGAAGATGGTATTTTCGTGCTTAATCTCGTTTCCTCACCGGGATCAGGCAAAACCACCCTGTTGACCCGCACCTTGACGGATTTAAAAGACCAATTGCCCATTGCCGTTATCGAAGGGGACCAGCAAACTGCAAACGATGCAGACCGTATCCGCCAAACCGGCGTGCCTGCCTTGCAGGTGAATACGGGCAAAGGCTGCCATCTGGATGCTGACATGATTGCTCAGGCCAGATCCCGTCTGGATATGCCGAAAGAAGGTGTTTTGTTTATCGAAAATGTCGGCAACCTTGTCTGTCCTGCCGGTTTTGATTTGGGGGAAGCCCATAAAATCGCCATCCTGTCGGTGACAGAAGGTGAGGACAAACCGATCAAATATCCCGATATGTTTGCTGCTGCCGACATTATGGTCCTGACCAAAACCGATCTGCTGCCTTATCTTGATTTTGATGTAGCGGCCTGCCTTGAGTACGCGCAACGCGTCAACCCCGACCTGAAAATCTTCCAATTGTCCTCCAAAAACGGGGACGGTTTGGATCAATGGTATGACTGGATCAAAGCTGGTGTTGATGCAGCCCAATCTTAAACGAATTCAATATCGCGTGCGCGGGCAGGTACAAGGGGTCGGCTTTCGCCCCTTTGTCTATCAACTCGCCTGGGATTTGGGACTAACCGGCTGGGTTCTGAATGACCAAGAAGGTGTGTTGATCGAGGTTCAAGGCAGCACAACGGATACCTTTCACGATGCATTACAAAAACAGGCCCCTGCCCTGTCACACATTCAAAGCATTGAAGAAACTGAAATTGAGAAAAAGGAAAATGAAGCCGTTTTTCTGATCCGCGAAAGTGAATGTGGGGACGTTCAAACAGATATCATTCCTGATGCTGCCATTTGCCCGGATTGTCTGTCGGAAATGCGCGACCCCAACGATCGACGTTATGGCTATCCCTTTTTAAACTGCACTCATTGCGGACCACGCTATACCATCACCCACAGCCTGCCTTATGATCGGGCACAAACGTCCATGGCTGAATTTGAAATGTGCCCGGCCTGCGAAGCTGAATACCGTGATCCGACCAATCGGCGTTTTCATGCCCAGCCAACCTGCTGTCCCAACTGCGGCCCTCGTCTTTCTATGGATATCAATGAAATTGCCAACCGTATCCGCCAAGGTCAAATTCTTGCTATTAAGGGATTAGGCGGTTTTCATCTGGTTTGTGATGCTTATAACGAAACAGCCATTAAAAATTTGCGCAAACGCAAAAACCGCGACGCCAAACCCTTTGCCATTATGGTCGCAAACTGTCAGGCCGTTTGCAATTTTGCCAAGCTGGATCAGGACGAACAAGTCCTGCTCGAAAGCTCGGAACGTCCCATCGTTTTGCTGCGCAAAAAAAAGAGTGACCTGCCAGACGTAATTGCCCCAAACCTAAACCGGATCGGGGTTATGTTGCCTTACACACCCTTGCATTATCTGATTATGGATGCCTTGCGCGGACGACCCCTTGTGATGACCAGTGCAAACCCTGGTGGGGAACCTTTGGTCATTGCAAATGATGAGGCCGAAAACCGTTTATCAGGTATCGCAGACGCCATTGTCACCCATAACCGGGATATCCTGATCCGTGTGGATGACAGCGTGGTGCGCCATGACCTCGGTGGTCCGACAGTCCTGCGTTCGGCCCGTGGGTTTACACCGCGCCCCATCACCTTAATACAGGATACCCCCAGTGTATTAGGATTGGGGGCCTTTCTGAAAAACACCATCTGTCTGACACGGGCAAACCATGCCTATCTATCTCAACACATCGGGGATTTAGACAACGTCGCAACCTTGCGTTTTCAGGAAGAAACTTTCAATCATTTGCGCAAAATTTTGCAAGTCAACCCTGTCCTCGCCGTGCATGATTTACATCCTGACTTTGCCAGCACGCGCTTTGCCCAAAGTCTGGGAATTGAAACCTTTGCCGTCCAACATCATCATGCCCACATCGCTTCGGTTCTCGCAGAACATCAGATTGACGGACCCGTGATCGGTCTTGCGCTTGACGGGTTTGGCCTTGGAGACAATGGCGAAAGCTGGGGTGGGGAGCTGTTCAAGGTGGACGGACTGGACTGTACCCGTATCGGGCACCTACGCCCCTTGGCCCAACCGGGGGGAGACAAAGCGGCTGTTGAACCGTGGCGCATGGGAGCCAGCGCCCTGCATGCCTTGGGCCGTAGTGATGAAATTGACAGCCGTTTTGCAAACCATGACACACAAACTTTAAAATTAATGCTGGATAAAGGCCTAAATTCCCCACAAACATCCTCAATGGGTCGTTTGTTTGATGCGGCTTGCGGCCTGCTGGATGTTTGTGAAATGGCACAATACGAAGGTCATGCGCCGATGATGTTGGAAAGCCTTGTCAGCCGGATTGAGATTGATTCACAAGGCTGGCAGTTGGAAGAAAACGGCGAGTTAAACCTGCTGGCATTACTGAATACATTGTGTGAGCGCACCGCACAAAGCGGGGCTAACCTGTTTCATGGCACCTTGATTTTTGCCCTTGCCGACTGGGTGGAACAGGCCTGCACAAAACATAATATTTCCCGTATTGCCTTATCGGGGGGATGTTTCCTGAATGAAATTCTCAGCCAAGGTTTAAAGCGTAAATTGCAACAAGCCGGTCTTGAGGTTTATCTTAATCAACATGTTCCCTTAAGTGATGCAGGCCTGTCATTGGGCCAAGTATGGCTGGGACAACAGAAATTACTACGGGACGGGAGCTAATCTAATGTGTCTTGCCATGCCATCCAAAGTCGTTGACGTATTGGACAACGATATGGCCATCATCGAACTGGGCGGAGTAAAGAAAACCATCTCCCTTGGTTTGGTGGAAGATGTCACCCCCGGGGATTACGTCATCGTTCATGTCGGTTATGCCCTGTCCAAAATAGACGAGGACGAAGCCCTGAAGACCATCGCCCTGTTTGAAGAAATGACTAAAAGTGGGAGCCCAGCCCCATGAAACATGTGGATGAATATCGCAACGGGGACACTGCGCAAAAACTGGCCGCGACCCTTGCACACGAAGTTGACCCAACACGCGATTACCGCCTGATGGAATTTTGCGGTGGTCATACCCACGCTATTTTCCGCTATGGCGTACAGGACCTTTTGCCCGATAATATCAAAATGATCCACGGGCCGGGTTGCCCGGTCTGTGTCTTACCCATCTCGCGCATTGATCAGGCAATTGCTTATGCGCGACGTCCCGATGTTATTTTATGTTCCTATGGTGATATGCTGCGTGTCCCAGGGTCTAAATTTACCAGCCTGATGAAAGCCAAGGCCGAAGGTTGTGACGTTCGTATGGTCTATTCCACATTGGATGCCTTGGAACTGGCGCAGAATAATCCCGATAAAAGGATCGTTTTCTTTGCCATCGGATTTGAAACCACCACACCACCAACTGCAATGGCGATCAAACAGGCCCAGACGATGGGGCTTAAAAATTTCTTTATTCTGTCCAACCATGTCCTAACCCCATCCGCCATTCAAAACATTCTGGAAAGCCCGGATGTGCGTGCCTTAGGCAGTGTGCCGCTGGACGGATTTCTCGGTCCGGCCCATGTCAGTGTGGTTATCGGTTCACAGCCTTACGAATATTTTGTGGAAGAATTTCAGCGCCCCGTCGTTATTTCCGGGTTTGAACCACTGGACGTAATGCAGTCCATCCTGATGCTGGTGCGTCAATTGAATGAAGGCCGCGCCGAAGTTGAAAACCAATACTTGCGCGCCGTCACCCACATGGGCAATACCAAAGCCAAGAAACTGGTTGCGGAAATTTTCGAACTGCGCCGTGTCTTTGAATGGCGCGGATTGGGTGACGTTCCCTATTCCGGCCTGCGCATTAAAGAAGAATACGCCGCCTTTGACGCTGAAGTACAAATCCCGGTGGAAACACCGCCTGCGCGCGAAAACAAAGCCTGTGAATGCCCTGCTATCCTGCGCGGCATGAAAAAACCGACCGATTGCAAATTGTTTGGCACCCATTGCACACCGGAAAACCCGATGGGGTCTTGCATGGTGTCCGCCGAAGGGGCGTGCGCTGCTTATTATTCCTACGGTCGTTTCCGCGAAGCCGTTTAACGTCTTATATAAAAAGAGAACAAATCAATGTCCACACGTACAGCCTATACCCGTAGCCTTGATTTAAAAAACGGTGTCGTTGAAATGAGCCACGGCGGCGGCGGTCGGGCCATGTCACAACTGATCGAACAATTGTTTGGGGATGCATTCGCCAATGATATCCTTGCTCAGGGTAACGATCAGGCTGCTTTTGAACTGCCGCGTGGCAAGGTGGTTATGAGCACAGACAGTTTCGTTATTTCCCCACTGTTTTTCCCCGGTGGCAATATCGGCAATCTGGCGGTTCACGGCACCGTCAACGATGTGGCTTTGTCCGGTGGTCAACCGCTTTACCTCACGGCCGGATTTATTCTGGAAGAAGGCTTTCCCTTAAAAGATTTACAAACCATTGTCGATAGCATGGCCCACGCCGCCCACGAGGCCGGGGTCTATATCGTCACAGGCGATACCAAGGTTGTGGAACGCGGTCACGGCGATGGGGTCTATATCAACACAACGGGCATTGGCGTTATTACAGATGATATCCATATTTCCGGTGAACGCGCCAAACCCGGCGATAAAATCCTGATAAACGGATATGTCGGTGATCACGGGGTTGCTATCATGTCCTTGCGCGAAGGTTTAGGGTTTGAAGCGTCCGTGCAATCTGATTGTGCCAGCCTGAACGGCCTGATTGGCGATATGGTCAAGGCCGTTCCCGATATCCATGTCATGCGCGACCCGACACGTGGCGGACTGGCCGCAACCTTAAACGAAATTGCACGTCAAAGCGGGGTTGGCATGATGTTGAATGAACCCGATATCCCCATTCGTGACCAAGTACGCGGGGCTTGCGAAATCCTCGGCCTTGATCCCCTGTATGTCGCCAACGAAGGTAAACTGCTTGCCATCTGCCCCGAAGATCAGGCTGAAACTTTGTTACACGCCATGCAAGCCCATCCATTAGGCAAACAGGCTGCCATCATCGGCACGGTCATTGAAGATGCCAACAGTTTTGTCCAACTTAAAACCGGATTTGGTGGCACACGCGTTGTCGATTGGATTGCCGGTGAACAATTACCGAGGATTTGTTAAATGAAAGTCCTGCTGCTCACCCATAGCTTCAACAGCTTGACCCAACGTTTATATGTGGAAATTGAACGCCTTGGCCATGAAGTCAGTGTCGAATTTGATATCAACGATCATGTTACCGAAGAAGCCGTTGATCTCTTTCAACCTGATATCCTGATCGCACCTTTTTTGAAACGCGCTATTCCTGAATCAGTCTGGTCGAAACTGACCTGCCTGATTGTACATCCCGGCCCGAAAGGGGATCGAGGACCGTCTTCATTAGATTGGGCTATTTTACGGGGTGAAAAACAATGGGGGGTCACTTTGTTGCAAGCCGTTGCAGACATGGATGCAGGTCCTATCTGGGCAAGCCGCCGTTTTGCCATGCGCAACGCGCCCAAAAGCAGCATTTATCGCAACGAAGTTTCAGATGGGGCGGTGGAATGTGTTCTAGAAGCCTTAGCCAAATTTCAAGATCCGGATTTCATCCCAGAACCGTTGCAAGGAACTGGAAACTGGAACGATCTAATGAAACAAACAGATCGTCAAATTGACTGGTCCCTTGATAACGGCGCAACCATATTGCGTAAAATTCAATGCGGGGATGGGAACCCCGGCGTTTTAGATATCATTAATGATACTGAAATTTACCTGCATAATGCGTGTCTTGAACCAAATCTGAAAGGAACACCCGGTGACATTCTGGCAACCCGGAACGGGGCCATTTGCCGGGCCACAACCGATGGGGCCATCTGGATCGGACATTTACGCAAAAAAGGCAAAGACACGTTTAAACTGCCTGCGACCGAAATTCTAGGCCTACCTTATGGAGAGGGCGAACGCGATATCACTTTCGAAAAAAAAGGGGAAACCGGTTATCTACACTTCCCCTTTCATAATGGTGCGATGAACACAGACCAGTGCAAACGCTTGTTGCAGGCTTATGAAAATGCGCGTGCAGACAAAGACATTCACACCATTGTTTTAATGGGCGGGGAAGATTTCTTTTCCAACGGCATTCATCTGAATGCGATTGAAGCTGCACCACGTCCCGCCGAAGAAAGCTGGAATAACATCAACGCAATGGATGATCTATGCGAAGCTATCATCCGCACCACCAATAAAGTCACCGTTGCCGCCCTCAGCGGCAATGCAGGGGCTGGCGGTGTATTTTTTGCGCTGACTTGCGATAAAATTTATGCCCGCAACGGCGTTGTCTTAAACCCGCATTATAAAAATATGGGTAACCTGTTTGGGTCTGAATATTGGACATACTTGTTACCCAAACGGGTAGGTAGAGGCAATGAGCCCCTTGTCATGGAACACCGCCTGCCGATCTCTGCCATTAACGCAGTGGAAATGGGTCTTCTCACCAGTTGTTTTGGCGAAACCGTTACCCAGTTCCGAGAGATTTTGCGCAAAAAAATACACGAACTGGACCACCACGCTATTCTTGCCGACAAGCCTGTTGTGCGGGAAAAAGACGAAGCAAAGAAGGCCCTGAGTGAGTATCGTCGCGAAGAATTAGAACATATGAAACTGAACTTTTTCGGTTTTGATCCCAGTTATCATGTCGCCCGGTATAAATTTGTTTTGCGTGAACCCAAATCCCACACGCCACTTTATCTTGCCAAACACCGCCAACGGGTCAAGAATAGGATGTAGCACAGTGTTATAAACGGAAAAATCATGGGACAAAACCAGCCGCCGCATAATCCACTGGAACTAAACGACGGGCAGGAACACGCTTGGGTCGAAGTCATTCAGAAAATGGACGAAGTCTATTCTGACCTGCTGGAACGCGAAGTCGATCTGGAAAACAAAAATGCAGAACTCGAAGAAGCCCATGATTTCATTGATAGCATTTTAGAGGCCATGTCCGATGTCGTCATTGTCTGTGACCGGGTCGGGCGGATCGTCAAAGTCAATGGCCCCTTGCTGGAACGCACAGGATTTGAAGAAGCCGAACTGTTTGGACGACCGATTTCCGTTCTTCTGGGCCAACAATTTGAAGAACATTTTCGCAAATTGATCCCGCCGACCAAAAGCAAAAACCTGCAGGATTACGAAACCAAACTTCAACATAAAGACCCAGATATTTCTGAATATGTATCGGTTAATTGCAGTTTGCATAAAACCGCCAAAGGACAAGTTGACGGTCTGGTCATTGTCGGGCGCCCCATCGGGGAATTGCGCCAAGCTTATGACGATTTAAACAAGGCGCATGTCGAACTTAAAACCGCGCAACATCATCTTCTGCAATCTGAAAAAATGGCCTCTATTGGTCGGCTGGTTGCCGGTGTCGCCCATGAACTGAACAACCCGATCAGCTTTCTCTATGGCAATGTGCATAGCATGGAACGCTACAGTCAAAAAATGCGAACCTATATTGAAACATTACGTGAAGAACTGCCCGTTCCTGTGCGTCAAAAACTGGATGAAGATTTAAAAATCAAACGCCTTCTGGATGACCTCCCCAATTTGTTGGCGGGTACGCGCGAAGGGGCCGAACGGGTCAGCGAAATTGTCAATAATCTGCGCCGCCTGTCGTTTCGCGAAGGCAAAACCAAGGACCGCGTCGATATCTGTGATGTGATTAAAACAGCCGTTCTCTTTGCCAGCAAGGGACGCGCAAGCACCCATCCAATTGAACTGGATCTCAGCGATGACTTATATGTCGAAGGATCGGCGAACAGACTGCACCAAGTAATTTTGAATCTGGTTGAAAATGCCCTTGATGCCTCCAGCACACAACCGGACACCCCGATTACTGTACGTGCCGAAAAAAATAATGAGAGCGTTCATATTTACGTGCACGATTGCGGAAGCGGCATTTCAGAAGATGACCTACACCGTATCTTTGACCCCTTTTTCACGACCAAGCCAGTCGGTCAAGGGACGGGGTTGGGTCTCTGGATTTCATATGAAATTGTGCAGGACCATAAAGGGCATATTTCTGTCCATAATCTCTTAAATGGTGGGGCGGAATTTAAAGTCAGTCTACCTGCGTATGCTTGCGAATAAGATCAAAGACATCCTTCAAATGAATTGGTTTGGATAGATAACCTGCAAACCCGGCCGTCTGCGCACGGGCAATATCAGCACGCATCGCCTGCGCCGTCACCGCAATAATTGGAAACTCGCCAAATTTTTGCTTCTGTCGTAAGATTTCCATCATATCCCAGCCGCTCATCCTCGGTAGGTTAATATCCAGAAACAACAAATCAATTTTATGTGTTTCAATATAAGCCAAGCCCTCTTCTGCTGTACGCTTGATGATCAGCTCAATATTCGGGGATTGCGCCAACGCATCATGCATGAGAATACTATTACTGGGATTGTCTTCGACGTATAAAATACTCAGCCTACGTTTTAACACCGGATTGACGGTTTCTATTCCATGAAAATCCGTCAACCCTTTGCGCCCGTCAATCAACTCCTGCTTATAAACTGGCAGACGGAACCAGAAACAGCTTCCTTCACCGGGGGTACTGTCGACCCCCATCTCCCCACCCATCAGGCCAACCAGTTTATCGGTAATTGCCAAACCGATCCCGGTTCCCTCAATCTCGCTAAATTCTGCATTCAAGCGATTAAAAGGAACAAATAGTTCTTCCTTTTTCTTCAGATCAATCCCCGGCCCGGTGTCGATAACATTAAACTGCACCATATCCAGATCGGCGTCATATGCGCATGAAAAACGAACCAAACCCTGATCTTTATTATATTTGATGGCATTTCCACCCAAATTCACCAGTACCTGTTTGACACGTGTGAAATCGGCATAAACCATCACAGCATTATCTTCCGTGATGTCATTAATCAAACGAATGCCGCGATCATGTGCTAGACCATCCAGCAAATCAATAACATCTTCCATCACATTATATGGATTAACCGGTTCAAGTGAGATTTCAACCTTACGGGCTTCAATTTTTGCTAAATCCAGAATTTCATTGATCAGGTTAAGCAAGTGATTGCCCGCCTTCAAAATCTGATTAACAAACTCTTTCTGACTGTCCTGTAGCTGATTACCTTTGGGCATCAGAAGAAGCTGCGCAAACCCCAAAATACCATTCAGCGGAGTCCTGAGTTCATGGCTCATGGAAGAAAGAAATTCCGTTTTTGCCTGACTTGCATTTTCGGCTTCTTCCTTGGCAATTTGCAATTCCTGTGCACGTAGGTAGTCTTCCGTCACATCACGCCCGGACCCACGATACCCCAAGAATTCCCCCGTCAAGGAATTGAAAATCGGTTTGCCGCTGATTCGAAAAACACGTTTATCCCCGTGACGGTTCTTTAACGTATATTCAAACGCCCGAAATGGTTCACGTCTTTCCATCGTTGCCAAATGCGCACGCCATTTGGGGTGTTCGCATTCTTCCGGTGTCAACCCGACCAATTCTTCACGGGTTTTGCCGATGATTTCTTCTTCCAGAAAGCCCGAAACCAACATTGCTTTATCCGACATATAACGGAAACGCAAATCCGGCCCCATTTCCCAGAACCAGTCGGACGACGCTTCCGCAATATCACGGAAACGTTCTTCACTATTGCGGAGTTCCGTTTCAATAAGACGGCGTTCTACAATTTCGTCTTCCAAGGCCTGCGTGCGATTGGTCACGCGACGTTCCAATTCCTCGTTAATGCGGTACAATTCTTTTTCCGCACGCTTGCGTTGGGTAATGTCCTGGCCTTGCGCCAATATGGTCGCAACAGACCCATCCCGATGAAAGGCAACCGGTGAAATGCTCCAGGAAATATAATTAATTTGGGCTGTTTTGAAATTGCGATGTGCCATTTCCCAGCCTTCAATTACTTCGCCATTCAAGGAACGTTCAAGAACACTGATTTGGCGGTCTGTCTCATCAGCTTGCGAAATCGCCCCCATAATATCCTGAATATTCGGCTTTTGCCCCGCATCCACGACAAATCCCATCATCCGTTCAGCCGCACGATTGAATTTGGTCATTCTTCCCTGCTCATCCCACACGATAATCGGAGAGGGGGCCAAATCGATTAAATTGGTCAAATAGCGTTCATTTTCATGGATGGTCGTCACCATGTTGCCAACCACATCGCCCAAACGGTTAAATTCCCGTACAGGCCCCGCCTGAAAGCAAGCCGCCCGATCCCCTTTGTTGACCTGATCGACATAGGCCGTCAATCGCAAGGTGCTATTACGCATCAAGCGACGGATCATATAGGCAATGCATAACGCCGTAATCAACGCCCCGACGATCAGCAAAATACCGCTTATGCGATATTCCTGCATCAGATCAATTGCCGTATCACGTCGCATAAACGTAATAACGTTCAACTTCACACCGCCATTTACACCGAGTTGAATATCCTGAGATGCCCCGACATAATCGCCAATTTTCATAATATCTTCATCGGCTTTTTGTGCTAAGGCCAGAATCTGAGTATCATCCATACGTTGACCCAAAGGATCGCTACCGGCTTTTGTCAGGATGCGTTTCCCATTTGTCAAATACAGTCGGGCAACATCCGCAGCCGCCATCAACCGTTTTGAAAACTGGATGTTCTCCGTCAGGGCCAAGGCCACAAAAGCAGATCCGATCACCTGCCCATATTGCCCCTCAATCAAAGGAACACTGTAAACCAGTGCCATTGTCTGTGACGACGCATCCAATTCCACCAATGACCATTTTTGAAAAACACGCGGTGTACTTTGATAGATTTTATGTGTGAATTTACTAAGAGGACTGAGAAGAGAACTGGCATCCCCGATAATCTCGCCTTGCTGATTGGTGACAATCAGAACATCCAGATCACGCATTTCATCCGATTGCATTACATCAAACAGAAAATTTTCAACATCCGGCTTTCCACCATTACCAACCGCCTGAATGAGAGGCTGTAAATCTGATAAAAGTGAGACACGCGCCGCAATTTGAGAAAGCATCTCATTCAGGTTTAACTGGACAATACGATGGCGATAATCAAACGACTGGTGAATCTCATGGTCAATCAGACGCTGTGCCGACAAATAACTTGAAATGCCAAAAAGGGCCGAGACTGTTAGAACCCCGCCAAAGGAAAGCGCAAGGATAAATGTGCTCAGGCGAAAACCTTTGTTATTGTTATTCTTCATTCTTTATTTTTGCCCGTCGAAAGTAACCACTTGATCGGTTTTTGTACGCCAATGATCTGAATATCGAAAAGCGCGGTTTCTCAGGTCTTTCAGATAGTGAGTCTCTACACCTTTCTCAATCAAAATCATATCACCGGAATAAATTGTCGGCACCAGAACTGATTTCCCATGTTGATCCAAGGAAATGGCATCTGCCATAGCAACCCCGTTATCATCGTTCATACGCATGACAGTGAAGTCCATTTCCCCTTTTAAAATGGCCTGTAATTCGGCGTCACCGCCGCCCCAGCCGTTTATAGTCAGATCAGCCAATCGCCCCAATTCCTTGGCGGCATCAATAATACCAAGGGCAATATCGGTCGAGCAGGCAAAAATATACGGAAGATTTTTATGCTTTTGCAAAGTCTTCAGGGCGGCTCGTCGCGATTTTTCCCGATTGAAATCCAGATAAAAGGAATCAACGACTTTTGCCTGACCGTGCCTTTCACTTTCCATCTGAAATGTTCCGCCGCGCATCGCACTCACATACCCTTGCGTGCCGTAAAACATGGCATATTCCGTCTTGGGCGGGAACATTTTCACAAATTTTGCACTTAACAAGCTGCTGCCCAATGCGTGATCAAAACCGACATACAGAAAAGGCTGTTGATCCCCCCATGCCCGCACTGGCGTTGTGATATTTTGCAAGATCAGCTTAGGACGTCCGCGTGCCATAATACGTTCAATGATGGAACGATGTCGAAAGGCATCCAGTGTAAAAATCAGATAATCAGGGTCTGTTTCCAAGGCTTGTGCAATTTGTTTTTCCTGTAAACGGATATCCACACCCGGTTCTGTAAAATTGGGATAAATTTCATAAGGTAAATTATGTTCGCGCAACCGTGCTTCCAACGAAGAAACACTGCGCCACCAATAATCACTGACCTGTTTTCCCGGATAAACAACCGCGATTTTGACCCGTTTTTTTAATCCTTGCTCTGGCACAGCCTTAGCCCGTACCAACGCAGAAAACGTTGCCGCCTTTTGTCGCTGTTCCGGGTGCAAGGACATATATTCGTTATAGGTCCAATAACCGGTCCCTTCTGTCTGCGCAGACAGGTCGCCACTGAAAAACAGAATGGCAACCAACCATAAAACACGCCTCATTTCTCCGCTCCCCTCACATTGCGAATACGAGTTGCGTTATTCCTTCCCCTTGGAATTTTATAATCCGGAACGCAGTATAACTGTAAATATCATTGCAGGCAGGCACTTTTTTATTAAAATGTTACAATAACTTGTTCAAAACTTGTCGAAGCCGTAACGCCGGATGTTTAAATGACAGAAAATGCAGGCACAATCAAACAGGCTTGGCGCTCAAAGCGTGCACGCCAAGGCACATGGGCTCTGGCACTGTGTACCTATGTTCTTTTACTCTGTCTGGGCAGCTATCTGCGCCTTCAGGAACAGGACCTGCGACAAAATACCATTGTACAAACGGCGCGAATGCTTGCCTCAACCGTTCTCAGCACGGGTGGGGAAAGTGACGACATTCTGCTTCGTGTCAACGACCTGTTGAATGTGGACAGTGTTTTAGGCGTTAAATTGTTGCAAGGTGGTGATAGCCCCTTAAGCGTCGGCGAAACGCAAAATGATTTCCCGCCACAAAATGCATCCGAAAACATTCTGGTAAAATGGGATGATCTGTTTGAAAAAGCTGATATCGCCTTGCGTTTAGAGGAAAACCTACCTTATGACTGGCTTATCCTCAGGCTGGACGGTGCCCGCCTGAGCCCAGCTCCGCATTGGGGGACCCTGTTAAATTGGATCGCAGCCCCCCTTATTGCAGGTCTGCTGGCTGTCCTGAATTTATGGCTTTGGGGTAAAATGCACCTGCGCACGATGCAGGCTATTCAAAACCATTTGCAAGAACATAGCGGAAAACTGGCCAGCACACCGCTGCCACAGGAACTGACAAAAGGCAAAGACCTGACCTCCTTATTGGCCCGTCAGATTGAAGCCATGCGCGTTGAAGTCAGCGAAGCAAAGGCAAAATCAGATTTTCAGGCGCGCTTTCTGCACGAAACGCCTTATGCACTCCTGCGGTGTTCAGTAAACCGTAAAGTTCTTTATGCCAACAGTGCCGCACGCGCCCAACAGGCGCTGTTTGGCGATGACAGTAAGGAATTTGTCGCCCCGGCCCTTTCTGAATTGGTGCGCAAGGCGTTTTACGAGTCCAAAGAAGTGTTCGGCGATATCCGCAGCAAAGACTATATCATCACATTTCGCGCGGTTCCCGTTCTGGATGCCGGATATGTCAACCTGTACGGCGAAGCCAAACGTCATATGGATGAGGATATTTAAACTTCCAACAATTGAACCAATGCCTCGACCGGGTGTTTCGGTTTAAAGTTCCCATAACGTTTGGTCTGACATCGACAGGAAAAACCGGTGGCAAGCATTTGACCCGGTCCGGCTTTCTCGGCCTTGTTTTTCCAGCTCATGTCATAAAGTTTTTTCGACATCTCTTCATTATCCGCTTCATGGCCAAACATGCCGGACATCCCGCAACAGCCCGTTTTTTCAATTCGCAAAGACTGATTGAACGTTTTAAAGATCTCGGTCCATTGCTTCGGTGTCTCTGGCAAGGATGTCTTTTCCGTACAATGTGCAAACAGGGCAAACTCCCCTTCTTGCACATGTGGAGGCACCTGCCAATGGCCTGCAATCATTTGTGCATGCAGCCATTCATGGAACTGAAAGACCGTATAGTCCGGTCGATTGGCAAGGCGTTGATTATATTCTTGGCGGAACATCAGGGTGACGGCGGCTTCAATCCCGACCATATCAATCCCGCACGTGGCGATATGCAGGTAATACTCATCATTATCTGCTGCCAGTTGGTCAAATTCCTTCAGGAACCCTTTGACATGCAGGGGCTTACCATTGGGACGATAAGGCGCCACATAGACAGTATATCCAAGCTTGGTCAACAAATCATAATGCGCCAGCACAACATCCACATCATAATGCGTGGTAAACGTATCTTGCAGCAAGACAACCGCCTGTGATTTTTGCGCAGGCGTTAAGGCCCGCATGGCATCCAGATCAAAAGCAGGGGCACCGCGTTGTTTAAGGCCTGCCTGTACTGTTTTACGACTGACCTTTGGTAAATCGATCAAGCCAAAACCGTGACGCATAAAGGCTTTGACGGGTGGCAAGGATTGCCCAAAATTGGTCAGGGTTGCAAATTTTTGGGTTAAAGGCGCCAGTTTTTCAAGACGGGCCACCAGCCAATCCCGTTTAGGGCGGCTGTAACGTTCATGGTAGGCTTGTAAGAACTGGGCCTTCATTTCCGGGATATCGACTTTGACCGGGCACTGGGTCGCGCATGTCTTGCACGACAGGCATGTTTTCATGGCCTCATAGACATCAATATTGAAATCCTTGCCTTCTGCCAACGCATTGGGGGTATCTGACTTGTCTGCTTCTGTACGTAAACGCAACCATTCACGCAACAACCCGGCCCGCCCTTTCGGTGATTGGACACGATCACGCGTTGCCTTATAACTTGGGCACATGGGATCAAAGGCATCCCATGTAAAACAGGCACCATTCCCATTACATAACGTGGCTTTGGGATAGGTTTCTTTCAGTTTTTCATCCAATGTGCGGTCAATTTGGCCGCGCAAGACGGCTTCATCAATCGCCGTCAGTTTCACATCTGCCATGGTATAAGGCGTTGCGATTTTACCCGGATTAAACAGGTTATAGGGATCGAACGCTGCTTTGATCTTTCGCAGCTCGTCATACAATTTGGGACCAAAGAATTTCGGAGAATATTCCCCGCGAAAACCTTTGCCATGTTCGCCCCACAACAGACCGCCATATTTTTTGGTCAGATCCGCCACACCGTCGGAGATTTCACGCAATTTGGGTTCGTCCATGAGATCGGTCAGATCCAGTGTCGGTCGCACATGCAAACACCCCACATCGGCATGACCAAACATGCCGTAATCAACCCCATGGCTATCCAGAAGACTGCGAAATTCCCGAATATAAGGTGCAAGGTTTTCCGGGGGAACGGCAGTATCTTCAACAAACGGGATCGCACGACGTTTGCCCTGTAACGCCCCCAGCAATCCAACAGATTTTTTGCGCATTTCCCAAAGGGCTGAAATCTGTGCGCCATCCGACGTTGCGCGCCAACCGGTGGCTTGCCCATCCAGTTCCGATGCCTCATCCAGAATTTTTTCAAGCTTGGCGATTTGGGCATCAACTTCGTCTTGGGAATTGCCGACGAATTCGACAAAGTTCATCCCCATGACCGGTGGTTCACCGGCAACCCCACCCAGCATATCGCCCACTTGTGTCCAGATGATATCATCCTGAGCCAGCATCATAATCTTATCGTCAACAACCTCAACCGCAGCCGGGTCGGCCTTCAGGATCAGTTGTACACCCTCCAGTGCTTCATTAAAGGTTTTGTAACGAACGGTGACCAGCCCTTTATTTTTGGGCAAAGGAATGACACGGAAGGTCAGTTTCTGCGTAAAGCACAATGAACCTTCTGAACCGGCCAACAGATAAGACAAGTTGAACGTCCCGTTATTATCCAGCGCATGTTGCAGATTATACCCTGTCAAACCCCGGTTCATTTTGGGGAAGGTCTGTTCAATCAGCTCTTCGTTTTCAATAATACTTTCATATGCTTGGCGATGGATATGACCGACAATGTCGTGACGCGCCATCACTTCTTTCATCTCATCGGCACTTAAAGGACGCGATGTCCAGCTTTGCCCGCCGCTGAGAACAACATCCATTTCCTCGATATAATCAGACGTCTTACCATAAATGCGCGATCCTTTTCCCGACGCATCCGTTCCCGTCATTCCGGCCAATGTCGCCCGTGATGAAGTCGAAACTGCCGGCGGAAAAAAATAACCTCTTTCTTTTAAAAAGGCATTTAACTGATCCAGCACCACACCCGGCTGCACTGTCACCAGTTTCTTGTCCTCGTCAAACGCGATGATATTGTTCATATGTTTGGAGATATCGACAACCACGCCTTTATTCAACGACTGCCCGTTGGTCCCGGTGCCCCCACCGCGTGGAGCAAATGAAATGCCGCGAAAATCGTCATGGGCGCCCAGTTCAGCAATAACATTCAAATCGCCTTCACATACCGGATAGACAACAGCCTGCGGCATCACCTGATAAACGGAATTATCGGTCGCGCTGAGCAAACGGGTTGGATAATCGGCATGGATTTCGCCCTTAAATGACGATTTCTCCAGCGCGTTCAAAAAACGCAATGTTACATCATCAAGACCACGGGCGGGTGTCAGAACCGGAAGCATCATAAATACCATTTCAATCAGATATTATTTGGCACAAATCGCACATAACATCGCGTTACAAGCTTGTCGTCTGCCTATGGATATACGCCGATTGGGTATTTTTTTAAACAGTAAAAAAAGCATCGGCCCTCTCGATTTTTATGGAAAAACCTGTGAGAGGGCCGACTAAGATGACGACATTAACGCTGAGGGGGTAAGAATAACGTCAAAGGACGCCATCTATTCGCCTTCAGCCAACGCTTTAGTGTGCTTGGTTTAGCTCTTCTTCTGCGCTAAAAGCATTCGCCGGGAGTTCGTGTGCGATCCCTTTGTGGCAATCGATACAGGTTTGCCCTGCCTCTTGTGCCTCAAGGTGACGGTTTCGCGCACGGGAATTTTGAGCCATGACATCCATAGCCATGAAATTGTGACAGTTGCGACATTCGCGGCTATCCGTTTCTTTCATGGTTTGCCAGACACGCTTGGCCATCGTCAAACGATGTGCTTCAAATTTCTCGCGTGTGTCCACGGTTCCGAGAATTTTATGCAGGACTTCATTTGACGCCTGGATTTTGCGTTTCATCTTATGGATCCACGGACGCGGAACGTGACAATCCGGGCAGGTTGCACGGACACCGGACGCATTGGTGTCGTGAACCGTGCCGCTATATTCACGATAGACGTTTTGCTCCATCTCGTGACAAGACAGGCAGAACGTTTCCGTGTTCGTGATCTCAAGGGCCCAGTTGAAACTCCCCCAAAAGACAACACCGAGGATCAAGCCGACAAAAAGCAGCATGCCCGCCGATGTCGTCTTGCTTGGCCTTCTTAACAAAGCCCAGATGCGGTTGAAAAAGCCGCCTTTTTCTTCAAGTTCACTCATAATAAGTTCCCTTCAGGCTTTATTCTGAGAAAGTATTTTCCACCAGCGGCTTCGCATCCACTTGCGGTACGTGACATTGTGTGCAGAACCAGCGACCCGGAACAACATCATCCAACGGCTGACCGGTACGGTGATCCTTGTAATGGGTTTCACTGATTTTCGGTGCGCCTTCTTTGGCGGCATACTGCCAGTTATGGCAACGCATGCACTGATTGACCTTCAGATTGATTTGATATTTTTCAATCTTGTGCGGGATCAGCGGCGGTTGCTGACGGTAATTCTGCGGAACCCGCCCGTCTTCAACCACATGATTAATTGTTGCAGCAGAGTTGGTTTCTTTCAAATCCACCTGTCCGCGTAAGCTCGTTACGTTCCCCGCGATTGCATTTGCCATAAGTAGAATGGCAACAGCAAAAACGGCGACTACTGGAATTAGGACTCGTTTCACAGTCATATCTCCTTCAAGTCTCATGCCGCCCGTTGGGTGCCGTCCTCGGCACTCCCCTCATTCGGGCGGACATCATCCAATTTATTTCTAGTTCGAAGCGAAAATTCAAAAACGTCTTCAGAGCAGACATCCAGACAGCGACCACAATTTGTGCAATCACCGGACAGGATAATCGGACCCCGATTGTCCTTTTCCCCTTTAAGCGCGGGCGAAATGACATGAGACTCCGGACAGACGGCATAACAGTCCATACAGTCGTTACAAGCCTTGCGTTTGGAAGCACTGACTTTCAGAACGCTGACTTTCCCCAGCAATCCATAGAAAGCCCCGACCGGACATAAGCGGGAACACCAGATACGGTCCCCCCCGACAAGTTCGATCAAGAACAAGGCCCCGGAAACAAGCCCAACGGATGCGAAAGCCCCAAACACGATGGCACGATGTAACATCGTCACCGGATTGACGAACTCCCACGCAATGGTACCTGTCAGGGCGGATGTGACAAACACAGCCCCCATCGTCCATAGCGCCGTTGAACGGTCCAGACGGACACCTGTTTTCTTCCATCCCAGTTTCCGGCGCAGCCAACTGGCCGTATCGGAAATGATATTGACAGGACATACCCACGAACAAAAGACACGACCACCCAGTAAAAAGTAGGCGGCAGCGACAATCACAGCGCCGATAATGGCGTTGGTTTCCATGACATGCCCGGTCACAAGGGACTGCAAGAAGATGAACGGATCAGTCAGCGGCAAAACATCCAAAGTCATGCTTGACGCCAAAGTTCCCTTCACCAGCCAAAAGCCCGTCAACGGACCGACGAGGAAAGCGGCAATGAACAGAATTTGAGACAACCGTCTCAGGATCAGCCACTTATGGGCGGCTAACCAGCCTTTTTGTTCAACGGCGGCTGCACCGGGATTTTGCATTTTACTCATGGCTTAAACCCCTTATAGCCGCCGGTTGCCGATTTCTCCGGGAAACCGGACGGGTCGGGATTGTAGCCTCGATCCGGCAGATCGATAATCCCTTGTCCCTCGATAAGAGACTCGCCCTTATTGCCTTTTTCAACCCAGCCCCAGCGATAATGGGCACCCAGTTCGCCCAATGCGATGCGTTCGGGTAAAACACGGATAGCCGTCTTTTCCAATACGCATGCATGTTCGCATTTGCCGCAACCGGTACATTTATCACTATGTACGGTCGGGATGAAAACTGCGTGTTTCCCGGTTCGTTCGTTGGCGGAACGTTCCAGTGTAATTGCCTCTTCGATCAGGGGACAGACACGGTAACATACGTCACAGCGCAACCCCTGAAAGTTGAGACAAGTCTCATGGCCGACCAATACGGCGATGCCCATTTTTGCATCGTCGATATTGGTCAGCGATTTGTCCAGAGCACCTGTGGGACAAGCAACAACACACGGTATGTCATCGCACATTTCACACGGAATTGTGCGTGCAACAAAAAGCGGTGTGCCACTGACCACAGAACTGCCCATATCGGCCAAACTCAACGTGTCGTAAGGGCAGTCCCTCACACACAAACCACAGCGAACACAAGCCGACAAGAAGTCTGCTTCTGCCGTCGCACCCGGTGGCCGGATAGCGTCGGCAGGAAGCTTACCTTCGGCTTCTGCAACCACTGAGCCGAGGGCCAGACCAAACAGTCCGGCACCACATACTCCTTTGGCGGCATCCCCTAAGAAGTCCCTTCTCGAGACCTTATTTTTCTTATTAGGTGTTTTCTCTGCCATGGCTCTCACCCCCTTCAAAGGAGGACAGTTAACGTTTAAGCTTTCTCGATTTTACAAGCGCATTTCTTGAAGTCCGTTTCTTTGGATAGCGGATCAGTTGCATCCAAAGTCAACTTGTTCACAAGTGCACCTTCATCAAACCACGGAATGAAGACGAGGCCTTCCGGCACGCGGTTACGGCCACGTGTTTCCACACGCAGCTGAATTTCACCACGACGCGAGGAGACTTTGACTTCCTGACCACGGCGCACGCCGCGTTTTTTGGCATCTGCCGGGTGCATAAACACGACAGCGGACGGGAACGCACGGTGCAATTCAGGCACACGACGCGTCATAGAACCGGAATGCCAATGTTCGAGAACACGACCGGTACAAAGCCAAAGATCAAATTCTTGATCCGGGCTTTCCGCAGCAGGTTCATACGGTGCAAAGATGATATTGGCTTTGCCATCCGGCTTACCGTAGAACTTCACACCTTCACCGGCCTTCACATGCGGATCGTACCCTTCACGGAAACGCCACAAGGTTTCTTTGCCGTCGATCACAGGCCAGCGGATTCCGCGTGCACGGTGATACATCTCAAACGGTGCCATTTCATGGCCTTTTTTAAGAATATCAGATGCAGAGTTGAACAAACGATATTCTTCAAACAAGCCTTTTTGAACGTAGTAGCCAAAATGTTCAGACTCTTCATTGTCATAAACATTACCGGCATGGTCTGTCACTTTTTCAACCGGGAACTGGTTGACTTGACCATTTTCGTACAGAACTTCGTACATGGTCTTACCACGGTGTTCCGGCATTTTTGCCAGCAGGTCTTCCGGCCAGACTTCTTCGATTTTGAAACGTTTGGCGAATTCCATCACCTGCCACAAATCGGACTTGGCTTCACCCGGTGCAGCAACCTGTTGGCGCCAGAACTGGGTACGGCGTTCCGCGTTCCCGTAAGCCCCTTCTTTTTCCATCCACATAGCTGTCGGCAGGATCAAGTCGGCTGCCAAAGCTGTAACAGTTGGATATGGATCGGACACGGCGATAAAGTTTTCAGGGTTACGATAACCCGGATAACTTTCTTCGTTCATGTTCGGGGAGGCTTGCATGTTGTTGGTACATTGTACCCAGTAAGCATTCAGCTTGCCGTCTTTCAACATACGGTGTTGCAACACAGCGTGATAACCCGGTTTGCCCGGAATGGTACCTTCCGGCAATTTCCAGACTTTTTCTGCAAACTTGCGGTGCGGTTCTTTCATAACCACCAAATCAGCAGGCAAACGGTGCGCGAACGTCCCGACTTCACGGGCTGTCCCACAAGCTGACGGCTGACCGGTCAAGGAGAACGGGCTGTTGCCGGGTTCTGAAATTTTACCCATCAACAGGTGAACGTTATAAAGCAGACCGTTAACCCACACACCACGGGTGTGCTGGTTAAAGCCCATTGTCCAATAAGACGAAACTTTACGGTTCGGGTCCGCGTAGGCTTGCGCCAGTTGCACCAATTGGTTCTTGGGAACACCGGACAATTCAGACGCATAATCCAATGTATATTTGGAAACGGACTGAGCATATTCTTCAAAAGAGATTTTGTTGAATTTACCTTTACCCGGATTGGCCGCTGCTTTTTCCAACGGATGTTCAGGGCGCAGACCATAACCAATATCTTCAGTTGTCGCATTGAAGTTTACATGCTTATTAATGAAATCTTCATTATAAGCTTTGTTTTCAATGATATAGTTCGCGATATAGTTCAGGATCGCCAAATCGGTTTGTGGTGTAAACACCATACCGTTATCGGCAAGTTCGAAACAACGATGCTCATAAGTGGACAAGACATGCACTTCGCAACCCGGCTTGGTCAGACGGGTGTTGGTCAAACGAGACCAAAGGATCGGGTGCATTTCCGCCATATTCGCCCCCCAAAGGACGAATGTATCGGCATGTTCCAAATCATCATAACAGCCCATCGGCTCGTCAATACCGAAATGACGCATGAACGCGCCAACCGCAGACGCCATACAGTGACGCGCGTTCGGATCAAGGTTGTTGGAACGGAAACCCGCTTTCATCAATTTGGAAGCGGCATAACCTTCAAAGATCGTCCATTGACCGGAACCGAACATCCCGACAGAGGTCGGGCCTTTCTTTTTCAGGGCTTCTTTCCATTTTTCAGCCATGATGTCGAAAGCTTCGTCCCAGCTTACGGGTTCAAAATCGCCGTTTTTATCGAATTTACCGTTTGTCTTACGCAGCAAAGGCTGGGTCAGACGGTCTTTACCGTACATAATTTTGGACAGGAAATAGCCCTTAATACAGTTCAAACCTTTGTTCACCGGTGCATCCGGGTCACCCTGTGTCGCAACGATACGGCCTTCGCGTGTTCCGATTAGAACACCACAGCCCGTACCACAAAAACGACAGGCCCCTTTGTCCCAACGAATTGAGTTAGGCATAGCGGCTTCGGCAGTTTTGGCGGGTAGAGAAATGCCGGCCACGGCAGCAGTCGCTGCAGCAGCATTGGCTTTCATAAATTCGCGCCTGGTCAGTTTCATGAGGAAACCTCCTCCGTTTCAAGCGAGTCTTGTGATTCAAATTGGTGATAAACGAGCGAACTGTTCATAACGCCGGGTGTCCGATCCACTTTCGTGATCATTTCCGCCGCCAAACAATCCTCGGTATCTTCGATGGTGATGACCAAACGGCCATCTTCTGTTTCGGCATGAACTTCCACGCCGTCCAGTTCGTCTAATGCAGCACGCACTGCCGCCATTTGACCATCGGCCACATGAGCAAGCAATCCGCAGACATTAAACGGTTTCTCCGGTGAAGGCAGAGCGCCCGGCACCGTGGCAAGTTCTTGGTCTTCAGATAAAAAACGACTGTTTACCTTCAAATCAATTTGCCCCCTCTTTATAAGACGCAGGCATCAGTGTGATCGCATCAGCCGGACAAGACGCAATACAGGCACCACAGCCCGTACAGAGATCTTCATCCAAATGCAAAGACGCCACACTGCCCGGCGTCGGTCTGAAAAAAATAGCACGGGGTTCGCATTGATCGTCGCAAGCCCGACATTCAATCCCCTTCATCGCTAAACATTTCCCCTCAATTGAAATATGCAGCGACCAGGGGGTTTCCGGGTCCAAAACAACCAGTGCCCCATCAGCACAAACAACAACACAGTCACGACAAAAAGTGCATTCCCCTTTCGAAAAATCCACTTCAGCAAGATTTGTATTGTCGATTGTTAATATACCTTCCGGACAAACACGCACACACTCGCCGCAGCCAGTGCATTTTTTTGCGAACGCATCACCCGGCACAGACCAAGGCGGGCGGATTACATCCTCCCGACCAGTCAAACCGGAACGTCCGAACAATAGTGTTCGTCTCGAAACTACATCTTTCATGGGACCCCCTCCCATTACCCAAAATTCATACTTTGGATGTAAAAAGTGGTACCACAATTCAGACTCAAAGGCAAGAGAATCAGGTACTTAAGTTGTGGTTCATTAGAGTTATTATATTAAGTTTTATAACACCCTAAAGGTAATAACCCTTCAAAAAACCTAGGAATTATTCCAATCGTAACGTATAAGAATTCCATGAACAGATTGACAAAACCCGACGAAGAAAACCCCGGCTTATGGATGACAAAGCGTTATCTTTTTGCGCTTGTTGCCATCGCGATTCTTGCCACATCCGCCTTTGGCACCGTTGGCTTATTGATTGCCGAACACAAAAGCACACTCTCTGTCGTCAACATTTCAGGACGCCAGCGTATGCTCTCACAACGCACCGCCCTTTTTGTGGCGCAGTTGGCCTCGGCACGCGACAGTGAACAGCAAGAAAAGTTTCGTAAAAATTTACGTCAGTCCACCATGCAACTGGAACAGGCACACCTTGCACTGACGGGGCGTGCCAATGCTATTAATATGTCGATCGACATGACGCCGGAAGCGCGTCGGCGCTATTTTAAAGGGGCCTATCCCCTAAATGCCCAAATGCGCGGTTACATCAAAGTCCTGCATGATATTCTTGAAATGGACGGTGCAACGCTGACACCTGATCATCCATCTGTCCAATTTGTGTTAGAAGTCGCCCCGGGTGAATTGGTACATGCCCTTGATTCAATGGTGAGATTTTATCAGGAAGAAGGCGAGAAAGCTTTTGATTTCCTCAAACTTCTGGAAGCCATTTTCCTGACACTGACCCTTTTAATCCTGAGCGTCGAAGCCTTTTTCATCTTCCGCCCGATGGTCCGCCATGTTTCCACACAGATGAAACGAATTAAGGCCTTTTCCCTTCAACTGGAAGAAACCGTCGCCCAACGCACGCGGCAACTGGAAGAAGCCCGTAAATCTGCAGAACAGGCAAACGAAGCCAAATCCAAGTTTCTGGCAGCAGCCGGCCATGACCTTAAACAGCCATTGGAAGCCATCGGCATGTTTTCCGGTATGTTGGAACGCCGGATGCCGGACGAACGCAGTGCTGCCATTATGAAAGACATGCACGCTGCCCAACGGTCCATGCGCAGCCTGCTCGACTCGATCCTTTCCTTATCGAAACTGGAAGCCGGGGTCATTCAACCCAATCCCTGTACGTTTGAAGTACAACCTCTTCTGGATCAACTCATCCGCCAATATCGCCCCCTTGCCGAAAATAAAGGGCTGGAATTACGCGTGGTCCCGTCCCAAAAGGTTCTTTTTACCGATCCCTTATTACTGGAACGGATTTTGCGTAATTTTCTTTCCAATGCTGTGCGCTACACCAAGGAAGGGCGCATCCTTCTGGGCTGTCGTACAACCGCAAAAGGGTTAAGCATTGAAGTTTGGGATACCGGGTCCGGGATCCCCAGTGAAGGAATGGACAATATTTTCACCGAATTTTCACAACTGGACGACCCGGAACGAGATCGCAGCGAAGGCATCGGACTTGGTCTCGCCATTGTTAAGCGTCTGGCCAGTCTATTAAAACTTGAAATCTCATGCAGTTCAATTGTTGGCAGAGGTTCTAAATTTGCAGTTGTTTTTCCGACCGAGCAGTTTTAAGCTAACAAATATTAGACATCTAAAATAATAGAACTGGGGAAACTGCGATGGACTTTCAACAACAATGGATGGATTCCGCCCAAACCCGCTTGTCCTTCGTCCTTGATGGCAAATTGGTTTTCGGACAGTTTGAAGAACTGCAAAGCCTTGTTTTCGACTTAAAGAAAAATCCACCCAAACATATTACGTTTGATCTCACCGATGTTGATATGATTGACAGTTCCGGTCTTGGCTTGCTGATTATTGCCAATGAACTGACCGGCGAACAACGTAATGTCACCTTGATAAACCCAAACCCGCAAGTTCGTCACTTGTTCGACATTTGCGAAATTGATAAACTGATGGAAATCAAAGGCTAACAAAACATCAATTTATATAGAAGAGAAGTGTTGTCGGTCAAACAGGATTATTTACCGACAACGCTTTGAAATTTCAAAACTGCCTGCGTACGGTTTTCCACATCAAGAGCACGCAAAATTGCCGTGACATGGCTTTTAACGGTACTTAGGTTCAAATCCAGTCGTTCACCAATTTCCTGATTGGACAGACCTTCTGCCAACAGGGCGAGGACTTCACGCTGGCGTCGCGTCAAGCCGGGGAAGACTTCCTTTGTCAGTAAACGCCCCTTTATGCCCTGATCCTCAGGCTCAGTGCTGTGACGCTCCGTTGTCAATCCCCCTAAAACCGGCGGCACGTAAGACCCACCGGATAAGACAAGTTTCAAGATCGTGGCGATCAAGCCATCATCTGTTGTTTTGGGAATATAAGCGCGTACCCCTGCCGCCAAAACGGCACGCATTTCGTCCGGGTCTTCCGAAACAGTAAAGACACAAACCGGTGTCGGGGCAACCCGTTCAACCACACGACCAATCGCCTGCCCGCTTCCATCCATACCCGGCATGCGCAAGTCCAGCATCACCAGATCAAACCCGTCCGAATTACTGTCCAAAGCAGCAAAAATATCGCTATTGTTGCGGGCTTCCACAACAACCAGATCGGGCGTGAGTTCGGATAGAACATATTTTAACGCCGTACGAACGATGGAATGATCGTCAGCCAATAGTACTTTCACAACAGGTACCTTTTTATGCGTAGAGTGGTTTCCTATCGCTACATTTAGCACTACTCATATAGTATAGGAAAGCATTTCTCATACCAAAAGGACATGTTTTTTAATTTATTGAAACTCAAAACTAATCCAAAGTAGGAATTAAGAAGGGTTTGAGGCCACCGCGTCCTGCATATTTTTTGACCAACAGGAAAATTCTCTCGGTTCAAATGGCACTAGGTTTTGTAAAAACATCGCCGTACAGGTTTCCCACGAAAAATCCAGCGCATATTCACGACACCCTTCCCCATCAATGTCCAAAGCGCCAAGACAGGCCTTTTTCAAATCATAATCCAGACAACCGACTGGTGCACGCCCGATCACGTCGCGCGGACCGGTCACCGGATATGCCGCCACCGGCACACCGCAGGCCAAGGCTTCCAATATCACAAGGCCGAACGTGTCAGTGAGACTGGGAAAGACGAAAACATCGCCAGAAGCATAATGTCGTGCAAGTTCCTCGCCTTCTTTCATACCCGTAAAATGGACATCACGATAGCGTGCTTTCAATTGATCCAACTGCGGCCCATCCCCAACCACAACTTTGCTGCCCGGTAAGTCCAAATCAAGGAAAGCTTCAATATTTTTTTCAATCGCCACCCGTCCGACATACATAAAGATCGGACCTTCCAAGTGATCAAACATTTTGTCTTTGCGTGGTATAAACAAATCAGTATCGATCCCACGCGTCCATGTCACCACATTTGCAAACCCCTGTTCGCGCAGTTCATCACGCAAGGATTTAGTGGCCGTCATAATGGCCCGACTGGGACGATGAAACCATTTCATAATCTGATTGGTATAACGTGCCGGTATATTTGTTCGGGCCTCAACATATTCAGGAAAACGAGTATGAAACGCGGTTGTGAAAGGAATTTTGTATCGCACACAAAATTTACGGGCTGCTATACCCAAGGGGCCTTCTGTCGAAATATGAATCGCAGTGGGGCGGAATTCCCGGATCAAACGAGACATTTTTCGGGCAGGAAATAACGCAAGACGAATTTCCGGATAGGACGGGCACGCCATTGTTCGAAATTCCTGCGGAGAAATCAGCCGGACGTCGATGCCTTGGATTTGAAGATGTTTAATAAGGGACTGATGCGTTCTAACAACGCCATTGATTTGCGGGAGCCACGCATCTGTGACGATGAGGAGACGCATATTTTATCCTCTATTTCTTTTTTGATATAGGAAGGCGGACCCATCCAGTAGATAATTTCCAAACGCCCGTCGGCATGCTCAACCAAGGCAGAACAACTCTCAACCCAGTCACCGTCATTGCAATATAAAACGCCATCAATATCGCGGATTTCCGGGTGATGAATATGCCCACAGACAATTCCGTCAATTTCACGTTTGCGGGCGACCTCGGCTAAGGCTGTTTCAAAATCAGCAATAAATTGCACAGCATTTTTAACTTTAAATTTCAAATAGGCAGACAATGACCAGTAGCCATATCCAAACTTCGCCCGCACCCAATTGAAATAATCATTAATCTTTAACGCAACGCCATAAGCGCCATCCCCAAGAACAGCCAGCCATTTGGCATATTTCACCACAACGTCAAATTCATCGCCGTGAATGACCAGTAACTTTTTACCATCGGCTGTTTCATGGACCATTTCGTCATGGACCTGAATATCGCCGAAATCATGTTCCACATAGGGACGGACAAAGGCATCATGGTTGCCGGGAATAAAAACAACATTCGTCCCTTTGCGTGCTTTTCGCAGAATTTTTTGCACAACATCATTATGACTTTGCGGCCAATACCATGAACGACGCAAACGCCAACCATCAACGATATCGCCGACCAAATACAGATTTTCAGATTCCGTCTGCTTCAGAAAATCCAGTAAATAATCTGCCTTGCATCCTGCTGTCCCCAAATGTATATCGGAGATGAAAATCGATCTGTATTTCTTCGGATTTACGCCAGCATCCATCTGTCCCGCCATATTTTCCATTTCGGCAACAAAACCGCATTAAAAACGAAATACTTTATTGGCACTTTTTTACGCGCGAAGGCTTGCAGCTTTGTGACTACATTTTGAATCTTTTATTGCAGGGACAGACTCCATTATGGCTATTCACGACCGACGCATTAAAGTCATCCATAATCCGGTTGCAGGCGGGCGAAACCGCAAAAGATTACGAATTGCCCTGCAGGCCTTGCGAAAACATGCCTCTAAAGTCAAGGTCAGCCCGACCAAATATGCCGGACATGGTATTAAACGCGCCGACAAAGCCATTAATCGAAAACCAAATAAAATTCCCTATGACATAATTTGTGCCGCAGGCGGTGACGGCACCATCGCCGAAGTCGCCAATGGCATGAGGGGAAGTGATTGCCCCTTGCTGGTTTTGCCACTGGGAACGGCCAATGTCTTTGCCCGGGAACTGGACCTCGGGACCTCCATGCGCAAAATTGCAGCAATGGTCGAAACATTGAAACCCAAACAAGTCTACCCCGGATTGATGGGGGATAAGCGTTTTATTATGATGGTCGGGGTCGGGATTGACTCCTTGGCCGTTGCCTCACTGGAAACCAGTTTAAAACGGCGGATCGGCGGGGCAGCTTATGTCGTCGCTGCCCTCAAGGCCATCAAACGCATGAAAGAACTGGACCTGAATGTCAACGTCGATGGGGCAACCTATGAAACCGCCAATGTTATCGTAACAAACGGACGTCTTTACGGGGGCCCCTTCACGATATCCCCGCATGCTGCGTTGGAAGAACCCGTTTTTCATGTGGTCATGCTCCATAAAAAAGGGCTTTGGGCCGCTTTGCGTTATGGATTGGCCTTGGCAATGGGACGCCTGCCCTATTTAAAAGACGTTACCATCACCAAAGGAACACATGTACGCATTGAAAGCAAAAACGCCCTGCCGGTTCAAGCCGATGGAGATTATGTCGGCATGCTTCCCGTCGAGGTACGTGTTGACAGTTTTCCCTTAACTGTTCTGGCCCCTAGAACCCATACATCTGAGGCAGCAGAAAGCTAAAAACCGCCCATAAAAGAACGGCTAGCGGAAGGCCGACACGCACGAAATCCGTAAACTCATACCCCCCGGCACTCATCACCAGCAGATTGGTTTTATACGCCATCGGGGTTACGAAACTTAAATTTGCCCCGAATAAAACTGCAAGGATAAAGGGCTCTGCCGGCAATCCCAACTGACGGGCAATATTAATCGCAATCGGCGTTCCAATAACCGCCGCCGCATTGTTGGACACAATATTGGTCAAGACCGCCATAACCAGCATCAATCCTGCCAAAATAACGGGCGGTGAACTCCCTGCACTAACCCCCAAGAATAATTTTGCCATGAAATCCGCACCACCAGTTTGCAACAACGCACTGCCCAATGCCAAACTGGCCACCACAATCAAAATCACCCGCGTATTCAACGCGTGCGCCGCATCCTGCCATGTCATGCAGCGGCTTATCAACATCAATAAAATGCCGCAAACCGCACTGATCGCAATCGGCATAAGACCAAAAGCAGCGGCAGCCACAACCCCTAACATAATCACAGTTGCAATCGGTGCACGACTTGTGCGCGGTAAATCACTGGTGGCATCCAGCACCAGAACATGCCCGCTTTTTTTAAGTTCGGCTAATTTTTCCTGCGTCCCCTGAACCAACAGCACATCCCCGGTGCGTAAGATCATATTGCCAATATCATCTTGCAATACCTGTGTTTTATGACCGGGTCTATGCAGGGCTAAAATCACAAGCTGATAACGGTCTGCAAACCGGATATCGGATAAAATCGCACCTTGTAACGAGGATCCTTGCGTTACAACAACTTCAGCGATTTGCTGGCCTTCCGCACGTAAAGGATTATCCTCATCAATGGGAGAATCATCATCGCGATAAAGGCTCATGCCCAATGCTTCTTCAAAATCTTTCAGATTTTCCGGTGTATCGCGCACTGCCAAACGATCCCCTGCGCGCAATATAGCATCAGGCAAGGGGCGGACAACTTTATCTTCATCACGCAAAATCTCTAATACCTGCAATTTATTGCCTGATTTTTCACGGACTTCGGAAAACGTTTTTCCCTCGGCAAAGCCGTCCTCTTCCACATGTAAATGCGCTTCAAAAATACGCGGGGAGAAATCACCCAAGGGCGTTTCACGTTTCGGTAAAATACGCGGGGCAACCAACCACAAGAACAAAATCGCAACGCCCCCCGCAATAACAGCCGGAACCACAAAATCAAACATACCGAAATGAATATTGCCCACATCATTGGCGACCGAGACCACCAACAGGTTGGTTGACGTGCCGATCGTCGTGCTCATCCCACCAATTAACGTGGCAAATCCCATCGGCATCAACATACCGGACGGTGACTTGCCTGTGCGATGTCCAATACTGATTAAAATCGGTAATAACAAAACCACAATCGGCACATTGTTCACAAAAGCACTAAATACCGCACTGATCAACAAAGTCAGCAGAAGCGACAGTGACGGACTGATATTCCACGCCTTTGCCAAGAAACGCCCCATCGGTTCCAAGGCACCAGTGCGCACCAACCCCTGCCCGACAATCATCAAGGCACATACGGCGATTAATGCCTCATGCCCAAATCCTTTAAAGAATTCAATTGCGTGTAAACGCTCACCTTCCACATAATAGGGATAGACTTCAAAACCAACCAGTAGAATTGTCAAAACAGCCAAGCTCGATGTTTCAAGCGTAATCCTCTCACGGGTAAATAAAATGAGCGCGCAGACCATCAGAATGAGAACAAATATCCCATGCATATCCGGTAAACTGACCGATGCCATTAAAAAGCTCCTCGTTTCCTGTCTTGCCATTTTTTAAGGTCATTCAAGGTATCAATGTCATCTAAAACATCAATAAAACCGACCTTGGCTGTTTTCAGATTTGCCAAACAATCCTGCAATGTTTCCGGGTGGGACCACCGCACTTTCTTGCGATAGGGATTGACCTTTGCCCCATGTCGTTTCAAACCGACCAGCCAAAACCCACCATCTGTACATGGACCGAACACCACATCCTGACAACCCAACAAGCGAAACGCCTTTCGAATATGGGCGGGACGAATATCAGGAATATCGCTCCCCACAACAATAAACGGCCCCGGTGGTAATGTTTGGGTGGGGCGCCACATACGTGCCCCCAAATCACCATGTCCCTGTTGCATCCATTTTACACGTTGAACCGGGAAACACCCTTTGGGCGCATCATCGGGACTGATCGCCAACCAAGTTGTCCAACCTTTGTCTACCGACAGTTTTTTTACAATGCGCGATAACATACGGCGATACAAAACCCATGCGGGCACCCTGCCGATATCACGAGCTAACCGGGTTTTCACCCGCCCAATGCGAGGGTTTTTAGCAAAGATGATCAAATGTTTCTGCACGAAGCGCGCTTACTCATATAATTTCACAATTGTATGAGGCGATAATCCCAAGAAATAAAGGCTTAAACAAGCGACATTTCGCAACATGCGTCGCCCATAGCCATTTTGTTGATATTTCGCAGCCGATGTAACTGCCGTACTCGACAAGGGATATAAATGCTTTCGCCCGATCCGGCGTACAAGATCAACATCTTCCATCAACGGCATATCGCGAAACCCGCCAATTCGTTCATAATGATCGCGTGAAATCAACAGACCCTGATCCCCATAGGGCAGACCCAACACCCGACTACGCCATGCAACAACCTTTTCCAGACGCCGGGCCGATGTCGTTTGATCATCCAAAGCAAATGAAAAATACCCCGCCCGATGGCTGGCCTTACATTGTGCAATAAACGCACAGACATCACTCCCCCAACCTGCTTGAAGGGCCGTATCGCTATGTAAAAACAATATCCAGTCCCCGGACGCTTGCCCCGCTCCAAAACGAAGCTGCGTTCCACGCCCTTTGGGGCAAGAAACCACCTGATCGGCATAACGTCTGGCAATTTCAAGCGTTTCATCACACGACCCGCCATCCACCACAATAATTTCACGGGCATAAGGTGGCGGCACCAGTCTTTGGAGTGTTTTTTCAAGACCGATTGCGCTGTTATAGGTTGGGATGACAATACTAAGCATGCTACATCATAAGGCAGTTTGACATGAATGTAGTTTACAAAATTACATTTTCTTGACTGTGCGCTTAAACACACCTGAGAAAAAAATGCCTGATTTCAGCCTCGAAAACCAACACTCTGGCCTTGTCTGCGGTGTCGACGAAGCCGGACGTGGCCCTTGGGCCGGTCCCGTCACTGCTGCCTGCGTCCTTTTCAATCAAGAAACTTTATCGCCCGATCTCGCACAGGCCTTAAACGATTCCAAAAAGCTCTCAACCAAAAAACGCGAAAATCTGATTGATCGGATCAAGGCAGAAAGCATCTGGGCGGTTGGCGAAGCAAGTGTCGAAGAAATTGATACGCTCAATATCCTTCAGGCCACATACCTTGCCATGATCAGGGCAGTTGAAAACTTGACCCAAAAGCCTGATTTCGTCCTCATTGACGGAAATAAAATTCCTCCGGCTCTTGATATTCCTGCCCAAGCCATCGTGAAAGGGGATGGGCTGTCCTGTTCAATCGCGGCCGCCTCTATTATCGCCAAAGTGACACGGGATCGCCAAATGGCTGAACTTGCAAAAGAATACCCCCACTACGGTTGGGAGAAAAACGCCGGTTACGGCGTCAAATTGCATCAGGAAGGTCTTGCCCGTCACGGGGTCAGTCCCCATCACCGCAAAAGTTTTAAACCCATAAAAACAATTTTAGGAATAGATTAAAATGACAATACGCGGCTATATCGCAACCAGTGCCGACGGTTTTATTGCAGATCAAAACGGGCAAGTAGACTGGCTTACTCCTTTTCAAGACGTCGATTTTGGCTACAACGCGTTTATCAGCCAAATCAAGACGGTTGTGATGGGACGAAAAACCTACGAACATTCATTGGAATTAGGTCAAGGTTGGCCCTACCCGGAACAACAAGGCATTGTCTTGACCTCCACCCCCATCCATAACCCGCCCGCACAAGTCAGCGCCTGGCATAACGGCATTGAAAAACTGGTCGAACATCTCAATACACAGATTTCCGGTGATTGCTGGATTGTGGGCGGTGCACAACTTCAAACCCGCCTCATTGAATTAGGCGCATTGGATCGCTTGGAACTTTTTATTATTCCTGTTTTTTTAGGCAACGGCATACCGCTTTATCAATCTAATAAAGTTCAGCAAACTTTTGACTTACAGGATACGCAAACATTTGATCGCGGGATTATCAAACTGGACTACCGTTTGAAAAAATAAGCCCCCGTCGTGGGGACGGAGGCTCATTCTTTGATCAATGGCCAATAATCTGGCTTAAGAACTCTTGTGTGCGCTCTTCCTGTGGATTGTTGAAGAACTCGTGAGGTTCGTTTTCTTCAACGATCTGTCCGTCCGCCATGAAGATCACACGGTCGGCGACCGTTTTGGCAAAGCCCATTTCATGTGTCACACACAGCATGGTCATGCCTTCTTCGGCCAGTTGCACCATTGTATCGAGCACTTCCTTGATCATTTCAGGATCAAGCGCCGAGGTCGGTTCGTCAAACAGCATGATTTTCGGCTGCATGCACAAAGACCGGGCAATCGCAACACGCTGCTGCTGACCACCGGAAAGCTGGCCCGGATATTTATTGGCCTGTTCCGGGATCTTAACCCGTTCCAGATAATGCATGGCACGGGCCTCGGCTTCGGCGCGCGGTTCCTTGCGCACCCACATCGGCGCCAGCACACAGTTTTCCAGAATGGTCAAATGCGGAAACAGGTTGAAGTGCTGGAAACACATCCCCACCTCACGGCGGATCTTGTCGATATTCTTAAGATCGTTGGTCAGTTCCACGCCATCCACGATGATCTGGCCCTGTTGATGTTCTTCCAGACGGTTGATACAGCGGATCATCGTGGATTTACCGGAACCGGAAGGTCCACAAATTACGATCCGTTCGCCCTTATGGACGTTCAGGTTAATATCGCGCAAAACATGGAAATCGCCATACCACTTGTTCATATTGATCAATTGGATAACGTCTTCCTGTGCGACTTCATGCGCCAGATTGTGACCGGCACGCAATTGCGCCTCTGTCACAGTATCTGTAATTGCATCGGGATCTCTTGTCATATCTTCCTCTTAGCGTTTGTGTCCGGTGTGTAGTTTGCGCTCCAAAGCTTGGCTGTAACGGGACATCCCGAAACAGAAAACCCAGAAACAGAACGCTGCAAAAATGTACCCTTCCGTCGATACGCCCCGCCATGCAGGATCGGTAATCATGGCTTGCACCGTCGCCAGAATATCCAGCAGACCGATAATCAAAACCAGGGTCGTATCTTTAAACAGGGCAATAAACGTGTTGACGATACCGGGGATGACCAGCTTCAATGCTTGTGGCAGAATAATCAGCCCCATCGAACGCCAATAGCCCAACCCCAGCGAGGCCGCCGCCTCGAACTGGCCTTTGGGAATAGCCTGCAGGCCACCCCGGATAACTTCCGCCATATAGGCCGACTGGAACAGGGTAATCCCGATCAGAGCGCGCAGCAGCTTTTCAAAGTCCCAGCCTTCCGGCAGGAACAAAGGCAACATCACAGACGCCATAAACAGAACCGAGATCAACGGCACACCACGCCACAGTTCAATAAAGACCACGCAGACCATCTTCACCATCGGCATTTCCGAACGTCGGCCCAAGGCCAGAATGACCCCGAACGGCAAGGCCGCCACGATCCCGACATAGGACAAAACCAATGTCAGCATCAAACCGCCCCATTTGTGGGTTTCCACATGGTTCAGGCCAAAAACACCGCCCAGCAACAGAATACCGACAATAACCGGCAAAATCGTCAGGCCGGCAATCCCCAGCCATTTTTTAACCTGTCCGGAAACCTGATTGAAAAATTGCGGCACAACCACAATCGCCAATAACAGGAAGGCCAGATCCACACGCCACCTTTCCACTTCGGGATAGAAGCCGTATGTGAAAAAGCCAAGACGTGTCTTGATGAAGACCCAGCACGCGCCTTCGCCCGTGCAGGCTTTCGGATCATTACCGGCGAAATTCGCACTGATAAAGATCCAGTCGATAATCGGCGGGATAATCTGCACCAACAGGTAAAGAGCCGCCAGACTTAACACCGCATGAAACGGTGACGATAAAAGATTTTGACGCACCCATGCAACCGGACCCGTGGTGGAAACGGGGGGCGGGAGCGCTTCTTTTTCAACGAATTTACCCATTCTAACGCTCCTTCAACGACATGGCTTTGTTGTACCAGTTCATCACAAACGACAGCGTCAGACTGATCGTCAGATAAACCGCCATGGTCATGGCGACAATCTCAACGGCTTGACCGGTCTGGTTCAATGTCGTGCCCATAAAGACGGATACGATATCGGGATAACCGATCGCAGTTGCCAAAGAAGAGTTCTTGGCAAGGTTGAGATACTGGCTGGTCAAGGGCGGAATAATCACCCGCATCGCCTGCGGAATGATAATTTCGCGCAAGGTCACACTACGACGCAGACCCAAAGATTCAGCCGCTTCTGTTTGTCCATGTGGCACCGCCAGAATACCGGCGCGTACGATCTCGGCAATAAAGGCCGCCGTATAAGTCGACAAAGCCAGAAGCAGGGCAATAAATTCAGGGATGACCTGAATACCACCTTTGAAGTTAAAGCCTTTCAGGGCAGGCAGGTCCCAACTCAGCGGGGCACCAAGGACGACAAAAACAATCGCTGGCAAGCCGATAATCAGACCAAACCCGGTCCAGAATGCGGGGAACTGCTCCCCGGTGGCCTCTTGACGTTTACGTGCCCAGCGGCCAATCACGATGGCTGCAATAATGGCAATCAACAAGGCGATCAGCACGGCAGAGAAGCCCTCTCCTGCAACAGGTGCCGGTACATAAAGACCACGGTTGTTAATAAAAAATGTTTCGCCCAAGCCCAGACTTTGGCGTGGACCGGGCAGCGGTTGCAAAACCGCAAAATACCAGAAGAAAATTTGCAGCAACAACGGAATGTTGCGCAAGGTTTCCACATAAACAGTGGCGATTTTTGCAATCAACCAGTTCTTGGATAGGCGAGCCACGCCCATAACGAAGCCCAAAAGAGTAGCTAAAATGATCCCGATAAAGGAAACCAGAACCGTATTCAACAAGCCAACAATAAACGTCCGCCCATAGGTATGAGACGCGTCATAGGGCACGAGGCTCATTAAAATTTCGAAGCCGGCAGGGTTACTTAAAAAATCAAAGCCCGTCGTAATGCCTCGGCTTTCCATGTTGTGCAGGGTGTTCTGGAAAATTGTCCAGCCCAGCCAAATCAGGAAAGCAAACAGCAGCGATTGAAACACAATCGCGCGAACGCGCGGATCATACAGCGCCGAGGAACTCTTTTTGGGCTTGGTGGCGCTGTCGTTCTTTGTTTGCGACATATGCACACTCCAAACTCTTAAAAAAAGAAAAAGTGAGTGTGTTAGCCGAGGAAATCTCCGCAGAAAACACACTCACCCATATATCAACTACCGTCTGATCTTAGCGAACCGGCGGAGCGTACTGCAGACCACCTTTAGACCACAACCCATTCAAACCACGAGAGATTTGCAACGGTGTGTTCGGGCCGACGTTACGATCAAACATTTCGCCGTAGTTGCCGACCTGTTTTACAGCATCAAACGCCCAGTTTGCACCAAGACCGAGTTTCGCACCCGCATCACCGCTTGTCCCGACAAGACGTTGAACAGACGGGTTTTCGCTTTTCAGCGCCGCATCGATATTGGCAGACGTCAGACCCATTTCTTCAGCATTGATTTGCGCAAACAAAGTCCATTTGACAATGTTAAACCACTGATCGTCACCTTGACGAACAACCGGGCCGAGCGGCTCTTTGGAAATAACTTCCGGCAGAACAACCGCTGTATCGGGATTGTCCAGCTTGGAACGCAGCGCATACAACTGGGATTGGTCAGACGTCAAAATGTCGCAACGACCCGCCGCAAACCCCTGGATGGTCTGGTCAGCCGTATCGTAAACAACCGGGCTGAATTTCATGCCGTTAAGACGGAAGTAATCGGCAAGGTTCAATTCTGTGGTTGTACCAGCCTGAATACAAACGGAGGCACCGTCCAGTTCCAGCGCAGATTTCACACCCAGTTCTTTTTGAACAAGGAAGCCCTGACCGTCATAATAGTTCACGCCAGTGAAGTTCAGACCCAAAGAGGTGTCACGTGTGTGTGTCCATGTGGTGTTACGAGACAGCATGTCAATCTCGCCGGACTGCAACGCGGTGAAACGCTCTTTTGCTGTCAGCGGAATGAACTTCGTTTTGTTGGCATCGCCCAAAACAGCTGCAGCAACAGCACGGCACGTATCCACATCAAGACCTGTCCAGTTCCCTTTTTCATCAGGCAGAGAGAAGCCCGGAAGACCGGCCGAAACGCCACACAGCAACTCACCGCGCGCTTTTACCGTATCAAGGGTGCTGGCCGCCATTGCTGCAGTGGCTGTAACTGCCGTAACAACAAATGCGCCCGTCAGGACAGACAATGTTTTTTTCATAGTTAAATTCTCCCGTGAATTCTAAAAAAATGCTCCGGCCGTCAGTTTTTTAATCGCACTTTCCAAAAAAACCGACATTCAAAGCTCCCTAACAATAGTTACTTTTTATTTAGCCAGAACATCTACAAAAAGAGCCCGAAAAATCGGCCTCTTCCATGATTTTCTTTTTGCACATGCGAAAAAACATTCGTTGTTTCTCATGCACATATCCAAGCTTTACCCTTAATTTACCTCTTTGCAAGACCAAATTCCGGAATAAGTCGTTTTTTTTACCATGTGTTCAAAAATTATGCGTAATAGTGGGTATATATTCACCATGGCGCATATTAATTGTGCATTCCGAAAGTTGGCACACATTATTTCTTGGCATTCACTTAAAAGACATGGCAAAAGAGTCCCCGAATTTTCTTTCAGGCAGGAGTATTTTAAACATGTCAGAGACCATCATCGGCATCATGGGCGGCAGCGGAATCTATGAGATTGACGGGCTGGAGAACACCCGTTGGACCAAAATCGACTCGCCCTTCGGCACTGTTTCAGACGAGATTCTCTTTGGTGAACTTGACGGTGTTCAAATGCGTTTCCTGCCCCGTCACGGACGCGGTCACCGCATTTCCCCGTCCGAAGTCAATTACCGCGCCAATATTGATGCAATGAAACGTGCGGGCGTGACAGACATTGTTTCGGTTTCTGCCTGTGGATCACTGAAAGAAGAACTGCCACCGGGCCATTTTGTACTGGCTGACGATTATATTGATCGCACCTTTGCCCGCGAAAAATCTTTCTTCACAACCGGTTGTGTCGCCCATGTTGCTTTTGGCGAGCCGGTGTCGAAACGACTGGTCGATTGTCTGGAAGACGCCCTGAAAGAACTGGATATCGATTACACCCGAGGGGGGACGTATCTGGCGATGGAAGGACCCCAATTCTCCACCAAGGCAGAATCCAACCTCTATCGTAGTTGGGGCTGTTCCGTCATCGGAATGACCAATATGCCCGAAGCCAAACTGGCCCGTGAAGCCGAAATCGGATATGCCACAGTTGCAATGGTCACCGATTATGATTGCTGGCACGAAGATCACGACGATGTCACCGTTGAACAGGTCATTAAAGTGTTGCTGGAAAATGCAGAAAAAGGCCGCAATCTTGTCAAAGCCGCCGCCCCAAAAATCGCAAAAGCCCCGCTGCCCTGCCCGTCCGGTTGCCACACAGCGCTTGAATACGCCCTCATCACCGCCCCGGATGCCCGTGACCCGGAAGTGGTTGCTAAACTGGACGCGGTTGCTGGTCGGGTTTTGAAAGGATAATTCCAATGAAAGTGAACGGAATTCCCACTCGCCCAATCTGGCTGGATGAAGACGGTTTTGGGGTCAATATTATTGATCAAACCAAACTGCCACACACTTATGAAATTGTGCGTATGGAAACATTAGCCGATGCCTGCCATGCGATTTATGACATGTTGGTGCGCGGCGCACCCTTGATCGGGGCAACGGCAGCTTATGGCATGGCGCTTGCCTTACGTGCTGATGCCAGTGATGAAGGTTTTGAACAAGCTTACAAAGAGCTTTATGCCACCCGTCCGACAGCCGTAAATTTACGCTGGGCACTGGATGAAATGCGCAAACAGATTTTGCCTTTACCGATTGCTGAACGAGAAAAGGCAGCTTATGCACTGTCGGCCCAAATTTGTGACGATGATGTGGCGCAAAATTCCGCCATTGGTAATCATGGTCTCAAGATCATTGAAGAGATTTGGGAGAAAAAAGGCAAAACAGGTGTGATCAACATCCTGACCCACTGCAACGCTGGCTGGCTCGCCACAGTGGATTGGGGAACGGCAACCGCCCCAATTTATAAAGCCTTTGATGCGGGTATTCCGGTTCATGTCTGGGTGGATGAAACCCGCCCGCGCAACCAAGGGGCTTCCTTGACCGCGTGGGAACTGGGCAATCACGGTGTGCCTCATACCCTGATCGTCGACAATGCCGGTGGACATTTGATGCAGCATGGCGAAGTTGATTTATGCATTGTCGGCACGGACCGCACCACGGCCAGTGGGGATGTCTGCAACAAGATCGGCACCTACCTGAAAGCCTTGGCTGCCCATGACAACGGCGTGCCATTTTATGTAGGGCTACCGTCCCCGACCATCGACTGGACGGTAGATGATGGCGTAAAGGAAATCCCGATTGAGCAGCGCGATGCCACCGAAGTTACTGAAATGACCGGACGTTTAAAAGACGGCAGCACCACCACGGTGATCATTACCCCACAAGGCTGCAAGGCGGCAAACTACGCCTTTGATGTCACCCCGGCTAAATATGTCACCGGATTAATCACTGAACGCGGTGTCGCACACCCCAGCAAAGACGGTTTGGCGAAACTGTTCCCCGAGTTCACCTAACGATTACTTAGGAGAGGTCTTATGGCATTTGAAACATGGTTGATGTATTTATTGGCCGTTCTTGCCGTTTGCATCACGCCAGGGCCCAACATCTTGCTCGCCATGACTCACAGCGTTCAATATGGGTTGAAGCGCACCAGCATCACCGCCCTTGGCTGTATTACCGCGACTTCAAGCATGGCCCTGATCTCTGCAACCGGATTGGGGGCGCTTTTGCTCGCATCGGAAAATGCCTTTCATCTTTTAAAATGGATGGGAGGCGCATACCTCTTTTACATGGGGATCAGCTTGTGGCTTAAAAAAGAAAGTGCTTTCTTTGATGCGACCTGCAGCACACGCCCTGCCATACGATTGCGCCGTCTTTACGCTCGTGGCGTTATGGTCTCAGCCAGTAATCCAAAGGCAATCATCTTTTTTGGGGCACTCTTCCCCCTGTTTATCAATCCAGATGCTCCCTTGGCCCCACAATTTGCAATTATGCTGACGACTTTTTTGGTCTTTTCTTACGGCTTCATCATGGGATACGCCGCCCTGACGGCAAAAATCACCCCTTACCTACGCACCCGCCGCGCAAGTAAATGGTTTAATCGGATCAGCGGTAGCCTGTTCATGGGGATTGGACTGGCCTTGGCAACATCGGAAAAATAAATTTATGAAACATCAAAGCGTCATTGATACGGCCTTAAAAATGAATGCCCTTGGTATCAATCAAGGTGCCAGTGGCAACGTTTCGACAAGATCAGACAATGGCTTTTTAATCACGCCGTCGGGACTGGATTATGACAAACTTCGTCCCGAGGATATTGTAGAAGTTCATATGGATGGCACCTACACGGGATCTCTAAAGCCCTCAAGCGAGTGGCTGTTTCATCGTGATATCTATTTGGCAAAACCGGATGTCAATGCTGTCATCCATACCCATTCCAAATTTGCAACCACCTTGGCCTGCCTGCGCCGCGACTTGCCACCTTTTCATTACATGATTGCGGTTTGTGGCGGCAAAAACGTGCGCTGCGCCCCTTATGCCACATTCGGCACACAAGCTTTATCCGATAGCGCTCTCAGCGCACTCCAAGACCGTCATGCCTGCTTGCTGGCCAATCATGGTATGATTGTCACGGGTCCAAATCTGGAGAAAGCCCTGAAAATCGCACAAGAACTTGAACTGCTTTGTGAGCAATATCTCAGTGCCCTGCAAGTCGGTGAACCTTATATCTTGAGAGATGATGAAATGGACGAGGTTCTTGAGAAATTTAAAACCTATGGCAAGCAAGATAAGCCCGAGTCATAAATGACCAAAATCATCGATCTGATCAATATGGGGCCAAAAACAGAAATCTGGTTGCGCAAGATCGGTATTGAAACAGAAGCTGACTTACGTGAACGCGGTGTGATTCAAGCTTATATTGAACTCAAAGCCCGTAACCCACACACCATCAATCTTATGATGCTTTGGGCCATGCAAGGGGCTTTGATGGGAATCAATTGCTTACACTTGCCGGAAGAAATCAAGCAAAGCTTAAAGGATGAACTAAATCAGGCTTAACGTAATAAAGCGCGCGCTGTACGGATAAGCTCATCCGGTAAAAAGGGTTTTTCCAATATAGCATCCGCCCCGCTAAACATAGCAGCCTCCAGCAAGTCGCCCCCATCTTGATCCGGCCCCCCCCCTGAAATGGCGAGAACGGAAATATCCTGATTACCCGCAATCGCTTTATCAATAATCGCAAGCCCGTCTATTTCCGGCATTAAAATATCCGTAATCAATAAATCGAAACAAGCAGTTCGTATTTGTTCCAGTGCCTGCTGACCGTTAATAGCACTTTCAACATCAAATCCTGCATTTCGCAATGCCTCTGCCATAACCGCTAAAACGGCTTCATCGTCATCAACGATCAAAAGTCTTGTCACACATTTTCTCCATTGCGACTAGAACAAGTCAGGAGGATAATCGCATAAAAGTGTAAAAAAAGTACAAACATTTAATCAAACTTAAATATTGTATGTTGCACTTACAGTTCACAAACCTTACATTTTAGGCTCGCGTCACAATCAGGACAATAAACGTGTCTCCTTCCGTTTTTAAGTTTATGCGCCACACTGTTGAAAACCTTCCCCATTGCAAAAAACTGGGGTTGAAGTTCACACAGCTGGACGAAGGTGTCGGCGCCATGCAACTCGACCCCAAACCCGAATTCGTCGGTAATACGGCCCAAAATTTCATGCATAGCGCAATTGTCACCACCCTTCTGGATACCCTGTGTGGGACCGTTGCCTCTTCGGCTTACAGTGAAGGCCGTACCGTTGCGACATTGGATTTACGTCTGGACCATCTGGACCGCCTGCATGCTGACCGCACGCTTTACGCCAAAGCAGAATGCTTTCATCATAATGATGATGTTGCTTATGTGCGTGGTTGGGCCTGGCAGGACAGCGAAGACAAAATGGTTGCCAAAGCCACCGGAACCTTTATGGCCAGCGGTACATTCAAACTGCAAAAGGAAGATATGTTATGAAAGCCCTTTTTGGAACAAGCAGTTTACAAGATATCAACGCCATGATCCCTTATGCCCAACTGGTCGGGTTGGACATTTCAAGTGACGAACAAGGTTTATTGACGATCTTGCGCGCACATGATGACAATATCGGCAACGAAATCATCGGGGCAGTTCATGGCGGGGTGGTTGCCGGCCTTATGGAACATGCCGCATCTTTTCACCTGCTGGACGAACTTGCCAACCCGGTGCGCATTCCCCGTATCATAAATGTCTCGATCGACTATCTTCGCCCTGCTCTCAATAAAGATACCTTTGCGCGCGGACAGGTGGTCAAGCAAGGTAAACGCGTTGCAAACGTGCGCGTTACAGCCTGGCAGGAAGATGAAAGCCGACCTGTTGCAGCGGCGCACGCCCATTTCCTCATTGCGTAAAACATCCGCCCACCCCATCTTTAGAATCTGAACATATAAAACAGGGCCTTAAGTATGGAATTTTCAGCAACAACGCGGATGGTACATATAACTGTCCAGCCTTTTTTTCTGGAACAAGAATCAGACCCACAAAAAAGTGCATTTATGTGGGCCTATCATATCCGCATCGAAAACAGTGGTGTTGAGCCCATCCAACTGATTTCGCGTTACTGGAAAATCACCGATGCCTTAGGGCGCATACAGGAAGTTCGCGGCGAAGGCGTGGTTGGTGAGCAACCTCTCATCCATCCGGGGGATTTTTACGAATATACCAGCGGCGTTCCTTTACAAACACCCAGCGGATTTATGGGCGGGTCCTATGAAATGATCAGTGGAAACGGAGAACGGCTGGATGTGACTATTCCCACATTTTCACTCGACAGTCCTTTTGATGTTCATTCCGTCAATTAGGGCAGAAATTATAACTATTCGATATTTCGTGCTGGCTTATTTTCAAGCGACCTCATATTGTACAATCCTATCTTGATTTTAGCTCCCCAAAGGACAGCATGAGAACTCTATACGCAATCATAGTGGCAACCTTGCTTTGTCTAAATATGTCGGCTTATGCGACCATACCGGAGTGCCCACAGACACTCAGTATGTATCAAGAAAATAAACTGACGCTGAAGGCGCGCCATATATTTGAAGAGATGTATGCAAAGCTGGGCTGCAAGCTCTCCGTTCGGCTTTTGCCGCCCAAACGCAGTCTTTTATACTTTAACCGCTCTCTCATTGACGGGGAACTCTACCGACTGGAAGATATCGAGAAGCAATATACAAAAACCTTTGTGCGTTCTCAATCCCCACTTCTTTCCATTCCTGCCTCCCTTTGGGCGTCCGCAGACCCGGAAATATATAGAACACGCCCACTGGGCTACATCAAAGGCTATGCATGGCAGGAACGTTTTATTCGACAAAAACCACTTCTGACACCACTGGCTTACATGAGTGAAGACGATTTATATGTTGCCTTCAATAAAGGAATCATCGGCTCATTTCTCAATAATGACCCTTATGTTGATTTTCTTCAAAAAGAAGGACTACTGAGCGCGCCCCTCAAGAAAATTATGACCATTGAGACCCGCCATTTTTACCATTATCTCCATGCAAAATACGCCCCCTTCATGGAACGATTTTCAGAACTTCTGGCAAAAGAAGATAATTTTGCGGCCCTCTATAAAGAATAGCGTGTCCCTTCAAACACATTTTGCCCTTGCATTCGCCTGATCTTGAGTCTATAACCCGCTACCTCGTCGCTGAAATTTAGTCAGCGGCGCATATTTTGTTAAAGGCATTGAAGGATGACGAACTGAGGCTAAGGCATGCCGAAGCGTCGGTTTCAATGTAGATACATAAAGGATAATGAAATGCCTAAAATGAAGACGAAATCTGGCGCGAAAAAACGCTTTAAGATCACGGCTACTGGCAAAGTACGCGGTGCTTACGCATTTAAATCCCACAACCTGCGCAAACGTTCTCAGAAAATGAAACGTCAGGCACGTGGCACAATGGTTCTGTGTGCAGCTGATGCACGTATGGCCAAATCTTTGATGCCGTACGCTTAAGTACACGATTACAAGCCCAGAATAAGGATTAAGACACATGCGTTCAACAGTAGCAGTTGCTTCCCGCGCTCGTCGCAAGAAGATCATCAAAGCGGCCAAAGGTTATCGCGGCCGTAATAAAAACGTCCTGCGCGTCGCTATGGAGAAGGTCGATAAAGGCCTTCAGTATCAGTACCGCGACCGTCGCAACAAAAAACGTAACTTCCGCGCACTGTGGATCCAGCGTATCAACGCTGGTTCTCGTCAGTATGGCGTAAGCTACTCTCAATTCATGAACGGCCTGAAACTGGCTGGTATCGAGCTGGACCGTAAAGTTCTGGCTGATCTGGCAGCTCGTGAGCCGGAAGCGTTTAAATCTTTGGTAGAACAGGCCCAGGCCGCTCTTGCCAAGTAACAAAACGCTCACGTAAAGCTATTTGCTTTATGGTGAAAATTCTTGGAAAAGGGGACTGGGGCCTTCGGGCCTTGGTCTCCTTTTTTGTTTGCTCTAAACACTTCCATAGGGAACGGATATGGAAAACCTCGATCAGATTAAAACAGAAGTTCTGGAGGCTGTCGTTGCCGCGACCGACTCCAAGGCTTTAGACGATATTCGCGTCAGCGCACTGGGTAAAAAAGGGTCCATCACATCGTTGATGAAGAATATGAAAGACCTGACACCGGAAGAACGCAAAGAAACCGGACAAAAGCTTAACCTCATTAAAGGCGAAGTCGCACAAGCCATCGATACGCGTAAAACCGAATTGGCCGATGCCGAACTGAACGCCCGCTTAATGGCGGAAAAAATTGATGTGACATTGTCTGTACGTCCGGAAAACACTGGCACAGTTCATCCCGTCAGCCAAACCATTGATGAAGCCATTGCCATCTTTGGCGAGATGGGTTTCAGCGTTGCTGAAGGTCCCAACATCGAAGACGATTGGCGCAATTTCGGTGCCCTGAACATTGGTCCGGAACACCCGGCCCGCCAAGATCACGACACGTTTTATCTGCCGCGCGAACAAGACGGCAATCGTATGGTCTTGCGTACGCATACCTCCCCTGTACAAATCCGTTCCATGCAGGAAAAGGGCGCACCGATCCGTATTATCTGTCCGGGGCGCACGTATCGTTGTGATTACGATGCGACCCATACACCGATGTTCCACCAAATCGAGGGGCTGGTCATCGATGAAAAAACCCATTTCGGTCACTTGAAAGGCTGCTTGATTGATTTCTGCAAAGCCTACTTCGGTGTGGACGATCTGCCCGTTCGTTTCCGTCCCAGCTATTTCCCGTTCACAGAACCCAGCGCGGAAGTCGATATCGGCTGTACCCGTAAAGACGGTGAATTCAAAATCGGTGCGGGTGATGACTGGCTGGAAATTTTGGGCTGTGGCATGGTTCACCCCAAAGTTTTGGAAAACTGCGGTATTGATTCCAGTAAATATCAGGGCTTTGCCTTTGGCATGGGGATCGAACGGATTGCCATGTTGAAATACGGTATTCCCGATCTGCGGACATTCTATGAATCTGATCTGCGTTGGCTGCGCCATTATGGCTTCAAGGCCTTGGACATTCCCAGCATGGTAGGAGGGCTGACCCGATGAAATTCACTTTAAGCTGGCTCTTGGAGCATCTCGAAACAGATAAAACCTGTGACGAAATCGTTGAAAAACTGTCCATGATCGGATTGGAAGTCGAAGGCGTCGAAGACCGTTCCAAAGGTTTGGAAACGTTTAAGGTTGCTGAAATTCTGACCGCAGAAAGACACCCGGATGCAGATAAACTGCAACTGCTTAAAGTCTCTGATGGTGAGAAAGAATATCAGGTCGTTTGTGGTGCCCCGAACGCACGCGCCGGTCTGAAAGGTGTGTTTGCCACATCCGGTTCCTACATTCCCGGTCTGGACGTTACCCTGAAACCGACCAAAATTCGCGGTGTGGACAGCCAAGGCATGATGATGTCCGAAGCCGAAATGAATTTATCTGATTCCCATGACGGCATCGTCGATCTGCCAGCCGATGTCGCAGTTGGCGCACGCGCTGTTGACATCATGGGCCTGACCGATCCAATCATTGAAATTGCCATTACCCCGAACCGTGGCGATTGCGCAGGCGTACGCGGTATTGCCCGTGATTTGGCCGCAACCGGATTTGGCACCTTGAAACCGGTCAATACTGACCCGGTAAAAGGAACGTTTGAAAGCCCGATCAAAGTCCATCTGCACAACCCGGCCGAAGGCGCAAAAGCCTGTCCACAATTTGCCGGGCGTTATATTCGTGGTGTAAAAAACGGCCCCAGTCCGAAGTGGCTGCAAGACAAGCTGCTTGCGGTTGGCCTGCGTCCTATTTCTGCACTTGTTGATGTCACCAACTATTTCAGCCAAGGCCTGTGCCGCCCGCTGCACGTCTTTGATGCTGACAAACTCAACGGTGATGTGCATGTCCGTCTCGCCACAGAAGGCGAAACACTGAAGGCATTGGACGAAAAAGAATACACGCTGGATGCAGACATGACTGTTGTTTGTGACGACACCACCCCGCATGCCCTTGGCGGTATTATGGGAGGCGAAGCTTCCGGCTGTCAGGATGACACGACCAACGTCTTCTTGGAATGTGCCCTGTTTGACCCGATCCGCACTGCTATGACCGGACGAAAACTGGATATCCTGTCTGATGCGCGCTATCGTTTTGAACGCGGGGTCGATGAAGCAGCCGTTGTTGACATGACGGAAATGGCAACCCGACTGATCCTTGAGTTGTGCGGCGGTGAAGCATCTAATCTGGTTGTCGCTGGTGAGGAACCCCAATGGCAACGTAGCATCACCTTGCGCAAATCCCGCGTCAAGCAATTGACGGGCGTCGATGTCGCAGAAAGCGAAATGGTGCGCATTCTGGATATTCTGGGCTGCAAGCTGGAAGACAAAGGCGAAACCTTTGACGTTCAACCGCCGTCATGGCGCTCAGATATCGAACTGGAAGCTTGTCTCGTTGAAGAAATCATTCGCGTTTATGGTTACGAGCATATCGAGGAAGTGTCTTTGGTTCGTGAAACCAACCTGCCGGGTATTGCCTATACCCCCATGCAGATCAAACGCGATATTTCACGTCGTACATTGGTTTCACGCGGCCTGTCCGAAGCCGTCACCTATGCTTTCCTGCCGGAAAAACAGGCCAAGCTGTTTGGCTGGTCTGACGAAAACCTGCGCCTGACCAACCCGATTTCCAAAGATCTGGAAATCATGCGTCCAAGCCTGCTACCGAACCTGTTAGCAGCCTGTCAGCGCAACAATGATCGTGGCCTGCCCAATGGTTGCCTGTTCGAAGTTGGTCCGCAGTTTGATGGGGATACTGCCGACAAGCAACCCGTTGTGGTGTGTGGCGTACGTACTGGCCAAACCGGCCCGCGTAACTGGGCACAAGCCCCGCGTCGCTTTGATGTGTTTGATGCCAAGGCCGACGCAATGGCCGTTTTGGAAGCTGCTGGTGCCAAAGTTGAAAGCCTGCAAGTCGATCCCGAAGGTGCCCCTGCACATTATCATCCGGGCCGCAGTGGTGCATTGAAACTGGGACCGAAAAACACATTGGCCTATTTCGGGGAATTGCATCCCGGTACGCTCAAGAAAATGGGCTACAAAGGGATTGCCGTTGGTTTTGAGATTTATCTTGATGCTATTCCGGCAACAAAATCCAAGAAAACAGGTGCGTTACGACCTGTGTTGGAACTTTCCGCCTTCCAAAGCGTGGAACGTGACTTTGCCTTTGTGGTCGATAGCGATGTTCCTGCGGCCAAGATCATTCAATCGGCCAAAACAGCTGATAAAAAATTGATCAGCGACGTTGCTGTCTTTGACGTTTACGAAGGCGAGAATGTGGAAGCGGGCAAAAAATCCGTTGCCATCAGCATCACCTTACAACCCACCACCGACACCCTGACGGATGAACAGATTCAAACCGTCAGCGATAACGTGGTTGCCAGTGTTGCCAAAAACACCGGCGGCGAGTTACGCGGGTAAGATATAACGTCAGTACTGATAAAGAAAAAGGGCCGGAAAAATTATCTTCCGGCCCTTTCTTATAGGTTCCTACTTATATTGAGTGCGGTGTTCGAGAGTGCAAAAAAACCACTATTCAAATAAGTTACGAACCTATCCCCCTCTTAGGCAACTTTTTGTTTTTGTTCATTTGTTTGCGTTTCCTCCAGAATTTGCTGGATTTCAGACTGACAGGATCCGCAATTGGTTCCGGCTTTTAACGCAACGCCGATGGCTTCGACACTCATTCGGCCTTCTTCGACGATCGCACGTTGAATTTCCAATAGGCCAATATTGAAACACGAACAAACAATCGCACCTTTTTCCGCCACTTTACCCGCAGGTTTTGCACTTAATAACGACAAGCGATCCTGCACGTCCAGTTCGTCCTGTGCAAACAGGCCTGTGATCCAGTTCCGTGATGGGATACCTTCGGGTGTGCGCGCCATAATCATGACGCCAACCGGTTTATCATCACGTAAAACCGCATAACGGCGTGCGCCACGACGTTCATCACTCATCGCCAGCAATTCACCTTGGCCCAGCAAAACGCTCGCATAATCATCCCAGTTGGACGGATCCCCGACACCGGCTACATCATAGATATAACACCCGTTTGCAAGACTGCGTGTCCAATAGGCAAAACCTGATGGTTCCAACTTTTCGCGCACAATCAACAACGCATGCCAATCCGCGGCAAAAGGTTTCAAACTGACCGGTGTATGCTTACTTTCCGGCTGACCGGAATAGGGATCACAAACGGGGTTGACGAGACGACCAACAACGGCTTCCGCACTGTTTTCATCACTCCAATGCATCGGCATGAAGACTTCGCCACGTTTAACATTCTCGCTGACTTTTACCCGCAAAATCGCACGCCCCCAGTTTGATGTAACTTCCACCAAACCACCGTCCTGCAATTCTTCGCACAAGACGGCTTCGGGGTGAACTTCCAAATAAGGTTCGATCACATGTGTCGATAAACGCGGAGACATCCCCGTGCGCGTCATAGTATGCCATTGATCACGAATACGCCCGCTGTTCAACACATAGGGATAATCTGCCGTGACAGGACAAACCGGGCTTTTGGGTTGAACGGGGACCATATTGCCCTTGCCCGAAGCGGTATAAAAACGACCATCTTCAAAAAAACGATCTTTCGCATATGTGCCGACAGGCCATTGTGTGGGTTCAATCCCATCAAATCCAGCACGCGACAAGCCGATCCAGCCGGATAAATCAAAATCACGCCCGCCTTGATTTTCAAACGCAGATAAGGCGACATGCTCGCGAAAAACGTCGTAGGAACTTTCATAAGGGAAAGCCTCCTCAAACCCCATTTTACGAGCAACTTGCGTAATGATTTTCCAATCGGGCAGTGCCTCGCCCGCAAGATCACAAAAAGCGCGTTGTCTTGAAATGCGACGTTCCGTATTTGTCACCGTCCCGTTACGTTCCCCCCACGCAGCGGCTGGCAGAACGACATCGGCATAAGCCATCGTATCGGTATGATCCACGCAATCAGAGACCACCACAAAATCGCATTTTTCCAAAGCTTCACGTACGCGCCCGGCATTAGGAAGGGAAACACATGGGTTGGTCGCCATGATCCAGACCGCCTTGATCTGACCTTCATGAATGGCTTCAAACATATCCAGTGCTTTTTTACCCGGTTCCTTTGCGATATTCGGCGCCTGCCAAAAACGCGATACCCGATCAATCCCATCAGGTGTAAAATCCATATGGGCCGCCAGCATATTGGCCAACCCGCCAACTTCGCGCCCGCCCATCGCATTGGGTTGTCCCGTCACAGATAAAGGGCCACAGCCTTCGCGACCGATGCGACCGGTAAAAAGATGACAATTGATAATGCTGTTAACTTTATCGGTGCCTTGGGATGACTGATTGACCCCTTGGCTATAAACGCTCAAAGTCCGATCCGTCTTTAAGAACCAGTCATAAAAGGCAAGCACATCTGCAACAGACACATCACAGCCTTTTGCAACACACAGGATATCAACAGCCGTTGCCTGCAATGTTTCTTCAAGACCTTCGACAAATTCTGTCACATAGGATTGGTCTTTCGCACCATTTTGATCCAGATAAGTCAGCAGACCATTAAACAGCAGAACATCCGACCCAGGCTTGATCGCCAAATGAAGATCGGCAATTTCACAAGTCGCTGTTTTGCGAGGATCAATCACAACGACCTTGGTTCCCCGTTTCTTTTTCGCAGCTTTCAGGCGTTGAAACAGGATGGGATGACACCATGCTAAATTTGACCCGACTAAAACGACTAGATCGGAGGTTTCCAAATCCTCATAAGTTTGAGGGACCGTGTCAGAACCAAATGCCCGTTTGTGTCCAGCAACGGAAGAACTCATACATAGGCGTGAATTTGTATCTATATTGGCAGTTCCGATAAAACCTTTAATCAGCTTATTTGCTACATAATAATCTTCACTCAGTAACTGGCCCGATACATAAAAGGCCACACTATCCGGTCCATAGCGTTCAACTGTTTCCTTAAAACGGGCAGCTACCAAATCACTTGCCTGCTCCCAACTGGCAACTTGATGATTGATTTTAGGTGTTAGTAAACGATTATCCTGACGAAGCGTATCGCCAAGGGCCGCCCCTTTAGAACAAAGTTTACCGAAATTTGCCGGATGGTCAGGGTCGCCTTTAACGACAACCCCGCCCTCATTATGTTTTGAAACCAGTACCCCGCAACCGACGCCGCAATAAGGGCAGGTGGTGCGAATGCTGTCAGCCATGCGTTCCTGTTGCCTCCGCCTCAACGTAGATACGGACAATTCCGTCTTTACTGGAAACCGGGATCACACGCGCGCAACCATGATCGGGGTCCAAAACATCACCTGTTTCCAGATCGATGTTCCAGTTATGCAGCGGACAGGCCACGGCCTTGCCATGCACAATCCCCTGTGACAGCGGGCCGCCGGAATGGGGACAGCTATCAACGATGGCGAAAATTTCATCATCAGCTGTTCGAAAGACCGCGATATCACCGCGCATACTTTTGACCACACGTGCCCCCAGCTTGGGGATATCGTTAACGGTGCCGACTTCAATCCAGTTACTCATTTTCCAATCTCCCTTTACTCAGCCGCAACAGCGGATAATGGCTTAAATTCACGCGCAGCCGCTTCTTCGTTGACCGCTTTGGCCCACGGGTCGTCCTGCCAGAATTTTTGTGAATAGATAAAGCGTGCGTTCAACTCTTTACGCTTGGCTTCATCTTCAACAACAATTTGTTTGATGTAATCCAGACCGACACGTTCAACCCAAGGGGCTGTGCGTTCCAGATAGCGGGCTTCTTCACGATAAAGCTGAACAAAGGCACCGCAATATTCCAAAACCTCTTGTTCCGATGCGACTTTGCACAACAAATCCGTTGCGCGGACATGGATGCCGCCATTCCCTGCGATATGCAGTTCATACCCGCTATCGACACAAATCACGCCGAAATCCTTGATGGTGGCTTCTGCACAATTTCGCGGACAGCCTGAAACCGCCATTTTGAATTTATGCGGCATGTAGGACCCCCAGCTGAGTTTTTCCAACTGTACCCCCAGGTCCATCGACATTTGTGTTCCAAAACGGCACCATTCCTTACCCACACAGGTCTTCACCGTGCGCAACGATTTGCCATAGGCATGACCGGACACCATCCCTGCTGCGTTCAGGTCTGCCCATACTGCCGGCAGATCTTCTTTCTTGATCCCGAACAGGTCAATGCGTTGACCGCCAGTCACTTTGAGCGTTTTCACATCAAATTTTTCCGCGACATCGGCAATGGCACGCAACTCGTTCGGATTGGTTAAGCCCCCCCACATGCGCGGCACAACGGAATAGGTTCCATCCTTTTGGATGTTGGCATGTGCGCGTTCATTAATATATCGCGATTGAGTATCATCGACATATTCACCGGGCCATGCGCATAACAGATAATAATTCATCGCCGGACGACATGATGAACATCCATCCGGTGTTTTCCATTCCAAAGCCTGATAAGCTTCTGGGATAGATTTCAGCCCTTGTTCCACAATCGCAGCACGGACTTCATCATGGGTATGTTCGGTGCAACCGCACATGGGTTTAACGGTTTGTGCCTGATAACTATCACCTAATGTCACCTTCAACAGATTTTCCACCAGACCGGAGCATGTCCCGCAAGAAGCCGATGCCTTGGTATGGGCCTTGACCTCATCCAAAGTTGTCAGGCCTTTTTCATTTACCGCCGTCACGATATCGCCCTTGCATACGCCGTTACAGCCACAAATTTCGGCGTCCATCGCCAAGGCTGCAACGGCTTCAAGAGGGTCCGCAGTAGCGCCACCGCCAGACGCAAACGCCTGCCCAAAGATCAACAGATCACGGATATCGCTGATGTCCTGCCCATCCTTCAACATCTGGAAATACCATGCACCATCGGTGGTATCGCCATAAAGAACGGCCCCTTGAACTTTATTATCTTTCAGAACCACACGTTTGTAGATACCACGGGCCGCATCACGCAAAACAATATCTTCGCAGGCCTCACCACCTGAAAAATCACCGGCAGAAAAAACATCAACGCCACTGACTTTCAACTTGGTTGATGTCACTGACCCCTGATAAGCGTTGTCCGTTCCGGTAATATGATCAGCCAACACTTTTCCCATTTCATAAAGCGGGGCGACCAGACCGTAACAATCCCCACGGTGTTGTACACATTCCCCGACACTGTAAATATCAGCATCAGACGTCACCAATTGATCATTCACCAAAATGCCGCGCTCGACCTCCAATCCGGCTGATTGTGCAAGGTTGACATTGGGGCGGATCCCCACAGCCATCACCACAAGATCAGCAGCGATTTCACGCCCGTCCGCCAAGCAGACTTTTTTAACCCGGCCATTTTCACCAACGATTTCTTTGGTATTTGCCCCGGTTAAGACATCAATGCCGCGCCCTTCCAATTCCTGCTTCAACAAAAAGCCAGCTGCTTCATCCAACTGACGTTCCATCAGGGTATCCATCAGGTGAATGACCGTAGCCTTCATACCGCGACGTTGCAGACCATAAGCCGCTTCCAGTCCCAACAGCCCGCCACCGATAACAACGGCGTTTTTATACTGTGAAATTGCTTCTTCCATGACATTTACATCATTCATGTCACGAAACGAAATAACTCCGTCCAAATCTTTACCCGGTACCGGAATGATAAAAGGTTCAGATCCGGTGGCAATTAACAATTTATCATAAGCCGCTTCAATGCCATTTGCAGATTTAACAACCTTTGCCACCCGGTCAATTTCCGTGACCTCAGCATCGGTGTGCAATGTGATTTTATTTTCAGCATACCATTCAGGTGAATTAATCACGATTTCATCAAAGGTCTTTTCACCTGACAAAACCGGCGACAACATGATGCGGTTATAGTTTCCGTAAGGCTCTGCGCCAAAAACAGTGATTTCAAATTGATCGGCGTCGCGTTTGAGAATTTCTTCCACACAGCGCATGCCCGCCATACCATTACCAATAACAACCAGCTTTTTCATAATTTTTGTTCCTTTCAAGCGGCTTCTTGATCATCAGTTTCACAAACGTCTTCATCATCGGTTTGCGGTTCCGGATCGCCATGTTCATATTCAGCAAGGAATGAGAGAAGTTCTTCGCGCAGTTCGTAATAGCGCGGGTGTTCCAACAATTGTTTACGGGTACGCGGGCGTGGCAGATCCACTTCCATGATTTTACCCACTGTCGCATGCGGCCCGTTTGTCATCATAATGACGCGGTCTGCCAGTAAAATGGCTTCATCAACATCGTGGGTGACACACATGGCTGTGACTTGTGTCCGTTTCCACACATCCATCAGCACTTCTTGCAATTCCCAGCGCGTCAGACTGTCCAGCATGCCGAACGGTTCATCCAGCAGCAGGAATTTCGGGGACAAGGCAAAGGCGCGGGCAATCCCGACCCGTTGACGCATCCCGTTGGACATTTCAGAGGCCGCTTTATCCATACTGTCGGCCAAGCCGACACGTTGCAGATAATATTCAACGATATCGTTGCGTTCCTGTTGATTGGCATGGGGATATACCCGTTCTACACCGATCATCACATTGTCACGCGCCGTCAGCCACGGAAACAGGCTGGGGGCCTGAAAAACCACGCCCCGGTCCGGGCCCGCTCCATCAACTTCGCGCCCATCCAGAATGATCCCGCCTTTGGAAATCTCGTTTAATCCGGCGGCCATTGTCAAAACTGTAGACTTGCCACACCCTGAATGGCCAATAACCGAGACAAATTCCCCTTTTTTCAGTTGCAGGTTAAAGTCATCGACCACCGTCAACGGGCCTTTGGGGGTGGGATAAACCTTGTGAACATGGGAGAAATCAACAAAACGATGGGTATCCCCACTGCGGGCTTGCGCTGCCTCTTTCGCCTTTTTCGGCAGACGTGATCCCGGCATAATCGGGCTGACGGAGGGCAGCGGCGCAAATTCGCCGGTTTCAGCATTCTTTTCAATCCCCACATCGATTAGATACTGAGTGACGTCTTTGCGCAGCTTCTTGAATTTTTCATCATGGTTCATGGCTGTCCGATCACGCGGACGATCCAGATCCACCACAAAATCCGGCCCCAAAGTCGCGTTCGGCCCCGGTGTCAACGGAATGATACGGTCAGCCAGCAAAATTGCTTCATCCACATCATTGGTAATTAAAATAACGGTTTTCTTTTCCTGTTCCCAAATCCGTTCAATCTCGTCCTGCAGGTTCGCCCGTGTCAATGCATCCAATGCAGACAGTGGTTCATCCAACAACAGGATTTGCGGGCTCATGGCCAAGGCACGCGCAACAGCTACCCGTTGACGCATCCCACCGGATAATTCTGCCGGTTTGCGATCCTTGGCATGGCCCAAGCCGACCATTTCCACATAACGGTGAACGCGTTCTTCTTTTTCCTTGCGGCTGGCTTTTTTGAAAACACTGTCAACCGCCAGCATCACATTGGAAAAAACAGACATCCACGGGAAAAGGGAGTAGCTTTGAAAAACCAGTCCACGGTCCGGGCCTGCACCTTCGATTTTCTTGCCGTTCAGGGTAATTTCACCACTGTCCGGTTCGATCAATCCGGCAATTGCCGAAATCAGTGTGGTTTTACCGGAACCGGAAAACCCGACGATGGCAACAAACTCACCTTCTTTAATCGAAAGATTGATGTTCTTCAGGACTTCAGTACGTTCTGCACCTTTGCCATAGCCCTTATTTACATTTTTTAGCTCTAAGAATGACATGGGGGTAATCCTTTTTGCGTTTGGGTTAGCGTTTATCACTGAATGTGAAGAGGTCCTGCAGCGTGTACATGACACGATCAAGGGCGAAACCGATGATCCCAATGGTGAAAACCGCCACCATAATGCGTGCAAGGGAATGGGAACTGCCGTTCTGGAATTCATCCCAGACAAACTTGCCAAGCCCCGGGTTTTGCGCCAGCATTTCTGCAGCAATCAGAACCATCCACCCCACACCGAGTGACAGACGCAAGCCTGTAAAGATCAACGGCAGGGAAGAGGGTAAAATCATCTTAAAAATCGTGGTTCTTGCATCCAATCGCAGAACACGTGAAACGTTCAGTAAATCTTTATCGATAGAAGCCACACCCAAGGCCGTATTGATCAATGTCGGCCATAACGAACACAGGGTCACCGTAATCGCAGATGTCAGGAAGGATTTGTCAAACATAGGATCATCACTGACATAAAGGGCAGAAACCACCATCGTTACAATCGGCAACCATGCCAGCGGCGAGACCGGTTTAAAAATCTGGATTAACGGGTTAAAGGCTGCGTTCATGGCTTTGGATAAACCGCAGGCGATACCAAGGGGAACCGCCACCAATGTTGCCAACACAAAACCCATAAACACCGTTTTCAGACTGGTAATGATCTGATCGATATAAGTCGGCTTACCGGTAAATTGACGAATTTTAACTTCCGCATCCGGGTTCTTTTGCAATTTGGCCGCATTGCGCTTTTCTTGGCGTTCATAAAATTTATCAGCCTTTTCACGCATTTCCACATGATCCTGCCATAACAGAACTGTTTCTTCGGCAACCTGCACCGGACCGGGAATATTGCCCAGACTGGTTTCGATTGAGGTTGATGCCTGCTGCCAGGCAAACAGGAAAATAAGGATGGAAAGAAGCGGAATACCAACGCTTTGCCAGATTTTTTTCATCGCATCCGAGGAAGACGTCGCACCGGGAACAATTCGTCCCAGAAAGCCGACATCAGCAGTTTGAACAGTAGTTTCGGACATATTGCACCTGTAAAAATGAATAGATTCAAAAATTAAAAATGAAAGAGCTTGTTTAAGGGTGGCTTGGGGGCATCAAAATCAACGGGATGATTTGACACCCCCTCGCCGAGGGCAAACTTGTTATTTAGCGGCGATTTCCGTGCCTTTAATCACTTGCGCACCCTTCAATCCGATACCGAATTTTTCGAGATAGGCGTTCGGTTGACGGCCGTCATAACTCACATTGTCGATAAAGTGCGTTTGCGGGTCGCGGAAACCATCTGTATCCCACGGAAAATCCTCTTTTGCGACCTGACCTTCTTCGACCAGCATTTTCGCAGCTTTCAGATAAATGTCCGGACGATAGACTTTTTTCGCAGTTTCAAAGAACCACTCGTCTGTTTTGCCTTCGGGAATTTGCCCCCAACGACGCATTTGTGTTAGATACCAGATTGCATCGGAATAATAAGGATAGGTTGCGAAATAACGATAAAAGACGTTGAAGTCCGGCACATCGCGCTTATCGCCTTTTTCATATTCAAACGTCCCGGTCATAGAGTTTGCAATGACTTCGGCATCCGCCCCGACATATGCAGCCTTCGCCAGAATTTTCACAGCTTCCGGACGGTTGGCGTTGTTGTTTTCATCCAACCATTTCGCCGCCCGGATCAAGGCTTTCACAACGGCAGTATGTGTGTTCGGGTACTTTTCAGCCCATTCATTAGAAACACCGAAGACTTTTTCCGGGTTGTTTTTCCAAATCTCGTAATCGGTTACAACCGGCACACCGATGCCTTTGAACACGGCTTGCTGGTTCCACGGCTCGCCCACGCAATACCCATAGATCGTGCCAGCTTCCAACGTAGCGGGCATTTGCGGCGGTGGCGTTACAGATAACAGTGCATCACCTTGAATTTGGCCTGAAATATCGGTTTTGGAATAAAACCCCGGATGAATACCACCCGCGGCCAGCCAATACCGCAGTTCATAGTTATGGGTCGATACAGGGAAGACCATCCCCATGTTAAAGGGCTTGCCTTCTGCCTTGTATTTTTCCACAACCGGCTTCAGATAATCGGCCTTGATCGGGTGAACGGGTTTACCATCTGCATCTGTCGGAATGTGTTTTTTCATTTCCGCCCAAACGTCGTTGGAAACCGTAATTCCATTACCGTTCAAGTCCATTGAGAAAGCCGTAATAATATGGGCCTGTGTGCCAAATCCGATTGTTGCCCCCAACGGTTGACCGGCAAGCATATGCGCACCGTCCAATTCGCCGTCAATCACACGGTCCAGTAAAACTTTCCAGTTTGCCTGCGGTTCCAACGTGACATAAAGGCCTTCATCTTCAAAAAAACCTTTCTCATAAGCAATTGCCAGCGGGGCCATATCTGTCAATTTGATGAAACCGAATTTCAGTTCCTCTTTTTCCAGATCCAGCATGTCCGCCAAGGCAGAACCGCTCATGGCACTCAGGGCGACAACTGCGCCTGCCAGAACGGATTTAAATGACTTAAACGTTTTCATATCGGCTTGCTCTCCTTAAAAGTTTGCCTTGTTTTTTTCAAACCGGATCGCCAGAACCAATTTGAAAAAACAAAAACGCCGCTAACAAAACGCACCCGGGGAGGACGATGGGGGATGCGATTGTCAGCGGCGTTGCTGATTGTCCTAAAGGACGATATAGGATCCGGCTTCTTTGCCGGACATCTGCTTTTTACCTTACAAGGTTCGTGCCAACTTTTACTCACCCACAACAAAACTAAATAAAATCAGATGATTAGATATTGTGCAGTGCGGTATTCTATTCAGTATGGCTTCTTTCTAACCTTGTGCAATGCAAAATATTAGAGCAGTTCAAAAATATTATGCATACTTTTTAATCATTATTTTTATTTGTTCATTTTTTATGCAATATCAAAAAGCGCAGCTTCATCACTGTCGGAAAATTCCCCGCCGATACAATCCAGATAAATTTGCGTTGAAAAGGCATCTTTCAGGGCTGTTTCCAGTATCATTTCAGGTTGAACCTGTCCCCAGCGTTCCATTTGACGCGTCAGCCAAAAGGCCGCGCTTAAATGAGGACAGCTATCCCCATGTAAAGACATAAAACCATCCACATGGCGCGACGGCTTCCCCTTCTTAAGGGACAAATCCCCGCTTAACGCTTTAAGGATAATCTCTTTTGGAACATCCAGATATTGATGATCTGATAAAATATGCGCCAATTCATCAAAGTTTTCTACATCACCCGTCCAATCGGCAGCTTCCTTCATTGCACACAACAAAGCTTTTAAGACGTCCGGGTTAGCCTCACACCATTTTTTACGGACACCCAATAGTTTTTCGGGGCTCTGCGGCCAAATTTGAGATGTCGAGGCGATAATCACGCCAATATCCTGTGCAACCGCCAGAGAATTCCACGGTTCACCGACACAAAAACCATCAAGGCGCCCTTGTTCAAGGTATTGATCCATAAACGGCGGCGGTACGACCTGCAAATGGACATCGACATCCGGATCAATCCCACAGGCTGCCAACCAATAACGTAAATGATAGTTATGACAAGAAAACGGAAAAACCATCCCAAAGCGCAAAACAGGTTGCCCTGCATTTTTGCGGGCCTCTATCACAGCCTTCAACGCAGCTCCGGTCATAGACAGGTCCCAGTTTTCCAGTAACCCACGTGTATGAGCACTCATGGCATCATATAAATCATGTGACACCGTAATCGCATTACCATTGCGCCCCAAAACAAAGGGCGCAACAATATCGCAGCTATTGGGCATCAAGGACAAATTACCCGCCAAGGCCATCGGAGCCAACATATGGGCGCCGTCCAGATATCCTAAAAATACCTTATCACGAATATTTGCCCATGAGACCTCTTTCGACAAGGACAGGTCCAAACCGTGCGTACTGGCAATTCCCTTTTCACGGGCAACTGCCAAGACTGCGCAATCCACAAGCGGGACAAATCCGATATTCACATTTTGCAGTTTTGATTTCATAACTACCCCAAAATCTCTGATGCGGTCACAATACTGCTGGCGATATCACTGATTTTCTGACCTTTGTTCATAGCTGTCTTACGCAACAACGCATAGGCTTCGGCCTCCCCAATGCCGCGTTGTGTCATAAGTATTCCTTTGGCCCGTTCCAGAATTTTGCGATCCTGAAGGGCATTTTTGGCCTCCGCCAATTCTTTTTGAAGTTTAGAGAATGCGTTAAACCGGCTTACTGTCATTTCGACAATGGACCGCACCCGTTCGCTTTTTAAACCGTCAACGATATAAGCACTGACCCCGGCATCAACGGCCTGCGATATGGACTGACTGTCCGAACTATCGACAAACATGGCAATCGGGCGGCGCACTTCCCGGCTGACCTGAAACATCTGTTCCAGCACATCGCGGTTCGGGTCTTCCAGATCAATTAAAATCACATCGGGATCAAGCATAAAAATACGCTCAGACAAACCCCGCGTATCTTTCAACCATTCCACACATGTCAGACCACTGGCGCGTAATCCTTCAAGCAAAATAGCAGCCCGTGTTTCATTTTCGTCAATAACTAATATTTTAAGTTCAGCATCCACGGCTGAGCACTTTCAAAAAATTTAAACTGATTGAGCCTCACTTTGCAAAAGCCATGCCGGAACTAAAGGATGAAGATTTTCTAACACTTTCATCCCAATTGCCTATACTGCAATGCACAATATTAGGCGGCATGCGCACATTTTTTAGGCAAACAGACACGGGCATATTCCTAAGGGCTTGCTTCTTATAACTTTTCCAAATGGCATGGAAAGTGCTTGATAGAAACCAAAGGCCCGATCGCCAGACCGCTCACACGGTAGGGTCCTCACCCATTTTATTGAGGAGTTTCCCATGTTGGCCAAGATTGTAGACTTTCAGCCCAAAAATAAAATTCAAAGCCAGAACACAGGCTTAACCGAGGCCTTGAGCTTCCTAAATCGTGTGTCCGCGATTGTTGATCGCAATGACGATTTTAAAACAGCAACCCAGCAAATCTTTGCCGAAGTCTGTACCTACACCCAATGGCCGATTGCCCATCTTTACATCAACACGACCGAAAAACCGGATACTTATATTTCCAATGGCATTTGGTTTTTAGAAAACGGATTTGACAAAAACGCCATTGATGAATTCGTCACCATCAGCGAAGAAAGTATCTTTGAAACGGGCAAAGGCCTCATCGGTCTGATCGCACAGGAAAAAGAAGCCAAAGCCATCGAAGACGTTACCGTCCTGACGCAGTTTCTACGGGCCGAGGCGGCGGCACGTAATGGCGTGCGTGGCTTTTTTGGTTTTCCCATTCTGGTTAATCAAAAATGTGTTGCTGTTGCAGAATTTTACAGTCGCCAGACCGGCCTGCTTGATCCAACGGCTCTGGAAATCATGCAATATGTCAGCTCGCAACTGGCGCGCCTTTATGAACGGGCAACCCACCTTGATCATCAGGAACAACTGATCGAACAATTTCAGTCCAACGTACAAACATCTATCCAAAAACTGGCAGAAGGTTCCCGTGAACTGGAAAATGTAGCCAGTGGTGTTCAACAACAAGCCAACTTGACCAACCGTCAAAGCGATCAAGTCACACGTGGTAGCAATTCTATTGCCGGCAATATGGAAACCTTGCAACAAGCAATGGAAGAACTGGTTCATATTGAAGGCCAAACATTGGAGTCCAGCACAACTGTTACATCAACGGTTGAAGAACTGGCAAAAAATGTCATGGCAACTTTACAGGAACTACGCCAGTTGGGCACACTCAGTGCCCAGATTGAAACTATTGCCCATAACGTTTCCGAAATATCATCCCAAGTACGCATGCTCGGCCTGAATGCCTCAATCGAAGCCGCACGGGCTGGTATTGCCGGTAAAGGTTTTGCCATTGTCGCTGGTGAAATTAAATCTCTAGCTCAACAATCAGAAAAATCTTCACAGGATATTTCCGTACAGCTTAGTGAAATTCGCACAATTGCAGATTCCAGTATCAACTGTATGCAGACCGTTCGTCAGTCTATGGATATGCTGGAAAATTGTACCGGAAATCTGAGCAATGTTGTTGACCAGCAACATCAAGCCACCCAAACTATTCGCCAGAATCTAACAGACGCCCAGGACACCTTTACCCATATCGGACAGGACATTGCAGGAATGGGCAATGCCTCCGCAGACCTGTTGGATTTGGCACAAAATGCCAGTACACAAGTCCGTACCATCAAGGGGTTAAGCGAAGCCATTTCAAGTTCCAGCCATGATTTTATCGCCGCCCTTAAAAAATAGCGGATTGCTCAACTTAACTGTTTTTCATGCCCTCTACGCCAGGCCGATGCGGTCTGGTGTTTGAGCTTCACGAAACACAGGGCCGCCATTAAAGCATCATGTACCGCGTTATGTGCTGGTAACGCAGGCAGATCGAGTGTCTTTCGGATATTTTCAAAACTTAAATCAACATATCGGTCAATATTACCCCGTGTCTGCCAATCATAATATTGGGCTGAAACCTCGATCTGGCGATTGGGTAGGCCGATACCGATCATATCCTTCAAGTAACGGTTAACCACCGCCACATCAAATTCCAGATAGTAACCCACAACAGGACGGGAGCCGATAAATTCCACCAACTGCTTGACTGCATCCTGTACGCAATGCCCTTTTTTTGCATCCGTTTTACGAATGCGATGTACCTTGATTGCCTCTTCATCAAAATTACCTTCGGCGCGGACTTCCAGATAAAATTTTTGACTGGTCAGGACACGATGGTCACGGATCCGCACCGCACCGATTGATAAAATCTGCGCCATACGCGGGTCCAGATTCGTGGTCTCCAGATCGAAGCAGACGTATTCATTTTCAGGTTCGTCTTCAAAAAGAAAACCATAAGACGGGTCTTGCAATCGTTTTTTCAGCCATGCCTGTTTCAGACCATGCCACATGATTAAAAATGCCCCAGATTAAAATGATGGCTGACCACGTTCTTAAATTCTTTCACCAACTGCAACGAATCTTTAAGAAGGTCTTTTTCCAGCTTGTGCAAACTTTTGATCCGTACAAAATTGGTTGCGCCTTTAAATTCTCCATCCGCGTTGAACGAGGCTTTTAATTTTAATCCTCGTAAAAATTCAAAGGCATCAATTAAGTCTTCACCAAACCGTTTATCAAGGACACCGACCTCTGCCAAAGCTGAAATGCGGCGCAAGGTATTGGTCGTATGGATTTTATGTTTAATCGCCAAAACACGTGCCCCGTGAACGATGGTGAAAATACCGCCTTTTTTCAAATCCATTTCACCTTCATGTGCGCCCTTTTCCACTTTTAAACGGTGAAACATGCCCAACGGTGTATCGAACGACACAATCGGGGCAGCAAACATGGCATAAAACCCATCATGGTCGCTGAGCACCTGATGGAAATATTCCTTGGCTTCGCGCAATAAATTCTTATCCCCGCAGGCCGAAACCGCATCAACAAAAGCCGACAAGCCGATCATACTGTTTTCATCCGGTTGATTGACCCACTGGAAAATTTTGCGCTTGTATTCACTTAACGTCATGCACCAATCCGGGTTGGATACCATCATATGACCGGGACAAGGCGGAAAACCAAAACGATCCAACACATCGGAAAATTCCCGACCAAAAGCACGCACAGCTTCCACGTCATATCCATCACGAATGATCAGCGCATTATCCTGATCTGTGCGCAAAACCTGTTCGCGCCGCCCTTCACTGCCCATAATAATCAAGCACGTATTTTCCATCATACCTTGGGGCGCAATGAATTGGGTTAATTTGGTAAAAACACGCTGGTTTACCTCAGACACCAGTCGCGTGATGATGGCAATACTGGTTCCACTGTCATGTAGCAGACCGACAAGATCATTAATGCCTGTCACCACATCTTTTAACTCGTTAATATTTTTCGCGCGCTCAACCTGTAAAAACAACAAATAGGAATGGTTGGACAAGAAACTGAGCAAATCGGTCAGTTCCAACACACCGGTAATAAGATCCCCATCACGCACAACAACCCGGTTGATCTTGTGTTTTACCATTGTAATCATGGCATGGCTCATCGGGTCTTGCTGGTTCACCCCGATTAAATCAATAAGACAAACATCCCCGACCGGAGTTTGTGCCGGAATCCCGTCAATCAAGGCACTGTCACGCAATTTTGACGATGTAATCAAGCCGCAGACCTCGTTTTGGCGATCCGTCACCAAAATGGATGTCGTCGCATGATCACGCATCAAACGGGCCGCCTCTGACATCGGCGCACTGGCTGCAATAGACAAAGGATGCTGGACAACTTTTTGCACAGGTGTTGCCAACAAAGGGCTGGCCGTATAGCTAGACGCCCGCGCCGGGGTCATATTCACTTTGTCGCGGATAGATTTAAAAAAGAAACCATGAAAATCTTCATTCTGCTTCAAAATATCTTCAAACAGGGCAGCGGGCAGCAAGTAAATCAAGGCTTCTTCCACCACCGTAAAGGTGCTGGAACGTTTGCCTTCAATCAACCAGCGTGCGCCAAACACATCATGTTCACCATGTACATTCAGGGTTTCCCCGTCCTGTGTTTCATGGACAATGCCTTTAATCAAAATAAATAGGGAATGAATTTCCTTGTTTGGTTCAATCAGGACTTCACCTTCCTGAAAATAGCCGATATCCAACGCCTCGCTGAACTTATCACGTTCAGACGGGGTCAGAAGATTGAAAGGTGGAAAATCAAAATTAAAAAACTCAGTCATCGTGTGATCACTTTCACAAGAAAAATCCCGAAAAGGCAGGGCCGAAATTTCCCTCCCCTTTCAGGATTTCAAGTTTGACAAGTCTAGAAGTCGAAAGGCATGGGTCGCATACCTTTCGATCTATTGCACCCATTTTAGTGGGCAGAGGCACCTTCTGCACCCACACCCGTTTGCGAACGAACAGACTGTGAGTCAAACAGTTCTGCTTCTTTACGGGCTTGCTCGGAATTATCCAGTTTCGAGAAGACGTAAATCGCAAGAAATGCCGTTGTCATCGAGAACAAAGCCGGGTGATTATACGGGAAGATTGCTTCTTCGAAACCAAAGATGCTCACCCAAATTGTCGGTGACAGGATCACCAGAACCAGCGCAGTCAACAGACCGATAAAGCCACCAATGAACGCACCGCGTGTGGTCAAACCTTTCCAGTACATAGATAGGATCAAAACCGGGAAATTGGCAGAACCAGCAATACCGAAGGCCAAACCAACCATGAAGGCAATGTTCTGTTTCTCAAACGCAATCCCCAAAACGATGGCCAACAGACCAAGGCAAATGGTTGCAATACGGGAAACGCGAATTTCCTGTTGTTCTGTTGCTTTGCCTTTTTTAAAGACAGACGCATATAGATCGTGCGAAATCGCAGACGCACCCGCCAGAGCCAAACCGGATACAACCGCCAGGATCGTTGCGAAGGCGACCGCTGAAATAAAGCCGAAGAACAAGTCACCGCCAACCGCTTTTGCAAGGTGCATCGCAGCCATATTGCCACCACCGAGCAATTTACCGGCCGCATCATAGAAGCTTGAATCTGTACCAACGATTACAATCGCACACAGGCCCATCGTACAAACAACCATGAAGAAATAACCGATAAATCCGGTTGCGTAGAACACAGATTTGCGGGCTTCTTTCGCGTCCGTTACCGTGAAGAAACGCATCAGAATATGCGGCAAACCAGCTGTCCCGAACATCAGCGCCAGCCCCAATGAAATAGCGGAAACAGGATCAGCCAACAAACCGCCCGGTGCCATCAAGGAAATACCGGATTTGTGAACTTCTGTTGCTTTGGTTGCAATCGCTTCAAAATTGAAGCCAAACTGGGACATAGCCATCACAACCATGAACGTACCACCAAACAACAGCAGGCAAGCTTTGATGATCTGTACCCATGTGGTTGCAATCATACCGCCAAACGTCACATAGACCATCATCATAATACCGACGAGAACAACGGCATAAGCATAGTCCAGACCGAACAGCAATTGGATCAGTTTACCAGCACCAACCATTTGCGCAATGAGGTACAAAACAACAACCGACAATGCACCTGAAGCCGCCAAAGAACGGATCGGCGTTTGCTGCAAACGGAAAGAACAGATGTCGGCAAACGTAAATTTACCAAGATTACGCAAACGTTCTGCCATCATAAACAGGATGATCGGCCAGCCCACCAGAAAACCGATGGAATAGACAAAACCATCGTAACCCTTGGCGAATACCAGACCGGACAGCCCCAGCAAAGTTGCGGCAGACATATAATCCCCCGCAATCGCAAGACCATTCTGGAAACCCGTGATCCCACCGCCTGCAGTATAAAAATCGCTTGCGGATTTCGTGCGGCGTGCCGCCCAATATGTAATACCCAAGGTAATACAAACAAAAATCACAAACATCGAAATCGCAGAAAGGTTAACCGGTTGTTTCGTGACTTCCCCTTCAATTGCACCAGCGGCCCATGCAGGATCGCCAGCCAATAACATCAGAGCAAAAAGACCAGATAATGTAAGAATACGGTTCAAACTCATTTGCTTGCATCCTCCACAATCTGTTTGTTGAGGGCGTCAAACTCGCTGTTGGCGCGGCGCACATAAATACCTGTGCTCAACCATGCCAGAATAATAATAACGGCACCGATCGGTATACCGATACTTGTCGTCATACCTTCCGCCAACGGCGTCGCCAGCTTTTCAGGCGCAAAGGCAACAACCATGATGAAACCGTAATAAACGGTTAAAACGATGATAGACAAAATAAGAGCAAAACGTCCCCGACGCTTTTGCAAGTCAATAAAGCGCGGATCTTTTTTGATCCGCTCATAAATATGTTCAGACATTTTTTTCTCCCCGCCCAATATGAAATTGGGTCATTAAATCTGCCCCCTTGCCATATACCGATTTAATCTAATAATCCAGTATCAAAATACCGATTTTTACATTTTATCGCAGATTTTCGCTGGTCTTACCGCTTTATGTCAAAATATAAAAACTTAAAAGAAAGAGAAAGTTACCTGAAACAGTTGAGTTTTCTTGCATTGCACCTTCGCAAATGCACAAATTATATTATAAAAATATAATTCAATTATTTTGCTACCCTGACATTTTTTTGCAGCTGAAATCTTAAAATCTCTTTTGTGGAGGATATCAAACAGTCGGATTCGCCACAAATTCGACTATTCGGTCAGGTTTTGACGCCTATATATGTCTATTGCCACCTTAAAACCCGCATAAACTTTATATTTTTATCCAATAAAGAAAATAAAAATTGTAATGTGGCATGATTAAATTAACTTAGTACCAACTCTGGCCTTTTAGGACAGAATACTAGGGGCTCACCCTAGCCATCCACTTCGTTTCAAACTGAAAAGCAGGGACTGCTATGTTCAACAAAAAAATTCTCGGCGCTTTTGCAACAGCCGCTTATATCGGTGTCAGTGCACTTTTCCCCGCTGTTGCCCAAGCTGACAGCAAAACCGTTAAAATCACCGCAATCGTGGAACACCCGGCCTTGGACGCTGTGCGCAAAGGCGTCAAAGACGTTTTGGGTGAAAATGGCTTTAAAGAGGGCGAGAACCTGAACTGGGAATTCCAAAGTGCGCAAGGCGATGTCGGGATTGCTGGTCAAATCGCCAAAAAATTCGTCGGTGAAAACCCCGATGTGATCGTGGCCATCGCCACACCGTCTGCACAAGCTGCTGTGGCTTCTGCACGTGGTCGCATTCCGGTTGTCTTTTCTGCCGTCACAGACCCGGTTGCCGCCAAACTGGTGAAAGACTGGAAAGCATCCGGTGGTTCTGTCACCGGGGTTAGTGACATGTTGCCGCTGGAAAAACACCTGCAGCTCATCACAGATGCACTGCCGAACGCAAAAACCATTGGCGTTCCCTATAATCCAGGTGAAACCAACGCCGTTGTTCTCGTTGAAAACTTCAAAAAAATCGCCGAAAGCAAAGGCATCAATGTTGTCACAGCCTCCGCACCGTCTAGTGGTGACGTTTTGATGGCGGTTCGCAGCCTCGTCGGTAAAGTCGATGCGATCTATGTCACAACGGACAACACCATCGTCAGTGCGTTTGAATCTGTTGTAAAAGTCGGTATCGATGCCCAAATCCCGGTCTTTGCCGGCGATACAGGTTCGGTTGAGCGCGGCGCGGCAGCAGCTCTTGGCTTTGACTATTACGATATCGGTCGTCAAACAGGCCAGATCGTTCTGGACGTTTTGAAAGGCAAAAAAGCCGGTGAAATCGACGTTCAAGGCGTGGATAAAACCAATTTGCACGTCAATCTGGGATCAGCCAAACAAATGGGGCTGACTTTCGACGAACAAATGGTTAAAAAGGCCGAAAAAGTCGTTGAATAATCTTTCGTGATTTCACGACCTGTTCTGATTGATCCGCTGCCTTCATCCATGAGGGCGGCGGATCATACTATATAGATGTAAGGTTCTGGTATGAGTTTAATCGCCTTTCTCGGTGCAATAGAAACCGGCCTCCTGTTCGGTATTGTCGCACTTGGGGTATTTATTAGTTTTCGCGTTCTGGATTTTCCCGATTTGACGGTTGACGGCAGTTTGCCTATGGGGGCTGCCACAAGTGCGACCCTGATCGTTGCGGGCGTCAATCCTTTTCTGTCCCTTTTGGGGGCGATTGTCGCCGGGGCATTGGCCGGACTGGTCACGGCATGGTTGAACGTAAGACTCGGCATTCTGCATCTTCTTGCCAGTATCCTGACCATGATCGCTCTTTATTCGGTGAATTTGCGCATCATGGGCAAACCCAACCAAGCTTTGTTGGGGGAAGAAACCGTCTTTACACCGTTCGAAAAACTGATCGACCTGCCTTATTACTGGGTCACTCCCATCGTTTTATTCGCCATTATCGTCGCCTTGCTGATTCTGTTAAATTTATTCCTGTCTTCGGAAACCGGTCTGGGTATGCGCGCCACAGGTGTCAATGGACGTATGGCTGCTGCACAAGGCATCAATACGGGTAAAATGAAACTGGTTGGCATTGCACTCAGCAACGCAATGGTTGCCTTGGCCGGTGCCTTGTTTGCACAAATTCAAGGCGGCGCTGATATCACAATGGGTGTAGGTGTCATTGTTGTGGGTCTAGCCGCTGTTATTCTGGGCGAAGCTACATTCTCAACCCGAACCATTATTTTGGCAACGATTGGCTGCGTTATCGGTTCTATCCTGTATCGCGTTGTTGTTGCGGTTGCCTTGAACGCCGACTTTATCGGTTTACAAGCACAGGACCTGAAACTCGTCACCGCTGTTCTCGTGGTTCTTGCCATGACATTACCCGGTGCACGCCAAAAATGGGCCAAACGTAAATCCGTGAAAGGAGCCGGCCAATGATCGAAGCAAAAGACATTCAAGTCGTCTTTAATCCGGGTACCGCTATTGAAAACAAAGCCCTGCGTGGCATGAACCTGCAAATCCCCGAAAGTCAGTTTGTCACCGTGATCGGATCAAACGGGGCCGGAAAATCCACTTTCCTGAATGTGTTGGCTGGCGAGATCAAAGCCGATGCAGGTTCGGTTAAAATCGACGAACAGGATGTCACCAACTGGTCAACGGCACAGCGTTCCGGTCTGGTCGCTCGCGTTTTTCAGGATCCGATGGCCGGGACCTGTGAAAGCCTGACCATCGAAGAAAACCTTGCGCTGGCCTCCGGGCGCGGTCAATCGCGTGGTTTTTCCCACGCGGTCACCGCAGAACGTCGCGAATTATTCCGCGAAAAAATCTCTGTTCTTGGCCTTGGCCTTGAAAACCGCCTTGAAGACAAAATGGGCCTGCTGTCCGGTGGGCAACGTCAAGCCGTCAGTCTTGTCATGGCAACATTGAACCCGATGAAAATCCTTTTGCTCGATGAACATACCGCTGCCCTTGATCCCAAAACAGCCGCTTTCGTGCTTGAATTGACCGAAAAACTGGTCAACGAAGGCCAACTGACGACCATGATGGTCACCCATTCCATGCGACAAGCTCTGGATCACGGTCAACGGACCGTCATGTTGCACGAAGGTCGCGTTGTTCTGGATGTGGAAGGCGATCAACGCAAAAATATGAAAGTCGAAGACCTGCTGCATATGTTTGAAAAAGTACGCGGCGAAGAAATCGACGACGACAAGTTGCTGCTCAGCTAAATCAAAATGCCCTGCCCTTTCTTCTATGCGAATAAGGTGCAGGGCATTAGCTTATTATCCGCAAGGTACGGTTTACCTTGACACACCGCACAATCTCGCTAATTTGCCCCTCTTGATGTTAATTTATTATTTTAAAGAGTGAGTGCGAGATCAATGGTCGCGATTACTTTGCCCGATGGCTCTAAACGTGAATTCGACGGTTCTGTCACCGGCGCCCAAGTGGCTGCCGACATTGGTGCAGGCTTGGCCAAAGCTGCTTTGGCTGTGCGTATCAATGGCGAGATGAAAGATCTGTCTTTGACGATCACCGAAGATTGCGAGATGTCCATTGTCACGGCCAAAGACGAAGACGCACTGGAACTTTTGCGCCACGATGCTGCACATATCATGGCACAGGCCGTACAGGAACTGTTCGACAATGTTCAGGTCACCATCGGCCCGGCTATTGAAAACGGCTATTACTACGACTTTGCAACTGAAAAACCGTTCAGCCCGGAAGATCTGGAAAAGATTGAAAAGCGCATGGAAGACATCGTGGACCGCGATCTTCCAATCGAACGTGAAGTTTGGGACCGCAACGAATTGATCGCCAAGTTCAAAGAAATGGGCGAACATTATAAAGCGGAAATTATCGAAAGCATTCCCGAAGGCGAAGACGTCACTGTCTACCGTCAAGGCGATTGGTTTGATATGTGCCGTGGCCCACACCTGCCTTCAACCGGCAAGCTGGGCAAGGCGTTCAAACTGATGAAAGTTGCCGGCGCCTATTGGCGTGGCGATTCCAATAACGAGATGCTGCAACGTATCTATGGGACAGCCTGGACAGACAAAAAGGCCCTGCGCCAATATCTGCATATGCTGGAAGAAGCCGAAAAACGTGACCACCGTAAACTCGGTAAGGAAATGGGCCTGTTCCACTTTCAGGAAGAGGCTGTCGGTTCCGTCTTTTGGCACCCGCACGGCTGGAAAATTTATCGCACTGTTCAAGGCTACATGCGTGATCGTCTGGAAAACGCCGGCTACGTTGAGGTCAACACACCACAAATGGTGGATCGGAAGCTTTGGGAAGATTCCGGTCACTGGGAAAAATTCCGTGAAAATATGTTCATCACCGGTGCCGAAGAAAAAGTTCTCGCCATCAAACCGATGAACTGTCCCTGCCATGTTCAGATCTTTAACCAAGGCCTGAAATCCTACCGCGATCTGCCGTTACGTATGGCGGAATTTGGTTCCTGTTTCCGTAACGAACCAAGCGGTGCATTACATGGTTTGATGCGCGTGCGCTCCTTTACACAGGATGACGCACATATTTTCTGTAGCCCGGACCAAATCATTTCCGAAACCAAGATTTTCTGTGACCTTCTCAAATCCGTTTACAAAGATTTCGGCTTTGAAGACGTGAAGGTTAAGTTTTCTGATCGCCCCGACGTGCGTGCCGGTTCTGACGAAACTTGGGACAAGGCCGAAAATGCTTTGAAAGAAGCAACCGAAGCAGCCGGTCTGGAATGGACATTGAATCCGGGTGAAGGGGCGTTCTATGGTCCGAAACTGGAATTCGTTCTGCGCGATGCGATTGGTCGGGATTGGCAGTGCGGTACCCTGCAGGTTGATTTCGTTTTACCGGAACGACTGGATGCTGATTACATCGGTGAAGACGGACAAAAACACCGCCCAGTGATGTTACACCGTGCGATTCTCGGTTCCTTTGAACGTTTCATCGGCATTTTGATCGAAAACTTCGCCGGACGCTTCCCGTTATGGCTGGCACCGCAACAAGTTGTCGTTGCCTCAATCACAAGTGATCATAACGATTATGCTCAGGAAGTGTGCGATACGCTTAAACAGCACGGTTTGTCTTGTGAAACGGACTTCCGTAATGAAAGTATTAACTATAAAATCCGCGAACATTCCCATGCAAAAGTACCAGTTATTCTGGTCGTCGGTGGCAAAGAAGTCGAAAATCGCAGCGTTGCTATGCGCCGTTTGGGTGGAAAAACGCAAGAAATTCTTGCACTTGACGAAGCGGTAGATAAACTAGTGAGCGAAGCGGCCCGCCCGACCGGTAAATAGGGCGGCCCTTCTTCGTTTTTTTGGCGTAGCAAGATATAGGAGAATTTCAATAGCTCGTCGTCCGATGAAGGCGCAACCGGCCCAAGATGGTCCTCGCGTCAATAAAGAAATCCGCGCTCCGCAAGTTCGGCTCGTAGATGAGAATGGTGAAATGGTTGGTGTTGTCTCAATTGATGAGGCACTAAAGCGCGCACAAAAGGCAGGTATCGACCTGATCGAAGTGTCGCCCAATGCAGAGCCACCTGTTTGTAAAATCCTGGATTCAGGAAAATACAAATATGAAGCTCAGAAACGAAAAGCCGAAGCCAAGAAAAAACAGAAAGTCGTTCAGGTCAAAGAGATCAAAATGCGACCCGGCATTGACCAACATGACTATGAAGTCAAAATGCGCAATGTCGTCAAATTCCTTGATAACGGTGATAAGGTAAAAATTACCCTGCGTTATCGTGGACGTGAAATGGCACACCAGGAACTGGGGATGGAAGTTCTCAACCGCGTAAAAGCCGACACGACAGAAATCGCAAAAGTCGAACATCAGCCGAAGATGGAAGGCCGCCAGATGATTATGATCCTTGGCCCAATTCCAACAGGTGCAAAATAATTCATCGCACTTGCGATACAAAAAAACGGCGCTGTTTTCAGTGCCGTTTTTTTATTTACTTCATTTCACGTGCCCGAAAGGCTTGCGTAAGCTTTTCGTGCAACTGCCGCCAGTTTAAAGGCTTGGTCACCACATCATTCGCCCCTGCAACCAGATATTTACCACGATGTTCCGGGAACGCATCGGCCGTAAAAGCAAAAATGACCGTCTTGCAATTCAGGCCCTCTTCCTTTCGAATATGTGAAATGGCCTCAACGCCATCCATCACTGGCATTTGCATGTCCATCAAAATGATATCAAACTTCTTTTGCTGCGCAATCTCGACGGCTTCCTGACCATTGGAAACAATATCAACCACATGCCCTTTCTGACGCAAAAGGGTCGAAACAACTTTTTGGTTAACCGTATTGTCTTCGGCCAACAACATTTGTAACGAGCCGATATCCACATCCCGAGACACATCTCCATGAGGGGCATGCACCTGATCAACGGGTATATCGACAGAAAAGGTCGAACCTGAATTCAGCGCACTCTTGATTTTTAATCGCCCTCCAAGGAGTTGACATAACTGTTCCGTAATCGTCAACCCAAGCCCTGTTCCGCCATACTTGCGCGTTGTCGATGCATCCGCCTGCGTAAAGGGTTGAAACACGGTATTCACTTGTTCACGGGTCATACCGATACCCGTATCTTCGACCACAATCTTCAGGGAAACTTTGCCCGCCACCAAGGGGGTGACGCACAGGTTAACACGCACACTGCCCACTTCCGTAAACTTAACCGCATTACTCACCAGATTGGATACAATTTGGCGCAATCGCAAACCGTCGGTTTTCACCCATATATCACTATATTCTTGCGCATTTGATGTCAGTTCCACTCCTTTGGTCTCTGCTGTTTCTCTAAACAAATGCAGCACATTTTCAATAATCGCACTGGGATTACAGGGTAAAAATTCAATTTGCAGCTTACCCGCTTCGATTTTTGACAGATCAAGAATGTCATTTAAAAGCATCATCAAGGCGTTAGAAGAACTGCCCAAATCATCCAGAAAATCCGAAACCTGTTGTGGATTGCACTGATTTGATTTCAAAATTTCGATAATCCCCTTGATCCCCGTCATGGGGGTGCGTAACTCGTGGCTCATCGTTGCCAGAAAATGTGATTTGGCTTCGCTTGCCAAGCGCGCTTCGTGAGAGGCTGCCAAAGCTTTTTCCTGTAATTCTTTCTGTACGGAAATATCCATCAGCGCACCAACCAAATAATCAAAATTACCGTCATCATCAATGACAGGTGAAATCGCGGTCGATGTCGGGATCAAACGACCTTGCTTGGTTCTATTGATAAACTCTCCTTGCCATGTCTCACCCCGGTTGACGCTCTCCCATAAGTCTTTATAAATCTCTTCTGATGCCAATCCACTTTTAATAATTGAAGGGTGCTGACCAATATATTCGGCCCTTGAATAGCCATAAACTTTCTCAAACGCCGGGTTGGCATAATGAATAACGCCTTGTTTATCCGTAATTAAAAAAGATACCGGAGATTGTTGGACAGCCGACGACAACAGGCGAATTTCTTTGCGTAGAATTTTCGAACGCTGCAAATCCATATAAAGCCAGAACGCGATAAACAGGACCCCAAGCGTGGCGAGAAAAAGGGCTAAAATCAAAACCTTGTTTTCATCCAGCCAGTTGCTAAATGTTGCCCCATGATCAACACTGACAATAATACCCAAAGGGTATTTGCCGGAAAAACGGATTGTCGTTTTACTTTTTTCCAACCCCCCGTCTTGTTCTTTTAGATAACTTTCATCACGACCTTCCTTAAAGCTGGAAATCGCTTTTTGAATAACATTCAGCCCCGTACTTTCGCGCCCCCTTGATAACAGGACGGCCCCATCGGCACGCAATAAAGCATAACTATCACGATCACCCAGATCAGTTGTCTTAAAAAGACGATCCAGATAATGTGCATTCATCCCCACCAAAACCCGATAGGTCGCTTCCGGAGGATTATTTTTGAGACTTAAGAGTAACGGAATCAGCTTGCGCGGTGAAGTTTTTGGCGCGACATCGCCGACTTCCGGTAAAAAACGTCCATGAACGGTATTGCCGATTTGTATGCCCAATGACAATGCATTCGACAATTCCTCAGGAAAGCTTAAACCCGCAAGATCGATCTGAGCATGACTGCGCATATTGCTGTTAAACAGAACATCATCGCCACGTAGAAGAATAATCTGCCGGATATGGGGTGCAAATCGAATTAGGTTATCAATGCGCCGTTCATAAATGGTGAAATCAATGTCACCTTGTTCAAGTTCCAAATCCTGCAAAATTCCGAACAGGTTATTTTCAACGGCCTCAACCATACGCGTGATACTGCTTTCGATCATACGTGCATATAGCTTACTCAGGTTATTTCGTTCGGCAACCGAAGCCTGGAAACTTATCCAAAGCATCGAAATCACCAACCCCAAAACCCCTAACGAAATAATCGTATAGCGCATAAAGGGCGGGCGGTGTCTTTTAAATATACGATACTTTCTCGGTGCCAAGAGACCCACTTTCACAAAAACATATTCTTGTATTTATTTTATAAACAAATATCTAAAGAAACACTACGATATCAGTAATTAGAAAAGTTACAACTTGCTTCACATTAAACCCTGAATTACTAATGACCAGCTAATTTCGAGGGGGAATTACGAAATGTTACGTATAATTGTTGGTGTGATTTTATTTACACTTTTTGCACTACCTACAGACTCTTATGCTGCAAACCGGCTTGAGAAAATTCAAAAAAATAATGAGCTTCGCGTCTGTATCTGGCCGGGATATTTTGCCATTTCCTATCGCAATCCCAGAACGGGGGAACTGGAAGGTATCGACATTGATATGGCGCATGAATTTGCCAAAGATCTGAAGGTAAATCTTAAATTCATCGACAGCTCCTTTGGTAAAATCAAAGAGAATATGACCAATGATGCCTGTGATATTTCCATGCACGGCGTGGGTGTTCGTGAAGATCGCAAACCTTTTATGGATTTCTCCGAACCGCACTTGATCAGCGGAATTTATGCCGTTTCCATGAAATCCAATCCAACAATCAAACATTGGGAAGATATTGATCAAGACGGTCACATTGTTGTGGTTCAAAAAGGAACCTACATGGAACCCGTCATGCGTGAGTACCTGAAAAAGGCTGAGCTGTCTGTCGTTGACAGTTTTAAAGCCCGTGAACAAGAGGTCGAAGCAGGGCGTGCCGATGTCTTTATGACCGACTTTCCCTATGGTCGACGTATGGCATCCCTCACCACTTGGGCACATTTGATGGAACCGAAACAAACACTCGCCCCGACGCCCTATGCCTATGCGGTCCCTAAAGGGGAGGCTGCCTGGCTGGCAAAGGTCAATGAATTCCTTCAAACCGTTAAGAAAGATGGGCGATTGGCGGCTTCTGCCAAAAAACATGGCCTTAGCCCGATTGTGGCCAAGTAACAATAAGCCTCTGTCCAAGCAATTCCAAAGCCTGCGAAACCTTGTGTTTCCGCAGGCTTTTTCACACCTTGATACATTCGTTAACAAAAGGTAAATTTTTATTTAGAATCAACAAGTTATTAATAAAAAACTTTGTAGCTGTTAAGACTTTTTTTACCCGATTCGCCGTAGATTCCTTCTTATGAAAACGCTACAAACTTTACCGCTGAATCAAATCTTGCAAGGCGATTGCATTGAGATGATGAACAGCCTTCCGGAAAAATCTGTTGATCTGATTTTTGCGGATCCGCCCTATAACCTGCAACTCGGCGGTGACTTGCACCGCCCGAACAACACCAAAGTCGATGCCTGCGATGATCACTGGGACCAGTTCGACAGCTTTAAGGCTTATGATGATTTTTCCAAAGCCTGGTTGAAAGCCGCACGTCGCATTTTGAAAGATGACGGCACGATTTGGGTGATCGGGTCTTATCACAACATTTTCCGTGTTGGCGTTACTTTGCAGGACTTGGGCTATTGGATGCTCAACGATGTTATCTGGCGCAAGACAAACCCGATGCCGAATTTCCGAGGACGTCGCTTTACCAACGCGCATGAAACAATGATCTGGTGTTCCAAATCGGAAAAAGCCAAATACAATTTCAATTACGAAGCCATGAAAGCCTTCAATGACGATGTGCAAATGCGCTCGGACTGGCTGCTGCCCATCTGCAATGGGGGCGAGCGCCTGAAAGACGATGCCGGACAAAAAGCACATCCGACCCAGAAACCGGAAAGCCTGCTCTATCGCGTCATCATGGCCTCCAGTAAACCCGGTGATGTGGTTCTTGATCCCTTCTTCGGAACGGGGACAACGGGTGCTGTTGCCAAAAAACTGGGACGTAACTTCATCGGTTTGGAACGTGAAAGCGATTATATCAAAGTTGCTGAAAAGCGGATCAAAGCCATCAAAGGCACGGTTGATACCTCCTTACTCACCACGCCGGCCAAACGCCAAGCCCCGCGCATTCCGTTTGGGACATTGCTGGAACGCGGCCTGTTGGAACCGGGCACAACATTGACCGACGTAAAGGGACGTTACCAAGCCAAGGTCCGCGCAGACGGGACACTGAGTGCGGCCAATTTCCGTGGTTCTATCCATCAGGTCGGTGCCCGTGTCCAAAATGCACAAGCCTGCAACGGCTGGACGTTCTGGCATATGGAAAAAGCGGGCAATCGCGTCTGTATCGACGAACTGCGTGAACAGGTCCGCGCTGAAATGGCCAGCTAATCCATTTATTTATATATACACGGCTTTCGTCTTTAACGCTGAAAGACGAAAGCCCTTGATTTCGGATATATCTCACAGCGTTTTCATCATCGGGATATATTCAAAAAAATACCCTCGCTCTGATCAAGCGAGGGTATTTTTTGTGGGTTTGCCGATTTACATAACCGACTTTAAGGATCTTCTGCCGTAATCGTTACGGTTGGTGGTTGCGGGAAAGTGACTGTACAGGCACCACCACCATGTCCAAAAGCTTGGGAGGTATCGAACTTCACATCAATACGCGGGAGCTCACCTTTGCAGGTGTAAGGCGATGCAAGTGCGATGGTCATTGTAAACTGGCTTGCCCCATCCGTTTGCGTAATGCCGTAGGTCGAATAGTTAAATCCAGCCAACCCCGGCACTGCTTGAACTGTTGCCTGATTCGGAAGCTGCATAGTCGCCGGCAACACGGCCCCACCAGAGGCTGCACCAGCTAAAAACGCCGCACGCGTTCCACTGCCGCCATTGGTTTTGCATGTGCCGTCATCTCCACTAATGACAAAGGACGTGGACATGGTTACCCGGACATGGGACCAGGTTTGAAAAAGCGGGATACCTTCAAGATCAATAAATTTACCGACCTCTTCCCCAACACTGGCAGAAGCAATATCAAAGACTTTGGACGAACTTCCCAACACGAACGGTGCCGTACATGTTGCGCTTCGACATAGCTCAACCTTGGTGATCGTCACATCATAACGTGTTGCCTGCCCCGAATTTGTCCCTGTAATTGGACTGGCATTGACCGATGCTGCAAAGAACAACACAGACAAAACAAAAAACATGTTTGTTAATTTTAACATTTTTTTCTCCGATCCGGCTTAGTTGCTGCGACTAATCACAACGCCGCTGGAACGACGTTCAACAATAATACGATTTTCGCGGCGCACTTTATCCAGATTATGTTCGCTCATATCGCGCATATCCCATGCCTGATCGGCAATAAAGGATGAACTGAGGGCCACAGGTCGATTGGCCTGCCCCCCACCGGGACCGAAATTGAAACTTAGCTTCATAAAAACTTCATCGTCGCTGAAATTATCATCGCGCCAACCGGCTTCAACCGTCAGGTTTTGATGAACGTCGGCTTCCAGACTGGCTGTCCAGCCTTTGATATCTTCACTATTGAGTACGGAATCCCAGAAATAGCGTTTGCCATATACCCGTGCCCACGGCATGTAAGGAACTTGCAGGCCAAGCTCAACATCGTATCCGTCCAGCACTTCTTCGCGGGTACCACCGCTCAAGCCGCGTCCGGTTGCACCACCGATGCCCCAATAGGCATTGCTGGCAAAATCCAGACCGGACCATTTTGCCTCAACCCCCATACCAAAACGTTTATGCTGGCGTTTCCATTCCCAATCAAAGAAAGTATTCGCCCCTAACATAATGGTATTGTCATTCAATAGCTGACGATAACCCAGTCCGATGTTTGTCACATCGCGGTCCGTCCCCAGATATTCATACCGGTTTTGGCTGAGTTGCGTAAAAACGGTTTGTTCCTTGCCTTCACTCTCGTAAAGCGGTTGCACAGTCAGCAAAGACCAATACGGTTTACCGTCATCCTGTATTTCAGCCTCAAATTCGATACGCTGTGCCCATTCCGGCAACTCTTCACCAATTGCCGGTAAAAAATATTCAATCGCAGCTTGCCCTAAATTAACGGCAGCCCCTTCAACATTGTTGCTGGCCGCCATTTGAACGGATTGAGCGACTTTCTGATATGTTTTTTGCGCATTTTGATCTTCCGCATATGACGGTAGGACACAACCTACGGACATGCCTGCGATCGTTGCAGCACCAAACACAACCTTCAAACCAAGTTTGGACATTTACTTTACCTACACTCCCCCATCGAGCAAAAGCTTGCACTTTATTCAAAACGTTGCATAAAATAATAAATTCTAACCCCTAACTCAATTAGTACACATGTAGCATGCATTTTTCCATCCGGAGATATACGTAGTTAACACCAACACTATAGATTGAAAAAATGACATCTGTGCAGACTGAACAAATCCGGCTTTTTGCCAAAGCCCCTAAAACCATCGTCATCGGGCACATCAGTTCGTTTGCCGTTTTACTGTATTTGGCAACCAAATCTGCAACCCTGCCACCGGGTCTTCTAATCACATGGGCTATTTTGGAGCTCATCCTCACACCCGGGCTTCTGCTTTACATGAAGATGTGGGCCAAAGACCTTCCTGAAGAAGCAACGCAACAAGCACGCTGGATTAGCTTTCTCAATGCCTTGGTTTGTCTGGTTGGCAGCAGTTGGGGGATGATGCTTTATCTTTCACTTGCAACAAACGATCCAGCAGCATTTGCCATGCAAATGGCCATCGCAGCCGGCTCAACAGCGGCGTCTGTCAAATCCCTTGGTTTATTTCGCTGGACCTTTATGTGTTACGGCATTCCTTATTTGGGCCTGCTATCTTTCAAACTTATTCTGTTAGGCGGGGACTTTATTGCACTGGCCGTTCTCGTCCTGATTTTCCTACTTATGATGTTATTACTGGCCAAAGATGTTTTGGCCTCTTTCATGGATTATGTCGCGATCAAGAATGAAAACCTCGATCTGATTGCCCAACTCCAAAATGCCAATGCACAAGCCCGTTTGGCCAACCGGGAAAAAACTCGGCTGCTTGCCTCTGCCAGTCACGATCTACGCCAACCGGTTCATGCAATGGGGTTGCATCTGGAAACACTGTCTGACAGCACGTTACCGGAACACGCGCAAAAAATCGTTTCCCATTTGCGTCAATCCATTCGTAACCTCAGCAATATGTTCACCTCTTTGCTGGATATCAGCCTGTTGGAAACCGGGAATTTCACGGTTCAGACCCAAGCAATTGACCTTGCAGCCTTTCTTAAGAACATTGCCGAAGAATTTAAGCCATTAGCCGATATTTGCGCGGCCTCCATTCACGTTGATTGCGCCCCTTACTGGATTGAAAGTGACCCGGTCCTTTTACGTCGGATTGTGCAGAACCTGCTTTCCAATGCCTTGAAATATGGCGGGAAAGGTACTGTCACACTCGAAGTTACACATACATCCAATATCCTGAGCCTGCATGTAAAAGACCAAGGCAGTGGAATTGCACCAAAAGAACGTACTCAGATTTTTGAAGAATTTAAACGTGCTGCGACCACGACAGACAATGCGCAGACACAAGACAGCATCGGTCTGGGTCTTGCCATTGTCAAAAAACTCTGCACCCCTTTGCATTTGAGCCTTGATCTGCACAGCTCACCCAACGGGTCCACTTTCACCCTTTCCGGTCTTAAGGTGGGGCATGCCGCAAAACCTGCAACATCACCGGAACTCACCTCAAACAACTCCTTAAACGGTTTACATATCCTCATTGTAGATGATGACCCTGACAGCCTGCGCGCCAGTGAGACCTTGCTCGCCCATTGGGGGGCACGCGTCAGTTATGCGCAATCTCTTTATGAAGTTAAACCCTCGGACGCCCCCGATCTGGTCTTAAGTGATTTTTCATTAGGGAACGGCGTAACCGCCTTTGATGTGCAAGAGGAAGTTAATCGACAAAGCCCACATTCCATCCCCTTTATCATCCTGTCCGGTGAAACCAATCCAAAAATTATTGATGAAATTCACACACGCGGCCTTTTACTGATCCCCAAACCGGTTCAACCTGCCCGCCTGCGCGCCGCGATTGAAAGCCAGTTGGCCCGGATCAGGCACTAATCTCCTGATCCATTTTATGCGCCCATGACGCCGCTGCTGTACGTGAATTGACATTTAACGCCCGCATCAAGGCTGAAATATGGCTCCGCACTGTAAAAGGCGACAAATCCAGAACACGGGCGATTTCTTTATTACTCATGCCTTGGCTCAACAGATCAAGGACTTCACGTTGGCGAGGTGGTAAATTCGACAAAATTTTACGTTCTTCTGTATCCGCATCAATCAGAAACTCCCCCATCGCCAAGACCCGTTCCCCGGCCCAGACATCCCGAATATGAGTACTGATGTCTTGCGGGTCCAAACTTTTTGAGACAAACCCGTTTACCCCCATATCCATAACCTGCTGAATATCACCTTTACGATCCAGCATGGACACAATCACCAAAGGGAGCAACGGATAGGATTGTCGAATATCGGGAAGATCTTTCTTATAATCAAAATTGGGTAAAAACAGGTCCAAAACCGCAAGGTCGTAAGGCTGTTCCAATGCCTTCATAAGGGTTTCCCCCTCACCAACCTGCGTACACTGCACCCCGTCAAACGCTTGCTCTATCAACCCGCATATTCCACTTCGAAACATCGGATGATCATCTGCAATTAAAACCCGCATCATTCCCTCAACCTAACATACCCGGCTATTTTCATAGCGCAGACATAGGCTTTTTGCCAAGGAAAGATTACTTTATTACCAAATGACTTTAGCTATAGCCTCTATTACCCCTTTCTTTCTTTGACATCGATGCCTAAATCCCCTAAGCCAAAAAACGTTCTTTCTGTTCCCCTTTTCGATCAAGTGAGCCTTACCGATGAAAGCTTTTGAACGTATATATGTCGCCTTGGATACAACCGATGTGTCCTATGCTGTTGAACTGGCCCAAAAGCTGAAAGGGCTTGTTGGGGGAATGAAGGTTGGCAAAGAGTTTTTTACCGCCAATGGCCCGCAGGGGGTTGCTGCCATTCGGGATGTGGGCATGCCGGTTTTTCTGGATTTGAAATTCCATGATATCCCCAATACCGTTGCCGGGGCCATTCGTGCGGCAAAACCGATTGCGCCACAGATTATCAACGTGCATGCCCAAGGCGGGCCGGAAATGTTGAAACAGGCTGCAAACGCCGGACGTGAGGCTGGTATTCCCCTGACCATCGCCGTGACGATCCTGACAGCGCTGGATCAAGAGGACCTCAGCGCCATCGGCGTTAATGACAATATCGAAGATCAAGTTGTCCGTCTTGCGAAACTGACCCAAGACAATGGTTTGGACGGTGTGGTCTGTTCTGCCAAAGAAATTGCCCCGATCCGTGCGGCCTGTGGTCCTGATTTTAAATTGATCGTCCCCGGCATTCGCCCGGCATGGGCCGCCAAAGGCGACCAAAAACGTGTGATGTCCCCACGTGACGCCGTTATTGCAGGCGCAGATATTCTGGTCATCGGCCGCCCGATCACCCAAGCCGATGATCCGGTGGAAGCCGCCCAAAAAATTGCACATGAACTGGAAGGGCTGTAAGCCGATATGGAAATGCAAATCATGACCATCGTTTTTGACGCATTGGCCTTTATGCGCGCAAATGCGAAGGTCTTTCGCAAATATATTTTCCTACCCTTGTGCTTGTCCATTGCCTCGTTATTTCTGGTCAAAATTCCTGTCGTCGGTTTAACGCTATCGACCATTTCCAATTCATTTGCGCTTGCTTTACTGGGGGTGTCGTCCACCCGGTTTTACCTGCTGCGTAATGCCGATGCTGTTGCAGACGGGGCAAACCGTCCCTTCGTCCGTTTCTTTTTTCTGACCTTCTGCCTGACATTTTTGGGGCATATGGCAGAGATTTTCGAATACCTCCCACCGGAATATATGGGGGGTATGTTTATCTGGATGTTGCTTGGATTCTGGGTCAATCTGAAAATCTGCCTTGCCTTTCCCGCCCTTGCAATGGACCATCCGGGTTCGGTCTGGGACAATGTCAAAGCCAGCTTCAACTGGACCACAGGATACGGGTTTCGCATCATCGCCGCGTTCCTGTTCTGTTATTTTCCGGTTATTTTCTTTACGCTTGCCTTGATGCAGGTTCCTGATCTGACACCATCGCTGGATAATTTCTGGGCCAGCCTGCCCCAATTGATTTTCTCAGATGCCTTGATTGTCTTTTCTATGCTTTGGTCGTCGTTGGTGTTGGCTAAATTCTATGAAAATATCGTCCTGAAAAGGTCTTAAAACATGCTGGATATCCCAAAGCTTGACGACAAACTGCCCGTTTTCGCCCTTGTAAACGGGGTTTATGCCGTCTTATTTCGCAATCCCATGATCTTTGTCAGGGCGGGTTTATTTCCCTTTTTGCTTTTGCTCACCATCAACCTGTGGCACACCCCGCAAAGCTGGGGACCGGAAGCTTTTTACGGGATACGCGTTATAGAATGGCTGATGATCCTCGCACTTTGGACCTTTTATGCGGTACAGTTACAACGCTTTGCCCTCAAAGGATCCTTTGAAGGAGCTGCATCATTTCTGCCGAAATTGAATATGCGCGAATGGCGTTTTTTCAAGGCTTCCGTGCTGGTATTGATGCCGCTGACGATCTTTGCCTTCTGGTTTGACCAACCGTTGTTTTTCCATCAACCCGATGTGCTGGTGATGGGTGGCATTACGGCCTTGGACGGGGTCAGCCTGCATTTATACGCCAGTCTGTTTTTAGGCTGGATTATGCAGGTATTTGCCTTTGTTCTGCCTGCAATTGCGGAAGACAACCCCCGTCCGGCCCGTGACCTGTTCGCCATGTCGTTTCATGCTTTGCGTCAAGATTTCACCCGTCTGTTTGCCGCAAGTATACTGGTTGCATTGCCTTTGTGGGTCGCTGTTTTTATCCTGCGCCTTGTCTTGCACATGCCGATCTTCACCCAATTGGCGATGGGGGATGAGGCATCTGCCCTTGTCTGGAATTTACTCTTTTTAACTTTGGAAACCGCCAAAACCTTTATCGGGGGCGGATTACTCGCTATGTTATGGGCACTCGCCTATGGAAGAACGAGAGGACACCATGTCGATAACCGTTAAAATCTGTGGATTAAAAACACCCGAGGATGCCCATGTTGCCATACAGGCCGGGGCCGACCTGTTGGGATGTGTCTTTTTCCCGCCCAGTCCGCGCCATGTCAGCGCCGAACAGGCTGCAGAAGTTTTCGATATGATCGGTGACGCCGATGTTTTAAAAGTCGGCCTGTTCGTTAATCCAAGCGATGACGAGTTGATGAGCGTGCTTAATCAGGTCCGCCTTGATTTGATCCAACTTCATGGCGACGAAAGCCCCGAGCGCGTCGAAGAAGTTCGCCAGACCTTTGGCCTGCCGGTTATGAAAGCCCTGCCCATCGAAACAACTGAGGATGTGGAAAAAGCGCAAACCTACGACGGTGTGGCTGATCGTTTGTTATTTGATGCCAAACCACCCAAAGGAGCGACACGCCCGGGCGGCAATGCTATTGCCTTTGATTGGTCCTTGCTGCGCGATACCCAATGGACGGTGCCATGGATGCTGGCAGGCGGTTTAACCGTGGATAACGTTCTTGACGCTGTGAAACAAAGCGGATGCAAAGCAGTCGATGTTTCCAGTGGGGTTGAGGCCGAAAAAGGCGTAAAAAGCCCCGAGTTGATAGAAGCTTTCCTCAAAGCCGTAAAAGGCTGAGTAAAAAACGCCATTTTTCTTTGCCAGTCCTTTTCGACATGCGCTATAAGACAAGCAAATATTTATAGGTCACGTTTTACGATGAACACACCCAATACATTTATGGCAGGCCCGGACGAAGACGGGCGTTTTGGTATTTTCGGCGGACGCTTTGTTGCCGAAACCCTTATGCCCTTGATCCTCGATGTTGAAAAACATTTTAACGAGGCAAAAGACGACCCAGAATTTCAGGCACAAGTTCAAGGTTACCTGAAACAATACGTCGGTCGCCCCAGCCCGCTTTATTTCGCAGAACGTTTCACCGAACATTGCGGTGGGGCAAAAGTGTATTTTAAACGCGAAGACCTGAACCACACAGGTGCGCATAAAATCAACAGCTGCATCGGTCAAATCCTGCTGGCAAAACGCATGGGTAAAAAACGCATCATTGCGGAAACCGGTGCAGGTCAACACGGTGTGGCAACGGCAACTGTTTGCGCCCTGTTCGGTCTGGATTGTACCGTCTTTATGGGCGCAACCGATATTGAACGCCAGCAACCCAACGTCTTTCGCATGAAATTGCTGGGTGCAGAAGTTCGCCCGGTGACCGCCGGGTCCGGCACCTTAAAAGACGCGATGAACGAGGCCTTGCGCGATTGGGTCGCCAATGTACACGATACCTATTATTTGATCGGTACTGTCGCAGGGCCGCATCCGTACCCGGTTATGGTCCGCGAATTCCAGAAAATCATTGGCGAAGAAGTCCGCGAACAGATTATGGAACAAGAAGGCCGCCTGCCCGACACGCTTGTGGCTTGTGTCGGTGGCGGGTCCAACGCAATGGGTCTGTTCTATCCGTTCCTTGATGATACGGACGTGCGCATTATCGGCGTCGAAGCCGCCGGGCATGGTGTCGATACCGATGAACATGCGGCATCCCTGACAGGGGGGCGTCCCGGTGTGTTACACGGCAACCGGACCTATTTGCTGCAAGATGACGATGGACAGATTACCGAAGCACATTCCATCTCTGCCGGGTTGGATTATCCGGGCATTGGGCCGGAACATAGTTTTCTGTTTGATGCGGGACGGGTGGAATATCATTCGATCAAAGATGACGAAGCGGTTGCGGCGTTCCAGCTTTGCACCAAACTGGAAGGGATTATTCCCGCCCTTGAATCTTCCCACGCACTGGCAGAAGCTGAAAAGCTTGCCAAACAAATGTCCAAGGATGAAATCCTCGTGGTCAATATGTCCGGGCGTGGCGATAAAGATGTCAACACGATTGCCAAGGCGATGGGGACCGAATTATGAGCCAGACCCGATTAAAAACACGTTTTGACCAGCTCAAAGCCGAAGGCCGATCCGCACTTGTCACCTTTATTACAGCGGGTGACCCGGACCTTGCCACATCAAAAAAACTACTGATGGGAATGCCTGATGCCGGGGCTGATGTCATTGAATTGGGTATGCCGTTTTCCGACCCGATGGCCGATGGCCCTGCCATTCAATTGGGATCGCAACGCGCCTTGGCCGCAGGTATGAACCTGAAAAATGTCTTGGCGATGGTACGCGAATTCCGTCAAGCCGATAACAACACACCGATTGTTCTTATGGGATATTTCAACCCGATTTATTCTTATGGTGTGGACGACTTCCTTAAAGACGCCGCAGAAGCCGGAGTTGACGGTTTTATTATTGTGGACCTGCCCCCGGAAGAAGAACGCGAATTTGCCATTCCCGCCCAAAAGGCCGGTTTGGATTTTATTTATCTGTGTACACCGACCGCAGATGATGCCCGCCTGCAATTAATCGCAGATCGGGCCAGCGGCTTTATTTATTATGTATCCATCACCGGGGTAACCGGCACGGCATCCGCCGTGACATCCGATGTGGATGCGGCTGTAAAACGCATTCGTCAACATAGTGACTTGCCTGTTGCCATTGGTTTCGGTATCAACACGCCCGATCAGGCAAAAACAATGGCGGGCCTCAGTGATGCGGCTGTTGTCGGTTCTGCCATTGTCAAGCGGATCGCAGATAATCTGGACGAAAACGGCAAGGCCAAAGAGGGCTTGTCCGAGGCCGTTCTCTCTTATGTACAAGAATTGGCTGACGGCGTACGCGCCGCCAAAGCTTAAAGGGGTTTAATCGATGAACTGGTTAACAAACTACGTAAAACCGAAACTGCGCGACCTTGTGCGCCCCAAGGAAATCCCCGATAACCTTTGGCACAAATGCACCAAATGCGGCCAAATGATTTTCCACCGTGATCTGGCGAAAAACCATCATGTCTGCCAACATTGCGGTCATCATATGCGCCTGTCTGTAACAGAGCGTCTGGAATTGTTATTTGACGATGGTAAATATACCCGCGCCGAACTGCCAAAGGTCAAACAAGACCCGTTGAAATTTACCGATCGCCGTAAATATAAAGACCGCATCAAAGAATCGAATGCAAAAACCAAGGAAGAAGACGCCCTTGTTGTCGCACATGGTAAAATGGGCGGTCAAAATGTGGTCATCGCTGCCTTTAACTTTGCCTATATGGGCGGTTCTATGGGAACGGGTGTCGGCGAAGGACTGGTTGCGGCCTCCAAACTCGCGATTGTACAAGATGCAGCCCTGATCGTCGTTCCTGCCTCTGGTGGCGCGCGTATGCAGGAAGGTATCCTGTCCCTGATGCAAATGGCACGCACTACGATCGGTGTGGAACGCGTCAAGGAAGCAGGTCTGCCCTATATCGTCGTTCTGACAGATCCGACAACAGGTGGGGTTTCTGCCTCTTTTGCGATGCTGGGCGATATTGCGATTGCTGAAAGCGGCGCAGTTATCGGTTTTGCCGGTCGCCGTGTGATCGAACAAACCATTCGCGAACAATTGCCGGACGACTTCCAGACCGCCGAATACCTTTACGAACATGGCATGGTCGATATGGTTGTGCGCCGTCACGAACTACGCCCGACCCTGATCAATGTTCTCAGTCTATTGCGCAACACAAAACCGGCAGGGGATCTGGTTGAGCTGGCGCACAGTGATAAACCGATTGAACCGGAAGTCGAAGATAACATCAACGACATCCCGCCGCCGCCGGATATCCGCCGCCCTGATGGTGAACCGCTTCCGGGCACAGAAGAAAAAGACGAAAAGGACGAGGACCATAAAGCTGACTAGCGATCTCCTTCTCTCAGAAATTGCCAAGCTCCATGACAAAGATATTGATCTGGGGCTTGAGCGATTTTTGACCCTGCTGGAACGGTTGGGCAATCCGCAGCGAAACCTGCCGCCCACCATCCATGTTGCAGGCACCAACGGTAAAGGATCCACCGTCGCTTTTTTACGCGCCTTTTTTGAATCCGTTGGATACAAGGTGCACAGTTTTACCTCGCCTCATTTTTTCAATGCCCGCGAAACCGTTAACTTGGCAGGCAATGAAATTGATGAAGACGCCTATTGCGCTCTTCTCCAAGAAGTTATAGACGCCAATGCGGGTGCCGCCCTCACGGTATTTGAAGCCATGACCGCCGCTGCCTTTCTGGCGTTTAGCCGCAGCAAAGGCCATGTCCTGTTACTGGAAACCGGAATGGGCGGATTGGGCGATACCACCAATGTGATTGAAGCCCCGATCGCTTGTGCCATTACGCCGATCTCACTGGATCATAAAGAATTTCTGGGGGAAAACGTTGCTGAAATCGCCCGCCATAAAGCCGGTATTTTAAAAAAGGGCGTTCCCGTTGTCATTGCCAAACAGGAAGACGAAGCCTATCACGCCATTCGCGAACGGGCCAAGCATCTGAATGTACTTATGTATCGTGAACGGCGTGAATGGTTCATTAAAAAAGCAGGGGAACGGGTTATTTTTGAAGGATGGCAAGGTATTGATCGTGCATGGCCCCGCCCCAGTCTGACCGGTTCCCATCAAATTCAAAACGCCGGTGTCGCCTTGGCCTGTCTTGAACTGGTAAAAGACCGCTTCAATTTTCCTGATGAAGCGTTAAATAACGCCATGCGCTCGGTTCACTGGCCGGGACGACTGGAACGTGTCGCCCTGCCGACCTTCGATCCAAAATGGGAGATTTGGCTGGACGGTGCCCATAACGAAGCAGCGGGAAAAGCGTTGCGACGACAGCTTAAAAAATGGGACGATCGTCCGCTTTATCTTGTGCTTGGCATGCTCAAACGAAAAGACAGCAAACCTTTTATTCGTGAAATTGCCGATGTTGTCGATCATGTCTACACCGTGCCCATTCCGAACCAGCCCTGTAAGAAACCGGAAAAACTGGCCCTTCATGCCATGAATATCGGCACAATGGCAACTGTCTGTGAAGATTTGCCTCTGGCCTTGGAATTGATTAAACGCGAACGTAAAAAAACAGGACGGATCGTAATTTGCGGCTCCCTCAGTCTTGTGGCCAACTTCTATGAATTACAATCGCGCGCTTGATCTGATTTTTGAAAGCTACATTGCTGTCAAACCGCTGTTAAAAGGGCGTTTGGACCGCGATGTTCGCAATCCACATATTATCCTGAACATCGCCAGACAACTGAATCTAATTCCGCCCGCCGATAAAATCCTGAAAGTCACCGGATCAAAAGGCAAAGGTACGGTTGCCCGGCTCTGTGCCAGTAGTCTGGAACCCTTGGGTAAAGTGGGACTGGTAATTTCACCTGAAGAAATAGACCATACCGATCGCATGCGCATTAACGGACAATCTATTTCCCAAGACCGTTTTATCGCCTGTTTTGAGAAAATATGGGCACAAATTCAGATACCATCGCCGCCTGATTATCTCTCGCCCTACGGTCTGTTTTTATTGATTGCCCTGCAATGGTTCAAAGAAGAAAACGTCGATCTGTTTGTTATTGAAACCGGACGCGGTGTACGTTTTGACGAAGGCGGTCAAATCCCCGCCCATACTGCTGTCGTAACCTCTATTTTGTTAGAACATGCCGATTATCTGGGACCCACACTGGATGATATACGCGCCGATAAACTTTCCATTTCAGAAACCTGTGACCATCTGGTCATAGGCACGCGTGATACAAAGACACCCGACCTTGCCTATCCACATTGGTACGAACTGGCCCGCCAAAGTGCGATCGAAGCCTTACGCGCCTTTCGTGGGCGCACCATTGATCTTATCGATGTCCCTTGCGCCTCTTTCGCAACACGACAGGATGCCAATCGCACTTTAATGTACGAAGGCATGATCGCGCGCGATAGTGCGGATAAAGCCTTTCTACACCGTCTTATGCAAGACTATAACGGACAGGCTTATTTTTATGTGTCGCTGCCCGATGATAAAGATTTCGACGGTATTATGGACCTATTGCAAAAGACAGGTGCAACAATCTCTCAAATCATCCTGAGCGGGGAACGTGGCTTTCTGTCATATGAAAAGGCAAAACAACATCAGATCGCCTATCAAGGGGGGTTCAACAATGTTTGCGCCCTAAAATCCGGTCTTGATTTACCCAAAACGGGATTGATCTATTTTATCGGTACGCAAACCTATCTGCGCTTAATTAAACGGGCTTATTTCGCATGACGGCTATAGATCGCCTGCTTCAACACCCCCGTTTTGGCCCCCCCGGTGTTAATGAACGCATGGACCAACTTTGCCAAGGGCTGAACATGGTACCTAGCATCAAAGTTGTCGGATCAAACGGCAAAGGTACCACTGCGCACCTTATGGCCCAAATGGCACAGGGATTAGGAAAGTCTGTCGGGCTTTATACCTCCCCCCATTTATTGCAAATAAACGAACGCATCCAGATTAATGGGCGTATGATCGGGGGTGAAGAACTGGATGCCTGCCTGACACAAGCCTTAAACCGGGCCGCCCCCCTTCCACAAAGCGGGCGGTTTGAAATTTTGACCCTTGCGGCCTTGATTTTCTTTGCTGAACAAAAGGTCGATCTCGCCATTATGGAAATCGGCTTGGGCGGACGGTTTGATCCGGTTCGTATTGCACCGGGCACCATTTCAGTTTTGACTTCAATCGATCTGGAACATACCGCAATTCTGGGGGAAACCCTTCACGCCATTGCAAGCGAAAAAGCCGCTGTTTGTAAATCGGGCGATACACTCCTGAGCGCCGTGGGTGGTCTTGAAGACTGTATGGTGGACGGCGTGAATTATATTGATCTCTCCTATCCCCCCCTTGATCCCCTGCAAAGCAATGCCCGGCTTGCTGCCCATGCCTTAAAACTGCATTTTTCGCTCGACACCTTACCCGAAACATTTGGTATTCAGGTGCCGGGACGATTGCAAAAAGTGTCCTCTCATCCGCCGATCTATGTGGATGTCGCCCATAATGCCCAAAGCGTTGCAACGGCTGTTTCCGCCTTTGCTGATCGTCCGATCAGTCTGATTTGCGCCTTTAAAAACGATAAAGACCTCACCGCAATAAAAGGGACATTCCATCATGTTATTGCCCTTCAATTTGAGGGCGATATGCACACACCGGATCATATCCTCACCCATCTGAACGCCACACATAAAGACACCGCACACGATATCGATAGTGCCCTTACGTTCGCAAAAGACAAACGACCTGAGGATGGTATTATTCTCTGCCTCGGGGGGTTTGGTATGGCCGGACGGGTTCTAGCTTATATACAGGGTGCTCACTATGATGTGATTGGCTTGTGAAGGGCGTGATACCTATTCTTTAGGGGTTGATCCATAATGAAAGCCCCCACAGATGAAAAAAGCAACGTTTCTGACCCTCAGCCTTCTTCTCGGTTTCAGCTTTCCGGTAAATGCCAATCAACCGGTTGCTCTTGTTGAACTTTTCACCTCGCAAGGATGTTCAAGCTGCCCGCCTGCCGATGCGTTTTTAGGGGAACTTGCCATGCGCCCAGATGTGCTTGCCTTGGCCTATCACGTAGATTATTGGGATTACATTGGCTGGAAGGATGTTCATGCCAAAGCAGCCTTTACCCAGCGTCAGCGCGATTATGCGCACAGCTTTAACTTACGTTATGTCTACACACCTCAAATGGTAGTGTCTGGTCGATATCAAGAAAGCGGCAATCAACAAGGTCGTATCTTAAAAGCGATCACACGCGAGCTTGCCAACCAAACAGATATTACCCTTGAATACAAATCAGACAGTTTATCCCTCAGCGGTCCGAAGCAAGAAAGTCCACTCAACGTATATCTAATCAATTACCTGAAAGAAAACACAACCGAAGTCCGTCGCGGGGAAAACCGCGGGCGTAGCCTGACCAATTATCACATTGTCCAATCCTTGCAAAAAGTTGGCTCTTGGTCGGGTGGACAAAGCTACTTTGATCTATCCGACCAAAAGATCAAAAACATCGGACAAGGATTTTTCTTACAACATCCTGAAACTCTTGAGATCGTAGCTGCCTTTAAACTGGATTAAAGTCTTTCAACCAAAGCATGCCTTGAAACCAGCCTCCTATAGATTATATCGGTTCTAGTCACATCGTGAAGGAGGAAGCTATGCTATTAGGCCTGAATATCCTGAAGTCTCCGAAGGAAAAGGTCGAGCTTCCCGTTATCGGACCCTACGGTAGCGGTGGGCAAGAACCAAAATTAAAGGAGCTTCTGGACGACCCGATTATCCATTTAATCGCAAAGTCCGACAAAATTGCACCTCACGAACTCGCCGGTTGCGTCGAACAAATGCGCAAAAAAATCGGTTCCAAACATTAAGGCACAAATACTTCTAGGCGCTTAGAAGATATCTATCCACAAACAAAAAAACAGGCCGCGAAAGATATCCCTTTCGCGGCCTGTCTTCATTGTATATCGGCTTAAACCAAGCCTTTTTCCATTGCCGATGTCATACGACGGGCAAAAGCCGTCATATCAGGAATGGTTTCACCTTCAATAATACGGGCCTGATCCAGCAAAAGATGGGCTGCATCATCAATCGTCGGCGTGGTGCCGTCTGCAGATAGGTCAACCAGCTTTTTAATCAGGCTGTGTGTTGGGTTCAGCTCCAGAATTGGGGCATCGTCCGGTACGGCCTGACCGTGTTGTTTCAACATGCGTTGCAAGTTGCGATCCATCGCCCCTTCGCCAGCGACCAAACAAACGGCGCTATCGGTCAAACGGTCCGTGGAACGAACTTCTTGAACAGTGTCGCCCAATACGGCCTTAAAGGCAGCGCATAAACGATCCACACCGTCTTTATCTGCACTCTCTTCTTTGGCGTCCTCTTCGCTTTCCCCATCTTTTTTAATCTTGGACAGGTCAGCCCCACCTTTGGTGATCGACTGGAATTGCTTTTCTTCAAAAGCGCCGACACCGGGGATCCAGAACTCATCGATCGGGTCGGTCATAAACAGAACCTCAACCCCTTTGGCCTTAAAGCCTTCCAATTGCGGGGATTTTTTCAAGGCATCGATATCATCACCAGAAATATAGAAAATCTGGTCCTGACCTTCCTTCATGCGTTCGACATATTGCGCCAAGGAAACCCAATCATCGCCCTGTGTTGATTTGAAACGTGCCAAGGCCAGACAGTCTTGTTTATGGGCAAAATCTTCGTAGATACCTTCTTTCATAACGGCACCAAAATTTTCCCAAAACGTTGCGTAACCTTCGGTATCTTTCTCGGCCTTTTTCTTCAACTCACCCAGAATTTTCTTGGTCAATCCGGTTTTGATTTTTGCCAAAACCGGATTGTGTTGCAACATTTCGCGCGACACGTTCAACGGCAAATCACCACTATCGACAACACCGCGTACAAAACGCAGATATTGCGGGATAACTTCATCACAATCATCGGTGATAAACACACGATTGACGTATAGCTTCAGGTGATTTTTACGTTCCGGTGTGAACAAGTCCATCGGACGCGAACCGGGAATGAACAGCAAATTGGTATATTCAATCACCCCTTCAACCCGGTTATGCAAGGTCAACCACGGATCATCAAAGGCATGGGCAACATGGTGATAGAACTCTTTATACTGTTCTTCACTGACATCGCTTTGCGAACGTGTCCAGATGGCAGAAGCGGAGTTAAGCGTTTCGTCTTCTTCACCTTTCAACACAATCGGAATATTGATGTGATCGGAATAGGTTTTAACGATATGGCGCAGACGATAATCTTCTAAAAATTCGCTTTGATCTTCGCGCATCTTCAATTGAATGGTTGTACCGTGGCCTTCGCGTGTCGCATCCCCGATCACATAATCGCCTTCACCATTACTGGTCCAGGACCAGGCCTTGTCTTCGCCCGCCTTACGGGTGGTCACCAACACTTCTTCAGCCACCATGAAGGAGGAATAGAATCCGACCCCGAATTGACCAATCAGGTTCACATCCGACTTACCGGATTCTTCTGCGGCCTTTAAAAAGGCTTCGGTGCCGGATTTGGCGATTGTGCCAAGGTTGTTGATCAGGTCGTCATGGTTCATACCGATGCCGTTATCGGCAATGGTCAATGTCTTTGCCTCTTTATCAAGCTCCAACGAGATTTTAAAATCTGAATCACCATCAAGAAGAGACGAATCGGTTTGCGCTTCATAACGCAATTTATCGCACGCATCCGATGCGTTGGAGATCAGTTCCCTGAGGAAAATCTCTTTATTGCTGTACAACGAGTGGGTGACAATATGCAGAAGTTTGCTGACTTCTGCCTGAAACGATAGTTTTTCTTCGGTCATGGCTAAAATTAAATATCCCTATATTGAAAATGGATGTGGTGGATATGTCTAAAAAAACACCCGTATGCAACCCTTCTTGTATAAAGAATCTACAAAACTTGCATCTCTTATGTTGCGTAATCAAAAATAAGCAGGTATGAGAGTGGGAAATTCACTGACCATTGCGCCGTTTTCCGGCACGCAAGGTCGCAATCTGTAAAGTTTTTTTTAGGGCACGAGATAAATGCAGTCTCCTTTGCAAATCGTTTTTCGCGATGTTGACCACTCCGACGCTGTAGAAGCGCGTATCCGCGAAAAAGTAGAAATGTTGGAAAAACATTCTGACAAAATCGTTAGCTGCCGCGTTACAGTCAGCGCGCCGCACAAAAGCCAGACAAAAGGCAAACTGTATGATATCCGCCTCGACATCAGCATGCCGGGCGAAGAAATCGTTGTGAACAAAAACCACAAAGACGATCACGCGCATGAAGATGTCTATGTCACAATCCGTGACGCTTTTGACGCTGCACGCCGCCAAATCAAAGAATGGGTTCAACGCAACCGTGGCGAAGTGAAGCAACACGAAAGCGACGAAGTTGCTGCTGGCTAAGTGCTGACATAAGCAAATAAAAGCCCGCCGATCCTGTTTGGTTCGGCGGGCTTTTTTTTATGCTGCTTCGCTTGTTTGCAAAACTTCCTTTTTGGGAGGATAGATGCAAAATAACAAAACAATCCCCAATGCTGCCAAAAATCCAACCAAGGGTGAAAGAGTGCCAAAGACCACGACAACACCTGCACACAAAACCAGATTAACCAGATAATATCGTCCAACCGGACGCAAGGCCGTTGATCGGATACGACCGATCATGGACACATACATAAATGTGGAACTGGCAAAGGTCAGAAGATAATTTACCACAATAATTTCCATACCAGCCAAAGCTTCTTCCATAATCATACTGGCAATAATATTAAACGCCATGACCGCCACAAAACGAACAACGAATTCCCCCCGCGAAATCACGGTTTGAAATTTCATGTCATATAAGAAGGCTAAAACAGGCGGTGCAATGATTGAAAAAATTAAGACAGCTTGCATGGTAAGGCCTCAAAAAAATTAAAGTTGATAAGCGGTTACACCCTGAGCGAGGCAGAATTAGGGCAAAAGGTAAACCCTACCTCTTCTTCTTCACAGCACTTATGATGAGATGAGAGACTTTTTTCTTCAGCAGAGATTTAAAACTCTAAGAATCGTTCTTATATTCACTTTACTTAACCCAACTAAAATAGTAGGAATAGGCCAAATTCGCCGTTCACAAGTTGTTGTGGGTGCGAATTTTGTACATTTTCTATTTAACTAAAATTATTTGTAATTGACAAATAATTAACACTGCGTATTGTGCATTTAATTTCAGGACACAAGATTCGGTTGTTCCTGTAATATTGAGATTAGACCCCCTATGTATGGACAGGCGTGGTTTGCCCACGAGCCCGACCATCGCGAACATGAAGAGAGTGAAAATGGCTTTTTACCAAGAGGACGTATTAGAAGTAAAACACTGGAACGACAGCCTGTTTAGCTTTAAAACCTCGCGTCCGGATGCCTTGAGATTCCATAATGGTCACTTTGTTATGATCGGTCTGGAAGTTAACGGTAAACCGCTAACTCGTGCCTACAGCATCGCCAGCGCCAACTACGAAGAACATCTGGAATTTTTGAGCATTAAAGTTCAGGACGGCCCCTTGACGTCACGCCTGCAACACCTGAAAAAAGATGATAAAATCCTGATCAGCAAAAAACCGGTGGGCACATTGGTCGTTGATGATCTGACACCGGCAAAAAATCTGTTCCTGTTTGCAACCGGCACCGGCCTTGCACCGTTTATGAGCATCATTCGCGATTTTGAGACCTATGACCGTTTTGACAAAGTCATTCTGGTTCATGGCGTGCGCCATGTCAGCGAATTGGCCTATCAGGATTACATCAACGAAGAACTGCCCAATCACGAGTACCTCGGCGAAATGATCGCTGAAAAACTTGTTTATTACCCAACCGTGACACGCGAGCCTTTCCGCAATCAGGGCCGCCTGACCGATTTGATTCTCAACGGTAAACTGTGTCAGGACCTTGGCTTGCCGCAACTGAACCCGGAAACGGACCGTGCCATGATCTGCGGCAGTCCGAGCATGCTGGAAGATACCTGCAAAATTCTTGACGATCTTGGTTTCCGTGCCTCTGCCCACACGGGCGATGCCGCCGATTATGTAATTGAGCGTGCTTTCGTCGAACGTTAAATCCTGATTAAAGTACCCCAGACTTTTGCCCCCCTTTGTTTGAGGTACCTTTAAAACGCCCTGTCTTGACTAAAGACAGGGCGTTTTTATTTGTAATTTGGGAAAATTGATATATAAGAAAAGCCTGAAGATTACACTTGCTAGAATGTTTCTAAATGATTGATTTATTAAGATGTTTTCAAAAGACAGGAAAGGCTGATATTTCAGCCCTGCTTCTGATCGCGTTTCTTTTTCAATTATTTACGCCTATTTTTCTCTTTGCAGCGGAACATAGCGAACAGGGCGAATACGAAGCCGCCCTGCGCAATAGCATCTGTCAGGTCATGCTGGCAGAACAGCAAGACGCTTCCCTCCCCACAGAACAAACAGACGGTTTTGTTTGTGACTGGTGTCTACGTGGCACGTTTTTGCCTGCTGTACAACTCAAAGACCCCGCCCTTGGCGTTATCCTTACAAGCTTACCCACATCGAAAATCACCTATAAGGATACGCCCCTCATCCTGGATACCCAAGTTTGGGGTAATATTGCGTCTTCACGGGCGCCACCCTTTTCTTCTTAAAGACTCGTTTCACACATCCACCTATCTTTAAGAAGAGACTTATTATGAAACAGCAATTATTGCTGGGCGCCGCTTTATGTGCGTTCCTTCCTTTGTCCGTCCACGCCGATGATCCTGTTAAGCTTCCGGAAGTTCTTGCCGAAGACCAAATCGAGACACCGCAGCGTATTATCCTGAATTTTGAAGAAGACAGCACCTTCCCGGCAGCTGACGGCGGGGACTATTTACAATCTGTTCCCGGTGTTTCTGGCAGCCGTATGGGCAGCCACGGGATTGATCCCTTTATCCGTGGTCAAAAACAAACCCAGTTAAATATCGTCGATGATGGTGTCTTCGTTCAAGGCGGCTGCCCCAACCGTATGGACCCGCCTGCCTCCTTCCTGTCCATTGACGGTAACGACGAATTGATCGTGGAAAAAGGCTATACATCCGTTCAACATGGTAGTGGTGGATCCGGCGGAACGGTTAAAACCAAACGTAACGCGCCGACTTTCACAGAAGGTAAATCAGCAAACATCAACGTTTCAGGTGGCATTGACAGCAACGGCAACACCCGTGACGCTGCAATCAAAGGATCCTTTGATCTTGGCGATGGTCATTATGTACGTGCCAATATCGAAAAATCTGCCGCCAATAGCTATGAAGACGGTAACGGCAAAAAAGTCCGTTCTGGCTTTGAACAGCATGGTGGGCGACTGGATGTCGGTGTTCAAGCCAGCGCAGATACAAAAATCACTTTTGGCGCCCAGTTGGATGATACCAGCGATGCCCTTTATGCCGGGGCTGGCATGGATGCGCCAGAAGCCAAAATGATGGCTTTGCGCAGTTCCTTAACTCACAAAGGCGACCTCGGCCTGTTTAATGAAATTAACGCCTCGGCCTATATCAGTCAGGTCGATCACATCATGGATAACTTCAGCCTGCGCAGCCGTGCCGGTATGGGGATGTTGACCGAATCGGAAACTCAAATTTATGGCGGGACCCTTTCATTGGAAAATAACGACCTTGTCGTTGGGGCCGACTTAAAAGTTTCCTATCAGGATGCCTTGCGTTACATGGGCGCACAAACCAACATTTATGCCAGCGGTAATGAACATGCCTATATGTGGCCGGGCATGACCACCGATCAAATCGGTCTGTTTGGTGAAAAAACCTATCAGGTGACTTCCGCCGGTAAAGTCAAAGTTGGTCTGCGTTATGACTACGTTGGTGTGGATGCGGGCAAAGTAAACACCGTTTCCGCACGGACCGGGCGTACCGCCAATCAACTGTACCAGATGTATTACGGCAAACAATGGGACGACCAAAGCGAACATAACATCGGCGGCCTGCTGCGTTATGACCACGATCTCGACCAAAACATCGCCTTCTACGGCAGCTTGTCACGTGTTGTGCGCACCGCAGATGCCACGGAACGCGGTATGGCCGGTGATCATGCCACGGCTTCAAGTCGTTGGGTCGGCAACCCGAATATTGACCCGGAACAACATCATCAAGTTGAACTGGGCGCCAGTGCCACCTATGACGGCTGGAATGCCGGGGCTTCTGTTTATTACAACAAAGTCAGCGATTATATCCTGCGCGATAACGCCACAGGTCAAGACGGTATTCTGCTTGCTGATAACGCCGATATTTATCGTAATGTCGATGCAACCTTGATGGGCTTTGAACTGTCTGGTGGAATCGATCTGATGGAAGGTTTGAACCTTGCTCTCAACGTGGCTTACACGTACGGTGAAAACGACGAAGACAACCGTCCATTGGCGCAAATTGCACCGCTGGAAGTCGGTGCAGCACTTGAATACAGCACCGCCGACTGGATGAGCGGTTTACGCATGCGTGCCGCTGCCAAACAAAACCGTGCCGACATCGGGACTGTGACCAGTGGTCAGGACATCGAAAAAACCGGTGGCTATGCCGTCTTTGATGTTTATGGAAAAATCTGGGCCTTCCAACCGTTTGACCTGGCGTTGGGCGTGACAAACGTGCTGGATAAAACCTATTCCAACCATTTGAATCGCAGCAGTTCTTTTGACAATACAGTCGCAAAGGTGAATGAACCGGGACGTTCATTCTTCCTGCGGGTCAATGCTGATTTCTAATCAATATAGGCTGGACGAAAGCACCGGGCGGGTTGTCGTTGACACCCCGCTTGGCGCACGCCTGTTGCCCGTTGGGGCCGCAGGATTTTTGCATATCTTGCTGTTTACCGGCTTGTTCCTGATCGGACATGCCAGTGGGGAATTACATATCCCCAAAGACGATGCCCCCCAAGAAGTCGCTTTCATGGTGGAAACTTACGTCGAACCTGTTATCGAACCGGAAGAGGTCATCGAAGAACCACCCCTTGAAGAAATCATGGAAGAAGAACCGGTGATCGAAGAAGAAGAAATCGCCGAAATCATCGAAGAAGCGGTCGAACCACCTAAAGAAGAAAAAATAGAAAAACCAAAACCACGAATCGTCCCCAAGCAGGTTGATGTGAAACCACCTGTCAAACCTGTAACGCCCCCTAAAACCGTACAACCACGCCCTAAAGCGCAAGTTGTTGCCCAGACCTTTACAACAACACCTGTTAAAAAGGTCCAAGCCAAAACAGGCTTTATCAAACCGGTTTATCCGGCCTATTTGCGCAACCCCGCCCCGGCTTATCCCAAATCGGCCAAACGTCGCCGTCTGGAAGGGGTTGTAGAATTAAAGGTTTTGGTAAGTGCTGAAGGCAAAGTCCTTGATCTGAGTATTTTTAAATCCTGTGGTCATAGCGCATTGGATCGATCCGCCTTGCAAACCGTAAGAAACTGGCGTTTTCTACCCGCCAAACGCAACGGAACAGCCGTCAACAGTGATGTCATCGTTCCCATACGTTTTCAACTGCGGACCTGATTTTTTACTCTTTGCCCTATTTCAGCCGTAATGGTTTGAATAATACGAATTGTATTTGTCCTATTTTTTTGATAGGTATATTGAAGTTTATAGTAGCTGGAATGTTTAATCTATGAGTCGCAAGCTGACAAAACTGATGAACGCGCTGCGTGTCGATATCTCGGCACTGCTGCTGATTGCGTTCGTCTTTCAGTTTGTCACGCCAGTTGTCGTTCTTGCCAGTGAATCGCCTGCAATGGCTGAATTCGAATCGGCAATGCGAACCAGCATTTGCCGCGTTAATCTGGACAACGACCCGGACACACCCAGCCATACAGACAGTTTTGTCTGTGATTATTGCGTCCTTTGCCACCAGGATGCCACCAGGGATTTTGACCTCATTCTTCCCGAAGTCGTACACTTCGACTTCCATATAGGTCCCCCCCAACTCAGCGAAGCAGTCGCATTCGGGCACCTCGCACTATCGCATTACGCCCGTACGAAATCGCCACGCGCCCCTCCGCAAATATAAGGTTTTTCGCCCTCCCATAGGTGGGAGGCCCTTATTTTTGCCACCTCAAAGGTACTTTCACCTATGTGATTTGTAAGAGAGAGGGGTTTGATACCAACATACCCCTCTTTTCTTGCCTCTTTTTGCAAACTGGTCCATTGTGCGCCCGTTATGCAAATTAATACTTCTTCAAACGCCCGCATTTCTGCGGTGCTTGGCCCTACCAATACCGGAAAAACCTATCTCGCCCTGGAACGTATGATGGCCCACGGCACCGGTATGATCGGCTTTCCTTTGCGCCTTCTGGCCCGTGAAAACTATGACCGGGTTGTTAAAACAAAAGGGCCTGACCAAGTCGCCCTGATTACCGGCGAAGAAAAGATAGTCCCCGCGCATGCCCGTTATTTTTTATGCACCGTCGAATCCATGCCTGTGGACCGTACGGTTGATTTCCTCGCCATTGATGAAATTCAATTATGTGCCGACCCGGAACGTGGTCACATTTTCACCGATCGTCTGATTAACGCCCGTGGGCAAGCCGAAACCATGTTTATGGGGTCACAATCCATTGCCCCACTGATCCGACGCTTAATTCCCGACGTCCAGTTTGATCAACGTCCCCGTTTTTCAAAACTGACCTACACCGGGTCAAAGAAAATTACACGCCTGCCCAATCGTTCTGCCATTGTGGCGTTTTCTGCCTCCGAAGTGTATGCCATTGCCGAATTGATCAAACGTCAAAAAGGCGGGGCGGCTGTTGTGCTTGGCGCCCTCAGTCCACGCACCCGTAATGCACAAGTCGGGCTATATCAGGCCGGCGAAGTTGATTATATCATCGCAACCGATGCCATCGGTATGGGGCTGAACATGGATGTCGATCACGTCGCCTTTGCGGCCCTGTCCAAATTTGACGGACACCAGATGCGCAGGCTGCAGGCCCCCGAGTTGGCCCAAATCGCAGGACGGGCCGGACGCTATATGACAGACGGTACCTTCGGGGTGACAGCAGATTGCCCACCCCTTGACCCTGAAATTATTGATCGGCTCGAATCCCACGAATTTGACAATATCGAACAGATTTACTGGCGTAATTCCCGCCTGCGTTTTACCTCGGTTGACACCTTGCAAATGGATTTGCGTCGCGCCCCACAAACACAAGGATTGATTCGCCCACGTATTCCCGAAGATGAAATCACATTAGATTTTCTGTCCAAAAACCCGGATGTCATCAAGTACGCCACACATCCCAAGGCCGTTAAACTTCTCTGGGATGTCTGCCAAATCCCGGACTTTGCCAAGACCATGTCCGACAGTCACCCTCGCCTGCTGGGACAAATTTATCAGCATCTTTCCACCCACAAAAACCTACTGCCAACCGATTGGGTTGCCGGACACGTCCAACGTCTGGACCGCACAGACGGCGACATCGATACGTTGACGCAACGCCTCGCCGGGATCCGGACATGGACATACATTTCTCAGCGCAGCAAATGGCTGGTGGATCCACTTCATTGGCAAGAGATCACCCGCCAAATTGAAGATAAAATCTCGGATGCGCTGCATGAACAGCTGACCAAACGCTTTGTCGATCGCAGGACGTCGGCCTTAATGAAAAAACTGAAAGACAAAGACGACCTACTGGCAGCGGTGACCAAATCCGGTGATGTACTGGTCGAAGGTCATTTTGTTGGTCGCCTTGAAGGGTTTCATTTCGCCGCCGATGAAACAGACAACCCACATGCCAAACGCGCTGTTAATGCCGCCGCCCTCAAAGCATTACGTCAGGAAATGGATCGCCGGGTTGCAGCATTTGAAGATGAAAAGGACGAGGCCTTCAGCCTGCGCGATGATGCTTATGTTCTATGGCGAGGCACGCCTTGTGCCCGTCTTTATAAAGGCAACGATGCCTTAAACCCGCGCTTGGAAACCTTGGCATTCGATCTGATCGAAGACGGTTTGCGCGATCGCGTTAAAAACCGCCTCGCAAAATGGCTTGATCATTATATTGGACGCACTCTGAAACCTTTATTCGATTTAGAAAAAGCCAAACTAAACGGGCCAGCACGTGGTGTTATTTTTCAACTCCGCGAAGGTCTGGGCACCTTGGCACGTAAACAAGCCCTTGACCTGATCCGCGATATAGAAAGCAAAGACCGTAAAGTTTTGCGCAAATACGGGGTTGTTATTGCACGACACAGTATCTATTGCCCTAAACTGTTAAAAGCCGCAGCCGTACGATTGCGTGCCGATTTATGGACACTCTATCACCACCCCGACATTGCCCCGGTTTATCCCGCCAGCGGCCTGATGTCATTTGAGGCGCAACCCGACACTCCCCGCCTGTTTTATGAACAGATTGGTTATCAAATGTACAGCACTCGCTGTTTGCGCGTTGATATGGCCGAACGCATTGCAGAATTGGCATGGGAAAAAACCAAAAAGGGACCGGCCGATATCAATGCAGATTTCACCAGCTTGGCAGGTTGTTCCACAACCATTATGGCCGATATTTTACGGCGCATGGGATATCATATTGAAAAATCCGATAATGCCCTTAAAGTTCAGCGCAAGAAAGCCCATATAAAGAAAAAGACAAAGGCGAAACCAGCACGTCAAAAACCGATTCAAATTGACCCGGATTCGCCTTTTGCTCAACTTAAAGACTGGAAGAAATGACCGAAACACTACGTGTTGATAAATGGCTTTGGCAGGCACGTTTTTTCAAAAGCCGCACCTTGGCCGCAAAATTTGTTTCCGGCGGTAAATTGCGTATCAACGGCACCGCAATTTCCAAGGCTCACCATATGTTGAAGCCTGATGATGTGCTGACGTTTCCACTGGGACCTTATATTCGACTGATTAAAGTCATCAAAATGGGGGAACGACGTGGCCCCGCACCTGAGGCCCGCACCCTTTACGAAGATTTAGACCCGCCCCAACCAAAACCAAAAGTCGATAAACCCGCCAAAGTCGGCGAACGCGATGCAGGCGCGGGTCGTCCAACCAAACGCGAACGTCGCCAAATGGATAAGTGGCTGGCAGAAGCTGAATAGCCCAATAAAGAGAGGTTAGTGTTATTTGGAGTCTTCTTCTTCGTTCTTTGTTTTAATACGAAAATAAATCGCCCCAACAATCACAAGCACCCAAAGGCTTATCCCGAATAAACCTAGGCGTGCATCGGGGTCTTTTTCCAATACAAACATGGAAAAAACCACACCCAGCAAAAAGATGATCAGCGCAAAAACCGCCAAATCTGCTTTAAAATTCGGATTTCGTTTCATGGGTCCGGTATAACTTCACTGGCGCTGAAAAACCAATGAAAAATTGTTTGCAGGCATCTCGATGACCTCTTGCAAAATGAGATCGTTTTTACGGGCCTCAACATCAACTTCGCTGATATCGCGCACTGCGAAACGGGGGTCCTTTTCTTTCAACCAATATTCAAATTCAATATTGCTGGGTGCGGTATGTTCCCCATTTTGCCGATAGGGGCCGTACAGATAAAGAAAACCACCTTGCCCAAGTAGACATCCGGCTTTTTTCATTAACCCGACGGTCGCCTCCCACGGACTGATATGCACCATATTGATACATATCAGTGCATCCAATTCATTTTGGGGCCAATTGTCCTCTATTGTGGTATCCAACGACAAAGGAGGAAGAATATTTTCAAGTGCGTGATGATCCATCCAGCCCTGAATACTGTTCAGACAAGCCGGATCAAGATCACTGGGTTGCCAAACCAGCCCCGGATAATGTTGTGCAAAATGAACAACATGCTCGCCACTGCCGCTTGCAATCTCCAAAACGCGTCCCTTGTCGGGTAAAAACCGTTTTAGGACGGCTAAAATCGGATCACGATTACGTGTGGTCGCAGGATAATTCAAACGGTGTGGCATTGGGGGAAGCTCCTTCTTTTTCAATAAGGTAAGGTCTTTTATTTGGAGATGCAATGTTGTGATTGATTTTCACTCACACTCCCGATGTAAAAAAACGGGTATCCACAATATTCATATGGTTGCTGTCTCCAAAGGATTGTGCTACCTCAATTCAATTATTTTGGGGTATGAGCCGATCATGTCCTTTGGGGAAGAAGATATTAACGATTCGCTTTGTCCGCACGATTCGACAAACGGTTAAACCGGCCAAGCGATCAAAAAACGGAGATTCAAATGACCTACGTTGTCGTGGAAAACTGTATTAAATGTAAATACACCGACTGTGTCGAGGTCTGCCCGGTTGACTGTTTCTACGAAGGTGAAAACACCTTGGTAATCAACCCGGACGAATGTATTGATTGCGGCGTATGCGAACCGGAATGTCCGGCAGAAGCGATCCTGCCCGATACCGAAGACGGCATTGAAGAATGGCTGGAAATTAACCAGAAATTCTCTGAAACCTGGCCGAACATCACAGCCAAAAAAGACCCAATGGAAAATGCCGATGCGGAAAACGGTCGTGCCGGTAAAAAAGCGGAACTGAGCGAAAAGCCCGGCGCAGGCGACTGAGCCAAGCACCTGTAATCTTTTACAGTTTCAGATTTCAAAGACCTGCTTCTTCAGGAAAGAAGCGGGTTTTTGTCATGTTTTTGTAACTTAGGTCTGTTTTTTTGACCAATCTTGTGGTATAACCATTGCCAACAGCCGGTTCCGTGCGGAGCCGGTTTTTGACCGTCCAGAGTCTTATATCCCTGTCAAACTTTATGATGCTCAGGGCGGCCAGCCAACCAAATATAGACAACCCGTTGTCATGTCGGCCCCTTCTGCTTTACCGAGCGGACGGTTTTTTTTGTCGCCGAATTTGGGCTCCCCCACCTGATGGGCTGTCTGTGTAAAGAGTAAGAGAGATAAGAAATGGCTCAAAACCTACCGTTCGATTCTGGCGATTTTGTCGTATATCCGACTCATGGCGTTGGCCGCGTTGTGGGCGTTGAAACTCAGGAAATCGGTGGTCACGAACTCCAATTGTTTGTGATTACATTTGAACATGAACGTATGACGTTACGCGTCCCTGTTGGCAAAATCAAAGCTGCGGGCTTACGTAAACTCAGCTCCGGTAAAATCATGGAAACGGCAATGACCACGCTGAAAGGCAAAGCAAAAGTCAAGCGCACCATGTGGAGCCGCCGTGCACAGGAATATGAAGCAAAGATCAACTCCGGCGACCCGGTTTTGATTGCAGAAGTGGTTCGCGATCTGTATCGCAACGTCGGTCAACCTGACCAATCTTTCTCCGAGCGCCAAATTTATGAAGCTGCGTTGGAGCGATTGGCCCACGAAGTTGCTGCAGTTGAAAACATCGACAAGGATGCTGCGACTGAAAAACTGGAAGACGTTCTCCAAAAAGAAAAAGCCGCTTAAGCTTTACTTGCATATGACTTTATGAAAAGGCAGGATAGATTTTAAATCTTCCTGCCTTTTCCTATAGATAAAAGGGACGTGTATGTCGCAAGACGGTAAATTTGCGAAGCTGACAGGTAAAAAACGGATTTGGGCTGTTGGCGCCATTCATGGCGAAGTCGACAAACTGAAAGCCCTTCATGGCCAATTGGCCAATCATTTCCTGCCCGGCGATGCCCTGATTTATTGCGGTAATATTCTGGGGCGCGGCCCTGACGTTGCCGGAACATTGAATGAAGTTTTGAATTTCCGCCGTCTTGTTATTTTACAAGAAGGGGCCGAAACCGACGACGTTGTTTTCCTGCGCGGTTGTCAGGAAGAAATGCTTTATAAAATGCGTCAGCTCCCCTTTGCCCGCGAACCGGAAGAAGTACTGGAATGGATGTATAATCAAGGTGTGGAAAGCACGCTTCAGGCCTATCACACATCCTGTGCAGAAGGGATCAAGGCTGCAAAAGGTGGCATGAGCGCCTTATCTGCCTGGACCAATGCCTTAAAAGAAACCATGCGCACGATGGATGGCCATGAACAATATATGGATGCCTTAAAACGGGCTGCCTATAGCGATGATAAGAAGCTGTTGTTCATCAGCGCCAATGTTGTTCCCGATATGCCACTGGACGCCCAAACCGATGCATTCTGGTGGGGTACGCAGGAATTTCGCGAACTTGACCACCCCTACAGCGGGTTTGAGCGCACAATCCGTGGCTATGACCACCGTCAAGGCGGTTTTCATATGGCCAAACACCAGCTTTGCATTGATAGCGGTTGTGGCTTTGGCGGCAAGCTGAGCTGCGTTTGTTTTGAAGAAAACGGCGCCCTTGTGGAACGCATTGACGTTTAACCCGCCGATAATTCTTCCTGCAACATTTCCAGTTCCAGCCAACGTTCTTCGCACGCATCCAGTTCAGCCTGAACCGCGCTTAGATCATCACTGGTTTTTTGGAATTTATCCGGGCTTTTGGCAAATAAATCCGGGTCCGCCATTGCATTTTCCAGCTTTTCTTTCTCAGCTGTCAGCTTTTCCATCTTTTGCGGCAACATGTCCAGCTCGCGTTGATCTTTATAGCTGAGCTTGGCTTTCGTCTTTTTCGGCTGTTCTTTCGGCTTTTCGACCGCTTTCGTCTCCGCACTTACTTTATTTTCCGGGCGTTGACGCAAATAGTCCTCATATCCACCCGGATATTCCTGAACATTTCCATTGCCTTCCACTGCAATGGTCGATGTGACAACCCGGTCCAGAAAATCCCGGTCGTGACTGACCAGCAACAATGTGCCATCATATTCAGATAGAACTTCCTGCAACAGGTCCAGCGTTTCCATATCCAGATCGTTGGTCGGTTCGTCCAAGACAAGGAAATTAGTCGGACTCGCCAAAAGCTTCGCCAGCATCAGACGATTTTTTTCCCCACCGGATAAGGCATGGATGGGTTGGCGGGCTTGGCGTTCTTCAAACAGAAAGTCGCGCATATAGGTCACGACATGCTTGGGCTGGTCATGCACAATGATTTGATCCCCGCCCATATCGGCCAAATAATCCCACGGTGTTACATCTTTGGGCAAATTGTCGCGTTTCTGATCAAAATAAGCCGCCGTTAAATTGGTTCCAATGCGAATATCCCCACTATCCGGCTGTAACTGTCCGGTCAGCATTTTCAGCAAGGTCGTTTTACCTGCACCGTTCGGACCGATTAAACCGATCTTGTCACCGCGCATCACACGAATAGAAAAGTCTTTTGCAATCACCTTGTCATCAAAGGCCTTGGAAATCCCTTTGGCCTCAATCACCAGCTTGCCAGAACTTTCCCCGCTATCGACTTTTAAGTTTACTGTCCCTTGCATCTGAACGCGGCTGGCTTTTTGTTCGCGCAGATCGGCTAGTTTGCGGACACGTCGCATATTGCGTTTGCGCCGCGCTGTAACGCCTTTCAGCATATAACGTTCTTCTTCGGCAATCTGGATATTGATGCGGGTCAGTTCTTTTTCTTCATCCGCCAGAACCTGTTCAACCCATTCGTCAAAAAATTCATATCCCTGATCGGTCCGTCGAATTTTAGAACGATCCAACCACAATAATTGACGGGACAATTTGCGCAGAAAAGTCCGGTCGTGACTGATCATCATCATCGCACCACGGAAAGACTGCAATTCTTCTTCCAGCCATTCAATCGTCGGCAAATCAAGGTGGTTGGTCGGCTCGTCCAGCAACAAAATGTCAGGTTCGGAAACCAGCGCACGGGCAATGGCAGCACGTCGGCCTTCCCCACCGGATAATGTGGATGTATCGCGCGTTCCATCCAGTTTCATGGCTTCCAGACAGATATCAACCCGGTGATATTCATCTTCATGGCGCAAACCTGCATGGACATAATCATGGACACTGACGCCTTCGGGCATAACAGGGTCCTGTGGCAGATAGGAAACCGTTACACCGGGTTGGACAAACCGTTCGCCGTCATCGACTTCGACCAAGCCGGCGATAACTTTCATCAAGGTTGATTTACCCGAACCATTACGTCCGACCAGACAGATACGATCCCCCGGTTGAACAGCACATTCCACCCCTTCAAAGACGGGGCGACCGCCAAAGGTTACATGTACATCGCGAAGTGTGAGAAGCGGAGGGAGCGCCATCGGGGATCCTTAAATACAAGCAAGAATGCGGATATTCGAAAGCGTCGTTTTACAGTATTCGCCCAAATTACGAAATGATGAATTTACACGTTATATAGAAATTATAAGGCCATCAAAGGCCGTCTGGTCTTCCATTTGCTTTTTTTGTGCCAGTGCATCGGGGCCAAGATGCGTTAAAACCAGATTGCGGGTGTTAAAACGATGTTTATTTTCCTGCAACGTCATATAATCCATATGGAATTCACATTGCTGGTCATATAGATAACATTCACATATAAACAGGTCGGAGAATTGCGCCGCCGTGACCAGATGGTCTGTCCATCCCGTATCACCGCTATAAACGATTGTTTTTCCTTCCACCTCAAAACGAAGAATAAAATCGTTTTCGTCCAAAAGATGTCTTGCTTGAAACGCCTGAACCTTGATCCCGTTTAGACCCTGTGGTTGCCCCAGTTTCAGTTCAACAAAGAAGACATCAAAATCAATACCTTTATCCCAACAACCGGGATAAAGGGCATTCATGGCCTCAATCACCCGCTGCTTGACCCCGCGCGGGCCAGCAATAATCAAAGGTCGGGTTCGTTTGGAAACATAACGCGCATCCATCAGGAAAAACACCACACCGGCAAAGTGATCGCCATGAAGATGCGTTAGAAAAATGGCTTCAATTGAATCCGGATCAACGTTGAATTTGCGCATCGCAATCAAAGACGAGGCACCGCAATCAATCAGGAAAGAGTTTTTCTGACCCAGCACATGAAAACATGTATTGAAACGTCCCCCCGTACCAAAAGCATCACCGCTTCCGAGAAACTGTACATCAACCAAGCTCATATAAGCGACTTCCCTATACCCATGATTTTTAAATCCAACATGACCCAACTTTTAAGTCAAGTCTCATACGCACTTTTGCCCTATTGTTCTTTGTCTTAAGGATGCTTAGTATCGTTTCAACTGAAATTGACAACGAATGGTTAGCCATGACCTCTTCATACGGAACGATCGATCAGACCTTTTTAAACCAACTGCACGCCCTGACAGACAAGGACCGGGTTTCCACCTCGAAAGCCTTGTGTGAACAACATGGAACAGATGAGTCATACCATAAGGCGCAAGCCCCGGATGTGGTGGTCTTCACACTTTCCACAAAAGAAGTCTCCGATGTTGTCAAACTTTGTGCGAAACACAAGGTCCCGGTTATCCCTTATGGAACGGGAACATCACTGGAAGGCCATATTGCCGCCTTGCATGGGGGGGTGTGCATTGACCTTTCCCAAATGGATAAAGTTATCGAAGCCCGCCCGGAAGATATGGATGTGACGGTTGAAGCCGGTGTTACGCGCAAAGCCTTAAACGAATATCTGCGTGATACGGGTCTCTTCTTCCCCATTGACCCCGGTGCGGATGCCTCACTCGGTGGTATGGCCTCTACACGGGCATCAGGCACCAATGCGGTACGCTACGGCACTATGCGCGAAAACGTACTGGCCCTGACCGTGGTCACACCCAATGGCGATATTGTTAAAACTGCCTCGCGTGCAAAAAAATCTGCGGCCGGATATGATCTCACCCGTCTTTATGTCGGGGCGGAAGGCACGCTTGGTATTGTCACCGAAGTCACCTTGCGTTTATACGGTATCCCGGAAACCATCAGTGCAGCTGTCTGCCCTTTCCCCGGTCTGGAAGAAGCCGTCAACACAGTTATCTCGATCATTCAATGTGGCATTCCCGTTGCGCGGATGGAATTGCTGGATGACCGCCAAATGTACGCGGTGAACCAATATTCCAAACTGGATTACGAAGTTGCCCCAACGCTGTTTTTTGAATTCCACGGCTCTCCGTCATCCGTAGAAGAACAGATTGAAATGGTCAAAAGCCTCGCAGAAGACTACGGCGGGAAAAATTTCCAGTGGGCCAGCCAACTCGAAGACCGAGACCGTCTGTGGAATGCACGCCACAACGCCTATTATGCCGCGCTTGCCTTACGACCGGGATGTAAAGGGGTTTCTTCCGATGCCTGTGTCCCGATCTCACGTCTTGCCGAAGCGATTATGGCAACCAAACAGGATATTGAAGACTCGTTTCTTGATGGCACTATTGTCGGTCATGTCGGCGATGGCAACTTCCATACTTTATTCGCCTTTATGCCCGATGATGAAAAAGAACTGGCTGAGGCCAAACGCCTGAATGCCCGGATTGTTGAACGCGCCATTGCAATGGACGGAACCTGCACAGGCGAACATGGCATCGGGCATGGTAAAATGAAATATCTGGAAAGCGAATTTGGCGAAGCCGGTCTGGAAATCATGCGCAGTTTGAAGAAAGCACTGGATCCCGATAATATTATGAACCCTGGGAAAATTGTCGCTCTATAGCCTTCTCGGCCATAACTTTTTTATAATGGTTCAGATACAAGTCGGCAATTTTCCGGCTCTGGTTCATAATCGTTTCATTGGTCCGTGAAATCACGATGAAATCAGACGTCTTTGCGTGCATGCTGTTGGCAACCGCCATCATCACGCGCTTAGGCGCACGCCATTCCCGTTTCAATTCGTTTAATGCTTGAACAAACTCAGTTGCAGGCGGGGCAATAATATTAAAGGCCTCATTGCCAACAATCAGGTCTTCCAGAATTTGATCAAATTCCTGAATGGAACGGGCCAGCGCATTGCGGTTGATGTTTGCCGATATCCCGTAGGAGGTCATGCAAAATTCCTTTGCAGCCCTTTGCGACAACGTTGCCAGCTTGCCCGTTAAACGGACCATTTCCGCCGCTTCCGCTTCATCGGTTATCTGGCTACGATAATATTCGCCCAATTTCTCGGTCAGCTTCAAAGTCGGCAAATTGAAATCTTCAATCATATTCACATCCAATCCCGGATGCTGCGAGGTCTCTGCCAACAGGTCGGATGCAAACTTCAAACGATCCCAGACCGGTGCCAAACGTTGCAACTGATTTAACACTGCAGCATCGTTTGCCGGGGAAATACCGTATGCACCATGTCCCTTCTTTAAAATCATCAGGTTGGCATCAAACATTTCACGGCTTTGGACAAGAACATCGCGGTATTGTTGTATTTCTGTAAAGGTCCCGATAAAACAAGCCGCCTTCGCCAAGCGTTGCGTCAGCATATTTTGAATAGCAACCAGATTTGTCTTGCGCAGCAATTCACCTGCATCCGCCAGTCCGGGACGCGCAAAAGCACAACACAACAGTATCATTCCTATGGCAGCAAATTTTTTCAACCGGTCCTCACCCTGTCGTCTAACGCGTTTCTCCCACCCTCCTATAAATTACCTGAGGGGGAAATAGGAAAAGAAAACATTATTTTTAGTATTTATATCATTCCTGTGGCGCAGCAGCATCTTTATAATACTCGACCAACATCTGAATAACCTGATTGGCCCCGTGAAGTAAGGCTTCATTTGATTTTGCAATTTTTTCAAAATCAGATGTCCGCGCCTGAAAACCACTGGCAACCGCCAATAAAACACCACGCGGCGACTGCCAGTCTACTTTCATCTGCGACAATTCATTGCGAATTTCCAATGTCGGCACCGCCGAAATACCTTGGCGTGGATTGCCACTGCGTAAATCTTCAATCGCCGTATCAAATGTATGTACCGTCTTGGCAAGACTGGCCCTGTTTTTATCCACATCAACGCCATATGTTATCAAGCAAAATTCCTTGGCCGCTTTTTGGATTAACATACGCTGGCGCCCCGCAATATTTAAGGCACGGGCCTGCCCACTCGCTATTTGCTGACTGGAGGCATATTCCATTTCCATAACCTTTACGACCCGTTCAAACTGGCCCAAAGCCTCAAGGTTATATTGCGCGATTAAATCAACGCCCAGCCCCGGCAATGCTGCACTTTCGCCTAATAAGCGGGCGCCAAAATCCAGCATTTCAAGCACATGATCCAGTTTATCCAGCTCCTCGCGAATCGCTTTATTACTTTCAGGAAGGATCCCCTCTTGCGAACGGCCATTTTTTAAAGCGTCATGGCTGACCTTTAACAAGTCTGCTGTTTGCAGCAGGATTTGACGATGTCGTTCCACATCACTGAAAGTCGCAATAAAACAAGCGGCTTTGGCAAGGCGTTGACTCAACATCCGTTGACGTCCGGCCAGATCAATTTTTTGTGCTTGTATGCGCTGCGTTGTTTCCGCAAAAATCGGTGCATGTGCAAAGGTCGATAACAAAGAAAAAACACTTCCGATCAGAATAAATCTGCGCATTAAACGGCCCCCGCCTTCTTATAGATTCAAGATAAAAATATCCTATTTACAAACCTTAAGCTACTTTTGTGGCCCATTTTCCAGCCTGAAAACAGGAAAAAAGCCTGCACAAAGTACAGGCTTCTCGTAAGTGGATATATGATGATGTATTACTCTCTTTAAAGGTAAAGGCCGATTACATCATCCCCATGCTATGCGCTTCTCTTGATAAATCTTCGCGGAAATCGGGATGCGCAATATCGATTAAGGCCTTGGCGCGTTGCTGCAAGGAACGCCCCTTCATATCGGCCACGCCATATTCCGTCACCACAAATTGAACATCCATACGTGGGTCCGTCACTGCCCCGCCAGTCAAATGCGGGACAATCCGTGAAATCGTGCCCTTCTTGGCTGTGGAATGCAGCGCAATAAAAGATTTCCCCCCCGGTGAAGCATAAGCACCACGGACAAAATCCAACTGCCCCCCTGTACCAGAAAATTGATGCCCGCCAATACTTTCTGAATTCACCTGCCCGGTAAAATCAACTTCAATGGCAGCATTTACCGAAATCATGTTTTCATTCTTTCGAATGACCGACGGGTTGTTCACATAAGACACCGGATAGCCGACGATGGATGGATTATCATCCATAAAATCAAACATATCCCGATCCCCAAGTGCCAATGTAAAGACATGTTTATAAGGCAACAAGGTCTTGCGGCGACCGTTTAAAACACCGCGCTTGATCAAATCCACCATCGGTGGCGAAAATAGCTCGGAATGAAGACCCAGATCCTTATGGCTGACCAGTTGGCTCATAACCGAGTTCGGCACTGCACCGATCCCCATTTGCAGGGTTGCCCCGTCAGGGATGCGTTCAGCAATAAAATGACCGATTTTTTCATCTTCAACGCTGCCGCCCCCGATAATGGTTTCCATCAAAGGCGGGCTATTTTCAACGATCATATCCACATCGGAAATATGCAACAAACATTCCCCAAAGGATCGCGGCATGTTTTCATTGACTTCAACGATAATCCGTTTGGCTTTACGCACAACCGTTGCACCGTAATCCGGGTTTGTTCCCAAACTGAAATGCCCGGACTTATCCATCGGCGATACCGTCACAACAAAACAATCCGGTGAAATTGACTCCGTCAACAAACGGCCTGCTTGATGAAACAGGCAGGGGACAAAATGCACCCATTCTTCCCCGACATCATAGCCTTGTTTTGCCAATTGGCGGTCATGGCTACTCATAAACAATGGATGGGGTTTAATGACAGGCATTAATTCCGGCACCAGCAACGATTCGGTCGCTGCTGCACTGGCATGCATATAATAAACATTCAGGTTAGTAAACCAGCCCTGCTTTGCCCGGCTGGCCACCGCCTCCATCAATGCGGGCGGCATCGCAGCCCCCATCCCCAGAATTAGATTAGAACGGTCTGCAATACTGGCCACCGCATCATGCGCCGTTGTTTTCTTGGCCTCATACATTTCCATATAGAACGACACGAATATACCCCCTCATGGCATAAGAATAACTATAGTTGATTTGGAGCATACACCAGCTTTTCGCAAGCGCAAAAAGAAAGTCTTTTTACATTCCATGATCTTATCACGACGGATACGTAGATTCCCTAGAAACAAGATGTTATATTTATCAACGAAACAGACAGGTTTTCTTTTTCTTTCAACCTGATGTTTCTGTAAGGTAGCCGAAAGGGGGCATAAGGCAAGACCGTGGCATCGTTTTCATCCGAACAAAATACTGGCAAACTTTATCAAAGAACCAAGAGCACACATATCCTTCTTGGTGGTCTTTTCCTGTGCTTGTCTCTCTGGATCATGGGAAGTTTGTTCACTTGGCACAGCTATCAATCCATTCTGACCCGTGCGGAAAACAATATTGCCAGTCTGGGAACACGACTGGCCCATCATACCTCGACATCTATCAAAACCGTTGACCTCGCCATCATGCGCACCGTCGGTCATTTTTCAAAAAATTGGGACAAACTCAAAAGTGCCCCGCCACAGGCACATGAATTTCTCACAACTGCTTTCAGCGGCATGCCCCAATTGCGTGATATTATTATTCTCTCTGCTGATGGAAAAACCCTTTTTAATCATCGATACGATTACACATATGCGGGTTCTGACCCAAAGGACACCTTCCGCATTCAAATGCTGCGCAACCCAGATCGTCGCTTACTGATTGATCGTTTGAACAGTAAGAAAACCATTGGGCTAAGCCGTCCTGTTTACGACTCTGTCGGGACATTGCAGGGATACGTTGTTGCCAAAATCCGTACCAGCTACTTGAAAGAAATTTATCAAGTCGGCATGGATAACAACGAACATGACATCGCACTCTATAATAAAAATTCCCGGCTTTTATCCATCCCCGAGATTATGGCCTTTCATCACGATATCAGCGATTTGTTTTCCCGTACAGAAAGGCAGTCCCTTCAAACCGAACGCAATCTGATAACGGGGCAGAAAAATATAAATACACGCACAAAAGTACCCGATTACGACTTAATTTTGACCGTCGATGTCGATGTCCAAAATATTATAAAGGAATGGAAACAGCAAACCATCGCCTATACCATTATCGGGGTGGTTTTTTCCACTCTGATCCTGATCTATGCCTTTTTGGTTCAGCGCGCTTTCAGTACGGTTCAACTTGAAAACCTTAGGCGGCAAAAAACAGAAAACAGCCTGAAAAAGTTATCTCAAGCCATTGAACAAAGCCCAACCAGCGTTGTCATTACTGATGCAAAGGCCCGTATTGAATATGTCAATCCGAAATTCACCGAGGTTTCAGGCTATGCCCTTTCCGAAGTTATCGGCAAAAATCCAAAAATCCTCTCCGCAACCACGGATATAAAAACCGATTACGCTGCAATGTGGAACACATTGAATCAGGGAAAGGATTGGCGGGGCGAGTTTTGCAACCAGCGCAAAGATGGCAGAATCTATTGGGAAAGTGCCGCCATCAGTTCCATTAAAAATGAATATGGGGAGATTACGCATTTCCTCGCCGTCAAAGAGGATATTACAGAACGCAAAAAAGCCGAGGATCAATTGCAATTGGCCGCTGCCGTTTTCGAAGCCGCATCCGAAGCCATTATGGTCTGTAATGCCAATAACGTGATCGAAATCGTCAATAGCGCCTTTAGCGAAATCACCGGATACTCTGTTGAAGAGGCCATAGGGCAAACTCCCTCGCTTCTGAAATCAGGACGTCATCAAGCTGAATTTTATCGCAGCATGATTGAAAAGCTCAACAAAATTGGACGTTGGGAAGGCGAGATCTGGAACCGTCGTAAAAACGGCGAAGTTTACCCGCAATGGCTCTCCATCAAAACCATTCGCGATGAAAACGGAAAGATTCAACGTTTTATTAGCCTCTTTAGCGACATTACACTACGCAAACGCAATGAAGAACGCATTCTTTACCAGGCCAATTACGATGCATTGACCGGGCTGCCCAACCGCAGTCTATTTCTGGATCGCCTGCAACGTGCCATCATTCAGGCCGAACGTAGTGACACACAAATTGCCTTGTTATTCATTGATCTGGACCGGTTTAAAAACGTTAACGATACATTGGGGCATGCTTGCGGTGATTTATTGCTACAAGAAGCTGCCGCCCGTCTCAGTGCATTGGTGCGTCGTTCAGATACTGTAGCGCGACTGGGCGGGGATGAATTCACCGTCATTCTCAGTGATCTTAGTGATTTTACTCAGATTGAGCATTTGGTCGAAAAACTCTTAAAATCCTTGTCGGCTCCTTACGATCTGGAACAACATGTTGCCTTTGTTTCCGCCAGTATCGGGATTACAATTTTCCCCAATGATGGTGGGAATGTTGAAGACCTGCTTAAAAATGCTGATACCGCCATGTATCAGGCAAAAGAAAACGGGCGCAATCTCAGCCAGTTCTTCACCACACAAATGAACGACGAGGCCAACGAACGCCGCGCTCTGGAAACCGCTTTGCATCAGGCCTTGGAACGCGAAGAGTTTGTTCTTCACTACCAGCCGATTGTCGATGCCCGCACCAGCGAGCTGGTCAGTTGTGAGACCTTGCTGAGATGGCATCAACCGGAACATGGCAACGTCTTCCCAGATAAATTCATTCCCTTGGCAGAAGATACGGGGCTAATCCTTCCAATCGGTGCATGGGTTCTGGAAAAAGCTTGCTTTGAAGCCGTCAATTGGACAAAAAAAGTCAAAAATCCACCTAATATTTCCGTCAACATGTCATCGCGTCAATTCCAACGCACCGATGTGGTTGCACTGGTCCGCGACACACTTCAAAAAACCGGACTGGAACCCCATCGTCTGACTTTGGAAATTACCGAAAGCCTTTTGATTGTCGATGACGAAAAAATTGTGCGGCAATTGCATGATGTACGCAAACTCGGAGTTGGCCTTTCCATTGATGATTTTGGGACGGGATATTCCTCCCTCAGTTATTTACGTCGCTTCCCGATCACAACCTTGAAAATTGACCGCGCCTTTATTCTGGATCTGACCACGGATGACGAAGCGGCAGCCGTTGTCTCTGCGATTCTCTCTATGGCAAATAGCCTTCATATGAAAGTTGTTGCCGAAGGGGTTGAAGAACTTGATCAACTGAATATCCTGCGCGAAGGCGGATGTGATTATATTCAAGGGTATTATTACAGCCCGCCCGTCCCCATCGAGGCATTCCGCCTGATGGTGCAAAAAGAAGGACCATTGGAACCCGATGAATAATGTCATCCAGAAGTGGAATGAGAAATACGCCGGCGAGGGTCTGGTTTTCGGCTCCACACCGAATGGTTTTCTCGTGGAACACAGCCAATTTTTCCCAAAGGACGGACATATTTTCGCCGTAGGTGATGGGGAGGGTCGAAACGGTTTATGGCTGGCTGAACAAGGGTTTCAGGTAACCTCCATAGACGGCGCAGCCAATGCCGTACGAAAAGCCCGACAACAAGCCGATCAACGTCACCTGAGCTCAAATTTTCATGCTTTATGCGCTGATTTAGAAAGATGGAACTGGCCAATCGGTAAATTTGACGGCATTGCCTGCCTTCATCTCTATTTCATGCCCAATCAACGCCCTAAAATGCATCAAGCCATGATGAATGCCTTGGTGGCAGAAGGTACTCTTATTTTGGAAGTTTTCCATCCCGGCCATGTCGGACGCGGCCTTGGCGGGCCATCTTTGCGCGAATTATGTTACACTGCCGTTGATCTCGCCAGCGATTTCAACCGATACAAGATCTTACATTTAGAAGAATGTGAACGTGAAATTGCCCCATCCACCTTTCATAAAGGCGGACAGGGCAGAGTCAGTCGGATCATTGTTCAAAAAACAAAAGTGTCATCTTAATTATAAATCGCCAAAACCGGTTTTATCCTAACATTTGAATAGACCAAGTACCAGAACGTGCACGCATGTCGTGAACAGGTGCCAACTCGACATCTTGACGCCAATTTAAAGCCGATTGCGCATCAGGGAACGTCACCAAAGCAATGCTCTCATACCCTGTAGGTTCCCCCTCAATCTGAATAATATTGGCACTGGAAGTAACCAGCGCGCCATCATATTTAGATAAGGCATCTTTGGCATGAGCACGATATTCTTCCAATGCATCCGGATTAATATTCTTGGCTTGGGCAATACAATAAACGGTCATCTTAATATCCTTTCGAATTTTCATTGATCTGCAAACAAAAGGTAACCCTGAAATCATTGTGCGAAAATTCTATAAATAATCACACAGGATGTGCAATAATGCACAGATGGAGAATTGGGATGATCTAAAATATGCCTTGGCAATTTATCGTCATGGCACCTTAAGCGGTGCAGCGCGCACCCTTGGCGTTAATCACGCAACAGTTTCCAGGCGCCTCAGCACCTTGGAAACCCAAATGGGTGTTCGCCTTTTCGATCGCATGTCTGATGGCCTGCACCCAACAGAACACGGTGAAAAGGCCATCGAAAGTGCGATCGAAGTCGAACAACATATTTTAGGACTCGAAGTATCTATTGCCGCCAAGGATACGGTTCTGGCTGGTCCTTTAAAAATTTCCGCACCACAATTAATCGTACAATTAAAATTTGCAGACATTCTTGCCGAGTTTAAAGCCACCTATCCACAAATCGATCTCCAGATTATTGCGACCTTGGACGCCGTCAACCTGCATAGACGCGAGGCCGATGTGTCCATCCGTGTTGTCAATGAACCGGAAAACACCTTGTGGGGGCAACGGGTCTTGCAACAAAACTGCATGTATTACGCCAGCCGTTCATATCTAGCGCAACGTCAGGAACAAGACTCTTTGGACTGTCTTAATTTTATGTGGCGTGGAGACCACCCTGCCCCTGAAGTCCTAAAGGCCTACCCAAATGCGCGCGTTGTCGCCAAATTTGATGATATGGTTGCCGTCTATGGCGCAGTTAATGCTGGTATGGGCATCGCGCGTATGCCTTGCTTCATCGGTGATAGCAATCCAACCTTTCAACGTGTCCCCGATATCGACAGTGCCCCTTATCACGACTTATGGATATTGACACACCCCGACCTAAGAAAAGTTCCCCGTATTCAAACTTTTATCCGTTTTGCCGCACCAAGGCTTCGCAAACTCCAACCCTTTTTTCTGGGGGAACAATTGGCAAAAAAAAGCCCTCAGGTCGATGACTGAGGGCTTTTTCGATAGGCGTTCAAACCTTATTCAGCATCTGTCGGTGCATTCACATGATGGACAACTTGCTGTGGGAATGGAATGGAAATGCCGTTTTGATCAAACGCTTCCTTGATGCTTTTCGTCAAGCTCCAGCGCACCCCCCAATAATCAGAAGCATTAACCCAAACACGCACAATGATGTTCACAGAACTGTCAGCCAATTCCCCGACCGCCAGTACAGGTGCCGGATCTTTCTTGATACGATCATCCGCCTTTGCGAGTTCTTCGATCACGGCCATCGCCTTGTTGATATCATCATCATAGGCAATTCCCATCAACAGATCGACACGGCGGGTGGCATGTGCACTGTAATTTAAAATGGCACTGCCCCAGACCTGCGAGTTCGGCAGCAGAATTTGTACATTATCCCCGGTCGCCAATTCCGTGGTAAATAAAGACACGCCTTTAACGGTTCCGCTTCGCCCGCCGATATCGACAAACTGCCCCACCTTGAAGGGGCGCAAAAACAGGATCATCACACCTGCAGCAACATTGCTGAGCGTCCCCTGTAACGCCAAACCGATGGCAAGACCTGCGGCACCCAACACGGCGATTAAGCTGGTTGTTTCAATGCCGAATTTATTCAAAACTGCCAGAACGGTAACCGCAACAACAATATATTTAACCAAAGTAGCCAAAAAGCCTGCCAGCAGTTCATCAACATTGGGGCTTTTCATCAACAGGGCGTGGCATTTCCGCTTGGAATAGGCTGCAAACCAAAAACCGACGATTAAGATGATGATCGCCGCAATAACCTGCAACCCATACATCGCAACAAAATCAATAACCGTTTGTACCGTCTGCTCTACAGATTCGGACATTTTTCTATGCTCCAGATATTATCTATTTAGCTAAATATGCACAAATCTTCTCAAAATAGAAAGACTAAAAAAGCAGATTTTCACTGGTGTTTTTTAATATCATCTTCGTCGGGTTGAACCGTTGCATTCCCTTCACTTAACCAAAGGTTCATGCCTTTTCGTACGTTGTAAACTTTGGAATAGCCAAACCGCTGGGTCAATAACAGCCCCGCTGCACTGCTACGATTACCGGAGCGACAAATCAGAATAACTTCTTCATCCTGTTTGGACAATTTTGCCAATTCAGTTGGGAAATCCCGGTTAATCTTACCATTTGCCATTCTAAAGGGGAGTAAACGACTTCCTTCAACCACACCTGTTTGCTGCCATTCTGCCGGAGTGCGAATATCGATTAACGTCACCCCTTTTTGTAACAGAACTTTCAGTTCCGCATTATCAATATTTTTGAGCGGAGCATCTTTCACTCCGAGAAGCTCAATCTCAAAACGCAACGTAGAGTCCGGTGGAATGACATCACCAACACCACGGGACCCATAGGCCATTTCCGGCGGGATAATCAGCTCACGTTTTCCGCCAACCTTCATTCCCAGCACACCTTCTTCCCACCCCGGAATCACCTGACGTGCGCCAACAGTAAAGGTAAAGGGGCGATTACGATCATGGCTGGAATCGAATTTTTTACCGTTCAAAAGCCATCCGGTATAATGAACAACTACCTGTTTTTCAGCTTCAACCAATTCACCGGCCCCCACTGTCAGGTCTTTTATTTTCAACTCGGAAGCGTAAGCCGTCACACTAACAATAAGTGTTACCATTAAAAAGCTTACGCATTTTATAACGCTGCGCATATTTCTCATCCTATCTTATGTAAACCCTTGGGCAATTAATACATTATTACCCTCTGATATAAAAGGGATCTTTATCAATTTCGTTCTTAATGCTTTTTTCTGCGCCTTCTTTTCTATATAAAAAAGAGAAGAGGGAAAGCGATGATCGCTTTAAAAATCAATCTATAGTTTCAGACGAAACCGATCATAAGGAAAGCCCCATCATGGCGACGGGCACCAACACAGATATCTTTCATGCAATTCGATCGCATGTAAAACAAACATTAAAAATGGCAGAAGCTCAGAGCAAAATCGCGGATGAGACCAGAGACCTGTTATCCCAGCTTCTTTTAACCAGACGAGGCGATGGGGAAATTGTTCTGGATATGAGCGCCTGGCAACGTTTGAAGGCGACCGACAACCAGTGGATGGATAAAGAACGTCATCAGCAAGACCGCTTTGTCAACCCAACACGCCTTCCCCAATTGGTTCCCGGCCTCCAGGGATTATCGCCGACACAATATCTCAGCTTTGTTCAACGCCCATTGGAACGAAATGGCGACAATGCTGTACATCTACGTGCACAAACATTGCGTTATTTTGAAAAATATAGTGATCGTGAAATGACAACTGAGCGTAATAAACTGTTTGGGCGCTCCCAACGCTATATTGCCAAGTTGTTACTCAATGAATTGCTTGCCAAGGAACATGGTGTTACAGAGGAAAAAGAACTGGACAGCTTGCGAAATGCAACCCCGGCACAAGCCCAATTCGAATTGGCCGCAAAAGTACTAGGCATTTCGACCACACAAGTTATGAACCGACTATTCAAATATGCCGTTGCCTTAACCTTCATTGAAGCTATTCAAAACAAAGCAAACCAAATTCAAAGAGCGAAAACAAAGTTCGAAGGATTGTTGCGAAAATTGGCTGCCAGCGAACCCGGCCCCACCGCCAAAACGCGCATTAAAGAGATATATCTCGGCTTTCAAAAAGATCTAAAGCTAATGTCACAGGAAATTGACGAAATAAATCAATTCCTTAAATCTTTAATCACGAAAATGAAGAAAGAAGATTTCGAAGAACATTTTTTCAGTTTTCATCGTATAGGCGCCCGCCTTGATGCAATCGCTTCACGTTGGGTCATTATTATGAATGAAGCCAATAGCAACGATGCCCGCACACCGGTGGAGAAAATCAAAGGAATGCACACGGTCTACACACATTGATGCAACCTCAAAATCTGTTCATATCGATAAAAATTACCCGGAAACCATAACTAAATGGTTGTAAAACTTATACGCGCAGCTACCATTGCAGTGATCCCTAAGGGATGATACGTATCTTTTTTTTATAGAAAAATCATATAGTTCGGTTAATATAATAGACATCTATTCCGCCGATCTCATCGGTCTAAAAATTGAAATCTCTGATTGATATTTTAAGATCGATACCTTTTCGGGTTTATCCCGATCAGAGCGCCTAGAAGCTAGGGATAGCTTCTAACAAACTAAAAAGCCGGTCTTCGTGACCGGCTTCTTTTTTTTGTCTTTTATACTTTTCGCCCTAACTCACGGATCGTTTCCTCGATATTCTGCCACGCTTCGCGAATAGCTTCATCTGCTTCATTCGAATAACCATCTTCAAAATAAGCTTTCAAGGCTTCAGACAATTCCAGCAACTTGTCTTTTTGATCAGCATTTTCCGGTTCGCCATCAATGGCGCGGTACATAAAATGACAAAGCTCTTCCCGAATATCTTCGGAAGACTTTTCACGGCTGGCAATTTCAAACACGTGGCAAAGCGTGGCAAAACGGCTTGCGGCACGGCGTTGCAAAGAATAAGCATCATGTAAACCTACCCGTCCCTGCAAGTGAAGTTTTTCTTCATAAAGACGCGCATGGTCTGTTTCATCAGCTTTTTGTATCGCTTTGTTGAATTCTCTTTCCAGACGCATAACTTCAGATTCCGTCCGTTTGACTTCTTCCGCAGCCCAATCCAGTTCTCTTTTAATTTCTGCAATCAAATGCTGATCTGTTGACATTCTGGCCATCCGTTCGTTATTTGCCCTCGTTTTTGCCATTCTACCAAACTTCCGATAGAAAATCATTACGATTGCCCCGTTCTGCCCAATCATTTAATCTGCACAAATAAATATCAAATGAAACAAAGGGTTCCCATGTCACGACTAGCAGGAAAAACAATCATTATTACAGGTGCCAGCAGCGGTTTAGGCGAAGCAATGGCCCGTAAATTTGCACCTTTGGGCGCCAATCTCGTTCTGGGCGCACGCAGAGAAGATAAACTCAGCGCACTCTGTCGCGAATTAGGTGAAAACGTCCGTTTTATGAAGTGTGATGTCACTTCTTTTGCCGATGTTCAGGCCCTTGCCCAACTGGCCCTAGATCAATTTTCCACTATCGATATTTTAATCAATAACGCAGGCTTGATGCCGCTGTCCTTCTTCAGCGAGAAAAAACTCGATGAATGGAACCAGATGATTGATGTAAATATCAAAGGTGTTTTACATGGCATCGCCGCAGTGATCGATACCATGCAGGCCCAAAAATCCGGTCACATCATCAATGTTGCCTCTGTTGCCGGTCATGTTGTCACACCGTCATCCGGTGTTTATGCGGCAACCAAATTTGCCGTGCGTGCCATTTCAGAAGGCCTCCGACAAGAATCCCGTGGTTTCTTACGCACCACCATTTTATCCCCCGGTGCTGTTGAGTCTGAATTAACACAAACCATCAGTAATGAAAAAATCGCGCAAGGGATTGATAAACTCTATGAAGATGCCATTCATGCAGAAGATATCGCCAATGCCTGTCTTTATGCCATCGAACAACCCGATGAAGTGGACGTCAACGAAATCATCATCCGCCCGACCAAGCAAAAACTGTAAACCCTACCTATAAAGAAGCCGCTTTTTGTTCGCCCTATATGAGGGGACCCGCTTGATTGTAAACACCTGCCCCCTGCCAAATAGCGGGGCGAGGTACGATGCATATTGCTTTCGTCATGCTCTCCCGTTTTTTAGAAACGAACCCACTACTCCACGGTAACTGATTTGGCGAGATTGCGGGGTTGGTCTACATCTGTACCTTTGTGAACGGCGACGTGGTAGGCCAGCAGTTGAACGGGGATGGAATAAAGGATTGGGGCAACAAACGGGTCCACATTGGGCATTGTCACGGTGGCGATGCAATGATCAGCCATTTTTTCGACGCCTTCTTTATTGGCCATGAAAATGACTTTGCCGCCACGAGCTACTGATTCTTGTGTGTTTGAGGCGGTTTTTTCAAAGTTGCTGTCCATAGGGGCAATAACAATAATCGGCACATTCTCATCAATCAATGCAATCGGGCCATGTTTCATTTCCCCGGCGGCATAACCTTCGGCATGAATGTAGGAAATCTCTTTGAGTTTGAGCGCCCCTTCCATCGCGATCGGAAAGCTGGACCCACGCCCAAGATAGAGAACGTCACGTGCTTCGGCAACGATTTGAGCGATGTTACGCAAAGCTTCATCATGGTTGAGGACTTCTGCGGTGCGGCTCGGGACTTCTGCAATTGCCCGGCAAAGCCGTGCTTCACAATCAACATCAATTGCCTTTTTGGCTTTAGCAAGAGAGATTGCAAAGCAAGCGAGAACGGTTAATTGTGTGGTGAAGGCTTTGGTGGAAGCGACACCAATTTCCGGTCCGGCATGGGTGAGAAGGACGGCATCTGATTCGCGCTCCATTGAGCTTTCCGGCACATTGACGATGGAAAGAATTGACTGCCCTTGTGATTTGGCATAGCGCAATGCGGCCAGCGTATCGGCGGTTTCACCGGATTGAGAAATAAATAGGGCAAGGCCGCCTTCCTGCATGGGGGCTTCGCGATAACGAAATTCCGAAGCAACGTCGATATCGACCCCGATACGGGCATATTGTTCAATCCAGTATTTTGCGACCAGTCCGGCATAAAAAGACGTGCCGCAGGCCACAATCGTGATGCGTGGAATGTCTTTGAGGTCAAAGGGGAAATCCGGCATGGAAATGGTCTGTGCCGTCGGATTGAAAAAGGTCGATAAGGTATCGCCGATGACTTGCGGCTGTTCGTAAATTTCCTTTAGCATATAGTGACGATGATCACCTTTACCGATCAAGGCGCTGGACATGGCGCTTTCTTTGATATCACGTTGGACTTCCTGATCGTTTTCATCAAGAAAGATCACGTGCTCGCGTCCTAAAATGACCCAGTCGCCTTCATCAAGATAAGCGATTTGTTTAGTGAGGTGAGCCAGCGCCATCGCATCTGATCCGAGATACATTTCACCATCACCAAATCCGACGGCCAAGGGGCTGCCGCGTCGCGCCCCGATGAGAAGGTCTTCTTCACCTGAAAAAATAATGCCAAGGGCAAAGGCCCCTTCAAGGCGTTTCAGGGTTTTACTGACGGCATCGCGCGGGCTTGCCCCTTGATCCAGATAATAAGTGATCAATAAGGGGACAACTTCGCTATCTGTTTCCGACAAGGGGTGATAGCCATTTTTAACCAGTTCCGTACGAATTTCCTGAAAGTTCTCAATAATACCGTTATGGACGACAGCTACTTTCTCGGTAGCGTGCGGATGTGCATTGGTTTCATTGGGAATGCCATGCGTTGCCCAACGCGTGTGACCAATACCAACGTTACCGGAGGCGGGGGTTGTGCTGAGTACTTGTTGGAGGTTGCAAATTTTACCTTCGGCCCGACGACGTTCAATTGTCCCATTGGTAAGAGTCGCAATGCCAGCGGAATCATATCCACGGTATTCCAGTCGTTTCAAGCCTTCAACCAAAAGAGGGGAGGCATCTTTTTTTCCGATAAAACCGACAATTCCACACATGACTGAGATACTCTACAATAATTATTTGCTGTTTTTGCGAAGGGTTTGTTTGGCGCGGAACTTATCGGACCAGCCAACGAAGTTTTTTTGTGGGGCACGGGTGAGGCCGAGATCACCGGAGGCAACGTCTTTACTGATCGTACTGCCAGCACCGATATTGGCATTATCACCGATTTTGACAGGGGCAACCAAGGCGGTATTAGACCCGATAAAGGCCCCCGCGCCGATGTCTGTATGATATTTGAAGAAACCGTCATAATTACAAGTAATCGTACCAGCTCCGATGTTGGCTTGGGCCCCAACGCGGGCATCGCCGATGTAGCTGAGATGGTTAACCTTGGCGCCTTTTTCGATCACAGCTTTTTTGATTTCAACAAAATTACCGACTTTGACATCATCATGCAGGTCTGTTCCCGGGCGCAAGCGTGCGTAGGGTCCCATGACAACACCGTTGCCAACTTGCGTGTCTTCCAAATGGGAAAAAGCTTTAATCGTGACATTATCGCCGACGTTTACGCCGGGACCGAAAAAGACGTTGGGTTCTACGACAACATCACGCCCCAAGTGGGTGTCGAAGCTAAAATGTGTGGTGGCCGGATCTAGCAGGGTTGTGCCATTGACCATTGCTTGATGGCGTAGGCGGTCTTGGGCGATGGCTTCGGCACGGGCAAGTTCGACACGGGAATTTACACCCAGAAGTTCATCTTCCTCCCCTTCAACTACACCGCAATGCAAACCGTCTTCGCGGGCTAAAGCAACGATATCGGTCAGGTAATATTCCCCAGCGGCGTTGTCATTCGTGATACGGTCCAGCAAAGGGAACAGTTTTTTACCATTCACACACATGACACCCGAGTTACACAGGGTGATGGTGCGTTGTTCTGCATCGGCATCTTTAAATTCGACAATGGCTTGCAATTCACCCTGTTCATCGACAATAAGGCGACCATATGCGCCGGGGTTTTTGGGGCGAAAACCAAGAACGACCACATCGGCACGTTTTCGTGCCTCCAGCATCGCATGAAAAGTTTGATCGGTGATTAGGGGAGTGTCACCGAAGGCGATCAAAATATTTTCTTCATCACCACGCATAACGTTTTTTGCGGCAAGAACCGCATGCCCGGTTCCAAGGCGTTCTTTCTGGATGGCCGTCTTGTGTGGGGCCACTGTTTTTTCAAGTTCCTGCATATCGGGCCCAACGATGCAAACGACCTCTTCTATACTGGCGCGTTGCAAATTGGCAATGACATGATTGACCATAGGGCGCCCCGCCAAAGGGTGCATCACTTTGGGTTTTGAGGACTTCATACGGGTGCCGAGGCCGGCAGCGAGAACGATGGCAGCAGATTTTGACATAATATTGAGGAGTCGTACGATGTTGAAAGCACTTGGTTCAATGCCTTTTTAAGCCTAAAAAGAGGCAAGAGCAAACTCAAACATTGTTACGGAATGCTACAAATGCCTTTAAAAGCAGTTATTTTTGATTTGGATGGTACGTTGATTGATAGTGCACCGGATTTACGCACGGCCTGTAATAAAGTGCTTGCCCAATATGGGTGTCGTCCGATTACAATTGAAGAAACCATGACATTTGTCGGCAACGGAGCCGCAAAATTGATGGAACGGGCCTTTCGGGCGACCGGAAAAGTCCTTGATGTTGATAAGGTAGAAATTGATCATCTGACAATGGCATTTCTCAAGTTCTATGAAGGCCATGAAGCGGATGAGACCCGTATATATGATGGGGTTATTTCTACTTTACACCACCTCCAAAAAAAGGGCCTGCGTCTGGCATTATGCACCAATAAGCCAAGTCAACCGACTTTAAATCTGCTAAAAGAGCTGGGATTGAAAGATTTCTTCGAAGTTGTTGTGGGCGGCGATGAGCTTGAACATAAAAAACCACATCCTCAAATGATTTTTCATGTCTTGGATAGAATGCAGTTACCGGCCTGCGATGTGGTTATGGTCGGTGATAGCCCAAATGATATTGAGGCGGCAAAGCAGGCCTCTATGTTAAATGTGGCGGTTTCCTATGGGTATAGAAAGGTCACTGTAGAAGAACTCGGTGCGGATATCGTTATTGATTGTTTTTCCGATCTTCCCGATGCTCTTGCGACTTTGTGAGAGAGCGCAGCACTTATTCTTTCTTTTCAATCGTTTGTTTATCTAGTTTCTGAGAAAACCGGGTGTTGAAGTCTTTCAGGAAACGATCTTTCCAGACAGATTTGTTTGAGACTAGAACAGGGAAGGAAGGGCTGGATTGTGCCGGTGTTGGGTGTATGTGGATGTTGTTCCCCAATCCCATGATTTCCGCATAATGTTTTACAACGGCTTGAGCATGGACGATGCCAGTGACCCTGCCAACTTGTAACATTTTCAAACATTCTTCGATCGTCGGGGCGTAGTGAACGTTTACAAGTTTATTTTGATAAAATTGCGTTGCCCAACCGTTTCCTAAAACATCGCAAAAAATTGCTCCCATGACAGGGGTTAGATTATCAGGAGATTTCAGCCGTTGGTCTGCGAGACTTCCTTTCAGGGTTGTCAGAACAAATGGAACATAAAACAGACTGTCTTGTGTCGGTGTGCTGTAGGTGAGCCGATCTGGCGTTACCGTTGTGATAAAAGCATCGACCACCCCTTCGCGAACCATTTTCTGCGCACGTCCCCATGGGACCGCAATATGTTCAATGCGCAGGCTCATAACGTCTCCCAACAGGTGTTCCACGCGATCAGGCAAGATCCCCTTGGTTTGCCCGTTTTCAATATAGGAAATAGGGTTCCAGTTGTTGGCATAGACAATGCGAAATACGCTTTCTGTCGCTGATGGATTTGGTTCTTGAGATAAGCCGTCAGCATTCCATACAAGTGTGGCTGAAAAGAGGAGGGCAAGGATCACGGTTGTTCTTTGCATTCAACGACTCACTTTAAGGTTTATCATAAGAGAATAGCACCCGTTTGTCGAATTAACCAAGTGATTCGCAGATAATTTTTAGCCGTCTGTATCTTTGTTCGTATTTTTTGAAAAAAATATGAAATTTTGTTCGTATCAAAGTTCCTTTTTATAAAAATTCGACTGTGAAATAGGACTTTCCCATATGAAAAAAGTGGTTTTCAAAAATGACTTTCCAGTTATAGGAGTTTCTTTTTAAATCCCCATAAAATAAATAATATTTTTATATCAATTGATTAAGTCGATTTCTCAATTATTTGTTATTTAAAAATACAGTTTCAAAGAGTGTTTTTTAACCCTCATACAAAAGAGGATACATCCAGATATCATTTTTTCGCCACATTTGATCAACGTAAAGGAATCAGGGTTTGGTCTATGTAAGCATGACGCACTGTTTGAATTAACAGGACCAGCTTGCTTGGGCGCAAACAGACGAGATGACCTGAGCCAACTGGACTTTTTTTAACCTATATTGGGGGCAATGAAATGCGTAAGTTTGCATTTGGTACTTCAGTGTTGGGACTCGCTGCCGGCTTTATGTTCGGCATGGGTTCAGCCGTAAGTGCCGCAGAACCTACACTGTCTGAAGCTGATTTCGAAGAAGCCAAGCTGCTTTACTTCCAGCGCTGCGCAGGCTGTCACGGTGCTGAGCGTAAGGGTGCGACAGGTAAAAACCTCGAGCCCAAAGCGACTCAAAAACTCGGCCAAAAGCGTCTGGAAAAGATCATCACACTGGGTACCGAAGGCGGTATGAACAACTTCGATGATATCTTCTCTAAAGAGCAGATTTCCAAACTCGCTACTTTCATTCAGATGGAACCGCCGAAACCGTCTGAAATGTCTTTGGAAGATATGAAGAAAAGCGTAAAAATTTACGTGAAGCCCGAAGATTACGTTAAAAAGCCGATGCACGGTCGTAACTGGGAAAACTTCTTCGTCGTTATTCTTCGTGACGCTGGTAAAATGGCGATCATCGATGGTGACACCAAAGAAGTTCTGTCCAAAGTTGACACAGGTTATGCGGTACACGTAACCAAAGAAACTTCTGACGGTCGTTTCTGGTACACCATTGGTCGTGATGGCAAGCAAAACAAAATCGACCTTTGGATGGATCCGCCGCAAGTTGTTGCTGAATCTCAAATCGCATATGACGCGCGTGACATCGCTGTTTCTCATTACGGCGAATGGAAAGACAAATACGTCATCGCTGGTGGTTACTGGCCGCCGCATTTCGTAATTTCTGATGCTGTTACTATGGAACCGTTGAAAGTTGTTTCCACACGTGGCGTGAACGTTGACGGTGCTTTCGTAAACGAAGCACGTGTTGCTGCGATCTACAACACTCCGAAATCTCCGTCTTGGGTTGTTGCGGTTAAAGAATTGGGCCAAGTTTGGCAGGTTGATTACTCTGACCTAGAAAACCTGCGTATCGAGCAAATGGACTCTCACAAGTTCCTGCACGATGGTTTCTTTGATCCGAAACAAAAATACTTCCAAATTGCTGCGAACGCATCTAACCGTATGGAATTCTTCGATACGACTACTCGTAAGTTCGTAGGTTCCCTCGAAACTGGTAAAATGCCGCACCCGGGTCCGGGCGCAAACTGGACTGACGAAAAATGTGGTCCGGTTGGTGCAACTGGTCACATCGGTGAAGGTATGATCACTGTTTGGGGTAACGATCCGGAAGGTCACCCTGACCAAGCTTGGAAAACTTGCTACAAAACCGAAACTGACGGTGCTGGCTTGTTCATCCGTACACACCCGAATACACAGTATGTGTTCATGGATCAGCCGAAACACCCGGAACCGGAAATTCAGCAGTCTATCCAAATCATGGACAAAAAGACTCGTAAAATCGTTAAAACAATCCGCGTAACCGATCGTGAAAAATCAATCGCGCTGCACGGTGAATTTAACGCTGACGGTTCTGAGCTGTGGGTATCCGTATGGGCTCGTGGCGGTAAAGCTGACTGGCTGAACGGTGAAATCGTTGTTTATGATACAAAAACTCTCGAAGAGAAAGCACGTATCAAAGGTCTGGAAACTCCGACTGGTAAATTCAACGTTTACAACCGTGTACACCACGTAACCTGATCTTCAGGCATAACGTGAACTGATTTGGGCGGGCACATATCATTATCTGTGCCCGCCTTTTTCAAACGAATTCATTATATTATAGTTCTAGCATTTACACGGGAATTATTCTTTCCCGTTCACCCCTACTTTGAGGATTGATCGATGGCCGAGGGTAGCTTTCTTTCACGCCTGTCGAAGATGAAGATTCTAGGTGCCAGCCTTATTGGTGCTGCTGTTATCTTTATCGGCGGTATTGTTTTTTGGGGTGCTTTCAACACGGCAATGGAAGCAACCAACCAAATGGAATTCTGTGTAACCTGTCACGAAATGGATCAGGCAGTTTATCCAGAATACCAACAGACTATTCACTATAAAAACCGGACGGGCGTACAGGCGACTTGCCCGGATTGTCACGTTCCGCGTCCCTGGATTTACAAAATTATCCGTAAAATTCAAGCGTCCAAAGAGGTTCTTTACTGGTTAACCGGTGAAATTAATACGCTGGACAAGTTTGAAGCCAAACGTCTGACGTTGGCTAAAAACGTTTGGAAAGCGATGAAGGAAACCGATTCACGTGAGTGCCGCAACTGCCACTCATGGGATGCGATGACAGATGAGAAGCAAAAACCACGTGCGTGGAAGCAGCACCAGAATGCCAAACAAGAAGGCATGACCTGTATTGACTGCCACAAAGGCATTGCCCACCGCAAGGTTCATCATTTGATTGAAGATGAAGAAACATTCTATGACGGTAAGCCGAACCCGGCGCGTCTGGACGTTCTTGATCCACGTGAAGAAGTGAAGCGTATTGCGGCGGAAAAAGCAGCCAAAGCAAAAGCGGAAGAAGAAGCCAAGCAAAAAGCAGCTGAAGAAGCAGCCGCGAAGGCAGCGGCTGCACGTGAAGCAGCGGCAAAAGCGGGTACGGCTACCGGTGGTGGCAATGCACAAGGTGTTGCATGGGATGCCATTCCCGGTACCGATGTTGACTTGATGTATCCGGGGCAGGCTTCACTGGAATGGATCTTCCGTGGTAAAGATCATGGCGGTGCCCGTGCGGTTAGCAAAGTTGGTGATCGTTGTGCGGAATGCCATATCAAAGAAGTTCCTGCAATGGGGGCGAAAATTGTCGGCGGTGACAAGGCGGAAGCCACACCGATTCCGGGTAAAGCAGCGGCGATCAAAATGAACGTCAAAGCGGCAAACGACGGCAATAACCTTTATATGCGTTACGAATGGACTTCTAATCCGCATACGCCGGTACCGTTTGTTGACGGTGGCAAAATGGATGCGGAAAACCCGTTCAAACTGGCTATGATGATCAATTCCGGCAAGTCCGAGATTGGGGAGCAGGCCGGTTGCTGGGCAACCTGTCACCATGACAGTCGTTATATGCCGGATGCACCTGAAAAGCTGGAAGGCGAAGCTGCCAGCCGTCTGGATGTCTCTACAGGCGTTACCAAGTATCTGAACGAAACCCGTACCGAGTTCGAATATAAAGGACGCGGCGGCAAAAAACGTGGTGCCTGGGACAAACTGAAATCTCAGGAAGAGATTGACGCTTTGTTAAAAGACGGCCTGTTCCTTGACTTGTTGCGCTACAACAGTGGAACCAAAACATCTGAAGACGGTCATGTTTTGGAACAACGCGTTATGACCGGTGGTCAAGGTGTCGAGTTCGTACATGAAGAAGTGGACGGTAAAAACGTTCTCTACATGACACGTAAACTGAGTTCCGATAAACCGGGTGATGTTTCATTCGAAGCCGACAAACTTTATAAAGTTGGTTTTGCCATCCATGATGACTTCACGGATGCCCGTTTCCACCATGTCTCTATCGATTGGTATCTCGGCCTGAACAATCCAGATGCACAGATCAATGCCATCACTATTGCAGCTCCGGCTGGTGGTGCAGGCAAGGCAGCTTCTTCTGCAGCAGCACCAGCTGCTGCGGGGGGCGCGGCCGGAGGTTCTGTGAACTGGGCTGGTATCGAAGGCTTGAAAGTACCGTTGTTCTATCCGGGGCAGGCCTCTATGGAATGGATCTTTAAAGGGTCTGATCATGGTGGCGCACGTGCGGTCAGTAAAATCGGTGACCGTTGTTCCGAATGCCACGGTAAAGAGCAACCCGATATGGGTAAACGCATTGTTGGCGGTGACAAGGCAGAGCAAACGCCGATCCCCGGCAAGTCAGCCTTTATCAATGCCGAAGTCAAAGCAGCACATGATGCACAAAACGTTTATTTCCAGGTTTCCTGGAAAGACACGGGTGAAGATAATGCTGCCCCCTTTATCGACGGTGGCAAAATGGATAAAGAGAACCAGGTCAAGCTTGCTATGATGATCTCTCCCATGAAGGAAGATTTCTTTGGCTCGCAAGCGGGATGTTGGGCAACATGTCATAATGACAGCCGTTACATGCCGGATGCACCTGAAAAGCCGGAAGGCGAAGCCACCAACCGTCTGGATGTCTCTACAGGCATTACCAAGTATTTGAACGAAACACGTACTGAATTTGAATATAAAGGACGTGGTGATAAACCGCGTGGTGCGTGGGACAAGCTGAAATCTCAGGAAGAGATTGATGCGCTGTTAAAAGACGGGACTTTCCTTGATCTGATGCGTTTCAAAAGCGGAAACGGTGGTCAGTTTGAAAATGGTTACGTTCTTGAGCAGCGTGTGATGGGTAAAGGCATCGATGTGACAGGTCAGGCTGAACTGAAAGACGGTGTCTGGACTGTGACAATGCAACGTCCGTTGATCTCCAACGAAGTTGGCGACATCTCGTTTGAACCGGGTAAAGAGTATATGGTTGGTTTCGCTATTCACGATGACCATACTTATGCCCGCTTCCACCATGTATCTTTGGAATATAAGATGCAGTTGGATAGCCCGGATTCACAAATCAAAGTGATGCAGCAATAAGTTTGCTTAAAAGCTGATCTTGCATAGACCCGACTGAGACTTCATACTCTCAGTCGGGTTTTTTGTTTTTACCAACTGAAAAGGAAGAGAGACATGTTATCTAAAACGTTTGCAGTTGCGTTGCTTGCGGGTGTGATGATGATCGGTTCCGCACATGCTGGTGATGTCTGTGAAGAGGCGGAAGCACGATATCAGGAGGTAAGAAACGAGTTACCCTCAGATGAGGGGGTGACTGTTGTAAAGCTCTATAACTATAACTTTTGTCCCAAGCAACTGACCGTAAAAGCCGGAACCACCGTGCGCTTTGTTAATGTGGATAAACGCACCAGTCATAGCGTCTGGTTAAAAGAAGCAGGTAAAGAAGAAAGCGAACGTTTTTTCCCCGTTGAGTTTTGGGAGTTCCCTTTTACAGAAAAAGGGGAATACCCATACCTGTGCGGCCCTCACTGGGAGCGTGAAGGTATGCGTGGGAGCGTCACGGTCGAGTAAAGAAATAAATCAGGATAACAACCGGCTTGTGTCCGCAGTCCGTTGTGAGAGGTGGGTCGGGCAAAGATCTTCCAAGGCCAGATCCGCCAAGAGACGTGCATCCATCAGGGGATAATCAAACGTAATGCAATGCCCGGCGACAATATAGGGCAAACCAGCCCGTGGAATATCATCCAATAAAAAGGCGTTGGGCACATCCTCGCACAGATGGGTGCCACGTCCGGCAAGAATCGGACAAACCAAGACATTGCGCCCTAATTTTAGATCGCGCCAATCGTTTAATTGCGGTTTGTTCGACAGGAATAAGACATGTGTGGAAATCCCCTGGTCGCATAAATCACGACATAGGTTTTGCGCGGTCAAGGCTGGACCTGCGCTGACACTGGATCCGTGGGCAACGATGATCACATCATCGGCGTGATGTTGTTTGGCTTTTATCGCAATCTGGCGTGAAATGCCGGGGTGAAGGCCAAGCGGGCGATGAATGCGTGCGCTGCGAAAACGTTTACGTTCCACTTCAAGACAAGATTGCAGGTGGTCGTTTACAAATGCACCGGCTGCGGCAAAATGCGGTAAAACTTCAAGATCAATCCCGTCAGGCAGGCATTGCAACAAGGCACGGACTTTCATCTCCTGTTTCATAAAGCCACAATGTACCGCATTGAAATGATTGCTATGGAACAAAAAACGCGAGAGATCATGGGTGGAATTTGCCGCGTGCGGACGTTTGGTTGATCCATGTCCGACAACAACGACATGTAAGCCCGATTTTGTCATGTTCTCCCCCCTCTTGCCTTATATTCAAGGAGACAGATTATCGCTTGTCTGTTTTTGAAAAGATTTGAGCTTGGTTAAGTTTTGTCATCCTGTAACTGTTTTTCCATAATTTTTATATTGTTATTAAAATAGATCAATTTAATCAGGTAGATATATCGTATTTTCTAATTATTTTGTGTTTGCTTTGATCAACATCAAACACTTTTAAACGTCGGGCGTGATAAAAATCCAGACCATGAACGAAGCCTTTGGGGGGCGGGTGCAAGACTGGAATTTTTCCTGACTTTGCGTGTTTATCAGGAGTGGCAAGAGTAATGACCGACGCTGATGTAAATGTGTTTCTGGTGGGGTCCGGACCGGGGGATCCCGATCTATTGACAGTAAAGGCACATCGTTTGATATCCGAAGCCGATGTGGTTGTAATCGACCGTCTGGTTTCCGATCAGATTTTGGATATGATCCCGTCCAATACCACACGGGTTTATGTGGGCAAACAGCCGGGTAACCATCATCATTCTCAGGACGAAATCAATGATATTTTGGTCCGTCTGGGGAAACAGGGCCGCAAGGTAGTTCGCCTGAAAGGGGGCGATCCTTATATTTTTGGACGTGGCAGTGAAGAAGCCGAGCACCTGCTGAAACATGGTATTGCGTTTGAGGTTGTCCCCGGTATTACGGCGGCACAAGGATGCAGTAGTATTAACGGCATTCCGCTGACCCATCGTGGATACTCTACCGGGGTGCGTTATGTCACAGGCCATCGTCGCAATGACGGGGATTTGGCCTTGAATTGGGCGAGCCTTGCCTGTGATCAAACCACGCTTGTGGTCTATATGGGGGTTTCGAGCATCGGTTTGATTTCTGAAAAATTGATTGCGCATGGTTTGCCTGCCAGCACACCTGTTGCTGCAATCGAAAAAGGATTATCGCAAGATCAGCGTCAAATTATTTCGACGTTGGATAAGATTTATGACGAAGTAATGGCGGCTGAATTCTGCCCGCCGACTTTGTTTATTATCGGGAAGGTCGTAGCCTTGGCTGAAACGCTGAACTGGCAAGACAATGGCTTGGATTTAAGTGATGTTACATCTGAAGAGACCCTTTACGCAGTGCGTTAAAGCACTGTGTGGTGTCCTGATCTTTTGCGGGACGGCACAGGCCGAGATCGCACAAGACAGAAAAACGGAATTGCTCAATTTTCTGGAACAGGACTGCGGGTCTTGTCATGGTCTGAAACGCACAGGTGGTTTGGGTTCCCCCTTATTGCCGGAACGTTTGGAAGCGATGGAAGATGACACACTCGCCGATATTATATTGAACGGAATTCCTGAAACGGCGATGCCGCCGTGGAAAGCAATTATCGCAGAAGAAGAAGCCTATTTCCTTATCAAGCAATTGCGCGACGGATTGAAAAAACAATGAAATTCTTTAAACACCTGAAAAAAATCTCAACAGCCGGTTTGTTCGGCAGTGCTTTGTTGTTGTCGGCTTGTGCCAGCGATGGTCTGGTACGCGGCACCGGCGATATGGGGATTGTGATTGAACGGGCGACAGGCTCCGTTCTGGTCGTTGATAACACCAAGGACGAGACAATCACACGGGTGAATGGGCTGGGCGATTTGTCCCATGCGTCGGCTGTTTATTCCCGTGATGCGCGCTATGCTTACGTGTTTGGGCGTGATGGCGGCCTCAGCAAAGTGGATATCCTGAAAGGTGAACTGGTAACCCGGGTCATTCAAGGCGGAAATTCCATTGGTGGTGCGATTTCTCAGGATGGCAAGCTGGTTGCCGTTTCCAACTATGAACCGGGTGGCGTACGCGTTTTTGATGCAAAAACTCTGGAAATGGTGGCCGACATTCCGGCCAATGACGGTTCCAAAACAGTTGGTCTGGCGGATGCGCCGGGCAATGTGTTTATGGTCAGTCTGTGGGATGATGGCGAGATTTGGAAACTTGATTTTTCCAAAGGTCTGACACCGGCAATTACGAAATTTAAAGATATTGGTACTAATCCCTATGATGCTTTGATCAGTCCTGATGGTCGTTATTATGTGGCAGGCCTGTTTGGCGAAGACGGTCTGGCAAAACTGGACCTGTGGAATGAAGGCAAAGGGGTGACACGCATTTTGGACCATTACGGGAAAGGCGAACAAAAGCTTCCCGTTTATAAAATGCCTCATCTGGAAGGTTGGGCGGTTGCCGGTGATTTAATGTTCCTGCCTGCAGTTGGACGTCACGAATTACTGGTTCTTGATAAAACCACATGGAAAGAAGTCGGGCGTATTCCGGTTCATGGTCAGCCGATTTTTGCAATGGCACAACCCGGGGGGAAATATATCTGGGTTAATTTCTCGGTTCCGAAAAACGATACCATTCAGGTTATTGATGTACAGCAGCTTAAAATCATCAAGACGATGAAGCCGGGGAAAGGCGTGCTGCATATGGAATTTACACCGCGCGGTGAAAAGGTCTGGATGTCGGTTCGTGATGAAAACCGTGTCGATATCTATCGCACAGATAGTTTTGAAAAGGTGGGTTCTATCGAAGCAACCAAACCCAGTGGCATTTTCTTCACTGATCGTGCGCACAAGATCGGCCTGTAAGATGATGGACGAGATTGACAAACATCTGCTCAACGATTTTCAACGCGGCTTTCCTTTGTGTTCACGCCCTTATTTGGAAGTGGCGAACCGACTGGGGATTGACGAGAACGAAGTCATAGATCGTTTGTCTCGTTTAAAAGACAGTGGACATGTGTCCCGGATTGGCGGGATTGTAAAACCCGGCAGTATCGGGGCCAGTACCTTGGCAGCCTTGCAGGTGGATGAAGATAAAATTGAACAGGTTGCAGCCTATATCAATGCCCGTGACGATGTGAACCACAATTATTTACGTGAACATGATTATAATATGTGGTTTGTCCTGAATACCTCGTCCAAGACCGCCCTAGACCGTGCGGTGATGGAAATTGAAGAGGTAACCGGTTTGCAGGTTCTGGTCTTGCGTATGTTGAAAGATTTTCACCTTGATTTGGGGTTCGATTTAAAATGGCACTCCTAGAACAAGATTACCTAATTTTAGAAGCCTTGCAGGGTGGACTTCCTTTGGTCCCGGAACCTTATAAAATGATTGCCGATCAACTGGGGTTGGAAGAAGCGTTTGTACTTGAACGCTTAAATGATCTTTTGAATAACGGAACGCTTAAGCGTTTTGGCGTTATTGTGCGCCACCATGAATTGGGCTATCGCTGCAATGGAATGTGTGTTTGGGAAATTCCGATTGAACGTATCGATGAAATTGGCCATGCCTTTAGCCAATATGATTTCGTGACCCTGTGTTACGAGCGCAATAAACGGTTTCCCGACTGGCCTTATAATCTGTTCTGTATGATCCACGCCAAAGACCGTGCCCATGTTTTAGAACATGTGGACCAATTGGTGCGGGAAAATGATTTGGCAGATGTGAAACGCGATATTTTGTTTAGCACACGGCGTTTTAAACAACGTGGTGCCCGTTATAATGACTGTCGCCCGTCAAATGTCAGTTTACAAAGGGCCGCACAATGAGACGCAAAATAGATCCGATTGAATTGGATGATCTGGACCGCCAGCTCATCAATGAATTGCAAAATGGCTTTCCGGTATCTGAACGTCCGTTTCACGATGTGGCAGTGCAACTCGGCAGTGAGGAACAGACTGTCCTAGCCAAATTGACCCGGTTGCGCGAAAGCGGTGTTTTGTCACGTTTTGGCCCCATGTACCATGCTGAACGTATGGGGGGGGGATTAACCCTGGCGGCCTTATCCATACCTGAAGATGATTTTGATCGGGTGAATGAAATTGTTAATGCTTTTCCAGAAGTGGCCCATAACTATAAACGCGAACACGAATTGAATATGTGGTTTGTTTTGGCCACGGAAACACCGGAACGTGTGGAAGAATGTTGCCATGAAATTACCGAGGCGACCGGCTATCAGGTCTATAACATGCCGAAAAAACAGGAGTTTTTTATCGGTTTGAGGTTCGAAGTATGAGCATCTGGCAAATGGACGAAACTGATCGAAAAATCATCAAGGCGACACAGGAAGGTTTGCCTCTTGTTGCCGCCCCTTATGAGGCCGTCGGGGATGAAATCGGTCTGTCCGGGGATGAGGTACGTCAACGATTGAATGCCATGTTGAAAGCTGGTGTTATCCGCCGCATCGGGGCGGTGCCGAACCACTACGCGCTGGGTTATACCGCCAATGGTATGAGCACATGGGATGTCCCGGACGAAAAGGTCAAAGAGATCGGGGAAAAAATCGGTGCGCTGGACTTTGTCAGCCATTGTTATGAACGCCCGCGTCATCAACCGATCTGGAATTATAATCTTTTTGCCATGGTACATGGTAAAGATAAGGAAACCTGCATGAAGCGTGTCGAAATGATTGCGCGAATGCTGGGCGAGGATGATCGCGGCCATGAAGTTTTGTTCAGTTCCAAAATACTGAAAAAAACCGGCTTGCGTATCGCCTGAACGAAAGAAAAGGACCAGAAACATGTTTCGAATTTCCGCCATGATGAAGGAATTGGTCAGCCCGAGCGAGGCGCGCGAACATCGTGATCCACCGGGACCTGTTGTCATTTGGAATCTAGTGCGCCAGTGCAATCTGGGTTGCAAACATTGTTACGCCGGGTCCGTTGATAAACCGTTTCGCGGTGAACTCAGTACACAGGAAGTTTTCGATACAATGGTGGATCTGAAGGCGGCCCGTGTTCCGGTCCTGATCTTGTCTGGCGGGGAACCGTTGATGCGCCCCGATATTTTTGAAATTTCCCAACGGTCCAAAGAGATGGGATTCTACACGGCTCTTTCCAGTAATGGGACTTTGATTACCGAAGACAATATCGATGATATTGCACGTATCAATTATGATTATGTCGGGGTCAGTATTGATGGGATCGGGGCAGTAAATGATGCTTTTCGTGTAAAAGAAGGTGCTTATGATGAGGCGCTGAAGGGCATTCGCCTCTGTCGGGAACGTAATCTTAAAATTGGTTTGCGCTTCACCCTGACCGAAGACAATGTGGAAGAATTCCCCAAAATTCTGGATTTGTTAAAGCAGGAAGATGTGAACAAATTCTATCTGTCACATTTGAACTATGCCGGACGGGGAAATAAGAACAAGGGCGATGATGCCTATTTCCAACATACCCGTTGGGCAATGGACATGTTGTTTGATTTATGTTGGAAAAACTTGCAAGAAGGCCACGAGCTGGAGGTTACCACCGGCAATAATGATGCAGACGGGGTTTATATGCTGCATTGGGTACGCAAGAATTTCCCCGATAAGGCCGAACATTTCCATAAGAAACTGATCCAGTGGGGTGGAAATGCATCCGGCCAAAATGTTGCCAATATTGACAATCTGGGCAATGTTCATCCCGATACAATGTGGTGGCACCATAAACTTGGCAATGTGAAAGAACGTGCCTTCGGGGATATTTGGCACGATACCAGTGACCCATTAATGGCAGGGTTAAAACAGCGCCCACGCCCGGTCAAAGGGCGGTGTGCAGAATGCGCCTATCTGGATGTGTGTAACGGTAATACACGTTGTCGCGCGCATCGTGTGACCAATGATTACTGGACCGAAGATCCGGGCTGTTATTTGAGTGATGACGAAATCGGCTTGCCGAACAGCAAAGATGCGGCAGCAGAATAAGGGTTAAGAAAAAATGATGAAAAAACTCCTCGGGGCAACAGCTATTTTGGCGGTCAGTCTGTCATTTAACGCAAACGCCAGCGACGTTAATGTGGAAGAGGTCTTTAAAGAGCATTGTGCAAGCTGCCACGGTCTAAACCGTTTTGGGTCGATTGGCCCGGCTTTGTTGCCGGAAAACCTGAAACGTTTGCGCAAGAAAAAGGCTATTGGGGTCATTAAAAATGGTCGTGCTGCCACACAGATGCCTGCGTTTGAGGAACAGTTAAACGAAGCCGAGATTGCAGCTTTGGTGGAGTTCATCTATACCCCGCTGGACAAGTTGCCGACATGGGATATAGATCAAATGAAAGAAACCCATGAAGTCCATGTCATCCCGTCGCGCCTTCCGGGCAAGCCGGTATTTGATGCTGACCCCTTGAACCTGTTTACCGTGGTGGAAACAGGGGATCATAGTGTGACCATTCTGGACGGGGACAAGTTTGAACCACTTTGGCGATTTAAGTCACGTTTTGCCCTGCATGGGGGGGCGAAATATTCACCGGACGGGCGTTTTGTCTATCTGGGTTCCCGCGATGGCTGGGTGTCAAAATATGATCTTTATACCTTGCAATTGGTGGCTGAAATCCGTGTTGCGGTAAATATGCGTAATATTGCTGTATCCAGTGATGGGAAATGGGTTATCGCCGGTAACTATTTGCCGCATTCTCTGGTTATTCTGGAAGCTGAGACCCTTAAACCCGTTAAATATATTGATGTGTCGGACGGAAACGGTAATTCGTCACGCGTCAGTGCGGTTTATAATGCACCCCCGCGCCAAAGCTTTATTGCGGCGCTTAAGGATTTGAAAGAAGTCTGGGAAATTACCTATGACCCGGATGCGGACCCGAAATACGGGGCCTTCGTTCACGATTATCGCGGCAAAGAAAAAGATGTCGAAGTCACGCAGACCGGGACACTCAGTTATAAACGAATTGAACTGGATGACTATCTTGATGATTTCTTCTTCGATCAGGATTATATCAATGTTTTTGGGGCATCGCGTGACGGGGTACATGGGGTTGCCTACAATCTGGATGCTGGGAAAAAGATTGCAAATCTGGATTTAGCCGGAATGCCTCATTTGGGGTCCGGCATTACATGGAACTACAAGGGCACGCCCGTCATGGCGACCCCGCACTTGAAAGAAGGCAAGATCAGTGTAATTGATATGGAATCTTGGGACACGATTAAAACAATCAAAACCAAGGGACCGGGCTTCTTCATGCGATCCCATGAAAATACGCCTTATGCCTGGACCGATGTATTCTTTGGCAAAGATCGTGATCTTTTGCATATCATTGATAAGCGCACACTGGAAATTGTGAAAACCATCAACCCGCAGCCGGGTAAGACCAATGCGCATGTGGAATTTACCCGCGACGGTAAATATGCACTGGTTTCGGTTTGGGATATGGACGGCGCGCTGGTTGTGTATGACGCGGAAACATTTGAAGAAGTCAAACGCATCCCGATGAAAAACCCGGTGGGCAAATATAACGTTTGGAACAAGATCTCCTATTCTGCCGGAACAAGCCATTAACCTCTCTATCAACCACTGTCAAACTTGCAAAAGCGGCTAAGGTCTTTCTTTAGCCGCTTCTTTTTTTCCTTGATCAAGGGGGATGGAGAACTTACTAAGTTGAGACGTTTCACAACAAACAGGCTGTAAGAATGACTGCCCTATTTTCCAAAGAGATGCGATTGAATGCTGCTGCCCTTTTATTGGGTGCATCAATTGCATCGTTATATATGGGCCGTGCAGTTATTGGTATTTTCTTGGGCCTTGCTTTGATCCTGACGCTCATCAGTGTGAAACATCGTGAAGTCATTCACGCACTACGTCCTTATCTGGATAAAAGGTTGATGAGCGGAATTGCTATTGTCGCCTTGGCCTTGGCAGTCAATATCCCCTTTTCCCTGCGCATCGGTTTGTCGGCTGAGGCTTGGGCACGCACATTTGTGGTGGCGGGGTTGGTCTTTTATATCCTGTTTTGTTTGCGCTGCCGTCTGAAAATTGCGCTTTACAGTCTTGTAACATCAATCTTTATTGTAATGTTTATCGCGCTGTTTCTGTCCAAGGGATTACCAAAGGCTTTGGTGAATGGCTTTGTCCTAACAATTCCGGCTTGCCTGTACATCGTTGCGACCCGACATACTTATATTTGGAAAATACTGGGCCTTGCCAATATCGGCTTATGCATGACTCATATTATGTTGATGTCTTCTAAAGTTAGTTTGTTAGGCTTTTTGCTGGTTGCTCTCAGTGGAGTGCTGATCTTATTTGCGGATCGGCAAAACCGTTTACGTCGTTTGATGTGGGTTGGATTTATTGTCGGTAGCGGGATTGCAGCTACACTCATTTGGTTGCCGGATCAAATGTTACTGAGCAGTCGTGCCAATAGCGAGCTGACACCTATTCCGGTCTGGCTGGTGGATTTACACCGTCAATTAATTTGGATGTTTTCTTTTGATCTTGCCCAGCATAGCCCTTGGGTCGGTTTTGGGCTGAATGCATCGAACTATCACCCAATGGCAGAAATATCTTTGCTGGATTATATGGCACAGCGCAATACCCCCTTGGAAGCTTTCCCCGATGTACAGGCTTTACCCAGTCATCCACATAACTGGATTATGGAAATGACGCTGGATAGTGGAATTATCGGGGCGATCCCATTTGTGATGATGGTCTGTTGGATTTTTATCAAATCCTTGCGCGTTTATTTAACGACCTCATCCTTTGCCATGTTGGGGTTCATTGCCGTCAATGCGGTTTATTGGGGGACCGGCCTTTTTAACTTTTCTTATTGGAGCATGTGGTGGCAGGTCTCGTACTTTGTAACCTGCGGTCTGTTCTTGATGCAATTTGTTGTCGATCAAGAGAAAATACGTGCAGATCAGTAAATATATCGTCACCGACCTGTTCTGAGCACCCCAGACCAGTTGATAAATTGTTTTTCTCAAACATCTTATACCATCCGCTGCATGTGTTGAATACACAGCCTATATAGTGTTAATCGGCATACAAAGCTGATCAAATGTTAGGATGACCGACCTTAATAAAGGAGCGTCTGTATGAAGGCAAAAACAGGCACATATTCAACCTTATGAAAAGTCAGAATCTTGATTGCCTTACACTCACCATAACATGAAAATATCTGAGAATAAAATAGTATGAGTTGTATACTTCTCAGGCGATAAACAGGATCCCCGATCAGGGTCAGGGATAACAGCCTAGGCACTTATTAAGAACCAGATCAACAACAGGCAGCCTTTTACATTCATTACTGGGTTGAGAGCTTCAAGACCTGCGCTTTCATGCTACGTCCCAGATCATCCTGCAACGGGATCAAGCCATTATCGGTTAAATAACCTTCTTCCCCGATCGCAGCATCACTCATAAATTCTTTCAAGAATTCCCCGATTTGAGGCAAAGCTTTCATATGTTCCGTTTTTACATATAAAAACAAAGGTCGGGCCAATGGATACATCCCGTCGCGGATTGATTCAAATGTCGGGACTACACCATCAATATTTAATGCTGAAATTAAACCACTGCGTCTTTCCAATGCGTTATATCCCAAAATGCCCAAGGCTTTCGGGTTGTTTGAAAGTCTGCGCACGATCAAATCATCATCTTCGCCCGCCTCAATATAAACGCCGTCTTCGCGCATTTCACCACATACGGTCTTCCGGGTTGGCGCATTCAATTTTTCGATATAATCAGACCCGCGACAACCATTGTTCATCACTTCTTCAACAAAGACATCACGTGTCCCCGATGTCGGTGGCGGGCCAAAGAACTGAATGGGAATATCCGGCAAGGTGGAATCGATATGCGACCATAACTTATGTGGATTATCAACAAGTTGACCATCAACCGGCAACCGTTTTGCCAATGCTTTCCACAAATGTCGCCGCGTTAAATTAAAATCGGCGCTATCTCGTGATTTTGCGATGATGATACCATCCCAGCCAATCATAATTTCAGAAATATGATCAACCTTGTTATGGGCGCAATCTCGAATTTCACTGATCTTCATACGCCGGGATGCATTGACAATATCCGGCGTTTCAATGCCAATACCGGAACAAAACATTTTGATCCCGCCACCGGATCCTGTCGATTCAACAACTGGCGATTCAGCACCGGTTTTTCGGTAGTATTTTTCAGCAACAAATGCTGCAAAAGGAAAAACCGTTGAGGACCCCACAATACGAACCGCACTGCGAAATTCATTATTGGCGTTCCCTTGCCCCACATTCAGAAGAATGCCAAAGCCGATCAGCAACGCAGAAACACGTTTCATCATACCCAACTGCCTTATCATAATGATATTTGCAAAACTAAATCTTGTGTGGATCTTACTCTTCTTCATCCGGGTGTTCCACCCGCAATGATATGACATCTGGAATTATTTCGATAAACTGCTCTACCAACGAGGGATCAAAATGGCTACCAGCATTATCTTTTAGGAAGGAAATCGCTTTATCCAGCGGCCAAGCCTCTTTATAGGGGCGCGCCGATGTGAGTGCATCAAACACATCACAGATAGCAGCAATTCGCCCTTCGATGGGAATATCTGTCCCGGAAATAGCACGGGGATAACCAGATCCGTCCCATTTTTCATGGTGAGTGGCCGCAACAGACCGCGCCATTATAAGCATGACGGAATCAAAATTTCCAATAATATCCATGCCGATTTCCACATGGCTTTCCATTATGACACGCTCTTCCGGGGTCAGACGCCCGGGTTTAAGCAAAATATTGTCAGGGATACCGATTTTACCCACATCATGCATGGGACTTGCTTGCAAAATCAGTTCTGCAAATTGTTCTCCTAATCCCGCTTTCAGGGCCAGCAAGCGACAGCTTTTACTCATACGCACAACATGCGCACCCGTTTCATTGTCGCGATATTCCCCCGCGCGCCCCAGCCGACGCACCACTTCCAACTGTGTGCGATGAATTTCTTTGGTTCTGTTTTGAACCTCAATTTCCAGATCATCGGCACGCAGACGTTGATTATAATAGAAAAAACGGGTTTCCAAGAGATTATGGATACGTTGAAAGACTTCCCACGGCTGAAACGGTTTTGTCAGAAAATCACGTGCCCCGGCTGCCAGTGCAGCTTGACGTGTTTCCATATCCGTCTGTGCAGTTAGAACCAGAATAGGAAGGTAATCATCATTGCCAACAATTTTTTTCAAAGCTTGCATAACCTCAATACCATCTATAAATGGCATACGTATATCCAGCAAGATCATATCCACAGCTTCATTTTGATAGATATCGACGACCTCTCGGGAATCTGTTGTCGAGAGAACGTTTTCATACCCTTCTTCTTCCAGCAATTGTTCAAGAAGCAGCACATTGGCCGGTTTATCATCCACAACCAAAATACAACTATTCTTAATCTTATCCGTCATATCATTCATGATTTCACTCGCGCCTCAAAATTGGCAACTGCACCCAGAAAGTTGTTCCTTCCCCGACAACACTGTCAAAACCGATATTTCCCCCCATCGCTTCAACAAGTTGTTTGGTCAACGTTAAGCCGATCCCCGTCCCTTCAACTCCGCTGGACTCCGCGCCCAGCCGGTCGAACGGTTTAAAAAGGTTACTTTGTTTTTCAATGGGAATGCCATTTCCGTGGTCACTGATGCGAAATTCAGCCATTGCATTTTCGACCTCAAAAACCTTTACATCAACAAAGTTACCGGGACGATTGTATTTGATGGCGTTCGAGAACAGGTTTAACAAAACTTGTTTGCAACGCGTACGGTCAACATTTACGGTTAAATCAACCGGATAATCGACATTAAACGATACATCGTATTCGTCTGCTGCATTCTCGCTCAGTTCCAGACAATCATCCAGTACCCCTTGGACATCAACCCCTTCAATAGTCAAATGTAAACGTCCAGCTTCGATACGGGCCAAATCCAATATCTCGTTAATTAAATCCATTAAATGATGGCCCGCACTGACAATCTGATTGACCTGACGTTTCTGGCGGTCCCCCAAAGGATGTTTCGTGCTCATCCCCAAAAGCTGCGCAAAACCCAAAATGGCATTTAAAGGTGTGCGCAATTCATGGCTCATTCGAGATAAAAATTCAGATTTTGCCGTATTCGCGGCATCGGCTGCAATCCGTGCTGTATTTAATTCTTCCGCATGGCGTTTTTCCGCACTGATATCCTGTGTAACTCCCAACATTCGGGTTGCATGCCCTGTGTCGTCGCGAACCACATTGCCCTGTTCACGTACCCAACGTATCTCACCGGAGGGCATACGAACACGGTATTCGCATTTCAGGTCTTCGCCTTCCCGTAAACATTTTCGCAAGGCATCTTCAAACAAAGGGATATCTTCTGCAAATGCCCAATCCCGACAGCGTTCTTGACGTTCTTCCTGTCCGTCATTTTCCAAACCATAAAGATCAAACATTTGTTCCGACCAGAACAACCGGTCATCATCAATATGCCAATCCCAAGTTCCCATTTTGGCGAACTTCTGGCTCATTTTTAGGCGTTCTTTGCTAAGCCGCAGGGCGCGTTCTGCCCGAATACGCTGCGACACGTCACGCACCGCACCGACAAAAAACGTTCCTTCCGGTAATTTTAACAAGGAAACAGACAAATTCATTTCAAACGTCTGACCATCGGCGCGTTTACCCATGACCGTACGCCCCACCCCCATTACATGGGCTTCTCCGGTTTGCAGATAGCGAGCAAGATATCCATCATGGTGAGAGGCATAAGGTTCTGGCATCAGCATGGAAACATTCTGACCGACAACCATTTCCTTGCTATATCCAAACATTTTCTCTGATGCTGGATTCATATCTTTGACGATCCCACCAGAATCGATCGTAATAATCCCTTCCAGAACCGTTTCGAAAATAGCACGGTGACGCAATTCGCTTTTGCGCAAAGATTGTTCAGCAGCCTTTAACTCGGTTATATCGGTTAAATACCCGACGAGTCCGTCATATTCACCAGCCTCAGTGGTCAAAGCACGCATATCATCCAGAACCCAAAGATAAGTCCCGTCTTGCTTACGCATCCGATATTCGTGCTTTTGTTGCCCTGTCTCGAACAATTCCGGGATTTTGGGCAAAACACGCTGGAGATCATCCGGATGGATAATCTCCAGCCGAAACATCGGGTTGTTGCTAAATTCCGCAACCTCCCATCCCAGCAATTGCGTAATATTCGGCGTGATATAGTCCACCCCATAATCCCAATATTGGGCACAGTGATACATCACGGCAGGGCCGCGCTCCATCACGGAACGAATATTACGATCGTTTTGTTTTTCCATATCAGGCTGAGTTCACAACTTTTCTATTTCTTACCTTTTTCAACCCTGATTATAGAAGCATACATTAGAAACTTTCAATCAAACAATCGCAAGTCATGTCCTATTTGAGATGTTCATTCAGACGCGGCATCAACTCAACAAAATTACACGGATGCGTGCGTGCATCTAATTGATGAACCAAAATATCGTCCCACGCATCTTTCACTGCCCCACTCGACCCGGGCAAGGCAAACATATAAGTGGCATTTAACAAGCCCGCCATTGCGCGTGACTGAATGGTTGATGTTTTGATTTTCTGATAGGAAATCCAGCGGAAGACTTCCCCAAAACCCGGTATTTCTTTTTCGATAACCATACGGAAGGCTTCCGGCGTCACATCACGTCCGGTCACACCGGTTCCACCTGTTGTAATCACCACATCAATGTCAGGATTATCCGCCCAGACTTTAAGCTGAGCCGCAATATCTTGAGCCTCATCTTTTAAAATCAGGCGTTCATAAACTTTATGCCCTGCACCTTCAATACGTGCTGCCAACGTATCACCTGATTTATCGTTTTCAAACGTGCGGGTATCCGACACGGTGATAATGGCAATATTCAAGGGCAGGAACGCGCGGTCCCCATCGATTTTTGACATGGGATTTCCCTTCGTTAATTACGCGCCACCTCAATTGATGACGGATCTTGGCCTTTATAAATCGGCCATGCCCCGGATGCAATGGCATCTAACGTATTGGATTGTTGTCCCATTCGGTCACGATAGACCCATAAGTTGGTCAAAACACGCTCAATAAAAATACGGGTTTCACGAGATGGAATGCTTTCAATGAAAAGAAGCGGATCATCGTTATGTTTTACACCACGTTTCCATTTATTCAGATTCCCCGGTCCACCATTCCATGCCGCTGTCATATGAAAAAGATCACCACTGACAACATCTTCTTCCAGCAACATTTTTATATATTTCTGCCCCAAATGAATATTGGTTTCCGGTTCAAATATCTTTTTGCTCCAACGCATACGGCGATCACCAGCGACAAAACTTGCGGTTCCCGGCATCAATTGCATCAGACCTTTGGCTCCGGCATAGGATTTTGCCTTGGGATTGAACCCCGATTCCTGACGCATAAGGGCAAAAATCAAAGCACGATCAACTTCATAGCCATTTTTGGGTTGCCATTTAGGCATGGGATACAAGGCTGCATCCGGTATTTTCACCCCATTGCGGACCAATTGCGCCCCCAACCGCATCGCAAAGGACGGCATGTTGCTGTAAAGGGCAACGCTCAACATCGCTTGGCGTGCCTGTGTATCGGCTTTTGAATAAGCTTTGCGGAATTCTTTTTCCGCCATTTCATCTTGCCCAACCTGCAACAATGCCAAAGCCCGGCGACTCGGCCCCTGCATTTTTAAGGACGACAGAACATCATCGTTTAAAACCGGTAAGGTCCAGTCAAAAACAGCTTCATACCCCAAGGCTCGATTGGCCAACAGCCCATAGAATGTCCGGGGGTATCCGGCAGCTTTATCCAGCCAGACATTGACCTTTTCGGGCTTGCGCTGCAACAAATAAGATCGCGCTGCCCAATAGGCCCCGGCAGAAACCATCCAGTCTGATGAATAACCTGATGCACTCACCTTTTCAAAATGTGCAGCGGCCTGTTCCAGCTTGCCCATCCGCCATGAAGCTAAACCGGCAATCCAATGGGCACGCGGGATATATTTACCTGATCGTTTTACCGCCTTGGTTGCCCAGCTATAGGCCCAGTCATCCAGACCGTCGGCATAATAGCCTGCAGCCAGCCAAGTGCGCGCCTGATCCACTTGTCCCGGATGCAGCAATTCATGTACTTCGCGGGTCTTCAACAGATTTTTGACCGATTTGGTCCAGCCTTTACGTGTATAGTAACGCATTTTGCGGGTATAGCCTGCCGCCTTGGCCGCCTTTTCCCGCGACAACCGTTTGCGTGGCGCATAAACCTTCTCCGCCACACCGGTTGAATCATAGCCGGATCCGCTGAGATATTGCCCGCTCGGGCGTTTCGGGTTCAATGCATTTTTCGGTCGCCGCTTCAAGGCCAGTTCATAAATGCGCTTGGCTTGCGGATGATCGCTATATTTTATAAGCCAGCGGCGTAATTCCTTATATCGCGAACGGTACTTCGTGGGGTGGAGATAACGTTGCGCTTCCACATGCCCCATCAAGGTCCGGTCCGTCACCTTGGCAATCAATGCGTCGGCTTTTTTCCAGTGACCATCTTCTTGAACCTGAAAAATCTCTTGATACAACTTCAGATTTTTATCATCCAAAAGACGGATCTGGTCCCGAATATGATCGCCGTCCTCAACTAAAGAGGCAAGTTGCACGTCCTCGGCCTGTGCCGTTTGTACACATGCCCCCCCTAGAAACAAAGCAACCGCAAACAGACCACCTGCAAGCTTAGATACCATATCGACCAATCATCAAGAAAAAAACCACTACATACAGTTGAAATCGCACACTTCACATAACCATCTGATCTCTATGAAGAATTTGAACAAAAGCAACCACAGCGCAATAAACTAATACATTTCACAGAAAACCGCAAGAAACGGCTGATTTTATAATCCTGCCAGCTTGTCCATCATCGCCAGCAGATCCCCCCAAGCCCTGCGTTTTTGCGCAGGTGAACGCAATAAATAGGCCGGATGGAATAAAGCCGTCGCCTGAATAGGATGGGATAGCCCCGGTGTGGAATGCGTAAACCAACGCCCGCGTAAACGTGAAATTCCTTCGTGATGCCCCAAGACAGCCTTGGCCGCCGCCCCGCCTAAAAGAACGATCATTTTTGGATCAACCAGTTCGATATGGCGTTCGACAAACGGCAGACACACCGCAATCTCGCTTAAGGTTGGATTACGGTTGCCCGGGGGGCGCCAAAATAAAACATTGCTGATATAAATTTTAGATCGATCTCCGACCTCATCCTGCAAACCGCACGAATGCAACATGTGATCCAGCAATTTCCCACTTGCTCCAACAAAGGGGATGCCTTGTCGATCCTCGTCCGCGCCCGGTGCTTCGCCAATAAACATTACGTCAGCCTTTGGATTCCCATCGGCAAAGACCGTATTCATGGCGGTTTTTTTCAAGGCACACCCGTCAAACGCCAAGACAGCCTCACGCAATTCATCAACGGTTTGTGCCTTACGTGCCATTTCCACCGCCGTATGCACCATTTCATCCGTTGCCTGCACGGTTTGTTGCGCAGGCGACACAGGAGGCCGTCCCCCTTGTGCAGGGCGTGGTGCAGGAGATGCGGTTTGCATCTGTGTCTTTTTACGGCGCTCGATCAAATCGGCACTCAGGGCATAACGGTCGATGGATTCGTCGCCGATACATTCATCAACCCCCATTTCCACATACCATTTCAGCAAGGCTGCCGGGTCAAAAGGGTCCATATTTGTGCTGTCAGACTGTTGGTTCATACTGGATTACTATCAAAGTTAGGATTATTTGAACAGAAAGGTTCACAAGTTCGTGCATTTTTTCTATGTTGCAATGCATAAAAGTGATAAGAATGTTCGCCAGAAGAACAGTTCACACAGGAAACATCTTAGGAAGGAAGCCGGACTATGGAACGTGAATCCATGGAATTTGACGTTGTAATCGTTGGCGGTGGCCCTGCGGGTCTGTCAGCGGCGATTAAACTCAGCCAACTTGCACAGGAACAGGAAAAAGAGTTAACGGTCTGTGTTGTTGAAAAAGGGTCCGAGATCGGGGCTCACATTCTGTCCGGCGCCGTGATTGAGACCGGCCCGCTGGAAACGCTTTTCCCCGATTGGAAAGAAAAAGGCGCCCCCCTGACAGTTGAAGCCAAAGAAGATGCCTTCCTGCATCTGTCGGAAAAAGGCGCAACCAAATTACCGACCCCACCTCAAATGCACAACCACGGTAACTATATTGTCTCCTTGGGCAATGTGGCACGCTGGATGGGCGAACAGGCCGAAGAAATGGGCGTGGAAGTCTACCCCGGTTTTGCAGCTTGCGAAGTGCTTTATAACGAAGATGGTTCCGTTAAAGGGATTGCCACCGGCGACATGGGCCGTGAAAAAGACGGCTCCGAAGGGCCGAACTTCGAACCCGGTGTCGAACTGCACGCCCGCTACACCATTTTTGCCGAAGGCGTGCGCGGTTCCCTCGCCAAAGAAATCATGGCGAAATACGACTTGCGCAAAGACTGCGACCCGCAAACCTTTGGTATTGGCATCAAAGAACTGTGGGAAATTAAACCGGAAAATCATTCCGAAGGTCGCATCGTTCACACAACAGGCTGGCCGCTGGATAGCAAAACCTACGGCGGATCTTTCCTTTATCATATCGAAGACAATCAGGTTGCCGTCGGTTTTGTCGTCGGCCTGGATTATGCCAACCCGCACCTGTCCCCGTTTGATGAATTCCAGCGTTTCAAAACACACCCGGAAATCCGCAAAACATTCGAAGGTGGTCGCCGTATTGCCTATGGTGCACGCGCATTGAACGAGGGTGGCTTCCAATCTATCCCGAAACTGACCTTCCCGGGCGGCTGTCTGGTTGGCTGTTCCGCAGGCTTCCTGAACGTGCCGAAGATCAAAGGCACCCACAACGCCATGCAATCCGGGATCGAAGCTGCCAAAGTGATTTTCGATCTCTGTACCAGCGAAGACGAAACGGTCAGCAACGAGCCGGTTCAATATACAGCCAACATGAAGGCTTCTTACGTTTGGGATGAGTTGTACAAAGTACGTAACATCCGCCCAAGCTTTGCCAAATGGGGCTTCTTCGGTGGTCTGGTCTATTCCGGTTTCACGACTTATCTGACCGGTGGGCGCGAGCCTTGGACCCTGCGTCATCCGCACAGCGACCATGACACCCTGAAACCGGCTGCCAGCATGCCGCGCATCGACTATCCGAAACCGGATGGTGTTATCAGCTTTGACAAGCTTTCTTCAGTCTTTATTTCCAACACGGCCCATGAAGAAAACCAGCCCTGTCACCTAAAGCTGAAAGATGAAAGCATCCCGGTTTCTGTGAACTGGGCAAAATACGAAGGACCGGAAGCACGCTTCTGTCCGGCCGGGGTGTATGAATATCTGGATGACGAAGAAAATGCAGGTCAGAAACGCCTGCAAATCAACTTCGCCAACTGCCTGCATTGCAAAACCTGCGATATTAAAGACCCGACCCAAAACATCAATTGGACCACTCCGGAAGGCACCGGCGGCCCTAATTACCCCAACATGTAAATCTTGCACCTACGAAATCACAAAAAATCCCTCAAGCTGGAAGGCTTGGGGGATTTTTTGTGGAAGAATTCAATTAACCTTAAAAGAAAATCAACTTAAAATATACAAATCTATCCCTTTAAAGAAGCATAAAAGGAATAAATATATGAATTATACCACGGACATTTTATTTCTCTTATTAGGTGCTTTCTTCGGAGTATTCTCTTCCGGTTTATTTTGGTGGGTACAACAACATTATTGGGCACCCAAGTTAGCATTCAGCCCAGATATTTCTAAGATTAAAAACCCATACACAAACAAAGGGTGGATCTATCGTGTTAAGATGAAAAACATCGGAAAACGGGATATTATCGATATTAAGATTTACGCTCGCTTTTCAATTTTGGGACAAAACTTTAAAAATCGAAAATCAATAGATATTCCACTAAATTTTAACCAACACCCAATCCTGAGAAAACAGCGAAATCGTGTTATTTGGCTTGATACAATTCCCATTCCACCTAAGGATCATTGTTATTTTCCAGAATTATTTAAAGATGGCAAAAATACCCCTGATTTTTCAGACTTCTTACTTTACCCTAAAAAAGCCCAAATATTTATTTACATATTCGGGCATGACAGCTTTAGCGGTTCTCGAAAACTTTTTAAGTCAAAAAAATATAATTACTCCGATATCAAGTCGGGAAAGTTTTCGAAATACGATTTTCAAATAGAAGAGGATACAAGGGAGTTTCCGAATTGGGTAGAGAAATAACAAACTCCAGACCTCGCCCCTAATCCAGTGTCCGGCGATAGCGCAGGATCGCGATAATGGTTATGGCTACCATAAAAACAAGCAAGGGCCAGAGGTGAGGCCAGATATCGCTGAACGCGCTGCCTTTCAGCAAGATCCCGCGCGATATGGCAATAAAATGCGTTGCCGGAATGATATTACCGAGATATTGCGCCCATGTCGGCATTCCAAGGAAGGGAAACATAAAACCGGACAATAAAATCGACGGTAACAAGATCATAATGGAAAGCTGCAAGGCTTGTGTTTGATTTTTTGCCGCTGCCGAAATAGTAAAGCCCAGTGCCATATTACAGGTGATAAAAACCGTCAACGCCGCAAACAGCAACCATAACGACCCAACAATAGGCACACCAAACATCAGTTTTGCTGCGATAATGATCAAGGCCGATTGGAAAAAACCGATCAAGACATAAGGCGTGATCTTACCCATCATCACTTCCAACGGAGAAACGGGCATGGCGAGCAGGTTTTCCATCGTGCCGCGTTCACGTTCGCGCGTCATCGCCAAAGCCGTCATCATAATTCCGGTCATTGTTAAAATAATGGCGATTAAGCCGGGAACGATATTGTAGCGGGTAAAACCTTCCGGATTATAAAGACGATGCGACTTCACATTAAAAGCAGGCGGGGACTGTTTTAATTTTGCCAACGGCCCACTGAGTTCCTCCTTTAAAAGTCGCTGCATCATCCCGTTCGCCGCATTCAAAGCCCCCACAGCGGCAACAGGGTCGCTGGCGTCTGCCTCGATCAAAATATCAGGATGGGCGCCGCGCACAATATCACGTTCAAAATTTGCCGGAATACTCAGGACAAACAAAACATCCCCGCGTTGCAGAAGGGCACGGCCTTCTTTGTCGGAATGAATTTCATAATCTATGGAAAAATATTGGGTATTTTTCAATCCCGCAACCACCGCCCGCGCCATCGCGCCGTTGTCATAAGATATCACCGCTGTCGGCAAGTGCTTCGGGTCCGTATTCAGTGCATAGCCAAACAGTAAAAGTTGCACAATCGGTATCATAATGATCATGCGCAACGTCACCGTATCGCGCCTGAGCTGGATAAATTCCTTCACAAGGACAGCGCCTGTGCAGCGAAATGAAAAAAACATCATCCGCCCTCCCCCTTATGTTGAAAGTTATCTTCCGCATCCGCCATATAGCGAATAAAGACATCTTCAAAAGACGGGCTTTCCGGGTGCCATTTATAGCCGGGATCTTCAAAATAAGGCGATAACGCGGTTTTTAAACTGTCCGGGTCGGTGCCGCTGACGTGCAGGCTATCCCCAAACGGGGCCACCGTTTTCACCGCTTCAATCTTTTCCAGAACGGCGGCTAAATCCATCAGGCGTTCGCCTTGGACCACCCATGTATAAAGCCCGGCCCCCTTGATTACATCTTGCACGGTTCCTTGTGTCACCAGTTTCCCATAAGACATATAAATAATGGCATGGCAACGTTCGGCCTCGTCCATATAATGTGTACTGACCAAAACCGTCAGGCCATTTGCCGCGAGCTTATGAATTTCATCCCAAAACTCCCGCCGGGCTTTCGGGTCCACACCTGCCGTGGGTTCATCCAGCAACAAAAGTTTCGGTTCATGTAAAATACAGGCAGCCAGTGCAAGACGTTGCTTCCAGCCCCCCGACAAGGCACCCGCCAATTGATTCTGGCGCGTTTCAAGGTTTAACTTAACCAGAGCCTCATCCACACGTTTCTTTTTATGATCAAGCCCATAGATCGTAGCAACAAATTCCAAGTTTTCCCGAATGCTGAGGTCTTCCCAGAAGCTAAACTTTTGCGTCATATAACCAATGCGCTTTTTGATTTCCAAAGCCTGCGTACGAATATCATAACCCAGAGCTTCGCCTTCCCCTTCATCCGGGGTTAGCAATCCACAAATCATGCGCAACGTTGTCGTCTTGCCCGAACCGTTTGGCCCCAAAAAACCATAGATTTTCCCCTTGGGCACTTGTACATCAAAATGATCCACAACCAGTTTATCGCCAAATCGCTTGGTGAGGTTCCTGACATCAATGGCATATGACGATACGCTCACGACCCCGGCCCCAATTCAATGGTAACTGGCAACCCGACACGCAAAGCCTCATGGAACTCTATCGGGCGGGCTTCCACCATGAAAACAAGCTTATCGCGTGATTCAACACTGAAAATCACCGGCGGCGTATATTCGCTTTCTTCAGCAATATGGGTGATCCGTGCCGCATATGACTGACGACATCCATCACAAGAAACAGATATATTCTGCCCCATTTTCAGGGTGGCGACTTTTTCCTGCGAAACAAAAAATTTAATTTTGATATTGGCAGGTGGTAAAAGCTTCACAACAGATTGGCCCACCCCGACATATTCACCGGGGCGAAAGAAAACATCCATCACCGTTGCTTCAACACCTGCCACGGGGGCGGCCTCTTGAAGCCGTTTTTCGATTTGTTTGCCTTTCTGTTCCTCAATTTCCACGCTGGCACGTGCGGCTTCAACCTTGTCAATTCGCGCACCGAGATTGGCAGCGATAATTTGTGCTTTTACTTCTTCAACACGTGCTTTGGCGGTGTCCAATGCAGCGATAACATCATCACGCCGAGATAAGCTGACCGCACCTGTTTTGCTGAGCGGTATCGTACGATTATAGTCTTTTTGCGCGTTTTCCAGATTTGCGCGTGCTTGTGCCGATTGTTTAAAAAGAACCTCCAATTCCTCCGGACGTTCTCCTTTCAACAGGTCATTCAGTTCGGCCTGCGCGCGATGTTTAGCCGCTACTGCACTTTCTCGTTGTGCTTGTAAATCGACCAAATCCAGCGAAAACAAAGTATCGCCGGGTTTAACTGTCTGACCTTCAACAACCCATACCTTTTCCAGTAATCCGCTGCTGGTTGGGGCAATGGCAACAAAATCCCCTTCCACATAACCGGGAATGGTTTCTTTTTCAGGTGTACAGGCCACCAAAGCAAGGAAACACAGGAAAATCAAAAATGAAGGTTTCATGGTTCGTTTTTCCTATTCGCATCAAGGATGGCATCCACATTGCGCAACACCATCGTTTTAATTGCGTCCATTTCAGCCTGCCCATATTGCTGCCAGCCAGCGCGGCGCAACATCAGTTCCTGATGGGTTTTGAATATGGCAAATTGTCCTAAGATCGTATGGGTACACAAAATCGCCTCCTCACATTCCGGTTCCCGACCAATCAAAAAGGCGGTTAAGTGCGTGAGTATTTCATGGGTCGGTTTCAGCATCTCGTCATAAAACCGATCAAAAACAGAAGACGGATGAATTTGTTCACGGATCATAATCTCAACCATACTGGGCGAAGTCCGTTGACTGAGCAGAATATCAATAAAGCTGGTGACAAAATCATGTAAAAGGACGCGGGCTCGCCCTTTCGTCAAATCAGTTTTATTCAACGCCTGAAAAATCTCTTTTGATTTTTCTTCCTGTCGAGCGAGAACTGTGGAGATAATATGTTCGATCACCGCTTCATAAAGGCCTTCCTTACTCCCAAAATAATACGGGATTGCGGATATATTGACCCCGGCCTCGTTGACCAGCATGCGGGTTGAAGCGCCATCAAAGCCATATTTGGCAAAGACCTCAATCGCAGCTTCCAATAAACGGCTTGCAGTTGCTTTTGTTTTCTTATCTGACATCACATTCTCATTTCTTTCTACCCCATAAGAATGCCATCAATATAACAATTAAGTCAATCGATTGATTTATTTTCTATTAAAACCGATTTTGTTCTATTTTTTCTGTAAAGACCTCTATTAAGTTTCTGAAACTTCAGGAAAAACGTGTCCTTGTTTCACGACACTATAGGCGAAGCTGGTATCGATTGAGGCAATACCCGGTACATTATGTAAGGTTTCACGTACAAAAAATTCATACGCATCCAGATTCTGACAGACGACCCGCAACAGATAATCCGACCCACCCGTCGTGATATAACAATCCATAATTTCCGGGATCATTTTCACACGTTGTTCAAAGGTACGCACGGCTTCTGTATTGTGGCGTTCCAATCGGACTTGAATAAAAACAGTCAAAGGCAAGCCATAGGCCTTTTGATCAACAAGCGCAGTATAGCCCTTAATCACCCCTTGCTTTTCCAACAAACGCAGACGACGCAGGCAAGGCGAAGGAGACAGATTGACCTTTTCCGAAAGCTCCTGATTGCTCAATCGCCCATTTTCCTGAAGAACCCTGATGATTTGAATGTCTTTGGCATCCATTTGTCATTTCCTTTGGCAGAAACTGCTAATTTTAAGATTTATATTAGATGTATTTGGCAGATAAAACCACCATATAAAGAATATTATATCATCCAATACGTTACATAAAATGAGTTGGAGGAAATCACCATGACCAAACAGGATGCAGGCTTCGCCACACGCGCCATTCACAATTTTTACGACCCTCTTCAAAATGAAGGGGCTTTAACACCGCCGATCCATTTGACCTCCACCTTTGCCTTTGAAACCGCAGAAAGCGGCGGACGACGATTTGCAGGCGAAGAAGCCGGTCATATCTATTCCCGTATTTCCAATCCGACATTGGATATTCTCGAAAAACGCATGGCCGATCTGGAAGGTGGCGAAGCCGCCATTGCCACCGCCTCCGGCATGGGGGCGATTACCTCTGTTCTCTGGTCCTTTTTGCAGCCCGGTGATGAACTGATTGTTGATAAAACCTTATATGGCTGCACTTTTGCCTTCATGCGTCACGGTCTATCGCGTTTCGGCATTGAAGTTTCCTACGTTGACCTGACCGACCCGGTTAATCTGGTTGAAGCTATTTCTGAAAAAACAAAAATCGTCTATTTCGAAACGCCGGCCAACCCGAACATGCGTTTAATTGACATTGCAAAAATTGCCGATATTGCCAAGCCGTTTGAAACTCGCGTGGTTGTTGATAACACTTACGCAACACCCTATCTGACCCGTCCGATCGAACTGGGCGCCGATATTGTTGTGCATTCTGCCACAAAATATCTCGGCGGACATGGTGATGTGGTCGCAGGTCTTGCGATTGGGTCACAAGAAGATATGGAAGTCACCCGCCTTGTCGGTATGAAAGATATGACCGGGGCGGTTATGGCGCCCTTTAACGCGATGCTGGTCATGCGGGGGTTAAAGACGCTTTCCTTGCGCATGGATCGCCATTGTGAAAACGCCTATCATATAGCGCAAATGCTCGTACAATCTTGCGCCGTTAAGTCGGTTTATTATCCGGGATTGGAAACTGACCCGCATCACGAACTTGCCAAAAAACAAATGGCAAACTTTGGCGGCATGATCGCCTTTGAACTGGTCGGTGGATATGAAGCCGGTATTACTTTGATGAACAAACTTAAGATGATCCATCGTGCTGTTTCTTTAGGAGATGCAGAAACCTTGATCCAGCATCCGGCCTCCATGACCCATTCGACCTACACACCTGAAGAACGCGCAACCCATGGCATTTCAGAAGGTCTGGTTCGTCTTTCTGTCGGTCTTGAAGATGTTGAAGATATCCGTGCTGATCTTGAACAAGCTATGAGCGGTTTATAAATAACACCAAGAAACAGGAGGACTTCATGCCTACAGACATTCAACACCTCAAGACCATCGAACAACGCCTTTTATGGTTATCACACTGGATGATCCATAATGCCAACAACCTGCGCCTCAAGGAAGATGGTCTGAAAGTCGGTGGGCATCAGGCATCCTCGGCTTCTTGTGTATCCATCCTGACCGCCCTTTATTTCGCCACCCTAAAACCCGAAGACCGCGTGGCAGTAAAACCCCATGCCTCCCCCATTTTTCATGCCATGCAATATCTGATGGGCAATCAGGATTTGGAACGCATGAAAAACTTTCGCGGTTTTGGCGGTGTGCAATCTTACCCGTCCCGGATCAAAGATATCGATGATGTTGATTTTTCCACAGGTTCCGTTGGCTTAGGGGTTGCCATCACCACCTTTGCCTCCCTCGTTCAAGATTATATTCAAGCTAAAAAATGGGGCAAAGACCTGCCTTTAGGTCGCATGATTTCGTTGGTGGGTGATGCGGAAATGGACGAAGGCAACATTTACGAAGCCCTGCAAGAAGGTTGGAAACACGATCTGCGCAATTGCTGGTGGATTGTGGATTATAACCGTCAATCACTGGACGGCGTGGTTTCCGAAGGGTTATGGGAACGCATCATCGGTGTGTTTTCTTCCTTTGGCTGGGATGTGGTTAAAATCAAATATGGTGTTTTACAACAAGCTGCCTTCCAGAAGCCGGGCGGGGAGCAACTAAAAGACTGGATTGATGCCTGTCCTAATCAGCTTTATTCCGCGCTGACCTATCAAGGCGGTGCCGTTTGGCGCAAGCGTCTGTTGGACGATTTGGGCGATCAAGGCGATGTATCGGCCCTGATTGACAGCTACAGTGACAAAGCACTGGCTGAGTTGATGGAAAACCTTGGTGGAAACTGCGTTGAAACCATGACAAATGCTTTTGCGGCCATCGACCATGACCGCCCGGTGTGTTTTCTGGCCTATACGGTCAAGGGCTGGGGAACCCCACTGGCCGGACATAAGGACAATCACGGCGGTTTTATGAATAAAACGCAAATGGCGGCTTGGCAAAAAGACATGGGCGTGCCTGAAGGGCAGGAATGGGATAAATTTGCCACCGTTGAAAACAACAAAGATTTACAAGCCTTTCTCGATCAGGTTCCCTTCTTCTCCAAAGGTCTGCGCCGGTACAGTGATAAAATAATTGATGCACCCATGACCACAGTTTCAGCAGACCGTGAGATTTCCACCCAAATGGCCTTTGGTAAAATTCTTGATGAAATTTCCAAAAGCGATACGGAACTGGCAGAGCGCATTCTGACCACCTCCCCCGATGTAACAGGCACCACAAATTTGGGGCCATGGGTCAATCGTCGCGGATTATTTCATCGTCACGCATTGGAAGATACTTTCCAGACGGAAAAAATCCCTTCCACCCAGAAATGGGCTTTTAATAAAGACGGGCAACATATTGAACTCGGCATTGCAGAAATGAACCTGTTTCTGCTGTTAGGTGCTGCGGGACTGTCCCACTCCTTGTTCGGCAAACGCCTGCTGCCGATCGGGACAGTCTATGACCCGTTTGTCTGCCGGGGACTGGATGCATTAAATTACGCCTGCTATCAAGATGCCCGTTTTATGATTGTCGGTACCCCTTCCGGGATCACACTGGCCCCGGAAGGTGGCGCGCATCAATCCATCGGCACGCCGTTAATCGGGATGAGCCAAGATGGTTTGGCGGCGTTTGAGCCAGCCTATATGGATGAACTGTCCGTCATTATGAATTGGGCCTTTGCCTATATGCAAAAAAATGGCGAAGGCGACCCGGATGAACGGACATGGTTGCGCGACGAAACGGGGGGCTCAGTCTATCTGCGCCTAACCACCCGTTCGATTGAACAACCCGCCAAGCGTCTGGATGATGACTTCAAACAAGGCACCATTGACGGGGCCTATTGGTGGCGCAAACCCGGTCCCAATTGTGAATTGGTTATCGCCTATCAGGGTGCTGTCGCCCCCGAAGCCTTAGAGGCTGCCGGTTTTCTTGCCGCCCAACGTCGCGATATCGGGGTGTTGGCGGTCACATCTGCTGACCGTCTCAACGCCGGTTGGACAGCGGCACAAAGAGACCGCGCGCGTGGGAACCAAAACGCCACCTGCCATGTGGAACGTTTGCTGGGTGCTTTACCCAAACATTGTGCGATCTTAACCGTTATTGACGGACATCCGGCAACCCTGTCATGGTTGGGTGCTGTTGCCGGTCATCGCACCATTCCGCTGGGTGTAGAACATTTCGGGCAGACCGGAACCTTGCAAGACCTTTACAAACATTACGGGATTGACCGTGAAGGCATTATTCAACAAGCCCTCGGAGCCTTGCCCCGTTAAAGGAAAATAAAAAATGGGCTTCTGCATTCAGACAGAAGCCCATTTTCTTGGACGTTTCCTTAAATCAGGAAAAAGGAAACTTATTATTTTTTTAGTGAGACATCAAAACCGGAACCGTCATGTGTTTCAGGATCTCGCGGGTATTGCCGCCTTTCAACATATGGGACACCCCGTAATGACCATGTGCCCCCATGACAATCAGGTTGGATCCTTCATCTGCGGCATGAGAAAGAAGCAAATCTGTCACGCTGGCACCTTCCTGTTTGTCACGAACCGCCACCGCATTGATGTTATATTTTTCCAAATGAGTTACCAGATCATCCGCATCCGGACGTTTCACGCCTTCTTTCTGAATGGCATAAATTTCGACGACTTCAGAACCAGCCATCATCGGAATTGCATCATTTAATGCGCGTGCAGACTCACGCCCGCCGTTCCAGGCAACCAGACAACGCGATCCGACTTTGGGGAATTCCCCGGCAAACGGAATAACCAGCGCCGGACGTCCACTATGGATAATCACATTTTCAGCCAGATCGGACGGAATACCCTTATAGTTCACAGACCAGTCATATTGACCAAGAATGGCAATGTCACTGGTACGCGCAGCCCATGTAATCGCCTGAATAACTTGTGCATGAGACGTACACAGCACGTTCTTCGTTGAACAAGGTACACCAGCCGCATCGGCTTCTGCCAAAAAGGCTTTTTCAGCTTCATCGGCCAAAGCGCGCAATTTATCCCCCACCGGATGGCGTCCGAGAATAGCCGACATTTCCGGGTCGGTTTGACAGAACAAGGCTGTCACATGCCCGTTTCCATCTTTCGCCAAATCCAAAGCGATCTTGACACGTTTTGCGCATTGCTCCGTTGCATCGAGGTGCAATAAAATATGCTTGAATGGCATGAGTTCTAAACCTTCCCTGAATTGCCCTATAAATTTCGTTTATTCTGCCTACCATAGCTCTGTATGAGAGTGGCGGATTTTTCCATTTTTTCCAAGCTTTTACTGAAATTTAACAAGAGCTTAACATTTCTTTGCAATTGCGTGTCGACAATAACTCTTTGAATGTGGCAATACTGAACATCGGCACTTAAAACACACGGGGTAAATGACGTGACGGTTTTTGTAAATGATGCGGCCCTTTTCACAGTGAGCCAAAAAGCGATTCTTAAAGACAAAAAAGGTCGTATTTTAATGATGGAAAAAACCGGCAAAGGCCATTGGGACCTGCCCGGTGGCAAGCTGGACGAAGGCGAGGATATGGTCGCAGGTCTGGAACGTGAAATCATCGAAGAAACCCACCTGCACAAAGTCCATGTCGGTCAAATCATTTACGCGGGACGGCGCAGTTTCGAAGAAGTCGGTAAACCTGAACGTGTTATGTTATTCTATCTTTGTGAATGTGATCAAAAATTCGAAAAGATCAAACTGTCCGACGAACATAATGAATGGCGCTTATTAAGCGCCGACGACATTAAGGATCAAAAGAAATATGAAATCAATCCGGTTGTTCGCGCTGCGCTGAAAATTGCTTTCACACTCAAATAAAAGTCCAAAATCACTTCGGGGGAACGTTACCATGTCCAATATGATGGAAATCGAACGTAAATTTCTTGTCACCGGTAACGGTTGGAAAAATGAAACCCATGCAAAAAAAATATCACAAGGTTACATCAGCAAAGAAAATCATTGCGTTGTCCGTGTTCGCAGTAAAGGCAATAAATCTTTTCTGACCATCAAAGCAGACCGTGGCGATATTCAACGTCTTGAATTTGAATATGAAATTCCACACGAAGACTGCGCCATGATGCTGGACCAATTATGTGGCGATGCCATTTCCAAAACGCGATACACCTTCGACTATGCGGGTAACACATGGGAGATTGACGAATTTCACGGGGTCAATGACGGCCTGATCATGGCTGAAATTGAACTGGATACACCGGATCAAGCATTTGAAAAACCGGACTGGGTAGGCCCGGAAGTCAGTGCTGATGAACGTTTTTTCAATTCCTATATTTCCGAACATCCTTTTTCCACATGGAATGTAACCTTTGACGATCTTGTTAAAGAATTTCAAACCAAGGAATAACACCTGCATTTTGACACCGTAAACCATCCCTTAACTCTCTTGATCTAGACTCTGTCACAACTCCGACTCTATCTATGGACCAAGAGAGACACGAGATGGCCCGAACCATGACAAAATCGCAGCGCACACCCTTATTACCCGCAGGTGCCAAGGAATTTTTGATAAAGCGCACAATCGAAATATGCGGCCTCCTGTTAGGGGCTTGTGCAATTATGCTTGCGTTGATCCTTGCCAGTTACACACCGGGCGATCCGTCATGGAACAGTGCCTCCCCCCATAACGTCCAAAACCTCATGGGCCCTATTGGTGCCTATATGGCTGACATTATGGTGCAATCTTTTGGACTTGCCTGTGCAGTTCCCGTTCTGGTCCTGTTTTCATGGGCATGGCGCATTACTTCCAAACAGATGGTTTCAAACCTGTGGATGCGTATAATCATACTCTGCAGCGCCGCCTTTTTATTGTCGATTGCCCTGAATGCTATTCCAACCCCGGATGCATGGCCGCTGCGCAGTGGTTTAGGTGGTGTCGCAGGAATGATCTTAACCCAGCGTCTCATCTCGTTTCTCACATGGGTCGGGGTGCCTGATCTTGCCCTTATTCAATTGGGAATTGCCTTGTTTTGCGGGGTTTCCGGTCTTCTGTCTCTGCTTTACGGCCTCGCCTTATCGCGTTCTGAATGGACACAAGTCGGTCAAGGTGTTGGCAGTGTCGCCAAAGGAACCTTGCAAGGGTCCGTTGTTGCTGTTCGTAAGGGCGTCGATGTCCTGCAACGTACCAAACTGGAAGATATGATCGAAGAGGAAAGCAGCATTGAAGACGAAGAACCCGTTTTAAAGCGCAAACGCAGTGCCAAAAAAATCAAGGCACCGGAAGAAGACGTCTCACTGCCCAAAAAATCACAAAAGGCCAAACAGCAAACGCTCGTTCTATCCCCGGACAGCTACAATTTCCCGCCTCTTGACCTCTTAACCGAAGCCACCCCGGCCCAAAAGGCTGCAGGTAAAATTGACCGCGCTGCCCTTGAACATAATGCCGAACTGCTGGAACAGGTTTTAGAAGACTTTGGCGTAAAAGGAGAGATTGTCGAGGTTCGCCCCGGTCCTGTGGTTACCCTTTACGAATTGGAACCCGCCGCCGGGACCAAAACATCCCGCGTTATTTCACTAGCAGACGATATCGCCCGGTCCATGAGTGCGATTTCCGTTCGCATCGCGGTTGTCCCGGGGCGCAGTGTCATCGGTATTGAACTGCCCAACGCCAAACGTGAAACCGTTTATCTGCGCACCCTTTTGGAATCTCCCAGCTTCGATAACCCGAAAGCCTCCCTCAACATGGCCTTGGGTGTTGATATTGGCGGATCACCCGTCATGGCGGACCTTGCACGCATGCCGCACCTTTTGGTCGCCGGGACAACCGGTTCCGGTAAATCCGTCGGGGTCAACACCATGATCCTGTCCATGCTTTATCGTATGACACCTGAACAATGTAAGTTCATTATGATTGACCCCAAAATGCTGGAACTGTCCGTTTATGATGGTATTCCGCATTTGCTGTCCCCAGTCGTGACAGAACCGGGCAAAGCGGTGATGGCTCTGAAATGGTGTGTACAAGAAATGAATGAACGCTACCGCCTGATGTCAAACCTCGGGGTGCGTAACATTTCCGGTTATAACGCCAAACTGGAAGAAAGTCGCAAAAAAGGTGAAGTCCTCACTCGGCGGGTTCAAACCGGATTTGACCCGGAAACCGGTAAACCGATTTTTGAAGAACAGCCGCTGGATATGGAAGCCATGCCATTCCTCGTCATTATCGTCGATGAATTTGCCGATTTGATGTTGATGGTCGGTAAAGAGATTGATGCTTGTATTCAATCCCTTGCCCAAAAAGCCCGCGCCGCAGGTATTCACCTGATCATGGCAACCCAGCGTCCGTCCGTTGACGTGATGACCGGCACAATCAAAGCCAACTTCCCGTCCCGGATCAGCTTCACCGTCACCACCAAGATCGACAGTCGCACTATTTTAGAAAGCCAAGGTGCAGAACAATTGCTTGGCATGGGGGATATGCTGTTTAAACCGGGTGGTGGGCAAATTTCACGGGTTCACGGCCCATTTGCCTCGGATGAAGAGGTTGAAGAAGTCGTCAATCACCTGAAAAAACAAGGTGAACCCAAATATCTCGATGCCGTTACCGAAGAAAGTGACGAACCCATCGATGGTCTTGTCATGCCGGCAGGCAGTGTCGGCGGCAATACCTCCAGCGGGGATGCACTTTACGATCAAGCCGTTCAAATCTGTATTCAGGATGGCAAAGCTTCCACCAGCCATATTCAGCGCCGCCTCAGTATCGGTTATAACCGGGCGGCACGCATTGTTGATCAAATGGAAGAAGACGGTATCGTCTCCGCCCCTGACCGGGTTGGTCGTCGTAAAATTCTCGCCGGAAAAGACGGTGTTGAATAAAAAGGCGGGTTCTTGCCGGTTTTGTGATGTTTCAAGATTGACTCAACGGGTCGTTTCCTGTACTACCCGCCCACTTACGTTGCTGGCACCCCTGGAGGCCATGCAACAACCAATGTAACAAGATTTTAAGGAATAAGTTTATGAGCTATGTTCTGAACGCACAAAAGCGCGAGACAGCCGGCAAGGGGGCAGCCCGCGCAATCCGTCGTGAAGGCCTCGTACCGGCCGTTATCTACGGTGACAAAAAAGACCCTGTCAGCATTTCTCTGGATCCGAAAGAACTGTGGATTCAACTGCACACAGGTCAGACTTTCTTCGCATCCACCGGTGAAATTCAAATCGGCAAATCCAAAGAAACTGTTATCTGCCGTGATGTCCAGTTCCACCCGGTTACAGACGTTCCGCTGCACGCTGACTTCCTGCGTTTGGCAAAAGACGCGTCTATCGTTGTTGCAATCCCGGTTACATTCGTAAACGAAGAAAAATCCGACGGCATCAAACGTGGCGGTGTTCTGAACGTTGTACGTCACGAGATCGAATGTGAAGTTCCGGCAAACGCTATTCCGGAAAGCATCGAAGTTGACCTGACAGGTACATCTGTTGGTGATTCTATCCACATTTCTGCAGTTACCCTGCCGGAAGGTGTTGAGCCGACCATTACAGACCGTGACTTCACTATCTGCTCTATCGCTGCACCGTCTTCCGGTGAAAAAGCGGCAGTAGAAGGCGAAGAAGAGTCTGAAGAAGAAGCTGAAGAATAAGGCTACTTCGTATGATTTTGTTGGTCGGACTCGGCAACCCAGGTGGGAAATACGCCAAAAATCGACACAACATCGGGTTTATGGCGCTGGACGAAATCGTTCGGCGCCATTCCTTTGGGCCCTGGCGTTCCAAATTTCAGGGTCAAATGTGCGAAGGCACCATTGAGGGCACAAAAGTCCTCGCCCTCATGCCTGAAACATTTATGAATGAGTCGGGCCGTTCCGTCAGTGCCGCAGCGCGTTTTTACAAAATTGCGCCCGAACAGATTGTTGTGATGCACGACGAACTTGATCTCGCTTTCACAAAAATCAAAGTCAAAGTCGCAGGCGGTCACGGCGGCCATAATGGTTTGCGATCTATTGATGCCCATATGGGCAAAAATTATAAGCGTGTGCGTTTAGGGATCGGTCACCCCGGTTCCAAAGAAAAAGTCCACGGATACGTTCTCGGTGACTTTGCAAAGGCCGAAGAAGAAGCCCGTGATAAAATGCTGGATGGTGTCGCCCATCACATCGGTCATGTCATCAACAATGCAGATACGGAATTTATGAACCGTTACGCTCTTGAGATGCGCCCACAACGCCCCAACAAACCGAAAACGTCCGCACAAGACAGCGCACAATCGTCTTCAACAAAAAAATCGTCTAAAGACAACAACAACGACTCACCTTTTGCCGTTTTAAAGAAGCTGACAGAGTAGTTCATCTTCTTTTTTCTCTGCTGGCCTCGCAAAACAGGACGTTTGGCTTGACCTTTCGTGCGTGGCGCGCTATCCGCATTGCCAACGGTTTTTCTATTTTTTCTTGGGATGAACTCCAATGGGTTTTAACTGCGGTATCGTCGGCCTGCCTAACGTCGGCAAATCAACCTTGTTTAACGCGCTGACGTCAACAGCAGCAGCCGAAGCGGCCAATTTCCCGTTTTGCACGATTGAGCCGAATTCCGGGCGCGTTGGTGTGCCGGATGAACGCCTCAACAAACTGGCTGAAATTGCAGGCTCAGCAAAGATCATCCCGACACAGCTGGAATTCGTCGATATCGCGGGCTTGGTGCGTGGTGCTTCCAAAGGGGAAGGACTGGGCAACCAGTTCCTTGGCAATATCCGCGAAGTCGATGCCATCATCCATGTCTTGCGTTGTTTCGAAGATGAAAACATCACCCATGTCGATAATACGATTGACCCATTGCGCGACGCGGAAACCGTTGAAACTGAATTGATGCTGTCGGACTTGGAAAGTCTGGAAAAACGCGAACAAGCCTTGATTAAAAAAGCACGCGGTCAGGACAAGGAAGCCAAAGCGACACTGGAATTGGTTGGACGCTGCCTTGAAGTGCTGCGCGAAGGTCAACCGGCCCGCATTGTTGAGTGCCGCGATGCCGAAGAAGAAAAACTCTTCCAGATGCTGCAATTGCTAACTTCCAAACCGGTTCTTTACGTCTGTAACGTCGAAGAAGACAGTGCTGCAGAAGGCAATTCCATCTCTGCTAAAGTCTTTGAAAAAGCCGCTGCAGAAGGTGCACGCGCCGTTGTGATTTCTGCCCAGATTGAAGAAGAAGTTTCCAAACTGGATAGTGACGAAGAAAAATCTGAATTTCTGGAAAGTCTTGGCCTTGAAGAAACCGGCCTCGCCCGCGTTATTCGTGAAGGTTACAAACTTCTGGAACTCCTGACCTTCTTCACTGTCGGCCCGAAAGAGGCACGCGCTTGGACAGTCCAGACAGGAGCCAAAGCCCCGCAAGCCGCAGGTGTTATCCACACCGATTTCGAGCGTGGTTTCATTAAAGCAGAAACCATTGCCTTTGATGACTATATCGCCTGTAACGGTGAAACCGGTGCCAAGGAAAACGGTAAGATGCGTCAAGAAGGGAAAGAATATGTCGTTAAAGACGGCGATGTCTTCCACTTCCGCTTCAACGTGTAAATCTACATAATCCCGCAAAAGGCTCCCACTTCACAGGGGGCCTTTTTTTGTTGTTACGAATCTAAATACGGCCCGTATAAATTTCTAACAAACGCACTGTTTCTGTAAAAAAAACTATCAAATCGGCTCAAAGCCCCTCCCGTGCCGGAAAAAAGTTTCACACCCCAGACTTACGTTGAATGCAGGCTAAGCACCTGAGGGGACAGACTCTTTATTTAACAGCTCTAAAAAGACAACTTAAAAGTCACCCTTGGTAATACCAGAGGCAAGGTTTCCTGCGCGTTTTCAAGGGTTTAGAGACTGGACAAACGATCGCGTTTGTGGTGTAAATAGGCCACGTTTTTTATGAGGAACTCCGCTTTACGTGGACTTTCTCCTTATTCACTCTTGCATAAGCGGAGGTAGTTTAGTGCTAGAAGAATATCGCAAACATGTCGAGGAGCGTGCGGCTCTTGGCATTCCACCCCTGCCGTTGTCGGTTGAACAAACTGAAGCGCTCGTTGAATTGTTGCAAAACCCGCCGGCAGGTGAGGAAGACACACTGGTTGATCTTCTGACGCACCGTGTACCGGCTGGCGTTGATGATGCAGCGCGCATCAAAGCCGGTTTTCTGGCACAAGTCGCCAAAGGCGAAATTTCCTGTTCTTTGGTTTCCAAAGTCAAGGCGACAGAATTGCTGGGCACTATGCTTGGCGGCTTCAACATTGAACCGATGATCGCCCTTCTGGACGATGCCGAAGTGGGCGAAACTGCCGCAGAAGGTCTGAAAAAGACCCTGCTGGTTTTCGATTACTTCTTCGACGTCAAAGAAAAAGCGAATGCCGGTTCTGCCAATGCAAAAGCCGTACTTCAGTCCTGGGCCGATGCAGAATGGTTTACATCCAAGCCGGAAGTCGCTGAAAGCATGAAACTGACTGTGTTTAAAGTCACAGGCGAAACAAACACGGACGATCTATCACCGGCACCGGATGCGTGGTCACGCCCCGATATTCCGTTGCACGCCCTTGCCATGTTGAAAAACCCGCGCGACGGCATCACACCGGAAGAAGACGGCGTACGCGGTCCGATCCAATTCATCGAAGACCTGAAAGCCAAAGGCAATCTGGTTGCTTACGTTGGTGACGTTGTCGGTACCGGTTCTTCACGTAAATCTGCGACCAACTCCGTCCTGTGGTGGACAGGTGAAGACATTCCGTTCGTGCCGAACAAACGTTTCGGCGGTGTGTGTCTGGGCAGCAAAATTGCACCGATCTTCTACAACACCATGGAAGATGCAGGCGCTTTGCCGATCGAGCTTGACGTCAACGAAATGAATATGGGCGACGAAATTGAATTGCGTCCGCTTGAAGGTAAGGCTTTGAAAGACGGTAAAGTTATTGCCGAATTTAAAGTAAAATCCGAAGTGATCTTTGACGAAGTTCGCGCCGGTGGCCGTATTCCGTTGATCATTGGTCGTGGTTTGACTGCACGAGCCCGCGAAGCTTTGGGTCTGGAACCGTCTACCCTGTTCCGTACACCGGTTGAGCCGGAAGACACAGGCAAGGGTTACACACTGGCACAGAAAATGGTCGGTAAGGCCTGTGGCTTGGAAGAAGGCAAAGGCATTCGTCCGGGTACCTATTGCGAACCGAAAATGACCACTGTGGGTTCACAGGATACAACCGGTCCGATGACCCGTGATGAATTGAAAGACCTGGCTTGCCTTGGCTTCTCTGCCGACCTTGTTATGCAGTCTTTCTGTCACACCTCTGCTTACCCGAAACTGGTTGACGTCAACACACACAAGACACTACCCGATTTTATCGAAACACGCGGTGGTGTGGCGCTTCGCCCGCAAGACGGTGTTATTCACAGTTGGCTGAACCGTCTTCTGTTGCCTGATACAGTTGGGACAGGTGGCGATAGCCACACCCGTTTCCCGCTGGGTATTTCCTTCCCGGCCGGTTCCGGTCTGGTGGCCTTTGCTGCAGCGACTGGTGTTATGCCGTTGGATATGCCGGAATCTGTTCTGGTTAAATTCACAGGTAAACTGCAAGAGGGCATTACATTGCGCGATATGGTCAATGCCATTCCGTTCTATGCCATCAAGCAAGGCCTGCTGACGGTTGAGAAAAAAGGCAAGAAGAACATCTTCTCTGGTCGTATTCTCGAAATCGAAGGCTTGCCGGACCTGAAAGTCGAACAAGCGTTCGAACTGTCTGATGCTTCTGCTGAACGTAGTGCGGCCGGTTGTACCGTTCACCTGAACGAAGAACCGATCATCGAATATATGCGTTCCAACATCACCCTGATGAAATGGATGATCGCGGAAGGTTACCATGATGAGCGCACCCTGAAGCGCCGTATCGAAGCAATGGAAACTTTCATTGCCGATCCGAAGCTGATGAAGCGTGACGAAGATGCAGAATATGCAGCCGTTATCGAAATCAACATGGACGACATTAAAGAACCGATCGTGGCTTGCCCGAACGACCCGGATGATGTGAAAACATTGTCTGACGTTGCCGGTCAGAACATCGACGAAGTCTTTATCGGGTCCTGTATGACCAACATCGGTCACTTCCGCGCTGCCGGTAAGGTTCTGGACGGTTTGTCTGATCTGCCGACCCGCCTGTGGATTGCACCGCCGACCAAGATGGACGCCGCAATTCTGACCGAAGAAGGTTATTACTCCATCCTTGGTAAAACAGGCGCGCGTATGGAAACACCGGGTTGCTCCCTCTGTATGGGTAACCAGGCACAAATCCGTAAAGGGTCTACGGCGATGTCTACATCTACCCGTAACTTCCCGAACCGTCTGGGTATTGATACCAACGTTTATCTGGGTTCTGCCGAACTGGCCGCTGTTTGCGCGCAAATCGGTAAAATCCCGTCAAACGAAGAGTATCAAGCCAAGGTGAAGGCTGTGAACGAAAAAGCGGATGACGTTTATCGTTACATGAACTTCGACCAGATCCCGGCTTTTGTTGAAAAAGCGGCAACGGTTGATGCCTAAGCTTTTGCTTTAAGCATGAAAAAATCCCCGTCAGAGCAATCCGACGGGGATTTTTTATATGTGCTATTGTGTTAACTCTTTTAACGTCTCAAGAGACGGAGCAAAGCCCGCTTCTGCCGCCTTTTCCAGCCAGTAAAAGCCTTGTTGTTTGTCCACAGCAACCCCGACCCCGCGCAAGTAGGCCAGCCCCAAAATATGCATGGCCTTTGGGTATCCGGTTTTTGCCGCCTGTTTAACATAACGAATACCAATGTTTGGGTTGGCTTTGATCCCGATACCGGAAATATAAATCTCACCCATCCGCAACATGGCGTAATGGTCCCCGGCTTTGGCCGCTTTATCAAACCAGCCGCGTGCAAGGTTCAGATTGATTTTACCGTTCAGGCCATCAGCATGAATACGCCCTAATACCACCATCGCCGGGGCATGATCTTGTCGGGCAGACTTATGAAACCAGCGCATTGCCGTTTCAATATCTTTTGGTACACCACGTCCCTGCATATACATAGTGCCAATCCAATAATCAGCCACCGGATTGCCCGCACGCGCATATTGATGAAATTCGCGCAAGGCATCTTCGTTGCGCCCTTCCTGTACCGCACGGATGGCATCTTCCATACTGGCAAAAGCCGGAAGCGAGAAAACGATTAAAATCAGTAAAAAAACAAAGCGCATTTTGGATCAACCCCTTGCACAAAGCTTACATCCCCGCCAATATCAAGTAAATGTCGCATTCACAGAAAAACAGGGTTCAAAAATGGGTTTGAAAACAGCCGCTTTTGCCGGATTAATTGGATTGACCATCACGTTTAACGCATGGGCAGCAGAACCAAAACATGCCGTCGCCATGCATGGTGATATTAAATATGGTCCCGGTTTCACCCATTTTGATTATGCAAACCCCGATGCCCCAAAGGGGGGAAATTTGCGCCTTGCCGCATTAGGTTCTGCCTTTGACAGTTTCAACCCCTTTACCCTAAAAGGAATCAGTGCTGCCGGAATCGGTATGGTTTATGACTCTTTAACCCAACGTTCGCTGGATGAACCCTTTAGTGAATATGGCCTTCTAGCTGAAACAATTGAAATACCCGAGGATCGATCCTCCGTCACCTTCCATCTGCGCCCCCAAGCCAAATGGCATGATGGTAAATCTGTCACGGCAGAAGATGTGGTTTTCAGTTTCAACACTTTGTTTGAAAAAGGCCATCCGCAATATCGTTTTTATTACGGTGATGTCGCCAAGGTCGAAGCCCTGTCTGAACGCACCGTTAAGTTCACCTTTAAATCGACAGAAAATCGCGAATTGGCCATGATCGTCGGGCAACTTCCCGTTATACCCAAACATTACTGGCAGGATAAAGACTTCGAAAAAACAACATTAGAACCGCCCTTAAGCAGCGGCCCCTACCGTGTCAAATCGTTTGAAGCCGGACGCAACGTGGTTTATGAACGTGTCAAGGATTACTGGGGCAAAGACCTCGCCGTCAATGCCGGTCAAAACAATTTTGACGAAATCCGTTACGATTATTATCGTGATGCAACCGTTGCCGTAGAAGCCTTTAAAGGCGGCGCCTTTGATTATCGATACGAAAATATCGCGAAGAACTGGGCCACCGCTTATGATATCCCCGAAGTCAAAAACGGCTTGATTGAAAAACTACGTTTCAAACATAGCGTTGGAGCAGGCATGCAAGCCTTTGTCTTCAACATTCGTCGTGACAAGTTTAAAGACCCCTTGGTCCGCGAAGCCTTGGCCTATGCCTTTGATTTTGATTGGGCCAATAAAAACCTGTTTCATGGTGAATACAGCCGGACCAAAAGCTATTTTGCAAACTCCGAATTGGCCTCAAGCGGATTACCGACAGGGCGCGAATTGGAGATTCTGGAAAAATATCGGGTACGCGTTCCCGATGACGTGTTCACAAAAACGTACGAACCACCCAAAACAGATGGGTCGGGTAATATTCGGGGAAACCTGAAGCAAGCCGTCACCTTGTTGAAAAAAGCTGGCTATGTCATTAAAAACCGGAAACTGGTCAATGCCAAGACGGGCGAACAACTCAGTTTCGAATTCCTGCTACAGGCCGGTCCTACATGGGAACGTATTGTCCTGCCGTTTAAGAAAAATCTCGAACGCCTCGGTATTGAGGTCAGCTTACGTATGGTTGATACTGCACAATACAAACAACGCATGGATACCTTCGATTATGACATGGTTGTTGATGTTTTCGGACAAAGCCAGTCACCGGGCAATGAACAATACAGTTTCTGGTCCAGCAAAACCGCAAACCAACCTGGTGCACGTAATTCCATTGGAATCAGCAATGATATCGTAGACGAACTGGTTGAACTGGTTGTAAACGCACCCAACCGGGAAGAGTTAGTTATCCGCACACGCGCCTTGGACCGGGTTCTTTTATGGGGGCATTACGTCATTCCCAACTGGCATCTGAAAAGTGCCCGCATCCTTGCTTGGAACAAGTTTGGTCGCCCGGACATCTACCCGAAATACAGCCCCGGCTATGATGCATGGTCTTTCTGGTGGCAGGATAAAGAGAAAGAAAAAGCCCTTGCAAATAAGCGCAAACAATAGGGATTATTCCCTAAAAATGTAACATGACTTTGCTACCATACCCGCTAAGATGTTACACTCTTGTGACACGCAGAGGGGAAAGGTGGGATAATGATCGTAGAAACCAGATACTACGCACTTGGAAATGAACATAGCGCGCAGGAATGGGGCAGCATCGTCGCAACCTTGGCCCAAGGGCAAAAGTCAGGTGAACAGGTGGTTGAACAAACCTATCTGGATACCTTTGATTGGGCCTTGTGCAGTAACAACATTTCATTGATCTACGAACAAAATGATACCAGTCATTTACGGATCACGACTGATCAAACAGGGGTTAAAACACCAGCCCCTCAAATCGTCGAAAACCTTCCCGTCTTTCCTGACGACATCCCCACTGGAAAGATGCAAAAGACCATTGCAAAACTGGTTGGGTTACGCGCCCTTCTCCCCTTGGCGCAGCTTAAATCCGAACAGATCATTATCCATGTCGAAGATAAAAAAGGACGCGTGCGTGTACGTCTTGTTGTTGAAGTCAACTTCCAACGCCCGGCCCCCCGGCGAAAAATGCTGGAATTGGGCTGTCGCCTGCGCATTGAATGCCAGAAAGGATACGAAAAAGATTTTGCCAAAACGCTCCCTCGGTTTGATGGATTAACACCTTCCAGTCAAAAGATCTTTTTTGAACAAATCATGGAAAATATCGGAAAAATCCCAATGGATTATTCCAGTAAATTAAAGATCAAGCTGAACCGTGATATGCGTGCAGATGAAGCCTTGAAGGCCATTCTAAAAGACCAGCTTGCACAAATTGAAATCAATATTGACGGCACAATTGCCAACACCGATACCGAATTTTTACATGATTTACGCGTTGCCGTTCGCCGTTCACGCAGTGCTCTCAGTCGTTTGAAAGGCGTTCTGCCCCCAAGTGTTCAAGATCGTTTTTCACAAGAATTGGCATGGATCGGTTCTATCACGACCCCGGTACGTGATCTGGATGTTTATCTTCTGGATTATCCAAAATACCGTGACCAGCTTTCAACGCAACAACAAGAAAACCTGCAGCCTTTGTATTACTTCTTGTTAAAACAGCATGAAATGGCCCGCCAGGAATTGATCCATAATCTCAACAGCCGGCGCTTTCGGGATTTTCTGGTGAAATGGCGCGCCTTTCTGGACAAACCGGTCCCCCAACGTCCCAGTGCCCCGGTTGCCGCACAGGAAATCGGTATGATCGCAGATAAACGTATCTGGAAAACCTATACCCGCGTTATCGCAGAAGGCAGTGCCATTCACGAAGACACCCCGGCCGAAGCCTTACATGATTTGCGCAAAACCTGTAAGAAATTACGTTACCTGTTAGAATTTTTTACCAGTCTTTACCCTGCAAAACAGATCAGTGAGCTGGTCAAAACATTAAAAGGTTTGCAAGAAAATCTTGGTGATTTTCAGGATTTGGATGTGCAGGCGGAAAAACTGCATGATTTTTCTACACAAATGATGCAGGGCGGCGAAGATCGTCCGCAAGTCTTCATGTCAATGGGGGTCTTGGTTGAAGGTTTTATGAGCAAAAAAGAAATTGTGCGCGCTGAATTTGCCGAACGCTTTGCCTCTTTTTCCTCAAAAGCCGTTGAAAAAGACTTCCGCCAATTGGTGAATAAAGACAAAGCAGGTAAAAAGAAAGTCGCCTTACAGGCTCATATCGAAAATGACGAGGCGATGTCCTAGGAATATTCCTCTCTCAAAGCCAGCTTGACCGTCTTTAAAACCTGTTTCCAATTTCCAAATTCCTGCTGGCGGAACAGACGGATACTGTCATACCAATAACTGCGCGTTGCCTCTTCCTGCCAGCGCCAATCCGCACATTGGTCCAGCAATAACCACACAGGCTTGCCCATTGCCGCCGCCAGATGGGCAACCGCTGTATCCACACTGATCACCAGATCCAATTTGGCAATTAACGCGGCTGTATCCCCAAAGTCCTGCAGACGATCCGTCACATCAATCACATGGCCCCCCTTGGGCAAAGGGGCATTTGCACCCAGCTGTAGCGAAACCCAGTTCAGATGCGACACCGTCAACAGGTCGGCAAACAGGGCCAGATCAATGGATCGCAAATGATCTCGCAAATGTGCCGCCCCACCATGCCATGCAAAACCAATCTTGGGTTTCTCATTTGGCTGCAAATCCTGAAATCCGTCATAAGGCGCACGTAAATATCCCTCACGGTGCGCCATACGTTGCACGCTGATATCCATAAAGATTGCCAAATCCATCAGATAAGACTGGTAATCAAAAACATCCGGGTTTTCGACCGTTTCACAGACTGTAACTTGCGGGATAGATTGCGCAATCAACCGGCATAAACTTTTACGGCACAAAAAAGTGACCTTCGCCCCGCGTGCTGCCAGTTCAATCAGAAAACGTGAAAACTGAATAACATCGCCTGCACCCTGCTCGCAATAAACCAGAATATCTTTATCTGCGACCTCTTCACCGTTCCATACTGGAACACGGCTTTCAGGACGCGAATTTGAAATTTTTACACCGTCATAACGAACACGATATTTTTGAAAACCTTCTTTCAAACGGCCCTGTTTCAACAAAACATGGGCATCACGCAAGGCCAGTTGTTGATTATTGACACCATAGGCTTTGGCGAGATTCAGAAAATGCGCTGACTTTTCAAACTCGCCGATCTCTTCAAAGAAAACGTGTAAATGCAGATAACTTTCCCCATGCATGGGATCAAGTGACAAGGCACGAAAATAAGAGGAAATGGCAGCACGTGGATTGCCGCTATCACGTTGTGCCGCCCCCAAAACCCGCCAAATTTCAACCCGCTCCGGGTCACTCTTTAAAGAACGTTGCGCACATTGAAGGGCCGCCACATAATTTTTCCCCATGTAAAAAACAACGGCTAAATCGCCCCAGTACTGCGGGTTTACAGACGTTTGACCTTCCAATCGGGCCAAAATCGGACGTACCTTTGCCGTCTCACCGGTTTTTGCCAGCAGATAGCACATAAAGGCCATCACTTCACAAGGTACCTCCCCTGTGGACAAAAGCTGATTTGTCATCTCAAAGGCACGTTGATTGTCACCTTCGACATAAGTCAATCGGGCGTGTGCCAGCAAAACATGCACGTTGTCTTGCGGCAACTTCATCAATAATTGATGCGCATCTCTTACTTGTCCACGGCTTAGACAGGACAAGACATAGGCAATCGCTTCGCTGAGTGTCAGTTCTTTTTTCATAAGGGCCAGCTTAGCCGATTTCAACCAAAAGAAAAGGCCCCTGCATCAACAGGAGCCTTTTTAAATCAGATATATAAAGCGATTTAGGCGCCAGCTTCCATCTTCACAATTGCTTCTGCCTGTGCCACCACTTGTTTTGCGGTAACCACATGCAGGTTTTCAATCAGTTTGCCATCCACGACGACAACGCCTTTGCCTTCTTTTTCCGCATCCGCATGGGCAGCAATAATCTTTTTGGACCATTCAACTTCCGCATCGGACGGACCAAAGATTTCATTGGCTTTTGCAACTGTTTTCGGATGAATTAACGTCTTCCCGTCAAAGCCAAGTTCCTGTCCCTGCTTGCAATGTTCCACAAAACCTTCATCGTCGGACAGATCCAGATAAACACCGTCCAGAATTGCAATACCGGCTGCGCGTGCGGCCAGAATACAAACGTTTAACGACATCATAAAGGGCAGGCGCATCGGGGTATGGGCACAGCGCAATTCTTTCGCCAAATCCGACGTCCCCATCACAAAACCACCCATACGATCGGTCGAATCGGCAATTTCTTCGGCATGCAGCATACCGCGCGGAGTTTCCATCATACACCAGATTTTCATCTCGGCTGGGGCACCGGCACCATCCATGATCGCTTCAACCTGACGAACCGTGTCTGCACTTTCCACCTTCGGCAATAAAATCGCATCGGCACCGGATGTTGAAGCCGCCACGATATCGTCATAGCCCCACGGTGTATTTAATCCGTTTGTACGGATCAGAATTTCACGCATGCCATAACCGCCTTCTTTGACGGCATCGACAATTTGCTGGCGCGCGACTTCTTTGGCATCCGGGGCGACGGCATCTTCAAGATCAAGGATCAAACCATCAGCGGGAAGGGTACGCCCCTTTTCCAGCGCGCGGGCATTGGAACCCGGCATATAGAGGACACTACGACGAGGACGTGCTGTTGCAGCCATTGGACTATTTCCTTTGCAGTTAAGTTTTCTGTTATTTCGCAATTGCGGAAAAATATAAACAAAAGTTTCTCATTGGCAAGTCCGCATGATGGGGTATAACTGCAAGAAAACAGCCTAAAAGAATGTAAGCGTATGAGCATCTTATCAATTCAATCCTCTGTCGCCGTTGGTCATGTCGGAAATTCGGCTGCCGTCTTTCCCTTGCAACGCCTTGGTTTTGAAGTCTGGGCCGTCCCGACTGTTCTGTTCTCAAACCATCCGGGGTACGATTCTCATGCCGGTGCTGCGGTTCCCATTGAAACCATGCGCGCAATGGTAGACGGGATCGACAGTCTGGATCATTTCGCCCATTGCGAGGCTATCTTGTCAGGCTATCTTGGCAACGTAAAGGCCGGGCGATTCGTCCTTGAAACGGTTGAACGCATTAAAGGTATTAACAAAGACACCCTTTATTTTTGTGATCCTGTGGTTGGTGACATGACACGTCGTCTCTATGTCAAAGATGAAGTCGCCGCTTTTGTTCGCGATGAATTAATCCAGCATGCCGATATTCTTGCCCCAAATGCCTTTGAATTGAAATACCTCAGCGGACGGTCCCAAGAAACCCTAAGCGATGCCATGTTTGCAGCAGATGCCCTACGTGCACGCGGACCAAAAACCATCTTGATCACCTCTTTGCGCGGACGAAAAGGCAGCAAACCAACTCTATCTAACGTCATTGTCAGTGATCAAGGGGCCTGGCGTGTCACCGTCCCACAGCGGGCTTTGCGGGCAAAAGGCACCGGTGATACCTTCGCCGCCCTGTTTCTTGCCCATCATTTGCGCGGTGAAACAGCCCAGCAGGCATTGGAACTGGCAACATCAACCCTTTATGGCATTATTGATGACACACTGCGCCATGACAGCGACGAACTTCGTTTGATTGACGCTCAAGCAGAATACCTTCATCCCAGTTTTTATATTGATGCCGTCAGGATTGGGTAAATGATTACACTGGTTCTAGGTGGCGCACGGTCCGGCAAATCAGCTTATGCGGAAAAAATAATCGAGGATTTTGGCGGTGGGGTCTACCTTGCCACCTCGCGCGTTTGGGATGCGGAAATGGCCGAACGGGTGCAAATCCATCAAGCCCGACGCAATGATCTGTGGCAGACGATTGAAGAACCGGTCGCTATTCACGACATCATTGCCAACGCAGAGAAACCCATACTGGTTGATTGTCTGACGTTATGGCTATCCAACCTGATGGAAATAGAAGCCGATGTTGATCAGGAAACCGAACAACTATGTCGCGCCCTTGAAATGGCAAAACACGACGTTGTACTGGTGTCTAACGAAGTTGGGCTGGGCATTGTACCGGATAATGCCTTGGCCCGAAAATTTCGGGATTTGGCGGGAAAGATTAATCAAACGGTAGCGCAAACCGCCGATCGTGTGATATTTGTCGCAGCCGGACTTCCCCTCACAATGAAAGAATAATCCATGAAGATACCTGCAACTGTCATTACCGGTTTTTTAGGCGCCGGTAAAACCACTTTGATCCGCCACCTGTTAGAAAATGCCAATGGTAAAAAAATCGCATTGGTGATTAACGAATTTGGCGATTTGGGTGTTGATCGCGAAATGGTCAAAGGCTGTGGCATTGCAGGTTGCGAAGACGAAGACGGCAACGACAATGTAATTGAACTGGCAAATGGTTGTATCTGCTGCACTGTGGCGGATGAATTTCTGCCAACGATGGAAGCCCTTTTGGAACGCGATAACCTGCCGGATCATATTGTCATTGAAACCTCCGGCCTTGCCCTGCCCAAACCATTGGTCAAAGCCTTTAATTGGCCGGAAATTAAAACCCGCGTGACCGTGGATGGTGTGGTCACGGTTATCGATACCCATGCGGTTGATATGGGGCGCTTTGCCGATGATGAAGCCACCATACAAAAGGTCCGTGAAAGCGATGAAAGTCTGGATCACGACAACCCGCTGGAAGAATTGTTTGAAGATCAGTTGCAATGTGCCGATATGGTCTTATTGAACAAAACCGACCTTGTCGACGCCCCGCGCCTGATAGAAATTAAAGCCGATTTGCAAGCCCGCGTGCGTGATCATGTCAAATTTATTGAAACCGACCACGGTCAGGTTGACCCGGCAATCCTGTTGGGACTGGATGCAGCAGCGGAAGATGACCTGCATCATCGCCATTCTCATCACGAACATGATGACCACGATGATGACGACCATGACAACCATCACGACCACAGCCATGATGAATTTGAAAGTTTTTCCGTTTCACTTGGTCCAATTGCAGACCCGGTCGATTTGGAAAACAAATTGCTGGCGCTTGTTGATGCCCATGACATTTTGCGGATCAAAGGTTTCCTTGATGTCCCCGGTAAACCGATGCGCCATGTCGTACAGGGTGTGGGACCGCGTTTCCAACGTTATTTCGACCGCCCGTGGGCAAATGACGAGCCCCGCACCAGTCAACTTGTGATTATCGGAAAGCATGGGTTGGACAAAACAGCCATTGAAGAAGCCCTTGCATCATAAGCAAAAACAGTCACCCTATCCTATTAGATAAATTACAAAAAATGTAACAAATGGTAGAAATATCTATCACATAAAACCTATCTAAACAGGCTACAGGTCATCTATTTGCGCTTAAAAGGTATCTTCTTTTCTGCAGTTTTTCTGTTTTTTTCCGCTGGAACATATGCAAATGAAATCACGTCCATTCATTTGCCAGAAGGGGTTCTGGCGGAAAAAACAGCGATTGGCTATGTCGGTGCCTTCCCGGATATCTTAAACGAAGCTGCGCACAGACTGAAACGTCCGGTTGCCCTTTATGCCGGACCGTGGGTCCGTTCACAAAAAAATGCACAACGCATCCCCGGGGCCGCCATTGCCCCGTTGACCCGCATCCCGGAACGCGAAAATCAATATGTCTGGGTGGAAGAAATTCTTCCGCTGAACCTTACCTTCCTGATTATGAGCGGCACAAACGCCCAATATCAGAACATGGACGATCTGAAAGGAAAACGCATTGGTGTCCTGCGCGGGTCTGTTGCCGATGCTATAACACGCAACATGCCGAAGCTGCGCAAATATGTTGTGTTATCTTCAACCGGTGAGTCGTTGAGCAAACTCTTACAACATGGTCGGATCGACGGCTGGTTGATTTGGGACATCTACGGGCTGGAAAATATGCGTAGACTTAATCTGGAACCCTTTATTAAAACAACTTTCTCCTATACCGTCGGCCCCCTTTATCTGGCAACAAACCCAAGCGTCAGCATAAAGGAAGTCCAACTCTGGCAACATGCCCTGCGCGAGATGAAACAGGATGGCACAATTGCCAGAATTATCCGCCGGCATTACGGCAATAAAATTGTTGCCGCCCTCAAAACAACACCGCCTTATTCGCCGGGAACCCCGACAGAAGTGGAATATTCAAAATGAAGTTCTTCATCAGGATGCGCATAAGCATGGGCAGAGCGCGCCGCCATTGCCGCTTCGGAAAAACCGCATAAAATCAGTTTGAGCTTGTTTTCATACGTCACAATATCGCCCACGGCATACACCCCGGCCAAGCTGGTCGCCATAGAGGTTGGATGAACACTAAGGTGTTTCTTATCCAATTCCAGTTCCCATTCTGCAATCGGACCCAGATTTTGCGACAAACCATAAAAGGCCAGCATAACATCGGCATCGAGATCGCGTGTATTACCATCAAAATCTTTGACGACAACGGCTCTTAACTGATCACCATCACCTTTCAATCCTTCCAACTGATAGGGAACAACCAATTCGATTTTGCCTTCTGCGGCCAATTGCTGCATCTGGGATACGCTTTCCGGCGCAGCGCGGAATTTCGGGCGGCGATGAACGACTTGAACGGATTTTGCAACATCAGCCAAAGACAATGCCCAATCGACAGCACTATCGCCACCACCTGCAATTACAATGCGTTTATCACGGAAATCTTCACGTTTGCGCACCATATAAAAGATGGATTTTCCTTCATATTGGGTCAACCCATCCAACGGTGGACGATTGGGTCCAAATGCCCCCACACCGGCGGCAACAATAACGGCCTTGGCATTGATTTGCGTCCCCTTGTCGGTTTCCAGATTAAAACTACCATCTTCCTGTTTTTCAAGCTTGGTTACTTGTTGAGAGAGATGATAAACCGGATTGAAAGGGGCAGCCTGCTCTTCCAGCTTGTTAATCAGATCACCGCCTGTGATGGACGGATGGGCGGGAATATCGTAAATCGGTTTTTCTGGATACATGGCCGTACATTGCCCGCCGATCATGTCCAGCGCATCAATAACATGGCAGTTCATTTTCAACATGCCACATTCAAACACGGCAAACAGTCCGGTCGGGCCTGCCCCGATGATGGCAACGTCAGTTTTCTGCATCTCAGTCATTGATTTTAACCTTTTAAGAATTTACGAACCAATTGGCCCTAAAATGCGATGAAAAAGAGGCCGAAGTCTAGTATTAAGTTGCCATGAAAATAGAAATCAAAAACCAAAATGAAACCGAAGAAATCGCACAACGCCTTGCCAGCATCGCCGGACCCGGTGATGTCATCGCACTGCACGGTGATTTAGGAGTCGGGAAATCCGTTTTTTCCCGCGCTTTTGTACGGGCAATGACCGACCCAAACGAAGAAGTCCCCAGCCCGACATTTACCCTCGTTCAAATCTATGAAACCGAGGCATGTGAACTTTACCATTTCGATATGTATCGCCTTGATGCCCCCGAAGACAGCTTGGAACTAGGGATCGAGGAAGCATTTGCCGATGGGATTTCATTGATCGAATGGCCCTCAAAGCTTGGGGCGTATTTGCCGTGGGATTGCCTGAATATTGAAATTTCCCATAACCCGGCAAATCAAAACGCTCGTCATTTTGAATTTTCGTCACAAGGTCGCTGGATCGAGCGCCTCAAGGAGATTGCCCTTGTCTGATCGTCAGAAATTACGTCAACGTTTTTTAGAAGAAAACGGATGGGGCGACGTGGATTGCCCCTTGTTGGCCGGAGATGCCTCTTTTCGTAAATATTACCGTTTAACTCGCAATGATGAACACGTTGTTTTAATGGATGCGCCCCCACCACAGGAAAATGTGCGTCCCTTTGTTAAAATCGCAAATTTCTTGGTCGAACACGGCTTCAGCGCGCCACATATTCTTAAAAAAGATTCCAAAAACGGTTTTCTGCTTATCGAGGATTTAGGCGACGATACCTATACCCGGCTTTTACAAAACGGGACGGATGAACGACAGCTTTATAAGCTGGCCACTGACGTGTTGGTTGAACTGCACAAAGACGTTACGGACCTCCCCAACGACCTCCCCGAATATGACAGCGAATTGCTGACAACTGAAGCCCTGCTTTTACCCGACTGGTGGATGAAAGCCGCCTTTGACGATACGTACGTCAGCGATGATATGCGCAAAAGTTATATCAAAGCATGGCAACCTTGTTTTGAGTATCTTCAGGATCAAAAACAGGTACTTGTATTGCGCGACTATCATGTCGACAACCTGTTGCTGCTTCCGGATCGCAGTGACTGGGCGGCTTGTGGATTACTGGATTTTCAGGATGCGGTTTTAGGGTCCGGTATTTATGATCTGATGAGCCTACTGGAAGATGCCCGACGCGACATAAAACCGTCACTCATTGAAGAAATGAAAATGCGCTATACTCGCGCCTTCCCGGAACTGGAACCGGAAGAATTCGATACCGTCTTCGCGATTTTAGGGGCACAGCGACATGCCAAAGTCATCGGTATTTTCGCCCGCCTTTGTATGCGGGATGGCAAACCGATTTATCTGCAACATATGCCGCGTGTCTGGCGCTTGCTGGAAAGATCACTCAAGCACCCGATGCTGAAAGAGGTCAAAACGTGGATCGACCAACATGTGCCCAAAGAAGCCAGAGGAATTCCCGCATGTCTGAACCCATAACATCCGGCATGGTATTAGCTGCGGGATTAGGCACCCGAATGCGTCCTTTAACCCTGCATACGCCCAAACCTCTTATCAAGGTCGCCGGGCGGACAATGGCAGATCGCGCTCTGGATCGATTGAAAGAAGCCGGTGTGAGCGATGTTGTCCTGAACACCAGTTATCTGGGGGAACAAATTGCCAGCCATTTCAAAAACCGCACAGACATGAATATCCAGCTTTCAAACGAAGACGAACCGCTGGAAACAGGAGGCGGTGTGCAAAATGCCCTGCCCTTGTTAAAAGGGACTGCCTTTTTTGTCCTAAATGGAGATGCGGTTCTCTTAAACGGCCCGACACCAACGCTGTGCCGTATGAAAGAGTTCTGGGACCCGGCAGATATGGATGTGCTGTTACTGTTACTACCCAGCGCCAAGGCAACCGGTTACAACGGCCCCGGCGATTTCACGCTGGATAACCGTTCTGTCCCGGCTTTTCGCGAAGAACGCAAGACCGCGCCTTATGTCTTTAGCGGAGTACAGGTTTTAGCACATAGCACATTTGAAAACCGTCCAAGGGGCAAATGGTCTTTGCGCGAAATCTATCAGGATACGATTTGCAAAGGCCGCGCGCGTGCACTTGTCCATGACGGTGATTGGTTACATGTCGGAACACCGGAAGGGTTGGAAGTTGCCGAAGATTACTTTGCAAAACTTGCTTGATGTTAAAAACCGCTGGAAAAAAGCGGGTCTTTTGATTGCGCTCGGCCTCTGTGTCGTTGCTGCCTTGCCGCCTTTTTATGTCTTGCCATTGGCTTTTGTCGGTTTTTCCGGGCTGTTTCTCTTTCTGGATCGTTGCACAACGGCAAAGCAAGCTTTTGTTACCGGCTGGTTCTTTGGTGTCGGTTTTTTTGGTGGCGGTCTTTACTGGCTCACCAACGCCTTTCTCGTTAATGCAGACAAGCATGGCTGGCTTATTCCCGTGGCCGTTCCCGCCCTTGCCTTCGCGATGGGGCTGTTTATCGGCCTGACAACCCTAAGCGCCCATTTCATGTGGCGTCATCAAAAGGAATCGTCACAAGTTTTTGCCCGGATTATCCTCTTTGCGGTTGCGTGGACTGTATGGGAATGGGTGCGAGGCTGGATATTTACCGGATTTCCGTGGAACTTAGCCGGAACCGTTTGGGGTTTCAGCGATATTATGATGCAACCGGCGGCCTATGTTGGTGCCTTCGGATTTAGCCTGTTAACCGTCTTGGCCCTCAGCTTGCCTGCATGTTTCTATTATTTAGAAAGCCATAAAAGGTTTGTTCCCCTTCTCAGCTGCCTTCTTATCCCCATCCTATTTTGGGGTACAGGCAGTCTGCGCCTACAGAACGCAAATGTGGCTTTTTATGATGATATAACGCTGCGCCTTGTTCAGCCTAATATCGATCAGGCCCATAAATGGAACAAAGGCCTGAAAGTGGCGAACTTTAATCAGCATCTTGAATTAAGCCTTGCTGAAAGCACAAACGGCAAAAGGCCCAGCCACATTATCTGGCCCGAAACAGCCGTGACTTATGCTTTAAACCGCGAACCCAATGTTTTGCGGGCTGTGGCTTCTGTTGTGCCACCCAGCGGTGCTGTTCTCACCGGCGCACCACGTATGACGCCCCGGGGTCAAGAACCTTTTCAGGTATGGAACAGCCTGCTTGCCGTGAATGAAAAGGCAGAAATCACCGCCGTTTATGACAAATCCCATCTCGTCCCCTTTGGTGAATACATCCCCTTTCGCCGTTTCAACCCCATTCCCAAATTAACGGCGGGCATGGTCGACTTTAGCGCAGGTGGTGGATTACAGACCCTACAGGTAAAGGGATTACCTTCCTTCAGTCCTCTGATTTGTTACGAGATTATTTTCCCAAACTCGGTTGCAAACAAAGAAAAACGCCCTCATTGGTTGTTAAACTTAACAAACGACGGATGGTATGCAGACAGCCCAGGCCCCTATCAACACTTAATAAGTGCACGCATGCGCAGTATTGAAGAGGGTCTCCCCTTGATCCGAGTTGCCAATACCGGGATTACAGTGGCAACCGATGCTTATGGTCGTGTGCTATCCCGCTTGAATTATGGACAGCGCGGTTTCATTGACGTTCCACTGGCAAAGCGATTGGAAAATTCCCCCTATGCAAGCAGGGCATCAGATACTATCTTAATGGGTCTAATCCTCTTTTTCTTTCTTATCGCTCAGGTCAGCCTAGCCATCTATCGAAAAAGATAATATTCAATCCTTGGTTATTTTTTAATTAAACGCCTTCTACTCTGGTTGAATTCTCGCCCGGATGTTTGCTATAGTCCGCCCAACTGCAGAGTCGGGATGATCCCGAACTGGTGCGCGAATTGGGGAAACTAAGGAACATGAACGAACTTGCGAAACCTGCAGGCTTGCCGAAAAAAAAGCCCGGAGAGACAAGTCCAATCGACATTCATGTCGGTGCACGATTAAGACAACGGCGAACTTTATTGGGGATGAGCCAAGGGAAGCTTGGCGATAGCGTCGGATTGACTTTTCAGCAAATTCAGAAATATGAGCGTGGCGCCAACAGAATCGGTGCAAGCCGGCTTTATGATCTCAGTCGCGTTCTGGATGTCTCCATTGCCTATTTTTTTGAAGAGATGCCTGACGAAATAAGCGAACAACGCTATAAATCCATCAACAAACAGCTGAGCAATGACGTCAGCGCGTTTGAAACAGACGAAATTACCCGGCGCGAAACACTCGAACTGGTCAGAAAATATTACAAAGTTTCAAACCCGCTGGTGCGAAAGCGTCTTTTTGAACTCGCAAAAGTACTTGCAACACAGAATATTTCAACAAACGAAAACACTTGACCTGATAAGCATTTCTGATACAAATCCTCTCGATATTTCTGTGGAAAAACCCGCAGAAACATGGGGGGATTTGGATCGCTTGCGCACCCATGTCAAAAAATGTCGCTAAGTGGGCTTACCGATAAATCGTGCCCTTGATCCATTGTTTTAACTTTTGATCGAAAGGCGCTTATCATGGCTCTCGACAAATATCTTTTTACATCTGAATCTGTTTCAGAAGGTCACCCGGACAAAGTCTGTGACCGTATCTCCGATTCCATTATTGATGCATTTCTGGCACTCGACCCGCATGCACGCGTTGCCGTTGAAACCATGTGTACGACAAACTTTGTCGCCCTTGCTGGTGAAGTTCGCGGCCCGGACGAGATGAATCACGAAAAATTCAAAGAAATCACACGTCAGGCCATTAAAGACATCGGTTACGAGCAACGCGGCTTCCACTGGAAAGATTGCGAAATCACATCGCAGATCCATTCTCAATCTGCCGATATTGCCCAAGGTGTCGACGAAGGCACAGGCACCGATACAGAAGAAGGTGCCGGTGACCAAGGGATTATGTTTGGTTATGCTTGTAATGAAACACCGGAATTGATGCCCGCCCCGATTATGTATTCCCACCAAATCCTGCGCCGCATGGCTGAAGATCGCCATTCCGGTAAAGTTGTCGGTTTTGGCCCGGATAGCAAATCACAGGTCACATTGGCTTATGAAAACGGTAAGCCGGTTCGTGCGACGTCTTTGGTTGTATCGACACAACATGACGAAAGCCTTTCGTTGGGCGATGTTCGTGAACTCGTTCTGCCTTATTTCGAAGAAGTTCTGCCCGAAGGCTGGTTGCCGGAAGACAGCGAAATTTACGTCAATCCGACAGGCCGTTTCGTAATCGGCGGCCCCGATGGCGATGCCGGTTTGACAGGTCGTAAGATCATTGTAGATACCTATGGTGGGGCAGCCCCGCATGGTGGCGGCGCATTCTCCGGTAAAGATCCGACCAAGGTTGACCGTTCTGCCGCTTATGCTGCGCGTTATCTGGCGAAAAACATTGTGGCAGCCGGTCTGGCTGACAAGTGTACTATTCAACTTTCTTACGCGATCGGTATTTCCAAACCATTGTCCGTTTATTGTGATACCGCCGGTACCGCACAGGTTGACGAACAGAAACTGGCAAAAATTGCAGCCGAAATCATGAACCTGTCGCCACGTGGCATTCGTGAACACCTGCAACTGAACCGTCCGATCTATAAAGAAACATCGGCTTATGGTCACTTCGGTCGCACACCGACAGCAGAAGGTCACTTCTCTTGGGAGAAAACCGATCTGGTTGACGAACTGAAACGCCAGTTCTAATTCTGGTTTAAAACAGTTGAGATTACCTGCAAACGCGGGTATGCATGGCCCCTGTCTTGTACAGGGGCCATTTGCTATGTGGAAAGAAAATGTCAGATAACCCGGAACTTTATACCACACGTCTACGTACGTTTGGTCGCCGCCAAGGCTACAAACTGAAACCGCGTCAACAAGAACTGGTCGATACACTTCTGCCATCCTTACGCTTGAGTGCCCCGGACGATGACAGCCAAATCGATCCAAGCACTGTGTTTCAAAAACCTGTCAAACAGGTCTGGTTTGAAATCGGTTTTGGGGGCGGGGAACATGCCGCCGCACAAATTGCCAACAATCCCGACATCGGCATGATTGCGTGTGAACCCTTTATGAACGGTGTGGCCAGCCTTCTGGTTCATATTGATAATCAAAACTTACAGGAACGTGTTCGCATTCTGGATGATGATGCGCGTTCCTTGCTTGATCGCCTGCCCGATGCCAGCCTGGATAGGATGTTTCTGCTGTTTCCGGATCCCTGGCGCAAAAAACGCCATGCCAAACGACGCTTCATCGGTAATGAAAACCTGGAATTGGTTGCCCGCGTCCTCAAACCCGGTGGTGAATTCCGTGTTGCAAGCGACCACATGCCCTATATCGACTGGACACTGGAACATCTGTCAAACCATCCAGAATTCGACTGGATCTGCGATAGCCCGCAAGACTGGCGGACCCGCCCGGATGACTGGCCCCCAACCCGTTACGAACAAAAAGCGTTGAAACAAGGTAAACCTTGTATATACCTGAGGTTTAGACGCAAGTAGACAGCATATCAACTCTATGTTATTTTTCTTACCAACATTACGGCTCGGTACTTGCAATAAATAACATATAAGAGTATGACGCTGCCATGAAGCACTTGCGCACACATTCTGGCCTTTTATCGCTCATTGCGTTATTCATGCTCTTGGCATGCACGGCGCAAGCCCAAACAAAAATTCGTGTCCTTGCGTACCCTTTCCCACCCTTTTTTAATGAAGATAACCGGACAGGGTTAACAACCGATCTGATTGCCCTGCTCAACAATCTTCAAACAGATTATCATTTTGAATTAAAGGTTACATCCCCGACCCGACGCTATCAGCAGTTTGCCACAGGTCGTGCCGATATCATTTTCTTTGAAATGCCTGCATGGGGCTGGCAAGAAACGGCATTGGCCTTTGGACAGACGCGCGAGATTATGAAAGGCGGTGAAAAATATGTGACCGCAAATCAGAACGGCCGAGATCAAAATTTTTTTAACGATCTAACATCAAAAACCATCAGTGCTTATATCGGTTATCATTATGGCTTTGCCAATTTTAATGCCAACCAACATTGGTTGAGACAAAACTTTCACATTGTTTTACATCATTCCCATGAGCGCATATTGGATCTCGTCCTCAAAAATAAAGTCGACATCGGCGTTGTAACGTTGTCCTACCTAAAGAAATATTTATACGCAAATCCACAAATTCGCTCCAAACTCCTGATTTCAGATCGTTTTGACCAACAATACAGCTTACGCGCATTGGTCCGTAAAGGAGCACCAATTACGGTCTCCCAACTTGAACATCTTCTGGATCAACTTAAACAAAATAAGCAATTGCGCGGTTTGTTCATCGCCAATGGGTTGGAAGACCAATTAACCTACTAGCGCACAGCCCCTTCACACGTGTTATTTTTCCTTGCATTTCATCAAAAGAAGCGTATAAAGAGGGCGAACTCAATACATAGCCACTTTAGTGGATTTGATTGAAGTGGGCCCAACGGTCCGCTTTTTTTGTTATCGGGACATAGTTTTCAATCTGAAGGAAAGGGGGTTTTGCATATGTCTTTAGCGCTTAAACGCATTGAAGAAATTATTGCGCCTACCCTGACGGATCTGGGATATGCGATTGTTCGCTTGCAAATGCAGGGCGAACGTCATCCGACATTGCAGATCATGGCAGAACGTCTGGACCGCAAGATCATGGACGTAGAAGATTGTGCCACAATCAGCCGCGCGATTTCGCCGTTGCTGGATGTTGATGACCCGATTGAAGACGCCTACTCTCTGGAAGTGAGTTCACCTGGAGTGGATCGTCCGCTGGTGCGGGCAGAAGATTTTGAACGGTTTGCCGGCTTCGAAGCCAAGGTCGAAATGACCTACCTCATTGATGGTCGCAAACGTTTCACAGGCCGCCTTGTCGGTCTTGTGGATGGAAATGTACAAATTCTCGTGGACGGCGAAGCCCAAGATCTTCCTTTTGAAGATATTGTCAAAGCCAAGCTTGTCCTCACCGACGACCTGCTGGCTGCAGCGTCTAAAGAACAAGGATTGTAAGGAAAGATGGAACAATCTAGCGGAATGCCTCGCCCCGAATTGCTTCAAGTCGCAGACGTTGTAGCACGTGATAAAGGGATCGAACGCGACCAAGTTTTCGAAGCAATGGAACAGGCTATCCAAAAAGCCGGTCGTTCCAAGTATGGGCAAGAACACGATATTCGCGCCCACATTGACCGTAAAACAGGCGAAATTAAACTCGCCCGTTATATCGAGGTCGTTGAAGAAGTCGAAGACGAACACATGCAAATGACTGTCGATCAGGCACGCGCACGCAAAGCAGATGCGGAACTGGGTGAGTTTTTGGTTGACCCGCTGCCACCGATTGATTTTGGGCGTATTGCCGCACAAACCGCCAAGCAGGTTATCGTACAAAAAGTACGTGATGCAGAGCGTGACCGCCAGTATGAAGAATACCGTGACCGTATCGGCGAAGTCGTCAACGGTCTGGTGAAACGTGTTGAATTCGGCAACGTCATTGTTGACCTTGGCCGCACAGAAGCCCTGTTGCGCCGCGACGAATGTATCCCGCGTGAACATGTGAAAAACGGCGACCGCATTCGTGCTTATATCTTTGATGTGCGCCGCGAAAACCGTGGTCCGCAGATTTTCCTGTCACGTTCCCACCCGCAATTCATGGCAAAACTGTTCACACAGGAAGTGCCGGAAATCTACGATGGGATCATCGATATCAAAGCCGTGGCCCGCGATGCCGGTTCACGTGCAAAAATCGCCGTTCAATCCAGCGACCATTCCATCGACCCGGTCGGTGCCTGCGTCGGGATGCGTGGTTCGCGCGTTCAGGCCGTTGTATCTGAATTACAAGGTGAGAAAATCGACATCATCCAATGGTCTGCCGATCCGGCAACCTTTATCGTAAACGCACTTGCCCCGGCAGAAGTCGCCAAAGTCGTTTTGGATGAAGAAACCAACCGTATTGAAGTCGTCGTTCCCGATGACCAACTGTCACTGGCAATTGGCCGTCGTGGTCAAAACGTCCGGTTGGCCTCTCAATTGACATCTTGGGATATCGACATTCTGACAGAAGCTGACGAGTCTGAACGCCGTCAGGAAGAATTCAAAGCTCGCTCGGCTAACTTCATTGAAGCCCTTGATGTCGATGATGTCATCGCACACCTGCTGGTCACAGAAGGTTTCTCTTCCATTGAGGAAGTTGCTTATGTTCCCCGTGCGGAATTGGCAGAAATTGAAGGCTTCGACATGGACGTTGCCGAAGAACTGCGTGCCCGTGCCCTGACTTATCTGGAAGAACAGGATAAAGTACTGGATGCACGCCGCAAGGAATTGGGTGTATCTGACGACCTCGTTAATATCGAAGGGCTTTCTGCCGCAATGGTGGTTGCCCTTGGTGAGAATGACGTCAAGACCCTTGATGATCTCGCCGATCTCGCCGGTGATGAACTGCGCGAATATGTCGGTGAAAAGAACCTAGGTGAATCGGCTGCCAATGAAATCATCATGGCGGCACGGGCACACTGGTTCGAAGATGAAGAATAAGGGGGACACCCCTGAACGTCGCTGCATCGTCAGCGGAGAAGTTCGACCCAAGGAAGAACTTATTCGTTGCGTTGTTTCCCCTGATGGCATTGTCGTGCCAGATGTGGATGCAAAATTGCCGGGACGCGGTTTATGGTTGAGTGCTGCGCGAGATGTGGTAAATACTGCATGTGCGAAAAACGCATTTTCACGTGCAGCACGCCAAAACGTCAAACCAATGGATGGTTTGGCGGACAGAATTGAAGCCTTGCTGGTGCAACGCTGTCTCTCTCTCATTGGGATGATGCGGCGCAACGGCACGGTAATATATGGGTTTGAAAAAACCCGTAACTGGCTGAAAGACGGTAGAATTTCCGTCCTGTTGGCGGCGAAAAACGGCGCTGACGATGGCCGGGCAAAATTAAAAGCCCTTGCAGGCGACCGACCTTTGATCGACTTGTTCGATTCTGAAGAGTTGGGTCAGGCTGTTGGGCGGGACCATTTGGTCCATATGGGATTCGCTCCCGGTCCTTTGACCGAACGTTTCCAAGTGGAAGCTTTGCGCTTGCAAGGTTTTCGCGAGTAACGCATGAAACTGAAAGAGGCATCTTGTTTTTGATTGGCAAGAATACGATGCGAACGTACGAAAGACAGGCACAGCTCGGATATGACAGATAAAAAAGGCGACGACAGCAACAAGCTCAGCCTCAATCGACCCGGCAAACTTGAACTGAAGAAGACTGTAGACGCAGGATTGGTCAAACAGAGCTTCTCTCATGGACGCAGTAAGTCTGTGGCTGTCGAGGTTCGCAAAAAAAGAACGTTTGTTCAAGGCTCCAGCGGACGTATGTCCGAGCTGCGCAAGGATCAGGCGCAAGCACAAGAACAAGCGGAAAATGCATTTCAGGCAGACACCGACTTTGACACGGCTGACAAGCATTTGACACAAAGCGAAATGGCCAAACGGGCTGAAGTGCTTCAAAATGCGAAAAAAGCGGAAGAAGAAGCTGCGCTTGCTGCGTTGCAAGATGCTCAAGCCCGTGCAAAGCGCGAACAGGCTGACGCAGAACGCCGCGAACAGGAAAAAGCCGAAAAAGAAGCACGGGCCAAAAAGGAACGTGAAGAAAAAGAACGTGCGGAAGAAGCTGCGAAGAAAAAAGCAGAAGAAGAAGCCCGCCGTCTGGCCGAAGAGGCCGCCATCGCAGCACAACGCGCGGAAAAATCACCGACTGCTGTTGCAAAGCCGGAAAATAAAGCGGCTGCAAAACCGAAGAAGAAAGAAGTTAAGAAACCCGAAGTTGCCAAACGCGAAGGGGACCGCCGTCGCGGCAAGGGCAAACTGTCTGTGGACAGCTTTGGTGATGAACAACGTCAACGTTCCTTGGCTTCTGTCAAACGTGCCCGCCAAAAACAAAAGGCGAAAGCAAGCGGTCAGGACGCCGATAAATCCAAACAAGCACGCGAAGTCGTCTTGCCGGATCACATTACCGTTCAGGAATTGGCCAACCGTATGGCAGAGCGCGCCGCTGTCGTTGTCAAAACATTGATGACAATGGGCACAATGGTCACCATCAACCAAACCATTGATGCCGATACGGCACAGGTTGTTGTGGAAGAACTGGGCCACACAGTCAAACGCGTTTCAGATGCCGATGTCGAAACAGATCTGACCGGACCGGAAGATCAGGCTGACGATCTGCAGCCTCGAGCACCGATCGTGACTGTTATGGGTCACGTTGATCACGGTAAAACATCCTTGCTGGATGCGTTGCGTGAAACAGATGTGGTTGACAAAGAAGCCGGTGGCATCACGCAGCACATTGGTGCTTATCAGGTCACGATGGCAAGCGGTGCGAAAATTTCCTTCGTTGATACACCGGGTCACGAAGCCTTTACCGCCATGCGTGCGCGTGGGGCAGAATTGACTGATATCGTCGTTCTTGTCGTGGCTGCCGATGACGGTGTTATGCCGCAAACCATCGAAGCAATCCGTCACGCCAAAGCCGCAGAAGTGCCGATTATCGTCGCGATTAACAAAATTGATAAGCCGGGTGCAGATCCCAGCCGCGTTCGCCAAGAACTGCTCAACCATGAAATTCAGGTTGAAAGTTTCGGTGGTGACGTCATGGACGTAGAAGTTTCTGCCAAGAAACGCATCAATCTGGAAGGCCTTGAAGAAACCATTCTGCTGCAAGCTGAAATTCTGGAATTGAAAGCCAACCCGAACCGTGCGGCCGAAGGTGTTGTTGTCGAAGCCAAACAAGAACGGGGTCGTGGTAACATTGCAACCGTCATGGTTCAACGCGGTACACTTAATATTGGTGACATCTTTGTCGTTGGTAGCGAATGGGGCCGTGTCCGTGCCTTGGTTGATGATCACGGTCATCACGTGAAATCCGCAGGCCCGGCAACCCCGGTTGAGGTTCTCGGCCTGCAAGGCACACCATCTGCCGGTGACCAAATGGTCGTGGTGGAAAGCGAAGCCAAAGCCCGCGAAGTTTCTGAATACCGAACCAACAAATCCAAAGCTGCCAAAGCTGCCGCTTCCGGTCGTGGTACATTGGAAGAATTGTTCAGCCAAATCGCGGCTGGCGAAGTCAAGGAACTGCCGGTGGTTATCAAAGCCGACGTTCAAGGTTCCATTGAAGCCCTGCAAGGGACTTTCGACAAGCTGACCCGTGACGATGTAAAAGTTAAGGTTCTGCACGGCGCTGTCGGTGCGATTAACGAGTCAGATATCACACTGGCACGCGCATCCAACGCCTTGATCATCGGCTTTAACGTTCGTGCCAACCCGCAAGCCCGTGAACTGGCAAAACGTGATGGTGTGGATATTCGTTATTACTCCATCATCTATGATGCGGCTGACGATGTGAAACGCATGATGACGGGTCTGCTTGATCCTGTTTATCAAGAGAAATTCATTGGTTACGCGGAAATTCGCGAAACCTTCAATATCTCTCGCGTCGGTACGATTGCAGGCTGTATGGTCACCGAAGGCGTTGTTAAGCGCGGTGCCAAGGTTCGCTTGCTGCGTGACAACGTTGTCGTCCATAATGGGGCGTTGGGCCAGCTCAAACGCTTCAAGGACGATGTCAAAGAGGTCAAATCCGGTTTCGAATGCGGTATGTCATTTGAAAACTACAATGACCTCAAGGTTGGCGACGTAATCGAATGCTTCGAAATGGAGCAAATCGAGCAAGAAATCTAAGAAACAAGCGCCCCTGCCTCCGCAGGGGCCTTTTTCCACCGATCCCCGTATTTCAGTGCGGGTCACACAGTGTGGAGGACTATTCAATTATGACCAGACGTTCCGGTAAAGCACCGACGCAACGCCAGTTGCGCGTTGGCGAAGAAATCCGTCATGCATTGGCTGAAATTATCGCCCGTGCAGATTTTCGCGATCCTGATTTGATCGACGCATCCATTTCTGTTTCCGAAGTGCGCGTCAGCCCTGACTTGCGCAACGCAACCGTTTTTGTCTCCGATTTAGGAGGCAATAATACGGATGCGGTTGTTGATGGTTTAAACCGGGCCAGCGGTCATGTGCGCCACGAATATTCACGCGTTTCAACCACCAAATACATTCCAAAATTCAGTTTCAAACGGGATGAATCTTTGGATGAAGCCTTAAAAATCAATCGTCTTCTGCAAGACCCAAAAGTCCAAGCAGACCTTGCACACGATGATGAAGACGAAGAAGACCTATCATAAGCCCCTTGCGGCTTAAGAGGATTTCATGGGCAGAAAGAAAAAAGGTATTCCCATTCACGGTTGGTTGATAATCGACAAACCGCTGGAAATATCATCCAACAATGTGGTCGGCAAAGCCCGATGGCTGACCAAAGCACAAAAAGTCGGTCACGGTGGAACACTTGACCCCCTTGCCAGTGGTGTGTTGCCGCTGGCTTTTGGGGAGGCAACCAAGACCGTTTCCTTCGTTATGGATGGCACAAAAACCTATCGTTTTGAGGTCACATGGGGGGAAACCCGCACCACTGATGACGCGGAAGGTGAAGTCAGCGCAACCTGCGACAAACGCCCGACCCGTGCCGAGATTGAAGCCGTACTGCCTGGTTTCTTAGGTGCCATTGAGCAAATTCCACCTAAATACAGTGCCATCAAAATCAACGGCCAACGGGCTTATAAGCTTGCGCGCGCCGATGAAGACATCGAAATGACCGCTAGGACCGTGCAAATTGACCGTCTGGAACTGATCGATATGCCGGATGCGAATCGGGCTGTCTTTGAGGTCGACTGTGGTAAAGGAACCTATGTGCGCAGTCTGGGGCGTGATTTAGGCGACAAATTGGGATGCCTTGGATATATATCCGTCTTGCGCCGCACAAAAGTCGGCCCATTTGATGAAAAAAGCGCGATTTCTCTGGATTTTTTGGAAGAGATTGTGCATAGTGACGCGCTTTTTGAAAGCCTCCTTGCAATCGAAACCGTGCTGGACGACATCTCGGCATTGGCTTTGAGCGAGGAAGAAGCTCGGAAGATCCGTCAAGGTATGCCCCTTAAACGGGACTTGGACAATACAGCAACCATCCGGTTGATGTATGAGGACAAGCTTTTGGCCTTGGCAAAAATCGAGGATGGTTTCGTCCGTCCATTCCGTGTCTTCAATTATTAACATTTACATATGGAGTATACGATGTCGATTACTGCTGAAGAAAAAGCACAAGTTATCAAAGAATACGCAACCAAAGAAGGTGACACAGGTTCACCGGAAGTACAGGTTGCTATCCTTTCTAAGCGTATTGCAAACCTGACAGAGCACCTGAAGACTCATAAAAAAGACTTCCACTCTCGTCGCGGTCTGTTGCAAATGGTTGGTCAGCGTCGTCGTCTCTTGGACTACACCAAGAAAAAAGACGTTGCACGTTACCAAAGCATCATCGAACGCTTGGGTCTGCGTCGCTAAGACAAAGATTTGCAAAGAAAGGCGTAGCCAATGGGTTGCGCCTTTTTTGCTTTCGACCGATATGTTCTTCTGACACGTCAGAAGTCTTTTCAATTGAAAAGATCGCTGTTTTCACAGGGAAACAGATGTGGCAATGTCACACATTCGTCAAACCGCAACCGGTCGATGTGGTGTAGATTGACGAAAAGGCTGAAGTTTGAGGGAGGGTCCCTTAACCAGCTAAAATGTACGTATGTAAGGAAGATATATGTTTAAAGAATTCCGTAAAGAAATCGAATGGGGCGGTCGCCCGCTGGTATTTGAAACAGGTAAAATCGCCCGTCAGGCAGACGGTGCTGTTATGGTCACTTATGGCGAAACAAAAGTTCTGTGTACTGCCGTTGGTCAAAAACAAGCACGTGCCGACATTGATTTCTTTCCGTTAACGGTCAACTATCAAGAAAAAGCTTTTGCTGCCGGTAAAATCCCGGGTGGCTTTTTCAAACGCGAAGGTCGCCCCAGTGAAAAAGAAACACTGACGTCTCGCCTGATCGACCGTCCGATCCGCCCGCTGTTCGCACCGGGTTATAAAAACGAAACACAAGTTATTTGTACGGTTCTTGCGCACGATCTGGAAAATGATCCCGATATCGTTGCCATGATCGGTGCCTCTGCGGCCCTGACCATTTCCGGTATGCCTTTCATGGGCCCGATCGGTGCAGCCCGCGTTGGTTACATCGAAGGCGAATATGTACTGAACCCGACTTTGGACCAAATGGAAGAAACCGTTCTGGACCTCGCCGTTGCCGGTACAACCGAAGGCGTGTTGATGGTTGAGTCCGAAGCTCAGGAACTGTCTGAAGAGATTATGCTGGGTGCCGTTGATTTCGGTCACGCTGCTTTCCAGGATGTTATCAATGCCATCATTGATCTGGCAGAAGCTTGCGCGAAAGAGCCTTGGGACCTGCCGGAAGCACCGGCTTACCTGGAAGACGTAAAAGCAAAAGCAGCAGAATTGGCGGAAGCTGACCTGCGTGCCGCTTACAAAATTCAAAATAAACAGGAACGCGTTGCTGCTGTTTCTGCCGCCAAAGAAAAAGTCACAACGTTCTACGCCGAAGCTGTAGAAGCCGGTGAAATTTCCGGTGTGGTTCTGGGTGGTGTTCTGAAAAATCTTGAAAAAGATATCGTTCGTCGTGACATCATCGCAACGCAATCCCGTATTGACGGACGCGACACAAAAACCGTTCGCCCGATTGTGGCCGAAGTTGGTTTGTTGCCGCGTGCGCATGGTTCTGCCCTGTTCACCCGTGGTGAAACACAGGCCATGGCCGTTTGTACATTGGGGACGGGTCAGGATGAACAGATCGTCGACCAACTGGCTGGCGAATACCGTGAAAACTTCATGTTGCACTATAACTTCCCGCCGTACTCTGTTGGCGAAGCTTCTTTCCTGAAATCACCGGGCCGTCGTGAAATCGGTCACGGGAAACTGGCATGGCGTGCTATTCGTCCGTTGATGCCGTCCAAGGAAGATTTCCCCTACACCGTTCGCGTCGTGTCTGAAGTGACAGAATCAAACGGTTCATCTTCTATGGCGACTGTTTGTGGCACATCCTTGTCCTTGATGGATGCTGGTGTTCCGCTGTCCCGTCCGGTTGCAGGTATCGCAATGGGCCTGATCAAAGAAGATGATGGCTTTGCCGTTCTGTCCGACATTCTGGGTGATGAAGATCACCTCGGTGACATGGACTTTAAAGTTGCTGGTACGGAAGAAGGCATCACGTCTTTGCAGATGGATATCAAAATCACATCCATCACCAAAGAGATCATGGAAATTGCATTGGGTCAGGCCAAAGATGGTCGTGTTCACATTCTGGGTGAAATGGCACAGGCCATTACCTCTGGTCGTGACGAAATCTCTGCCAACGCGCCGAAGATTACCCAGTTCCAGATCAACAAAGACAAGATCCGCGAAGTTATCGGTACAGGTGGTAAAGTGATTCGCGAGATCACAGAAACCACGGGTGCAAAAATCGACATCGAAGATGACGGCACCATCCGCGTTGCGGCTGTTGACGGTGAATCCGGTCAAAAAGCAATCGACTGGATCCAAGGCATTGTGGCAGAACCGGAACTTAACAAAATTTACCGTGGTAAAGTTGTTAAGGTCATGGATTTCGGCGCATTCGTAAACTACATGGGGACACGCGACGGTCTGGTTCATATCTCTGAACTGAAAAACGAACGTGTTGCACAAGTTTCCGACGTTCTCAGCGAAGGTGATGAAGTTTGGGCTAAACTCATCGGCATTGACGATCGTGGCAAAGTCAAGCTGTCCATGCGTGTTGTTAATCAGGAAACAGGCGAAGACATCTCCGACGAAGTGGGCGCAAAACGCCCGCGCAGTGAAGGTGATGGTGAACAGTCTGAAAAATCCGATAAACCGCGTGGCCGCCGTCCGCGTAAAAAAGCGGACTAAGCCCTCACCGTTTAACGCGGCTTAGAAGACCGTTTGTCCTGAAAGGTCCGAACGATTAACGTTCGTATCCTGAATGGGCTTAACGCTTCATATATTTGGTCAGGGAGGCGATATTTCGAAACCTCCCTGACAAACAGAAAAAAGGCAGAAAGATCACATCAAATCTTTCTGCCTTTTGTTTTATCTAGAAACCCCACCCACCATTCAAGGCAGGGCTTTCAGCTTAGCTTTAAATCTTCTTTATTGCTTTGTTTCCGGGTCAACGAATGTGACTTCCAGACGACGTGCGCTAGCCGCCGGGTTTTTAATCTGAGCTTCAAACGGCGTTGTTCCACCCGCAGCCACTTCCTTGTCTTTGGTATCAACAATCAGGAATTGAACTTCCGCATCACTGGCATCGAACAACGACACCCGGATTTGCGGAACCGTTTGGGTGGTTTCGGAAATATTGCCAACATCACCGGCAACAATCAAAATATTGTCGTTACCTTCTGTGCGTCGGGATGAATGGACGTCGCGAATTTCCATCAAATCGCGCAGTTCAGGTTTCATACCAAGCATGTCCTGAACCATCCCGAAATATTCGTCGTAAACTTTATAAACCGGGGCGGCCTGTGGGACGAATTGCATGATCATGCCTCGGCCAAAATGAACAGCACTACCAAGTACGGCAATAATGATAATCAACCAGATGAGGAACTTAAAGAATCCGCCTTTCTTTTTCTTCTTCTCTTTTTGGCGCACCGGGGCGGTAAAGACTTCCGGGATCGGGTCCGGATCATCAAGATCATCCATATCGTCAAGGATGTCGTCTTTTGTGTACATCGACTCGGTCATGGATTGAACGGGTTCGATATCATCATCCCCAAATATATCGTTCAACTCCTCGTCGCTGGGCATATCGTCTGCGTCAAATCGATCGCTTGCGGCCATTGGTTCCGGTTCGGCTTCCGGCTCGTCCATCGGTTCAACAAAAGGCGCAGGTTCCGGCTCCGGTTCGGGGTCGAACATGGGTTCCGGCTCTGGCTCCGGCATAGGTTCCGGTGCAGGTGGCGGCGGTGGCGGGGCCGTTGTGACTTCGTGTTCATCCAACTCTAGGATGCTGTCTTCATAGGGCAGTTGCTCCCATGTATGTGCGCATTTCGCACAACGCAGTGTGCGTCCCTCTTCGCCGAGTGCAGCGATAGGAACGGAATAATGTGCCGAGCAATTTGGACAACTAATAATCATGGAGCCACCAGCTTTTACCTAAGTCCTTATTCTTTATAGGCGTTTCTTCGCGTCTAGGCAAGACTGCCCGTTGCTTAAAAACCGTGTTAGTTTTGACTTTAATATATTATGTGTGAATAAGGTCTTAACGAACGCGATAAGAATGCGTACAAAGGGTATCGCATTTAAAGTAAGAGGCGGTTGATTTTGGTAATTGTTAAGCTGGAAAATGTAGGTTTACGCTACGGTGTAGGACCAGAGGTTTTGCGCGATGTCTCCCTGACATTGGAAGAAGGCGCCTTTCATTTTCTGACAGGGCCAAGCGGCGCGGGAAAATCGTCCCTGTTGAAATTGATGTATCTGGCGCATCGCCCAACCCGTGGTCTCATTTCCCTGTTCGGCAGTGATATTGCGACCACCGGGCGTGATACGTTACCTGCCCTGCGCCGTCAGGTCGGGGTTGTTTTTCAGGAATTTCGCCTGCTGGACCATATGTCGACATTTGATAATGTTGCCTTACCGATGCGCGTTGCCAATGTGCATGAAAAAGATATTCGCAAACATGTGACGGAACTTTTAACCTGGGTGGGATTGAAAGATCATATGAATGCGCGCCCCAGTACATTATCCGGGGGGCAACAGCAACGTGTCGCCTTGGCGCGAGCCGTGATTACCCGCCCTCGCCTGTTGCTGGCCGATGAACCGACGGGTAATGTGGATGATAAACTGGCTGTGCGTTTGCTTCATCTTTTGGAAGAATTGAATAAACTGGGCACGACGATTGTTATGGCAACGCACAACGAAGGACTGGTACGCCAGTTCGGCCACCCGCGTATTTGCATTGAAGACGGACGCGTTGAACAAATGGGACCGTTACGCCCGGCACGCCGTCCAAATGTGCGTATGGAAGGCAAGGTGACATGAGTTTTCTGTCCTTCAATCACCATAAAGATGTGCCGTTGGATAAAGACCCGGGGACACGCTTTCTACCGTGGCTCATTGCGTTTATGGTTTATCTGGCTGCCTTGTCTGTCGTCGCAACCGCGATTATGCAGTCTGTGAGTGCACGTTGGGAACGCGGCGTCTCCGATACTTTGACCGTGCAGGTGCCGCCCGGTGACAGCGTAAAACAGGATCAAGCCCAAATCGAAGGAGTCTTGAAAATTTTGCGAGCCCATCCGGCTGTGGTTTTAGCCGAACCGATTGCACGATCCCATGTTGTCTCGTTGTTGGAACCGTGGCTGGGCAATAGTCGGGCCTTGGATAATATGCCGCTTCCGCATTTGATTGATGTCTCCTTGAGGAGCGGTGTGACTGTGGATGGGCAGCAACTGGTAGATGCCATGAATATGGTAGCCCCCGGCGCAACAATGGATGACCACCGCATTTGGCTGGATCGCTTAATCCGTATGAGCCAAACCTTGGAATGGGGGGCTTATATTGTTTTATCCCTTATTGTGCTGGCCTCAATTGGGACGGTCTTTTTTGTGACCAAAACAGGTCTTGCCATTCATCAGGATGTGATTGAGGTCCTCCACCTTATCGGGGCACAAGATACCTATATCGCCCGTCAATTTGCTGAACATGCCTTGAATTTAGGTTTACGCGGCGGCCTTTTGGGATTGGCGGCCGCTGGTCCGACGTTTGCGGGCTTTGCTTATTTATATCGCCAAATCGACAGTGCCTTATTACCTGATATTGATATCGGCCTTTGGCAATGGGTGGCCGTTATGGGGTTGCCGATTGTTGCAGCAGCTATGGGATATCTGACAGCACGTGTTGCCGTCTTGCGAACATTGCATAAAATGGTTTGATGATGGTGCGGATGTTACCTCAGAAAAAACGTCGCCTTTTCGGTCCATTGGCAATTATTTGTATTTTGACCTGTTTGGCCTGGTCCGGCGGGTTTATTGCTTTTATGGATCAAGTACCGCGACTGGTTGAAGATGATCAGAGCATAACAGACGGTATTGTCGTGTTGACCGGAGGAACGGAACGTTTGAATACGGGCATGACTCTTTTGACACAAAAGAAAGCTCAAAAGCTTTTGATCTCAGGCGTTTATCGTGGGGTGGAATTGGAAGAGCTTCTTGCCTTGTCAAAAAGTGCACCGCAAGAACTTGAATGTTGTATCGACATCGGACACGAAGCTGACAGCACACGGGGAAATGCCAAAGAAACAGCGCAATGGATCGGAAAAACCGGATTTAAGTCTTTACGATTGGTGACGGCGAACTATCATATGCCGCGCAGCCTGTTGGAGTTTTCTTTTTCCATGCCTCAGGTCCGGCTTATTGCGCATCCGGTCTTTCCTGAACATGTAAAGGTGGATCAATGGTGGCGTTGGCCGGGAACGGCAGCCCTGATGGTTGGGGAATATAATAAATTTTTACTGGTCTGGCTGCGTCAGGAACTGGCGCGACAAACTGATCTTGAGATATTGAAATGACATTTATTCGATCTGTATTATTTAACATTTATCTTTTTGGCGGCACAGGGATCATTGCACTGGTGTTGTTGATTTTGCTGCCGTTTTCTTCACAGGAAATGCGCAAAGGATCACAATTTTGGACGCGTTACGTCATGTGGGGCATGCGTCATATTGTGGGGATTGAGTATGAAGTACGCGGTCTGGAACATTTACCGGAAAGCGGTGCCGTCATCGCCTGTAAACATCAGTCGGCATGGGATACGGCTATTTTTGTTCTGTTGCGGTTGCAAACGGCCTACATTCTGAAAAAAGAATTGGTCAAAATCCCATTTTACGGTTGGTATGTAAAACGCGCCGGGCATATTGCTGTTGATCGTGATGCCGGTGCCAGTGCTCTGAAAAATATGATTGCGGATGTAAAAGCCGCTTTGGGACGAGGGCGTAACGTTGTTATTTTCCCGGAAGGCACACGATCTGCACCGGGGGAACCGGGAACATACCACCCTGGTGTTGCCGCTATTTACACTCAAACCGGCCTGCCTGTTATTCCTGTCGGGTTGAATTCCGGCCTCTATTGGGGGCGACGCAGTTTCCTGAAAAAACCGGGTAAAATTATCATGGAAATTATGCCACCGATTGAACCGGGCCTGAAACGTCGTGAGTTTATGACCACCTTGCAAGAACGCATTGAAACAAAAACCTCGGAACTGGAAGCCGAGGGACTGAAAGCAGGAGAACAATAAAATGGGTATCGTTTTGGTTGGTTGCGGTAAAATGGGCGGTGCGATGCTGGAAGGCTGGCTCGATCAAGGTGTTGCCGTTGAAAGCATTCGTATTGTGGAACATTCTGCTGAAAATGCCCAAACCCTGCGGGAACGTCATGGTGTGGTTGTCTATGATGACATTGCCAAAATTGAAGAAGATTTTTCTGCCGACATTGTGTTGTTGGCGGTGAAACCCCAAGGAATGGATGCAGCGGCTCAAGCCTGTAAACGATTTATAACAAATGCGACATTTCTGTCTATTGCCGCAGGGAAAACCCTATCTTATTTTGAAGGCATTCTGGGGCAGAATGCCGCAATCGTGCGTGTCATGCCGAATACGCCGGCGGCGGTACGTCGCGGGATCAGTGTCGCATGCGCCAACCCCCATGTAAACGATACAGCAAAGACCGAATGCGGTACACTTCTGGAAGCCATTGGCGAAGTCGCGTGGGTTGATGATGAAGCCCTGATGGACCCGGTAACCGCCGTATCCGGTTCTGGTCCGGCTTATGTGTTTTATATGACGGAATGTTTAACCCAAGCTGGCATTCAGGCGGGGCTATCCCAAGAACTTGCCACACAGTTGGCACGGGCAACCGTTGCCGGAGCCGGAGAATTGATGCGTCAAAGCGGGATGGATGCGGCACAGTTACGCAAAAACGTGACCTCACCGGGCGGAACAACACAAGCAGCCCTTGAAGTTTTGATGGGAGAAGATGGAATCGCACAACCGATAGCACGTGCCGTTGATGCTGCGACGCAACGTTCCAAGGAACTCGCGGGATGATTAACCCTTTTCCATGAATGTCATGGAAGGGTCATTTTTCTGTAAAATGCAATAAATCAAAGCTTTATAGGATGAGTTAAAGTGACATCTCGAGTGGTGTGAAATATTTTTTGTGCAGTGCACAAAAAGATGTTGACTCTTAGGTAGCATTATACCATATTGAACCTAGAAATATTGCAGTGCAGCAACCTTATCATTCTTTATTGGAGCAAACCCAATGACCAAACAAGCTAATCCGTTCGCTTTCGACGCTTCCAAAATGTTCGGCGATTTCGACCCGACTAAATTGATGAGCGAATTCGACCCGCAAAAATTCATGGGCGATTTTTCTAAAGCGTTCTCTGAATACAAAATCCCCGGTGTTGACGGTAACGTCATTCTGGAAAGCCAGCGCAAAAACGTAGAAGCGCTTGCACAAGCCAACAAAGTTGCCCTGGAAGGCATGCAGGCTGTTTTCAAACGTCAGGCTGAAATCCTCGGTCAAGCGATGGAAGAAATGCAAGCAACGTTCAAAGACCTGTCTGTTGCAGGTGAGCCGCAAGATAAAGTGGCCCAACAAACAGACCTGGTGAAAGACGCGATTGAAAAAGCTTTGTCCAACATGCGTGAACTGGCCGAAATGGCTGGTAAATCCAACACCGAAGCTTTTGAAACAATTCATGCTCGTTTCACAGAGTCCCTTGACGAAGTGAAAGAACAAGTTCTGAAGCTGAAAAAATAATTAACCTTCCCCCCTGTAAGGTTAGAATTGGGGCTGTCTTGTCGAACTTCGGCAGACAGCCTCTTTTTTGTCTCCTGAAAAGTATAAGCTTTTCTTGACATCATGGGGAAAAAGGCGGATAAGCCGCCTCACGTTATTTCCGTGCGTGCAAAGTTAATGCACGTGCCCGTGGCAGAAATCTGTCAGTCCTGTGTGCAGCAGGAGTATCGCTTTTTGGCGGTGCCGGTCGCGTTCCCTTGCCCCGATTTGGGCATCATGTGCGGAATTGTTACATGTCACCAGGACGCATTTTAGGGTGACGAAACCGCAGATGATACAGGAACGTAAAACTGTGACCACATTTGATATGTTGGGTCTTGCCCAACCTTTGCTCGATGCCATTTCCAAACAGGGCTTCGATACGCCGACACATATTCAAGACAAAGCGATTCCGCATTTAATGAACGGCCACGACCTGATGGGTGTTGCCCAAACAGGCGGCGGTAAAACGGCAGCCTTCGTGCTGCCTGTAGTTCATCGTTTGTTAGAAGAAAACGAAAAAACAGTCGCTGGAAAACCGCGCTGTATTATTTTGGCCCCGACACGGGAACTGGCCCAACAGATTGGTGTTGCAATCCGTTCCTTTACCAAAGGCCAGAAAGTTTTCCATACAGTTATTTATGGCGGATCCCCTTATCGCCAACAATTGCAGCAATTGCAACGCGGTGTTCACATTGTTGTAGCAACACCAGGCCGGTTGATGGACCATATGGAACGCGGTTCCATTAAATGTGATGATGTTCATACCTTCATTTTGGACGAAGCTGACCGTATGCTTGATATGGGCTTTATTCACGATGTTAGAAAAGTCGCGGCCTCCATGCCGGCAGAAAAACAAACTATTATGTTTTCGGCCACCATGTCCAAACAGGTACGTGGCTTGGCAAACGGTGTTCTGGTTTCACCGAAAATGGTCGAAGCCGCGCGTGAAAATTCTGTTGCCAACACAATTGATCACCGTGTCATGCACATGAAACAGAAAGATAAGCCGAAATTGCTTGATCATCTGCTGGATGATCCGACATTGAAAAAAGTGCTGATCTTTACACGTACAAAAGCGATGGCGGATCGTTTGTGCGACAATTTAAAAGAACGCGGTCATAAAACAGATACCATTCATGGTGATCGTCAACAGGCAGCACGTCAACGTGTTCTGCGCGCTTTCCGCAATGGTGATATTGAATTGCTGGTGGCAACGGATGTCGCAGCCCGTGGTATTGATGTTGCAGATATTTCCCACGTCATTAACTATGACATGCCGCTGGAAGGTGATGCTTATGTCCACCGTATCGGTCGTACAGGCCGCGCTGGTCAAAGCGGTGTTGCCCTGTCCTTCTGTACCGATGGAGAAGGCGATCTGTTGCAAGCCATTGAACGGACCATTCAGCAACGTGTTGATGTAGAATCTGAACACCCTTATCATCAGGACCCACTGCCGTTTAAGGCAAATGGTGATCAAAAACGTCGCCGTTTTGGTGGCGGCGGTACAGGCAAAAAACGCACCTTTGCCAAAGGTCCGAAAAACCAAGAGGGTGGTTTCAAAAAGAAATCTGATGGCGGTTTTAAGAAAAAGTCTGAAGGTGGCTTTAAAAAGAAATCCGATGGCGGTTTCAAGAAAAAGAGCGAGGGTGGGTTTAAAAAACGTGGACCGAAAAAAGTCCAACGCAAGACACCAAACCTTGCAGGTCGTCGCGCCGCTTGAGCGTAAAATATATTTGAAAAGGGCCGCTTTCATGCGGCCCTTTTTTTATGGCAACTGAGCCGTGTTTTTTTTGCGGGCCATGTTGGGGCGATAAGACAGACTTTCCCCGACATGTTCGACCTGAACCTGATCACTACCCGATAGATCGGCCAAGGTTCGCGCGACCCGTAAAACCCGATGATACCCCCGTGCAGACAGACTTAGCTTTTTTGTAGCTTCCAGCAGTAGGTTTTGCCCGGCTTTATCCGGTGTGGCAATCTTTAACAAAAATTCACCATCGGCTTCTGCATTGGTGCGAATGCCGTGATTCTTATAACGGCGTTTCTGTATGGTACGCGCCTGTAACACGCGCTGACGCACATCCAAGGTTCCCTCCTGGGGTGGTGGTAAATGCAAATCGGTTGGATTGACAGCCGGGACATCCAAATGAATATCAATGCGATCCAACAAGGGACCGGATATTTTATCACGATAACTTTCCGCACATTTCGGCGCACGGGAACAGGCCAGCGCCGCATCATCGAGGTGACCACAGCGGCATGGGTTCATGGCGGCGATCAATTGAACCCGGGCCGGATAGGATATATGGGCATTGGCGCGGGCAATTTCGGCACGCCCGCTTTCTAGGGGCTGTCGCAAGGCTTCAAGAGCGGTACGGTTATATTCCGGTAATTCATCCAAAAACAAAACGCCAAGATGGGCGAGGGAGACTTCCCCGGGGCGCACCCGGTGCCCACCCCCGATCAAAGCCGGCATGGAAGCGGAATGATGCGGATCACGAAAAGGACGCTGGACCATCAACCCACCTTCAGGCAGTGTTCCTGCAATGGAATGGATCATGGAAACTTCCAAGGCTTCTTGCGCATCCAAGGGGGGCAGGATACCGGGCAGGCGGCGGGCCAACATGGACTTTCCGGCACCGGGGGGACCGCAAAATAGCAAGTTATGATTTCCGGCTGCGGCAACTTCCAAGGCACGCTTGGCACTTTCCTGTCCGCGAATATCGCGCAAATCCAAATGAGCCGGACCGTCTTGTTTTTCAACACGAACAGGTTTGGGACGACTGAGTAATTGCCGCCCTTTGAAATGGTTAACCAATTCCAGAAGGTTGTTTGGCGCAACCACATCTAGATCCCCGGCCCAAACTGCTTCACCCCCTTGCGGTTTGGGACAAAGAATATTGCGATTCTCTACTTGAGCATGAATGGCAGCGGGTAAAACACCGGTGACAGGAGAAAGGCGCCCGTCCAATGCCAGTTCCCCCAAGACAATAAAGGGGCTGAGATCTTCTTCACTGAGCACATCCATTGCCGCCAGTAAGCCAAGCGCGATGGGTAAGTCAAAGTGCGAGCCTTCTTTGGCAAGATCGGCAGGCGATAGATTGACCGTGATGCGTTTAGGCGGCAGCGACAACCCCAACGCACTGAGGGCTGCACGCACCCGCTCCCGTGCTTCTGACACCGCCTTATCCGCAAGCCCAACAATATTGAGGGCGGGAAGCCCCGTGGTTATAGAAACCTGAACCTCAACCTCGATAACATCGATGCCTTGAAAAGTAACTGTGGTGATGCGTGCGGTCATGATACCCTCTCTATAGTGTTCAAGAGGGTTATGAAAGGGAGAGAGCGATTTTATTGACACATATCTGCCAAAAACCCTTTTTCTAAAAAATCACCATTTTCTTTTGCTTGTTTGGCCAAGATACAGGCTGTGGAATAGTCTTTTTCCAGATAAGCGATAAAAGCGAGGTTCGAACGTGCGTTGTATGTGGTGGAATCTTTTTCTAACCCTGTTTTAAGAATGCGTTTTGCCTCTTCTAAACGCTTGTGACTGATTAAAAACCAACCGTAATCGGAATATCGCCGTGGGCTGCCGCGCTCTTTACTCAAGGCCATCAAAAAATATTTCTCACTTTCTTTGAGTGACCGTTTCATTTGGTCACTCACAACACCATACCCCCAGTAGATATCTCCGTTTTCAGGGTCTAGGAGCCATGCTTGGTTAAAGCGTTTCATTGCTGTTTTCAATTTTTTTTCTTTTACGGCTTCCCATGCCCGCATCAGGTAGTGTTGGGCTGCACGTTCCTTTGTAAAACCCCGGTCTTGTGCATATTGAACAAACTCTTTATCTGCCTTAAGCATCGCTTCATTTTTAAACAGCCCGCCATACATTGGCAGGGTATTGATTGGCCTGTTGATATGGTCAGCATAATTCTCGTTTCTATCCCAATTGGCCTGTCTAATGTAAATATTAAGTTCATTGAGAACGGCAGGATGATCACATCCGGCTTTCGCAACCAAAGCTTTTGCAGAGCGCGTCAGCTTGTTTTGTGCCGTTTCAATCCAGTGCTCTACTGCGTTTTCTGAAATTTTTGGTGCAATTTTACGATAATTTTCATACGCACTTTGTGTGATTTTTTGAAAATTTATTTTGTGCTTTGTTTTTAGATTTTCATCAGAAATCGGGCACATTACAGCAATTGTGTCGGCCACAACAAAATAGTTATAAACTTTTAAACCATCCACTTCTTCTTGATGTGTGGTGGTTGAGCCTGCGCACCCGCTTAAGAACATCAGGGACAGGATAAGTAAGTTCTTTTTGAACATGACACCATTTAAAATTATTTCTAATTCACTTATGCATATAATTGATGAAAATAAAAAGAATCAACAAAAAGTCCTTTAGCACGAAACCTTAACAAGGGGTTCTGAATCAATTCTTGACAATTAATTTAATAGCATTAATTTAACTATATTAAATTAATTTGAGAGATGATTCATGGCCCGCCCCAAAAAATCAGACGCGATTGATATACAAGACTGTGCCGTCACAGAAGTCATTGCCCATTTACGAAACGGCACACACACATTTTCCTTAAACACCATTGCCAAGAAAATCGGTTGTAGCGCCCCTGCCCTGTACGCCTATTTTTCCAGTAAGGATGATTTGCTGGACCATGTCCGCCAACGGGCCTTTCAAGGCCTGCTAGCGCAAAAACAACGTAGATACCAGACAGAAGCCCAATCCGATCCTATTGAAAGCTTACGAAACGGCGGGCGTTACTTCGTTTCTTTTGCCCAAGAAAATCCGAATCTCTATCGATTGATTTTCACACCGGATCATAACAGCGGTTCAAGCGATATAAATGTGACGGAAACGTTGTTACAGCCACTGATAAACGGTATTTGCAACGCCCAACCCCCTGCACTGAACCAAGGCATAGAAGCCGAGCCCCTCGCCTATCTCATGTGGAATGCCGTTCACGGGGCCATCCTAATGGCAATGGAAGATACCACCCCCTTTTCATGGGATCAGGCTTACAAAGTTGTCGATACCATTATGAAACTTCTGTTCCCCACAGTCCCAAAATAGGATCAGGATATGAAAACCTTTGCACTCAGCCTGCTAGGTCTATCTATCGCATTCAGTTTGTTTATTGGCTATAGCGACCATTCTATGAAGCAAACCATTCAGAATTTTGAACAGCACATTATCGCATCGGCACAACCTTTTCCGCCCCCTTGCGCACCAGAAATTCAGGCATTGCCCCAACCGGTTCAACGTTATTTCTCTTTCACGTTTCCAAATGGTTTTCCAGCGCAAAAACAATATGTCGTCGTCAAGATGCAAGGTATGTTTCGCCGCCCCTTAAACGAAAGTTTTGAACCCACAACTGCCCGTCAGGTTGCAAGCTTTATTCAACCCGATATGGTCTTCAGTGCCAGCACACCTATTTTAGGCCCGATCTGGGCAGATGTTTATGATCGTTTTATTGATGGTGAGATGCAAATGGAAGCCAAGCTTTTATCTGCATTTTCCGTCGTTCACGAAGATAAAAACCCCAGCCTGAACCAAATCTCACTTCGGCGTTGGTTACTGGAAAGTCCGACCTATCCTATGGCCCTTCTGCCCGGTGGCATTGTGACATGGCATGCCATTGATGATACCCATGCCTTGGCGGTCGCTTCTGCCTACGGGATCAAGGCCGAACTCATAGCCACGTTTGGTCCCAATGGTGAGTTACTGTCCTTTGACGCAACAGCCCCCGGTGATTTAACCACCCCTTATCACGGATCGGGCGAACGGGTCAGCCGTTCTGACTTTCAACTCGTGGACAATATACGACTGCCTATGTCGTTTGAAATATCGCGTGTCGGTAAAGACGCGATCGTCTATCCTTTCTGGCGCGCACGTATCACAGACATTCACTTTGCCCCTTAAACGCAAAAAACGCCCCGACAACATTTCGCTGACGGGGCGTTTTTTTAAGAGTACACTTTTAAGATAAAAGCTTATTTCTTCAAGTGGTCACGAACCAGAACTTCCGCGATTTGAACTGTGTTCAACGCTGCACCTTTGCGCAGGTTATCGGACACACACCAGAAAGACAGACCGTTTTCAACAGTATCGTCTTTGCGGATACGAGAGACATAAGTCGCATCTTCACCCGCACATTCAACCTGAGTCACATAACCTTCGTCTTCGCGATGATCGACAACCACCAAGCCGTCTTGTGCCTGCATCACTTCACGTGCACGGGCAACATCAATCGGCTTTTTAGTTTCGATGTTGATGTATTCAGCATGACCAATGAACGCAGGAACACGACAGCAGTTGGCGTGAACCTTGATATTCGGGTCGAGAATTTTTGCAGTCTCCACCTTCATTTTCCATTCTTCTTTGGTCGCACCATCATCCATAAAGACATCGATATGCGGAATGCAGTTAAACGCAATTTGCTTGGTGAATTTCTTTTTGGTTTCAGACGCCGGCTTATTCATAAAGATGCCTTTTGTCTGTTCAAACAGTTCGTCCATCGCATCTTTACCACCCCCAGAAACGGACTGGTAAGTGGAAACGATCACACGTTCGATACCAAATTCTTCATGCAACGGCTTCAACGCAACCATCATCTGAATGGTTGAACAGTTCGGGTTTGCGATGATGCCTTTTTTCTTGTAACCCGCAATCGCTTCCGGGTTTACTTCCGGCACGATCAACGGAATGTCCGGGTCCATACGGAAATGGGATGTGTTATCCACAACAACCGCACCGGCTTCGGCAGCGCGCGGGGAATATTTCGCAGAGATTGCACCGCCCGGTGAAGACAGAACAATATCGGTCCCGGTGAAATCAAACGTATCCAGATCCTGAACTTTCAGGATTTGGTCTTCCCCGTAGGAAATTTCACGTCCGACCGAACGACGAGATGCCAATGCGACAACTTCGTCCGCCGGAAAATTACGTTCTGCCATAATCTGGAGCATTTCACGGCCTACATTGCCGGTGGCGCCCATAACTGCAACTTTATAACCCATCTTGCTTTCCTTTGTATTGTGGCCCAGTGGTGTCTTCCGCCTGTTCCATTTCCCGATTGATGTTGCACATACGAAAAAAGGCCCGAAGCGGTCATTCCCCGCGAGGGCCTTTTTTCGAATATACGATCCGTTTTCAGTCCCCGCAGGCTACGCTTTAGTCGTCGTAGTCGTCTTGGTTTTCGTGAAGCCGGTGAAGAGCGTGCATGCAACATCACTCGCAAAACCTTTTGCGGTGGTCTTTTTCACAGACATGATGTTTTGTGCGTTCAACATTTAAGGACACTCTTCAAAAAAATCGTGGCCCCTTCATACTGAAATTTACATCATTTGTCTAGGGCAGTTTTCGCGAATGCACAAAAGTTCTCTTAAGTGTTTTGATCAGACATCCGCATTTCTGCAAGGGAACGGGCAATGATTTGTGCAGCCCCCCATAGGCCCAAACCGGCAATTCCCAGACCAACAACAATATCCGGCCAACCTGTCTGAGAGGCCCAAACACCGGCACCAGCCAACATAACCGCAATATTCCCAATGGCATCATTGCGCGAACAAATCCAGATAGATTGACGATTGGCATCCCCGCTGCGATGACGGAACAAAAGCAAGGCCACAACGACATTGGTGATTAACGCCATGAATCCGATAACCCCCATAACCTCCGCACGTGGAACCGTACCGTTTATGATGTGGGAAACCGATACGAACAAAACATAAGCCCCGACTGCGCCCATACAAACGCCTTTAAACAAAGCGGCTTTGGACCTTGCCTGCAAGCTCATGCCCAACACAATCAAGGTAATGGCATAATTCGCCCCGTCAGAGAAAAAATCCACGGCATCCGCTGTCAAGGCCAGAGAATTCCCCATTGCACCGGCAATAATTTCGATGAAGAACATTCCCAAATTAACCACCAACGAAAACCATAAAATCCGTCGATATGTTTTATCTACAACGGGCGTGTCCTGAGAAGAACAACAACTGGAACATCCGGCACTCATAACTCATCTTCCTCATGGACGTGATCAATCATATCTTTCAGGGTGCAACTGATATGGGCATCATGGGCCTTGTAAAAAACTTGCCGACCCGCCCGACGCGGGCGTACCAAACGTGCCCCACGCAACAGGCGCAGATGGTGAGAGACCAGAGATTGTGACGCTTGGGTAATTGCCACAATATCACCAACCGACTTTTCTTCTTCCATACAAGAAATCAAAATTGCCAACCGGGTCGGATCACCCAGCAATTTAAAAACTTCTGACAGTTCTATAAGCTGGTCTTGTTCAATCATCATATCAATAACTCCAATTAATGAATACATATTCATATATTTGAATTATGTCAAGGCTGCCCTGTAAACTTGATAAGAAAAAGGACTGTCCCTTAAGAAGATTCGATCCGGTCTGGTGGCGGCGCAAGGTCTTCTGCCGGGCTTTCATCGCCGAGCTGAATTTCCTCAATCTTTTCGCCCCGTCTGGTGATTTTTCCGGTCGTGATCTGGATATCGCGGATATCTTTTGCCGTCTGACCAAAGTGACGATCCAGATTCTCGACCCGCTTGTCCAGACGTTCCACATCTTCCAACAAGGTCATCACTTCTTTTTGGATACGCCCGGCTTCTTCGCGCATGCGTGCATCTTTCAAGACCGCACGCACCGTGTTCAAGGTTGCCATTAAGGTTGTTGGCGACACAATCCAGACTTTTGCTTTATAGGATTTTTCGACCACATCCACAAAATTGGCGTGCAATTCGCCATAAATGCTTTCACTGGGTAAAAACATCAGCGCACTTTCTGCCGTTTCCCCAGCGATAATATATTTCTCGGAAATATCTTTAATGTGTTTCAACAAATCCGCCTTAAACGTGCGTGTCGCCAACAGTTTGTCCTGATCGTTTTCCGCATTTTGTAAGGCTTGATAACTTTCCAACGGAAACTTGGAGTCAATGCAGATAGACCCCGGTGGGTTGGGTAAATGCAGAACACAATCGGCCCGTTTGGTATTCGATAAGGTCACCTGAAAAGCATAAGCCGAGGGCGGCAAGGCATTAGTCACAAGCATTTCCAACTGAACTTCACCGAATGCCCCACGGGTTTGTTTATTGGACAGAATATCCTGCAACCCCACCATTTGTTGCGACAAGTCCATAATATTTTTTTGTGCGGTGTCGATAACCGCAAGGCGTTCCGTTAAATTCGACATATGCTTGGCTGTTGATTTTGTTTGTTCCAACAACCCTTCCCCCATCCGGTGCGTCAAATTTGCCAAACGCTCATCCAAGGTCTTGGTTATCGCACGTTCTTGTGCCTGCAAACGTTCGTTCACTGCCTGCTGAGCGCGGTCTTGTGTTTCATGCAACTGGGCGAGACGGCCTGTTAATTCGCTGTTGGCACGGCTGAGTTCCATCATATGTCGGCTCAACACATCGGCTTGTAACTCGCCGTCTTCCTTTGCCGATTTGCGTAAAATCGCCCAAAGCGCAAGAATAAGGCAAAAGGCCGAGAACCCGGCAAGTACCGCGATCAATAGATCGTTATTTTGCAAAAAATCCAAGTGAATATTCCCTATCGGCTATCAATGTCAGACATCCATAGCATGTTTTTTTCGATGCGCAAGCTTGCCCCTTTTCAACAGAAGAGGCAACATACTGAAAAAGAGATTTCATACCGGAGTTGTCAGACATGTCCTTTTCACGCCCATTGTTGTTCACAAGTGCCCTTCTCGTTATGGGTGCGCACGCTGCATTTGCAGAAACAGTTCTTGCCCCATCCACCCGGACAGACCTGTCCTTGACGCTTTATCAAAATGGTTTGGGATTTGTCCGTGACGTGCGAAAAGTTGATCTGACAGAAGGTTCGCAAACCTTTGTCTTTGAAGGGATCAGTACAAAATTGACACCTGACAGCCTGTTGATATCGGGTAAAGGTTTTCAAGTTCAAGAACGCCAATTTGATTTTGATTTACTCACATCAACCGCCCTATTGCAGAAATCGGTTGGTAAAAAAGTCAAATTTCGTCGCTTCAATGTTGTAACCGGGAAAGACGATCTTATTGATGCGACCATTCTGTCTGCCGTCGGACAACCCGTTATTGAACGGGACGGTAAAATTGAAGTTGGCCAGCCCGGTTTGTTGATTCTTGATAAATTACCTGAAGGTCTGCGCCCCACACCGGCCTTAACCGCCCGCGTTCAAGCCAGCAAAAAAGGTCAAACAGATATGGCGCTTGCCTATCTGTCCGGTGGATTGCAATGGCATACCTCCTATAGCGCGGAACTATCCAGCGATAGTAAAAGCCTCACCCTGCAAAGCTGGGCCAATCTGACGAATTCCAGTGGGGTTGATTATAGCAATACCAGCTTGAGCCTTGCTGCCGGGCAAGTAAACCGCCAAACTGTCACACGGAATTTTGAACGTATGGTCCGTGCCGAAGCCGCCCCGATGATGGATATGGCAGCCGGTGCTGCCGCAAAAACAGCCGAAGCTCCGCAAGCTCTGGGTGCTATCCATTTATACAATCTGTCTGATAAAGTCGATCTCAACAATAACGAAACCAAGCAAGTCGCGTTAATGCAACCGCTTAGCTTTAAAAGCACACGCGAACTTGTCCAACGTTTTGGCCCGACATATGGCGAAATGAATTTCGATAGCCAGCCTGTACATCCCAAAGTCGAGCTGACCTTCAACAACACATCGAACAATCCATTGCCCGATGGTATTTTGCGCCTTTATAGACGAGATACGCAAGGTCAGCTTCAGTTTGTTGGCGAAGATAATTTGACCCGCACCCCAAAAGAAGGAGATGCCAAATTACATCCCGGCGAAAGTTTCGATGTTACGGTTGAACGCAATCAAACTTCTTTTGAGCGCAAAGGAAAAGACAGTTTCGAAGCTGCTTATAAGATCATCATCAAAAATGCCAAAGACAGTGCAGAAACGGTACGGATTGAAGAAGTCTTCCCCGGCCAATGGTCCTTAAGTGACACAAGCACAAAACCGGATAGTCAGAAAAACAATACCGCCATCTGGAAAATTAATGTGCCTGCCGGAAAGGAAAAAGTTCTGACTTATCAGGTCAGTGTCCGGTTACGTTAAACCGCCATATTATTAAAGAAATCAATCTGCCACTGCATTTCATCATCTGACAGGGCATAATTCCCGTCATTTGCACGCAAAATATCATCCGCCGCAATATGGGCAACCTTTGCCTGAATAAATGCGGCGGTTTGTGCATCCATACCCGCTTTCCAACACAGTGCAACAACCCCGCGTGCACTGCGCATGGCAATCATACGCAATGCCACCGACAAGTGGATATGCGCACATTCCGACAAACCGGCAACTACAAAATCATTATCACCTTCCATCAAGGCATTGATGATCACTTGCGGAGTCAGTCTGTGCATCCGTTTCAGGTTTTTCGCAATAACGTGTGGCGGTTGTTGGAACAGCCATGCATATTCCCGTCTTAAATCTGCATTACCGCCTTCATCGGGTTTTGGTGTCGTCGGTTTGTTATTATTGGCATTGTGGGTTTGCTTGATCCGACGATTGACTTCTTCACGGACAATCGACAAAGTCTTGGCGCTCAAATCTTTACGATGTTTCAAGCTATCCAGAAGATTACCCGCGACAAATTCCGCCAATCGTTGTGCGGCATATTCGCTCAGCACCGGTCGATGAACCAGCGGACCTTGCCAGTCTTCGACATTGCGCGATTGTTCAACCAGTTGATCCAGCGTTTCTTCGCGGATTTGGGCGCTTTCGTTACAAAGCAGTGTCGTAATGGCCGCGACGTCGTGGGTATCCACAATCGCATCGGAAACCTTGACGCTAACGGTTTTCCGGTTGGAAATTGCCCCAAGCGCCCCTGAAGAAATCCCGCTGGAAATAATATCAAGAAGGTCTTCATCGCGTAAGACCGGTGAATGTTCCAGAACCGGGCAGGCAACCGATAATTCAGAATCGCGGGCCAATCGGTTGATCAGATCTTCCGGGGCCTGAGCAACGTCTTTTAACGTTTCTGCCAAAATGGTTCGAACATTGGATAACTGATCGGAAGCAAGAATTTCCAAGGCTTGAAAAGCATAACTTTGTACCCGGTCCACTTCATACGCGGTCAGCTTCGGAGCAAGGCGCGCAATTTTTTCAGCAAGATCAGAGCGGATTTCATCGCTGCTGTCTTTGGCAAGTTCAATATAAGCGCGTGCTGGTGTCGCCTTGTTATGGGCAATGGCTTTACGGACTTCCGGCGCAGGATCACCAGCCAGATAAAAGAGAATTTCCGGGCGGATGTCCTCACGTTCAGCCAAAGATTTGCGCACAGCCACATCTTGATGGCGCGCAAGCTCTTTTGCCTCCTCGTATGTTAAAGGAGCGTCATGCACCGGGTCTCGCTTCATCTCTTCAGGGTACCTTGTTTATTCATTCTCATTGTTCGGCATCCGTTGGTGTATAATCTTCAGCGACGCAAAACTTACCCCGACCGGAACGCTTGGCCTCATACATAGCCGCATCTGCGCGTCCGATCAACATTTCAACAGACTCATTTGTATCTGGGCGGTAGATTGCCAACCCCAGAGAAACGCCTAATGGTTTATTCGGCAACCCTGAATACTCCTTTAGGAACTGACTGGCTTCCAAAAGGCGCTCACAACGGCGAGAAGCCGCATCAACATCAATATCATTGAGCCAAATCGCAAACTCATCCCCGCCTAATCGTGCAACCACATCACCCGGTCGCACCTGATTAAGCAAAAAGTCGCGAATCAGCAAAAGAACATCATCCCCTTTCTGGTGACCGAACACATCGTTCACCTGTTTGAAATGATCCAGATCCACATAAATCAGAGCCGCAGGACTGTTGTTAAAGTGCAAGCGATCAATATGGCGGGGCAGTTCATCTTCAAAAAAGGCACGACGGTTTAACAACCCGGTCAACGCATCGGTGCGCGACAGCTCGACAATCCGTTCATGCCCGGAAATTTGTTCATTGGCGATTCCCAGTTGGTTGGCAACGTCGATGGCAAGAATTTTGTCATCATCATTCCAGGATCCACGTACGTTTTCACGCCACAAACATATGGCCCCATTGACAGTGCGCCGATACCGGGTTGCAGAATAAATCGCCAGCCAGTCCTTAATTTCAAAAACGCCGACTTCATTTTCACCCAATTGTTCAAGCCGCCCAAACAAATCGGGAATTTCATCCGGGATTTCCCCAAAGGCCGCACTGACAATCATGCCACTTTCCGGCTTGCTTCTAAAAATCTGGCAACCATTTGCACTGAGCGCACGCGCTGTGGCATTGGCTGCTGCACTCAGCATATTGCTGGGTTCGACCTCGTCACGAATGGTTTTGACAATATAAGCCAGCAACTGATCACGATGATAGGCCCGCGCCAACGCCGCATCACGTTCTCGTTCTTCGGTGATATCACGGCATACGCCACGTGCGCCCACCCAATTATTTTTTTCATCAAATAATGGGACACATGACACCATCAAGCAGGCGGGTTCACCGTTGGGTCGTAAAACCCACGTTTCTTCACGTTCCAATTTGGTTTTGGACAAAAAAGGATTCTGTGAATGTTTTTTATCGCGCTTTAAAACAATGTCATCACAATGTTTACGGATCAATTCGTCTGGTTCGTATCCAACTGCGCCCCGTTGAGAAACAAAAATAAAATAACCATCCGCCCCGACTTCCCAGGCAAAATCACTGGAAATTTCCACCAAATCCTTAAATCGCTGGCGAGAATCCATCAAAGCAGCGCGCAAGTTATGTTCAAGGCTGACATCTTTTGCAAAAAGTAAAAAGCCGTTTTGACAAGGGCTCAGTGTCAAATCATAAAACACAACACCTTTGTCTGTTTCCACGCCCGCTGTTTGTATATGAGGGGCATTCTTGGCATTTACTTTATCAAACAGGTCCGAAATATTCGGCAGGTTGATATTTTGAACCAAAACTTCAGCGGCGGCACTATGGGCGGCAACACTGCGATCCTCATGCAACAATACCGCAGGAAAAGGCGCATTGCTCACCCAGTCCGCAGATATTATAGCCGACGTATCAGACATGATTTTTCTTTTCGTTTTTAATGTTACACAACAAAACGTCTATCCCCCAGAGTGACGTACCCTTTATCCTATTAGGGTTTTGGATGGAAATCAAATAGAGACTTTCGCCTCAAAGTTAAATAGGACAATAATCTCATAACCTCCCTATTTCCTTCAAACAGGTGATAAATACTGAACTTTTCCTAAGAATATTATCAACTGGATTAAAAAATCCAAATCTGTAAAATCCGGCTCACAGCACGTCGATCCACAGGCTGTTAAAAAAAGATCGACACTGCGCGTGAAAATAGCCGCAAAAGCTGACACATGCTTGGGCCGCGCTTTTGTTAACAGATTTTGATTTTAGTATGGCTGATATGAAGGAAAGCAAGGGCTTCCAATGGACTGTCCTCACGCTTATGGGCTTTTGTCTGGCATTACTGATTGCCTTACATATTAGTGCCCCGACCAATACAACCAGCAAAGCACCGAAAGCTGTTTTGAAACTGCCGGACGAAGTTGCAAAACGCCCGGAAAACACAGAAAACCTGACACCTGTGAAGATGAGCAAAAACGCAAAATCTCTAAGTGTCAACGATTTGACGACTGCCTTTGACAAGCTTGGCTATCGTTTGAAGGATGTCCGCGAGGGCGAGAGCAGCGTTCCGCGCCTTTTCCTTGCGAGCTTGCCACACGATTTGGCAAACCTCACAGAAACAGAAGAACGCAAGGCACTCTTTTTCAAAGCCCTGCTTCCCTTGATCCTTAAAAACAATGAAGAAATTCTTGCAGAACGTGCACGCATTCTTCGTTTGCGCCACCGCTTGAATTTGGGCCTTGATATCATTGCAGAAGATCAAATCTGGCTGAAGGCAACCTTTGAACGCTATAAAGTGCGCGGACAAAAGTTTGATCAACTGCTGCAAAAGGTTGATATCGTACCGCCATCATTGGCTCTGGCACAGGCAGCAGAAGAAAGCGGATGGGGGACATCCCGCTTTGTACGTGAAGGCAACGCCCTTTTTGGTCAATGGACGTTCAATCAAAATGACGATGGCATCGTACCCACCCAACGCGGTGACGACCAAACTCATCGCATCAAAGCATTTGACAGCATCAAGGACAGTTTGCGTGCCTATGTGCATAATCTGAATACACATACAGCTTACAAATTATTGCGGGCCAAGCGCACCTTTATGCGCAATACACGACGACCAATCAAAGGAAGTGTCCTTGCGACAGCCTTGGATAAATATTCCGAACGCGGCGAACAATATATCGTATCGCTGAAAGCCATTATGGATAAGAACAACTTGTCACTTTATGACACAGTGACACTGGCTGATAAAATGATGTTGGCTAGCGTAGAACCCGCTATTTAAGCTTAAGTATGCAATCACACCTCAAAGCACTGAATGGTCAGCCTCTCAGTGCTTTTAATTTATAAAGGGCTTCCAAGGCTTCACGCGGGCTGAGATCATCGGGCTGAATATCATCCAATGCCAGTTCCACATCGCACGGCCCGCTTGGTTCTGAAACAGGCTCGGGATTGCTGGCAAGGGCGGCAAATAAGGGCAAATCATCTGCCAGTTTGGTAACCGCACTGCTCTGTTCCCCTTTTTCTAAAGTTTCCAGAACTTGTTCTGCCCGTTTGATGACGGCCTTAGGCAATCCTGCCAGACGGGCCACATGGATCCCATATGATCGATCCGCCGCCCCGGCCCCGACTTCATGCAGGAAAATCACCTCGCCTTTCCATTCCTTTACCCGCATGGAATGACAAGACAAACAATCGAGTTTGGACGTCAATGCCGTCAATTCATGGTAATGGGTAGCAAACAACGCCCGGCATTTATTCAGCTCGTGTAAATGTTCCACCACCGCCCAGGCAATAGACAAGCCGTCAAATGTTGCTGTCCCGCGCCCAATTTCATCCAAAATCACCAAAGATCGATCGCTGGATTGATTAAGAATCGCTGCGGCCTCAACCATTTCCACCATGAAAGTGGACCGCCCACGCGCCAGATCATCCGCCGCCCCCACGCGGGAAAACAAACGATCTACCACCCCGATATGGGCAGAAGCCGCCGGAACAAAGCCCCCCATTTGCGCCAAAATGGTAATCAGGGCATTTTGGCGCAAAAATGTTGACTTACCCGCCATGTTCGGACCGGTGATTAACCACAACCGTTGATCTTGTGAAAGATCACAATCATTGGCGACAAAGGCCGCTTCATTCGCAGCTTCAAGGGCGGCTTCCACAACCGGATGACGCCCGCCTTTGATATCGAATTCGTAACCTTGACTTAAAACCGGGCGATTGTAATGACGTTCCACCGCAATTTGTGCCAAAGCACTCAAGACATCCAGACGGGCAAGGCTATTCGCGGCCAAGGCAATGACATCCGCATCCTGTTTGACATCTTCGATCAATTCATCAAACAAACGGGTTTCCAATGCAAGCGCCCTGTCTGCTGCGGAACTGATTTTACCTTCCAGTTCTGATAGTTCGACCGTTGAATAACGAATAACGTTTTTCATGGTTTGACGGTGAATAAAATCCCCGTCCGCCGGCATCCGTTCGGCCTGTTTTGCCGTCACTTCAACAAAATATCCCAAGACATTGTTATGCTTGATCTTCAAGGTTTGAATGTCGGTAATATCTGCATATTTAGCTTGCAAGTTCAAAATCAGACGTTTGCTTTCCGAACGCAGGCTACGTAACTCATCCAGTTCCGGGGCATATCCGGCAGCAATAAAATCACCATCACGCGCCATCAAGGGCAAATCTTCGCCTAAGGCCCGACGCAGTTTGTCCACCAATTGCCCATGATTGCCCAGATCATGGATGCAGGTTTCCAAAATCGGTGGCGGCGTTAAGGAAATCAAATGTTCGCGTAAATCAAAACTGGCCGCCAATCCATCGCGAATAGCCGCCAAATCACGCGGCCCACCGCGGCCCAATGTGATACGCGAAAGGGCACGTTCCATATCCGGGCATTTTTTTAAGGCCTGTCGGATATCTTCACGTGCGCCCAAATCTTCGCTAAAGAACTGCACCCCATCCAAACGGCGATTAATATCGTCAACATTGGTTAAGGGGGAAGAAAGCCAAACCGATAAAAGACGTGCACCTGCACCGCTGACGGTCCGGTCAATCACATCCAGCAAACTGCCCTTGCGTTGACCGTTTAAAGTGACGGTTAGTTCCAGATTACGCCGCGTCGCCGCGTCAACTTCAAGGGTCGCCCCCTGTGCCAACTGTTTCGGAATTTCAAGACGCGGCAATTTGCCCTTTTGTGTCAATTCCACATAATCAACCAACGCCCCTGCCGCCGATGTTTCGGCGCGTGAAAAATTGGCAAAGGCATCCAGTGTTTTTACCGCAAACAATTTTTCCAACCGTTTGGCCGCATTGGCGCTATCAAAACGACTGTTGGGTTGCGGTGTCAGAATCGATTTAAAATCGCCAAACGTATCAAAATGTTCCGGTGCCTGTAATAATTTATCCCCGACCAGCAGTTCTCCCGGATTTAAACGGGCCAAAACAGCCGGTAACATGACCGATGGGCAGGCTTGTGTATAAAAGGCACCGGTGGAAATATCCAGCCAAGCTACCCCGGTATCATTGCGGTTTTGTGCAACAGCCGCCAAAAAATTATTCCGTCGGGAATCAAGTAAAGTGTCTTCGGTAATCGTTCCGGCAGTAAACAGGCGCACGACTTCGCGCTTCACAACAGCTTTGGAACCGCGTTTTTTAGCTTCTGCCGGGTCTTCCATTTGTTCACACAAGGCAACACGAAACCCTTTGTCTACCAGCTTGGGTAAATAGCTTTCATAGGCCTTCACCGGCACACCGCACATGGGAATGTCATCCCCATTATGATGTCCCCGCTTGGTCAGTGTGATTTGCAAAGCTTCGGAGGCCGCCACTGCATCGTCAAAAAACAATTCGTAAAAATCACCCATCCGGTAAAACAGAAGATAATCAGGATGACGTTCCTTGATCGCCATAAACTGGGCCATCATCGGGGTTGCCCCGTCACGCATGCGGGTTTCGATCTCTTCCTGTGTGACTTCTGCGGGCAGATGTTCTGTAGCGGTGACGAGGGTGGTCATGGGTAAAGTTCGATTGCTGATGTAATTTTTAAGAGAAGGGCAATACTGATAGCACATCCCCTAGGCACGAATGAAGCCCTTCAAGTAACTCTTTCGCCTGATTTCTATATTTTCAGGAAACTGCCTTACATTTGACACGGTAGCCTTGCTATACATGCATGGCACCGATGCACAGATTAGTCTGTTCTTTTTCCGCAATTGAGGCTAGTAATCTGTCCCCTTTTGGTGCATATTGCGCAATATAAATACTCAACTCACCACATTGGTTAAAATAAATGAACTCAAACACCGTAAATACAGAAGTCGTCGGCCTACTGAACAGCCGTGAAACTTTCGAAAAAACAGTTGAAGCCCTTTTACAAGAAGGATTTGAGCGTACGGATTTGAGTGTCCTAAGCTCGCATGAATCCATTGATGCCGCCGGAAAGCCCGCAAAACCGTTGAAAGACGTGTTAAGCGCGCTGGTCGGTGAAATTAAATTCGAAGGGCCAATGGTGGCCAGTGGTGCCATCTTTCTGGCGGGTGGACCGATTGGGGAGTTGATCGGAGCTGTTGTGGGAGCGACAGTTGGCGGTGTAGCTGTGAAAGAAGTCCTCGATGAAGTGACCGCGACACCCCATACCGAGGATTTTGCCCGTGCGGTAGACGCCGGCAGCATTATCTTGTGGGTTCGTACCGATGGTCTGGAGAGAGAAGCCAAAGCCAAAGAAGTTTTGCAAAACCAAGGTGCAGAAAACGTCCATATCCATAAAAACACGTCAGAATAAATCTGGCTTCGCCATAAATGTATATAAGACCAAGTAAGAGACATAGATAACATGGACGATCAATCTATTCGGGTTACGGAGCGCGAGGCGCTTTTGATGCATGCCTCGGGACGACCGGGCAAATTGGAAATTCATCCGACAAAACCACTGACGACACAGCGCGACCTGTCGCTGGCCTATTCACCGGGTGTGGCTGCACCGTGTGAACAAATCGCACGCGACCCCAATCTGGCCTACGACTATACCGCCAAGGGCAACGTGGTGGCTGTCATTTCAAACGGAACCGCCGTTCTTGGCCTCGGCAATCTCGGCGCATTGGCGTCTAAACCTGTCATGGAAGGCAAAGCCGTTCTTTTCAAACGTTTTGCCGATGTGGACGGTATTGACCTTGAAGTCGATACGGAAGACGAAGAAGAATTCATCAACTGCGTGCGTTTCCTTGGAAAAACTTTCGGCGGGATCAATCTGGAAGATATCAAGGCACCGGAATGTTTCACCATTGAAACCCGCCTGCGCGAAATGATGGATATTCCGGTTTTCCACGATGACCAACATGGTACCGCTATTATTTCTGCTGCGGGCCTGATCAACGCCTGTGATCTAACCGGGCGTGACTTGAAAGACGTCAAACTTGTTGTCAACGGCGCCGGTGCAGCGGCCATTGCCTGCTGCGAACTTGCCAAAGCATTAGGAGTTCAACATGATAACGTTATCATGTGCGATTCCAAAGGTGTCATCTACAAAGGGCGTAAAGAAGGCATGAACCAGTGGAAATCCGCGCATGCCTCCAACACAGATGCGCGTACACTGGCCGAAGCACTGGACGGGGCCGATGCCTTCTTTGGGCTGAGTGTCAAAGGTGCGGTCACACAGGAAATGGTCGAAAAAATGGCACCCAAGCCGATTATTTTCGCAATGGCCAACCCGGACCCGGAAATTACACCGGAAGACGTAAAAGCTGTACGTTCCGATGCCATTACGGCAACAGGGCGTTCCGATTACCCCAACCAGATCAACAACGTTCTGGGCTTTCCTTATATCTTCCGTGGGGCGTTGGACGTTCGTGCCAGCACAATCAACGAAGAAATGAAAGTCGCGTGTGCCAATGCCTTGGCAGAACTTGCACGCGAAGACGTGCCGGACGAAGTGGCGGCGGCTTATTCCGGTCGCCGTCTGCGTTACGGTCCCGACTATATTATTCCGGCCCCGTTTGATCCGCGTTTGATCTCGTCAATCCCACCGGCCGTTGCCGAAGCCGCAATGGCATCCGGTGTCGCACGTCGCCCTATTATTGATATGGATGAATACCGCAACGAATTATCTGCCCGTCTGGATCCGACGGCTTCCAGCCTGCAGGTTATTTGCGATAAAGTCCGTGGCAATCCGCGCCGCATCGTCTTTGCTGAAGGCGAAGAAGAAAAAACCATCCGCGCGGCTTATGCCTTCTTGAATGCCGGATACGGCACACCGATTTTGGTCGGACGTGAAGAAAAAATTCAGGCCAGTATGAAACATCTCGGCCTGATAGATGCCAAAGGGATTGAAATCAACAATTCCAGCATTGGCCCGCGTACACGCGAATATAGTGAATATCTCTATCGTCGCCTGCAACGCAAAGGCGCGCTGATGCGCGATTGTAACCGTTGGGTCAACCAGAACCGTAACATCTTCGCCGCTGCAATGGTGGCTTGCGGGGATGCGGACGGCATGGTTTCCGGCCTGACCCGCAGTTTCTATTCGACCTATGATGATGTGGCCCGTGTTCTGGACCCGGCAAAAGAACAACTGCCGATGGGGGTTTCCATCGTGGTTTCCGGTGGTGGACATCAGACTGTTTTCCTCGCAGATACCCGGATTCACGAAACGCCGGATGCGTTGGAAATGGCAGATATTGCCGTTGCAGCCGCTAATAAAGCCCGCAAGCTGGGGCACGAACCCCGTGTTGCCTTCCTGTCATATTCGTCCTTCAGCGGACGCGAAGGCGGACGTTGCGAAGAAGTTCGCAAGGCCGTTGAAATTTTGGCCGAACGCAATGTGGATTTCGAATTTGACGGCGAAGTCACGGTCAATACCGCACTCGATAAAGAAATGATGAAGGATTATCCCTTTACCCGTTTGTCTGGCCCGGCCAACGTCTTGGTTATGCCCGGCCTGCACACGGCGGATATTTCATCAAAACTTCTGCAAAAACTCGGTGGTGGCACAGTCATCGGTCCCATCCTGATGGGATTGGAAAAGCCGGTTCAAATTGTCCCGCGCGATACGACGGTTTCTGAAATGGTCAACATGGCTATTCTTGCCGCGCACGACGCGATTGTCGGTCGTTAAGAAACAGATAAACTCAAAAAAGGCGGTAACGTTTAACAACGTACCGCCTTTTTTATATTTCTCTCACAAAGAGCGCACCCGGCTGAGGAATTGATCCACCTCGCACTGAATTTCCTGTGTTTCTTTTGCCAAACTATCCGCCGCCTTGATCATGGCATCCACCGCATCTGATGTCTCTTCGGCGGAGGCATCAACCTCTCCCAACCGCCCGGAGAGATTTGTACTATCATCGGCAACTGTTTCAATACGTGTCGCCACGTCACGAATGGTATGGCCCTGTTTTTCAACAGCCCCCACAACATCATGGGAGATATTGCTTAAATCGCTGATCGTCTGGGCGATTTCATTCATTGCCTGAACGGCTTCGGCCGTGGCACTGCGAATGGTTTGCACCTGTGAAGAAATTTCACGGGTGGCTTCGCTGGTTTGATTGGCCAGTGTTTTAACCTCGCCTGCCACAACGGCAAAACCTTTACCTGCTTCGCCTGCGCGTGCGGCCTCAATCGTTGCGTTTAAGGCCAGCATATTGGTTTGATCCGCAATGCTATCAATCAACCCGACAATTTCACCCACTTTGTTCGATGCATTAACCAAGGAATTTACGGTCACGTTTGCGCGTTCCACATTCTCATTGGATGATCGTGCAATCGCTGCACTTTCCGACACCCGTGCATTCACATCGGACAATGACGAGGACAAGCCACGCGCCACTTCAGCAACATCTTGCATGCGGTTGCGCATACCACCGGCCCCCTGTGTCACTTCCCGCGTGCCATCCACGGATGACTGAACCGCCCCGTTGGCATGATCAGCCTGAAACCGCATGGCTTGTGCCACTTGATCCGCACGCGATAAAATCGCGGAAATCGTATTTTCAAACTCTTTCGTTAGCCCCTGTAGTACTTCCGTTCGTTCGACTTGTGCATGTTTGTCAGCCTCGATTTCTTGCGTGGTGCGTTCCATATCCTGCAACAAGGCATCATTTTGAAAACGCAAGGTCAAAGCTTCTTCCATTTGGCTACGACTGGCTTTTGCCAATCTCATTTGCACACCAAGGACCAATAAAAAACCAAACCCAAAAATAATGCCGGTTAATGTCAGACTGGATGCAAAGAAGCCACCCAGCGTCAACAGGATCGGTGGCACGAACAACATAAACGCCTTGCGATTAACCGACAGGGAAACCGTCCCGGCCGATGTCAGGATCAGTAAAAGCATGCCGTGCAAGGTCTGTGTTGCAATATCGGCATGAATAAAAAACAACGGCAGTGTTGCAATCCAACCAACGCTGGCGGCCCCGGTTAACACCTGTGTGATAAACCCTGCCTTTTTCTGTATTCCCAATCCTTTTGCCGCCTTAAGTCCCTTTTTCACCACAATCAAACGGGCCAAACCGATGATGACTGTGATAACCCCCCATGAAAATAACAGGGTGTGATTGGCCACATCCCAATAAAAAACGGTGAACAAAATAGCCGCAATAACCGTCGGCAGAGTTGTCGTACTGACATTGGATAAAAAGATATTGTTAACAGCGTGATGGACCTCACGCGTAAAGTCTTGTTCTATTCGCACCTCTTGCGTTTCCACGCTCATCGGTTGCGACACAGCAAGGCTGGTAGCAGACATGGTCTTGGATCTCCCTGGGTGAGATTCGTTGATCTCGTTCGTACGCTTTTACGTATAGGTATTTTTACTGACGTAAAGGTAACCAAAAATAAATGAACGTCAAGCAAAGATTCTTCACCCCAATAACGATCGAAAATTCAGAGACTTGGCAATAATACATCCCTAAGAAGCCATACTTCCTCTCTCTATAGACAAATGGAATCTAATTTTAACACTTCCATAGCTGTCTTTTTTCGCCTGACACAGAGAAATACATGTCTCTATACCCAAGAGAAAACCTAGAAAAAGGCAAAGAAACATGCTAGGTTACAGCGATATCTGAACAGAGGTTTTCACTAAATGCAAAAACGCTTATCTTTCATTGCGTTACTCATTGTCTTGGCTGTACCTGTTTTAGGGGAAGCCGCATCTAAATCCAAATCCCTGCCAGCTTTGCCTTTTGAACAATATTTTGCCGGCAAACGCGGGGACCATGACGTTTTGAAATTCAATGATTTTTCAGGCAAGATTAAAGCACATCGCATTAAAAAGCTGTTGCGCTCCGGCCCCATTCTCGGGGATCGTGTTTTGTTGCAAAATAACACTGCTATCTATTTTCCGGAAGGCTATATTGTTTCTGCAACCGCACAATTTGAAAAATGGCGCCCAAAACGTGGCATCAAAGTTGACCATGTCGCCTCCGCTCACGATATTGAGATTAACCCTGATTACGGTTTGGTTAAGTCGATCGACAATCAATTAGGACAGGTTTGTGCAGAAATCCCATCACAAACACCTGAAATCATCCTCCAGTTGCGCAAAAGAACCGACGGGCTTATCTCATTAGTGAAGAAAACCCAAGGGCGCTTTGACCATATTATCGGGCAGCCCAGTGAAACAATTGAGGTTACAAGCGCATTAAGCCCGTCTTACCTGTCAAGCGATCATAAGATTCAAGCCATCGCTTCTCGTTGTATCTGATAAAACAAACATTGGATTTCCCCCATGAAAAAAAATCTGACAAGAACCGTTTCGCTTTTCCTTTCCGCTGCTGTGTTGGCGGGGTGTACAAATTTTCCAAAAGCGTTTGACCATTCCGGTAACCCAATTACCCAACCGTTTAATTATAAAGAAGCGCAAGCCCTGCAAACCGATACCACAACGTTTAAAGGTGCACTGGTAAAAGAATATCAGGCACTCGCTACCAAAGAAGGTAACGAGTGGGCCGACTGGTTTGACTCTGACTTTTTTGCAAGAAAAGCCATCAAAGTCGCCGCATCGGAAAACGGCCTTCCCCCGGAAGATCCTGCCTTGTGGCGTTTTTCCAAAGATGAACTTACACAATTTGCAGATGGCTATAAGGCTTTAAACAACGCCTTGGAAACAAGCCGCACCAACTTGCCTGTTCTGTCAGCCAAAGCACAAGCCAGTTTTGATTGCTGGGTAGAAGAACAAGAAGAAGGCTGGCAAAACAATGAAATTGCCAAATGTAAAGATCAATTTGCTGAAGCCCTGAATCGCCTGACCGGGGCACAGAAAAAGCTCGCCCAGCAGCCCGCACCAAAAATGGAACTGGATCTGGCAAAACTTTATACGGTCTTCTTTGATTTTGATTCCGCCGTCATCACACCAGTCGGTCAACAAGTCTTGCAAGCACTGGTTCAGGACTGGGGCGTACAAGCGGTTAATTACGCCCTTATCGGTCACACAGACCGTGCCGGGAGCCAAGCCTACAACAAATCTTTATCCGAGCGTCGTGCACAATCCGTGAAGACATTTATTTCGAAACTCGGCCTACCCGGTGATAAAATTTCGACAACCGGTATGGGGGAGAGCGCCCCGGCTGTTGCCACCCAAGACGGTGTCCGCGAAGCAAAAAACCGCCGCGTTGTTATCGAAGTTCAGCAATAAGCCTATATCACGTTACACATAAAAAGGCGGAGCATTTTAAAAAGTGCTCCGCCTTTTTTTATCTAAAGAAATCGTAAAAGAAGAAAATTGTCTATTTATCCAAATTGTTTTTTACAACCAGTAACAGGTTGAGCAAATCATCCCGTTCTTTCACACTTAAACCCGTCAAAGCCTGATTGCGGATTTCATCAGAGACTTTCTTTAATTCCTGCAATAAAGGACGGGCTTCATCTTTGATAAAGACCCGAAGGACTCTGCGATCTTTTTCATCACACACCCGATAGACCAGATCACGCTGTTCCATTCGGGTCATAAGCCGGGCAATTGATGAATTATCAACATCCAGTTTGCCCGCCAGTTCTGATTGGGAAATACCGTTGTCCCGTTCCAAAATAGCAAGGGTCAGCCATTTCATTCTCGTCAGATTATAAGGCTGGACTTTTGCATCAATGCGAACACGCAAACGGTTTGCGACTTCGTGCAAAACGATCGGAATCGTATTTTTATCTTCATCTATCATCGTATCAGGGTAAACGGCTATAGGGAATTTTGGTACAAATATCTTCTCTGCAAAAAAGACTGTTTTCAAAATAGAAGTTATAGATTGATGTGGCAAGGGACACGGCTATCAGGATTTGCAGGCCGTTTCCGATAATCTTTGATATTTGATCCATTTGACATCTCCATTCCTTGTAAAGGGGTTTACACAGAAATTAGTTGATATGTCAATCATTGATATGTCATATATCTAACATCTGCAAAATCGACCTTTCGATCAACATTTAACATGGGAGTTACAGCAAATGCCGCACAAGCCGAACTGGCACTTCTATATTCCGAAGGCCTATACCACGCTTAAAAGCGGTTATACCCTTTCTATGTTGCGAGATGATTGTCTTGCAGGATTTACCGTCGCCATTGTCGCCCTCCCCCTGTCAATGGCTTTGGCGATTGCATCTGGTGTTAGCCCGGACAAGGGGCTGATTACCGCAGTTGTTGCCGGTTTCCTTATTTCATTACTTGGTGGCAGCCGCTTTCAAATTGGTGGTCCCACAGGGGCCTTTGTTGTTGTTGTTTTTAATGTCATTCAGCAATTTGGATATGACGGTCTTGTTCTGGCAACCCTTATGGCAGGCAGCATTCTCATTCTCGCCGGGCTGCTTCGTCTGGGAACCTATATCAAATATATCCCCCACCCCGTCGTAACCGGTTTTACCTCCGGCATTGCCATGCTCATTTTCACCAGTCAGGTCAAAGACTTCTTGGGCCTGGATATCGACAACATCCCTGCAGATTTTCTCGATAAAGTGGCGCTCCTATTTTTAAACCTGCAAACTTATGATGCGTATGTTCTGGGAACAGCTTTGCTGAGCATCGCAATCATCCTGATAAGTCAAAAGACGTTCCCAAAATACCCATCGTTTCTTATCGCGATTGTCGGTGTCAGCCTTTTAACATGGATATTTGCCTTGCCGATTGAGACGATTGGCACAAAATTCGGCGGCATTCCCGCAACCCTTTCATTGCCGCACGTCCCCGCTTTTTCATGGGAACAAGCTGCAAAACTCCTCCCCAGTGCTTTTACCATCGCTTTTCTGGCCGGAATTGAATCTTTACTGTCTGCTGTGGTCGCGGACGGTATGACGGGGGCAAAACATCGTTCCAATTGTGAACTGGTTGCACAAGGGGTCGCTAATATTGGATCATCCCTTTTTTCTGGTATCCCTGCAACGGGCGCCATTGCCAGAACAGCAACCAATATTCGTTCCGGTGCGCATTCCCCTGTTGCCGGGATGATCCATGCTCTTACACTCCTTGCCTTTGTTCTATTGTTTGCCCCCCTTGCCTCTTTTATTCCCTTGTCTTGTTTAAGCGCCGTTCTGATGATCGTTGCATGGAATATGAGTGAATTCGACAAATTCATTCATTTGTTCAAAGCACCGATCGGAGACCGGATTGTCCTGATTGCCACTTTTCTGCTGACCGTCCTTGTCGATTTGAACCTCGCTATTGAAGTCGGCTTTGTTTTATCTGCCGTTCTCTTTATGCACCGGATGGCCAATGCCGTTGAGGTGGAAACACATATCAATATCATTCAGGACGATAACGTCGACGATAGCGAAAATCTGTCACCTGACAACGCAATACGCTTGCCCGATGGTGTGCTGAGTTACCAGTTTAACGGCCCCTTTTTCTTTGGTGCTGCAGAAAGATTGATTGATACATTGGGCCGCACCGGAAAAACGCCCGATATCATCATTTTACAAATGCACGACGTTCCCTTTATCGACGCAACGGGATGCAGTGCCCTTGCAACCTTTATTCAGAAATCCATGCATTCCGGTGTCTGGCTGATTTTCAGTGGCAGCAATTCTAATGTCCTCAACACATTAGAAAAAATGAACTCCCTGACCCGTAAGCCCAACATCAAGATATCTGCGACATTTACCGAGGCCCGTATATTGGCGGCAGAGATCATGCGCAATCGCACACCGCAATTCTACGACATTTAAAACAGGACTTTATAAATATGAATTCATCGCAAATTGCAGACGATATGGAAAGATGGACCGAGCTTTTTTTCATCATGTGTGAAGGGGAAGCCCCTCATAACAAAGCACACTGGAACTTGCGTCTGGCCTTATCCACCTTTGCAAAAGATGTGGGTGGTTTTACCCGCAAACAAAACGAGGATGCGCGCGTTTTAATCAGTAAATTTGAAAAATTTATCGCCAAAAAAGATTATGAGTCTGCCAAGAAAATGCAAGGTGAACTCTTTTACTTCATTCTGGCTATTGCAGAGGAAAAAGCACACTGAGCCCAATGCGCTTTTTCCATCCTGCATTATCAGCTGCCGCTCAGTTCTTTCACTTTATTGCGGGCTTCAAGGGCTTTGTCTTTTTCACCCAAAACCATATAAACCTTGGCCAGTCGTTTCCAACCTTCAATATCGTTTGGATTTTCCTTCAAGCGATCCGCAAGTTTTTCCACCATCCCACGGATCATTTCGTCGCGTTCTTCCGGTGTCATTTCCGATGCGGCTTCCATATCTGCCTGACTCGGACCAGACGTTTGCGAGGCTTGTTCCTGACGTTGTTTCTTTTCTTCTTCCCATTGTAATTCAAATTGCTTGGAAAGAGCCAAGGCTTGCTCGCTTGGCTTAAAATCATCACGGTTTAGATTACCGGCCTTTGCAGCCATATCAATCTGTTCATTGACTTGCGACAACCAACCAATTTCTTTCGGGGCCATTGCCGCCAGATCGGTCCATTCCTGAATGGCGCCTGCATAATCCTGTGTTTTCATTTTGGCAAAACCAAGATAAAAACGCGCCTTCATTTGGCTTGGATCATTGTCCACAGCCTCTTTTAACGCGGCAAATGTTTCATCATCTACCTGCCCTTCGCTGGCATAAATCTTACTTTCTGCAAAATCAGCCAAGACACTGGGATGACGTTCCGACGCTTTCACCGCACTGCGATAAGCATCAACCGCTTCACCCGGACGACCGACCAAACGCATGGTACGACCCAACAGCATCCAGCCTTCCACATCCCCCGGTTCATTTTCCAAATGTTTTTTCAGTTGCGCGATTTCTGCCGCCATACCTTCAGAACTTGCCATTTGGCGTTCTTTTTGCGAATCGCGTGAGGCAAAAGGAACATCCTCATATCCGGGCATCCCGATTTTCAGATAAAGCGCCAATGAACCTGCGACAAGACCAAGGCCGACAACCGCACTGATGATGAATGTTCCCGTTCCGACTTTTTGTCCACTAACGGTATTTTGTCCTCGTTTCTCATCAGCAGCCAGCAAGCGTCGCTGAATTTCCACACGTGCGGTTTCAGCTTCTGCCTGATTGATCAGGCCACGTTCCAAATCCCGATCCAGTTCTTTCAACTGATCTTTAAAAACGTTCAGCTCATAATCAGCCCGTTCGCCTTCTTCCTTATTTTTTCGCCACAAAGGTGCCGCCAAAAGAAAAAGGGTGATTGCACTCAAAACTGCAACCGCAATCCAAAAACTCATTTATCGCTTCCTTCTTCTTTCATCAAGGCATCCAGTCGCGCCTGTTCCTGCGCAGTCAAAGGCACTGCGACCCCTTGACCTTGTGCAGCTTGCGCACTGCGGCGACGGTAATAAAACACAATTCCCACCAGTCCGATAACAATCATCAAGGCAGGACCAAACCACAACACCATGGTTTTGGCCTTCACCGGGGGCTTCAATAAAACAAAATCGCCGTAACGTGAGACCAGATAATCTTTCACTTCCTGATTGCTATCGCCATGCGCGATTCGGTCACGCACCAAAACACGCATTTTCTTGGCAATACCGGAATTGGAATCATCAATTGACTGGTTTTGACAAACAACACAGCGTAAATCCTTTGAGACTTCACGCGCACGCGCTTCAAGCGCCGGGTCTTGCATAATCTCGTCCGGTTCCACCGCAGACACCTGCACCGTCCAGACAAACAGGGCAGCCCATAAAATCAGCCAAAATCTCATTGTTTGCGTAGCTCCTCAATCAAAGGCAGCAGGGTATCGTTCCACGCTTGCGGGGAAATCGGACCGAGGAATTTGTAACGGATCACCCCTTGTTTATCGACAACGAAGGTTTCCGGTGCCCCGGTAATACCCCAGTCAATAATGGTTTCGCCCGTATCATCCACACCGATTTTTGTGTAAGGATCACCATGACGGGCCAACCAACGGACCACATCATTGGGATTTTTCTCGTCCCAATCCACGCCATACACCGGGATCACGTTGTCACGCTTTAATTTCACGAGGAAAGGATGTTCCTGCAAACAGGCCACACACCATGATCCAAAGAAATTAACCAACGAAACTTTGCCTTTCACATCTTCGGCACTTAAACCTTCGGTACGGCCTTTAACCGGAACCAGTTTAAATTCCCCCATCGGTTGATTGAGCAAAACATCCGTATCCAGCTTGGAGGGATCTTTCGTCAAACCAATGGCGAAATAAATAGCCAAAACTACAAAGGCAATTAACGGAATTAAAAAGAAGATACGCGAATTCATGCTTTTGCTCCCTCCGCGAATGCTTTGTTCGCCAATGCAGAGCGTTTAGGTGCCCCCACACGGTGACGACGATCCGACAAGCTGACCAAACCACCCAGTGTCAACAAGCCACAACCAGCCCATAACCACGCAATCAACGGGTTCCAATACAGGCGCGTTACATAGCCGTCACCGGATTTATCCCCAACCACTGCATAAAGGTCTCCAAAAAACATCGGGTAAATCGCAGCTTCTGTCGTTGGCATGCCACCCGTATCATATTCACGTTTTTCCGCCAGCAACGTCGTAATATATTCGCCGTTCTTATGGACCGTAAACGTCCCTTCCAAGGCATCATAGTTCGGCCCGCGAATGTCACGCACACCTTCGAAGGTATATGTAAAGCCCGCAACATCCAGTTTGTCGCCAAAATTCATCACTTGAATTTTCTCGACTTTCCAGTTTCCGGCCCCCGTCATCCCGGCAATGGCAATTGCCAGGCCAAGGTGGGCAATCGTCATGCCCCATGTTGCACGGGGTTGACGCGCCAGTCGTTTCAAACTTTGCCCAAATGACGTTTTACCCAGCTTGATACGATCAGCCACATCCCAAAGGGTACCAACCGCCAACCATGTAGCAAGACCCATACCGAAATAGCCACCCCAGCCTTCTTCGCCTTTCAGGATAAAGGTCAGGACAACGGCAACCAGCGTCGCCCCGTAGACAAGATACATACGGCTGAGAATGCCCTTGGCATCTGCCCGTTTCCAGGACATCAAGGGACCCAACGCCATCAAAATGACCAATGGTGTCATAATCGGGATAAAGACACGATTATAAAACGGTGCACCAACTGAGACTTTGCCCGCATCAATGACATCAATAAACAGCGGATAAAGGGTTCCCAGCAAAACCACACCGGTCGCCGTTGTTAAAATCCAGTTATTGAACAACAAGGCCCCTTCGCGTGACACAGGTTTAAACAACCCACCGCCCACAAGGCTCGGCCCCCGCACCGCATAAAGTGCAAACGAACCACCAATTGCGATAATCAGCAAAATCAGGATAAAAACCCCGCGTTCCGGGTCTGTTGCAAAGGCGTGAACCGATGTCAGGACACCTGAACGTACAAGGAAAGTGCCCAACAAAGACAGACCAAAGGCAATAATCGCCAGGAAAATTGTCCAGCTTTTCAGCGCATCGCGTTTTTCCACCACGATTGCGGAGTGCAACAAGGCCGTTCCAGCCAACCACGGCATGAAGGAAGCGTTTTCCACCGGGTCCCAGAACCACCAGCCACCCCAGCCGAGTTCGTAATAGGCCCACCAGGATCCCAGCGCAATCCCCACAGTCAGGAATACCCAAGCCGCCAACGTCCATGGACGCACCCATCGTGCCCAGCTTGCATCCACGCGACCTTCAATCAAGGCCGCAATGGCAAAGCTATAGGCAATGGAAAACCCGACGTAACCCAAATACAAAAACGGCGGATGGAAAGCCAATCCCGGATCCTGCAACAACGGGTTCAGGCTTTGACCATTTGCAGGCACATTCAGCAACCGTTGAAACGGGTTGGAGGTAAACAGAATGAACATCAAAAAGCCAACGGTGATTAAAGACTGCACCGCCAATGTCCGGTTTTTCAATCCACTGGGCAAGTTGCGGCCAAAGACCTCAACCGCACAACCGAATGTCGCCAAAATCAGTACCCATAACAGCATGGAACCTTCGTGGTTTCCCCAAACGCCGGAAATCTTATAAAGCAAAGGCTTGTCGGTGTGAGAGTTTTTCGCCACGTTCAGAACCGAGAAATCCGAGGTTACAAACGCATGCGTCAAGGCCGCAAAAGCCGCCGCAATCAAGATAAACTGCGCGATGGAGGCCGGACCTGCAATATTCATCCAGCGCCGATTGCCCATCGGACCTGCCGCCAAGGGGACGACACCTTGTACCACGGCAACAAACAGTGCCATGATCAACGCAAAATGTCCTATTTCTGCATACATGTTATTTGTCTTTCAGTTCTTCAGGAACATGACCTTGTTTCAAGGCCTCTGTAATCGGCTGGCCTTCTTCCCATTTGCCGGACTTTTTCAGTGCATCGGCAACTTCGGGCGGCATATAATTTTCATCGTGTTTGGCAAGAACTTCATCGGCAACCAAGACATCATTTTGGAAATAACCTTCCGCCACAACACCTTGCCCTTCACGGAACAAGTCCGGTAACAGGCCTTTATAGTGAACAGGGATCGTATTCGCCATGTCCGTCACTACGAAAATATTGGTGACGCCATCGGTCGCTTTTTCAACAGAGCCAGCTTCAACCAATCCACCAATTCGAATACGACGATCAGGTTCGATTTTCCCCTTTTCAATGACTTCGGTCGGGCTGAAGAAAAAGACGATATCATCTTCCAAAGCAGCCAGTACAAGGGCGGCAATCGCCCCGAGTGCACAGAGGCCCACCAGCGCGATATAAAGGCGACGCGTTTTCTTTTTCATGCGTTTTTCCCTTCGCTTGTCATTTGTTCCATGATGGAGAGGTCTTTCTTACTTTTGGCCAATGCCTTAACACTGGTTATCAATAGGCCAATCAACAAAACAGCAGCCAATCCGTAACAAGGCCAGATGTATATGCCGTGACCGCCCATTTCAAAAAATTCGTTCATTTTGTCCCCTCCCCTCTATCAGCCGTGCACGTGACGTAAACGTAAGGCGCGCACTTTGGATGAGATAATTTCGCTGCGCATACGGATAAACAGAACCAGCGTGAAATATCCGGTAAAGCACAGAAACATCAGCCCCAGCGGGATCAACATATCCGGGTGAATCGCCGGACCACCCGCCTTGACCAAAGAAGCCGGTTGATGCAACGTATTCCACCAGTCCACAGAAAACTTGATAATCGGGATATTGATCACGCCGACCAAACACAGAATTCCGGCTGATTTCGTACCGCGTGCCGGATCATCAAAGGCGTTTAACAGGGCCATATGCCCCATATAAAGAAACAGCAACAGCAATTCAGATGTCAAACGCGCATCCCACACCCACCATGTTCCCCACATGGGCTTACCCCAGAAAGAACCTGTGAACAGCGCCAAAAAGGTAAAAGCCGCCCCAATCGGAGACATGCATTTCGCCGCCAAGTCAGACAAGGGATGTTTCCAGATCAATCCCATTGCGGAAGCTACCGCCATGGAAATGTAAATAATCATCGACATACTGGCCGCCGGCACATGGATATACATGATGCGCACAGTTTCGCCCTGTTGATAATCCGTCGGCGAATCGAACAGGGCAAAATATAGCCCCGCTGCCGTCGTGATGATCGTGATACCAATCACCCAAGGCAATAAAAGGCCGGAAAGCCACATAAAGCGTTTCGGGTTTGCAAAAGCGTTGATGTTGAAAGCCATCGTTTTCGGGTCCTGATCCCTACGTGTTTTATTCGCATTGCACGCTTTATGGCCTTTAAGTTAGGCACCATTAAGGCAAAGTTGACCACATAGAGCCATATTTCGCGCGTGTTTCGAACCATTCGCAACTTTCATAAAAAAAGCCCCTCATTCAGGCTCGAATGAGGGGCCCTATTAATAAGTGAGGATTTACCTTTTCATCATTGCGATCATTTTTTCGACCGCTTCCATATGTTCATCGGAATTATGACACATCCCCTGAAAACAGGCGCAGAGGTCCAGAAAATCCTGCAATTCCATACGTTGCCCCATTTTCATCAAACGCTTGGTGAATCGCAGGGCTTGGGGTGGTTTTTTCGCCATTTGGCTGGCTAAATCCTGTGTAACCTCCAGCAATTTATCAGGATCAACCACTTGAAGTACAATCCCCAGATCCAAAGCTTCCTGCGCATCAATAACCCGCCCAGTAAAGGTCAATTCCGCTGCTTTTTGATAGCCGATCAGGCGTTGTAGAAAATAAGCCCCGCCATCACCCGGAATAATACCCAAATTGACAAAGGTCTCCCCAAACTTGGCTTTGCTTGAAGCCACACGTAAATCCGCCATATTGGCAAGATCAAACCCGGCACCCACCGCCGGACCGTTGACGGCCGCAATAATTGGAACTTCACATTTATTCATCGCCACCGGAATACGCTGGATACCTTGGCGATAACGGGTTTGGACCTCTTCCACATCCCCGGCAAAATCACCGCCACGTTCCTGCATATCCTTGATATTGCCCCCTGCACTGAATGCGGCACCATCGCCCGTTATAATCAAAACGCTGGCCTGATCAGCCGCTTTATTCACCCAGTCCAGCGTCGTAATGATATCTTCAATCAAGGCAGTCCCTGTCAGGGCATTACGCACATCATTGCGCATGAAAGTCAGGGTCGCGATACGGTTTTCAACACGTAAATCGGCATCTTGCAGTTTGGGCATATCAGACACGGATCAATTCCTCTTTTTAAACAAAAAAAATGCGGCACACCTCAGTCTGGGGACGTTAGGGGCCGCATATAGTTTTCCTCACACCTCTAGGGAGTGCAAGAGTCTTTTCAGAAGTCATCTTATACAGAATGTTCGCTTTCCAAACATTTAAAGAATTGTAAAAGATTGTCAGCTTGGCAACATGCCACCTACCTCTTTTTCAACCGCTTTTGGATCAGCACGAAAGTTGGTGTGAAATTCAACTGCCATCGGATCGGGATAAACGTCTTCTTCGCCGTTTTCCACAGCTTCCAAAACCCGCGCAATAACATCTTGCGGTGACGTTTTATCCAGTTCTACATTCGCCGCCATATCCGTATCCACAGGACCCGGATAAACACCTGTTACCTGTGTTCCCTGTGCGACCAATTCTGCACGAACCCCTTGTGTCATCAAGTTAACAGCCGCTTTTGATGCACTGTAAGACCCCAACACAGGGAAGCAGGCAAAAGAGGCTACTGAACTGGTATTTACAATTGCCCCACCGCCATTGGCTTTTAAAACCGGGGCAAAAGCTTGGATAAGATTGAGGGTCCCGAAATAATTGATTTCCATTTCCTGACGGGCAACATCGCTGTCATTAACCGAAAGAAACCCCTGAAACAAAGCCACACCCGCATTATTGACGAGAAGACTCACATCCTTGCAGGTTTGCGCAGCCGTATTGACATGATCCATATTCGTCACATCCAGATGCAGGGCAATCACTTTACCATTGGAAGCTTCGACTAAATCGGAAACATCCTTTGGATTTCGTGCCCCGGCATATACCTTTTTTGCCCCCGCCTTTAACAAAGCATCCACATAAACGCGGCCCATTCCACGGCTGGCCCCTGTGACCAACGCAACCTGATTTTTAATCTTACTCATAACAAAATCCTTTAGAGGGAAAGAAAAACAGCATTAAAATACCGATCGGTATTAAAATAGGCGCTTGTTTCTTTCTGTCAAGATGATAAAATACCAACCGGTATTTAATTAAAAGGATTCCTGTATCGTGGCCCGTGGACGCCCTAGAAAAACAACACCGGAAAAAGTGCTGGAACAAGCAATGAAAATTTTCTGGGAACGCGGTTTTGACGCGACCTCAATGAATGACATTGCGCAGGAAACGGGCATGGCAAAACCCGGTCTTTATGCCACTTTCGGCGATAAGGAAAAACTTTATCAACAAGCAATTTCCCATTACTTTGAAACGTTTGGAAGATCGTCTTTGGATTACGTTATCCACAGTCCCGATCCCCTTAAAACAACCTTGCGCACTCACCTTAAGGAAATTGCCGCTTTCCTCTGTGATGAAAGCAATCCCGGTGGCTGTTTTGTGGTTAACGGCGTCATCGACTGCGCCCACAAAACAGGCCCACTCGAAGAATATACGCGTTTTTTAAATCAAAAACGCAGAGATGCCTTTTATATGCGTTTACAACGTGCAAAAGCAGAAGGGGAATTACCCGATGATGCAGATATTGATGCGCTTGCCGATTTTTTCGGGGCGCAACCCATCGCCCTTGCAATTATGGCACGTGCGAAAACCCCTTTCCGTGCTCTTGAAAACCTGATTGAAACCTGCTTGAAAGTCCTCCCCACAACCGTTTTATAAAAAAGCATTGACAAATCCATTCAATTACCGCAATTAATAATCATTCGCAAAAGTAAACGGGTGCCAATCATGTCTTTCTTGCACAACCTTCATCAGCGTCTGGAAATTCTGGAAATGAATGATATTTCCGATCTGTGCGTTCTCGGTTTTTTGTTTGACGATGCGCGCAATCTCAATGGCTTGCTGGCTGCTATTCGCATGCTCGATATACCCACATGGCAACCAACAATCGAAGTTATTGAGACCACGTTGGAACGCCTGCTGGACAGTGCCTGCGTTGTCAAACTGGAAGCCGGGAACGAAGTTTATTTTTCTATCACCGGTGTTGGCATCCGTACCTTTTTCAGCCTTATGAAACGCCCCATGCCGACCAATCAACGCATGCGTGATACCACTTTGTCTTTAAAATCCGCCTTCGTTGAAAACTTACCGCAAACAATTTGCGCCAAAGTTGTCGAAGAACTCATCGGTTTTTACAACTGCCAACTGAACTGCCTTGAAAACCAATGCGCCAACTGCCCCTTAAAATCCCAACGGGCTCAAATTAAAAACGACAGGCAGCTTTTTCATATACAACAGGAACTGGAATGGCTCAGCCGCGTGACACAAAACCTCAGCCTACCCCAGACCTATCATTTTCACAGCGTGTCTTAAAAATCCAGATCGGCGTAATGGCGGGCGGCGGGGATGCCGCTGACGCTGTCTTTTAAAATATCACGCATGGAAGGACGGGATTTAAAACGGGCATACCAGGCTTGCGCCCCCGGATGATCCGCCCAAGGAATATCGCCTAGATAATCCACTGCCGAAATATGTGCCGCCGCGCAGATATCTGCCAAAGACAGATTTTCACCCGCCAGCCAGTTGCGTTGATCGCTAAGATAGCCAATGTAATCCAAATGATAATGGACGTTTTGTTTCCCTGCCCGAATAGCTGCCGAATTTGGTGTTGCCCCGGCAATAAAACGCTTTGTAATCTTTTCCCCCACTAGATTACGGGTCACTTCTTGTGCGAATTTTTTATCGAACCATGCCACAAGTCGGCGAACTTCAGCCCGCTGATCCGGTGTCGTCCCCAGCATGTTCTGTTCGGGATAGACTTCTTCAAGATATTCGCAAATCGCATGATCATCCCATATCGGTTTACCTTCCGGCTCAACCAGAACAGGGACTTCGCCTGCCGGGTTCAAGGCCAAGAAAGTTTCTCGACGTTCCCAAACAGGTTCATGCACACAGGTAAACGCAAGTTTCTTTTCCGCAAGCAAAATACGGACCTTACGCGACAGGGCATCAAAGGGAAGGTGATAAAGGCGTCTCATGCTCGTCTAGGGGGTTATTGAACAATAGAAAAGTTGGGATAGCGAATTTCGCACTGCATTAAAAGAGCAAATACACCATAAAGATCAAAAAAGATCGTTTTTCGCAAGTCGATCAACCACAGATAATGAAGCGAGACTGAAAAGTAAAAAAAAGGCGAAGCTTTGTGAAAAGCTCCGCCAAGTTTTGGTTAGGGATGAATGTCTGAAATCAGACATTCGGTCGGATGAAACGAATTCCACCCTAGCAATCAAGTCACGAGAGAGATGTAACTTGAGCCTCTGCTCGCACAAATGTGCGAATTCTAGAGCAAATCCCGAGCAGGTTGACACAACCTGCGACGACGAATTTGCGTTAAATAAAATGCTCTATATGGATCAGGCTGTCTTTTTAATGGCGGCTTCCTTGGTGACCGGAATATCGAGCTTGTCGATCATTTCCTTAGGCACCACTTGCCAGATTTTGCCTTTCTCCATTTCCCAATCCTGCAGAATTTGTTCAGCATACTGGGAATGTGTTTCTTTAACGTGTTCGCGGATCAAACCTTTCAAAAGGTTTTCATAGTGATCGACTTCAATGCGTTGCCAAATCACGTTATCCGGGTTCACACGGTGTTCAAATGTGCCGTCTTCGTCGTAAACAAAGGCCATACCGCCGGTAAAACCTGCCCCGAAGTTGGCGCCGACTTCACCCAAAACAACCACGGTGCCGCCCGTCATATATTCACAACCGTTTGACCCGATACCTTCGACCACAGCCGTTGCACCGGAGTTACGAACCGCAAAGCGTTCCCCGCCCTGACCAGAAGCAAATAACTTACCAGCCGTTGCGCCATACAGGCAGGTGTTACCGACAATGGTGTTTTCGTTCGATTTCAGCGGGCTGGATACCATTGGACGGACAACAATCGTCCCACCAGATAGACCTTTACCGACATAATCGTTGGCATCACCAAAGATTTCCAGCTTCAAGCCCTGCACTGTAAAGGCACCCAGCGAGTTACCGGCAGAACCGCGCATACGAACAGTCAGGTGATCAGGCTCCAACCCTGTCATGCCGTACTTACGAGTAATGATTGAGCTGGTGCGTGTTCCCACAGAACGGTGCGTGTTTTTGACCGTGTAGAAAAGCTGCATCTTCTCGCCGCCTTCCAACGCGTTCTTGGCATCCTTGATAATTTGCGCATCCAGCGTATCCGGTACCGGGTTACGTTCTGTCAATGTGCAGAAACGTGGTGTATCGCCTGTATCAGCCTGTGCCAGAAGCGGGTTCAAATCAAGATCGTCAAGGTTTTCACGACCACGACCGACCTGCGTTAACAGATCAGATCGACCGATGACGTCTTCAAGCTTTTCATAACCAAGCGAAGCCAGAATTTCAGTGACTTCTTCGGCAATGAATGTAAACAGGTTGACCACTTTGGCCGCAGAACCGGTAAATTTCTTACGCAGTTCAGGATCTTGTGTACAAACACCGACCGGACAGGTGTTGGAGTGACACTGACGAACCATAATACAACCCATCGCAATTAACGATGTTGTACCAATGCCAAATTCCTCAGCCCCCAGCATGGCGGCAATCACCACGTCGCGACCTGTACGGAAACCACCGTCTGTACGCAGCTTCACACGGTGGCGCAGCTTGTTCAAGGTTAGAACCTGATTGACCTCGGACAGACCCATTTCCCACGGCAAACCGGCATATTTAATGGACGACTGCGGCGATGCGCCCGTCCCGCCGTCATAACCGGAAATATGGATCGTATCGGCACCCGCCTTGGCAACACCGGCTGCAATCGTCCCGACACCGGAACGGGCAACCAGTTTCACACACACACGTGCAATCGGGTTGATTTGTTTCAAGTCATAAATCAACTGCGCCAAATCTTCGATGGAATAAATATCGTGATGCGGCGGCGGTGAAATCAGGGTCACACCCGGTGTGGAATGACGCAACTTGGCAATTTCAAGCGTTACCTTGAAGCCCGGCAGCTGTCCGCCTTCACCCGGTTTTGCCCCTTGGGCCACCTTGATTTCCAATTCCTGACAGTTGTTCAGATATTCCGCAGTCACACCAAAACGACCGGATGCCACCTGCTTCACCGCAGAGTTCGCATTGTCACCGTTTTTGCGTGGTGTGAAACGTTCGCGATCTTCCCCACCTTCACCGGAGTTGGATTTCGCACCGATCCGGTTCATAGCAATCGCCAGTGTTTCGTGGGCTTCACGCGACAAGGCACCGATTGAAATAGCCGGCGCACACAGGCGACGACGAATTTCCGTGATGGATTCCACTTTGTCCGTAGAAATACTATCCCGATCAGATTGGAAATCCAGCAAATCGCGCAGCATCATCGGCTTGCGGCCATTCACGCCATTGGCATATTCGCGATAGGTCGAATAGCTTTCCGTCGCCACCGCTTCCTGTAATTTGTGGATCAACAACGGATCGTGGGCGTGACGCTCACCATCAGCACGGTAACGGTAAAAACCGCCTTGCGGTAAAGGTGTGGCTTCGGAATATGCTTTTTCATGCATTTCCAGAATTTTATCTTCCAGACCTTTGATCCCGATACCGGAAATCCGTGATGTCATCCCCGGGAAGAAATCCGCCACAACAGAACGCGACAACCCAACCGATTCAAACGCATAACCACCACGATAAGAACTGATAACACCGATGCCCATTTTAGACATGGTTTTCAACAGCCCTTTGTTGATGGCTTTCTTATAATTTTCCACCGCTTTTTCAAACGGCAGGTCACCATAAATACCTTTGGCATGTTGAACGGCAATCGCTTCTTCGGTCATATAAGCGTTAACAGTGGTTGCACCGACGCCAATCAAAACCGCAAAATACTGAACATCCAACGCTTCGGCAGAACGAACGTTGACCGAAGTAAAGGTCCGTAATTGTTGACGTACCAGATAACTGTGCACACCACCGGCAGCCAAAATCATCGGAATCGGCGCTTTGTCCTTACCGGTATGTTCATCGGTCAGGATGATATGTTTTTTCCCACCACGAACCGACATTTCCGCTTCATGGCGGATGCGTTCAATGGCTTCACGCAGCGTTTCCTTACCCGGCTTGAACGTACAATCGATTTCAACCGCGTCTTCGCCCAAGTAATTCTTCAGGGCATGAAATTCTGTAGAGGTCAGGAACGGTGATTCCAACTGAACAACCTGACACTGATCCGGGCTTTCATCCAAGACATTCCCCAGGTTGGACAAACGCGTACGCAAAGACATCACGCGGGTTTCGCGCAAACTGTCAATCGGCGGATTGGTCACCTGAGAGAAAGCCTGACGGAAGAAATGATGCAAACCACGGTATTTATCAGACAAGACAGCCTGCGGCGTATCATCACCCATAGAACCTGTGGCTTCCTGACCGGTTTCAACCATCGGGCGCAGGATCAGTTCAAAATCTTCCTGCGTGAAACCGTATAATTGCTGATGTTGCATCAGGATATCTTCCGGCCACGGGCAAGGTTTGGGCGAGTCTGCCTTGATGATTTGGTCAACTTTGACAATATTATCCACCCATTTGCCATAAGGCTGACGGGCCGCTGTCCAGTCTTTAAGCTCGCGGTCATGGAAGAATTTACCTTCGTGTAAATCCACACCGATCATGCCGCCGGGGCGCACGTGACCTTTTTCAACAACTTTTGACTCATCAATTTCGGACATGCCCGTTTCAGAACCGACCAGCAAAATACCATCACCTGTGATGGAATAACGCAACGGACGCAGGCCATTACGGTCCAGACCCGCGACAATCCAGCGACCATCCGTGCCACAAATCGCAGCCGGGCCGTCCCACGGTTCCATAACCGAATTACAATAAGCAAACAGATCTTCATGTTCTTTCGGCATCAAGGCATTTTGCCCGATGGATTCAGGAACCATCAACGCCTTTACCGCCGGGGCCGGACGACCTGCGCGAACCAGAATTTCCCAAACTGCATCAAGTGCCGCAGAGTCAGAAGACCCATTGGCAACCAACGGCTTGACATCTTCGATATGTGCGCCAAACACAGGCGAAGCCATGCAGGTTTCGTGCGCTTTCGTCCAGTTTTGGTTCCCCGTAATTGTGTTGATCTCACCGTTATGCGCAATCATGCGGAACGGTTGTGCCAAACGCCATTGCGGGAAAGTATTGGTCGAATAACGCTGGTGATAAATCGCAAAGTTGGAAACAAAAAGTTCGTCGTTCAAATCCGGGTAGAATTCTGTAATTTCACCCGCCATGAACATGCCTTTATAAATGACACTGCGACAAGACAGGGAACAGAAATAAAATTCTGTCAAGTTTTCCGCCAGGCATTTGTTTTCAATCCGGCGACGAATGACATACAGGTCGTTTTCAAAATCATCATTGGATTTACCAAGTGTATTGGCAATCATAATCTGTTCGATTTCCGGGCGTGTTGCATTGGCTTTTTCACCAATCACTTCGATATTCACCGGAACCTGACGCCAACCGTAAATGCGATATCCATATTTCAGAACTTCGGCTTCAACGATACAACGGCACCGTTCCTGCGCACCGAAATCGGTTTTCGGCAAGAAAACCTGACCAACCGCCACAGCACCTTCTTCCGGCTCGTGACCGGTACGGCGGATGTGACGTTTGAAAAATTCCTGCGGGATTTGCACATGGATACCGGCACCATCACCGGTTTTACCATCGGCATCAACAGCCCCACGGTGGTCCAGTGCGCGTGTCGCTTGAAAGGCATGTCGCAGAACTTCACGATTGGGCTTCCCATCAATAGAAGCCACCAGACCGACACCACAGTTTGCAGTTTCGAAAGAAGGATCATACATACCGTTTTCAGCCAGAAAACGGGCGTTGCGTTGATATTCTGATACGTAATTATTGGTCATTTTCTCTCTCACGCCTCCTGATTATTCAGCTGCGTTTGCGCGCGCTTGTGTACGGAGGTATTTATGAATGGCATCGGATGCATCACGGGCGTCTTTAATACAGCTTACGACCAAAGAGGCACCGCGTTCGATATCACCGGCAGCAAAAACACCGTCCAGATTGGACATCCATGTTTCTTTATTCACATCCACTGTGCCCCAACGGCTGACAGCCAAATCAGGTTCACCGAACAAAGTCGGGATATCTTCGGGCTCAAACCCTAATGCCTCAATCACAATATCGGCATCCAGTTCAAATTCAGACCCGGGAACTTCCTTGACGCTTTGACGACCAGACGCATCGGCAAATCCCAAATGCATGGAAACGGCTTCAACTTTTTGAACCTTGCCCAAACCTTTGAAAGATTTCGGTGCAGACAGCCATTGGAAATTTACGCCTTCTTTTTCGGCATTTTCCACTTCACGCTGCGATCCCGGCATGTTGGCACGGTCACGACGATAAAGACAGGTAACGGACTTTGCACCTTGACGAACAGATGTCCGTACACAGTCCATCGCCGTATCACCACCACCGATGACAACGACATTTTTACCTTCAGCGTTCAACGTACCGTTATCAAATGCCTCAACCTCGTCACCAAAGCCTTTTTTATTGCTGGCGGTCAGGAAGTACATCGCCGGGAAAATATTTTCCAAGTCTGCACCTGGTGCCTCCAACTTACGACCGGCATAAACACCCACGGCAATCAGGACAGCATTATGTTTGGCGCGTAACTCTTTCAAAGAAGCATCACGGCCTACTTCAAAATTCATATGGAAAGTGACACCACCGTCTTCCAGCAATTTGGCGCGGCGTTCCACCACATCTTTTTCCAGTTTGAAACCCGGAATGCCGTAAACCATCAAACCACCAACACGGTCATGGCGATCATAGACATGAACCTCATATCCTTTGCGGCGCAAGCGATCTGCAGCAGCCATACCTGCGGGACCAGCCCCGATGATACCGATACTTTGGCCCAGTTCTTTCAACGGTTGTGGTGGCTTGACCCAGCCTTGTTCCCACGCATTGTCGGTAATGAATTTTTCAATCGCACCGATGGTAACGGCATTATGGTCAGATTGTTCCAACACACAGAGGCCTTCACACAGACGGTCCTGCGGACAGATCCGTCCACAAATTTCTGGCAGAGTATTGGTTTCCTGTGACGTATGATACGCATCTTCCAAACGGCCTGCAGCCACAAGGCGCAACCAGTCAGGAATATTATTGTTCACGGGGCAAGCCACAGAACAATAAGGAATACCGCATTGTTCACAGCGTGACGCTTGTTCCTGTGCTTTTTCGATGGTGAAGCGCGCATAAATCTCGTTGAAATCTTTTTTGCGTTCTTCAGCAGTACGTTTGTCCGGGTAATTTTGCCCGATCGTGACGAACTGCATCATTTTTTCAGCCATCAGTCTCTCCAATCCCTCGTTTTCGGGTTAGTCTTTTTTCCTTAGTCGGCGCAGGCTTGACCTGAGCATTCCGACGCCGAGCCACCCCTATTGAGCGACCCGGATGCATGGTATGCGATAAAAAAACGCAGATTTCAAGGAAAAAAATAAATATAGGTCAGCTTTACTGACTTATATCGCAAAAAAACAGCCACAACAACCCCTTCTCCCCCTAGCGGAAAAACCCTACTTTTTATCATTTTGTACCAAAATGGTACTATTTTTTAGTTTTGGGCCTCGAATCCAGACGTGTTATACAAAATCGAACAACAAGCAAAAGCCTCTCTTGGGGGAAAACGTGACTGAACTTCATATACTCGTTCTCGCACTTGTGCAGGGAATCACAGAATTTTTGCCGATCAGCTCTTCCGGTCATCTGGTTTTGGTCCCTGTCTTTGGTGACTGGCCCGACCAGGGGTTGCTCATGGATGTTGCCGTCCATGTCGGCACATTAGGGGCTGTGATGATTTATTTCTGGCGCGACATTTGGTATATGTTGCGCGGTTTGATCCGTTTTACAAAAGGGCGACGCGATCCAGGGGCGAGGCTCGCCGCTATGGTTGTGCTTGCAACTTTACCTGTCCTCGCAGCGGGTTATTTCCTCAACGAATATATTGGTGATGAATATCGCACAGTCGAAGTTATCGGCTGGACAACCCTTGGATTCGGTTTCCTCCTTTATCTCGCCGATAAAACAGGTCTGACCATCCGCCGTGTCGAACATACCGGTATCGTAGATGCGATTCTCATTGGTTTGGCCCAGTGTCTTGCTTTAATTCCCGGAACATCGCGTTCCGGCATCACAATCACAGCCGCACGTTTTTTAGGATATGAACGCGTTGATGCCGCACGTTTTTCCATGTTGATGTCCATTCCCGCCATTTTAGGGGCAGGTACATTAAAAGGACTGGAGCTTTATCAAAGCGGCAACGCCCAACTGACAAACGATGCCCTGACAGCCGCCGGGTTATCCTGCATTGCCGCCCTTGTTGCCATTGCCATTATGATGGCATGGTTGCGCAAAGCATCTTTTACACCGTTTTTCATTTACCGAATGATTTTGGGATCTGGCTTGCTTTACTACGCCTACTATATGTAAGAGGCTATTTTTCCAAGATAAAATTGCAAAGGAAATGAAGCAAGAGGTGAGAGGTTGAATACGACCCGAGCCGAAAACTCGTTACGGCTGCTTCCTTCCGGACCTGACCGGGTTGGCGAGGAGCTCGTCCGCACCAACCTCTCAAGCGCGGTTTCTATACCCTGTTGGCATTGACTTCAAGGGAAATCTGAACCTACCATGACCAATACATCAAAAAAGCAAGGCAAAATAAAATGGTAGATGCCGTCGAAATCTATATTTGCAAGCCGGGACAGAAGATCGAGGATGGTCAAATGGTCATGTCCAACGATATCGATTGCAAAGAAGCCGCACAGGAAGATGCAGAAAAACGCTGTAAAATCATTCCGTCCATTGAACGCATTGTTTACTACGATATCAGTGGTGGCGGGTTTAAAGTGCTCCATTCCTACACAAACCCCAATGTCGTAAAATCCGGCGCTAAACGTCACCCACGCCCTTTAGGTGGTCAAGTGCCCGTAAAAAAGAAGAAAAAGCCAGCCCCACCGCAAGGCGTGTGGGCCAAAATGAAAAAATCACTCGGGCTGTAAACCGTTTTTTCAAACAGGACACTTTATGAAACTGACCTCTGACGATCTTTTTTACACCACTGGCGAACTGGATCGCCAAGCGCACCTGCGTACCGATCCAGTTTGGTTAGAAGAGACACTTCAGAAAGCCGACACACGCTTTTTGATTTTGCATCAGGATCGCAATCTCTTTACGCATATTAACGATACCTACCATCCTGCATTTCTGACAAGGCAAACCATAGAAAACTGGTGGTTAAAAAATCCGCCTTGGGCTTACCTTGGACATGCACAAGGCGAAGATTATTTCGTTCTGGATCTTTCTTTGTTTCCCGAAAATGATATTTTAACGCCGCTGGGCACTCAATTTGTTTTTGAAGACTTACGCCGGGCCGGCCCCATCGCAGAACGTGAACAAGCCGCCCGGTGCGCCTATGCGCGTGGTTTGATGTTTTGGCATAAACGTCATCAATTTTGCGGGTATTGCGGACATCCCAGTCATATGGAACAAGCCGGGCATGTCCGTCGTTGCAGCAATTCAGACTGCGCACTGGAACATTTCCCGCGCACCGATCCGGCCGTGATCATGTTGGTACATGATCATAAAAAATGCTTATTAGCCACCCATCAGCGGATTAAAACGGGAATGTATTCCACCCTCGCCGGATTTGTTGAACCCGGTGAAACACTCGAGCAGGCTGTTAAACGTGAAGTCATGGAAGAAACTGGCATTCAGGTCGGTGCTGTTGAATATGCAGGATCCCAACCCTGGCCCTTTCCAACCTCCCTCATGTTAGGGTTCTATGCGACAGCAGAAAGTTATGACATTCACATTGATCTGAACGAGCTAAGCGATGCCCAATGGTTCACCCGCGAAGACCTGCGCGCCTTCCCCCAATCCGGTAAACTTTTACCGAGCCGGGACAGTATCGCACGCAATATGATCGAAGCCTGGTTAAAGAGTCCTGAAATCTAAGTCTCTTTCGGGGTGGACGCAAACATCACACCTGCAATCTCGGTAATAACATCAGCCATTGCATGTGCAGCCCGCGTCAGGGAATAATCGCGTGACCAGACCAGACTGCACACCCGTTCTATATCGGGGTTGATGATCGGTATTGCAATTAGACGACCCGCATCAATATGATTCTTGCAGGCTTCAAACGACAAAATCGTGCACCCCAATCCACGACAGACCAGTTCCATTTGCACAGCCAGTGATTCTGCCTCAACCACAACATTCAAACCTTTATCAATTTTCCTTGCCGCTTGTTCCAGCACATCTCGCAAACCATGTTTTGGACCCGGTAAAATAAAGGGATGCAACAAACAATCGGCATATTCAATGGCTTCAACACCCTGCCATTGTTCGTGCGGCGTGGTGATAAAAAACAGCCTTTCCGACCATAACGGTTGACTGCGAAGGGCCGGACTTACGTTCCCTTCAAACAAAATTCCAATGTCGAGACGGCCATTGAGCAAGCCTTCCTGCAAAGCACCGCTTAATAATTGGGTCACCCGTAATTTCACATTGGGATATTCCCGATGAAAACGTTCAACCACCGGGCCAGCCAATGCGCTCCCCACACTCGGGGGTAAACCCAGGCGAACCCGACCATGCAATTCACCGGCAAACGCCGTCATATCCATGCGCAAGCGTTCCATTTCCTCAATCAACAAACGCGCGCGCGGCAACATTTTTTCACCCGCCTCGCTTAATTTCACCCCTCGCCCGGTACGAATAAACAAGGGACTGCCGCTGTCTTCTTCCAGCAAACGGATTTGCCTGCTAAGGGCGGGCTGGGTCACGTTCAAGCGATGGGCCGCATCAGAAAATGATCCGGTCTCTGCCACATTCAAAAAGATACGCAGTTGCTTAATATCCATAACAATCCAGATATAACAAAATTTAATATCTTTTAGTATATTATTGAAATTGGATTATGTCACGACAAGGCGTATCTAAACTATATATTATAGTTGCAAGCCCCCCAGCACAGGACAGTACGCTCATGTCAAACCAACAGACCGAACCCATTGCCATCTTTTTCGTCTTTATGGCCACCATTGCGCTTTCATTCAAAGGTGTGTTCGCAAAGTTTGCCTATATGGCGGGTATCTCTGTAGACTCTCTTTTACTGTTACGATTTGCCATTGCGACGCCTTTATTCTGGCTCGGCGTTTATATGCTGGCCCGCAGGTCCACACCATTAAGCTGGGCACAATGGAAAGCCTGTAGCTTTGCCGGGTTAATGTTCTTTTTTGCCACCTATTGCGATTTTACAGCCATTGAAAAGATCGGTGTAAGTATTTCCCGGCTGATTTTGTTTACATTCCCCATGCTGGTCATGTTGATCAATGCCTTTTTAAACAAGAAAGCTCCAAGTGCGCATCAATGGTTTGTTTTTGCCACTACATATTCCGGCATTGCCCTTGTTATGGCACCTAATGGGCTGGCAGGATTTGAGAATTTTGACTGGGTTGGTGCCGGGTGGGCAATGGGATCGGCCTTCACATACGCCCTTTATCTGATTGCCAGCCAACAAATTATGAAAACATTGGGTTCCGTTCGCTTCACAGCAGCATCCGGCACAATTACCTTGGGGATCATGCTGGTGGTCATTCCCCTGAGTGCCGATCTCGATAACTTAACCTTCCCGCTTGAAGGTGTGTTGTGGGGGTCCGTCATTGCGACCTTATGTACAGTTCTGCCCTTCTTCATGTTGTTTGAAGGTATTAAACGATGCGGAGCAACCCAAGCCAGCCTGATCACTCTGACCGGCCCGATCTTAACAGTTATTGCTGCATGGTTGATCTTGGGGGAGACTTTGAACGGAGTGCAAATTATCGGGGCGGCTATCACAATCGCTGGGGTTGCCAGTTTAAAAGGATCTTGGGCCATTGAATATGTGCGCAAACTTTTCATCCGCCCGAAAGCAGTCTTATAGACAAGATCAATAAGAACCGAAAAGGCCCCGTTGGTTTCCACAACGAGGCCTTTTCAAATAACGATATTCGCTACCTTATTTTTGGCGCCATGTCCCGTCTTGTGACAACAACCACGTTCCTGCCGGGGCTTTCTCGATAATTTTTGCAGCATAGACCTGACCAACTTGAGCGGCGGAAATCCCTTGTTGCTGGGCACGGTCCTGATAAATCGCGCGGCGCTTGGCGTTAATATCATCCACAATAGCTTTCACAGATTGCGCACGTGCACGCGCATAGCCATCAAAGGCTTCGCCCATTTGACCACTGGCACGCAAATCATCCAGAGACTGTGCCTGGGCCTGCCCCATACCAACGAGCAACAAACCACCCAACAGGATGACAAGGACGGATAGCTTCCAGAAACGATTCGCTTTTACGATTGCAGACATTAGAAGACCTCCGGATTTTCTTTGATATCGTTGGTAGCGGTTTTTTCCAGTTTCAAACGAACATCAGCATCCAGCTTGATATTCAGATTGATGGTAATCGGTTCCGACGGTGCAGCGACTTGTACCGTCGGGGTACAGGCATTGAGCCCCAGCAGTGCAGCAAGGCAAAGCCCGCCCAAAGAATGACGATGGATCATCGCGTCGGCCTCTCGTTTAATCATTGTTCATCCCCAACGGTAGCGCGAATTGCCCGGTCTGACAAGCGATAGCCTTCCAGCACCGTTCCCAGAATACGATCCAGATTGGCTTCCAGATTAATATTGAGGTTAAAGGGCCGCGCGTTCATCACCTCTGGGTTTTTTCCTTCAATTTTTAAATTAAGAACCGCATTTTGACCGGCGCGTTGATTAATACGCAGCGAAAGATGTTGATAATGAAAATTGGTCAAGACATTCAGCAACAATTCCACCTGTTCCCCCGCGCCAGCCAATGCTTGGCGGGCCTTTTGCGATTCAAAATGCAGCGTCCCGCCACCGATACTTTCCAGCAGGCCATCCTGTACATTGACCTCTTGCCCGTTCAACCGGATCGGCAGTTGCCCACTGAGTTGTCCCGTACCGCTTAAACCATCCAAGGCGATCAGGCGGAACAGTTGACCCAGTTCAATTTTTTTCAGGTTCAGAACAACATCATGTTTGTCTGTATCTGTTTCAAATACGGTTTGGTCAATTTGCGCTACCCCCCCCATGATCCCGCTCTGAAAGTTGTGCATGGAGAATTTTTGCCCCTCCAGCGTAAACACCAGACGGGGGTGATCCAACTTTACAGCACTGTCAACTTCCCCGACCGTGACAACCTGTTCCGGCTTGGTTCGCAGTGGCCAGATATTATCAATCACTAAATCAGTCGTGATATCACGTACCTGCACCGTATCGGTTTCAAACGACATCTTTGCAACCGATATATCCGCCCAGCCCGATAATTGTTCCCCGGTAATATTTAAACGTAAAAAGGCGGAGATCTTACCGCTAACATCTCTTAACAAGGATAAAAACGGGCTGATATCACGTGGTTTCAAACCCGCAGGTGAAAAATCAACAACGGGGATACGCACGTCCACTTGCCCACGGCGGGCCTGAACATCATATTTTCCCTTCCCCGTCAGTATCGTTAACGGGGCGGATTGATCCAGCATAAGATTACCTTCAAATGAAAGCTGCCCTTCCTGTAGACGAGCCTTGCTTTGGACCTTCATGGGATTAAACAAGGCCGGTGTTGCCTGATGGCGCAGTGATAATTTTGTGGCATCAAGCGTCGCACTTTGCGTTAGGGGAAACAGGGTAAAACCAACCCCGCCTGTTATTTCCACCGTGCGTTCTTTTTGCGGTGGGATGGCAAAACGGGCCTGTTTAATCGCCAGGTCCCCCGTTAGCTTTGCCACCTCATCCTGCCAATTTAACTGCGCGGATAATCCAAACGTTGCATCCAGTTTTTGCGGCAAATCTGCCAAAGGGCTGAGATCATTTGGCTGTAAGCCTGTGGGGGAAAATGTGATATCCGCGACTTTGACATTTGCCTGAACGAGACGATTAACCAGATCGGCCTGCCCATCCATATCCACCACAACAGCTTTATCCTTGTCTGATATATTCAAGGAAAATACCGCCCTTTGTGCAGCCACCTGAAAACGCCCATCCCCTGTGACCATAAAGGGGCGCAACAACATGTCTTTTTGACGATCCAGAAAACGGACCTGTTCAACCTTGAACAAAACCGCTTCGGCATCCTTCATCAAAGAAATATCAAGGGAGATATCCTGTACCTCAAAGGCTTGATAGCCGCCTTTTCCTGTTACCTGAAACTCACCAGATAAATCAGGAGACACCTTTCCACTTAATTGAAGATTAAGCGATATATCCTCTTTTTTTCCTGCAATTACTGCATCAGTAATGATTATTTCTGGAAGTATGATATTTGTTTCTGAAGCCGTCGCATTCCCTTGCATCAATGTTTGAAGGTACCCCAAAAAACCAGTCTCCGGGGCACTGACATCAACAGCGATACCGGACAAGGTCACTTGATCAATACGGCTGTTCAACAAATTGGTAAGGGAATATTCAACATGCACCCGTTTTAGGGATACATCGGGTCCAAGGTAGACATCATGTAATTCAAAACCTGTAAAATCCAGACGGTCGATCGTGAGACGATGCCCTTTCAGGCCCAGTTCTTGTGCAACTTTATCAACCGTCCAATACGCCAGTTCAATACGTTGTACATAACCTGTCACGCCAGCACCCATCAATGCCAGCAACATGACAACAACAAACCACAAGCCCCACCGTTTCAAGGGCGTTTTGTTCTGTTTTTCCATTATTGCCACGCATGCACGGTAAGATTTGGCCAGATATCTTTCCAGCGTTTGGTTTTTGCCTCGTAAATATCAGGAAATTCCAGCGCATGATTAGGACGTACGATCATACGCAACAGATTTTCAAACCCAAAAGGCGCATCATAGGAAATGCGCGACCCGCCACGCCCTTGCAATGCAATCGCCTGAACCTTGGATGGATAATAATGTAACGATTCGCAAGCATGGGTCAGTTCCGGGTAAGGTTGTCCGAATTTCGGTTCATACCATAAATGCACGCGGGACTGATTTTTGACCTGAATTTTAATATCCAGATCGCTGTAAAGCGCCTGTACACGCAAGGCGACAACCTCTTCGGCCTCCCGGCTTTGGTCGGGATCGAAATAGATGAGATCATAATCCAGAATATCCGCACACGGATTGCGCCCTTCCACCACATTCCACACCGTCTGGAACAAACAGCCCGATACCAGCCAACAATCGGACGCATTCAACATATGCATACGTTCAAGAATGATCTTGTTATAGGGGTTCATCTGTACAAGTTTGATCAGGGTATCTGCATTGCGCGCCACATCATATCGCGGCAGATTATCGGCAAAAAGCGGGGCATCTTTCCCTTGATTGGAAAGTTTACGGCGATAACGATTGACGATATGGCCCTTGCGACGCATCCACCTGTCCTCATACTGATGGACAAAGGATATCAAATTCATCCGATAAAATCAGCCGCTTTTACGTTTCAGGTTACTGACAAAAATGCCGATAAAGATAATACCAAGCGCACTGAGCATTTCCGGCGGGACAGCCTCACCCAAGGTCAGTGCCGCAATCGCAATACCAAAGACCGGCACCAAATAATTATTCAACGCAAGGAAACTGACCCCGCTGCTGTTGATCACCTGTAACAACAAGATATTGGCCAGTGCGGTTGGAAACAGACCAAGATAAACAATCGCCGCAACTTGCATTATCTGCGGTTCCACATGCCACGGCTGTTCCAGCAGCAATGCGGTTGGTGCCATTATCAAGGTCGCAATCGACATGGACCCGGCTGCCACCACCATAAACGGCATATGTGATAAACGTCGCGCCACCAACGACGCCCCGCCGTAACACAGGGCTGCCAATACAATCGCACCTTGGCTGATGACATCTTCACCCAATCCATAAAGGACACTAGGTCCAACCAGAACCAACAGGCCGCTGAACCCAATGAGGACGCCTGCCACCATATAAGGTGTGAGTTTTTCATCATCGGTGAAGAAATGGGCCATGATCGGCACACTGAGGGGAATAGTTGACATCAAAACCGCCGTCATACCGCTGTCAACATTGTGTTCACCCCAGCTAATCAGGAAAAACGGGGCCGCATTGCCCAAAATCGCCAACCAGAACAAATGGATCCAGACCGTGCGTTCGCGCGGGAATTGTTCGCGTCGCCACAGGGCAAGACTGCATAAAATAACTGCCGCCAATGTGATCCGTCCGGCCGCAATCGTCAGCGGACCAAATGCCCCTAGCGCAATTTTAATAAAGGTAAAACTGGAACCCCACATCATCGCCAAAACGACAAGCATGAGAAAGGCCGTCACCGATAACGACTTCGCCATAAAGCAGACTTCCCAAATATAAATAGCCCCCGTCCAAGACAGGGGTTATTTCTTTTTAGCTTACAGACCTTAACCGACATTCGGCAATTTTGACAAAGCCGTCTGCAAGGCAGCTTCGTCATATTGCTTATCTTCCAGTTTCCCGTCGAAGAAATCCGTATAGGCCTGCATATCAAAATGACCATGACCGGACAGACAGAACAGGATCGTGCGTTCTTCGCCTTTTTCCTTCGCATCCAATGCTTCGGCAATTGCCGCCTTCACCGCATGGCTGGATTCCGGTGCCGGAACAATACCTTCGGCTTGGGCAAACTGAACCGCTGCGCTGAAACATTCCACCTGATTATAAGAAATCGCATCCATCAGGCCGAGTTCCTTACAATGGCTGACCAATGGTGACATCCCGTGATAACGCAAACCACCCGCATGGAACCCCGGCGGCATGAAAGAGGCACCCAATGTATGCATCTTGGTCAACGGTGTCAGTTGCGCCGTATCCCCAAAATCATACGCAAAGGTTCCGCGTGTCAGGGTCGGACAAGCCGCAGGTTCCACCGCCAGAATACGGGTGTTTTTGCCTTCGCGCAGGTTCCGCCCGATATAGGGGAACGCAATCCCGCCGAAGTTGGACCCGCCACCAGCACAACCGATGACCACATCCGGGTCAGCATCCGCCAGTTCCATTTGTTCCATTGCCTCAATCCCGATAACGGTTTGGTGCAACAGAACGTGGTTCAGAACGGATCCCAGTGCATATTTGGTATCGTCACGCTGCGCCGCCAACTCCACCGCTTCGGAAATTGCAATACCGAGGGAACCACGGCTTTCCGGGTCTTCTGCCAGAATTTTACGACCAGCTTCCGTTTCCATAGACGGGGACGGGACACAACGCGCCCCATATGTTTCCATCAAGGCGCGGCGGTATGGTTTCTGACCATAGGACACCTTCACCATATAGACATCAACTTCCAGTCCAAACAAAGACGCCGCAAACGCCAAGGAACAACCCCATTGGCCCGCCCCTGTTTCCGTCGTCAATTTTGTAATGCCGGCTTCCTTGTTATAGAAAGCTTGCGCAACAGATGTATTGGGCTTGTGCGAACCAGACGGGCTAACGCCTTCGTATTTATAGAAAATCTTGGCTGTCGTGCCCAATGCCTTTTCCAAACGGCGTGCGCGATAAAGCGGGGCTGGACGCCATTGTTTATAAACTTCACGGACCGGCTCGGGGATTTCGATATCACGCTCGGTTGCCACTTCCTGTTCGATAATCGACATGGGGAAGAGGGGTTCCAGATCGCTCGGCCCCACCGGTTGTTTTGTCCCCGGATGTAAAACCGGCGCCGGCATTTCCGGTAAATCGGCCACAATATTGTACCACGATTTCGGAATGCGGTTTTCCGGTAGAAGATATTTTACTGTATCGTCACTCATTATATATTCCTCTTCCCAAACAGTGCGACGAACTTAGCAACTGTTTGGGGGCTGAGCAATATTCTATTCACATGAAAAACAATCACCTTGGCAAAAAATCATCTGCGAAATTGAAAAAATACAAATTAGGTTTCACAAATTGACAAGAGTAAATGATTTACGATCCTGATTATGTTATTTAAGGGGCCAGAAAGGTTAGGTGATTTATGGACGCACTGCATTCCAATATTCATTGCCACCAATGTGGCTTTTCCGGCACCGATCAATTGCGCGATGCCTCCAGACCGGAGACATGCACTACAACGGCGCGCAAGAAAATCCATTATGTACATGCTGGCGAACCCATTTTTCGTCAAGGTGACGAGGCATCCGGGATTTATAACCTGATCTCCGGAATCGTAATGATTACGATGGTCGATTCGCGCGGTGCCATGTTTGCGCCACGTCTGGTCGTCCCGGGCGAAGCTTTTGGCTATCGGTCTTCTTTGGAAGGCGGGCGCCATACCTGTACGGCACTGGCGTTGCGCGATTGCTGTTTTTGCCAAATTACCCAGGACGATGCCGCCCGCCTGATTGAACGCGATGAAAAAGTCCGTCAGGCAATGGTCAACAGCTGCACGCGCGACATTTTCAACGCTCGTGAGGAAATGATCGCCTCTGCCAGTATGAACCTGTCCGAACGCCTGTTGAAATTTATGACCGTCAAACTCCTGCCTTTGTTTGGCAAAGAACGCGCCAATGGCAGTGCGGAATTGCATCTCCCCCTGAAGCGGGCGGAACTTGCACTGGCTTTGGGCGTACAAGGCGAAACCCTGTCCCGTGCAATAAAACGCATTGAAAAAGCGGACCTTGCCCGTTTTGATAAACGCTGTGTCACCTTCCCCTGTCTGCGTGATGTCGAACACCATCTGGAACAAAACCTGACGTGTTAATCTTCTTAATATAAAGAAAGGTGCCCTGAATGCGTTTGTCTTTTCAATGCAGAATGGGGGCACTTTTGTTTTTATGCCTGCTTCTCACCTGCACCGCCACAGGCGTGGCCGCACAGCGCCCGCAAGCAGAAAAATTTCAGGAACAGCTGCAACGCGCCCTTGATCTGGGGAGCCAATCCCCACCAACACCACAAATCATTTCTGAAATTCAGCTTATTTTTACAGACTTAGAACGTCAGGTTCGCGACAAAGGCAGTAATCAGGTTTTTTTTGAATTTTTTAAAGAAGTCGTTGAACAGCCAACACCCTATGATGGCACCATCGACAGTCTTGTAAAATGGTTACGTTTTCTATCCGTTGCTGGGGATGGACGGGTCGATTTAATGACAGAAGAACTTGTCATTCCTTGCGAACGCGTTCTTAAATATCCCAATTTAAAAAATATATCCGAACCCGTTTTTGGCAGCAGTATGGATTTATACTTCCCCCGTACGGACTGCGCAAAATTTCGAAAAAACCTCCCGAATAGCTTGTCTCACTATGCCCAATTTATTGCTCAATTCAGCGGGAATTATGGGCGTGATGGCACCATCCGGTTTGCCCATGCCCGATCCGATGGTTTAACGTGGGATCGCATTGCCTTGTTCCCCAATGAATTAAGCCCCGCACCACAATCAAAAGCTTGCCGTTATCCTTTGGAAAAATGGGGATTAATGAGCCCTTGGAACTGGCAGAAATTTCAAAAATCAAAACTCCTTTTCCAACATGCAGAACAGGACATGGTCCGCTATTATCAAGTCCATCACCAGATGGCGCAAGACATAGCAAAAGAAGCTGCGCGCAAGGCACTTTGGTCACAAGCTTTCGAAGGACAATGGGACGAGATAAAATGTCTCAACAACAGTTTGCGCCATGCCCTTTTGACAGGCCAGCCCGCCGTGCAAATTATACAGAAGATTACAGACGGCACCTATCAACTGGATGAATGGGAAAAGGGTTTACCGACTTTTAACCCGCAATCCCCAAACACATCTATCTGGTTCTATAGCGGAAAACAGGATCCTTTGCTTCATTTCGCTGTCTTCCATACCGATATGCTCTCCTACTTTCTGGAACAGAACATCTTCAGCCAACAAACAAATGAAATCGGTAAAACGGCCCTAATGACCGCCGCCCAATTTGACAAGAAAAAGGCGCTCCGTCTCCTTCTTGAAACAGGGGCAAACCCCAATGCAACCACCCGGAAAACCACCGAAGATTTACGCTTTAACGCACGAACTGCATTGATGTATGCCGCTGCAAATGCATCGCAGGAAACGATCGATCTTCTTGTGCAATATGGGGCGAACCCCAAGGCAAAAGATAGTGAGGGACGCCGTGTTCAAGATTATGCCAAACACAATCCACACACGATTAGTCTCCCCTAAGCCTTGTTCTTAAGTGTTTCAAATAAAGTATTTCGTAGCAAATCAAACGAAAAGGGTTTGGGAACGGTTCCATCCATCCCGGCCTCCAGACATTTTTCCCGTGTTTCAGAAAACGCATCCGCCGTTAATGCCAAAATAGGCAAGGTTTTTCCATTTTCCTTTTGCCGGATTTCTCGTGTCGCCTGAATACCATCCTTAATCGGCATATTCACATCCATCAAAATAATATCCGGTTGTTGGCGATCAAACATTTTCACCGCTTCTGCCCCATCATGGGCAACACGAACGTTGATGCCCAAATTTTCGAGGAACCCTCTAGCCACCACCGCATTCACCATATTGTCTTCTGCCACAAGTACGTCCAGCCCTTGAAAAATCTCTGTCATTTCCTGTTCGCGTGGTTCCTGTAAATGCTGAATTTCGTCTCGCGAAGACAGCTGCATGGGAAGGGTGATTTGAAAACTTGTGCCTTCACCGTAAACGGAATCGACCTCAATCGTGCCATTCATCAATTCGCACAGGTCCTTAACGATGGCCATTCCAAGCCCCGTTCCCCCGTACTTACGGCTTATACTGCTGTCAGCCTGTGTGAATTTCTCAAACAGGTGGTTTAAACCCTGTGCATCCATACCAATCCCGGTATCCGTCATTCGGATTCGAAGTGAGCACGTCTCTCCCGTCTCTGGCTTGCTCACAATCTCACATTCTGCTGATATGTTGATGCTGCCGACTTCGGTAAACTTGACAGAATTTGCGAGAATATTGGACAGTATCTGGCGAATTTTTGTCGGATCACCATTCAGATATAAACCTTCCGGCAAATCGCTATGATAATTAACAACCAGCCCTTTTTCACTGGCAATATTTTTATAAAAATCAGCCGTGGTCTGTAGTAACTTTTCCACATCAAAAGAAATTATTTCCAGACGCAGTTCATGGGCTTCAATTTTACTTATATCTAGAACATCATTCAGAATATCTAAAAGCATTTCACCGGAAGATTGGACGAGGTCCAAATGATGTTGCTCTTCTTTTGTAAATTTTTTGCGATTCAATAATTGAACTAAACCCAACATACCGTTTAAAGGTGTGCGAATTTCATGGCTCATGGTCGATAGGAAACGTCCCTTTGCCTCGTTGGCAGAAGAGGCCTGCAATGTTTTTGCTTCAAGTTTTTTGATCAAAACCAAAAGAAAAACCGCAATAAACGAAATCAATAAAACAAGTAAAAAACCCAGTTTAATAAAACGATGGGCGTCTTCCTGTTTCACAATCACGTCTTTGAGTGTTTTTTCACTCAGACTTTCCACCATATCGTATAAATGTCTGATTGCAGCAATGGCTTGACGATCATCCACCCGCACACGCTGATCATCTTCAACAATCGATACATTATCATCTAATTGATGCAAATATTTTACGTATTCATCCAATGTTTGTTTAATATCCCGCAAGGCATCAACGTCTTGTTTGCCCACAACATGCGTTTCAAGCTTATCCAGAAGCGTCTGAATATTTTTATAATTCTCTTGTGCTTGCCGATAATAAACAGAATCCCGGCGCAAAACATAATTCTTAAAATTATGAATAAAACCGCCATAACCAATTTCTGCAGAAAGTTGGCTCAGTAATCTTACCGTTTGTGTAGAAGCAGATAAACGACTGGAGAGAACATCAGATACCGTTTCAAAACGGCGTTCTGCTTCATAAACATAGCCAAATACTGACAAAATAGATAATGCTGCCAATAAAATAACAGAACGACGGATTGCCCGACTGTTTTTAACAATGAAATCCATCAGTCACCTATTCTGCGCCATGTCATTAATTATAATAGGTTACGGTCTTGCCCTTAGCCTAACATTTATTTTTTCTTTTATGTAAAAAAGGTTCGCCAATAAACAACTAAGACCTTTTAGTTGCAGCAAAGAACATTGATGAAATTAAAACCATCAGGCGCGACTGCTTAACGCGCCGTAAATACTGTTTCGTAACAATTCAAACGAGAAAGGTTTGGTGAGTGTTTCTGTCATGCCTGCATCTTTACATTTTTCACGGGTCTGTTCAAACGCATCCCCGGTTAACGCAATAATCGGAATGTTTTTCCCATTAGATTTTTGTCGAATTTCGATGGAGGTCTGAATCCCGTCTTTAACCGGCATATTGATATCCATCACAATGACATCCGGCTCCATATGATCAAACAGACGTATCACTTCCGCCCCGTCATGGGCCACTCTCACCCGGGAGCCTAAATGTTCAAGGAACCCTTTTGTTACAACCGCATTCACCATATTTTCTTCGGCAACCAAAACATTTACATCCCTAAAGGCATCCATGTAGGCCTGATCCTCAGACTCTTCTGATTGTTTTTCTTCCGTCGAGTGAACCATCATGGGGATACGGATTTTGATACTGGTTCCTTCGCCATAAAGCGATTCTACTTCAATCGTAGCATCCATCAAATCGCATAACTCTTTTACAATGGCCTGTCCCGGTTTCAGTTTATGAGTACCGCGTTCTTGTAAACCGGAAGCCTGTTCAAGAAACTCATCCTGTTGTTCTGATTTTAATCCAAGTCCGGTATCAAGGATGTGAATTTCAAGAAGACATTTTTCACCTTCTGCAAAATTATTTTCACACTCCCCATCCACAGAAATTTTTATGCTGCCGGCATCGGTGTTTTTGACAACATGAGCCAATAGGTTGGACAGGATTTGACGTAACTTTGTCGGGTCCCCGTTCAGGTATAAATTCTGAGGCAAAGTACTTTGATAGTTCATAATCAAATCTTTTTCTGCCGCCACTTTTTTATAAAAATTCGTTGTCGAACCCAAAACAAGATTTGCATCAAACGGCCAAACATCCAAATGAAGCTCGCTTGTTTCCGCCTTATTCATATCCAAAATATCATTCAGCAAATCAATTAGGACCTGACCGGATGATTGAATAAGGTTTAAATGACGCTTTTCCTCTTTAGATAATTTTTTCGTGTTGAAAAGTTGAATAAGACCCAAAATACCATTAAGCGGTGTTCGAATCTCCTGACTCATTGTCAGTAAGTAACGCCCTTTGGCTTCATTCGCCCGGTTCGCCTGTATCGTTTTAATTTCCAGTTTTTTAATTAATGAGACAAGAAACAAGGCAACCAAAGCAATCAAGACAACCAACCCAAATCCGTACTTAATAAATGTATGGGCATTTTTCTGCTTGAGGTTTGCCTCCGCAATGGTTTGCTGGCTCAAGTCATCAACCATATTATATAACTGGTTAATTGCATTGATCGCAGCCGTATCGTCAACCTTGACCATTTTGTCATCTGCGATGATCTGAGGCTGGCTAAAGTCCACATTCAACTCATCCAGATGACCGTTATATTCTTCAACCGTTCTTCTGATTTCTCGTAAGAAAACAAGGTTCTTCTTGTCTTCGATAATTTGTTCCAACTGGCGGATAAGCACTAAAATCTGCTTATAATTTTCTTCGGTCTTGTATTTATAGTTTACATCACGTCGCAACACATAATTTTTAAAATTATGGATAAATCCACCATAACCAATTTCCGCAGAAAGACGGCTTAGAAGCTCAACGGTTTGTGTTGTTGTAATCAAACGCTGCGATAATACATCCGAAACCGTTTCAAAACGACGTTCAGCTTCGTAAACATAAACAAGTACAGATAGGATCGAAATGAGTGCCACAATGACAACGGACGACCGAATTGCTCGACTATTGTTGACAATAAAACTCATATCACACCCATTTTTTAATTTAAGGTTTTCCTTTATTTAAATTTTACATCTTTAAGATGTTTCTAGCAAGCGCTGTTCACTATAAAAAAGGGGCCGGGTACGATTATGTACCCAGCCCTTTTTTAATTCATCACCCTAATAGGTGATTATTTTTCCAATTTTACAGCGACAAATCGCAGACCTTCTTCACCATCGATCAACAACAACAAAGATTTTTGGTCATCTTTCATCGCCTTTTTAACAGCCTGTTTAACATCATCCGGGCTAGCCACTTCTTTTTGACTGGCTTCAACAATCAATTCGCCCGTACGTAAACCTTTTTCAGCCGCCGGACCATCACTATCCACGTCCAGAATAATGACACCATTGGCCTCTTCCGGCAGATTAAAGCGGGCGCGCATTTCGTCATTTAAACTACCTAATGACAAGCCGAGTTCTTCAACCGTTGCGGATGTTTTCGCAAATTTCGGTTTTTCAACATCGCCATTCTTTTCAGCCACTTCCAGTTCACCAACTTTGGCCTTTAACTTAACGATTTTCCCTTTGCGCCAAACTTCGACCGGAACAGATTTTCCAACTTCAGTTTCTGCCACAATACGCGGCAATTTGCGCATTTCAGACACATCCTTGTTGTTAAACTTCAGGATGACATCGCCTTTTTCCAGACCAGCTTTTTGTGCAGGTCCATCATCGGCAACACTGGTAATCAAGGCACCCGTAGCTTCTTTCAAACCGAGGCTTTCTGCAATTTCCTCAGAAACATTTTGGATACGCACACCCAGCCAACCCCGGCGCGTGTGTCCATATTCCGCCAGATCGGCAATAACATTTTTTGCAATATTGGATGGAACGGAGAAACCGATCCCGACAGATCCACCACTGGGCGAGTAAATCGCTGTATTGATCCCGATTACATTTCCATCCAGATCAAACAACGGACCACCGGAGTTCCCCTTATTGATAGCCGCATCCGTCTGAATAAAGTCATCATAAGGCCCGGCCTGAATGTTACGACCACGCGCTGAAACGATCCCTGCTGTCACAGAACCGCCCAGACCGAATGGGTTCCCAATTGCAACCACCCAATCGCCCACACGGATCTTATCGGAATCACCCAATTTAACAGCCGACAATTTGACGCCTTTCTTCAGATCAACCTGAAGCAAGGCCACATCGGTTTTGGGATCACTTCCCAACAGCTTGGCGCTTAGTTCCGTATTGTCCTGCAAAATCACTTTGATTTCTTCGGCGTCTTTAATCACATGGTTATTGGTCACCACGTACCCTTTTTCCGCATCAATTACAAAACCGGAACCCAAGGAGGTTGCGCGACGCGGGCTCGGTTGCGGCATTTGTCCGCCACGACGTTCAAAAAAATCACGGAAGAAATCCGGTACACCTTCCGGCATTTGCCCGTGGGCACTCACCGTTTGTGTCGTCGAGATATTCACCACAGCAGGGAGCAGTTTTTCAGCCAGATCTGCAAAACTTTCCGGCGCCGGACGCGCCTGAGATTGCGCCATCATGGCAATCAACAGTCCCAGTGCCGTCAACGTTGCCATAATCCACAAGGCCGGGTTAACCGCCTTGGCTTGAGCATGAGGTCTTCTCGTTACTTGGTTCATTCTTTTAACCACCTCTGTCCTAATATAGCTGTTTTCCTAAATGTATCCTTTCGATGGAAATGTGCAAGCGACTTCCATCGTTTTGTCGAATATGACAAAGGAATGTGGATCCCTTAGGGCAATTTTGTAACGTAGTGTTTCAACCTGTTACAAAACTATCCCCGTATCAGCCAAACCAGCGTCACCCCGATCAGGGCTGCTGTAATACCCGCGCTGCGTATATTTTGTGACGGCAAGGTCAAGATCTGCATCATCATGCGTTTCATGCCATCCGGGAACAAGGCATATAAAATACCTTCCAGCGCAATCGCCAAACCGACCGCTGTAAAGAAATCGGACATAGACCAAAACCCCTTCTTAGTCAGGACTAATCATAAAAACAAATCACCCCGCACAGGTTCCCATGCGGGGTGATGTTCTGAGTGACATAGCCGAAGTCGACCCTTATTTACGGGTACCAAAATAAGTAAAGAACTCGCTATCAGGGGATAGAACCATCGATGTTCCCTCGCCCAACGCTTCACGATAGGCTTCCATAGAACGATAGAAACGGAAGAATTCCGGGTCCTGACCATAGGCGCTTCCCAAAATGCGGTTACGCTGGGCATCGCCTTCACCACGCAGTACGTTGGATTGACGACGTGCTTCGGCCAAAATGACTGTTTTCTGACGTTCCGCTTCCGCTGTGATGCGTTGCTTGATCTCTTCACCTTCCGCGCGCAGACGGTTGGCAACCTGCACACGATCTGTGCGCATCCGATCAAACACGTTTTGGGAAATCTGTGCAGGCAAGTCTGTACGGCCGATACGGACATCGACCAAGGTCACCCCATATTGTGGTGCCGCCTGACGGACTTTCTCAACGATTTCGTTCATCACATCAATACGTTTGTCAGAGAGCAGGTCAATCATTTCAACCTTGGCGACCGAGTCACGAACCGCCGCATTCAAAACACTGCCAAATCGCTGAATAAACGCGCGTTCAAAACGAACCGACTGGAAAAATTTCAGCGGATCGGTAATGCGATAACGGGCATAGGTATCCACCAGAATACGCTTCTGGTCCGCCAGCAGAATTTCTTCGGGTTGCGGATCAAGGTTCAGAATACGTTTGTCGAAATATTCGACTTCCTGGATGAACGGAATTTTCCATGCAAGGCCCGGTTCGGTGATTACACGACGCGGATCGCCAAACTGGAACACAATTGCCTGAACCGGTTCCGCCACTTTAAACAAGGTGCCACTCAGCAAACCGCCAAAGCCAACCAGCAAGACTAATGTTGCAATAAGTTTCTTAGACATTACTGGCCTCCCTTACGTTTTTGGATTTCCGGCAAAGGTAAGTAGGGCACGACACCGGAACTGCCTTTTTCATTATCAACGAGCACTTTATCGGATTTGCTTAAGACATCCTGCATCGTTTCAAGATACAAACGTTCGCGCGTCACATCCTTGTTCACCGCATAAGACTCATAAACCGATTTAAAACGATCAGCTTCACCTTCCGCGTCTTTGATCACACGTTCTTTATAGGCTTCAGCTTCCTGAATAAGCTTTTGTGCCTCACCACGTGCGGTCGGAACGATACGGTTACGATAGGCTTCGGCCTCGTTTTGTTTACGTTCTTTATCCTGACGGGCAGCCTGTACATCGTTGAAGGCCTCAATTACCGCTTTGGGCGGGTCGATCTTCGCCATGTTGACCTGCTGGATGGAAATACCAGCGTCATATTCATTTAAAATCGCCTGAATAAGATCACGCGCTTCTTTTGCCACCTGATCCCGGTCTTTGGTATTTACATTGGCAAGACCACGTTGACCAATCACTTCACGCATCGCACTTTGTGCCGCAGCGCGCACAGTGGTTTCCGGATCGCGGATGTTAAACAGGAATTTTGCAGCATCATTGATGATCCACAAAACTTTATATTCCACATCAACGATATTCTGGTCGCCGGTCAAAATCATACCTTCGCTGGTGCCGCCTTGCAGGCTGGACACACCGGTTCCAATGGCAACTTCACGTACCGTCGTGACTTCGGGAATAAACACATCACCAATCGGTGCCGGGAAATTCCAATGCAACCCCGGAGGAGACGTTTTGACAAATTTGCCGAAAACAAGCTGTACGCCTTGGGATTTTGAATCGACCTTGTAGAATCCAGTCGCCATCCAAATCGCAAACAAAGCGATTAAGCCGAAAACAATAAGTTTTCCACCACCTGCACCGCCGGGCATGAATTTTTTCATGCTTTCCTGGCCTTTACGCAGCATTTCTTCCAGATCGGGCGGGGTCGGGCCACCGCCACCGTTGCCACCATTGGGTCGTTTTGGTCCCTGACCCCAAGGGCCCTGGTCTTTTCCACCACCGCCCCACGGGCCACCGCCCTGATTGTTCCATGACATATTGGGTTTTTCCCTTTAATACTCTGTTCGTCAAAGGTCGATTTGATCAATGCACTTGGCAATTGACCGTTGCACTTGGCAAAACATACCTAACAGTCTTATATGACAGCTACGGCTTTTGCAATGTGCGAACTGTTAAAGATTACATTTATCCGATGTGAAGGAGATTTCAAGGATGTCCGCCCAATTAGAACAAAAAGTTCTCGAGACCCTTAAGACAATCAAAGATCCGGCCAATGGCACTGATATCGTATCTGCGGGAATGGTTGTCGGCCTACAAAGTAAAGATGGACATATCGCCTTCACAATCGATATCGGCGATCCCAAACGGGCCAAGGACTTTGAACCTGTCCGCAAAGCCGCAGAACAAGCCGTTCATGCCCTTGACGGTGTTCTCAGTGTCACAGCGGTTTTAACGGCAGAACGCCCAGCCCAGCCGCAACAACAGGCCCCGCGCGGCAACCCGCAAGCCGGGCTGCCCCTGATGCCGGGTGTAAAATCCATTGTTGCAATTTCTTCTGCCAAAGGCGGCGTGGGCAAATCCACCACTTCGGTCAATATCGCTCTGGCCCTGGCAGGCAAAGGCTTAAAAGTCGGCCTGCTGGATGCCGACATCTACGGCCCCAGTATCCCGCGTATGTTAGGGATCACGGGTCAACCGGTCAGCCACGATGGCAAACGACTGGAACCTATGGAAAATCATGGAATCAAATGTATGTCCATCGGTTTTCTGGTCGAAGAAGACACCGCCATGATCTGGCGTGGCCCGATGGTGATGGGTGCACTTGAACAATTGATGCGTGATGTAAACTGGGGCGAATTGGATATTCTGGTTGTCGATATGCCACCGGGCACAGGTGACATTCAGCTCACAATGGCGCAAAAAGTCCCGCTGACAGGCTCCGTCATCGTATCCACCCCGCAGGATGTCGCCTTGCTTGATACCCGCAAAGGATTGAGTATGTTCCGCAAAGTCGAAATTCCGGTCTTCGGCATCGTTGAAAATATGAGCTATTTTGCCTGCCCGCATTGCGGGGAACGCACAGATGTCTTCAGCCATGGGGGCGCACGTAAAACAGCCGAAGCTCAAGGGGCTGACTTCCTTGGTGAAATTCCGCTGGATATCAAAATCCGCGTAACCTCGGATGAAGGTCACCCGATTGTGACACAGGAACCGGACAGCGAACATGCCAAGGCCTATCGTGATATTGCCGATAAAGTCTGGTTCAAGGTCATGGCACAAATGAACGGAAACAAAGGCCCGAACATTGTCTTTGACTGATCTGTATGGGTTTTAAAAGACTTAACGATACCGGCTCAGGATGGCAGACAATGTCCCGTCCTGAGCCAATTTGTTTAGGACACGCCGTAATTCCCAAGCCAATCCTTCAGGGAAATTTCTGGAAGCCGCCACATAAAAAAACGACTGTTCAATCACCGGGCCAATTTGCAAATCAGTTTCACCGGTCTGTTTAATCAGATATTGCGCAAATCCCTTGGCTGTAAACCACGCATCCACCCGTCCGCGCACCAATAGCTTGATATTGGTTGAGGCCGCTTTGGGAAAAGCCCTCAGGTTTGTGAACTCCTGCTTCCTCAGATAAGCTTCCGCTGGTGTGCTTTTTTGAACAGCAATACGCCCCAGTTTGCGGGCCTCCATCAAATCAACAGGTCGATCCTGTGTACTGACAAAAACAAGCTCCATTGGGGCAACAGGCATAAGCCATTTATACTGGTCTTCACGCGGGGCGGTGCGGGCTAATGGAAAAAGAATAATGTTATCCTGTTGTTCGGCAATCTTCTGCGCCCGTGTCCACGGATAAAATTCCACTTTTACCGTACGGCCCAAACGCCGCATGGCTTCTTGCACAAGTTCGATAAAAATGCCCGGCTGGATTCCTTTTTCAATGCTGTAAGGTGTCAAATCAGATGTGACCAGCCGGATTGGCACTTGCTCAGAAAAAGCCTGTCCAAATGTGCCAAAAAACAATACTGTGGCACATAAGAAACGATGTAAGAAAAGGGAAAAGCCTTTTTTATATCTAAGCAAAAATGACATCATGGTCGTGACATCATTCCATTTTTTTGAAAGTAAATCCAGATGGCTGTAACAAATTTCCAAAGATTTTCATGGGCTTTGTTCGATTTTGCCAATTCTGCCTTTCCTACGGTTGTCACCACCTTTGTCTTTGCCGCTTATTTTACCAAAGGGATTGCCGCCGATGAAATCAGCGGCACGGCCTTGTGGGGATATGCCACCGGGGTCGCCGCCTTTCTTATCGCCCTGTGCGCACCGATATTTGGCGCCATTGCAGATCACAGCGGACGACGAAAACCGTGGATTTTTGTTTTTTCCCTGCTTTGTATTCTGCCATCAGCGTTGCTTTGGTATGCCACACCAAACGAAAGCGTTATTTTATGGGTTTTAATCTGTGTCGGGCTTGCGACTTTCGGGTTTGAAATGGCAATGGTATTTTACAATGCCATGATGCACGGGTTGGCCCGACCGGGGGCAGAAGGCCGTCTTTCCGGTTATGCATGGGGGTTGGGGTATCTCGGGGGGCTTCTCGGGCTGGCCTTGGTTCTTGTGTTGTTTGTTCAAGCCAACCCGCCTTTATTCGGTCTGGATAAGGAACAGGCCGAACATCTACGCATATCCGGGCCTTTTGTTGCCCTGTGGTATTTTGTTTTTGCCTTGCCACTTTTTCTATTCGTCCCGGATAAACCCGCACAAGCAAGTTTCGGGCAAGCAACCAGAACCGGTTTGCGCACCTTATGGGTCACCTTGCGACAATGGCGTAATTACAAAGACATTTTCCGTTTTCTGATCGCACGTATGATTTACACCGATGGACTGAACACCTTATTTGCCTTTGGCGGCATTTACGCAGCCGGAACTTTTAATATGTCGTTTAATGAACTGATTATTTTCGGCATTGGCATCAATGTAACGGCCGGGATCGGTGCCGCCCTTTTTGGTCGCTTAGATGATAAATGGGGACCAAAACGGGTTATCCTTATCAGTGTGAGTGCCCTTGTTTTACTGGGCCTTGGAACTTTGGTCGTGGTCGATAAAAATCATTTCCTGATTTTGGGGTTAAGCCTCGGCCTGTTCGTCGGCCCGGCCCAAGCCGCCAGCCGGACTTATTTAAGCCAAGCAGCCCCTGCACATATCCGGACCGAACTCTTCGGCCTTTATGCCTTGTCGGGAAAAGCTACTGCCTTCATGGGACCATTGATGGTCGGATTACTCAGCGATGTTTTCAACTCCCAACGCGCAGGCATGGCAATTATCGTCGTATTTTTGCTAATCGGGCTTGCTCTGTCACGAAACTTGCCTGATATAAGAGGGCAAAATTGATTGCATAAAAGGTTATCGTCATGGTGAATTCTTCTTTATCCCTGCTGAGCGACTATCCATTCCAACGCTTGCGCGATCTTTTGGATCATCACGACACACCGGTCGGTCTTGCCCCACTTACCATGTCGATCGGGGAACCACAGCACCAGCCGCCTGCCTTGTTGCAAGAAGCTGTAAACGCACACGCGCATCTCTGGAATAAATATCCCCCAATTGCAGGCACGCCGGAGCTCAATCACGCTATCATCGGCTTTTTAAATCGTCGTTACAATCTGAAGGATACTTTTCTTGGCCTTGAAAACGTCTTGCCCGTCTGCGGCACACGCGAAGCCTTGTTCATGGTTGGCAATCTGATAATTGAACGCGCGGCCAAGGGGGAAGAAAAACCCCTCGTACTTGTCCCCAACCCATTCTATCAGGTCTATGTCGGGGCGGCCGTGATGAACGAAGCCACCCCCGTCTATCTCCCTGCCGGGCCGGAAAATGGGTTTATGCCCGACCTGAACGCGGTTTCAGACGAAACATGGGCCAAAACCACCTTACTGTTCCTCTGTTCACCGGGTAACCCGCAAGGCATGATCGGCGATATTGATTATCTACGTCACGCCTTGAACTTGGCCCGCAAACATAATTTCACCTTGTTGATGGATGAATGCTACGCCGAACTTTATGATAGGGAAAAACCGCACGGGGCCTTGGAAGTGGCACAGGAAACAGGCTCTCTTGACAATCTTCTGGTTTTTCATTCCCTCTCCAAACGATCCAGCGCAGCCGGTCTAAGATCCGGTTTTGTCGCCGGGGACCCGGCCTTGATCAAGGCTTTTATCAGCTTGCGTAATTATGGCGGGGCCTCCTTACCCCTGCCCCTGCAAGCCGCCAGTACCGCCTTGTGGAACGATGATGAGCACGTTGTTGAAAACCGTCACCTTTATAAGATGAAAATTGATGCCGCCGAACGCCATCTGGGAAACCGCCTTGGTTTTTATCGCCCGGCAGGTGGATTTTTCTTATGGTTGGATGTCCGCGAACGTTGGGCCAATGGCGAAGACGCCGCGCTTGAAATCTGGCAAAAATGCGCGGTTCGTATCCTACCCGGTGAATATCTTGCCAAAACGGATAACAGCGGTGAAAACCCCGGCACGGCCTATATCCGGGTGGCTCTTGTTCACGAACAAGACATTGTGGACGAAGCCTTTAAACGCATTGCCGCTATTCTTTAATCTAAGCAATAACCACAGTTGCTTTTTATCCACTCAGGTCATAGCGTAAGGGGCCTGAGCATAGTCTTTTTTCCATTTATAATCGTAGGTCTATCGTGTTGAGAACCCTTGCCCACCCCTACATTTTATTGAGCTTAGCCGTCCTGTTCTGGGCCGGTAACTCGGTTGTCGGGCGGGCTTATGCAACCGACCTGCCACCCGTTGCCATGGTCTTTTGGCGTTGGGTCATTGCTGCCCTTGTTCTTTTGCCGATCTGCCTGAAACATTTCCTGCGCGATTTTCATATTATCCGGGCCAATCTGCCCTATATCGCCGTTCAGGGGCTTCTCAGTATTTCGGCTTTCAACACATTGCTATACTGGGGCTTGCATTACACCACTGTGGTCAACACCTCTCTTATTCAAGCCGGAATGCCGGTTGCAACCTTGTTCTTTTCCATCTTAATTCTGAAAAAAGGCATCAGCAAACTTGCCGGTATCGGCATTGCCCTGTCCATGATCGGCGTCAGCTGGGTTATTACACAAGGTAACCTCGCCACCTTGACCCAGTTGGAATTGAACCCCGGTGATTTATTAATCTTAATCGCGGTTTTTGTCTGGTCAATCTATTCAGTTTTATTGGCCAAAGCACCTGCCGGACTTTCCCGCCTTGCCTTTACATTGGCGATGGTCTTATGCGGTGTAATCGTCCTTTTACCCGCTTATGGCTGGGAACTGTCCACAGGTGCTACGTTTGAGCTTAACCAACATACCCTCATCGCCTTTGCCTATATCGGCCTTTTCCCGTCCGTTCTGTCTTTCTTGTGCTGGAATCGCGGGGTTGAACTGGTCGGTGCCAATACCGCCGGTGTTTTCCTTTATCTCATGCCAATCTTTGGGGCGATATTGGGTATGATCATTCTGGGTGAAGGGCTGCGTACCTTCCATTTCGTCGGAATTGCCCTGATTGTCTGCGGGATCTGGCTGTCCACGCGGCAAAAATAGCTCGACTTATCCATGTTTTGCTAATATAAAGAATCTTTACAGACTGGCAAAATTTGGAGGGGCGTATGATCTGGAATCCACGCGATATCTTTGCCAAGCTTTTAAGCGACGGCAATTTGCCTTTTTATGTCTTTGGCATGATTTTTCTGATTTTATTCATGGTTTTCGGACGCAGTCTTATTTTTGGCTGAGTTCTCAAACGCAAAAAGGCGGGAAACATATTTTCCCGCCTTTTATATTGTGAAATTTTCCGTCTTTACGGTTGTAAGAAACCAACAACCTCTTTGACTTCTTTCAATACAGGTTCTGCCAAGGCCCGTGCGCGTTCTGAACCATCACGCAAAATAGCATCAACTTCTGCCGGGTCATCCATATAACGCTGCATTTCCTGACTGATCGGGGATAATTTATCCACGGCGACCTCGGTCAGTGCCTTTTTGAAATCAGCAAATGATTGACCGCCATATTGGGCGCAAACATCTTTCAGTTCCAGATCGCTCAAGGCTGCATAGATGTTCATCAGGTTTTTCGCTTCTGCACGATCTTCGCAGCCCTCAACCGTTTCCGGCACCGGGTGCGGATCAGTTTTGGCTTTGCGGATTTTCAAGGCGATTGTATCCCCGTCATCCGTCATGCTGATGCGTGAATATTCCGACGGATCGGATTTCGACATTTTTTTGGTGCCGTCACGCAACGACATCACCCGTGTTGCCGTCCCGAAAATCATCGGGTCGGGCAACGGGAAAACCTCTTTGCCAAAATCGTTATTGAATTTTTGCGCAATATCACGGGCCAGTTCAAGGTGTTGTTTCTGATCATCGCCCACCGGCACATGCGTTGCTTTATAAAGCAAAATATCGGCGGCCATCAGGTTGGGGTAGACATACAAACCACAGGACGCATTTTCCTTATGCTTCCCTGCTTTTTCCTTAAACTGCGTCATACGGTTTAGCCATCCAAGACGCGCAACGCAATTGAAGATCCAGCCCAGTTCCGCATGCCCGGAAACAGACGACTGGTTGAAAATAATATTGCGTTTAGGGTCGACACCGGATGCCAGCATCCCGGCAGCAACTTCGCGTGTCGCACGGCGCAGGCTTTCCGGGTCTTGCCAGACAGTGATGGCATGCATATCGACAACACAGAAAATGCATTCGTAATCGTTTTGCAATTTCACCCAGTTGCGAATGGCACCAAGATAGTTGCCAAGTGTCAGGTTACCGGAAGGCTGAACGCCTGAAAAAATGCGATCCATTGGATGTGTCCCGCTTTCAAAAAAGTTTACAATGGGACGCTGTGGAGACGCCCCTGCTCAAAGAAGCAATGTTATGCAATGCACGATGAACAGGGTCAAGATAAAGCGTTATTCCGCCGCATTTTGATAATCGGAAAATGCAATAACATCCGGCCCACCCAGAATTTCGATGCGCAAATGATCTGCCCACATGTTCATAACATAGCTCACGACATTCGCGCGTTCTTCCATATCCCCGACAAAACGGATACGGGTTTTAGGCGATTGTGCCCCGCGCTTGCTGAGGATTTCGACAGTATATGTCCCATCAATCCCATCAATGCTGGCTTCATACTCTTCTGCAATCCGTACATCCAAGGCCGGAACCAGAGCAAAGCCATTATTGGAAATATCATGCAATTTAGACCGCAAGACCCCGCGCGGACCCTTCAAGGTCACATTGACATTTTTCTTCATCACAAAAGCCTTGTCACTATCGTTCAAGGCATTTGAAGCGGTACGAATTGCCGTGTTCAAGGACATTTGCAGGCTTTCCACCATAGAAGACACATTTCTGGATACAGAACCGAGATCATCACTTAACGCACGCACGTCCTGCATTTCAGAAGAGGCGTTGTTTACTTGATGGTTCAGACGTTCCGAAACTTTAAATGACTCCTGTATGCTGGTGGTGATTTGACGGGTCGCTGCACTCTGACCATCAACACTGTGAGAAACCTCGCTGGAAATATTGGCCATATCATTGATAATGCCGTTAATCTCCTCAATTGATTTCACACAATCACGGGTCACATTGCGCACACCGTTAATTTGCGTGGCGATTTGTGCCGTTGCCTTGGATGTTTGCGTCGCCAGTTGCTTCACTTCGGATGCAACAACCGCAAATCCTTTCCCGGCAATACCGGCTCGTTCCGCCTCAATCGTGGCATTTAAGGCCAGCATATTGGTTTGGGCGGCAATATCACTGATAATCGCAACCACATTGCCAATATCATCGGTTGCTTTGCTCAAAACCTGTACAAAACGGGTGGAATTTTGCGCCTGTGTCATCGCTGTATCAGCAATATCGCGCTGTCGTCCCACTTTGGCGGAAATATCTTCAATCGTCAGGGCCAAATTATCCGCAGCCTGTGCCACCTGTTGTGCCAAACTGTGTGATTCTTGGGCTTCGCGAGCCATATCACCGGCCTGTGCGGAAACCCGTTCGGCTGAACCCGACATCGTTCCAACCGCGCGTGACAATTCCTTGGTATGATTGGCAACTTTTTCCAGCACCACACCCGTTTCTGATTCAATCGTATCGGCCATTGCAAACAGGGATGCACTGCGTTTTTCTTCTTCCTGTTTTTGATCTTCCAGACGTTGCTGGGTCAGGCGTTCCACATCCAGTGCATTTTGGCGGAAGATAACAACGGCTTTTGCCATTGTGCCAACCTCGTCACGACGTTGACGATCCACCACTTCAATCTCGGTATTGCCTTCGCCTAAAAGCCGCATATCCTGCGTTACCCGACGCAACGGTCCCAAAATACTGCGTGATGTCACCGCGCCCAGTAAAACAGCAATGATTGCAACAATAATCATTGTGACCATGTAGCTGGTAATTGTACTGGCAGAGGCTTCACTGACTGCCGATGTCGTCTGGTTCTGTTCTTCAATGGCTGTGCGACGGATACTGTCTGCCATTGCCATCGTTTTTTCAATTTCAGCACGATAGGCACTAAATGAATTGATCAAACCCAGATTAGACCCCTGAAACTGTACGTAACCCTGTTTCAACAGATCGTTATCCCGACCTAAAAATTTCAAAGGTTTCAGGTCCCGGCGCGACAATCCCTTCATTTCCGTTTTGGTTTCACCCAAGGCGTTATCCAGAGCGGTCGTTGCATTTCGCGCATTTTGCAAGGTCTTATCCGACGGTTTAATGGCATAGGTCATGGTGTCTACCAAGGCTTTTGCCGATGTCGTCATAATTTTATGCGCCATTATAGAAAGGCCCGCATATTCCGGTTTTTCCAGTGCAATCGTATCCAGTTTTTCCGCCAATTCCGGTGCCGATAACGTTAACTTGTTTGCCCCCATCAAAATCATATCTGCCGAAGCACCAATATTTTCGATGCGCAATAACAAAGGACCGAGTGTTTCTTTATATGCCTTGGAATATTGTGCCACTTTATCAGAATCCGACTGCTGGCCTTTTTCCGCCAAGTGACGAATAAAACGTTCTTCCGTTGCCTTGGTTGTCTCCAACCGACGATCAACAGCCGCACGATCCTGTGGCTTCTGTGACTGGGCATAAAGCAAAATCGCATCGGAAAGCTCCTGCAGACGCAATGCATATTCATTGGCTTCTCCGACAAGGGTAATCTTCTCGCCGATCGTTTCTGTCGATCCTGCCATTTCATCGAACTGGAAGGTTGCAAACGCCCCTAAACCAAGCAGCGCCATAATTAAAAAACCAAACCCGACATAGATACGATGGGCAATTGAAATACGATCAGAACTCATTCTATTCACCTTCAGCAGAGACACGTCTTGTAACGACGGTTGCCCTACCTGATGGTCTCAGAGGATTCTTTTGTCAATTCAATAAGATAACTGCAAAGATAAGTTCATAAATGTGCAAGATAATTGCAGTAAATACAATAATATGCAACTTGTAGCTATGAGGCTTGAACTGTTGGCCTATTGCCGGCGCATCATGGATTTTACCTCGGTCCATCGTGCCGCACCGAATAAAAAGACACAGGCAAAGTAAGACAATAAACCCACTCCAACCAAAGCACATAAAGACAGGATTCGCATGAGTTGCGACCCCGCCAATTCAGCCTGTAACAACAAGGTCAATCCATATAAAGCCGCCGCCATGACACCACAGGCCACAACAATACGCCCTGCTCGACTCTTCAATCGGCTATCCAAGGTCAAATAACCGTTTTTGCGTAACACAATCGCCAATAGTAACGTGTTGACCCATGCCGAAATCACCGTCGCCATCGCAAGTCCAACATGCAAAAACGGTCCCATCAAAAGCAGGTTAAAGGCAATATTCACCGCCATACACACCGCCGCAATTTTCACTGGTGTTTTTGTATTACCACGGGCAAAAAAGCCCGGAGTCAGTGCCTTGTTCAACACATAAGCAGGCAAACCCAGGGCATAGACAAACAGGGCGGCTGCCGTGGCTTGCGTATCACTGGCAACAAATTCCTTGCGTTCAAAGAGAATAGAAACAATCGGATCAGCAATCACCATATAAGCAGCCGCAGCCGGCAGGGTTAGTAGCAAAGAAAATTCCAACGCCCGGTTCAGGCTATTCATCGCACCGGTTTCATCACCGCTGCGTAACTGGCGCGACATCATCGGTAAAAGGGCTGTCCCCACCGCAACACCAACCACCCCCAACGGCAATTGATTGATCCGGTCAGCATAAAACAAAAAAGAAATAGATCCCGTTGGCAACAAGGTCGCGATAATCATATCGACTAACATATTGACCTGATAAATCCCCGCACCGACAGCCCCCGGAATAATACGCGCAACCATTGTTTTCACATCAGCATTCCAGCGTGGCCAGCCCAATTTCAGGCCCATTTTATTTTTCACCCCATTCCAGAACATCCAGATAAACTGGACAATTCCAGCCCCAAATACCCCCCAGGCCAAGGCATGACCCGGTGTTTCCATATAAGGTGTCAGACCCAAAACAGCACCGATCAGGCAGATATTTAACAAAACAGGTGTGGCGGCGGCGGCGGCAAATTTATTAAGTGAATTCAAGACCCCTGCCATCAAGGAAACCAATGAGATAAATAATAAATAAGGAAAAGTGATTCTGGTCAGATGAACAGCCAAATCAAATTTCGCCGGATCGTCCATAAAACCGGGAGCAAACAGACGCATCGCCCACGGCATGGAAAGTTCCATCACAATCAAAAGCGTCAGCAAGACCCAAAACAGAAATGCAAACGCCTGTTCACCAAATGCCTTGGCAACCTTATCGCCATTTTCTTCTTCCAGTTTTCCGGCAAATAATGGCACAAACGCCGCATTGAACGCCCCTTCGGCAAACAAACGACGAAAAACATTGGGGAATTTAAACGCGATAAAAAACGCATCGGCAACCGGACCAGCCCCCAATATGGCAGCAACCAGAATATCGCGGACAAAACCGAGAATACGGCTCAACATCGTAAAGCCGCCGACCGTCGCTATTGATCGCATCAATGCCATAGAATATCCCGCTCTATAAATTTATCCGCTTATATGGGTAGCGTCTGGAGAGTTAAAGAATATATAACTTCTACACTCAATATGTTAAAAAATGCTGGCTCGCAGGCTTAAAATCGTTATAAAGCCTGTACCTTTTTTAAAATGTTTAAGGCTGACGACTATGATGAAAGTTGTACGCGCCAAATTACATGGCATTCGCGTCACCGGGGCTGACCTGAACTACCACGGTTCCATTACGCTGGACCCGGAACAGTGCGAACTGGCAGGTATTTACCCGATGGAATTCGTCGATATCTGGAACAAACAGAGCGGCGCACGCATTTCCACCTATGTCATCTATGGGGAACCGGGTTCAAAATGCTGTATTTTGAATGGTGCGGCAGCCCGTACCTGTCAAAAAGGCGACGAAGTCATCATCTGTTCTGCTGATTACTGTAAACCGACAGACCTGTACGACCTGCAACCGACAATCCTGACCTATCTGCCGGACAACTCGGTTGACCAAATTTTGAAATATGATGTCTATCGTAGCGAGAAAATGGCCTACGATTTCCGCATTATTGATGCAGAAACCAACCAGATCGAAGATTGCCACACCTATCCGAACGTGGACATTAACTCCATTCGCAAAGATTTGAAAAAACGCGGTATGGGTCCTGACGACATTGATGCCTTTATCGAAAAATATTTGATGCGCTAATATCAAACGATAGAGAACACCTTCTCCCTTTAAAACCGTCCCCCCCATAGACTGCGGGTCCTCAATAAATCTTTCAAATATTCATAGTGATTATGGTATGAAAGAAAATGAGTAAGAGAATTTTCTCGACGGTTTTAAAGGACACAGACGTGCCACGTCATTCACAGCAAATCAATCTGGTGACAAAACTCGGTTTTTTACTGGGGTGGGTCTTCTTTGCCTTGGCCTTTCTTTTGGCCGCGGCCGAAGCGACTTTGGCACAACACAACAGCCTGTTCACATCAACCAACGATTTATTGCTCACCCTTGCTCCCGGCAAATGGATTGCTTTTAAACATCATTATGATTCTGTCTTACTGAATTTTATCATTGCAAGTGTTCTGCAACTGCCCGGTTGGTTGCTCGCGGGTTTGCCTGCTGGCTTACTGCTTTGGACCTGTCGTCCCCACCGTGAAGATATGGATCCGGATTTATATCATTCCCTGACCACCTTTGATCGTCTGGCAAAAATGGCAGAAGAAGAAGGCGCACAAAACGACGATCCAACCTTTCAGGAATATGATCCCCGCGACTATGACGACGATCTGCATCGTGAAGAGGTCCCCAATGCCCGTTCCTATATGAAAGACTGGCATCCTGAAAAAGTGGATGAACAGGATATTCCAGAACGCCCCACAGGACCACACGAACGCATGGACAAGGCACGCGACAACTTGACTATCCCTTTTGATAAACTGTCCTGATCTCTTTTCCTTTCCTTACTCAACACAGAGTTATCAATTGCGAAGCAAGTAAAGTTTCGTTACTTTGAAAGAAGACCAAATAATAATTGAGTAGACATTAAAAAATGGCCGAGATCCTATTGGTAGAAGATGCGAAGTTTTTTCGCAATATCATAAAATCACAGATAGAAACCAAGTTCGGCTACAATGTGACCGCTGTCGAAACTTATAGCGAAGCCGTCGAACAACTAACCAACAGCAATAAGCATTTTGATTTAGGTCTTTTGGATCTCAATCTACCGGATGCCCCAGATGGTGAAATTGTCGATATCGTTACGGGCATGGGGGTGCCATCCCTTATTTTTTCCGGTCATTTTAGCGAAGCTGTACGTGACCTGTTGGAACATCCCAGCGTAATCGACTATGTCGTCAAAGACAGCCCCGCCAGCCTGAACTACGTCCTCAATATGGTGGATCGCTATTTTAAAAACAGCACCAGTTGCGCCTTGGTTGTCGATGACTCGCGTGTTGCACTCAAACACATGGAAACCTTGCTGAAACGCTTCAATTTTAAAGTTCTGAGCGCGAGCACAGGTCACGATGCCTTAAATGTTTTCAACAAAAATCCCGATATTCGCCTCATCATCTGCGACTACAACATGCCGGATATGCAAGGGACCGAACTCTGTAAACTCATTCGGGCGCAAAAAAGTCGCGATCAAGTTTGTATTATCGGGGTATCGGCATATGGCAACCAAACCCTGTCGGCACAATTTTTAAAAGCCGGGGCGAGTGATTTTCTTGTTAAACCCTTTCTCACCGAGGAATTTTTCTGTCGCATCACGTTGAATATGGATGCTTTGGAAAAGGTACATAAACTGGATGAGCTCGTTCACACCGATTTGGTCAGCCAGTTAAAAAACCGCCGTTTTCTGGAAGAGGAATATGAGAGAACCTGTCAAACGGCCGAAACAAACAACCTGTCTCTCGCTTGTGCTTTTTTTGAACTTGATGACTTTAAAACCTTTAACGAGTCTCACGGCAATGATGCCGGTGATGCGGTCTTGTTTATGATGGCGCGGGAATTTGAACGTCATTTCAACCGGACATCCCCGCTTGTCGTGCGCTACAGCGGCAGTCAATTCTGCTTTTTATGCGCAACCGACCAACCCAATAATTTTGTGGAAGAAATGCAAACATTGCATCGCCATATCATCAACCGTGACTTCCGGTTTGGAAAACAGCTGCTGAATGTCAATGTCAGCGGTATGCTCTGTATTGCCTCACCCGGCAAATATGCAGATCTTCTTGATGATACAAAACACACTCTTGAGAGCCAAGCCGCCCGTAAAGGCTGCTTTGTCACCGCATAGCCGCAGGCCAAAACTTTATGACAGATTTCGACCAAAAAATTGATATTCTCCTCGTGGAAGATGCGAAATTTTATCGCAGCGTTCTTAAAAGCCAGTTGGAAAAAGAACTCGACTGCAATGTCATTTGCGCCGAAACATTCAAACAGGCCGCGACCATTTTAAAAGAACGCGGAAATACCTTTTTTCTGGCCCTGCTTGACTTGAACTTACCCGATGCCCCCAACGGGGAAATCGTCGAATACGTCATCTCGCAACCCATCCCATCTATTGTTTTTTCCGGTCATTTTAATGAAGAAATTCGCGATGACCTGATGCAAAAAAATATTATCGATTATGTCGTGAAAGACAGCCCTGCCAGCATTGAATACGTCATTTCAACGGTAAAACGCATTTACCTTAATCAATTTATCAAAGTTTTGCTGGTTGACGATTCCAAAACCGCACGATATCAGATGCGCGGCCTGCTTCATCGCTATAAGTTTCAGGTTTTAGAGGCATGTGACGGTCTGGAAGCCCTGAAGGTTCTGGATGAAAATCCCGATATCATGTTGGTCATTACAGACTACAACATGCCAAATCTTGATGGGTTCGAACTGACCAAAAAAATCCGCACACATTATTCTAAGCGTGAATTGTCGATCGTTGGCGTTTCCACATACGGTAACCATGCTCTTTCAGCAAAGTTCATTAAGATCGGTGCAAATGATTTCATTACCAAACCTTTCTTAAACGAAGAGTTTTTCTGCCGCATTTCCCAGAACATTGAAATGCTGGAATATATAAAAGCACTCAAAAACTCACTCATCACGGACTACCTGACAGGCGTTCGTAACCGGCGTTATCTGTATGACCGTGGTCAGGAAATGTTCAAGGAAGCTCAGAAAAGCGACGGCTATTTAATCGCCGCTATGATTGATGTGGATCATTTCAAACAAATCAACGACAGCTTTGGCCATGATGCCGGCGATTTTATCCTGACGACTGTCGCCAAGAAAATTGACCACTATTTCAAAAACAAAGGTGTTGTCGCCCGCTTCGGTGGCGAAGAATTCTGTGTCTTGATGTATCGTGAGGATACGGAAGATGTTATCGAAACCTTCGAAACCCTGCGCGATGTCATTGCAGAAACCACCTTCACCTATGAAACTCACAAACTGAGTGTACAAATCAGTGTCGGCATTACATGGCAATCCACGGAAAGTCTGGATGATTTAATCAATCTTTCTGACCGTTTCCTATATGACGCGAAGAAAAGCGGACGCAATTGCGTACATACGGGATAATTTTTATTTCCCTAGTTCATCACAATGATCACGGTTGCGATAATCATTTAAAGCTTTTCCCGGTTCATCGCGAAACCGTTCCTCAGAAATTTGTAATTTTTGAATACGATCTATTCGAAAATTACGAAAATCATTACGCAGTTCGCACCAACCGCACAGCAACCAGATCGGTCCGAGGAAAATCATCGCCAAAGGGCGAACGGTGCGTACGGACATTTTTTTGTGTTCGTCTACATAATCAATTTCAATTTTATATTTCTCACGGATCGCCAAACGCAACGCAGAAAAATCAACTGTCCACGGGACATGAATTGCACTTTGAAAGGCAAATAAGGCCGTTCCATGCAGTTTTTCAAGGGATGTTGCGGGTAAGGCATTTCTAATTTTATCCAAGGCACTGCGTGCCGAGCGCCCCATTCGATCATCTGTCCAATTACAAACCATCGCCATACCTAGAACCAGACTTTCGATCTCCTCAATATCAAAACTTAGCGGCGGTAAATGGTAGCCCGCCTCCAAAATATAACCAACACCGGCTTCACCGGAAATTGGCACACCGCTGTTCATCAATTCCTGAATATCACGATAAACCGTGCGTACACTGACTTCGCATTCCTGTGCGATATAGTCTGCCGTCACCGCACCCCGGCGCCCTTGTAACAAGGTCGTGATTTTTATCAAACGTTCTGTTCGTTTCATCATTTTTCCACTTTGGCATAAGTCTGCTGACAGCTAGATGTCAGGAGTATGGCAGTAAGATCAGAACAGTTCAACTCGTACAGAAGGAGTTCAAAATGTACGTCAACTCTAAGACTCTCACGGTGAATGTCAGTGCAGAAAAACTGTTTAATTTTGTCTCAACACCGGAAAATTTACCTAAATGGGCGATCAATTATTGCCACTCCATTCAAAAAGACGGCGATGTTTATCGCATTCAAGGACCGATGGGGGAAAGTTATTTTGATATTAAAGCCGATGTACAAAGCGGTGTGATTGATATGTATGGCGGCTCAAGCAAGGATACGCTGCACCTTTCCCATCCCGTGTGGTCTCCTTGCCGGATGGCTCCGCTCACTTGACGATGACTTGTGTGGTGATGGAAGACGTGAGCGAAGACGACATTAAAAAACTGGAACAGTCTTTCGCCGAAGAATTTGACATGCTGCGCCAACAGGTCACGTCATAAAAATAAAAACGGCGTACCATCCAAAAGACAGTACGCCGTTTTTTCTATTGCGAAGTCTATGACTTAAGCATGCAGAGCGCGTTTATCACACGCCAAAGCCGCTTCTTTCACCGCTTCAGGCAAGCCCGGATGACCGTGGCATGTACGTGCAATATCTTCGCTGGACCCACCAAATTCCATTGCCTGTACAACTTCCTGGATCAGATCACCACCAGACGGGCCAATGATATGGGCACCCAGAACACGATCTGTTTTCTTGTCAGCCAGGATTTTGACAAAGCCTTCACTGTCGCCATTGGCCAACGCACGACCATTGGCCTGGAAGGGGAACTTGCCAACTTTATATTCGATCCCATCTGCTTTTAGGCCTTCTTCCGTACGGCCGACGCTTGCGATTTCGGGGTGCGTGTAAACAATACCCGGAATCACATCGTAGTTTACATGACCAGACTGGCCTGCCAGCATTTCAGCAACAGCAACGCCTTCTTCTTCGGCTTTGTGCGCCAGCATCAAACCGCCGATCACGTCACCAACCGCAAAGATCCCTGCAACATTGGTTTGCAGATCATGGTCCACTTTGACAAAGCCGCGCTCGTCCATTTCAACACCGACTTCCGCCAAACCGAGGTTATCGGTATAGGGGCGACGACCGATGGAAACGAGGCAGGCATCGACCTTAAGTTCTTCCGCATCCCCGCCTTTGGCCGGTTCCATTGTCAGAGTGACAGACGTTTTGGTTTTCTTCGCAGCTGTTACCTTGGTCGCCAGTTTGAAATTCAAACCCTGTTTTTTCAAGATACGTTGGGCCTGTTTACGGACTTCACCATCCATACCGGGCAGGATTTGATCCATAAATTCAATAACCGTGACGTCTGCGCCCAGACGGTTCCAAACAGAACCAAGTTCCAGACCGATCACCCCACCGCCGATAACAGCAAGCTTTTTCGGGACTTTGCGCAATTCCATTGCACCGGTCGATGACATCATAACTTTTTCGTCAATTTCCAAAAACGGTAATGTCGCAACGTCAGATCCGGTTGCAATCACGATGTTTTCCGTCTTTAAAACGTCTTCACCGCCCGCATTCAAAGAAACCGTCACTTCATCAGCTGCCGTGACTTTTCCCTCACCCACAAGGTATTTGACCTTGTTCTTCTTCATCAAAAACTCAACGCCTTGCGTCAATTGCTTCACGACCGCTTCTTTGCGGTCGATCATTTTGTCCAGATCAAGTTTCGGCGTGACGTTAATGCCATGTTCCGCCATTTCATGGGCGGCCATTTCATAAAGATGCGTAGATTGCAGCAAGGCCTTGGCCGGAATGCAGCCCACATTCAAACAAGTCCCGCCCAGACTGCCGCGTTTTTCCACAACAGCTGTTTTCAAACCCAGCTGTGCAGCACGAATGGCGCAGACATATCCACCGGGGCCACCGCCGATGACAACAACGTCAAAATTATCGCTCATATCGATCTCATTCCTTTGTCTTGTAATACAGTAAAAAAACGGGAGCCGACACACTGCCGACCCCCGCTTCATTTTTTAACGCTTAGGCGTCCAGCAAGATGCGCTGCGGATCTTCCAGACATTCCTTGACGCGAACGAGGAAGCTGACTGCCTCGCGACCATCAATGATACGGTGGTCATAAGACAAGGCCAGATACATCATCGGGCGTGCCTGAATGGAACCGTCCGGCATTACCATCGGGCGCATTTGCGTTTTGTGCATACCCAAAATCGCAGATTGCGGGCGGTTCAGGATCGGTGCAGACAACAAGGAACCAAACACACCACCGTTAGAAATGGTAAAGGTTCCTCCCATCATTTCGTCCATTGTCAATGAACCAGCACGGGCGCGTTTACCGTAGTCCACGATATCGCCTTCGATTTGTGCCAGTGATTTTTCATCACAATCACGCACAACCGGCACCACCAGACCTGTCGGAGAGCCAACGGCAATCCCAACATCGTAATGGTTTTTATAAACGATTTCGTCACCGTCGATTTCTGCATTCACGGCAGGCCATTCACGCAGAGCTGTCACACAGGCTTTTGTGAAAATACCCATGAAACCAAGCTTCACACCGTGTTTTTTCTCAAAACCGTCTTTATATTGCTTGCGCATTTCCAAGACACCGGTCATGTCCACTTCGTTCCAAGTGGTCAAGATCGCCGCTGTGTTTTGCGCTTCTTTCAAGCGAGATGCAATAACCTTGCGAAGACGGGTCATTTTCACACGTTCTTCACGCGGGCCTTGCGGACGCGGCGGGATCATCGCCCCGTTCGGCGTAGAAGACGCAGCCGGTGCAGCCGCCGGGGCCGGAGCCGCCACAGGTGCTGCAGCAGGAGCCGGTTTCGCCGCCACCGCTTTGTCTTTTTCAGCCTGACCGCTTTCGATATAGGCCAGAACATCGCCCTTCACCAAGCGACCATCTTTCCCTGTTGCCGGAATTTTCGCAGCATCAAGGCCGTTTTCTTCAACCAGCTTGCGAACCGCTGGTGCCAAAGGCAGGGATGTATTTGCCGCAGATGCCGGAGCCGACGCCGCAGGCGCGCTTTTCGCCGGGGCTGCACTGGATGCCGGGGCCGCCGCACCAGCCGTTGCACCAACAGCAATCCGACCAACAACCGTACCGACTTCAACGTCTGTCTCTTCACCCGCGATAATCTCAACCAGCACACCGGCTGCCGGTGACGGCAGTTCGGCAGTTACTTTATCGGTTTCGACTTCACACAGGGCTTCATCAACAGCAACTTCTTCACCGACTTTTTTCAGCCAGCTGGAAATTGTGCCTTCGGTAACCGATTCACCCATTGCCGGGATAACAATATCCACCGTTTCACCCGTACCGGCAGAAGCCGCTTTTGCCGGTGCTTCTTGAGCCGCAGGGGCAGAAGCCGGAGCAGCCGCAACGGTTTCACCCGCTTCACCCACCATACACAGGACCGCACCCACTTCCACGTCGGAGTCTTCTGCGGCAACGATTTCAACCAAAGTACCCGCAACAGGCGACGGTACTTCGACAGTGACTTTGTCTGTTTCCAGCTCAACAAGCGGTTCGTCAACAGCGACAGTGTCGCCGATATTTTTGAGCCACTTTGAAACCGTACCTTCCGATACGGATTCACCCAAAGCAGGAACAGTAATTTCTGTGGCCATTTGTTTCCTCACAACTCTTATAGTTTAGATGCAGCCATTTTGGTTTCACGTGCAAACGGCGTCGGCAGGCTTCCCAGCTTGCCAGCCAATGCTTCGTCAACCAGGAACTGTTGTTCGGCAACGTGAACCTTGTTCAGGCCCGTTGCAGGCGATGCAGATGCGCGACGACCGGAATAGCCCGGGAAGCCGCCCTTCATACCCAATTCTTGACAGATATAAAGCAAACGCGGGAAGACAAATGTCCAATAGCCCATGTTTGCAGGTTCTTCCTGACACCAGACCATGTCGGCATTGGGATATTTCGCCAACTCTTCCTTAATGGACTCTTTCGGCCAAGGATAAAGCTGTTCGACACGAACGATGGCAACATCGTCAATCCCTTTGTCACGGCGCGTTTGCAGCAGGTCATAGTAAACTTTACCTGTACACAGAACGACCCGCTTGATCTTGTCATTGGCCACCAGTTTATCGGTTTCACCAATAACACGCTGGAAGGCGGACCCTGTCATAAATTCGGACAGAGTGCTTTGACACAGCTTGTGACGCAGCAAGGACTTCGGCGTAAAGATCACCAAAGGTTTGCGGAAGTTACGGCACAACTGACGACGCAGAGCGTGGAAATAGTTCGCCGGCGTGGACAGGTTCAGAACCTGCCAGTTGTCCTCTGCACAAAGTTGCAGATAACGTTCCGGGCGTGCGGATGAGTGTTCAGGGCCTTGACCTTCATAGCCATGCGGCAACAACATGGTCAAACCGGACAGACGCAACCATTTGGATTCACCACTTGAGATAAACTGGTCGATAATCATCTGGGCACCGTTGGCAAAATCACCAAACTGGGCTTCCCACATGACCAAAGCATTGGGTTCTGCCAATGAATAACCATATTCAAAACCAAGAACGGACAATTCGATCAATGGGCTGTCGATAACTTCGTAGTCGCCTTGTTCTTCACGAATACTGTTCAGCGGGCGGTAACGTTCTTCGCTTTCCTGATCCACGATCACACTATGACGTTGGGAAAATGTCCCACGACCGCAATCCTGACCGGACAGGCGAACCTTATGCCCTTCTACCAAGAGAGAACCAAACGCCAAGGCTTCGGCAGTTGCCCAATCGATCCCTTCACCGGTCTCGATCATTTTGGACTTGGCCTTGAGCTGGCGTTCAACCTTCTTATTCACATTAAAGTTATCGGGGGCCGTGGAAATGGCTTTACCGACTTCTTTCAACAATTCTTCGGAAACAGAGGTATCTTCATTACGGAATTCCTCTTCGCCCTTGGCATTGGCAAACCCTTGCCATTTACCCTCGAACCAATCGGCTTTGTTCGGCTTATAGGCCGTACCCGCCTGAAATTCCTCTTCCAGACGACCTTTGAAATCGTCATAGATATCTTGAACCTGTTGTTCGCTCAGAACTTTTTCCGCAACCAGACGCTCTGCATAAAGTTCGCGCGTGGTTTTCTGCGCCTTGATCACTTTATACATATGCGGGTTGGTAAACATCGGCTCATCCGACTCGTTATGACCATGACGGCGATAACAGAACATGTCGATGACCACATCTTTACCAAATTCCTGACGGTATTCGGTTGCAATACGGGCCACGTGAACCACAGCTTCCGGATCATCCCCGTTTACGTGGAAAATCGGTGCCTGTACCATCTTGGCAACATCAGACGGATATTGGCTGGAACGCGAATAATGCGGCGCCGTTGTAAAACCGATCTGGTTGTTGACGATGATATGAATAGTCCCGCCAACTTTATAGCCGCGCAGACCCGACATGGCATGGCCTTCCGGCACAATCCCCTGACCGGAATAAGCCGCATCACCGTGTAACAACAACGGCATGACCTGACGGCGTTCTGTATCCCCAAGTTGTTCCTGTTTGGCACGTACCTTCCCGTGGACAACCGGGTTGACCAGTTCAAGGTGAGACGGGTTTGCGGTCAAAGACAGGTGAACTGTATTGCCATCAAATTCACGGTCCGCAGATGTCCCGAGGTGATATTTCACATCCCCTGAACCTTCAACATCATCCGGATTGGATGAATTGCCCTGAAATTCCGAGAACAGTGCGCGAAACGGCTTGTGCATCACATTGGTCAAAACGTTCAAACGACCCCGGTGCGGCATCCCCAGAACGACTTCTTTCAAGCCCAGTTGCGCACCGCGTTTCAAGATCTGTTCCATCGCGGGGATAAGGGCTTCGCCGCCTTCCAGACCGAAACGTTTTGTCCCTGTGTATTTTTTATCAAGGAACTGCTCAAAGCCTTCAGCTTCGGTCAAACGTTCCAAAATCGCCTGTTTGCCTTTTACGGTAAATGCAGACTGATTTTCAGTGGATTCAATGCGACGCTGGATCCAGGCTTTTTCTTCCGGTTCCTGAATGTGCATAAATTCCACACCGATATGACGGCAGTATGTGGATTGTACTTTCTCAACGATCTCGCGCAAAGTGGCTGTTTCCAGACCCAACACAAAATCAATAAAGATTGGACGGTCCATATCTGCATCGGTGAAACCATATGATTTCGGATCCAGTTCCGGGTGATAGTCGTTACCCTCGATCCCCAGTGGGTCAAATCGAGCGATAAGGTGACCGCGGACACGGTAAGAACGGATCAGCATCAACGCACGGATGGAGTCCATCGTTGCGGCGCGGATCGCGTCTTCGTCAGCCTGTGCATAAACCGCACCCGCCTGCGGCTGTGCAGCTGCAACCGGTGCCGTGACGGATGTTGCACCCGTATTAACGACGCCGTGGCTCGGTTTGTTCCAACTCGGACCGCTCAGGTCTTGTAGTGCTTCCAGACCTTCAGCGCGCAATCCGGAGAAAAAGGACACCCAACTCTGATCAACAGAGGACGGGTCCCTCATATAACGGGCGTAAAGTTCTGCCAGATAGACAGTATTTTGGCCATTCAGGATTGTTTCGGGGGTATCAACCATATTTTTTCTTCCCTAGAGGGGTGCGGTTCACTTCTTAACGGTGATCCCGCACCCTAACTCCCAAGACTAGGATTTGGAGCGGTGAGGACCGCTCCCAACAACGATTAACCGTTCAACAGTTTAACCATTGTGCTACCGATAGAAGCCGGTGAATCAGCAACAGCAACGCCAGCAGACTTCATAGCTTCCATTTTGGCATCAGCAGTACCTTGACCGCCGGAAATGATGGCACCAGCATGGCCCATACGTTTACCCGGAGGTGCAGTAACACCAGCAATAAAACCAACAACCGGTTTCTTGATTTTGGACTGCTTGAGGAATTCACAAGCTTCTTCCTCAGCCGTACCACCAATTTCACCGATCATAACGATGGATTCTGTTTCATCATCACCCAGGAACATTTCCAGACAATCGATGAAGTTTGTACCGTTTACCGGATCGCCACCGATACCGATACATGTGGATTGCCCCATGCCTGCAGCCGTTGTTTGTGCAACAGCTTCGTAAGTCAATGTACCGGAACGGGAAACGATACCAACAGAACCGCGTTTGTGAATGTGACCCGGCATAATACCGATTTTACATTCACCTGGCGTGATCACACCCGGGCAGTTCGGGCCGACAAGGCGTGTTTTGGAATTTTCCAGCGCACGTTTCACTTTCACCATATCCGTTACCGGAATGCCTTCGGTGATACAAACAGCCAGTTCGATTTCAGCATCGATCGCTTCCAAAATCGCATCGGCTGCGAACGGCGGCGGAACGTAAATGACAGACGCATTTGCACCTGTTTTTTCACGTGCATCGGCAACCGTGTCAAAGACCGGCAGATCGAGGTGAGTGGTACCACCTTTGCCCGGTGTAACACCACCGACCATTTGTGTCCCGTAAGCAATCGCTTGTTCAGAGTGGAAAGTACCTTGTGCGCCAGTGAAACCCTGACAGATGACTTTGGTATCTTTATTAATCAGAACGGCCATGTTATGCAGCCTCCTTCACAGCTTTCACGACTTTTTCTGCCGCGTCAGCAAGGTTATCAGCAGTGATGATCGGCAGACCGGATTCAGAAAGAATTTTCTTACCTTGGTCTACGTTTGTCCCTTCAAGACGTACAACAAGCGGCACGTTCAAAGAAACTTCGCGCGCAGCAGCAACAACGCCGTCTGCAATCACGTCACAACGCATGATACCACCAAAGATGTTGACAAGGATGCCTTCAACGTTCGGGTCGGACAGGATCAGCTTAAAGGCTTCTGTCACGCGCTCTTTCGTCGCCCCGCCACCAACGTCGAGGAAGTTTGCCGGCTCACCGCCGTACAGTTTAATGATGTCCATTGTACCCATCGCAAGACCGGCACCGTTCACCATACAACCGATTGTTCCATCAAGTTTGATGTAGTTGAGGTCATGCTTGGAAGCTTCCAGTTCCATCGCATCTTCTTCGTCTTCGTCGCGCATTTCTTCAACCGCTTTTTGACGGTAGAGAGCGTTTGAATCGAAGTTCATTTTCGCATCCAGTGCCACCAGTTCGTCAGAACCAGTTACAACCAGCGGGTTAATCTCAACCATAGACGCGTCCAGTTCCATAAAGGCTTTGTACATACCAGCCAGGAACTTGGCACAGGCCTTAACTTGTGCGCCTTTCAAGCCCAGACCAAAAGCAACCTGACGTGTGTGGAACGGCATAATGCCTGTTGCCGGGTCGATTGCAACGGTCAGAATTTTTTCAGGTGTGGAAGCTGCAACTTCTTCGATATCCATACCGCCTTCTGTGGATGCCATGATGGTCACACGAGACGTTGCACGGTCAATCAAGAACGCGAGATAAAGTTCAGAAGCGATATCACAACCATCTTCGATGTAAACGCGTTTAACTTCTTTACCTTCTGCACCAGACTGGTGTGTCACCAATGTGTTGCCAAGCATTTGTTTTGCGTTTGCTTCGACTTCGTCAACAGATTTGACAACGCGAACGCCACCGGCTTCGCCAGCTTCAGCTTCTTTGAATTTACCTTTACCACGGCCACCGGCGTGGATTTGAGATTTTACGACAAAAACCGGACCACCCAGTTTTTCCGCTTCTGCGCGCGCTTCTTCCGGTGTGTAAGCCACACCACCGTTCAGTACAGTAACACCGTACTGTTTCAGAAGCTGCTTAGCTTGATATTCATGAATATTCATCTTTGCTTTGCCTCAATTTTGAGAAAACTCTCTTTTTTATGGGAGTTCTTAAACTTTTCCCCACAAAGGAACGGGGCGACTTAATGGGTCGCCCCGAATGCATGCTGATTAGTCAGCTTTTGCCATTTGCTCTTTTGTCGCTTCAATCAGACCTTTTACAGCGTTGATTGAATTGTCAAACATAGTTTGTTCTTCGTCGTTCAGTTTAATCTCGACAACCTCTTCGATACCGTTGGCACCGATGATTGTCGGAACACCGACGTAGATACCGTCTTGACCGTACTTGCCACCGTCAACCCAAGCCGCACACGGCAGCAGGCGACGTTGATCTTTCAGGTAAGCTTCCGCCATTTGAATGGCAGAAGAAGCCGGTGCGTAAAATGCAGAACCGGTTTTCAGCAGGCCAACGATTTCAGCACCGCCGTCACGTGTGCGCTGAACGATTTCGTCCATTTTCTCACGTGTGGTCCAACCCATTTCGATCAGATCAGGAACCGGAATACCGGCAACAGCGGAGTAACGCTCCAGCGGAACCATTGTATCGCCGTGGCCACCCAGAACGAACGCTGTTACGTCTTCAACAGAAACGTTGAATTCTTCAGCCAGGAAGTAGCGGAAGCGAGCAGAGTCCAGAACGCCAGCCATACCGACAACTTTGTTGTGCGGCAAACCGGAAACTTCGCGCAACGCCCAAACCATCGCGTCAAGCGGGTTGGTGATGCAGATAACGAAAGCATTCGGTGCATATTGTTTGATGCCTTCACCAACAGACTTCATTACAGAAGCGTTGATGCCGATCAGGTCGTCGCGGCTCATACCCGGCTTGCGCGGAACGCCTGCCGTTACGATTACAACGTCTGCACCTTCAATGTCTTTGTAGTCAGTTGTGCCTGAGAATGATGCGTTGAAACAATCAACAGGTGATGATTCAGCAATGTCCAGACCCTTCCCTTGGGGGATGCCGTCTGCAATGTCAAAAAGGACAACGTCGCCCAATTCTTTCAGACCTGCCAGGTGAGCCAGTGTACCGCCGATGTTACCAGCGCCGATTAACGCAATCTTGTTCCGTGCCATGGAGAATTTTCCCTCGATCCGGTTAAATAAATAAAGCTGAACTTTACCCCGATGGAATTCGAGATCAAAGTCCAAAAACCCGTCCGAGGTTAGTACCGTGTTTCTTGACTTAGAGCAAGGATTGTTTCCAAAAAGATCGCTGCTTAACCCCGCAGAAACCCTAGACTTTATGCCTGAGTGGTCTTACCAAGAGCACAAGACAATGGTAAGACCATGCCTGAAATTTTCGAAAAGCGAGAGAACCTCTGGGGTTTAATAATATTTCGCGCGTTTATGCTGTGGTGCAACATAAACCGATGGTGGTGATACCATGCATGGCACGCATGCACTGCCCCCTATTTGCGCATGCGCGAATCCTGTCATTATGCCTTTCACGCCGCCAACATTCAAACAACCGATTCTATTGGGCTTCTGGCGACCTTTAAGTCAAATGTTCGGCACTTAAATAATCCTCGGACTGCATCTCCATCAGGCGCGAAACCGTGCGCTGAAACTCAAAGGCGCCATCCCCTTCCGGATAGAGTTTATCCGGCAACGCTGCTGCAGAGCACACAAGTTTTACCTTATGCTCGTAAAGCGCATCAATTAAATGGACAAAACGTTCTGCCTCGTTGCGATTTTTAGGGCTGAGAACGGGAATGGCCTCAACAAAAATCACATCAAACAGACTGGCAAGTTCCAGATACACATTTGCGCCATAAGGTTTGACACAAAGGTCATTGAAGGTAAAAAACGCAATTCTCTCATATCGTTTTGGCACATCAATCTGACGTGATTTCACAATCACATAATCGTTCTTGGCCTGACCTTGCGTCATTTCTTCAAATTGGGCATGCAACTGATCACGCGTATCTATATCTAAGGGATAGAAATAGGTATGTTCCCCGCTTTCGCGCCCCAAACGATAATCCGTCGGGCTTGCCAGCTCCATCACATCAAGTTTTTGTTTCAGCATATCGATAGAAGGTAAAAAACGATCACGTTGCAGGCCATTTTTATACAAATCGTCCGGCACACGGTTTGAGGTCGCCACCACCACCACGCCTTTTTCAAAAAGGGTTCGGAACAAGCGTCCCAAAATCATCGCATCCGCAATATTGGTGACTTGTAATTCATCAAAACACAACAGCCACGCTTCATCGGTCAACTGCCCGGCGAGAACGACAATTGCATCCTCTTTTTTATCCAGTTTATCTTCGCGGATCTGTTTCAACCGATCATGGACTTCGCGCATAAATTCATGGAAATGTACACGGCGTTTCAGTTTTACAGGGGCCGTATCATAAAATAAATCCATCAACATGGATTTGCCCCGGCCCACTTCGCCATACATATACAAGCCTTGCGGCGGTGTGACGGCCTCTTTACGGCGCCCCAGACCAAACCGGGCGCGCCAGCCACTTTCCCCACTATCGGGTTGATAGGATTTCAAGGCATGATGAAGAAGTTGCAACTTTTCCACGGCCAGTTCTTGTGCCGTATCGGGATGAATATCGCCCTTCTGAATATGTTCGCGATATGTGTGCATCGGTCCGTCAACCATCTGCATTCCCTCAGTTATTGCATCTTTGTTTCATTCTTAAAGCGATCATATAAAAAAAACAAGGAGGGTCTTTCACCCTCCTTAATCAGTCTCCAGAAACGAAGGCTATAAAATCATAATTTATAACCTGTGCGCAAACCGCCCCAATGTTTGCCTTTGACAAAGATAGGTGCGCTTACATCTTTCATCATCACATACTTGCCCCCACCCATATCGCGGCGATAGGCTTGTACAAGAAACGGTTTTTCATTTTCGCCCGCCGCCAATCCGACACGGTCATTAAAAATCAACCGATTGCGGCAGTTGGCTGTATTCCATTCAATCTCACCGGGGCGTTGAGGTTGTGAGAAATTCAAATTATGGACGGGCAGATAACCATTTACGTCCACACAGGCCGAGAACACAATTTTGTTATCCGAAGCTTGAATGGGTTCCTGAATATCCGGCAAATGCTTATCCAGAAAGTCCAGACTTTGAATGCTATATTGCGGTGGATTGGTTCCCTCAATTTGACGATATTCCCGATCAAACAGCGCCTCCATGCGCAATTCACCGCGATTGACAGCATCTTCAAACAACTGCGAAACTTTTTGCGCACCACTCACCACTTGGTTGATATAGAAGGTATCAACCGTTTCCACACCCAACTGGTTGGTTAATTGGATCAAATCAGCACCAAAATCGCGTAGCTTGCTGACCCGTTCGTTACAGCCGCTTAAGTCCGTGCGGTTTCCTTCGGCCTGCATGCTCATTTCTTCAAGTTGCGTCACCACCCCATCCACATGCGCATCAATGGCGGAAGCAGCATGATTGATATTGGCCAGTTCCCCATCGACTTTTGCAATCGCATTTCCGACCAAGTTAATCGCGTCGCCAATATCCTTAGTCCCGGCCTGTGCTTGTGCGGCACTTTCCACACCACGTGCGCTTTCCCCCATTAGAAGCTCAACTTGCGATCCAAGCTCTTCCAATGTCTGGTCAATCTGTTCCGTTGCCTTGGCGGTTTGTTCCGCCAGATTTTTCACTTCGCCCGCAACAACCGCAAACCCTTTGCCCGCATCACCGGCCCGCGCCGCTTCGATCGTTGCATTTAAGGCCAACAAGTTGGTTTGTGATGCGATTTTCTGAATAACACCGGAAACGTCGCGCACTTCTTCCAAAGCACCGTTCAGTCCAATGAGTCGATCTTCAACCTGACGCACAAAATCGACCAGTGTCTGAATGTTCCCAAGGGAGACTTCGACCTTTTGTCGCGACTGGGAAACATCGGTATTGGCCTGTTCTGCAACTTCCAACGACGTTTGTGTCGCCATTGCGATATCATTTTTCACTTGCGCCATCGCCGCAGAGGCATCACGAACAAGATTAAAACTATCGGTCTGTTTGTTAATTCGTGCCGTTATATCTTCAATATTACCGGCAACATCGGCGATTTCGATTACGATATCACCCGCATCAATCGCAATCTTTTGAATAACATCTTCGACCTGAATGCCGGATGCCTTATTTTCATGCATGGTCGTTTGCGACTCTACCGTTGTTTCGTCGGTCACCTTCCATCTCCCTAGATTATAATTTGCTTTATTTAGCTTATTTTATGTCACGAAAGATGGGCCATTTGCAATATAATTGCAACACCAGAAAGATGTACAGGAATGACCTTCTCTCATATATATCGAACCAACCCGTTTTCTATGCGGATAAAACATAACCAGTTTATTGATTTCAAAGCCGATTTAGACAATTACGGTTTAAACGCGTGATTTTGTTGCGCAGAAGCTAACAAAGCCTTATACCAAGCTCGAGTTTTTATCATTTTTTGAAGCGATACATCCATGACCGACCTGTCTCATATTCGCAACTTTTCCATCATTGCCCATATCGATCACGGCAAATCCACGCTAGCTGATCGCCTCATCCATTTATGCGGTGGCCTGAGCGATCGGGAAATGCAGGAACAGGTGCTCGATAGCATGGATATCGAACGCGAACGCGGCATTACCATCAAATCGCAAACCGTTCGTCTTGACTATACGGCAAAAGACGGCAAAACCTATCAGCTCAACCTGATGGACACGCCCGGTCACGTCGATTTCGCTTATGAAGTCAGCCGATCTCTGGCGGCCTGCGAAGGGTCCCTTCTGGTTGTGGATTCCACCCAAGGGGTCGAAGCCCAAACTCTGGCGAATGTTTATCAGGCGATTGAGAACAACCACGAGATTATTCCCGTTCTCAACAAAGCAGACCTGCCGGCTTCTGAACCGGAACGCATTCAGCAGCAAATCGAAGACGTCATCGGCATTGATGCCAGCGGTGCTGTTCTGGTTTCTGCCAAGACCGGGTTAAACTGTGACGAGGTTCTGGAATCTATCGTCACCACCCTTCCTGCCCCGACAGGTGACCGCGACGCACCCTTAAAAGCACTGATTGTGGATAGCTGGTACGATCCCTATCTCGGCGTTATGATCCTTGTGCGTATTGTGGACGGCACAATGAAACGGGGTATGAAGGTTACCTTTATGAACACCCAGACCGAACACCAGATTGATCAAGTCGGCTGCTTCCGCCCGAAAATGGAAAAACTGGCTGAACTTGGCCCCGGTGAAGTCGGTTATTTCACCGCCGCCATCAAATCCGTGGCCGATGCCGCCGTTGGTGATACAGTAACAGAAACTAAAAAACCGGCAGCCACCGCCCTCGCGGGCTTTAAACCCTCCACCCCTGTAGTCTGGTGTGGTTTGTTCCCGGTTGATGCGGCTGATTTTGAAGATTTGCGCGATGCGCTTGGCAAGCTTCACCTTAATGATGCCTCTTTCCATTTCGAACCGGAAAGTTCAGCTGCGCTTGGTTTTGGTTTCCGCTGTGGTTTCCTGGGCCTTCTGCACCTTGAAATTATTCAGGAACGTCTCGAACGTGAATATAATCTTGATCTGATTACAACGTCTCCGTCCGTGGTCTATAAACTGCATATGAACAGCGGGGAACTGCAAGAACTTCATAACCCTGCCGATATGCCGGACGTAACCAAAATTGACTTCATTGAAGAACCGTGGATTAAAGCCACAATCATGGTGCCGGACGAATATCTCGGCCCTGTTTTACAGCTTTGTACAGAACGACGTGGTGAACAAATCGAACTGACCTACGTTGGTGCACGTGCAATGGCGGTTTACCGCTTGCCGCTCAACGAAATTGTCTTTGACTTTTATGACCGATTGAAATCCTGCTCACGCGGATATGCCAGCTTCGATTATGAAGTGGATGAATACCGCGAAAGCGATCTGGTTAAAGTCTCCATTCTGGTCAATGCTGAACCGGTTGATGCCTTGGCCTTCATCGCACACCGGGGCCAATCGGAATCACGCGCCCGTCAGGTCTGTTCCCGTTTGAAAGACCTGATCCCGCGCCAATTGTTCAAAATTCCGATCCAAGGCGCCATCGGTGGCAAAGTTATCGCACGTGAAACCATTTCCGCCATGCGCAAAGACGTCACCGCCAAATGTTACGGCGGGGATATCACGCGTAAGAAAAAACTGCTGGAAAAACAAAAAGCCGGTAAGAAGAAAATGCGCCAATTCGGCAAAGTGGAAATCCCGCAAAGCGCCTTTATCGCCGCCCTTAAGATGGGTGACGATTAATCTTTCGTATCCTTTTATTTTTCAAAACAAACACCCGCTTTTCCTGAATGATGAAAAGCGGGTGTTTTGTGTCTTACTGATTAGAACGCGCCGGTTTATTCGCCATAACCGGCTTTTGCGTACGTGGCGGCAACGCGGCACAGGGGTGCTGTCCTTGCCTATCGTCCTCGCGCAGTTCTTCCAGAATATCGACAACATTTTTCCAGAATAATTCATCCTGCCCGCATCCCAGGTTGGCTGAAACCTGTTGCAAGGAATAATCATATCCGTACTGTGCAAAAAAATGTGCGGCAACAACACGCGGCGAACGAGATTGATATTCCATAATCCGGCCCTCCCTATAGATTAAGAATACACATCTTTGTTTATTTTTACGTGTATAACTATACGGCAAAATTACGGTTTGTTTGAGCGATTTTATACATTGCGCAACGCAATATCATCTAGTCTTATGAAAGCAAATCACAAGTCACAGATTTTTTTCACCCATCATGCACTGCACTATCAGGGAAATTTAGTATTTCAATAAACTCGGCTGTCCGTTTGCTGCACGCTTATGAAGAGAATACGCCGATTCTAACGAATAAGCATCGCTGGAAAAATCCAATTGTTCCAGAACATCCAGCCAAAATTCCATATCCACTTTCTGTGGATTTGATTTCAGACGCATCGAAATAATAGATATTGCGTCATGGTATCCGTATTCCCTCAAAAGATCTTTTGCAACTCCACCCGGCACCCTATCGCTTTGGGTCATTTTTTTGCCTCAGAAAAGTCGACCTTTAATAATCAAATTATAATTGAAATGATTATAGATTCAATATTTTAAGAAAAAAAAGACCCAGACAATGCCGAGTCTTTTTTACCCTTATGTATAATAAGGGTTTTTTATGTTGCATCTGCTTCCTGATGGTAGCCGACAATCCGTTCCACTTCTTTTTTCGACCCTAAAATGACTGGAACGCGTTGGTGCAATTCAGATGGTTCAACTTCCAAAATACGCTCACGACCCGTTGAGGATGCCCCACCGGCCTGTTCAATAATAAATGACATGGGGTTGGCTTCGTACATCAGGCGCAGCTTACCACCTTTGTCGCGAATTTTTTCATCAATCGGATACATAAAGACACCGCCCCGGCTGATAATACGATGCACGTCCGCCACCATAGAAGCCACCCAGCGCATGTTGAAATCTTTTTCACGCGGACCGGTGGCCCCTGCCAGACATTCTTCGATATAACGGCGCACAGGTTCTTCCCAATGGCGCATGTTAGACATATTAATGGCAAATTCTTTGGTTTCTTCCGGCACTTTCATATCTGGGTGGGTCAGGAAAAATTCACCCACATTACGATCCATTGTAAAGCCGTGTACGCCATTGCCTGTGGTCAACACCAACATAGTGGACGGACCATAGACCGTATAACCGGCACAAACTTGTTCTGTCCCCGGCTGCAGGAAATCAGCCGCTGTCGGCTGATCAATACCGTCAGGGCAGCGCAGGATCGAGAAAATAGACCCGACAGAAACATTTACATCAATATTGGAAGAGCCATCCAACGGATCAAATAACAACAGGTAGCGACCACGGTATTCTGCCGGAACCGTGACGATATCATCTTCTTCTTCCGAAGCCATGCCCGCCAGATGTCCACCGATCGTATTACAGAATTTAAAGAGTTCGTTGGATTGTACATCGAGTTTCTTCTGAACTTCACCCTGTACGTTTTCCGTGCCCAATGACCCCAGTGCACCAGCCAGTTCCCCGTGATCCACCAAATCCGAGATCGTTTTACAGGCTGTCATAACGTCTGCCAGCAAAAGGGTCAGCACCCCTTCGCCCTGTCGGCGTCGCTGTTCTTCAATAAGAAAATGAGTTAAAGTGGTGCGATAGCCCGACATAACGTCCTCCCGATAAAAAATGTCTGCGGGCGAAATAACAAATTGCCGGGAATTAGGCAACTGTTCAATCAACCCAACAGCCATGCATTATGCACGTTTATCCTGAAAAAACGACCTTAGAAGCAAACCACACTCATTTTCACGCAAGCCACCGTAGACTTCGGGGCTATGATGACAGGTTGATTGATTATAAAATTGCGCCCCATGATCCACACCACCACCTTTGGGATCATAAGCACCGAAATAAAGCCGCCGAATGCGGGCAAAAGAAATAGCGGTTGCACACATTGTGCAAGGTTCCAATGTGACATAGAGATCACAATCCGGTAAACGGGGCGAACCTGTATGACGCGCAGCAAGACGCAAGGCCACGACCTCGGCATGGGCCGTGGGATCGTTATCTTCTTCGGTTTGGTTACCTGCACGTGCTAAAACTTCACCGGTTCGCCAATCAACCACAACGGCACCGATCGGGACTTCCCCCCGTGCAGCCGCCTTTTCGGCCTCGATTATCGCTAAATCCATATAGTCCATAGACAGGACTATAATACCATGTTTATACAGAAGCTATGAAAACACCACTAATCGGCATTACTATGGACAGCGAAGCGGGTGGCGAAGGCGCTTATTCCAAGTTCGACTGGTATGCATTGCGTGAAAATTATTGTGGCGCGGTTGCCCAAAGCGGCGGCCTGCCCCTGCCCCTGCCCCACGAACCGGAATTGGCAGAACACTATCTTGACCTGATCGACGGTTTATTGATTACCGGCGGTGCCTTTGATGTCGACCCGTCCATGTACGGTGCATCTGATATTCACGACACCGTGGTTACAAAAGGCAAACGTACACAGTTTGAATGGGCGATGACCGAAGGGGCCTTAAAGCGCGACATGCCGATTTTAGGGATTTGCGGTGGTCAACAATTGCTACATGTGGTCATGGGCGGCAAATTGATCCAGCATATCCCGGATAGCTACAGCGAATGCCTTGCCCACGAACAACCAAACCCACGCAACGAAGCCGGACACGCGGTGCGTATCAAGGCAGCGACCTTATTGCATGATATTGTTGGCAAAGACGAAATGCATGTCAACAGCGCCCATCATCAGGCCGTTGCCGACAAACCCGAAGGCGTTATCATCAACGCCATTGCCCCCGATACCGTTCTCGAAGGGATCGAAGCCCCTGAAAAACGGTTCTGTATAGGCGTGCAATGGCATCCCGAATTCCATATCGACGAAGGTGACAAAAAAATCTTCGACGCATTTATTGAGGCAGCACGCACATGAGCGACGACAAACTCACGTTAAAAGGCGAACGTATCGCCAAAGTTATGGCCCGTGCAGGCGTTTGTTCACGCCGCGAAGCCGAACGGATGATCGCCGATGGACGTGTCAGTGTCGACGGTCAGGTAATTGACAGTCCGGCCTTAAACGTTGTGCCCTCAAATATTATTATAGTGGATGGCAAGGCCTTGCCGGATAAACAACCGCCCCGGTTGTGGCGCTATCACAAAGCACGCGGCATTATTACCTCACATAATGACCCTGAAGGCCGACCGACCGTTTTTGAACAGTTACCCAAAGGAACACCGCGTGTGATCTCTATCGGGCGACTGGACTTCAATACCGAAGGCTTGCTTTTATTGACCAACGACGGAGAACTCGCGCGTTATCTGGAAAAACCCGATAACGCAATGGTCCGGCGATATCGCGTGCGCGTTCATGGTCGGGTCAATGAAGACGAACTCGCCGCCTTGAAAGAAGGCCCGGTTATTGATGGTGTGCAATATGGACCTGTTGAAGCAATCCTCGATATTCAAAAAGGGGCAAACGCGTGGATTAACATTGCCATTCGCGAAGGTAAGAACCGCGAAGTCCGTAAGATCATGGAATCTTTGGGACTTGATGTGTCCCGCCTGATCCGCACTGATTACGGTCCCGTCCAGTTAGGGAAGCTTCCGCGCGGGGAAATGGAAGAAATCCCGCGCAAAGCACTGAGCGAATGGTTTGCAGGCAAAGTACCGGGCATTGGCAAATCCGGTAGCGAAAAGAAAGAAGGTTTTGCACAGGCCAAAGAAAAACCTGCGTTCAAAGGTCCACGCAAGGGGCCGCAAAAAGATCAGAACGACAAAAAGACAAAAGGGCACAGCAAAGGCCCAAAGAAGGGAAAGAAACCAAATGCGGATCGTCGGCGGTAAATTTAAGGGTCGCAAACTTAGTGCCCCGGAAGGATTGGACACACGCCCGACGTCGGACCGGGCACGCGAGTCCATCTTTAACATTTTAGAACATCAAACATGGGGGCGTCGGGCTTTACGTGGCGGACGTATTCTTGATGTTTTTTGCGGCACCGGGGCCTTGGGATTGGAAGCGTTCTCCCGTGGGGCTGCGCATGTCACCTTTATGGATCACGCCGAAGCCGCCATGAAATGTTTGCGCACCAATGCAAAGGATATGGGCAGCCGTCACGAAATCAACGCCATGCGTGTTGATGCGACAAACCCGCAGGCCGCACTTGAACCCTGCACCTTGGTCTTTATGGATGCCCCTTATAAATCAGGCCTTAATGAAGCCGCCCTTAACGCGTTGATTGCCAAAGGATGGATCACAACCGGCACCTTATGCGTGGTCGAAACTTCCAAAAAAGAAAACTGGCAGCCCCCTGCCGGATTTGAACAAAACGACCTGCGCAAATACGGTGCGGCCCACGTCTTCTTCCTGACTTATACCGCGTCTTGAAGCCAGGCGACCAAATCGTCCGTTTCGTAATGGACATAAGGTTCACCCGCCCCGTCTTTGCCCCATTTGGTATCGGTCTTGATCCAGAGACATTGCATGCCAAGGGCGGCAGCCGGTTCCAGATTACGCGCAATATCTTCCACCATAATGGATGTCTGTGGATCTATTTGAAATTTTTCCACAAATAAATCATAGATTTCGGGGTTTGGTTTGGGTTGATAGCCTGCATCGACAATATCAAAGATACCATCAAAATGCTGCGCGATCCCCAAGCGGGCCAAAATCCGTTCGGCATGTCCGGTCGAGGCATTGGTGAAAATATATTTCTTCCCGGATAACTCGCCCAGAACATCCGACAAAGCCGGTGAAGGCGGAACCATATCCACATCAATATTATGAACATAATCCAAAAACGGGCCCGGATCCATATTGTGATGGGTCATCATACCTCGCATGGTTGTCCCATACTCATGGAAATAACTTTTTTGGATGCGGTGGGCTTCATCTTGGTCAACCTTCAAAAATTGCCCCACATATTCACGCATTTTTATATCCACCTGCGCAAAAACATTGGCTGAAGCCGGATACAGGGTATTGTCCAAATCAAAGACCCAAGCTGAAATTTTATCATTCATAATCATATATTAATTTCTGGTTATTTTTCTTCTGACAAACAGTTTCCTTTCATATACCATGCCGGAAAAGATAAGTGCAAAAAATAAAGGCCTACCCTAAATGAGTAATGAAACGTCCTTGAAACAGGAACGCGATCGTTTTGTCGCTTTCACTTTTTGTTGGAGCGATATTGTTCTGGAACTGGACCATGATTTCAACATCGTGTTTACAGGGGGGGCTATTTCCGCAATTACGGGAAAAAGTGAAGAAGAACTCATCGGGAAACCGATTACCGATATCATTGCACCGGATGACCATACACTCTTTCTTCAAGTTGCATCCGCTACCGATGAAGCCAACCGTATTGAATCCATCAGTATTCGCCTGCAAGGCCGCCGCCAAGCAACCCCGCCGATCCAGATGATGGGATACCGGATCAAGGATTTGAAAAATCATTTGTTCATCGGCTTACGTCTGGGTGATAAGTTCGGTAAAACCACCGACTTGAAAAAAGATGGTGCCAGTGGGCTTTATGATGAAAAATCGTTCCTGAAAGCTGCACAAGCCACTATTCAGAAAAATACGGCAAAAGGCGAACATGTCGAATTGACCATGCTGGATATGGATCAATTACAAGCCCTTGCCAATAGTCTGGGCAACGAAGATGCCAGCCACCTGATGAATTCCGTCGGCAGTTACTTACGATCCAATTCATTGGGTTGTGACAGTGCCGGTCGCATTGGCGATAACCAATTCGGTCTGGTCCATTCCGGTGACTTAAAAGTTGATGAGTTACAAAACAAACTTTCCGAAATGGCTGCAAATGCCAGTGGCAGCGACGTTAAATTAGATATTAAAGCCGCTACACTCGAAGTAGACGGCCAGAATATATCCGAAGAAGACCTTGCCAATGGTCTGGCCTACACCATTAATCGGTTTAAACATGCACGTGGCAAAGATTTTTCTATGGAGACACTGACCCGCAATATGAGCGATCTGGTCAACGAAGCCCATGAAAAAATTGCAACATTCAAGCATGTGGTTGCCGAACGGGAATTTTTCATCGCATTCCAACCCATTATCGGAACACGCAGCGGCAAAATTCATCACTATGAATGTCTGGCCCGCTTCCGGGGGGAACAAGCTGGCAAATCCCCTTACGAATATATTATTTTTGCCGAAGAAACCGGCCTGATCCCCGAGTTTGATTATGTGATGGCCCAAGCGGCCCTGCAATGGCTTGGTCAGCAGCCCAAAGGCAAAGAATATTGCCTTGCCGTCAATGTATCCGGTTATTCAGTTGGGGATCGTGGCTATATCAAAAATCTGATGACCTTGTTGAAAAACAACACATGGGCACGCGGCAATCTGATGTTCGAAATCACAGAAAGTTCCCGCCTCGACAACTTGCAGGAAGCCAACCTCTTTATCCAGAATTTACGTAAAATGGGCTATAAAGTCTGTCTTGATGATTTTGGTGCGGGGGCCGCAAGCTTCCAATATCTTTCCACACTGGATGTGGATATCGTCAAGCTGGACGGTTCTGCCATTCGTAACGCACGTCAGGCCCCGAAAGGACGTTCTTTCCTGATTGCGCTTGGTAATTTATGTCGCGACCTGAAGGTGGAAACCATTGCCGAAATGATTGACGATGCCGAAGGGCTCACCTTCGTGCGCGATTGCGGCATCTCTCATGTCCAAGGTTACCTGTTTGGCAAACCCTCACCCAACATCAAAGACTTTGATCCCCTGCCACAGTTGGAACTCTTTAGTAAAAAGGCCATGTCCAACAATGCGGCCACCCTGTCGGTTATGACCCGCATTTGATCATAAAAAAAAGGTGCCTGAACGTTACAGGCACCCTTTTAAAAGAACTATAATTTTGCCTTAGATAGCTTCGCGGACTTCCAACACTTCCGGGACATAATAACGCAGCATATTTTCAATGCCGTGTTTCAATGTCGCGCTGGAACTGGGACAGCCGGAACAAGCTCCCATCATGGTCAGGTAAACAACACCGTCTTCAAATTTATGGAAAATGATATCACCACCGTCTTGGGCCACAGCCGGGCGAACACGGGTTTCCAGCAATTCTTTAATCTGTGTAACAATCTCATCATCATCACCGGATTGTTCTGCCGGGTTTTCACCATCCTGAACAATCGCCTCACCGGAACTGAAATGGTTCATCAAAGCTTCCAGAATCATCGGCTTTAAAACTTGCCAGTCTTTGTCTTCCTGCTTGGTCACCGTAATGAAATCGGACCCCAAGAAAATGCTGTCCACACCATCAACACCGAAAAGACGCTGCGCCAACGGCGAACGGGCTGCGGCATCCTTGTCATTAAAGTTTGCTGTGCCTTGCGCCATAACTGTTTGTTCGGGAATGAATTTTAACGTTGATGGGTTCGGCGTGGCTTCGGTTTGAATGAACATGGTGAAAATACCTTTCCAGTAGATACATTTTTCTTGTCCCTTAAATGGTCCGATTTTGCCAAAAGGTCAAGAGTAAAAAACCTAGTAATTTTGTCGGATATTATATTTGATCACGTAATCCGGTCAATATCTTCATCAGACAACGTCCCCGGAACCACCGTAATCGGGACAGGCAAACCGCCAACCATATCACCTGTCAACGATGAAACCAGTGGCCCCGGCCCATCGGCTGAATCGGCGGCCGCCAAAACCAGCAAGGAAATACTGGGTTCTTCTTTAAGCAGTTTCATCAATTCAGTCTGGCGTTCACCTTCACGGATATAAACAACCGGCATTTCACCGGTTAATTCCTGAACGATCTTTGAAAACTCCCCGACCGCACCTTCGGCAGTCTCGCGGGCTTCTTCGGCCATCAAGGTGCCGACAAACATCCAGTGTTGAAATTCCGTCGGTTCAATTACATAAAGTAACGCGACCCGCCCACCTGAATGTTCCGCCCTTTTTGCGGCGAATCTCAGGGCAACACGGACCTCTTCGCTGTTATCTACAACGACTAAAAAGACCCGTTCGCGTATTTCTCTACTTTCTACCATGATCGTATGGTGCCCTGCTTTTACACTTACTTCAACAAGATATTCGCAACCTCTTTTAATTGCGTGCGTGCACGTAGCAGGTAAAAGCCTTGAGATGTCAGGTGGCTGGGGCGCCAAAAGCTGTCCGGGTCACCGTTGATAACGACAAGGGGCTGGGCACTGGCTGCAATTTTCAAAGACTGCAACATCTGATCCCACGCTTTTGTCACATCCTTTTCACCGATGACATCCTTGAAATCTGTTCGCAAAGCCTCCAGCAACAAGTAATAGGCATAAAGCCGTCCCTTATTGCGGTAATAAATATCGTCGGCATGAAAATCGATAAGGGAACCGGAATTTTCCAGAATATATGTGTCGATAACGGCAGACCCTGAGCCCAAGTCAGCTGCAATCCGTTCCAGTGTCGTTTGCAGGTTATCCGCACGTGTATCAAACGTGGCCTCCCCGCGTGCCAACCGATCATTATAAGAAATCAGGCTGCGGCGTGCCGCCCGGTATTGTGAATCCGATGGTGCCGTCGGGGCCAGTGAAACACTGAAATCCCAAACCCAAACATCCCCGGCATATTTCAACAGTCCGGCCGCTTTATCCAAATCACTGTCCACCTCGGATGATCCGCGTGTCCGTCCGATCTGATCGCTCATTTCAATGGCAAAACGCGACAAGGCATAAACAATTCCTTGTTGGAAGTTCGGCATATTATCCAACGCTGCCCCCGGTAAAAACCACGGATCATTCGCGACCCACGGGTGAATGTCGGTTTCGCGCTGAATCAAACGGGCGGCAATCGCCACACTACGGCTTTGTCCCGGTTGCACATCCACATCCAGCGGAATTTGGTCATCCACTTTATGAACGATCATCATGCCCACCGGGTAATAGAGCAAAGCAAACACAAACAGAACTGCCAGCAGGCGGAACACAAGCTTCATCTTACTCGTGCCTCCAGCGCCTTGTGAAAAGGAAAAAATGGCAAACTTCTGGCGCAACCAGAGTGGTAAACGATCGATCATATGTCTCTTCCAATATTGGCGGGTCTCTAATTACATAGTCTTACAGGTTAATTATGTGCAAGGGGGAAGATTTTCTGTATAGTGACAACAAAACTAAAAATAGAGTAAAAATAAACGCCCTATCCTTTTATGGTCGAGAATACAGATGTCGCTGGGAATTCGTGGAAAACTCATTTCCATCTTTTTAGTTATTAAAATCATCCCTTTGGTTCTTCTGGGTGGTGTCGCATGGGAGGCCATTCAGTCTTTTGGGGAATCTGCGATTGAGCAAAGCCAATCGATCAGCACAGAAATGCGCAAAACCGTGGAAGGTGCCGGTGAACTTGCCGTTGCCGATACCGTGCGTGCACTTGACATAAAGGCCCGTGAAGCGATTGAACGTTTAACCACGGATACAGCCCTTAATGTAGCCCGTTTTTTATATGACCGGGACAGCGAGGTTCTTTTTGCCGCAAACCTCAGCCCGGATGAAAATACCTATCGTGAATTTCTGAATAATCGCACACGATATCTAACCACGCCCGAACCCTGGGTTTTGGATTCTGAAACCGATCAATGGCGTCCGGCAAATCCAAGCAATAACGAAAAAGCGGTTCGTTCGGCCAAGATTGAAAAAAACGCAAAGGATTTCCACTCTCGTCCATCCAACGGTCCCAATTGGACACAGCGCACTCCCCTTTACCTTGAAATGACCTTCATTGGTTTGGATGGTCAGGAAATTGTCAAAGTTACGAACGGTGATTTGCTGAATACAAACAAAACAAATGTGTCCAACCGCCAAAACACATTTTTGAAAGCAGAAACATACTTTAACAAGCTGGCAGAACTAAAAGCAGGCGAAATATACGTTTCCGACGTAATCGGTGCTTATGTTCCGTCCAAAGTCATCGGACCCTATACCAAAGCCAGCACAAAAAAAGCCGGAATCCCGTTTGAGCCGGAAACATCGGCCTATGCCGGTAAGGAAAATCCGCTGGGAAAACGGTTTCGCGCAATTGTGCGCTGGGTAACCCCTGTTATACGTGATGGTCGCAAGGTCGGATATGTCAGCCTTGCTCTTGATCATGCACATATTATGGAATTTAGTGACCATATCGTGCCAACGGAAGAACGCTATAGCGATATCTCCGATGCATCCAGTGGCAATTATGCCTTTATGTGGGATCACAAGGGACGTAACATTTCCCACCCTCGCGATTATTTTATTGCAGGATATGATCCTGAAACCGGCGAACAAGCTGTCCCCTGGCTGTCACAGGATTTGTATGATGACTGGCAAGCCAGCGGTAAATCTTTCACAGACTTCAAAAAGACAGCTCCTCAGTTCCACAAGCCCGGCGAAAGCCGTCCATCCCTTGACCTTATAAAACAAGGCAATGTGAGTCTGGATTGCCGTTACCTCAATTTCGCCCCGCAATGTGCCGGTTGGTGGAATTTGACGCAAGAAGGCGGATCCGGGTCTTTTGTTATTTTCTGGAGCAAACTTTGGAAGCTGACCACCGCTGCTGCAATCCCTTACTACACGGGGCAATATGGCGAAACAAAACGTGGTTTTGGGTTTGTCACAATCGGGGCAAACGTGGATGAGTTCCACCGTGCCGCAAACGAAACAAAAGCCTCTCTCGATAAACTGATTGATGCACAGGATGCCAAAACACGGGCACAGGAAAAACGTCTGCTGGATCATTTACGCGACTCGATTGCACAGACCGCAACCGAACTGACTGTATATACCGCAATTATGGTCATTATTGTCGTCATTATCGCCATTTGGATGGCAAGTGTCTTAAGCGCACGGATTACAAAACTGATTGGGTCATTGCGCAAAATTCAAGACGGTGACCTCAGTGTGCGTGCAACCGTTGACAGCCGAGATGAGATGGGAGAGCTCGCAAACTCCGTCAATAACATGACGGAAAGCCTGCAAGAATTACTGGAAGAAAACAAACTGGCGTTGGAACGTGCAGAAGCATCTAACAAAGCCAAATCCGATTTTCTGGCGAGCATGAGCCACGAATTACGCACCCCTTTGAATGCGATTATCGGTTTTTCCGATGTTATGAAAAATGAAATGTATGGCCCCATTCAACCGGCTACTTACGCCCATTATGCCGATGATATCCATAATTCCGGTCAACATCTTCTTACCCTGATCAACGATGTACTGGATGTCGCCCGGATCGGGTCCGGTGAATTCGATATTAACGAAGCCGACTTTAACCTGACGCAGGCCATTGAAGATTCACTGCGTATGCTTCATCCGATTATTGAACAAAAAGACTTGAAAACAAATTTCAACGCCACCCCGCTACCCCTTATTTACGGGGATGAACGCCGGATCAAACAGGTCTTTTTAAATATCTTAAGTAATGCCGCCAAATTTACCCATGATGGGGGCCAAATTGCGATTTCAAGTGAGATAAATAATGTCGGTGACATCGAAATTCGCATCAAAGACAGCGGAATTGGCATGACCCCCGAAGAAATCGAGATTGCCTTGACACCTTTTGCCCAGGTTCAATCTTCCTTGGCTCGCCAATATGAAGGCACGGGTCTTGGCCTCCCCCTAGCCCATAATCTGATTGAAATACATGACGGTACATTGAATATCGAAAGTGAACCGGGCATCGGAACAAAAATCATCATCACCTTGCCCAAAGACCGTATCCGTACATAAAAAAAGAAGAGCCACGTGCCTCAAACAGAAACACGTGGCTCTTCTTTTTTCAAAACAATGTGAACTTACGGATCGCGGCTGAGACCTGCGGCTGCAAGGTTGGTGATATAATTGTCCCAGACCTCGTTCATGTTTTCGCCCAATTCGTACAGATAACTCCATGTATAAATGCCGCTATCGTGCAAATCATCAAAGGTCAGTTTCACCGCATAATTGCCGACAGGTTCCGCACCGATAATGCCGACATGACGACGACCGGGAATAATCTTCTTTTCTGCCGGACTATGGCCTTGAACTTCGGCAGACGGACTTTCCACGCGCAAAAGCTCAGCAGGTAATTCAAAAGACTCCCCATTGGCAAATGATATGACCAAGAGCTTTTCTTCCTTGCGGATGCGCAATTCTGTTACCGCAGGTGTGCCGTTATCTTCGCTCGACATCAGGATGCCTCATCAAGCTGGCGGGCTTCTTCAGCCAACATAATCGGAATCCCTTCACGGATCGGAAACGCCAACTGGGCTTGTTCGCTGATCAGTTCCTGTGCATCCGCATCATAACGCAACGGACCTTTGGTAATCGGACAAACCAGAACTTCCAACAATTTAGGATCAACAGCAGGATTCGACATTTTCTTTTACCTTTTATGAGTTAGGCATGACCCGACGACCCGTCCTCATTGGACAAGGCCGCCATCGACATCATTGTAATGAGGGTTTCGGCACGTTCCGTCAAGCTTACAGCTTCCAATAGGGCCTGTTTTTCACGTGCTTCGAACGGTCCCAACATAGACAAAGCATTGACCAGATCTTCATCCGGTGCCTGTTCCAGCGCATCCCAGTTTACATCCAGCATTTCCGTACCACCTGCCCCGTCACTAATATCCAGAAAATGGCGCAAACCCATCAGCAACGCATCCCGATCCACCGGCGCCTGATTTTCCGAAAGATCGATTCCATAAGGGGCATAATCCGCTTTTGCGCGACGATAACCGCGTTCAATATCCAGTTCTTCCACCACCTTAAAACGGCTAATTCCCGCAAGGGTTACCAGAAAACGGCTGTCTTCCAGTTCGCGGAATTCAACAATACGCCCCATGCACCCGACCGTATAAATGTCGGTTGCATCCGGCACCGGATCGGGTACATCGTAACAAGGCTGGATCATACCAATCGCCCGCCCCATTCCCAGCGCATCTTCCACCATTGTCAAATAGCGCGGTTCAAAGATATTAAGCGGCAGCTGTCCACGCGGCAGCAATAAAGCCCCGTTCAAGGGGAAAAGCGGCAGGATTTCCGGTAAAATAGGCCCCATTAGAACAACACTGTGGTTAGTTTTTTACGTATCTTGATAACAATCGGATCGCTTAAACCCACGGCCTCAAATATTTTTAACATTTGCAAGCGGGCAGCATCCTCATTCCACGTACGATCTTTTCTGACGATTTCAAGAAGTTGCAACAAACCTTCTTCGGTTTGGCCCGCTCCGTAAAGCGCCATCCCCAGATCAAAACGTGCCTGATGATCATTAGGATCGGCTGCCAGTTTGGCTTCCAGATCGCTTGTATCCACATCTGACGCACCAGCCAAATCGATCATCGCAATGGCAGAAGCGATATGCTCATTCTTTTTCAATTCATCTGGCAGATTGTCCGCAATCTGGCGCGCACTATCCACATTGCCGAGTGCCACATGGGTTCGCATCACACCGGCGCAAGCTTCCGGGTTGGAACGGTCATGTTCTAGAATCTGTACATAAACCTCTTGTGCGTTTGCGGCTTCGCCCGCATCCAGCAACTCCTTGGCATGCGCCAAAGCTTGTGCAATCGGTGAACCGCCCCCGCCGATTTGTTTTTCAATGAATTTGCGCAATTCACTTTCCGGCAAGGCCCCCTGAAACGCATCCACCGGGCGACCACCCTTAAAACAAAAAACGGTCGGGACAGATTGCACACGCATTTGCATGGCAATGTCTTGAGCTTCCTGCGCGTTAACCTTTACCAGCTTGATCGCCCCATTCATGGAGCGCACAAGACTTTCCAGAATCGGCTTTAGCGTTTCACAGGGTTGGCAGCCTGGTCCCCAAAAATCGACCAGTACCGGCACGTCCTGCGATGCATCGACCACATCCTCCATAAAGGTTTCGGTCGTCGCATCTTTAATCAAATCACTTGCACCGATCGGCGCATTTGCATCAACAATCATGTTTATCACTCTATTCGTTCGCTATCCAGCATAGGCCATGCCTGCATGGAATACTATATCTGATAGGCTTTTAGCCTTTCAAAGACATATAAGTCAAAGGTCGACTTCCTGAAAGGGGTGGCCGCAATGCGCAATAAAACGCCGTAAACCCTCAGGATGCAAGGCGGTCGTCATCTCATTTGTCAACGGATGATAATTCACCAGATCCTTTGCCATCATTTGAGAATCCAAAACGACATTGACACAACAGTCCGCATCATTCACCAAAGCAAAAGGCGTAACAGACCCCGGATCAACACCTAAAACCTTTTTCAACAGATCCGGCTTGCCAAATGACAGATGGGCCGAACCGATTTTATTTTTCAATTCTTTCAGGTTAACCGGCGCGTCTTCTGAAGCAACCACCAGCCACAGTTGTTTTTTCTTATCTTTTAAAAACAGATTTTTACAATGCTGACCGGGCAAATCACCACGGTGTGCCTTACTTTCTTCCACGGTAAAAAGCGGGGGATGAGAATGTGTTGTTGCCTCAATTTCCAGCCTTTCAAGAAGGTTGAGTAAATCCTGAGATGTTTTAGCCATGATATTTTCAAACTCTTTTCACTTGCACGATCATTATCCACAGCATGTCAATTTCTTCGCAAGAATCAACATTCGCAAAAATATTTCACTTTCTTGAATTTTTTAGCTTGCAATGTCCTCAGCTTTTAATATTATGCGCCCCGCTTCCGGCGGTACTGTCCGCAGTGCCGAACCCACCGGAAATTTTGGAAGATCAAGCGGGCGTAGCTCAGGGGTAGAGCGAAACCTTGCCAAGGTTTAGGTCGAGAGTTCGAATCTCTTCGCCCGCTCCATCTTCTAAAAACAAGTTGCATAAGGTGTTATGCGGGCGTAGCTCAGGGGTAGAGCGAAACCTTGCCAAGGTTTAGGTCGAGAGTTCGAATCTCTTCGCCCGCTCCATCTTATCACTTTAAAAAAGCTGCCGATCTATTTGATCAGGCGGCTTTTTTTATGCCCGTTTTTTTTCAATCGCATGATAGGCCAGTAAGCCGACCACAAGCCCCCAAAACGGCGCACCGATTGTTAGAAACTGTGCACCCGACGCAGTAATCACAAAACACAAAATGGCAGAATCACGCGTTGAGACTTCACTTAAAGACGCAGACAAGCTGTTGGCAATCGTCCCCAATAACGCCAACCCTGCAATCGTTGCAATCATGGGCGCAGGAAAGGCCGCGAACAGTCCGGCAACACTGACCCCGACAATACCGGCCAACATATAAAAAATACCGGCCCAAACCGTTGCCCAATAACGCCGCGCCGGATCTTTATCGACATCATCGCCCATACAAAGGGCCGCCGTAATTGCCGCCAGGTTAAAGGCATAGCCGCCAAAGGGGGCAAAGATTAACCCCATCACCCCTGACCAGCCAATTAAGGGGGAAGCAGCAATATGATAATTGTGTGCGCGCAACACCGCCAATCCCGGTAAATTTTGTGACGCCATTGTCACGATGAACAACGGCAATCCCACACCGATCCACGTACTGAGATCAAAGGACGGCATGGTAAAAACCGGAATTGTCCATTGCACATCCAAGTCGGATAAAATCACATCCTGCTGAAGAACGGCAACAATGACCCCAACCGCAAAGGTAAACGGAATCGTATATCGGCTGGCCCGCCATTTCCCCAACAGATAGGTCGCCACCATCGCGCCAACCAATATTTGCGATTGGGCAAAGGCTGGAAAAATGGACAAACCAAAACGCAACAAAACACCCGCCAGCATAGCCGTAGCCAAACTGGTGGGGATTAAAGCCATTAAACGATCCACCCATCCGGTAATGCCACAAAGCGTAATCAGGGCCGATGAAAACAAGAAAGCGCCAACAGCATGAGACGGGTCCACACCGGGCAAACTGGTGATCAACAAGGCCGCGCCGGGCGTAGACCAGGCAATCATCACCGGTGTTTTATAATAGATCGACAGGCCGATCCCGCTGATCCCCATCCCTAATCCCAAGGCCCACATCCATGACCCTGCCTCAAGAGGACCCGCCCCACCGGCACGTGCCGCTTCAAAAACAAGGGCCGCCGCACTGGTATAGCCGATTAAAACAGCAACAAAACCGGCCGTGACATGGGAAAAAGAGAAAGGAAAGCGCATGATAAGGACTTTACGAAAATCAAGAATGTGCGTTATAACGTACCAGACTATATCATTTGTATGTTATAACGCACAAGCCCCAATTCAACGAGACCCTTTTCCATGCTTGATCCCAAAGACCATCTTGCCACAACGCTGAAAATCATGCGTCAAACTCAAGGCTTGAGTCTGGATAAAACAGCGGAAAAAACCGGGGTCAGCAAAGCCATGCTCGGTCAGATCGAACGGGGCGAATCCAGTCCAACAGTCGCAACCTTATGGAAAATTGCAACCGGGCTGGGTGTTTCTCTCAGCACATTTATTGAACCTGTTCCTGAAACAAAAACCCAAACCATCGTGCGTACTGCCGATCATATTCGACAACACCCCGGCGAAGACGGGCTGATGATCGCGCCGCTTTTTCCCTTTGAACAGGCGTTTGGTTTTGAATTTCTCGAACTGACGTTTTTACCCGGTTATGAACGTATCTCGGAGGCGCACGAACTCGGCGTTATGGAAATTGTCAGTATTATAACGGGGCAATTGGATATTCTAAGCGATGGTCAATGGCATAGCCTTAAACAAGGCCAATCCATTCGTTTTGCCGGGGATCGTACACATGGATACCGTAACACGACAGATGTAAAAGCCGTTGTTCATACCCTGATCCATTACCCGCATCGGTCCTGATCACGCAGCTTTGCGGGCCATTTTTTTGCAAAAGTCCGTATGACATAGTTCTTGCGCAATTTCCGATGCGGGCAAAGGGCGGGCAATAACATAGCCCTGAATTTCATCGGCACCGAACAATTCAGCCAATTCAAGCTGATCCCGGTCTTCAACCCCTTCGCAGACAACCTTCAAGCCAAGACTATGTCCCAAGGTGATAATGGCGCGTAGCAAAATACAGGCATCCAAATCCCCTGGCACATCATTGAAAAAGCTTTTATCAATCTTGATGGTTCGTGCCTTAAATTTACGCAAGGCAAATAAGGCGGAATGCCCTGTACCAAAATCATCCACCGCAATATGAAACCCAGCTTCCACCAGATTTTCCAAAACCTGCACACAATCCGCAGACAGGAACAATCCTTCAGTCACTTCCAGTTCGATATCAGATGTCTGCAAACCATATCGCAGCAGTAGGTCTTGTAACTCATTCAATAAAGCAGGCCGACATTGAACCGGTGATAAATTAACCGATACACAGATAGATCGACCCTGCGCTTTCCAGATTGCGGCTTGACGGCAACTTTCTTCCAGAACCCAACAGCCCAAGTTGACGATTGCACCGCTTTCTTCCAGCGCAGGAATAAACAGGTCCGGTCCCACCATCCCATATTGCGGATGATGCCAGCGAACCAAAGCTTCTACAGACGAAACGCACTGGCGGTACAGATCAAAACGCGGCTGATAAAGGAGAGCAAATTCCCCTTTATCAATCGCCGCCTGAACGCCGGATACATCAAAACGAAGCGATGCATGAGGCATATTCGTCCCCTTATGCGTAACGGTCATACAGGGCGTAAAGCTCACCTTCTTCACGCTCTAGACGCTTTTCCAACAAGAAAATAATATTGTTGGTTTCCGTAATGAAATCAGCGGGACTTTTGGAGATGGCAAGCGGACCCGGCCATTTTTGACGATAAGCGTGAAACAATTCACCCAAGCCGCCCATCTCTTCCTGAAATTTACGCGCTGTTGAACTGAGAGCTGCGTTGTCATTTGCAATCGCACGTGGATAAAAAGCGCGGTCTTCCAATGCAAGATGTGTACTGAACTTGCCAAATAACTGACGAATATGAACCGTGATGTTTTCCGGTTGCTGTGTCACTGAATTTAAATCAAGCCCACGCTTAATATCCGATAAAATTACTCGGATTTGCTCGTGATGGGATCTGTAGTTTTCCGTTTTTTTCATTATACGTAACCTTTTAAACTTATAGAGCGTTGATAAAATCCCCTCTTTAATCCTGAGTAAAATAATCAGGTATTTATTTTTGTCAAGCGCCTGAAAAGAAAATTAGGCAAAAAAAAACGGTCATCTTTATTTTTAAAAGATGACCGTTTTCTATTGTATGCCAGAGGTACGCTCAACCAAGCCCAACAACCGTTACCGTCATATCAAGATTCTCACCCGCCAAAGGATGATTGGCATCGACACGCACAGTTGTCTCGCTCACCTCGTGAATCATGGCCACGCTGATATTGCCATCGGGGTCCTGCATCTGCATGGACATACCCGGTTCCAGCTTATCTTCGCTTTCAATCTGGTTCCGTGGAATTTCCATCATCAAATTTGGATCTGGCAGACCAAAAGCTTCTTCCGCACTCAAATGTTTTTTGTACGGTGTATCTGCATCCAGTTGAACCAACGCATCATCAATCGGTTTAAATCCTGTTTGCTGACCGATCACCATTTCAAGCGGTTCACCCGGGGGGGATGCGGGAACAACCGTTCCATCCTGCATGGTAAATGTGACTTCGACTTTGACCTTCTGGCCTTGCTCTAACTGTGCCATAAGAGACTCCTGCTTTTTCCTATAAAGACATTGGCGTCTTTAGATGAAGCCCGGAAGTTTGATCCACGCCACAAAAATTAACCAACACCCCACCTTAACGAAATGACATCGCAACACAACCCCCGCACTTAAATAGTTTCTAAAACTTGACAGGAACGCTCAATTTTTCCATTGTCTCGCCAAATTTCTCTCTAGTTCTCATAAAAAGGCAAAACAGATGGTGAAAGCACAATTGGAATCCGTAATTGAAAACGCGTTTGAAAACCGCGACAGCGTCAATTACGACACAAAAGGCGAAATTCGCGACGCCGTTGAAACAACACTCAACATGCTGGACTGCGGTGAATTGCGCGTTGCTGAAAAGCAGGGTTCCGATTGGATTGTCAACCAGTGGGCCAAAAAGGCTGTTTTGCTGTCTTTCCGCCTGAATGACATGGAAACAATCGCAGGTGCACCCGGTGTAAACGCCAATTGGTGGGACAAGGTGCCCAGCAAGTTTGAAGGTTGGGGGGAAGAAGATTTCCGCAAAGCTGCTTTTCGCGCTGTTCCCGGCTGTGTTGTTCGTCGTTCCGCTTACGTTGCCCCGAATGCGGTTTTGATGCCGTCCTTCCTGAACCTTGGTGCATATGTGGACGAAGGCGCCATGATCGACACATGGGCAACGGTTGGTTCTTGTGCCCAAATCGGTAAGAACGTTCATATCTCCGGCGGTGCGGGTATCGGCGGCGTGTTGGAACCCCTGCAAGCCGGCCCGGTTATCATCGAAGACAATTGCTTCATCGGGGCACGTTCCGAAGTTGCCGAAGGCGTCATCGTCGAAGAAGGTTCCGTGATTTCCATGGGTGTCTTCCTCGGTCAATCTACAAAGATCGTTGATCGTGAAACAGGTGACGTTTCATATGGTCGTGTTCCGGCTTATTCCGTGGTGGTACCGGGTACATTGCCAGGCAAACCGCTGCCCAATGGTGAGCCGGGTCCAAACCTCGCCTGCGCCGTTATTGTGAAACGTGTTGACGAAAAAACACGTTCCAAAACATCTGTAAACGAACTGCTGCGCGACTAATACACGCCAACCTGTTCGAAAACGACAGTTTTTATCGGCTCCACCTTGTTTTAAGCGTGGGGCCGATATACGTTTATAAAACATCTATTTTTCAAGAATTGAGCCTTCCCATGATCGAGACCGTTGCTTTCGCCCAAGACCTGATCCGCTGCCCCAGCGTCACCCCAAAGGACGAAGGTGTCTTCGATCTCTTACAAACCACGCTGGAAGGCATGGGTTTCACCTGTCATCGCCTGCCTTTTCAGGAAGAAGGGACTGAGCGGGTAGAAAACCTTTATGCTCGTTTTGGCACGCAAGCCCCCAATTTTTGTTTTGCCGGTCATTTGGATGTGGTTCCTGTTGGCGATGAAAAAGGCTGGACCTTCGATCCGTTCGGTGCAGAAATCCACAATGGTCGCCTCTATGGACGTGGTGCTGCCGACATGAAAGGCGCAGTTGCCGCCTTTGTCGAAGCCGCCCAGAATTTCATTCAAGAACAAGGTGATAATTTTAAAGGATCGATTTCTTTCCTGATTACCGGGGATGAAGAAGGACCCGCCATTAACGGAACGAAAAAAGTCCTTGAATGGATGGAAGAACAAGGCGAAGTCATGGATCATTGCCTTGTTGGCGAACCCACCAACCCGCAATGCATGGGTGAAATGATGAAAGTGGGTCGTCGCGGGTCCATCAATTCCGTTCTGACGGTCCACGGTACACAAGGCCATGTCGCCTATCCCCATCGCGCCGACAACCCGCTGCCCCGTCTGGTCAAAATGCTGGATGCATTGATCGCTGATCCGCTGGATAACGGCAATGAATTTTTTGATCCGTCCAGCCTGTCACTAACGAGCATCGATTGCGGCAACGAAGTTGAAAACGTTATCCCCGGTGAAGTGACCGCCAAGTTCAATATCCGCTACAATAATATCCACACGGGTGCTTCGCTGGAAAAATGGATTCGCGAAACACTGGACAAAGTCGATACCAATTACAGCTTAAAAACCCGTATTTCCGGGGAAAGCTTTATGAGTGATCAGGACATCCTCACCGATTTGATCGAAAAAGCGACCCAAAAAGTCACCGGGGTTCAACCCGAACGATCCACCAGTGGTGGAACGTCCGATGCACGTTTTATCACCCATTCCTGTACTGTTGCTGAATTTGGCCTGGTCGGTCAAACCATGCATAAAGTTGACGAAAATGTTCTGGTCGAAGATTTGCAAAACCTGACCAAAATTTACCAAACCATTCTCACTGATTATTTTAACGAGGCTTTATGATCGATCTGCGCGCCCTTTTTTATGGATTGGCCGGAGCTGGACGCTTAGTCCGTCTGGACATCAGCGGCGCGCATATGATGGTTGGCGGGGTACGGGGGTTTTGGTCCTCGCTTTACTGGGGGGCTGCCCTTGTCGCCCCGCTTTATCTGTTGTTGATTGCCATACGTTTTGACCCACAACGATTTGACGGCCTGCGCTACCTCGTTGCCCATACAGAAATGTATATTCTGGCTTGGCTGGCTTTTCCCGTATTGATGGAACGTATCTGCACTTTTATTGACCGTCCGGGAAATTACTTGTCCTTTATCATCGCCTATAACTGGCTGAGCTGCCTCTATAACATGATGTACCTGCTAATTGGCCTTGCTCAAGCCAGCGGGATGATTGGCTGGGAAGCCGCCTCTTCCCTATCCGTTGGCTTCCTTCTGGCAAGTTTAATCTGGATCGGACATTTGGCGAAAAAAATTCTCCACATTCCACTGAGTGCCGCTGTCGGAATCGTTGTGCTCGAACTCTTTATTGGTATCATCGTCAGCATGATGACATCACTCATCATTATTTCCGGCGGCTTGCAGAACGCGGGATAAGACCGACACCCTCCAACACGGATTTATTCCGGCCAGTGGACGATATAGTCTTCCAGATCCCCGTCTACTTTATCTTCTGAGATAAATTTACCAACCACAGATTTACCCGCTTTAACCGCACTTTGCGGATCACCTGTATTTAAAGGATGCCAGTCCGGTAAATCTTTGCCATCACGCAACAAACGGTACGCACAGGTAGACGGAAGCCAATGAAGATTATCCAGATTTTGCGGTAAAAGCTCGACACAATCGGGAACCAGAAAGGTCCGCATTTGATACTGACTGCATCGACAGGTATCAATATCCATCAATCGGCACGCCACATTAGTATAGCAAACTTCGCCCGTGTCCTCGTCTTCCAGCTTGTGCAAACAGCATTTACCACAGCTATCACACAGGGATTCCCACTCATCCAAAGACATTTCGGAGAGTTTTTTTGTTTTCCAGAAGGGTTGTTCGCTCATCTGCCATCTCAAATTTATAAGAAAAAGGGCGTTCGCATAAATGCGACGCCCCCGTCCTTTATCACAGTCTATATATGAAGAAAATTTACTTCTTCAATTCTTTATCATGCTGACGGATAAATTCCGCCACCATCGGTTTAATCTCGGTACGCCAGCGACGCCCGTTAAAAATACCATAATGGCCCACATTCGGGTGCAACGTGTGTTTCTTCATGTTTTCCGGGATATGGGTGCAGATCGTCTGCGCCGCTTCGGTCTGTCCGTTTCCGGTGATATCGTCTTTTTCCCCTTCAATGGTGAAAAGGGCTGTTTTCTTAATCGCAGACGGATGAACCTTACGATCACGCCAGTTCATATCATCCAATGGCAAGGCATGGTCCATAAAGACGGTCTTTAGTGTCTGCAAATAAAATTCCGCCGGTAAATCCATAACCGACAGATATTCATCATAAAATGAATGGTGCTGTTCTGCCGAATCGCCATCGCCTTCGATCAAGTGATTGTACAGGTCCAAATGGGCTCCGACGTGGCGGTCCAAATTCATCGACATAAACCCGGTCAATTGCATGAAGCCCGGATAAACATTGCGCATAAAGCCCGGATAGTTGACCGGAACCTGTGCAATGACGCTTTTTTCAAACCATTCGATATCTTTTTCTTCCGCCAGCTTGTTTACTTCGGTCGGATTGACGCGCGTATCAATCGGCCCGCCCATCAATGTCATGGAAGACGGGACACAGTAATCTTCATCTTCCGACATCAGGGAAACTGCCGCCAAAACCGGAACGGACGGCTGACAGACAGCAATCACATGGGTATTGGGACCCAGATGATGCAGGAAATACATAATATATTCGATAAAATCATCCAGATTGAAACTGCCGTGCGACGTACAGACATCACGGGCGTTGATCCAGTCGGTGATATAAACATCGTGATCGGGCAATAGGGCTTCGACCGTCCCACGTAATAAAGTGGCGTAGTGGCCGGACATCGGGGCCACAAGCAACACGCGGGGATGTTTTTTACGGGTTGCCCGTTTGAAATGTAACAGCTCGCAAAACGGTTTATGCAGGACAACTTCCTCGTCAACAGCAACTTCCTTGCCATCGATGACTGTACTGTGCAATCCAAATTCAGGTTTGATATAGCGTCGTGTCACACGTTCAAACAAATGACAACTTGCGGCTATGGCACGGCCCATAGGTGTATAGGATACGGGCATGAAGGGAGAGCGGAAAACTTCCTCCATCTTTTCTGCTGCGTGGCGAAACGGCGACCAGACAGAATGTTGGAATTCATAGAACTGATATAGCATTCGACCTCAATACCCCTCAATACGGGACTACTCAATAAACAAAGCTGGAACAGGTTAGCCTATATTTTTTAGATATTCCAACTTATCTGAATAGAGAAGATATTATTAAAATATTTCAACCGTCAATCAATTTACGCACAAAAAATACAAAATAAGCAAAACTTTTGCTTTATATGTCTGGGCGCAACCCGATTTCAGATTAAAATTATGACACTTTCATTGCAATGCATCATTTATTGTTGCAGCGCAACATAGCACGGTTTTATCAGAAAAATCCACTCTTTTATTATTATTCCAGGCACGCTCATAAGCCCCGATTACATTTTTCTTGCCTTTCAACGCAATGAGTCCGTTGACTAATGCGACACATGGCCTTATACAGCGGGCTCGTTCACTTTCTTTTTAAACTGATTTTCGGAGTTGAACCGTGAAACGCACGTATCAGCCCAGCAAGCTTGTTCGCAAACGCCGTCATGGATTCCGTAGCCGTATGGCTACTGTTGCCGGCCGTCGCATTCTTGCCGCTCGCCGCGCCAAAGGCCGCAAGCGTCTGTCTGCATAAGACTTATGTTAGACATGTCCTGTTAAGGTTGGTTGGGTATGACCCTTATTCCACGTCTCAAACAACGACGTGAATTTCTTTCAGTCGCTGCGACTCGAAAGAAATGGGTAACGCCCGGCCTGATCTTGCAAATCCGCAAACGCAATCAGCCTTTGACTTCTATAAGCAAACGCTATGCGGAACGCGGTATTCCGGATGGGCAACCGGATATTCGGATCGGATTTACGGTCAGCAAAAAAGTCGGAAACGCCCCACAGCGCAATCGCGCAAGAAGGCGTCTTCGGGCTATTGCTGACCTTGTCTTGTTTAAAAAGGCCCGGTCCGGCTACGATCTTGTTTTGATCGGTCGCAAGGAAACCATCACACGGCCCTTTGCCGATCTGGAAAAAGATCTTAAGACCGCGCTTTGGCGGACAGGTGTTCACATCGACGCCCCCACCACGGCGCAAAAAGCGAAAGGGAAGCAATGACCTTTTTGGCTTACATCGTAAAAATTCCGGTCTGGATCTATAAATATGGTATTTCACCCATATTGCCCGGCACCTGCCGCTATAGCCCCACCTGTTCGGATTATACCTTGCAAGCCATTCAACGTTTCGGACCCTTTAAAGGAATGAAACTGGGGTTAATGCGGATTTTGCGCTGTCATCCGTGGGGCGGGTCTGGTTATGACCCGGTTCCGCACAAGTCCGAATCGCGTTCTTGCAGGTGCGATTCGCACCATTCATAAGAGTTCAAAATCGACTTTTTCGTGTAACACTTATCTTGTACAAAAAGGTCGGTTTCAATTAACAGGGGTCCCTTGGTGGATAAAGCCATAAGATGAATGACCAGAAAAATATGATTTTAGCGATTGCGTTGTCAGTCGCGATCCTTTTCGGCTTCCAGTTCTTGTTCCCGCCGGCCGAACAACCGGTTCAACAAGAGGCACAATCCACCGAGCAAGCAGCTAATGCTCCCTCTGTCGGCGGTACACAATCCTCGGACAATTCATTTGCACCGCAAATTCCAGGCGGTGCGGTTGAAGCAGCCAAAAAAGCTGCCAATACACGTGTTGAAAAACTCGATGCCTCCGCCCGTATCAAAATTGATGCTCCGCACCTTCAGGGATCAATCTCTGTTCAAGGTGGTCGCATTGATGATCTGACTCTGACCGAATATCGCGAAGAACTTGCCGAGGACAGCCCCTATATTACGCTGCTAAACCCAAAAGGGCTTGATACCGCGTACTATGCCGAATTCGGCTGGTCTGCCCCCAATGTCAAAGTGCCAACAACAGATACCGTCTGGGCCACTGACAGCCAAAGCCTGAAAGCCGGCGGCAGTGTCAATCTGACATGGGATAATGGTGAAGGCTTGCTGTTCACCCGTAAAATTTCGTTGGATAACGATTATCTGTTCTCTATCGAAGATTCTGTCTCCAATACAGGTGCTGCCAACGTAGATCTTTACCCTTATGGTTTGATTTCACGTTCCGGTACGCCCAAAACCAGTGGTTTCTACATTCTGCATGAAGGTCTCCTTGGTGTATTTGACGGCGTTCTTGAAGAAGTCGATTATTCCGACCTGCAAGAAAGCGGCAGTAAGAAAATTGATCCGGTCAAAGGCGGCTGGATCGGCATTACCGATAAATATTGGCTGGCTGCCCTGATCCCGGATCAAACAGCAAATATCAACAATCGTTTCAGCCATTATCGCACTGACAACATTGATAAATATCAGGCCGATTATCTCGGCCCGAAACTCAGCGCGCAACCCGGTCAAACCGTTACGTTCAAAAGCAACCTGTTTGCCGGTGCGAAAGAGCTTAACCTGCTGACCCAATATGAAGAAAAACTGGGTGTTGCCGAATTTGACCTTGCGATTGACTTTGGCTGGTTCTTCTTTATTACCAAACCATTCTTCTTGGCAATTTCCTGGCTTTACAGCCATTTAGGCAACTTCGGTCTGGCGATTCTGGCCCTAACTGTTGTGATTAAAGCAGCGTTCTATCCGTTAGCCAGCACGTCTTATCGTTCTATGGCGAAAATGAAAACCCTGTCGCCCAAGATCAAAGAACTGCAAAAGAAATTCGGCGACGACAAACAACGCCTTAATCAGGAAATGATGGCGCTTTACAAACGCGAAAAAGCCAATCCGGCCTCGGGTTGTCTGCCTATCTTAATCCAGATCCCGGTTTTCTTCTCGCTTTATAAAGTGTTGTTTGTCTCCATTGAAATGCGTCATGCACCGTTTTATGGCTGGATTCAGGATTTGTCCGCGCCAGACCCGACTTCTATCTTCAATATGTTTGGCTTAATCCCGTGGGATCCGCCGCAATTGTTGATGATTGGTGTTTGGCCGCTGTTGATGGGGATTTCCATGTTCCTGCAACAAAAACTGAACCCGCAACCGGCTGACCCGGTCCAAGCCAAGATGATGATGTTCCTGCCGGTCATCTTCACCTTCATGCTGGCGAGCTTCCCTGCCGGTCTGGTCATCTACTGGGTCTGGAACAACGTTCTGTCCATCACCCAGCAATGGCTGATTACCAGAAGCATGGAAAAACAGAAAAAATCATAACAAACCGGTACCCCTGCCAAGTGCAGGGGTCCAGTTTTTTGGCCTGCCGGAAGCACCACACGCACCGGAAGATGGATAAAAGATATGGACACCCCACAAGAATTCACACCGGAAGAAATCGAGTTCGGACGCTGGCTTTTTGCCCAGCATGCCGATTTTATGCTCGGTGTTGCCCAACTTGCCCAGCTCCCCTCCACAAATGCAGTTGAAATTTGTTTTGCCGGTCGTTCCAACGTTGGAAAATCCAGCCTGATTAACGCCCTGTGTGGTCGCCGTGACTTGGCACGCACCTCCAGCACACCGGGACGTACACAGCAGCTTAACTTCTTCAATATCAAAGATCGTTTGGTCTTTTGCGATCAACCTGGCTATGGCTATGCAAAAGCCCCTGTCGGTGAAGTCAAAAAATGGCAGGAAGTGGTGTTTTCATACCTGCGGGGTCGCCCGCAACTGCGTCGTGCCTTTATCCTGATTGATGGTCGCCACGGGATTAAAAATACCGACCGCCCCGTCATGGAGATGATGGATACAGCCGCCATGTCCTATCAGGTCATTGTCACCAAGGCTGATAAGGTCAAGAAATCCGAGCTTGAAAAACATTTAAGTGATATTGAGAAAGAATTAGCTAAACATCCGGCGGCACATCCTGATATTCTGGTGACCAGTTCCGAAAAAGGAACCGGAATTGCAGAAGTCCGTGCTACGATCGGACGACTGGTTTCTCAGTTCGAAGTTTAAGTGTTTACGATTCAGGGTTACAATCCATTATGACCACACTCGACACCTCCAATATGACAGAACAAGATTATCTGACACGCGCTGTTACCTTGTCCGAGGCCTTGCCTTACATGCAACGCTATGCCGGGGAAACGGTTGTGGTCAAATATGGCGGGCACGCAATGGGCGACCCGGAACTGGCAAAACTGTTTGCAAAAGATATTGTTCTTTTGAAACAAGTCGGTATTAACCCGGTTGTTGTCCACGGCGGTGGTCCGCAAATCGGCAAAATGCTCGCACGACTGGCTGTTGAAAGCGAATTTGTTGACGGCTTACGCGTAACCGATCAAGCCACTGTCGATGTGGTTGAAATGGTCCTGTCCGGATCCATCAACAAAGAAATCGTCGGCAATATCAACGCAGCAGGCGGCTTTGCTGTCGGCTTATCCGGTAAAGACGGTCATTTAATCGAAGCGCGCAAACTACATCGCACGAAAAAAGACCCTGACAGCAATATTGAACGTGTTCTTGACCTCGGTTTCGTCGGTGAACCTGCGGTCATTACCCCGCATATTCTGGACAGCTTCCTTGAATCGGACATTATTCCGGTGATTGCACCGATCGGGGCCGGCCCCAATGGGGAAACCTACAATATCAATGCCGATACCGCAGCCGGTGCCATCGCCGCCGCCATTGATGCCAAACGGTTATTGATGCTGACCGATATTGCCGGTGTTCTGGATAAAAACGGCAAACTCATTCAGGAAATGAATGCGGCCGAAGCCCGTGCCATGATCGAAGACGGCACCATCAGCGGTGGCATGATCCCGAAAATCGAAACCTGTCTGGAAGCCGTGGAAACCACATTGGAAAACCCCGGTGTCAATGCCGCCGTTATTTTGGATGGTCGTGTTCCCCACGCCGTATTACTGGAAATTTTCACAGAACACGGTGCCGGAACCATGATTCGCAAAGTACAAGCCTAATTAAAGCGGCTTCGTCGCCTGTGCCAACCATACCGCAGCTTGCGGGTCCAACAAGGGTGTGAGTTCGTCTCGCACCCTTTTATGGTAGCTGTTCAGCCAGCAGATCTCATCTTGTGATAAAAGCGAGACGTCAATCGCGTTTACATCAAACGGACACAAGGTCAGGTTTTCGAATTCCAGCATTTCACGTTCGCTTTGCATCTCACAACGACGCACACAAACCAGATTTTCCAGACGAATCCCAAAGGCCCCAGTTTTGTAATAACCCGGTTCATTTGAAATCACCATCCCCACATCCAACGCCGTCTTGCTGGGCATTTTGGAAATCCGTTGCGGGCCTTCATGCACATTCAGGAAGCTGCCGACCCCATGCCCTGTGCCATGATCATAATCCAAACCTGCCTGCCAAAGCGCATGACGGGCCAACACATCCAATTGTGACCCAGTGGTCCCTTTGGGGAACCGTGTGGACCCCAGCGCGATATGACCTTTTAACACACGGGTGAAACGGTCTTTCATTTCAGCACTAACCGCACCCCGCACGACCGTGCGGGTGATATCGGTCGTCCCATCACGATACTGTCCCCCGCTATCGACCAAGTAAAGGCCGTTTTCAGGCAGGGGAATCGAACTTTGTGCAGAAACACGATAATGCACAATCGCCCCATTTTCCGCCGCACCGGAAATTGTCGGGAAACTATAATCAAAAAACAGATCGTCTTCTGCGCGCAAGCTATCCAGTTTTTGCGAAACACTCAGTTCATTAATCCCGTTACCCGCAGACTGCTGTGACAGCCAATGGAGGAAGCGAACCATCGCCGCCCCATCGCGACGATGCGCAGCGCGCATGCCTTTGACTTCCACTTCATTTTTACAGGCCTTGGGTAAGGCGCATAAATCATCCCCTAGCACCACATCCGCTTTTGCCTTTTTCAAGCGTTCGCTAATCCACAAGGGGGTGCTGGCCCCCTCAAGGCGTACAGTCTTTGTGCTCAGTTCATCTAGTTTTTGTGCCAGGGCTTTTGGTTCAAGAATTCGAATATCATCACCTAAATGCAGACGAATATTCTCATCAATTTTTCGATGATCCATAAACAAGTCTGCCGTTTTATCACGATAAAGAATTGCAAAACCCAATGCCACCGGTGTACAGGGAATATCCCCGCCCCGAATATTAAAAAGCCATGCAATCGAATCGGGCAGGCTTAAAACCATTGCATCCTGATTTTCCTGATCCAGCTGTGCAGCAATCTCCGTCCTTTTATCCTCATGGCTACGTCCGGCAAATTCAATCCCGTGGGGCGTTATGGGATGCAGGGGCGGTTCTGGGCGGTCCGCCCAAATCGCATCAATAAAATTATGCGGGGCCGGTGCCAATTTTGCACCAACCTTTTCACAGGCCTGCTTTAAACGATGCAGACCTGGTCCGGTATGCAGCCACGGGTCATAAGACAGGACCATCCCCTCGCTCAAATGACTTTCCAGCCAGCTTGAGGCAGGTTCATCCGTCATATGGCGACGTTCAAAACAGGTACCATCCACTTCCTTCTCCGCCTGAAGGGTATAGCGTCCATCCACAAAAACCGCTGCATGATCGCGCAAAACAAGGGCCAATCCCGCCGATCCGGTGAAGCCGGTCAGCCATGCCAGTCGTTCCGAACAGGGCGCAACATATTCGCCTTGATGTTCATCGCTGCGCGGTACAATAAAGCCATCCATCGAGAAAATATCCATTTCACGGCGCAAGGCGACAAGGCGGGAGGCATGGTCTTTCATAAAAGTTCCTATAGAGTCCTAAAAACGATCCAGTAATCGATCAATATATTCCAATTCTTCAGGTTCGCGACCCTTTTGTCCGGCGCGACGGTATAATTCCTGTAAAATCTCACGCGAACGATGAATGGTACGTTCATTTGGCAGGGTTTGCCCATTCGGGGTAACGATCCGTCCGCCGCGCCCACGACCCAAAGGATCCGTTCCCGGCAGTTGCTGCCCCATCGGCATCATCCCCATTTGGCGGGCCATTCTTTGCGCGGCATCTTTCAATCCTGAACTTAATTTATCCACCGCGCGCATCTGGGCTTGTAAAGCATCCTCATCCAAGCCGCGTTGCAAAGATTGCGCGGCACGTTCCATATTTTGCATAGCATCCCGCAAATCTCTTGACGGCTTCATCGACATCTTTTTCATGGCCTGAATTTGTTCATGCAAGCGTTGCAGCAATTTTTCCTGATCTTCACTTTCGACAATCGCCTGACGCGTGGATGACAGACTGGGACCATCTTGATTACGCACCCGTTTAAACGTGCGATCCATCAGGTTTTGCTGATCGCTCTTCAACTGGCGCAGGCCGTCCATCGTTTCCTTGGCCTGTTGCATCTGATCGGGGTCGGGCTTGGGTTGCTGGGCCAATCGCGATAAAATAGACTGAAACTGTTCCATTAAGGCCCGTGCCCCGGCCAAATCCCCCTGACGCATCAGTTCACGCGCTTTATTCAACATCTCCTGCATTTGATCGCGTCCAATCATTTCGGCATCCGCAGCCGATGCCGCTTCTTTAAATTCCTGCATCTGGGCATTGGATTCGATCATTCTTTGCAGATATTGATCCAGACTTTGGTTCATTTGTTCGAACAACGCCTCCATCGCCGCATTATCAGACCCTTGCGCCATCATATCCTGCATTTTCTGGCTCAGATCTTCCAACACGTTACGCTGCGTGCCCGCAGCCCCTTCATCAAGGCGCAAGGCCACCTCCCACAAGATGGCGCGGATGCGGTTCATTTCATCATCCTGTGTATAGTGGCGCAAACGTTGCGAGGCGACTTTCAAGGCCAAATAAACCGTAACATCTCCATCAAACATGTGCGGGGATGTCAGAATTTTTCTTAATTCAAACTGACCAAAAATCCGGTCTTCCGCACTTGGTTGATAAAGATCACGGCGAATAGCAATTAAGCGAACCGCCACAGGATGACGAAAATGGCGCTGCGGTAAAACGGCTTCAAGGGCATCCCCCAAGGCCGTTTGACCAAAATTATCAACTGCTTTCGGTGTTATGATCACCCGTTGTCCCGCCCAAGGATGATCGGCCAAATTGCGACTGAACATCCCGGTTGCTTTTTTACCGGAAACCACCCGTGTTAATTCAAACGGCTCAGATGATGCCCCTTCTGCTTTGCGGATGGATAAAGCAACCTCATTTAATCCAAAATCATCTTCCGCTGCAAAGGACAGACGTAATTGTCCCCGCCCCAAACGGTCTTCCTGAATTTTGGCCGAAACCTGAGGTGCCCGATCAGGTAAAAGATCAACAGATTGCCGAAACAAGACATCATCATCGTTTTTGATGATTAATTGGCTTCCTTGATCAAAAACGGTTTCATAACTGTAGGCCCCTTGGGATAGATTTTGAAAAGGCTCTTCAAATATCCCAGTGGAAAAAGACAGATCGGCCCCGGTTTTATATTGCGCAAGCCGGATCATAATCTCGCTATGTTGGGCAAAACGCAGAAGTCCGGCTTCATCGTATGTTTCTATATCAGCGGCATTCAGACTAATATAGCGACTGCCCAATCCGGTATGGGGCGGCGGCGTGATCCATATATCAAGGGTCCAGTTCCCGGCCACACTTTGTTCCTGCGCTATATGAAACGCACGCCCAAATCGATCTTGCCAGTCAAAACGCGCTTCTATGGCGCCAAGAACCAGTAATAAAATTAATAATGCACGTAAAGAATAAGGATCTTTTTTGTATAAATAGGAGCGAGGCGAAGGACGTCGAATGCGCCGAACAGACCGTATCATGCGGTTTTGGTGGGTTAGCCAAATAATTTCAGCCTGACCGGACAGCTTTTTGCGTGCGGGTTGGTCCAACAAAGCCAGCAACGGATGATGATGTAATCCATTGTCGGTTTCCAGACGGATAAGGGCGGCCCGTTGGCTGGGCCAGAATACCGATTGAAACCCACGATACAGAAAAAACAGAAACAATAATCCTGTTGCCACCAGTACCGTTGCATGCACAAACGGGGGCAACATTTGCAGGAGATCAAATAAAACAACCAGCAGAAACACGCCGGAAACGATCAAAGCTCCCCAAAGGCGGGGCCATATCTGTTCCCAAAACAACACACAGCGCGTCCAGATCACCATGCGTATCAAGCGCCGGATCAGGGCGGGATCATAATCCTCTGTTGCGTGTCGTTTGTCCATATTCTGCCTTTTGCTACTTCGACAGAGTCTAGACTAAACTGTGAACGCGTCGGGCGCTATACAAGTCTTTGTGAAATTTATGCACGCACCTTTTTAAACATATCCAACGACCCCAAGACAGCGCCGGATGTAATCAACAAACAGGCTGCCACCAAGTGAACACTCACTTCTGCCTGTCCGGCCATTGTCAAAAACAGAGTACTAAACAACGGAGCCCCATAAGAACAAACCCCAAGGAAATGAATATTGCCGTGTTTTGTGCCATAATCCCACGCATAAAAAGATGCACCAACCGGCCCGGCTCCCAATGCAATAATCGCCAGCCATTGTGTAAATGTCGGATCCACCCAGTTTTCAAAAATCATATGCGAAAATGCGCCCAACATCGCCGTCAATAGACAAAATCCTGCTACAGTTTCCGTTGGGACATGGCCTTGTGTCCGATTAAGAACGGAATAAAGCGACCAAATCAACGCGCACGCACAGGCTGCCATATACCCCCATGCAAATTGGGAAGAAAAGGAAAACTCGCCTTTGCTCGCAACCAGCAATGTCGCCCCACCCAATCCCATAAAGGCACCGACCATATGAAACCAGCGCAACCGTTCGCCGGGTAAAAAGGCTGAGAACACTACGATTAACAACGGCCACAAATAAGCAATGAGGCTGGCATCGGCAACCGGAGCATGAGACAAAGCAGTAAAATAGAAAAAATGATAGCCAAACAAGCCGCCGACACCCAAAACCCAAGCCCGTGGCGGTTGTTTTAGTTTGGCCCATCCCGCTTTCCCACGATGCGCAATAAAGGCAAACCCGATCAATGCCCCGACAAAAAACGTCAAAGCCAACATTTGAAACGGCTTGATCCCGGTTGTTGCAGAAGTAAACAACGCCAGCAACGACCACATCGCAATGGCACTGATCCCGGATAAGTTGGCCTTGGCATTCATATGAAAAGTCTCCTTAATGGTATTTTCCACAGAATGACATAGCCCAGGATAAAATTCTCAACCCAGCCTACGATTTTTTGGTTTGAAACTCTTGTTTACGCCATTTTGCAGGCGAAACACCAAAAGCCTTGGTAAAGGCACGTCCAAAACTACTTTGGTCACTAAACCCGACCTGATCGGCTACATCAACAAGGCTGTGACCATGTGTGATTAAACGTTTTGCCATATCCAGTCGACATTTTGTCAGATATTGCTGCGGCGTCATCCCAGTTGTCTGGCGAAACAGTTCATAAAATCGAGCCGGAGATAAAGAAACCAAATCCGCAAGTTCGCGGTTTTCAAGAACCCGGCCTAAATTGGCTTGCATATAGGCAACCGCACGCTGAATGCGCGCGGGCAAGTCCGGCAGTTCCCCAGCCAAATCACAAGCCAGTGTTTGCATGAACAGATTCTGCCACATCTGTAAATCCTGCAACGATGTCCCTAAATTTTTGCGATAAAGGGCATAATCACTCAAGCTGGTCAGGGCCTGCGACATTGGTAAAAACGGCTGATCAATGGCTTGTGACCAAACGGTTTCCCAATTCCGGCCCGTTTCTTCACCAATATCGAGCACCAGAAACCGATTATCCCCATTGGATCGAAAGGCATGGGTTTCCCCCATTGCGATCGCCCCGACGGTTTGGGTCTGCACCCACCCTTGGCGACCACGCACATCCAGCTCCAACGCCCCAACCAAGGGGACGATAACTTGATGGAACGCCTCATGGCAATGTGTCGCCTGCGCACTTTCATATTTGCGAATGGAACTGGTCATAATCCAGACATTAACAAACAACCAGGGCGCAGGGATATGAAAAAATTAATCCTGCCAGGATGCGAGAGCTTCAAGATCCATCTGTTCTTCAATATCAAGGCGGCGACGAATAATAGCGTACTCCTCACCATTTACCATAAGCTCAGGTATTAATGCGCGTGAATTATAAGTATTTGACATGGTTGCACCATATGCCCCGGCCGTTCTAAAGGCTATCAAATCCCCGCTTTTCAGCTTATTCAACAAACGATCCTTAGCAAAGGTGTCACCGGTTTCACAAATCGGCCCGACCACATCATAAAGCTGCTTCGCCTCTTCTGCATTGGCTTCAATCACCGGAACAATCGCATGATAGGCATCATACAAAGACGGGCGCATCAGATCATTCATCGCCGCATCAATAATGGCAAAAGTCTTGCTGAGGCCTTCTTTCACATAGATGACTTCGCTGACCAGAATACCAGCATTGCCGACAATCATGCGACCGGGTTCGAATTCAAATTCCACATCCAAATCACCCAATTCTTCAACAACCAGTTTGCCATATTCAACAGGAAGCGGTGTTTCCCCTTCATCATAAGGGATCCCCAGACCACCGCCCAAATCAACACGGCTAACATCCAAACCCAAACCACGCAATTCACCGACCATTTCTTTCATTCGGCGAAAGGCTGCACGAAACGGTTCAAGGTCTGTAAGTTGTGAGCCGATATGACAAGCCAGACCCTTGGGGTCCACACCTGCCATATTGCTGGCACGTTGGTAAACTTCGACCGCACGTTTCCAGTCGATACCAAACTTGTTGCCGGACTTCCCGGTCGAAATTTTAGCGTGTGTTTTGGCATCTACATCCGGGTTGACGCGTAAAACGATCGGCATACGTGCACCCATTTCCTGTGCAACTTCATTCAACACCGCCAATTCTTCTTCCGATTCCACATTGATCTGGCGAATGCCCGTTTCAACAGCGGCCTTCAGATCACTTCGGCTTTTCCCAACACCGGAATAGACAATTTTATCGGCCGGAACACCTGCTTTGAGTGCACGCTTCATTTCCCCGACAGAAACAACGTCCGCACCGGCCCCCAGATCGGATAAAGCCTTGATCACGGAAATGTTGGAATTGGCCTTTACCGCAAAGCAAATGGTTGCATCAATATCTTTAACCGCATCAGCAAAAACTTGATAGTGACGTTCCAAAGTTGCCTGAGAATACACATAAAAAGGCGTGCCGACTTCCTGTGCAATTTTGCTCAGAGCGACGTTTTCGGCGTAAAGTTCACCGTTTTTGTACTGAAAATGATCCATTTGATTTCCAATGTTATTTTGTGCTGCCGGGAACCGGCTGTTGTGCCGGATATTGACGGGGATATTTCGGATCCACATCATCCGGTGCCTGCGGTTTCCCCGCACGCCCACATGCATTGAGCGAGACAGCAAATGCCGCCAGTAACAAGACCATGAGAATCCGACGCCGCATCATTGCACTTACTCCTTACAGGAAACGCTGACGCGCTTCTTTAATCTGTTCGCGTACATTACTCGGTGCCGTCCCCCCATAAGAGGTCCGCGAAGCAACGGAGGCTTCAAGCGTGAGAACGTTAAAGACATCATCCGTAATTGCCGCATCAACCGTTTGCATTTCTGCCAACGACAGATCAGACAGATCACATCCTTTATCTTCCGCCAATTTCACAATCGCACCCGTAACATGGTGAGCATTACGGAACGGCATCCCCAATTCACGCACCAACCAGTCAGCCAAATCAGTTGCCGTCGTAAAGCCCCATCCCGCGCTTTCACGCATTTTTTCTTTATTCACCGTCATTTCCGCAATCATTCCCGTCATAACCGCAACGCTCAGTTCGATTGTATCGGCGGCATCAAAGACAGGCTCTTTATCTTCCTGCATATCCTTGGAATAAGCCAGCGGCAATCCTTTCATAGACATCATCAGACTATTCAAATCACCGACCACACGGCCAATTTTAGAACGGATAAGCTCTGCCGCGTCCGGGTTCTTTTTCTGTGGCATGATGCTGGACCCGGTAGAAAAACTGTCAGACATGCGTACAAAACCGAATTGTGCAGACGACCAGATCACCAATTCTTCAGACAGGCGCGACAAATGCAGCGCACAGATGGATGCCGCACTCAGATATTCCAGCGCGAAATCACGATCCGACACCCCGTCCAGTGAATTGCGCATCGGGCCGTTAAAGCCCAGCAGTTCTGCCGTATGATGACGATCAATCGGATAAGGCGTACCTGCCAGTGCCGCAGAACCGAGTGGCGATTCATTCAAACGTTCGCGGGCATCTTTCAGGCGTGAACGGTCCCGGCCAACCATTTCCACATAAGCCAGCATATGATGGCCAAAAGAAACCGGTTGCGCTGCCTGCAAATGCGTAAAACCGGGCAGGATCGTATCCACCTGTTCTTCTGCCCGCTCAATCAACGCCTGTTGCAAAACTTTCAGGCCATCATCCAGACGGTCAATGGCATCACGCACCCATAAACGGAAATCCGTTGCCACCTGATCATTACGGGAACGTGCCGTATGCAAACGACCAGCGGCATCGCCGATCAATTCACGCAAGCGGTTTTCCACGTTCATATGAATATCTTCCAAAGCTGGCGAGAATTTAAATTCGCCGGCTTCGATTTCCGCCAGAACCTTGTCTAGGCCATCGGTAATGGATTGACCATCTTCTGCAGTTAAAATGCCCTGTTTAACCAGCATGGCACAATGGGCTTTGGAGCCAGCAATATCCTGTGCATAAAAACGTTTGTCAAAATCAATTGAGGCATTGATTTTTTCCATGATTGCACTGGGTCCGCCGGAAAAACGGCCCCCCCACATTGTGTTCGTATCGGAAGATTTACTCATATCGGTCCATCACTTGAATAAGAGGCAAGGCTTCAGTGTTTGCCCCATTCTGACATATCCGTCAATCATCGAGGCATGAAAAAACCACCGAAACGTCCAATTTTCGGTGGTTTTCATGCATTTCTTTATGGATTAATCGAACAAAGCGTCGATATCGGCCTGAGAAATACCACCGCCATGTTCGGCCGGACCATGCAATTCCTCGCCCTCGGGGGCACGCGCGGCCTCCAATGCCTTAACTTCATCAGGATGATCAACTGTGTCGAAGTTTTCTTCGCCCCAGATTTCCATCATACGTTCAACGCGTTCTTCAATGAATTTCAGGGTATTCACTACCTTGGTTGTGCGCTGACCACATAAATCCTGAAAGTTACAGGCTTCAAACATGCCAATGGTGTTTTCCAGAATTTCATCGGTCAATTGCGTCACAAACTGATCAGGGGAATGTTGGCGTAATTGTTGCGCCAGATCATCGATTTTCTCTGCAGCGGTCAAAATGGTTTCCGTTGCCCGTTCTGTTGCCCCGACGATTTCATCCAGTTCATTTGTTACAACGGAAAACTTATCTTCTTCATTCATACCCAACGCCTTAATTTCGCGTTTGGTATCGTGAATACTGCGTGATAGGGCCCGAACTTCGGTGCGCAGAAGATTTACCTCATCCAGTTTATCTTCCAAATCATGCTGAGCTTCCTTCAGCTCTTCTTTTCTATCAGCCTGACTAAGTTCTTTGACTTGTGCTTTTTGCATCAATAATTCGGACTGCAACGCCTTAATCGCCGTCATCAAATCCTGATTGGTAATTCCCGATGGATCCGCAGCCCCTGCAGAAACACCTGAAGCCTCCATAATTTTTGCTTTTATTTTGCGTTCCGCACTAAAGAGACGCTTCGTAGCTCCCGACGTCATATTAGCTTTCTCCTGTCTACCCCTTTGCGGGGCATGTCATTCCCTCAATCATATCTTGAACGATACTATAGCGGAACTTTTCCATATTTGAAAAGCTATTAGCATAATACAACGATCCCTCCCCCCTTTTTTTTAAGATGAAAAAATAAATTCACACAATTTTATAAGTATATATACTTATGGTAAATGAGATGAACACTCCTCATCATTGCAATTATCATTTACTTTTGAATAGTTCCAATATTATTCAAGGAATGATATGGTCGGGGATAAAATGTTTGATCCCCTATCATTCCAACCAAGAGAAGGCAGCTTATGTCCGTTACCATCTATCATAATCCACGCTGTAGCAAGTCCCGCCAAACTCTTCAAATCATTGAAGACAAAGGCATTAGCCCGACAGTCATTACCTATCTGGACAATCCACCCAGCATTGATGAGCTTAAAGCCATTTTGTCAAAACTGGGGATTTCGCCGCGCCAACTGCTTCGTAAAAAAGAAGCAGACGAATGTGGCCTGAATGACGATTCGCTGAACGAAGATGCCCTTATCGCCGGTATGGTTGCCAACCCACGCGCCATTGAGCGCCCGATTGTGGTTAAAGGTGACAGGGCGGTTCTTGGTCGTCCCCCTGAAAATGTACTGGATTTGCTCTGATTTTTTGATTTAACGCAAATGCATCATTGCAGGATTAAGGCAACCTGCTCAGGATTTCCTCTACAGGACTTCATTTATTTTACTGGTTACCCCTCTGTCATTAAACTATAACATGACTCTTCGTATATTCACGAAATATAAAAATGATATGAAAACAGAGAATGCCATACAGTTATTTGCTGCCCTTGCCCATGAAACAAGGCTTGGGGCTTTTCGAACCCTTCTCAACAAAGGGGCGATGAGTGCTGGTGACTTATCCGAATGTCTTCATGCAACGCCGTCAACACTTTCAGCCCACTTGCGGGACTTACGATCCGCCGGGTTGATAAGCAGTTACAAACAAGGGCGTTTCATGTTTTATGAAGCCAATGTTTCGGCAATCGGTGTCTTGGTAAACTATCTGCTGATGGAATGTTGTAATGGCAAGCCGGAAGCCTGTGCGGATTCTCTGGGTATTTTAAAGTCCATATCAGAGGGTCTCGCCATGAGTGCCAATACTTCGGATAACAAAATCTTTAACGTTCTTTTTCTCTGCACAGGTAATTCTGCCAGAAGCATTATGGCAGAAGCGATCTTAAACCGCGAAGGTATGGGACGTTTCAACGCCTATAGTGCAGGATCCACCCCTCGTGGTGAAGTCCACCCGGAAACAATCAAATTACTACGACGAAGCAACCTTCCTGTTGAACATCTACGTTCCAAGAAATGGGAAGAATTTATGGGAGAAAATTCCCCAAAACTGGATTTTGTCTTTACCGTTTGTGACAATGCCGCCCATGAAGTTTGCCCCGTTTGGCCCGGTCAACCTTTGACATCCAATTGGGGGGTACCGGATCCTGCATTGGCAAGCGGCACACCGTCGGAAATCTCTCTGGCCTTCGCAGATACCTACCGTATGCTGAATAATCGGATTTCCATTTTCACGGCCCTGCCGTTACCCTCACTTGACAAATTATCCCTGCAAAAACGACTGGATGAAATCGGACAATCTTAATTATCAAACATCAAAGGAATGAAGGCAGCTATCAATATGGGACTGTTTGAAAGATATTTAACCCTGTGGGTCGGACTGTGCATTATCGCCGGTGTCCTTCTGGGAAATCTGTATCCTGCACTTTTTGCCTTTATTGCCGGACTGGAACTTGCGCATGTCAATCTGGTCGTTGCGGTTTTAATCTGGGTGATGATTTATCCAATGATGGTGCAAATTGATTTCTCCTCCATCAAAGATATTGGCAAAAAACCTCAAGGTATTCTCCTGACTGTTATTGTGAACTGGTTCATCAAGCCCTTTTCAATGGCATTTCTAGGCTGGTTGTTTTTCAAGGTCTTCTTTGCCGGATGGGTCAATCCAGAAACCGCAGAACAATATATTGCCGGTATGATTTTATTAGGCGTTGCCCCTTGCACCGCAATGGTATTCGTCTGGAGCCAGCTTACAAAAGGCGACCCTAACTACACTTTGGTGCAAGTCTCGGTAAATGACATCATTATGGTCTTTGCCTTTGCCCCAATCGCAGCTTTTTTACTGGGTATTTCAGAAATACATGTTCCGTGGGAAACATTGCTGCTTTCCGTCATTCTTTACGTTCTCTTTCCTTTGGTTCTGGGTGTACTGACCCGTAAACGGCTGGAACGCAAAAATGATGATAGCAAACTCATTGCTTTTTTGGAGAAAGTCAAACCCTGGTCGGTTGTCGGATTACTCTCAACGGTTATTCTTCTTTTTGGATTTCAGGCCGAAAAGATCATCGCACAGCCACAAGATATCATGCTGATCGCCATCCCTTTACTCATCCAGACTTATGGCATTTTTATCATTGCCTATCTGGCGGCAAAAGCCATGAAACTGGCACACAACATCGCAGGCCCAGCCTCCTTGATCGGGACATCAAACTTTTTTGAACTGGCTGTCGCTGTTGCCATTTCACTTTTTGGACTGCATTCCGGTGCCGCCCTTGCCACCGTTGTCGGCGTCCTCGTTGAGGTCCCGGTGATGCTGTCACTGGTGGCCGTCGTCAATAACACCCGCCATTGGTTTACAGAAAAGCCCGCAGACTGATTGCTGCGGGCCGCATCGCAAACCTTAAATCAGGTTCAGGACTTCTTTAACGCAAGCCTCTGCACCATCGGCAATCTGGGCCATATTGGCATCCAGCATATAACAAGGGGTCGTGACCACTTTAGCCGCCGCATCAATGATGATTTCACCATGATCGGTACAAGTATGCGTACAACCCAATGTTTCAATCGCACCTGCGACACCTTCGTCTTGACCGATGGTGACATTCACATCCCCAAACACCTTAGCGAGAACAGCGGGACTGATACATAAGGCGCCGATCGGCTTGCCTGCCGCACGTGTTGTTTTCAAGGCTGTTTCAACATCTGCATTGACCGTGCAATCCGGTCCGTCAATTGCAAATGTTGACAGGTTCTTCGCTGCACCGAAACCGCCGGGTAAAATCAATGCATCATAATCGGCAGCCTTATAATCAGACAGCGCCTTAATATCACCACGCGCAATCCGTGATGCTTCCACCATCACATTGCGTTTTTCATCCATTTCATCGCCTGTCATATGATTGATGACGTGGTATTGGTCCATATCGGGCGCAAAACATTGATATGTAGATCCGGCCCGCTGAATAGCCAGCATGGTCAAAACAGCTTCGTGAATTTCTGCACCATCAAAAACGCCGCAGCCTGATAAAAGAACCGCAATTTTCGCCATATTCAATTCTCCCCTAACAGAATAAACGTGTTGGCAGAAGTATAGACACAAAAACACATCCCTGTCATGCGACACACCTAATAAAAAAAGCTGGAAGTCCTGAACCAAGACTTCCAGCTTTTTTAGAAGATATTCGTGGACGTCTTAGTCAAGACCGTCACAAAAAGCTTTATAAGCAGCTTCGTCCATCAAATCATCCAGTTGCGACGCATCGCCAATGGTCATTTTAAAGAACCAGCCATCACCTTCCGGGGAACTGTTCACAAGGGCAGGATCATCTTCCAAGGCTTCGTTGCCTTCAATAATTTCACCCGTGATCGGAGCATAAACTTCAGAAGCTGCTTTTACAGATTCAACGACCGCACAGTCTTCCCCCTGTTCGACTTCGCTGCCCGCTTCCGGCAATTCAACAAAAACGATATCGCCGAGGGCGTTTTGGGCATAATCGGTAATCCCGACCGTTGCATTTTCGCCTTCAATCAATACCCATTCATGGTCTTCTGTATATTTCACAGTCATTCTATTAGCCCTTGTAGTAACGTTGTGGAACAAATGGTAATTTGGCAATTTCCGCCGGCATCGCTTTGCCACGTACAATTAAATTCACGGATGTGCCGATTTTTGAAAATTCATGTTTGACGTAACCCATTGCAACCGGTCCCTGAAAAGTCGGACCGAAGCCGCCGGATGTAATTTCACCGATAATATTACCGTCTTGATCGGCAATCTCGGTATGGGCACGTGCAGGCGCACGACCCAAAGGTTTAATCCCCACCCGTTTGCGTGCAATGCCCTCATTCAAATGCGTCATCACAACAGCATGACCGGGAAAACCACCTTCTTCGCGGCGACGTTTCCCCACCGCCCAATTCAGCGAAGCTTCAATCGGGGAGGTGGTTTCATCAATATCAGCCCCATAAAGACACAAGCCGACTTCCAGACGCAAGGAATCACGCGCACCCAAGCCAATGGCTTCGACCTCGTCTTCCCCCAGAAGCTTACGGGCTAAGTCTTCGGCTTTATCGGCCGGAACGGAAATTTCATAACCGTCTTCACCGGTATAGCCGGAGCGTGATACCAAACAAGGAATACCTGCAATATCGTACTCCCCCATATTCATAAAGATCAATTGATCAATCCCGGGGGCAAAACGGTTCAAAACCACTGAGGCCATCGGGCCTTGCAAGGCTAACAGCGCACGATCATTCAGCAATTCCAGATCATAATCGGGTAAAGATCGGGCGATATAATCAAAATCTGCCTCTTTACATGCCGCGTTCACCACCAAATAGAGATGATCCCCCCGGTTGGTGACCATGAAATCATCACGAATGCCACCTTGTGCGTTCATCAACAAAGAATATCGGATAGCGTTCTGAGGGAGGCCTTTAATATCGCTGGGTGTCAGGCTTTCAATCGCCCCATGAACATCAGGCCCTTTTAAAAGGGCCTGTCCCATATGGGACACATCAAACAGACCGCAAGCCTCACGCGTATGCGTATGTTCTTTCATAATGCCCAGCTTATACTGCACAGGCATATCGTAACCGGCAAAGGGCACCATCTTGCCGCCCAACTCCAAATGCAAGGCATGAAGCGGGGTGGTTTTTAAATCTTCACTCATGGAAAATTCCTTTTGTGATGAGTCCAGACCTACAAAAAACGACCCTTTTCAGGTCGAAACGGGCCCCCCTCTGTCATGGAACCTGAAAGATTCCCCCAACCCATACGGTTTGGGGTTTCATCGTCGGTGGGATTCATCATTGCATTCATGCCAAAAAATCCACTTTCCAGAGTCTCATCACCCAGCGGTCCTATATGCCTGAGAGTTTGCAGGGGCGCTTGCTCCTTCGGCGGATGATCCGTTTAAAAGTACAGATCATCGCTCTCCCGCATGGGGTCATATGATTTAGCCGCATTTTACAGAGGGTCGTTTTTATGGTCAAAAGGATTTTGAATAATATAAAAAATATCCTGATGCCAAAGAATGCGTAATGATACTGAGTAGGAGAAATATTAAATATAATTTATATTATAAAAAATAAAAATGAGGGATATTTCAGCAATTTATATTTACAGGGTAATACCTTATGGCATTTGAAGTCACTCATAAAAACTTTCCTGATGGAACCGAATATATTTATTCTAAATATTCGTCCGACATTGATGCCCTTGATGTCATTCAACGCCTTGTTGATAACCTCGTTAAGGGAAGTCAGCAATCCATAACCCTTGTTCTTAGTGATTGGGAAGATGTTTCAAACATAAGTTTCGATCCCGAAGATGTCCTGACAGTCACCTCTTTAACATCGGTTGTAGAGTTTAATCACGAGAAAGTTTACATCGCTTTATATGCGCCGCAAGACAACGAAATGACCCAGCATATCGAGACTTTTGTGCGGGAAAACTTAAATCAAAACGTTATTGCCAAACGGTTTAAAGATAAGCAGGACGCATTAATCTGGCTTGAAGGCCATAAAGCTTAACGCCCCAGTTCCTTAAATGCAGAAAGTGCACGTTCCCGTGTCGGTTTCAGATCAACAATCGGTCGGGGATATTGGACACCAAGAACAATTGAATATTGCTTTAAAATATCCGTCGGTGCCATCCACGGCTTGTGAATATATTTATCCGGCAAATCGGCGAGTTCCGGGACATAACGCCGGATATAATCCCCGTTTGGATCAAACTTTTCCGATTGGGTCACAGGATTGAATATCCGAAAATAAGGCGCCGCATCTGCACCGCAGCCAGCTACCCACTGCCAGCTTGCACTGTTATTGGCGAGATCGGCATCAAACAGGCAATCCCAGAACCAAGCCTCCCCCTCTTGCCACGGGATCATCAGGTTTTTAATCAAGAAAGAGGCAACAATCATACGTACCCGATTGTGCATATATCCGGTTTGCCACAGCTCGCGCATTCCCGCATCAATAATCGGGTATCCCGTTTGTCCGCTTTGCCATGCCTTCACCTGTTGTGGATTTTCCAGCCAAGGAAAGTCATTGAATTTTTCCTGAAGCGGTTTTTCCGGTATGTGCGGATTATAATAAAGAAGAGAATGGGAAAATTCCCGCCAGGCCAGTTCCGAACAGAAATAATCCAAATCACGATCCAGATGATGCGCCTGTCCATAACTGCGTGCCGCTGCCCACACCTGATGCGGTGAAATCTGTCCAAAATGCAGATAGGGTGCCAACCTTGACGTATTGTCCTGTGCCGGACAATCCCGTCCGGTTTTGTAATGGGATAGTCCGTCACGCAAGAATGCATCCAGTCGGTTATGAGCACCTTTCTCGCTGATATCCCAATGAGCAACCATGTCGCTATACCAATCGACCTCGCGTGGTAACAACGACAAATCATCCAGTTTAAACTCCCCTCGTTCTTGTACTAATGATAGTGTGTCCGGCGCGGCTAACGGTGAGCGTGGCGGGGGTGCATTCAGGCACCCTTTGCGAAAATAGGGCGTAAAGACCTTGTAAGGTGTGCCATCTTTTTTCTGAACCTCCCACGGTTCCCATAACAGAGAATGGTTGAAACTGCGTACATCCAGTCCCTGTTGCAGGAAACGTTCCTTGATCGTGCCGTCGCGTACCATACGCCACGGCTCGTAACAGCGCCCCCAATAAAGCCCTTTGACGTTATAATCTGAAATCAGTTGCGCCAAAACCTCAGCCGCATTCCCCTGAAAAACCTGTAAACACCCGTCAAGTTGGTCATTCAAATCCTGCAAAGCCGAATGAAGCCACACCCGTGACGCCGCCCCCATCTTCCACTGGGACGCCACCTCGTCATCCAGAATGTAAATTGGTAAAACCGTCCCGCGTTGTGCGGCATACTGTAAAGCCGGCTGATCTGCTAAACGCAAATCTTGCCGAAACCAGACGATATTTACTTTGTTCATACTTTATCTCGTTGAGATGTATTCGTCATATATTGAACAAGCAACCAAACGTTCTGACAACAGATTATCTGCGTCCAATTAACGTTGGCGCAGGCGTTCGTTATAGGCCATCTCTTCTTCGCTCAGTTGAAAACCGACGTAGATTTCATAGGCTGTACCATCCTTGCTGCCATCCGTCGTAATGGTCAGATCGATCGGTTCATCACGCACTTCGTTTTGTACCAGATTGCCGGGGAAAGCGAGTTTCAGGGGGAAAACACTTTTTTGCAGAATATTTTTCTGTTCATCTACCATCGCAACAAAATATTCAACTTCCGCCAGACGACTTGTATCTGCCGGGCCGCGTTTGCCTAAAATCACCGGTGCGATCTGCGCATGAATGGAACCCGCACGTGTGTCATAGTCCACGTCATATTCACAGGCGCTATAAACATTTGTCACCTTGGCTTCAAACAGCACATCAATCAAATCGCGCCCCGGTCCGGGTTTGAATTTGGTTAACTCCGCCGCGTTGCGCAAGACTGTAACACGCGGGCAAGGTTCCGGTTTTGCTTTGCGCCAGACTTTCAAACTATCCACAGTATCACAAGCACTTAACCCAACACCAAGGGCCAAAGCGAGCAAAGTGAATTTAGCGATTTTCATTGAAAACTCCATAGCTTGAAAGGCAGTGACAGCACCTTACCCTATAAGCAAGGCGACAATCAATCAAAGCGATACGCCAAAGCAGCAAATTTTGCCAAGGCCCGTGATCTTGCCCACGGGTTTTTCAGTTCTCCAACCGTTGCAAGCCCCAGTTCAAAGGCGCGTTTTGCCCGTTCCGGCTCATTTTTTGTCTGATAATATTCCACCAGATCACCCAAGACCCAAACCCGGGAAAATTTACTTTTTATCGCCCCGACCGCCCTTTGGGCGACAGCGTCCAAATCCGTACCAGCCACAGATAGATGATTCCGATCGACCGCATGGGCCAAATCCCAAAGCCCACGCGCTTTCAAACGGTCATCACTAATATCTTGTAAAATCGCGTAAGCCTGCGCTGCATGGACACTTTCTTGTGAATTTTCAGAAATCTTCATCAGGGTTTGCGCGATATTGGATAAGGAAAAATTGCGGGCAAAGGGTAATTTCACCCCTTTGGCAATGACAAGGGCTTCTTCCAAGACATTCAAGGCATCTTGATGTTCCCCGGCGCGCCACATATGCCCGGCCATATCGGCCAAGATAACACTGCGATAGCGTTTTGCCGAAATTCGTTCAATGGTTTGGCGGGCCGCTGTAAAACGTTGCGCCGTTAAAAAAGCCCGCGCCGCCGCCATCAAAACCGGAATACGGGTTTCATCATTCGGCATTTTTTCAAGAACTTTTAAAGCCCATTCCGGGTAGCCGATTTTTGCAATCGCCCCGGCTGCTTGGCGCATCAAGGTGATTTTCGATCCGTTTTGCGCTTTTGTTCGGGCACGTTCAGACATGGCATCCAATAAATTGAGCGCCCGTTTACTTTCTACGCCTGCCAAAAGTTCTGCCGCTTCAATCTGCAGGGATAAACCTTCCTCAAAAGATTCCAGCCCTGCCGCCGTCGCCAAAATATTATCAACGATACGTTTAAGGTCCCTTTTACGATCTTCAATGCGATAGGCTTTGGCAATTTCCAATAACACAGAAAGGCGACGTTCAATCACCGGGATCAAATCCAAACTGCTTAGGGCTTCTTCAACCTTTCCTTCACGCGCATGGGTTTTCGCAATATTGGTTAAGGCTGCAATAATCAAGCGGCTATCTTTAATCCGTGCTGCCGTTTTCAGGGCATCCTCTTCCTGACCGACGGCGACTTGCGCGGCTAGAATCTCACCCAATGCCCAATCGCGCATATCATCTTCATAAACCGCCTTTGAATCTTCAACCGCAGCCTTAAGCAAACATCCACTGGTCGGTTGTGCAAAACATTCTGATATATCGCGGGTCGGGTCTGCTGTTTTATGATCTTTCTGTTCCAGCAATTCCCGGGTGCGCGGGTCTGACAGCAACGCCTGACGTGCTTTTTCCCGACGTTGACGGCGCACGTCTTCCAATCGTGTAATCAACGCCCGGATACGCCCGACATTTTCCAGATGTGCAATTAATTCTGCCGATATCTTGCCTGTTTGTGGCAGTCCCTGTTCTTTTTGATACAACCGGATTGCACGTTCCAGATCGGACCCCATAAAACCATCAACCGCCCCTTCGTAGCGCCCTTGCGATTTAAGAAGTTCCTGAACGCGCGCGACCGGATTCTTCAAACGATACAGTTCGGGGCGCACCTGCGGGTCCGCCAATCCATCAGGTTTGGCAGCAAAGGCGGGCAATCCCATCCCGATCAACAAAAATATGAGTATCATGCGCAACATGGAAAAAATTTTATCACGAAAGAACAGGATTGGCTTTACTCTTTGTTTCGTGTTTCTATATTGGGCTTATGAAACCAACCTTGACCATATTACTGGCCGGACCGCGTGGCTTTTGCGCCGGTGTGGACCGCGCCATCCATATCGTAGAACGCGCACTGGAAAAATTCGGTGCGCCTGTTTATGTCCGCCACGAAATTGTCCACAATAAATTTGTTGTGGATAGCTTACGTGATAAAGGGGCCATATTTGTGGATGAACTGGACGAAGTGCCCGACGACAGGCCCGTAATTTTTTCAGCCCACGGTGTCGCCAAGTCCGTTCCCGCAGAAGCAAACCGCCGCGACATGACGTATGTGGATGCCACATGCCCGTTGGTCAGCAAGGTCCATCGTGCGGCAGAAAAACATTATGACAAGGAACACCCCGTTATCCTGATCGGCCACGAGGGTCACCCCGAAGTGATCGGTACGATGGGACAATTACCGGACGGAGCCGTCATTCTGGTTGAAAATGTCGCACAGGCCCAAACGGTTGAACTGCCCCGTGACGTTCCGTTAGGATTGGTCACACAAACCACCTTGTCGGTTGATGATACCAAAGAGGTTCTGGCGGTTTTAAAAGACCGTTATCCCAATCTTGAAATGCCGCGCAAAGAAGATATCTGTTATGCGACAACCAATCGTCAGGCTGCGGTTAAGCAGATTGCACAAAAGGCTGATATGATCATGGTCATCGGTGCCCCGAATTCATCCAATTCCAAACGATTGGTCGAAGTTGCCCGCCTGAACGGTTGCCCCAAATCCATGCTGGTTCAGCGCGCCGATGAAATTGATTTCGACCTGTTTGACGGGGTAAGCACACTCGGTATTACAGCAGGAGCCTCCGCCCCGGAAATTCTGGTCGAAGAAGTGGTTAACACCTGCAAAGATCATTTTGACGTTAGCGTTAAATTTGAAACATTCACCGAAGAAGACGTAGTCTTTAAACTGCCTGCAAGTCTGAGTGCCTAAATCATGGCTGTTTATACCGAAGTCAGCGATACCGAGCTGAGCACCTTTGTTGAACGTTTCAATATCGGATCGTTACTGTCCTATAAAGGCATTGCCGAAGGGGTGGAGAATTCCAATTACATTATCCAGACAGAACAAGGCCCGTTTATTCTGACGCTTTACGAAAAACGCGTGAACGAAGACGATCTTCCGTTCTTTCTGGATTTATTGGAATATTTAAGTGAACGCAACATCACCTGCCCCACACCATTAAAAGACGATGCCGGTCATGCATTGGGGGTGCTGGCAGGCCGCCCTGCCGCCATTTTCACTTTCCTTCCTGGGATGTGGCCACGCAAGATCAAACCCGTTCATTGCGCCCAGTTGGGACAAGCCTTGGGTGAACTGCATGTTGCCGGAAGCGATTTCCCCCATCAACGTAAAAACGATCTGGGGATTGCAGATTGGCGCGCCTTGTTAAATAAATGCCGGGATCACGCAGATGACGTTATGCCCGGTTTGGGCGATAAGTTATCAGAAGAACTGGATTATTTAGAAGCGTGTTGGCCGACAAATTTGCCCAAAGGCATCATTCATGCCGATGCTTTTCCTGATAATGTCTTTTTCCGAGATGAGAAATGCAGTGGCCTGATCGATTTCTATTTCGCCTGTTATGATATTTTTGCCTACGATCTCGCTATTTGTATGAATGCATGGTGTTTTGAAAAGGACGGTGATTTTAATGTCACCAAGGCCCGTTTACTATTATCCAACTATCGCAAGGTGCGCGATTTCAGCACGGAAGAAGTCGACGCCCTGCCCTTGATTGCACGCGGAGCAGCCCTGCGCTTCTTGCTGACGCGCTTGTATGATTGGGTCAATACACCCAAAGAGGCGCTGGTGAAACCCAAAGATCCGCTGGAATACTATCAAATCCTTAAATTCCATCAGTCCATCCGCACTGCCGGTGCCTACGGGTTAGAATAATGAGCAAAGATATCGTAGAGATTTACACAGACGGTGCCTGTAGCGGTAATCCCGGTCCCGGTGGCTGGGGCGTTTTATTGCGCTGGAAAGGAACTGAGCGTGAATTATGCGGGGGTGAAGAAAACACCACCAACAACCGCATGGAACTAATGGCCGCTATCCGCGCGCTGGAAAGCCTGAAACGCCCTGTTAAAATCGCCCTTTATACCGACAGCACGTACGTAAAAGACGGCATCACCAAATGGATTTTTAACTGGAAGAAAAATGGCTGGAAAACGGCTGCCAAAAAACCTGTTAAAAATGCTGATCTCTGGCAACAATTGGAAAGTGCGCTCGCCAAGCACGAGGTCGAATGGCATTGGGTCAAAGGTCACGCCGGACATGAAGAAAACGAACGCGCCGATGCTTTGGCGCGTGAAGGTGTTGAAAAAATCAAAAACAGTATGATCTTGTAAGCACACAATAAAAAAGCCCTCTTTTGAGGGCTTTTTTGTTTGCTCATGTCGGCGTTTTCACCACAACATGGCTTTCTTTCATTACATGTAGGTTCCTGTTTATCGGTTTTCAACCCTTGGCCTTTTCAAGGGCGTTCAGGACCGTCTCTTCATCCAATAATTCCGGCAAGACAATACCCTTTGGCGCCCCCGGTCCATAAACCGCATTAAACGGAATGGCATAACGCCCAAAACTTGCCAGATAGGCCGCAATTGTTTCATCCGGATTGGTCCAGTCCGCTTTCATCGGCGTGACCTTACCATCTGATAAAGCCGCAAAAGCATCTCCACGATACAGAACCAGATTCTTGTTGACCTGACAGGTAATACACCATTGGGCCGTAACATCCACAAATACGACTTGTCCGCGGGCGACTTCTTCATCAATTTTTTGCAGATCAAACGGGGTCCAAAGCTTTTCTGCCTGCGCCTTGTCAATTTCATTTTTTTGCGCAAAAGTCGGGACTGCAAACGCCGCCAAGAACAGGGCAATGACCACTGGTCCCACCAATGATTTCAACTGTTTGTTCATCGCCAACACCAAAATAACCCCCGCCATTAAGGCAGACAGGGCAATCACGCCATTCAAGCCGATTTGCACCCACAGAACACTCAATAACCAAACTGCGGTCCCCAGCAACAGCAACGCTAAAATCTTGCGCAAAGTGACCATCCACGCCCCCGGTTTGGGAAGACGGGTGGCAAAGCCGGGGAAAAGAGCAATCAGAATATAAGGCAGGGCAAGACCAACCCCAAGGGCACTAAACACCATGAAAATATCAATTGGCCCGCGCGCCAAGGCAAAACCAACCGCCGTTCCCAAAAACGGGGCAGAACACGGGGTTGCCAGCAATGTCGCAAAGGCACCTGTGAGGAAATGCCCCCCCAAACCATGTACATGAGAAGACCGTTCGCCCAAATTCGACACCCAACTGGGCAAATGAATTTCAAAAAAGCCCCACATGTTGCAAGCAAAGAGAATCACGATCAAAGCCAGCGCAATCAAAAACAAGGGTTGTTGGAACTGGATGCCCCAGCCAATGGAAGCTCCCCCCATTTTCATCGCAACAAGAATCCCCGCCAAGACCCAGAACGAGAATAAAATCCCGGCACTGGAGGCTAAAAAGCTAAGGCGCACGGTTCCTTTTGCCGCCCCGCCATGACTGACCAATCCAATGACTTTTAAGGAAAGGACCGGCAAGACACAGGGCATTAAATTTAAAATCAAACCGCCCAGAACCGCCAACGCCAGAATTGCCGCAAATGACAAATTGTTCAAACCGGTTTCACCGGATGTGCTAAAGCCTTCCACAAAAGGAGGCATACCCGATGGGCCTGCCATCACTTTGGTCTTAAGTTCAACAGCCTGATTCCCATCCATAAGGGTGATGATAAAATCGTGATCATCAAACCCGTTTTCGAGGAACTTCAACCCATCTAGCGGCACATCCACCAACACCGTTTTCTTGTCTTCTGAAAGCTGAAATCCCGGCTTGAAAAAGGCCAATTCAATCGGCCCTTCGACCAAAACATCAGGATTTTGATAGGCATTGTTTGAAGCAACCTTCAAACGCAACGTTCCTTTGTTGCCTTCGCTATCAGGATAAAGGATCGCGCTTTCAATCGTGCGCGCCAAGGGGTCATTTTGGGACGGCACAAGGCTTTCATATTTATTGACCAACTGGGCATCTACGCCGGGTTGGGCCGGACCTGCGGGCAGATGCAAGGATAAATCCGCTTCCACCGGGACACAGATTTCCGCACAGGTCAAATAACGGACTTTGGCCTGAATATCCAAATCCTGTGAAAGGTCCTTCACTTTCACACGGACCGGATAGACAACCTCTTTTTTGTAGCCAACTGTTTCCAGTCCCAAAACGACAAAGCGTTCCGGGCGGGGCCAACGCATTTCAGATGATTTGATATTAGGATTATTCTGCCAGTCAATTTCCGGAGGATAACCGGCATCACCGGGGCTTCGCCAGTACACTTTCCATCCGTCTTGCATTTTGAAATGCAAGCCAAGTGTCACTTCATCACGATCCCCAATGGCGGTGGTTTGCGCAACCAAACGGACTTTGGCCTGATCGACACCACGCCATCCTTCGGTTTGACTATAGGCCGATGTCGACCAAGCCAACAGAAAAACAGCTAAAACCAGAGCAATATTTTTAAATCGATGCATCATTATACGACCTCTCGCCCCTTGTATCAGGCAGAATTATGTCAGAATTAGGGTGAAACACAGTCGTATTTCAGGGCGTAAACTCATAAAATAGACCAGAAAAGCTTGCACTTCCGGGTAATCAGCCATATTTGTAAAACATGGAAAAACAAGACGACATAAACACCAGCCTGACCGGACAGCTTTTGGTCGCCATGCCCGGCATGCCGGACCCGCGTTTTGCCAAAACGGTCATTTACGTTTGCTCCCACAGTGAAGAAGGCGCAATGGGGCTTGTGGTAAACCGCCTTGTCCAATCGCTTAGTTTTCCTGAACTGATGAAACAGTTGGGAATTGATGCACGGACACCGGAAAACCAAATTCGTGTGCATCTGGGGGGCCCCGTTGATGAAGAACGGGGATTTGTCCTGCACAGTCCCGATTATATGAAGGAATCCACCGTCGTTATCGGGGCACATTTTGCCTTAACCGCAACCATTGATATTTTGCGTGATATCGCCATCGGTACGGGCCCGCGCAACAGCATGCTGGCCTTGGGCTATGCCGGATGGGGACCGGGACAACTGGATCAGGAACTCATGGAAAATGGCTGGCTAAACGTTCCCGCCAAAAGCGAAATTGTCTTCGACAACCATTTAGAAAGCAAATGGGAACGCGCCTTGGGCCAACTCGGTATTGACCCGCGCCTGCTGGTCGATGATGCCGGACATGCCTAATTGTCCTTTATGATTGGGACAATTCAAGCGCCCGATTGTAAACCTCTTTTTTCTTTAAGCCGGTCATCGCCACAACTTCAGCCACCGCATCGCGAACCGATAAACGCGCCAAAGCATTTTTCAACAAGCTATCCAAATCTTCCGCGCTGGTTTCATTGACCGTCTCATCGGGTGGGCCGATTACCAAAACGACTTCGCCGCGCACTTCCGCATCCACATACATATCTGCTAATTCCGGTAACGGGGCACGCCGTACTTCTTCAAATTTTTTGGTTAATTCACGGGTTACAGCCGCCTCTCGCGTACCAAGAACCTCTGCCATATCCGCCAGACAGGCCGCCACCCGACGTGGGGATTCCAAAACGATTAATGTGGCCTTCACTAATTTAATTTCGTCCAAGGCTTTTTTACGGGCCGTCGTTTTATTGGGTAAAAAGCCTAAATACAGGAACCTATCACTGGGTAATCCCGATAAAACCATCGCAGTAATGACCGAACTTGCCCCCGGTGCAGTCGTATAAGGCAAACCGACTTCTGCGCATTCACGCACCAACTTATAACCCGGATCGTTAATAAGAGGTGTACCTGCATCACTGACCAGTACAACAACTTCGCCTGCCTGCAATTTTTCCAGAACTTTCGGGCGCATTTTTTCTGCATTATGTTCATGGTAGGCAATACATTTTTTTCTGGAAATCCCATGTATCGCCAATAATTTAGACGTTACACGGGTATCTTCGCACAAGATGGTATCCGCTTGTTTCAACAGATCGAGTGCACGCAAAGTTATATCCTGTGCGTTCCCGATCGGTGTCGCCACAATATAGAGACCAGCGCGCCCTTTACTCCCTTGTCTACTCAGAGTAATCTCTTGCGCACCTTCTTCTTTGTCTTGGGGACCCAATGTTTCTAAATCTGCGTTATTTTGTTTTACCATTGATGCTCTGTATCACTTTGTTGTTAAGCGCATGTGAAACCACAACTGCACCCTCTAAATGGTGGGAAGTCCCCGGCACAACCCCACAAGCGCGAGGCCCTGCTCCTGAAACTTATGATCCCACTGCCGTACCACGTAGCGGAAGCGAAATCCCGCCGTGGGACCCCTCCCAGCCCGTGACGGTGCAACAGCCGGACGCGCAGGTCAAGGCCGAAGAATGGATGACCCAATATGATGCTCGTGGTGGCTTACGTGCCGCCCGTGTCGGTTTGCTCGTTCCCTTAAGTGGAAGTGCGGCAAACGTGGGACGCGAAATTCTCAACGCGGCCCAACTTGCCTTGTTCGATTTTGCAGGGCCGCATTATGAATTGCTGCCCTATGACACCAAAGGAACCCCCGAAGGGGCCGTGCGAGCGGCACAATACGCGCTTGCCGATGGTGTTTCCATCATTATTGGTCCGCTTTTGTCACAATCGGCACAAGCCATTGCCCCTTATCTGGAAGCCGCCAACGTCAATGCCCTTGCCTTCAGTAACGATTCGAACGCGGCCAGCCAAAATGTGTTCGTCATGGGGATACGCCCGGAAGAAGAAGTCGAACGCATCATTAATTTTGCCGCCCTGCAAGGCAGCCAGCGTTTTGCCCTGCTTGCACCTGCCGATGAATATGGCATACGGATCCGCGCGGCTTTTGAACAAGCCGTTCAAGCCAATGGCGCCCAAGTTTCCAAAGTTGTACAGTTCCTGTCCAGCAGTGATGACCTGCCTGCTTTGATCCGTGATATGGCAGATTACGATCAACGTCGTCAGGATTTACTGGAACAAAAACGCGAACTGGCTGGTAAATCCGACGAATTATCCAGAAAAGCACTGGACCGCCTTGAATTGTTGCAAACCGTCGGGGATGTGGATTTCGATGCGTTATTGGTTGCAGCGGGTGGGAAAACTTTACAAGCCATCGCTGCCAACCTTCCCTATTACGATGTCGATCCTAAGAAAGTCCGGATTCTGGGTACCAGCCTGTGGGAAGCCAAATGGGTCCATGCTGAACCGGCTTTATTAGGGGGATGGTTTGCCGCCCCCAGTCCGAAAAGCCGCAGCGAATTTGTTGAACAATATCGTTCTGTTTACAAGGATGCCCCCCACCGTCTTGCAACTTTAGCCTACGATGCTGTTGCTTTATCAGCAGTTTTAGCCGATGACAAGGGCGAAGCCGACTATAGCCGGGCAACCCTGACCGATCCGGCAGGATTTTTAGGGCGCACAGGTATTTTCCGTCTCCATCAATGGGGACTTGCCGAAAGGGGTTTAGCTGTTTTACAAGTTCAGTCAAAAGGGTTTCGCGAAATATCTCCTGCCCCCCGGAGCTTCGCCCCCATAACAAATTAGTCTCTTTTGGGTAACATTGATTATGGCTGAATATCAGAATCAGGAATTTGAGAACGGGGAATATATTATACGCGAAGGGGATGATCCCACCTCTGCGTATATTTTAAAAAGCGGCAGCGTCGAGGTTATCAAAACCCGTAACGACGGCGAAGAAGCCATTTTGGATATCTTAAAGGCCGGAGATCTGTTCGGTGAAATGGCCTTGGTTGATCTGGAACCGCGTTCGGCAAGTGTACGCGCACTGGAAGATGTGACGGTCATCGTGGTGGATGGGCCGACCTTCAATCAAAAACAAGAAAAACTCGATGTCTTTAGCAAAAAGCTTGTTAAAACCCTTATTGACCGGGTTCGCCTGCAAAATCAAAAATTAGCCGATCTGTCCGATCCTTCCAGCTTGTTAAAAGCGGTGAAAAAAGGTCAGGTTAATGCGGCCAAACCCGCCCATACCAATGTTCTGATCCGTGATGATTATCGCGATAAAATTGATTTTGGAAAAATCCGCCTGTTGATGGGTGACAGCAACCCACAATCGCGCCAAGGCATTAAGGGTGGCTTGCACATGCAGGGTTTTCGTGAAATCGAGGATGTGAATAATGCCAAAGATTTCCGTAATTTAGTTGCCTCCACCGACTATGATTTGATTGTTGTGGATAGCAGCCTGAACGTGGCTGATATTTCCGATGTCATCAACGACATCCGCCACGGTAAAATGGCCACCAGTCCGTTTGCCGTTATCTTCGCCGTAATTGAACAACCTGATCCCAAGACATTGGAAATGCTGGCTGAAGCCGGACTGGATGATGTTCTGGTCAAACCCATTGCATTGGCCAATATTATTGATCGGGTGGAACGCCGTATTAAAAAACGCAAAGACTTTGTTGTGACCCTTGATTATGTCGGACCGGATCGGCGCAGCAGTGCACGGCCCGGTGGTGAACAAATCCCATTGGTCGCTGTTCCCAATCCACTCAGCTTCAAAGCGTTGGACCTTATTGATGAACGCACGTATATCAGCCTCAGCAAAAAAGCACGCGGACGTATTGAAGATTTAAAGATCGAGCGTTTCGCCGTCCAGATTGACTGGTTACGTGGAAAAATCGCCACACAAATCGGTGAAAAACAGAACCCGGCCTTTTTCCTGGAACGTTTATTTGAGGTCACACAAACCCTCATTGAAAAGCTGGATCGGCGCAAAGACGAAGACCATGTCACAACCTGCCGCCTTATCTTATCCAGTTTAGATGATTTTGAAGTCGGCACAGCCGACATGGCAGGCCAAGAATGGGAAAACTTTGCCACTCTCACCCGTCAGCTCCGCAACGAACTCGGACCACAAAAAGCCGCCTAAAGCTGGATCAGCTTTTCCAATAGACCATCCAGACATTTGCGTCCTTCATAAGTCGGGCGCAAATGTTTTTGATCCCATTCAATAAGATCATGGGTCAATAAAAGATCCAGTCCGTCTAGGTCCAGACAACTTTGCAGACTCTTTCCGCTAATTTTCTGAAATTTATCACTGTTAACGCCATCTTTCAGTCGCAACCCCATCATAAGCAGCTCAATCGCACGTTCATCCGGGGTAAGCTTCTTTCTTTTTTGCTCCCCTGTGCCCTTTTCCAGAACACCGTTCAACCACAGGTCCGGCTTATAGATTTGATGAATTGCAGAATTGTTCAGACGACTATGGGCACCGGGGCCAATACCAATATAGTCATCCCCTAGCCAATAAACCAAATTATGGCGGCTTTCTTCACCCGGTTTGGCATGGTTGGATATTTCATAGGCAGGCATCCCGGCCTTTTCCATCATGGTCTGTGTCAAATCAAACAGGTCCGCCCCCAGATTTTCATCCGCCGCAGGGACATTATCTTTATAAAAGGCCGTTCCCGGCTCGATCGTTAATTGATAGAGCGACAAATGCCCCCTACTCAAGCTTAAGGCTTGTTCCAATTCATCCTGCCAATCTGCAAGGCTTTGGTTGGGGCGGGCATAAATCAGATCAAAGCTATAACGATCAAACGTTTTTGCCGCCAGTTCAAGGGCGCGAAACCCTTCTTCAACGCTATGAGCACGGCCTAAAAACTTTAACACATCAGGACGCAACGATTGGATGCCAATGGACAGACGATTGATACCGGCTTGTTTAAAATTGGCAAAGGTATCGCTTTCAACCGTTGTCGGGTTGGCTTCCAACGTAATCTCGGCATCATCGCTCAATCCCCACAGGGATGCTGCTGTTTCAAGAATCCGGTTGACGGTTTGCGGCGCCATTAAAGAAGGCGTCCCCCCGCCAAAGAAAATACTGGAAACCTGTTGCTCCTTGCATTCCAGAAAAACCCGGTGCAGTTCGGTCTCAAAGGCTTGTGCCCATTGGGCATGGTCAATGGTTTGCGCCACGTGTGAATTAAAATCACAATATGGGCATTTAGAAACACAATAAGGCCAATGGATATAAAGGCCGAAAGAAGGCTTTTTAATTTGGGTCATAGGCAAGGCTTATACCTGCAAAGAAAGACCACGTCACCCGACAAGGTAACCCGGTTCTCGCTTACTCTCTATCATCAAGAACGCTTAAATTCTGGATACGCAAACGATGAATACGACGGGGATCGGCTTCAAGAATTTCAAATTCCAATCCACTTGGACCATGACGGATAATTTCACCACGAATAGGCACATGGCCGGTAATGGAAAACACCAGACCACCAAGCGTATCTATGTCCTCGCGCTCGGTTTCTTCAAGGAAAACACCGATTTTTTCTTCAACATCTTCAATTTCCCAACGTGCATCCGCATCAATCTTGCCATCGGCACGTTCGACAAACATTGGCCCTTCTGGTCGATCATGCTCGTCTTCGATCTCACCGACGATTTCTTCGACCAAATCTTCAATGGTTACCAGACCATCTGTGCCGCCATATTCATCGACCATCAAGGCCATATGGACGCGCTTGGTCCGCATTTCCAATAATAGCTCCAAAACCCGGGCACTGGGAGAAACAAAGAGAACTTTACGACAGAGCTTTGCTAAATTAAACGGGGTGGATTGATTTTGCCATGCAATGACATCCTTGATATGCACCATCCCAACCGGGTCATCCAAATCTTCCCCGTAAACAGGGATGCGTGAATGCCCTTCCTTGGTCATCAGTCCGACCACTTCTTCCAAGGAGGCATCAACACCAATGGCACAAATATCGGAACGTGGCACACACACATCTTCGATCGTGCGCTCACGCAACCCTAAAATATTTTTAAGGAGCTGGGCCTCTTCGGCCTCCAGTGGAATTTCCTGTTCTTCACGCTCTTCCAACAGTTCTTCCAGCGTATCACGCACGCTGTTATCACCATTAGATTTTTTTCGGAACGGGTTTAAACGTTCGAGTAATCCGGGCTCATTCGTCCCGTTTTCCGGCCCCGCTTCACGGGGCATGCAACTGTCGCCTGACTGGTCGTTCATTCGTTTCTGTTTCGGTTAACCAATGTATGTTTTTACTCTGCCTCAGAATCATAGGGGTTCGCAATGCCAAAATCTTTTAATATGGCAATTTCCAGCGCTTCCATTTCCTCGGCTTCGTCATTTTCGATATGATCAAACCCAAGAAGATGCAAAACCCCATGCACGATCAAATGGCTGAGATGATCTTCAAATGCAATCTTTTGATCTGATGCTTCCTGTGCCACGACACCATAGGCCAGAATAATATCCCCCAGATGCAAGGGGCCGGGTTCCAAAATCAGGTGGCCCGGTTCATCACATTCAAGGGCAGGAAAAGACAAGACGTTAGTTGGTTTGTCTTTTTCACGATATTCACGATTTAAGTCCTGCACCTGATCATTATCACTCAGCAAAATGCTGAGCTCAAACGGACGGCCATGTTGCGTATCGGTTTGACAATGAGCCAACGCGGCTTTAACACAGTTTTCGATTAACACATCACAATCAGGCCATGCCTCATCCGCATATGTGATATCCAGATCACCCAACATTATACTTTGGACCTTCTACGAGGTGGTTTGACATAGATTTCAGCATCTTCACGGCTTTTTTCTGCATTATCATAGGCTTCAACAATGCGTTTCACCAAAGCGTGACGCACCACATCCTTTTCACTAAACTGAATGCCGGCAATCCCTTGAACACCGCTGAGAGTTTCCCACGCATCACGCAAGCCTGAACGCACCCCATGCGGCAGATCCACCTGTGATAAATCACCTGTCACCACCATGTGAGAGCCTTCGCCCAGACGGGTCAAAAACATTTTCATTTGAACGGCCGTGGTATTTTGCGCCTCATCCAAAATAACGAAGGCATTGGACAATGTCCGTCCGCGCATGAAAGCCAGTGGCGCGATTTCAATCTCGCCCTTTTCCATACGTTTTTCCACCTGATCCTGCGGCAACATATCATAAAGCGCATCATAAATCGGGCGTAGATAAGGATCGACTTTTTCCTGCATATCACCGGGCAAAAAGCCCAGTTGTTCCCCCGCTTCCACGGCGGGACGTGACAAAATAATCCGGTCCACTTCGCCTGTCGTCAAAGCTTCCACAGCTTTTGCAACAGCCAGATAGGTTTTCCCCGTTCCGGCCGGGCCCACACCAAAGACCAATTCACAGGTATCAATAGCTCGCAGATATTCCGCCTGAAGATGAGAACGCGGCGAAATATGTTTTTTACGCGTCTTTACCACCATTGCCGTATCGGGCAAAGCCGCACGTGCTTTCTTTTCGCTTTCCTTGACATGGGGTGGCTGATCGCCGTCAATCGCCATACGAATGGCGCCATCGACCTCGGCAGAGCCAACAATCATGTCTTTTTTCAAACGGTTATAGAGACTGGAAAGCACATCGCGGGTGCGATTAACGTTTTCAGGGTCCCCGACAACAATCAGTTGATTGCCGCGTTCGTGGATAGTGACATCCAGCATTTGTTCCAAACGGGCCAGATTGCGATTGTGTTCGCCAAACAAATCCGGCAGCAAGGCATTATCTTCAAAATCCAGATTTAGATTAATCTCGTCGCTCACGCACGTTTCCTTTCGCCATCAACCAATTGTGCCCCCAACGAATTTGGGCGGGCACTCACAATCTTAAGATCATGGATTTGGCCGACGAAATCAAGTGGCGCGTCCACATGAACGGGCTGCATATAAGGACTGCGTCCAACAAGTTGTCCCGGATTACGCCCTTCACGTTCCAGCAAAATCGGGAATTCCTTGCCAATGCAAGACTGGTTGAAATCGGTTTGAATATCACCCAGTAACTTCTGCAGAATTTGCAAACGCTCGTTCGCAATCGCCTTTTCTACCTGCAAATCCATTGTCGCTGCCGGTGTGCCGGGGCGTGCACTGTAAACGAAGGAGAACGCCTGAATAAAGCCAACCTGACGGATGATATCCAGTGTATCTTCAAAATCGCGATCATTTTCACCGGGGAAACCAACAATAAAATCAGACGACAAGGCCAGATCAGGACGCGCTGCCTTTAGTTTTGCAATAATTTCCAAATATTGTTCACGTGTATGATTGCGGTTCATTGCCGCCAATACACGGTTGGACCCGGCTTGAACAGGTAAATGCAAATACGGCATCAGTTGCGGCACTTCAGCATGTGCGCTGATCAAATCATCATCGACTTCTGCCGGATAGGATGTGGTGTAGCGAATACGTTCCAACCCATCAATTTCAGCCAACTCGCGGATCAAACGGCCCAAAGACCATTCTCCGCCCTGCCCGTCATCGCCATGATAGGCATTCACGTTTTGGCCCAACAAAGTGATTTCTAAAGCCCCTTGATCCACCAGTTGACGGGCTTCTTTCAATACATGGGCTGCAGGCCGCGAATATTCAGCCCCGCGCGTATAAGGGACAACGCAATAGGTACAGAATTTATCACACCCTTCCTGAATGGATAAAAACGCGCTGTAACCTTCCGGCTTAACCGGATCGGGTAAATGATCAAATTTATCTTCTGCAGGGAATTCCGTCATTAAAATGCCCCGACCTTTATCGTCACCTGCACGGTGGGCCTTCGCAATCATTTCCGGCAAATTGTGATAGCTTTGTGGACCAAACACCATGTCCACATAAGGGGCACGACGTGAAATCTCTTCACCTTCGGCCTGTGCAACACACCCTGCCACTGCAATAATCATTTCATTATTTTCATCGCGGACTTTTTTGATATTTTTCAAGCGGCCCAATTCGGAATAAACTTTTTCCGAAGCCTTTTCACGGATATGGCAGGTATTCAAAATCACCATATTGGCCTGATCCGGCCCGTCGGTCATTTCATATCCCAAGGGTTTCAGAACGTCTTCCATACGTGCAGAGTCATAGACATTCATCTGACAACCGTATGTTTTGATAAATACCTTCTTCGGCGTAGCCATAATTGATCCGTGCTTTATAATATGAACATTGCAAAACTATTGTGGGGTGCAGATAAGCCGAGACGCCCGCAGAGTCAAGCGATTCACGGCAACAGAAACCAAGCTCCGTCTTTAGGAACAAGCATCATTATTAAAAAAATCAGAAGTTATAGAACTGAAACTTAGTCTTTTTTCAGCGGCACACCGAATAATTCCATACGGTGATCAACCAGCTCGTATCCAAGCTTTTCTGCAATCTTGCGCTGAAGTTCTTCAATTTCATCATCGTGAAATTCAATGATCTTGCCGCTTTGCACATCGATTAAATGATCGTGATGATCTTCTGATGCCTCTTCATAACGGGCACGACCATCACCGAAATCAAGGCGTTCAACGATCCCGGCTTCTTCAAACAAACGGACCGTGCGGTAAACCGTTGCGATAGAAATTTTCGGATCAACTTCACTGGAACGGCGATAGACTTCTTCAACATCAGGGTGATCGTTCGCATCGGAAAGGACTTTGGCAATCACACGTCGTTGCCCAGTCATCTTCATGCCTTTTTCAATGCACATTTCTTCGATACGAGAATCTGTCATTTTCCCTAAGCCCTATATCTGAACATTCTAAATTTCAGCAATTGCGAATGCGAATCACCGCTCCAATAATAATGCCTACTGAGATATTTATGTCAATGTAAAGGAGCACTATTTTAGAATTTATTATGCTTCTAAACTAAAGATTATGGCTTTCAAGAAATAGAAATCCTTGAAAGCCAATACCCTAAAGGCAAGATCAAATCTGTTGAAAACAATTATTTGGCGCGTGCCCGTGTTCCCAAGCCAATTTTTTTCGCCAAACTACTGCGATGTTCCGCATAATTAGGGGCAACCATCGGATAGTCAGATGGCAAATTCCATTTTTCGCGATATTCTTCGGGTGTCATGTTGTAGGCGGTTTTCAAATGACGCTTCAACATTTTCAACTTTTTACCATCTTCCAGACAAATAATGTAATCCTGTTGAATAGACTTTTTCACAGGCACAGCCGGAAGGAGTTTCTCTTTCATGTCGGATTTTTCGCCAACGCAATTCAGAGATCTATAAACGTCTTCAATCAATTGCGGCAAATCGGCCGGACTGACAGAATTATTGCCGACGTGGGCAGAAACAATTTTGGATGTTAGCTCCAAAAGTTCTAGTTTGCTCGGTTGTTCGCTCATGCTAAAACCAACTCCAATTATTATGTTTGGTCGTTTTTATATAGGTCTTATATTCAAATCATAAAAGGGGTTACAAGTATAAAATGCTAATAAACAGTAATAATGACCAAGAAATTCAGGTCAATGAATCTATAGACATTACTTCAGATACATGTCCCATGACATTTGTGAAGACCAAATTAAAAATCGAAAAAATGAAATCCGGGCAAATTCTCGAAGTTTTATTAAATGAAGGCGAACCTTTAAAAAATGTTCCACTATCCGCAGAAGAACTAGGTCATAAGGTTTTAGATATTACACCTCAAAGTGATCAAAAAACATATAAACTCCTTATTCAAAAGAAGTAAATCGCTTGCCTGCTATTCAATAGCGATTCTATTTGCTATATTTCCTGTAGAAAAACAAAACATAAAGCGCTTGATCAATGGACGCTCAAACACCGGATAACCATGATAAAGGACGCACGATCCTCCCCTTGATCGTTCTGTTCGCTGTTTTATGGACAATTGTTGTTGCCGCTTCTTTAGCCTGGAATACGCACAAGGCTGAAGAAGAAGTGATGAATCTGGCCCGTAAAGAAGCCCTTGCTATGTACAATAAGGACATGGGCTTTCGCCTGTGGGGAACACGTCATGGTGGTGTCTACGTTCCGGTCAGCGAACATACACCGCCTTCCCCTTATCTGGCCCATATCCCGGAGCGTGATATTGAAACACCATCGGGGAAAAAGCTTACATTGATGAACCCGGCCTATATGGTCCGACAGCTTATGGATAACTATAACGAGCTGTATGGAACCCGGGGTCACATCACTGGATTAATCTTGCTTCGCCCCGAAAATGCACCGGACGCATGGGAAACCAAAGCCTTAAAATCCTTCATTGAAGACGGCGAGAAAGAAGCCAACGAATTAACGGAAATTGACGGCGAACCTTTCCTGCGCCTGATGCGCCCTATGATTATGACCAAGGGCTGTGAAAAATGCCACGGTCATCTTGGATTTCGCGAAGGTGATATTCGCGGGGGCGTCAGTGTCGCCATCCCTATGAAATCCTATCTTCAGCATCAAGCCGCACAAAAACAGGTTCTTTATGCAACACACGGCAGTGTCTGGTTTATTGGACTATTTTTAATTGGTTTTGGCGGGCGTAAAATTCACACGGGATTGCAGGAAACCCTGAACGCCGAACAAGAAGTGCGTAAATTAAACCGCGATCTTGAACAACGGGTAGCAGAACGTACGAAAGAGTTGAAGGAAAAAGAAGAACGACTGCGCATGACCGTGGAAAATGCCGCCGATGGCATTATCGTTATCGACGAAAACGGCATCATTGATACCTTTAACGAGTCCGCACAACATATCTTCGGTTATAGCCCTGACGAAATTATTGGCGAAGATGTCTCTATTCTCATGCCGGATACGGATGGGAAAAATCATGATAATTACGTCACTCATTTTCTAAAGACAGGTCGATCAACCGTTTTGGGGGTCGGACGGGAAGTGACGGCAAAACGTAAAAACGGCGATCTGTTCCCCCTTCATCTGGCAGTCAGCCAGACCCATATGGAAGACCGTGTCCTTTTTAGCGCCATCTGTCGTGATTTAACCCATGAAAAGAAAATCGCGCAGGAACTTTTACAGGCCAAGAAAGAAGCCGAACAGGCCAACCATGCAAAATCAGAATTCCTGTCCTCTATGAGTCACGAATTACGCACACCGCTAAATAGCATTATCGGATTTTCCCAATTGCTGAATTTAGGAAATACCGAGCCTTTAAGTGCGAACCAAAGCGAAAAAGTCAAACAAATCCACAATGCCGGACAACATCTTCTCTCCCTCATCAATGACATTCTGGATCTTTCACGCATTGAAACACAGGGATTTTCCCTGTCACTAGAACCGATTGACATTAAAAAAGCCGTTCAGGATTGTCTGGTCCTTATCACCCCACAGGCCCAAAAACGTAAAATTCGCATTTGTGACAATATCACTACAAAAGACCTTCCCCTCGCCTTTGCCGACTTTGTGCGTTTTAAACAAGTCTTGATGAATTTGTTGTCCAATGCCTTAAAATACAATGTCAAAGGTGGGCAAATCACATTAAGCGCAGAAATCAACCCCCCTTATATCAAACTGTCCATAGCCGATACCGGTGCTGGTATTGCACAAAGCCAGCTTGATCAGGTCTTTCTACCGTTTAACCGCCTCGGACATGAAAATGGCGAGATTGAAGGAACCGGGATCGGTCTCTCTATCACCAAAAAATTGATTGAAACCATGAACGGGCAAATTGCTGTTGAAAGCGTCCTTAATCAAGGATCTGTCTTCAGTATTGAAATCCCGATCTGTATTTCCGTTGAAAATTCTGAAAACGGAACACAGGTTTTGCCGATCCTGCCGGCCGGATCGTGGCGCATTCTTTATATCGACGATAACGAAAACAATTGCAGTCTGTTAAATGATACATTCAGCCATTACGATACGGTTGAATTTATAAGCACACGTACGGGTGAAGAAGGTATAAATCTCGCCTATGAGGAACTGCCCGATATTATTTTGATGGATCTCAACCTGCCAGGCATGGATGGGTTCAGCAGTTTGCAAGTTTTAAAAAACGATGACGCAACCTGTGACATTCCCGTCATTGCGCTTTCTGCCAACCGGGCAAAAAACCAAAGACAGCTTGCTCAGCAAGCCGGGTTCCAGTCCTATATCGCAAAACCGTTTGATATTGATGATTTGCTCACCACGATTGCGACAATTCTCAGCCGTCAAATGAAGCCGTAAACTCATACACAAAAGCATCCACAAGCGCGCCATCCGGACGTTTATAATAATTTTTGCGCACCCCGATTTTGGTAAAGCCGTGTTTTTCATAAAAGGAAATCGCCGATAGATTATCTGTTGCAACTTCTAAAAACATACGTGCGGTTTGCGCACAAGCAGCCTTTAACAAAGCACCCGCGACTCCTTGCCGACGAACAACAGGCCGGGTTGCAATCGTGATAATCTCAGCTTCGATATCATCACCTTGACACAGAATAAACCCAAAAGGATCATCACTTTCACAATCAAAAGCCAAAAAGCCAAAAGTCGCCGGTAAACCAACCAAATCCGCAAAAGCCTGTGTTGACCAGTTTTCGGTAAAACTTTCTGCGTGTAAATCCGCAATGACCGCACAATGACCCAGGCCCAATTCACATATATTCATGGACGCAAGCGCCCGCCGTTTTTGGGTAAAGCCGCATCCGGTGGACGAATGTAAAATGCAGAAGGACGGGCTTGATCCTCATCCGGTAGACCTTTGGCCGCTGCAATCTGCACGACATAACGGGCTTCGGGCAAAATAACATCACTACAAACAGCTTCTATCCCACGGGTTTCCAACAGATCCTTGACCCGGTGAAAGGAATCACCACAAACCACAACCTTTGAACAATCATCAGGCAAAATTTTAACAACATTTTCCGGCAATAAGGCCTGCGCCTGTGTAGAAGGTTGACCATTTCCATCAAACAACTGGCAATAAAGATCAGCCCGCTTGGCATCCAAGGCACATAAAATCGGGCAATCCTGCTTTCCAACACCGAAGGCCAAGGCTTCCAATGTTGTTACACCAATGACAGGCAGGCCGCTGGCAACGCCAAACCCACGTGCCGCCGCCAAGCCAATGCGCAATCCGGTAAACGCACCGGGCCCGACTGTAACCGCCAACGCATCCATCTCTGCAACGCTTAATCCGGCCTCATCTAAAAGCGCTGAAATCATAGGCAAAAGTTCACTGGCATGCCCACGTGTCATTTCTTGCAAAACAGAATGGGTAACATTATTATCCTGCCAAATCGCAACCGAACAAGACGCCGCTGCCGTATCCATGGCTAAAATTTTCATGGGTGCTTTCACCTTTTTCAAAGATCTTCGGCTTCTTATACTGTGAAAACCGTTTAACCTTCAAGGTTGGCAATATGGCCCTTATTAAAATTACCGAAAAAACACACGACGTCATTCTGGATTTAAAATACGCCACAACCGATAATTTTACCGATGCCCCTGTTTATACAGCAGCCCATTGCTACTTGCATGAAGAAGCCGAAGAACTGCTGTGCAATGCCATTGCCATTGCCAAACCGTTTGGTTATCGCTTTCGCATTTTCGATGCCTTTCGCCCATCCGAAGCCCAATGGGCCTTGTGGAATCACACACCGGATCCGGAATTTTTGGCAGACCCACGACGCGGTTCCCCCCATTCACGAGGGGCCGCCATTGATTTAACCCTGACTGATAAATACGGAAACGATCTGGATATGGGCACAGGCTTTGATGCCTTCACGCCACTGTCCCACCACGGCAATATGGAAGTGTCCATCGAGGCACAGAAAAACCGCTGCCTGTTAATGGGAATTATGACCACTGCCGGATGGGATTTTTTCCGTAATGAATGGTGGCACTATCAACTGTTTAATGCCCGCCGTTTGCCGGTTTTCAGCGATACCACTTTGCCAAATCGCATGATGGCCTAAGCAGCGTCCCTCTCTGAACATTGCGTTGCCAGTTCCAGCAAGGTTTTCATCGGTTTTGTCTGAATGGTGGATTTATTGCAGATCAGGTACGTCTGCACCAAAGCAATATCATCAGGAACAAGCGAGATTGAAATATCACTTGATAAATTACGCGCGACTTCTTCAGGCAGAAGTGTAATGCCCAAACCGGCAGAAACACAGCCGATAATCCCTTCCTGTGTGCCAAACTCCATGACCTTATAAGGCAAACGTCCTTCACGTCGCAGCCATTCTTCGGCACGCGCACGATAGGCACAGCCTTGTCGATAAACCAAAAGCGTATTGTCCGGAGCACTGCCTGAGGCACTGACCAGAACCAAACGTTCTGTAAAGAAAGGATATTGGACAATTTCATCGCTTTGCACCGAACTGCCAACGATTGCACAATCCAGCTGATGATTAAGGACTTGTGCAATCATTTCGTCCGTTGTTCCGGTACAAACCGACAATTGCGTCCGTGGCTGTCGTTTATGAAATTCCTTTAACAGACAGGGGAGACGGACCGCCATTGCTGTTTCCATTGATCCTAATGACAAAGTCCCGCCATCTTCCAAACTCGCCCGAACAGCCCGGCTGGCTTGGCGTTCCATATCCAGTAAGCGATAAGCATGATCCAGTAAAACACGCCCTTGACTGCTCAGTTCCATCCCCCGGCTTTTACGTAAAAACAGACTGACTCCAAGCTCTTCTTCTAATTTTTTAATGCGCGCTGTCACATTGGATTGCACACAATGTAATTGCTGCGCTGCCGCCGAAACACTGGCATTTTCTGCAACGGCAACAAAGACTTTCAAGGCTGAAATTTCCATTGGCATATCCTGATATCACTTTTAATGAATGATAACATCAAAACAAATCATTTGTAATGATTTTTTATTTCCCCTACACTTTGTTCGTCAATCAAACAAAAAATAAATAGGGTGGTAACACATCATGTCCCAACGTCTGGCAACCTGGAAATTGCTTTGTGCCGGTATCTCGTCGTTAATTCTCGTTATGGGAATTGCCCGCTTTGCCTTGACTCCGTTACTGCCCGCCATGCAGGCAGCCACCGGGTTGGGCGATGATGGGGCCGGATTTCTTGCCGCCTCCAACTATGCCGGATATCTCAGCGGCGCTTTATTTGCCAGCCGTTTGCGCGATCCTTTAAAGAAGTTGTTTTATTTTCGTCTTGGTATTGTTTTTGCCGTCCTGACCACCGCCGCGATGGCCTTGAGTGATCATGTCATAATTTGGTCGGTGTTGCGCTATTTCGGGGGATTAACCAGTGCCGCCGGTATGGTCATTGGAACCGCGATTATCTTGGACCACCTGAAACAACGCCACCGCCCCGATTTTATCGGCATTCATTTCAGCGGTGTGGGATTAGGAGTTGTCCTTAGCGGCACCGTCCTCACCCTGATCGAACCGATTATGAGTTGGGATCAAGGCTGGTTACTGGTCGGTGGCATCGGTTTACTGCTTGCCCTGCCCTGCCTGTTCTGGATGAACGTTCATAACCTGAATACTGCCCCAGCCGCACATGCCGATGCTGTCAGTATGCGTTCAAAACCTATCTTGTTTTTACTCATTTCCTATGGGTTTGCCGGGGCAACATTCTCAATTGGCACAACCTTTATTATTTCCATTATGGCACAAAGTCCTTCCTTGTCAGACAGCCGCAACCTCGCCTGGATTTTACTCGGCGTTGCCTTGGCACCGTCTTGTTATTTCTGGATGCGCAGTGCTGGCAAACTTGGTGATTTCCGCGCCCTGACGCTGGCCTATCTGTTACAAGCTGTCGGATGTGCCCTACCTGTGATCTGGCCATCAACCGCCAGCGCATTAATCGGTGGCTTCCTGTTTGGTGCCTGTTTTATGGGGATCGTTACCGTGGTTCTTGCCCTTGGCGGTAAATTATCACCGCACAATCCATCAGCCCTTATTGGTATTTTGGTGGTTTCCTATGGTGTCGGACAAATCGTCGGACCTGTCTTAGCCGGGATTGCAATGGAAAAAACCGGCTACAGTGAAATCGGATTGTGGAGTGCCGCCGCCTGTAGCCTTTTATCCATCCTCACCTTGGCGGGTAGCCGTTGCCCAAGTGATAAGACGGTTGAAGAAAACTGTGGCTGTTTAACCTGACAATAACGCTTCTTTCACTTTTTTATCCTACCCTTACCCTGTAAATATAAAAGACAGGGCAAGGGTATGACTGACTTTGACAGGCGATCAGGGGCGGATCGACGCAAATCTCCCGTTCAGGATCAAAACAAATCCGTTGGGCGGCGTGAAAACGATATATTGGATGCCGTCGCCCCTCTGGAACCCAGCTTTCAAGCACAAGGTTACAACCAAACCAGACGCAACCGTATTTTTGAAATTATGGAAGTCGGTAATCGAAATGATGTCATTTCACGTGCTTTTGATCTCTTTATTATTTGTTTAATTTCACTCAATGTTTTGGCTGTTATTCTGGAATCCGTTGCCAGCATTCATAAAGAATGGTTTCTGGAATTTGAATATTTTGACCGTTTCAGCGTTTTTATTTTTACGATCGAACTTTTGATGCGCATCTGGACCGTTGTTGAAAGCCCCGATCCCAAATTCTCTCATCCGGTTTGGGGGCGTGTGCGTTATCTTTTTACCTTGAATGCACTGGTCGATATTCTGGCAATTTTGCCGTTCTACCTGAGTTTCCTCATTACATTGGATCTGCGTTTTATGCGTGTCCTGCGGTTATTGCGGGTCTTTAAACTGACACGTTATTCATCTGCCATGTCCATCATGTTAACCGTCTTGCGCCAAGAAGCCCGCGCTTTCGGGGCGGCCCTGTTCGTTCTGCTTTTATTGATGGTTTTTTCCGCTTCCATGATTTTTCTGTTTGAACATAAGGCCCAGCCGGATGTCTTTTCAAATATCCCCAATTCCATGTGGTGGGCGGTGATTACCTTAACCACAGTGGGATTTGGCGATGCCTATCCCGTTACCCCTATGGGCAAATTGTTTGGGGCAATGATTTCCATCATCGGGATCGGTATGGTGGCCCTGCCTGCCGGTATTCTGGCCTCGGCTTTTTCCGAACAATTACATATTCGACGTGAAAAATACCGTGATCAGGTCAATGATGCCCTGTCCGATGGAGTCTTGACCCACGGCGAAGCCGAACAGCTACGCAAAATTCAAGAAGATTTAGGTATATCTGTGGAAGAAGCTCGCAATATTTTACATCATAGCGTAAAAGGCAAACTTCATTTTTATGCCCACTGTCCACATTGTGGCGAAAACCTGCAAAAAGACCCTTTCGAACCATGAGCAGCACTCCCTTCGACCTGATTATCTTTGACTGTGACGGCGTCCTTGTTGATAGCGAACTTCTCGCCTCAGACGTTTTATCCGAAGAACTTGCCCGTCATAATATCGACATTCCGCCACGCGAATGCCGGGACCGTTTTACAGGGTCCAGTCTGAAACGGGTCAAAGAACTGGTCTTTCAAAGTACAGGGATTGAACTCCCCGATGATTTTGAAGAAAACGTGCGCAAACAAGACCGTGATATTTTTGACAAACGCCTGCGTCCCGTTTCCGGTATCGAAGAAACACTGGAACTTTTAAACATTCCGGTCTGTGTGGCCTCCAGCGGCTCTATGGAAAAAATCACCCATTCGTTAAAACTGGCTACAATCTATGACCATTTTGCGCCGAATATTTTTTCCGCTGAAATGGTTACACGCGGTAAACCCGCACCTGATTTATTCCTGTTTGCCGCAGAAAAAATGGGTGTTGCCCCAGAACGCTGCCTTGTGATCGAAGACAGCCCCGTCGGCGTCAAAGGAGCCTTGAAAGCCGGCATGACCGTCTTTGGTTTCGCCGGGGCATCCCACGCCGGACCGGGTCATGCGGAAATGCTGGATTTAGCCGGGGTCAAAATCTCGTTTCGCGAGATGTTCGCTTTGCCCAACCTGATCAATTTTTATCAATAGAACCATATCGTTCCACAACGTCATATTCCGCCCCATGTTGGGTTAAATGAGACTGAAACAGGGAAAAATGGGAAACTTTAAAAGTTTCCGTCTTAAATCGATTGTTCTCGCTGATGTAATCCAGAAGCTTCTCTTTAGGAAAACGATTGAGATATGACAAGGTGACATGGGGTTTAAATTTACGCCGTTCCGGTTCCAGCCCTGCGCGTTCCAACGCTGTCATAATCTTATGCTGCAAATGACAGAGGGCCACACGGTCCCCCTCAACCCCCGTCCACAACACCCGGACCTTGCCCCGGCTTTCAAAACAATCCACGCCTGCCAATTGCAAATCAAACGGGTCAAACGGCAATGTGTTCAGGGCCTCGTGAAGATCAGCCGCCTGTACACTGTCCAGTTCCCCCAGAAAGGCCAAAGTTAAATGTATATTGCGCGGGGCCACCCAGCGCACATCTTTTAATCCTGTGCACAGGGTGACAACCGCATCACAAACCTCTAAAGGCAGTTCCAGTGCGACAAATAATCTCATGTCCTGCCTCTTCTTCCTATCTTATGGGGCCGGATTGGGAAAGCTTCTGTGAACCGCATCAATATCAGCCAAGACATCATCAGATAACGTCAGTTCATAGGCATCAATGTTGCTTTTCAACTGTTCCATCGTTGTCGCACCGATAATGGATGCCGTGACAAAATTCTTGGATTTCAAAAAGGCCAGCGACATTTGGCTAAAGTCCAAACCATGTTTTTGGGCCACCTCTGCATATGCTTGCGTCGCGTCCAGACCGCGCGGTTTGGTATAGCGTGAATAACGATCCGGCCAAAGGGTCAGACGGGCACCTTCCGGTTCCATGCCATTTAAATACTTGCCACTCAGCGTCCCGCAGCCCAAGGGCGAATACCCGAGCAAACCAACCTGCTCGCGCAACGCAAATTCGGATAAACCGATTTCAAAAGAACGGTTGAGTAGGTTATAGGGGTTTTGGATGGATGCAATCCTTGGCCAGCCGTTTTTCTCCGCCAATGCCAAATATTGTGCCACACCCCACGGTGTTTCGTTGGACACACCGATATGGCGCACCTTGCCTTGTGCCACCAATTTCGCAAGGGCAGACAAGGTTTCTTCAATCGCAACTGCATCCGAATAGTCCGCATTGTTGGGGAAATCCAACTGCCCGAAACAATTGACCGGACGCGACGGCCAATGGATTTGATAAAGATCGATATAATCCGTTTTCAAACGCTGCAAACTTTGATCACAGGCAGCTAAAATTTCAGCCTCGGTCAAACGTTTGGCATCGTCGCGGATATATTTAAACCCGCCTGGTCCAATTACCTTGGTTGCCAGCACGATCTCGTCACGCTTGGCGCTTTTTTCAAACCACGTTCCAATCACCCGTTCGGTGTCGGCATAGGTTTCTTTGCGTGGGCTGATGGGATACATTTCCGCCACGTCAAAGAAATTTACCCCGCGTGAAACGGCATAATCCATCTGTTCATGGCCTTCCGCTTCGCTGTTTTGTTCGCCCCACGTCATTGTGCCCAGACAAACAAGGCTGACGTCAATATCGGTGCGTCCAAGTTTTCTATATTCCATTAATTCATTACCTTTTCGATATGGGGAAGAAGACGTTCTACAATAATCGCAACGCCTTCTGCATTCGGGTGAATGCCGTCTTCCTGATTCAGATCGGCAATCCCAGCAACCCCTTCAAGAAAAAAGGGATATAGGGCGACCTCATGCTTTTTTGCAAGACGGGGATAAATTGAATTGAATTCCTGACCATAATCCGGCCCCAAGTTGGGCGGCGCCAGCATGCCTGCCAGTAGAACCTTCACCCCGCGATCTTTTAAATTCTGCAAAATCCCATCAAGATTTTTTTCTGTTAGTTTTGGGTCCAGACCACGCAGGCCATCATTTGCCCCCAACTCCACAATCACCATATCGGGATTGTCCACCAAGGCCCAGTTCAGGCGGGCCAAACCGCCTTTGGTCGTGTCCCCCGACACCCCGCCATTAATTACTTTGATATCCTGATCCGGGAAATTATGATTAAGTGATTGTTGCAGTTGAACCGTAAACCCCTGATTTTGATCCAGCCCGTATCCAGCCGTCAAACTGTCCCCCAGTGCCAGAATTTTAAAATCATCCGCCCATGCAGGGATAGACACCATATTGACAAGGCCAAAGATCAGGACAAATCTGATAAGAACTGTTTTTATTGAAAATAGGCCCTGTTTCATGGACAAAACTCCCGCACTGCGTTTAACCGACATTCATCTTAAACTGGCCAGTCAGGCCGGTCACGTCAATATCCTGCGGGGAATTGATTTGGAAATCAACCAAGGTGAAACAGTTGCTATTGTCGGTCCCAGTGGGTCTGGCAAGTCCTCCCTGATGATGGTGGTTGCAGGATTGGAACACGCAACATCCGGCAAAATTGAAATTGCCGGCCAAGATGTCACCGGCTTTGATGAAGATCGTTTTGCCCTGTTTCGACGTGATCAAATCGGCATTGTCTTTCAGGATTTTCATCTGGTTCCGACCATGACCGCCTTGGAAAATGTCGCTATTCCGTTGGAATTTGCAGATATCGCCAATCCATTTGATGTCGCGCGCCAACAGCTTGATGCCGTCGGACTGTCACACCGGATTGATCATTATCCCTCGCAACTTTCCGGGGGGGAACAACAACGTGTTGCCCTTGCGCGCGCCTGTGCAACAAACCCTGCTTTGTTGCTCGCTGATGAACCGACCGGTAATCTTGATGGCGATACCGGAAAAAAAATTATGGACCTGTTACTGGGTCGTCATAAAGCGCAGAAGAATACACTTCTCCTGATTACCCATGACCCTAAACTGGCCGATAAATGCGACCGGATTGTCCGGGTCAAGGACGGCTTGATTGTTGAAAACATCCAGACACAAAAGGCCGTTGCCCAATGATCAACTGGACCCATGCCTTTCGTCTGGCCCGACGCGAACTGCGCAGCGGCACCAAAGGGTTTCGCATTTTTCTGGCGTGCCTGATTTTGGGTGTCGCGACAATTGCCGCTGTTTCCTCCCTGAACCTGTCCATTTCCGATGGATTGGCCCGTGACGGTAAAATTTTGCTGGGGGGTGATGTGGACCTGCGCCTGTCCGGGCGCACCATTGATGAAGAACAACACGATTTTCTCACCAGCTTTGGACGGCTCTCTCACGTCAGCGAGCTGCGTGCAATGGCCCAAGGCGAGGATAAACGCCTGTTGGTGGAACTCAAAGCTGTTGATATGCTCTATCCCCTGGTGGGCCAAGTCCAAACCAACGGTGCAAGCCCTTTTGAAAGTGCGATGAATTCCGCGCAGGCCATTGTAGATCAGGAAGTTCTCAACCGTCTGCAAATCAAAGTCGGTGATACGATCAAACTGGGGGACACCACCCTTTTTATTGCCGATGTCTTGAAAAAAGAACCGGACCGCATTGCTTCGGTTATCAACTTCGGACCACGCGTTCTCATTTCACAACAAACATTGGACCAAACCAAACTGTTACAACCCGGCAGCGTCGTGCGCCATCATTACCGCATGTTGCTGGACGATCCAAACCAAGCTGCCGGTTTTGAAGATAGATTAAAAGAGGCTTTCCCCGAGGCTGGATGGCGTATTCGCACGCCCGATAATGCGGCCCCCGGCGTGGAAAACTTCATTGATCGTCTCGCCCTTTTCCTCAGTTTCGTCGGCTTTACCACCTTATTGATCGGCGGGGTTGGCGTCAGTGCCGGGGTGCGCGATTACCTGAATGGCAAAACCGCCACCATCGCTACTTTTAAATGCCTTGGCGCCTCCAGCGACATCATTTTCCGCACCTATCTGGTTCAAATCACCCTGATATCCTTAATCGGTATCTCAGTCGGTCTGATTTTGGGTGGGGCCGCCCCGTTAATTGCTGCCCAAATCGGGTCGAGTCTATTTCCTGTTGTCCCGCATGGGGCCATTTATCCCGGTGCCCTTCTCAGTGCCGCCGCCTTTGGTATTTTAACCGTCATGGCCTTTGCCTTCTGGCCTTTAGGCCGGGTACAAAATGTCGCAGCCAGTGCGCTTTTTCGCGATAAAGTCACACCAATCACCGCAGAACCTGCCCGGAAATACAAAATATATTCTTATGGGGCTGCTGTATTATTAGTTTTATTAACATTAATTACCGCGCATCGCCTTGATTTTGCGATTGTGTTTGTCGTTGTCGCCGCATTGGTTTTATTGGTCCTGAAATTTGCCGGACGCCTCACCGCCACATTGGCACAAAAGGCCCCGCATCTGGGCCATACCGGCATGCGCCTTGCCATTGCCGCCCTGCATCGTCCCGGCACCACGGCCCCTGCTGTTATTCTCTCCCTCGGGCTTGGCCTGTCCGTTCTGGTCGCTGTCACCCAGATCGACCAGAACCTGCGCGGACAAATCAGTGACGAACTTCCCAAACAGGCACCGACCTTCTTTTTTATTGATATTCAAAGTGATCAGGCCGAGGCTTTCGATCAGGCCCTGCAAACCATCGACGGAACCGCGCAATATAAACGGGTCCCGTCTTTGCGCGGACGTATCACCCAGATTGACGGGGTGGATGTAGATAAAGTCAACATCGACAGCCAATCCCAATGGGCGGTGCGTGGGGATCGCGCGTTAACCTATGCCCGTGAACCTGCAGAAGGATCAAAAATAATCAAGGGTGAATGGTGGCCTGCTGATTATCAGGGAGCCCCGCAAATATCGCTGGATGCGGGGCTTGCCAGCGGATTTGGGGTCGATATAGGCGACAGTCTGACGGTGAATGTGCTGGGGCGTAATGTAACGGCTGAAATTACCTCCTTGCGCGAAATTAACTGGAAATCCCTGCGTTTTGATTTTGCCATTATCATGTCCCCCGGCCTGTTGGAATACGCCCCGCATTCCCATATTGCCGCCATTCATGCCAATGATCAGGCAGCCCCTGATATTGAACAAAAACTCGCCCATGACTTTCCCAATGTTTCCATCATTCGGGTAGAAGAGGCGCTTAATTCTGCACGCAATATTATGGACGGCATTTCCAGTGCCATTGGTGTGGCGGCCAGCCTGACCGTCATGGCCGGTGCCCTCGTCTTGGCCGGTGCAATGGCATCGGGTCGCCAGCAACGCATTTATGAGGCGGTCGTCTTCAAGGTATTGGGGGCGACACGCGCAAAAATGCTACAGGCTTATTTAATCGAATATAGCGTCCTTGGCCTTGTGACCGGTGTCATCAGTGCCATTGTCGGAAGCTTGGCTGCCTGGGGTGTTATCACGTTTTTGATGGAGATGAATTGGAGCTTTCATCCCACAGGCGTGATTCTCACCCTAGGCATCTGCCTTGTCTTAACCATCACCGCCGGATTTATCGGTACATGGAACGCCTTAAGCGAAAAGGCCGCGCCCCACTTGCGCAATGAATAGGAAATCGGTGGAATATCATCCGGTTTCCCTTGCATTGCGGGAATTTCGTGACATATTAAGTGGTAAGTAATTCATTTTGATTGAGTCTTAATAGCTCCAACGAGGATTCAAATGCAATTCGGTAATGACCGTCAAACCATGTCACAAGCTGAAGCACGCGTTTCACAGTATGACGTGGGCCTACGCAAATATATGCTAGGTGTCTATAACTATATGGCTGCGGCCCTTGCCTTAACCGGTATTGTGGCCATGCTGGCCTCTACATCAGCCCCCCTAATGCAAACCGTTCACGGGACACCACTGAAATGGGTTGTGATGCTGGCACCGCTTGGCTTCGTCTTTTTCCTAAGTGCCCGCATCCATAAAATGTCCAACCAAGCCGCGCAAATGACCTTCTGGGCCTTTGCCGGCGTGATGGGTCTGTCCCTGTCCTACATCTTTCTGGCTTACACCGGGACAAGCATTGCGCGTACCTTCTTTGTGACCGCCGTTTCTTTCGGCTCACTCAGCCTGTACGGTTACACAACCAAACGCGACCTGTCCGGCATGGGCACATTCCTGTTTATGGGCGTGGTAGGCTTGATCTTGGCTTCACTGGTCAACCTGTTCCTGCAAAGCTCCATGATGCACATGGTAATCTCTGCCATTGGTGTTCTGTTGTTTGCCGGTCTGACCGCCTATGACACACAACGCATCAAAGATATCTACAACGAACTTGATTCGTCCGATATCGCTGGCAAAAAAGCCATTATGGGTGCTTTGACACTCTATCTCGACTTCATCAACATGTTCATGTTCCTGCTCTCATTTCTGGGCAATCGCGAATAATCGAACATGATCGAGAGATAAAAGAGGAAGCCCGGCAATTACCGCCGGGCTTTTTTTATATCTGTTCTATAATCCCACTTGCGCCTTTTTAAAGCACTGCCATACTTCTTTTCAGAACACTGCCTTATGAGGAATCAATCATGGTTGCGACCAAAAAAAACAAAGAAAGCCAGCCCAAACTGATTGTGCGCAATACACAACACAGCGATATCAAACGCATTCAAAAACTATGCAAAAAAGTCTATCCCGATATCCCGGCTTACTCCGCCGCAGAAATTAAAGCCCAAATCCAAAAGTTCCCGGAAGGTCAGTTCGTTGTTTTATTTGAAGACGACGTCGTGGGGTTTTGTGCCACTTGTCGCTTGCCTGAAAATCTGGCTTTTTCCAAACACGACTGGGAAAGCATCACAGGAAACGGCTATGCCTCGCGCCATGATCCCAATGGGGACTGGCTTTACGGTATTGAAATACTGGTCGACCCCGATATGCATGGCAACCGTATCGGACAACGCCTGTATAATGAACGTAAAAACCTGTGTCTAAATCTCAGTCTGAAAGGCATTGTATTTGGCGGACGTCTGCCCAACCTCGCCAAACGTTGGAAAAAAGTCGGCAGTGCAGAAACTTATATTGAATTGGTTCAATCAAAGAAATTGCGCGACCCCGTGCTGGGGTTTCAACTGCGCAATGGTTTTGAACCCATCGGTGTTTTACCCAAATATTTTCCATCAGACCATGAATCGATGGGATATGCCGCCCATATGGTTTGGCGCAATATCAAATATGTTGATGATCCCATTCGTGAAACCGATCAACAACGCGGGCGCACGATTAAAACAGTCCGTGTTTCAATCGTTCAATATCAGCAACGCAAAGTGACCTCCTTTGCAGAATTTGCCACGCAAGTCGAATATTTCGTCGATGTCGTTGCCGATTACAAGGCTGATTTCGTCCTCTTCCCGGAACTATTCACCTTACAATTGTTGTCGATTGAAAATCAGGAAATTCCGGCATCCAACGCCATTGAAACACTAACCAAATATACAGAACCACTTAAGAAACTGCTTTCAGAACTCGCCGTTTCCTATAACATTAACATTATTGGCGGCTCACACCCCACCCGGGATGAAGAAGGCAATATTCTTAATATCTGTTATATCTGTCTGCGCGACGGGTCCATTCATCAACAAGCTAAAATCCACCCGACACCCAATGAACGTTATTGGTGGAATATTGAAGGCGGGAACGAGCTGCAAACCATTATGACTGATTGCGGCCCGATCGGCGTTCTCATTTGCTATGACAGTGAATTTCCCGAACTGGCCCGCCATTTGGTTGATCAAGGGGCCGAAATTTTATTTGTACCGTTTTGTACGGACGAGCGTCAAAGCTATATGCGGGTACGCTATTGTTCACAAGCACGCGCCGTTGAAAATCAATGCTTTGTTGCAATGGCTGGAAACGTCGGCAATTTGCCCAATGTGGCCAATATGGACATCCAATACGCCCAAAGCAGTATTTTAACCCCCTGTGATTTCCCCTTTGATCGTGACGGGATTGCCGCCGATACGACACCAAATGTGGAAATGGTCGCATTTGCCGACCTCAGGCTGGAAGACTTACGCCAAGCCCGCCATAGCGGAACTGTTCAGAACCTGAAAGATCGACGTTTCGATTTATACGCAACCCATTGGAAGAAAAAATCCTAAGGAATAGCCATAAAAAAGCCCCCGAGCCTATATCCTCAGGGGCTTTTCTTTACTTACATGTTATATTTTTATTCATAGGTACGGATATCGTCGATAACCTTCCCGTCATTAGCCAAACTGCCCGGGGCAACAAATTCAATACCACCGCGCAATTTACAAATTGTTTGTACAGTCTCGCCAATAGCTTTTGCCAAATCGTCCGTACCGTTTTCCACTTCACATTGCAAGGTCATGGCATCACGGTTGTCCGCATTTGTCACCACAAGACGGCCTTTTTGAATTTCATCAAAACTTTTAACCACCTGATTGACTTGGCCCGGATGGACAAACATGCCCTTTACCTTGGTAGTTTGATCAGCACGACCCATCCATCCTTTAATGCGCATGTTTTTACGTCCACACGGACTTTCGCCTGCAAGAACAGCCGACAAATCACCTGTACCGAAACGGATCAACGGGTAAGCATGCGAGGTCAGGTTTGTGACAACCACTTCACCAACTTCGCCTTCTGCGACCGGATCATTGGTGCCGGGGCGTACGATTTCAACCAAGACGCCTTCGTCAACAATCAGACCCTCACGCGCTGGTGATTCATAAGCAATCGCACCAATATCCGCCGTTGCATAAACCTGACCGACCTTAATGCCGCGAGCTTCAAACCAATCGCGTACCGACGGTGGCAAGGCTTCACCTGTCACCAAGGCCTTGTTCATAAAGCTGGTATCAATTCCTGCACCATCACATTTTTCCAGCAGAATACGCAAGAAAGACGGTGTCCCGCAATATCCATTCGGTTTTAAATCACGTAAGATTTCAAGCTGTTGTTCCGTATTGCCCGGTCCGGCAGGAATAACGGCACAGCCCAAGGCACGTGCCCCACCTTCCACAATAAAACCGCCCGGTGTCATATGGTAAGATAACGTATTTAAAACCACATCGCCTTCACGAAATCCGGCGGCATGAAACGCACGTGCCGTGCGCCAATAATCCGGCTGGCGCCCTTCCGGGTCATAAATCGGCCCTGGAGATTGAAACAAACGGCCAATCAGGCCCGTTCCTTGTGCCGTCATTCCCCCAAACGGCGGCAATTCGCGTTGTTTCGTGACAAGATCAGATTTACGTGTCACCGGAATGCTTGCCAATATCTCACGATTGATAGATTGCGGATCAATATCTTTTAGAAGATCCGTAAAAAACGAAGCATTGGCTTTCGCATGGGTAAGCTGTGTGGAAAGCTGGGCGAACTGTTCCTTTTCGCGTTGCGCCTGATCACGTGTTTCCAGTTCGTCGTAATAGTGTTGGTCGCTCATGGTTTTACCCTGTAGTTATCTTTTTTTGGCCTGAGTGCTTGTCTGGATTACAGCCAACGCTTACGACGTTTATAGGATTTAAGGTTCTTAAAGGATTTGCGGTCTTCATCACCACCGCCGCCAAGATAGAATTCTTTCACATCTTCGTTGCTGAGCAGTTCTTCCCGCGTGCCATCCAAAACGACTTTACCGGATTCCATAATATACCCGTAATCACAGTGTTTCAGGGCCATATTGGCATTCTGTTCCACCAGCAACATGGTAATGCCCAGCTCTTTGTTCAAAGTGCGGATAATTTCAAACACTTCTTTCACCAACAAAGGCGACAGACCCATACTCGGTTCATCCAGCAAGATCATATCGGGTTTGGACATGATCGCGCGACCAATTGCCAGCATTTGCTGTTCCCCGCCCGACAGATAACCTGCCAGACCGGTCCGTTCTTTCAAACGCGGGAAATAATGGAAAACTTTTTCGATATCGGCTTTGATTTCAGCCTGACTGTCTTTACGGGTATAGGCTCCAAGACGCAGGTTTTCAATGACCGTCATATCTTCAATAATCCGACGGCCTTCCATAACCTGAAAGATCCCGTCACGCACAATCTGGTCCGGGCTGCCGTTGGCAACGTTTTTCCCATTGTAAATAACTTCGCCACGGGTCACTTCACCGTCTTCCGTTCCCAAAAGACCGGAAATGGCTTTCAATGTGGTTGATTTACCGGCACCGTTTGGCCCCAACAAAGTCACCAGTGCGCCTTTTGGTACATCCAGAGAGACACCACGCAGAACCAGAATAACCTCGTTATAAACAACTTCGATGTTGTTTACACTCAGCATCAGGTCTGCATTGTCATTTGCTATAGCTGCCTCTGCCATCGTTTTTTCCTTTTTCCCTGCTTGCCCGCGAAAAATTCGAGCGATTTGTTTTTATAAAATGGATAAATATATAATTTTAATTTAGCGAGGGTATCGGAGGCCCCGGACAAATCGTCCTGTCCGGGGACACTCCAACACCTCAGGAAGGTGAACCTTAGAGGCCAAGCCACTCGGGCTTACGCTCCAATTTCGCATCGAACAATTTTGTCATACCGATTGTACCGTCTTTCAACAGCTCAGGGACAGACTTGCTCGGGTCAACATCACCTTTTACGTTGGCTTGGTAGACATAAACGTCCATGTGACCACGGTGGTCTTCCGCTGTCCACGTGCCTGCCGGGCAAACGCCTTCAAGACCAGCCGGTACCCAGTTTGCTGTCTGGTACATGCCTTTTTTGATGTTGTCGCCGTTGATGCCGCCATTTTTCGCAGCCCATTCCATTGCTTCTTTCATGTAGAAGAAAGAACAAATTCCACGCATATAGTGAACCGCATGGTGTTCTGCATTAGAACCGGCGGCATTGATTTCTTTCACCAGTTTCATACCCGGAACATCCGCACCATAAGCAGCTGCACCCATCGGGAAGACAACGCCGTTTGCTGCAGCACCAGCTGCTTTCATTACGTTTTCGTCCATACCCCAAACGTTGGTTACAAACTGAACGTCAGCACCGACAGATTTACACGCTTTCAAAAGCGCAATACCGGAACCGCCTGTGTTTGCAAGGTAAGCGTAGTTTGCACCAGACTCTTTCAATGTCAGGCATTGTGCTTTGAAGTCACCGGCCTTCATGGAATAAACGATGTCGTTACCAACTTCGAAACCAAGGTCTTCTGCGTAGCCTTTCGCCGCTTTTTTCGCAGCATTCGGATAAGGGTGGTTGTCGCCCATGTAAACGAACTTCGGCTTGGCAATGCCTTTTTCCTTGGCATCAGCTGCCGCCCACTGGATTACAGCGCGCGCACCGTCAGAATAAGACGGACCAGCGAAGAAGTTATAAGGTGCGCCTTTTTTCACGTGCTCGGACTTACCTGTCGGATCCTGCAGGTGAGCAGAATAAGACGCAGAATAGTAAGGGATTTTGTCACGGCTTACAAAACCAACCAAAGCTTCGGTATCGGCAGTTCCCCAACCTTGAATAACCTTAACGCCATTGGATTTCCAGGATTTGTACTGGGCAATCGCACGTGGTGCAGCGTAGGCATAATCGACTGTGTCCAGATCGATTTCCATACCGGCAATACCGCCGTGCTTGTTCAAGTACGCTGCCGCATCCTGTTTACCTTGTGTAAACGGTTTGGATACAGAAGCGGTCGGACCTGTCAAGTCAGCCAAGTTGGCAATCAGAACTTTGTCAGCAGCCAGTGCAGAACCGGCAAAAGCAACAGCCGTCGTTGTGGCCAACAGGCCTGAAAGTAATTTGCGCATGAAATGCGTCTCCCTTTATTAAGTTAACCTTCCTGAAGAGGTGATCCGGGGCGTTTGGTCTTGCTTTTATCGCCCCACAGTATTCACGTAACGATTTCTCGTTATCGAGCTTAGTAAGAGAAGGGATAAAGCTTCCAGTAAGCTTTAATCATCCGCCAGCGGTGTGCCAGCCCGTCCGGTTCAAAGATAAGGAACAGAACGATTGCCAAACCGATGACCATCTCTTTCATAAAGTTGATACCTTCGGTAATTGCCGGAATGTTACCCCAGTCGGTGGAGGTAATGATACCCGCCGCGCCTTGCATAACTTCAGGCAATAAGACCATGAAGGCTGTTCCCATCAGGGAACCCATCACACTGCCCAATCCCCCAATAATGATCATGCCGATAAATTGGATGGAAAGAAACAGGTTGAAACTTTCTACAGATACATATTCCAGATAGTGAGCAAACAGTGCCCCTGCGATCCCGGCATAGAAAGAAGAAATACCGAAAGATAAAACGCGGTACCATGTCAGGTTGATGCCCATAACTTCCGCAGACAGATAGTGGTCACGAACCGCAACAAAGGCACGGCCATCACGTGAACGCATCAGGTTGGCGGCAATGATGTACATCACAACCATATAAACCAACACCACGTAGTAGTAGCTACGGTCCCCGGAAATCACAAACCCAAAGATTTCAAACGGGTTTGCCAAGGCACCGGCAGAACCACCTGTGAACCAGTCGGCACGTGCAAAAAAGTCTTCCAGAATGAACTGGGAAGCCAAGGTCGCAATCGCAAGATAAAGACCTTTAATACGTGCCGCCGGCATCCCGAATAGCATCCCCACAGCCATCGTCAGCACACCCGCCAACGGGATGGAGAAAAAGACCGGAATGGAAAAATCATTGTTCATCCAAGCCGAGGCAAATGCCCCGAACCCGAAGAATGCCGCATGGCCCAATGAAATCTGACCGGTAAAACCAACCAGAATGTTCAAACCTAACGCCCCGATCGACAGATAGCCGATCTGGATCATCAAAGTCAGAATAGCTGGGCTTACCAGTGAAAATTCACCAAATTGCAACGGCGCAACAACGCACAGCAACACACCCAGAATAGCAAATTTTTTGGACATAGGGGTCGGAAAGATGGTTGTGTCTTTCTCGTAAGTCGTGCGGAATTCCCCGCAACGCATCATGTTATAACCAGCCATCTAATTACACTCGCTCAATATCTTTTGTGCCAAACAAGCCGTACGGTTTAATCATCAGGATGATGACCAACACATAGAACGGCGCGATCGTGTACAGGTTACCAACCTGGAACCATTGGCTATCGGTAAATTCTGCGAAGTTTTCCAACAGACCGATAATGATCCCGCCGACAATTGCCCCGATAATGGAGTCAAGACCGCCAAGGATGACCGCCGGGAACACTTTAATCCCGATAAAGGCCAAGGTGTCAGATACACCGTTTACAATCCCGATAACCACACCGGCAACCGCAGAAACAACCGCAGAAATTGCCCATGCCATCGCAAATACGTTTTTAACCGAGATCCCCAAAGATTGGGCAACCTGTTGGTCAAACGCTGTCGCACGCATGGCAAGACCGTGTTTGGATGTTTTAAAGAACCATGCAAAACCGACCATGATGAAGAGTGAAATCACAAGGCTCATAATATAGGCCGTTTGCACCTGAAAGCCGAGGAATTCGACCGTTTGCGTATCAAATACACGCGGGAACGGCTGAACGTTTACACCAAACATCCATTTCATGCTGGCCTGGAAGAACAGACTCAGACCGATGGTCACCATGATAATGGAGATAATCGGCTCGCCAATCATCGGGCGCAGGACAATCACCTGCAAGGCGATCCCGAAGATTGTCATAAAGCCCAATGTAAAGAGGAAACCAACGATGAACGGCAGTTCCCAAGTGGTCAAGAACCACCAGCAGACCCATGCACCGATCAGAAGAAATTCCCCTTGGGCAAAGTTTACAATTTGTGTCGATTTGTAGATTAGAACGAAACACATCGCGACCACGCCGTATAAACAGCCGATGATCAGCCCGTTCATAAGCAGCTGGATAAGCAGATCCCAGTTCATTTATCGTCCTCCCTTATTCAGCCGCAGCTTTATTTGTTTGAATTGATGCACCGTCCATTGTTTCCACAACAAGGTCGGTGACGATGCGTGACTTGGATCCATCTTGGAACTGGATCGTCGTGTCGATATGCACTTCCGGCTTATCTTCGTAAATCGCATCGATAATATCTGCGTACTTTTCTGCAACCACTTTACGGCGTACCTTACGGGTACGGGTCAGTTCGCCATCATCGGCATCCAACTCTTTGTAAAGCAGAACGAATTTTTTGATTTGCTGCGCTTCAGGCAGCGTCTCATTGACTTTTTCAATCTCTTTTTTCACAGCCTTGTAAATTGGTGGCAATGAAGAAAGGTTTGTGTAGTTGGTAAAGGTAATCTGATTTTGTTCCGCCCATTTGGAAACAATGGAGAAACGGATACAGATCATGGCCGACAGATACGGACGATCTTTACCCAGAATAACAGCTTCCGCCACAAACGGAGAGAACTTGAGTTTGTTCTCAATAAATTGCGGGGAGAAACGGATCCCGGTTGACGTTTCCGCCAAATCCTTGATCCGGTCAATCACAACCAGATGACCGTTTTCTTTCTTGAAGTAACCAGCATCGCCTGTATGCATCCAGCCGTCACGAACGTCTTCCTTGGTTGCTTCTTCGTTTTTGTAGTAGCCAAGGAACATACCGGAGTTACGCGAAACAATTTCACCCACACCTTCTTCATCCGGGTTGATGATTTTGATTTCTGCATTATCAAACGGGAAACCGACAGAATCGAAATCAATGTCATCGCCACGGTGGATGGTATAAGCACCCGCCATTTCCGTTTGACCGTACAACTGTTTCAACGGCACACCCATTGCGAGGAAGAAACGGAACGTATCCGGCCCCATCGCCGCACCACCGGTTGCCGCAGAACGCAAATTGGTAAAACCAAGACGATCACGCAACGCACGGAACAAAATGAAATCCGCCAATTTGGAACGACGGCCCTGATCCAAGGCTTCCATTCCCAGCTTCATGCCCCATTCAAACATTTTCTGTTTGAATTTGGTGGAATCCATCATACGGGCCCGTACGTCAGCTGCGATATTTTCCCAAACACGCGGGGCCAGCAAAACGAAGCTCGGTCCGATTTCACGCAAATCGGCCATCATGGTTTCCGGTTCTTCCACAAAGTTTACGATCACCCGGGCAATCAAGGCCTGAGACACCACATAAACCTGTTCCATAATCCACGGCAGCGGCAAAACGGACACATAGTTATCACCCGGACGACGTCCATCAGCGCGCAGATAAGCCAGCGAATGATCCAAAAACGGACCGGACTGCAACATGGTCAGTTTCGGGTTGGATGTTGTCCCGGATGTTGTACATAAAATGGCAACATCGTCATCTTTGCCCTGATCGACCAGCTCGTCATAAAGCTTGGGATTCTTTTTCAAGGCATCTGTGGCGATTTCTTTAAGTTTTTCATGGTCAATCAAACGCGGGTCGTCATACTTACGCATGCCACGTGGGTCGCAATAAACGATATGCTTGATGGAAGTCACATCTTCCAGCTCCAGCAATTTATCGACTTGCTCTTCGTCTTCTGCAATAACGACTTTCGTTTCGGCGTAGTTGATCAAATAGGACGCTTCCGGACCCAATGAATCTTCATAAATCCCCATAGACATAGATCCGATTGCCTGTGCAGCAACCTCACCCCACACCCATTCGGGACGGTTTTTACCCAGCAGGCCGACCGTATCGCCCTTGCCGCAACCCAACACATGCATACCAACAGCCAGAAGTTTCACTTCTTCCTGATAATCTGCCCATGTGTATTCATTCCAGATACCGAATTCTTTTTCGCGCATAGCGATTTCATTCGGCCAGTTCTGTGCATTGTAACGCAAAATCTTGGGGAAAGTATTATGCGTTTTGATGTCGCAATACTGCTCGCTCATCTTATGCCACCTCGTCGGATGCATTTTCGTCAGCGTCGTCTTCTTCACCGAGGTAAGCGCGCTTAACGTAATCGTTGCTCATAATTTCATCCGGCAGACCTTCGGCGATATTCTTACCGAAATCCAACACCATGACGCGTTCAGAAATATCCATAACAACGCCCATGTCATGTTCGATCATAATAACGGTCATGCCCCATTCTTCGTTGAGATCGACGATATAGCGCGCCATATCCTCTTTCTCTTCCAGGTTCATCCCGGCCATCGGTTCGTCCAGCAAAATCAGGTCGGGACGCAAAGCAACGGCACGCGCCAACTCAACACGTTTGCGCAGACCGTATGACAATGTACCGGCAACGGATTTACGAATATGGGAGATTTCCAAAAAGTCGATAATGTCTTCTGCTTCGCGGCGATGGATCAATTCTTCTTTTTGCGCACCACCAAACCAGTACATACCACCGGACAGGAAATTGTTTTTCATCAGGTGATGACGACCAACCATGATGTTATCCAGAACAGTCATATGCGCAAACAGCGCCAAGTTCTGGAATGTCCGCCCCATGCCCAGTTCGGCGCGGTGGTTCGGGGTCATCTTGGTGACTTCCTGGCCTTTAAATTTAATAGACCCTTCCTGCGGTGAATACCGCCCGGAAACACAGTTCAATAACGATGTTTTCCCCGCTCCGTTTGGACCGATGATGGAAAACAGCTCACCTTTTTTCACATTGAAACTGACATTGCTGAGCGCACGGACACCGCCGAAACGCAAGGAAATGTCGTCGACTTCCAATATGGGCGTGGTTTGCCCTGTCATGTATTTTCTCCCCGTCACATCGGCCCCTTATTTTTGAGAAGGCCGTTCTTTCTTGCTTATTTACAGCGCCTTATTTGATATCACTAATTTAGTTTCCAGCGAAACAAAAAGCGCAACGTTCACGTAAACGTCTTATTCGACTGTGTAGAGGCTACCTGAAAACTGTGAAGGGTCAATGCAGAGACATTCAAGAAGCGGATAAACATTGTAAAGGAATGTAAAGTTCACCCCATTAAATCCTCTTTTCGCTAGCCTGAATATAAGTTAAAAACGGATATGATTATGGCGAAAGCGAATAAAATCGTTAATAAACAGCTGCTTAATAAATTGGAAGCGCCCTCTCTGGATGCGCAGCAATGGACGTTCGTCCAAACTGGTCTTGAACACCTTGATGATGGTTTTTCTATTTATGATGCGGACTTAAAGCTGGTTGCCTGGAATTCAAAATTCTTTGAACTGACCGATTTCCCGATGGAAGGATTCGCATACTACGGTGCACCGTTTGAAGATTTTATCCGATATAACGCCGAACGCGGTGAATACGGTCAATTTCCCGTTCAGGACATTATCGAAGACAAAGTCGCAGAAGCCCGTAAGTTCCTGCCTCATACAATGGAACGGGAACGTCCCAACGGCATGATCCTTGAAGTACGCGGCAATCCGATTCCCGGCGGCGGATTCGTAACCGTTTACAAAGACATCACCGAACGCAAAATGGCTGAACGCGCCTTGCGCCAAGCCAATGACGAATTGGAAGCGCGTGTTCAAAAACGCACGGCTGAACTTAAAAACGCGTTGGATGCCTTAAAAATTTCCGAGGAACAAATCCGCCTGATCGCCGATACGGTTCCGGCCCTGATCGGTTATGTAAACCGGGATTTGACCTATTCGTTCGCCAATCGCCAATATCAGGAATGGTTTGGGCGGACCCCTGCCCAAATCGTTGGACGCACAGCGCAAGAAGTGTTGGGTAAAAAAGTATATCGCGAACATTTGCCCTGCATTCGTGCGGCCTTGCGCGGTGAACGGGCCTCTCGTGAATTTGTGCTGAGCGTTGCAGACAATAAGGAACTGCATGTTCTCGTCTCCTTCATTCCGCATATGACCGATGATAATCAGGTGCATGGGTATTTCGTTCTCGGTCAGGATGTCACCGATGTGCGCACCGCAGAATTCAAATTCCGCCAAGCCCAAAAAATGGAAGCCATCGGTCAATTAACTGGCGGGTTATCCCATGATTTCAACAATCTGTTGACCATCATTGTCGGTAACCTGTCCGTTCTGGAAGAAGAAGAAGAAGAAAATTCCGAAACGATGGACCTTGTGGCTCCTGCACTGGATGCCGCACGTCGTGGGGCCGATCTTGTCAAACAGCTTTTGGCCTTTGCCCGGCGCCAACCCTTAAAACCACGCATCAGCAACACAGGCGAGCTGATCAACGGAATGAAAGAACTGGTCGCCCGTGCTGTCGGATCCCAAGTCGATATGCATATGCATATCAACCAAAATATCTGGCCCGTCCTGATTGATCCCTATCAACTGGAAAACGCCATTCTCAATCTGGCCATCAATGCCCGGGACGCCATGAACGGTGCCGGTAAATTGGGGATTTATGCAGAAAACGTCACCTTAAAGAATGTCTTTTCCGATCGCAGTGTCGATCTGACACCGGGTGATTATGTGGTTATTTCAGTGCGCGATAACGGCTCCGGCATGTCACCTGAAATTATTGAACGCATTTACGAGCCCTTTTTCACCACAAAAGAAAAAGGACCGAACAGCGGTCTGGGTCTTTCCACCATTTACGGGTTTGTGCGTCAGTCCAACGGTCAATTACAGGTCGAAAGCACACCGGGCGAAGGCACAACCTTCCGCCTTGTCCTGCCACGCAGCACCGAAGTCGGTGAATATGAACCCATCGCCCAGCGCGCCACCAACCTGCCCAAAGGGACAGAACGTATCCTGTTGGTCGAAGATGACCCCGGCGTGCGCGGATTTGCCACCAACAGCCTGCGCCGTCTCGGTTACGATGTGGTTGCCGCCAGCGACGGGATTGAGGCCATGAACATTCTGGAACGCGATCAGGAATTTGACCTGTTGTTTTCAGATATCGAGATGCCCGGCGGTATAAACGGTATTGAACTTGCCACACAGGCACGCACGTTAATCGCAGACCTGCCCTTATTGTTTATGTCGGGCTATCCCGATAAGGTTATGGATCAAACCGGTCTTATTCAGGATGAACTGGACTTGATCGCCAAACCGTTCGAACGTCAGGAAATCGCCACACGGGTTCGCAAGGCACTGGACCGAAACGACTGAGTCCTCTTGTTTTTTCAGCTTTGCAGGGGGGACAACATCGGTTAAAATCCCGCCAACCTATAAAAATGCAATAATAAAGTCAGGGAAGAAATGACAGATACGGGCCATATTCTGGTTGTTGATGACGAACCGCATATTTGCTCACTGGTTGAACGCTGTTTAACCGGTGTCGGCTTTCGTGCCTCTTCTGCCTCCAGCGGACAGGAAATGAAGGAAAAAATCGCCAAGGGCGATGTGGATATGGTTGTGCTCGATCTGATGTTACAGGGCGAAGACGGTCTTGATCTGCTGCGTGAAATCCGTCAACAAAACCATATTCCCGTTATTATCCTGACCGGAATGGGCGAAACCGCCGATATGGTCATCGGTCTGGAATTGGGCGCTGACGATTACATTTCCAAACCGTTTGAACCACGCGAACTGCGCGCACGTGTGCGCAGCGTCCTGCGCCGGGCCAAAGGCAACGCGCAATCCACCCCGAAAGGTGAAGATATCTCTGAAATGCGTTTTGCCGGCTGGGTGCTGGACCGTATGGCGCGTAAACTCATTGACCCGCAAGGCGACGAGTCCCCTTTGACGGCAGCGCAGTTTGACTTGCTCTGCGCCCTTGCCAGCCACCCCAACCGGGTGCTCAGCCGCGATCAACTGCTCGATCTCGCCCGTGGACGGGAATCGTCCCCCTTTGATCGCTCCATTGATGTACATATCGGCCACCTGCGCCAAAAAATCGAAGCCGACCCCAAAGACCCCACCATGATCAAAACCGTCTATGGCGCGGGCTATATCTTTACACCGAATGTAACGGTTCGTTGAAAGAGGTTGAGACAGGGAAATAGGTAGCTGTCACTGATTACATTAGAACCAAAAACGTAATTTAATTTCGAGGCTGACCCCGGAATAGATGAGAATTGCCCCGGATGCCACGCAAACCACTTTGGATGGATTGGCTGCTGCCGGAGAACTCAAAACAACCGTCATTCACTATATTGACGACCAAACTGGTCAAATTGTTAGTGACAGTTGGAACAATATCTCCCCCGAAACTCAACAAAATATCCGACGAGCAGGCTTTTTCCTTGAACCTCTTGTGGGTGGTGCTGCAGCCAAAGGAATTGATACGGTCCTGACCGCCGTAAAAGGTGTCAGCAAAGTTGGTGAGAACCTTGGTTCTATCGCCAATGTGGGTAAGATTGAGGTTAATAACACCGAATATGCATTCAAAAGTGTAACGTCTGGTGAAAAAGGAGCGTGGAATAAAGATTTACATAAACCGGAAGCCAATTCCCTCTATCGTGTAGACGACAGATACGATTATTACACCGATAATCTGGGGCGCGTTGATAAAGTTGAAGGCCGTCTTGAATTAGGGCAAAAAGACCGTAATACGTACCAGCAGGTTTGTGCAGGTGGCGATTGTCGTGGCCCGACCGACCAGGGTGGACATTTGATTGCTTCTATTTTCAATGGACCAGGCGAAGGCCTGAATCTTGTACCGATGGAGAGGTTGGTCAACCAGAGCCGATATAAAACTCTTGAAAACACTTGGAAACAGGCTTTGCTTGATGGAAAAGCTGTCGATGTTAAAATTGAACCTGTGTACAGTGGGAATAGTAAGCGGCCTGATGGCTTTGAAATACAATATAATATTGATGATGACATCCATAAAGTATCAATGACTAACTTCTAGGAAAAATATGCAAAAAGATATTCAGTTATATCAAGAACATTCACAAATATTGCTTGATAATGTTCCGTGGGAATTTAAAAAAATTATCGCTGAATGCAGATTAAGTGCAAAGAATTCTTTCTGCGACTCTACATGGACTGCAGAACAATCAAATGGAAAGTATAAAACATTTGGTGCAAAATCAGGTGATGCTTTTAAGGAATTCAAGCTCCTCATTAAACTTCGTGATTTTTTGGTATCGCAAGGCCAACCACCGTGGACGGGTATAAGATTCACGTTACATTCAGATGGAAAATTTACGACTGAATTTTCTTATGATCCGCTGGAAGATGACCTGTGAAATGAAATTTCGGGGTCAGCCTCAGTTAGCCTCAGTTCGGGGGACAGTTAAGCCTCAGTTTCGTAGTTCGGGGGACAGTTACCGATCTCTCGGTTTTGGTCCGGGCTTTTTAGGCAATAAAGGGCGGTCAAGCTATTCCTCTAAGTTTTGAACAAAGTTGTCGTCGCCTAAAGGTCGTCCGGTCCTTTCGTGTTGTTGTAACTTTAAATGGTCTTTTTGCGGCAAATCATCCGCGAGAAAACGCTGCCATAGTGCTCTCCTTCATTTTCTGAAAGAGGTATGAAAAGCTTAGGCAAGTAATTCGGTAACTGTCCCCCGAACTCTTGGAACCCGTGTTTAAAACTTGGGATGAAATTATAAATAGCGCCGCCAGACCAAGTGGTGCAGACTTGGGGTATATAAGTGATTAAGGAGCTTAAGGTGATCTATCTATTTTCTCATAAAAGATTTGGTGATTTTGCGAAATTAAATCATTTCGATGGTACTTATGAACTTTTTGACCGAGAGACAAACAAGTTCCCTGATAATATTTCACAGTCTGGCAATTTTGATATTATTGACGACCATTTCATTGCCTTTTATCCGTTCGAAAATAAATTCTATTTAAGAATTGATGAGTATTGCACTCAGGTAACGGAAAACACAGAATTCGATCTCTCAGGTTCTACAAGTAAAAGGACATTGTCTATTAAACACGATGGGCAAGAAATTATTTGCGTCACATACGATGTGGATGACTCCGTCCTCTCACCAAATGACCTCACAGCTTTTGCTGAACTTGAAGATTTTGATTTTGGCCTCTTTCTTAATCGAATTGTAAAAGGTAAAGGACGCCAGAGAGTAATGCTTGGTCTTGATTAAGAAATTTCCCCGTCATAATCGGTGACATGGCCGTAATAGCGGCTGAAAGCAAATTCCAAGTTTCGGGGTCAGCTACGAAATTATCTTTCTTGATTGCGCAACTTAATTAGGAGGCTGACCCCGGAATTAAATAAGGAGGGTTTTATGTTGGTGGAACTCAACAAATTATGGTTCAAAAACCATGGGCGATTGAAGGTGTAGAAGTTCTTGGAAGGAAACCATTAAAATGAGTCAAAATATAAGACCCAAATTAGCAATTCTCTTAAAGGAGATTTCAACACTACTAAGTGAAAACAAGTGCGAAGAAAGATGGCAGAAATCGTTTGAAACTTTATTTAAGGCCGCTGAAGGCGGTGATAAGGACCTTAGATACAAAATCAAGCGTATGTATGGAGGCATGGGTTCATTTACTGATCTCGTACTTATGTCTTCAGAGTATAAGCCTGATATTGAAAGAAATGAAAAATTAGATGAATTACGGCACCAATTATATGAACTAATCACTTCCAATTCAGAGGACAGTTTCTAAGGTATAAGGTAATCGGGGACAGGTACCGATTTGAACGGGAAAGAATTCTAGAACCAGCCTCAAAATTATATGACGTCTTAAATTCTAATCTCACCATAAAAAGCCCCTGATCCTTCCCTAACCTACCCTATGACGGACAAAAAATTAAAAGCGGTGCGGTTTGGGCGCTGGGGGGAGGAGCTGGCGGTTTGGACTTTGCGTTTGAAAGGATATCGGATCCTTGCACGCAATCTGCGCACACGTGTCGGTGAAATCGATATTGTCGCGCTAAAAGGGCGGACCCTTTGTTTTATCGAAGTAAAATCGCGCCCCAGTCTTGATCTGGCCTTGCAGTCTTTTTCCGTTGCCCAACAAAAACGCCAGATTGTCGCAGCCGAGGCTTTTCTTTCTGCAAATCAGCGTTATGCTGATAGCGATATTCGGTTTGATTTTATGGCAATTTCCCCCCATAGATTGCCCAGACATTTGAAAAACGCATGGTACGACGAAAGATGATCACCCGTTTTGCTTTTTTAAGCTTGAGCTGCCTTATCCTTATGGCCTGCACACCGTTGGGGGTTTTAACCACCGTTGGGACCACAGCGGGCACCTACGCGATGGAAGAACGCGGGCTGGAAGGCGCGACAAACGATTTGGGGTTAAAAGCCGACATCGTCGGTGCATGGGCGCAGGAAAAACTGTCTTATGCCTCTGACTTATCCGTGATTGTCTATAATTCCAAAGCGATGGTGATGGGCGCGGTTGAAAGCGAAGAAGAACGCGCCAAGGCCATTGCCCTTGTCTGGAAAGTGGACGGTATTAAAAATGTCTATAACGACATTGTTTTAAAAAACGAAACCAGCATAGAAGATTTTACCCACGATACCCTGATCAACACACGTTTATTTGCCGCCCTGACCTTTGACGGGCAGATCATGGACATCAATTATAAATATGATGCCGAAGGCGGGACGGTTTACGTCATTGGTCTCGCCCAAAGTCATGGGGAACTGCGCCGGTTTATTGCCCATGCCAAATCGATCCCCTACGTGCGCAAAGTCGTTTCACATGTCGAGGTCAAAGAAAGCAAATCCATGTATCGCCCGAAAGAAGAAAGAGTCCTGAGCGACGCATCATGACACTTCCCGGTCAAATCCAGTGCGGCTTTCAGTCCCTTGCCCAACAGGAAGAAGAAACCTTCAATCTGTGTGAAGCAGGCCTTTTGGTGGGTAAGGTTCTCAAACCGTCACTTGATCTGAGCCGTTATCGCGATGAAATCGAACGTCTATCACAAGAGCTTAACACGCGGTTTCAAGGCTTGTGCCTGCATCACGATCCCTTACAAGCCAAAGTCGAAGCCCTGCAAACCCTGTTCTGCAAGGAAAAAGGATTTCAGGGGGATGAAGACGCCTATGATGATCTTGATCATATGAACATGGCCTGCCTGCTGGATGAAAAATACGGCACCGCCCTGTGTCTCAGTATGTTGTTCATCCATTGTACGCGGCAATGCGGTTGGTCTGTATTCGGATTAAACTTCCCCGGTTATAGCCTGATTTGTATTGAACATGGGGCAAAACGGGCCATCCTTGACCCCTTTCAAGGCTGCATCGAATTGGATGCTTATACCCTGCGCCAAATGATCAAGGTTTTGGGCGGTGCCGAAGCGGAATTGCAACCGCTTTTCTACGATGCGCTTGCGACCAAAACACTGTTTATCCGCCATTTAGGGGCGATCAAGGCGCATTTTTTACGTTGTGATCAGGTACCGCAAGCCCTCGAAATACTGGAAATTTGTCATATTCTGGAACCGACATCGCCTGCCTTTTGGCGCGACAGCGGCCTGCTGCATGCCCGTATCGGTCAATTATCCGATGCCATTCAGGCCTTGAGAACGGCCTTAAAATATACAACGGATATGGATGCCATTCGCCATACCGAACGGATTCTGACAGATTTGCAAAATAAGACCCAAAGTTAGTCCCCACAGGCTTCACAACTTTTTTATCATCAACGACTGGCACCGCCTTATAAGTTGGTCTATATCTGGTTTCATATCATTTTAAGGTGAGGAAAACATATGTCCCTGCGCGTTGCCATCCAAATGGACCCGATCGAGACCATCGACATCAATGGTGATTCGACTTTCGTGATGGGACTTGAAGCCCAAAAACGTGGTCATACGCTTTTCCATTACCACCCCAAAGATTTAACCATGCTGGATGGTCGTGTGGTGGCTTATGCCCGGCCCATGACATTGCAACGCGAACATGGCAATCATTTTGAATTGGGCGAGGCCAATTGGATTGATCTGTTGGATGATGTTGATGTCATCTTGATGCGACAGGATCCGCCATTTGATATGGCCTATATTACAGCCACACATTTGCTGGAACATATCCATCCACAAACCTTGGTCGTCAACAACCCGGCAGAAGTACGCAACGCACCGGAAAAACTGTTTGTCACCAAGTTTCCCGACCTGATGCCGCCCACCCTGATCACCAGCAACAAAGAACAAATCGAACGTTTTCGCGATAAACATAAAGACATCATCGTCAAACCCCTGTTCGGTAATGGCGGTGCCGGGGTTTTCCATATCAAACCGGGGGATGAAAACCTCAATTCCCTGATTGAAATGTTTAGCGAACTCTACCGCGAACCGATCATGGTTCAGGCCTATTTGCCCGATGTGCGCAAAGGCGACAAACGCATTATCCTGATTGATGGGGTTGCAGCCGGTGCCGTCAACCGCATTCCGGCAGAAGGCGAAGCGCGCTCCAATATGCATGTTGGCGGACAGGCCGCAAAATCCGACCTAACCGCGCGGGAACGTGAAATCTGTGAACGCATCGGCCCGGAATTAAAGGCACGCGGCATGATTTTTGTCGGCATTGATGTGATCGGTGATTACCTTACTGAAATTAACGTCACCTCGCCCACTGGCCTGCAAGAAATCAATCGTTTTGACGGATCCTGTCTGGAAAGCCAGATTTGGGATGCCATTGAAACCCACAAAAAGTCCTAATTAAAGCCCAACTTATGACCTATCACGCCGGTTTTACCACACTGCGCGCAAGCGACCGGGACGGTACCGTTCCCTGTGCCTTGTGGTATCCCACCGAAACCCCCGCCCAAGATTTGCGCCAAGGTGTTTATCAGTTTCATGTTGCCAAAAACGGCGATATCGCACCGGGGTTGTTCCCCCTAGTCGTCATGTCGCATGGGTCCGGCGGCACACGTTTCGGGCATTGCAAAACGGCAGAGTTTCTGGCCCAGAATGGTTATATTGTACTGGCCCCGGAACATCCGCATAACAATTTTTTCGATGACAGTGCGGTGGGTTCAGCCCGATCTTACAGTGGGCGTTCGCGTCATTTGAAATCAGCATTGGATATGTTGCTAACACATGACGAATGGGCCCCGGTTATTGATCCACAAAAAATTGCCGTTTTCGGTTTTTCCCTCGGTGGGTTTACGGCCCTGACATGCGTTGGTGCCACTCCTTATATAAAAGGGTTGGCCCGACATATCCGCATGAACCGGGAATTCGACCCGATCTTCAGCGGATATGAAGTCATTGTGCGCGACGGCTTTGATGAAGATTATCTGCCTGTGACCTATGATCCGCGCTATAAGGCCTGCGTCGCCCTTGCCCCGGTCAGTGGCGGTCTATTTCCCCCAACCAGCCTGCAAAATATTAATGTTCCTGTACAAATCTTTCGGGCCGAACACGACATGATCCTGCGCCACCCGTTTCATAGTACAGAAATCAGCGAGAACCTGCCCAACGGATGTGAGTATCATGTCACCAAAAAAGCCGGACATTTTTCTTATCTATCCCCGGTTCGCGAAGATGTAAAATCCCAACTTGGGGAACTGGCAAACGACAATCCCGGCTTTAACCGACACGCCGAACACGACAAAATTCACGCCTTGATTATCGATTTCCTGAATAAAGCCCTTTCCTGAGGGCGATGATCGGGCTACATAAAACACTCACCCTCGAATCGATTTAAAGAACACGATAGAGTCCCATGATCTCCGCCTTCACAAAGTCTTTCGCACAACTACCCGATCCCACCTTCCGAAAAGTCATTTTTCTGGGCATTCTCGGTGCGTTGGTCACGTTCTTATTGCTTTTCAGCGCAGTAACAGGCTTTTTATTTGAAAGTGTACTGGTCAATATCCCGTGGGTAGATACCGCAATTGACTGGCTGGGTTCCATTGCAACCATTGCCGTTGTCTGGTTGCTTTTTCCCGCTGTGGCCTCTGTCATTATCGGCTTTTTATTGGAAGATATTGCCGAAGCGGTTGAAAAGAAACATTATCCCGATCTCCCCCCTGCCGATTCTATTCCCTGGGGGGAAACACTGGTCGAAGCCATTAAATTTGCAGGCGTGATGTTGTTGCTCAATATTATCGCTTTGCCGATTTATTTGCTGTTTCCGGCTGTCAACCTGCTGGTCTTTTATTCCCTTAACGGCTATTTAATAAGTCGAGAGTATTTTGAATTGGTTGGCCAGCGCCGTGTCGGCGTCAAGAAAGCCAAAGCCTTGCGCAAAGCCTATCAGGGACGATTGCTGATCGCAGGCGCATTGACTGCTTTCTTGTTGACGATTCCTCTGGTAAACCTATTGGCACCCGTGGTTGGCACAGCCGCTATGGTGCATCTTTTCCATCGCTGGCGACAGGAGCCGAAATTCCTGATGCTGGAACAGAGTTCTTAAGGAGTATGTGTGAGCATGTTTGGGCGTAATAAAAACGGCGACAAAGCATCCACCGAAACAAAAACTGAGCAACCGGCTGCACAGACGAACAACGAAGACAAAGTCGAGCAGTTGCCGCCTTTGAAGCCGTTTTCGTCAAAAGGTACACATACCCCGGCCCCGCCAAGTAAACCGGCTGTACCCAATGCGGCCTCTTCCGGGTCTTCACCCGGTTATCGCCCCGATATTGCGGCACGCCGTTTAATGGATATTCCCGGTGCTACACCGCGCCGTGGCGACCAACGTAACTATCAAGACCCGCGCACTTTGACCGTGGGCCGTGAAATCTCGCTCAGCGGGGAAATCACTGCTTGTGAAACATTGGTTGTTGAAGGCAACGTGGATGCCAAAATCACCGATGCGCGTGTTCTGGATGTCTCTTCCCACGGGGTTTATACTGGCAGCGCCCATGTGGAAGAAGCCTATATTTCCGGCGTGTTTGATGGCGAACTTTATGCTTACAAAACCCTGACTGTACGCAGTGGCGGCCGCGTCAAAGGCAATGTGCGCTATGGTCGGATTGTCATTGAAGAAGGCGGCGAAATTTCCGGTTCTATGGCGACACTCAGCCCCGATGAAATTGCGGCTGCGCGTAACGACGACAGTAAAACCTGATTTAGCAAGATCGTGATGTCATTTTCCTTTCGCGCCGTTCAAGCCCTTGCCTTGTGCGGCACGTTGCTGCTCTCCGCCTGTGCTGGTCCTTCCAAACAAGACATGTACGGCGGCGAACGCCCGCAACAAACCACCCCACAGGTCGAAGTTCAGAAAAAAGTGGAACCCCCGCGTCTTTCCGCACGACGATTGGCGGCAATTAAGGAATATGGACTGGAAAAGGCACACCCTGATAAACTTGTCGGCTTAGACGGGTTTGAAGTGGAACAAGCCCTAGGTACCGCTGATTTTATTCGCAAGGACAGCGGTGTGGAAATTTGGCAATACCGGGCCAACCATTGCATTCTGGATCTGTTTTTATACCAAAATGGCGCCCATCTGCGAGTCGACCATACAGAATTGCGCGGAAGCCTCCCAAAAGAAAAAGCCGCAGCCAGCTGTTTTAATCAGATCGTGATGGATTTGAAACCATGAGAAGCTGGCTGGACGCGTCAAAAATCTATTTCGATCGACGAATTCTGGCCATTCTCTTTCTTGGATTTTCCAGTGGACTCCCGCTTTTACTGGTCTATGGAACCTTGTCTTACTGGCTGGGAGTTGAAGGCGTTTCGCTGGCAACCATCGGCTTTTTTTCACTCGCACGCCTGCCCTACACCTTTAAATTTCTTTGGGCACCACTCATTGACCAAGTGCGCCTGCCTATTCTCCATCGATTGATCGGACACCGGCGCAGTTGGGCCTTGGTCTCGCAAATTTTCCTGATGCTGTCTATTTTTGGGCTTGGTCATTCCGACCCGGCTCAGACACCCGAAACAACAGCTCTTTTTGCCGTCTTCGTCGCATTTTTCTCTGCCACTCAGGATATTTTAATCGATGCCTATCGTATCGAACTGCTGAAAGACGATGAACAAGGCGCGGGCGCTGCTATGTACGTCAACGGATATCGTCTGGGGATGCTGGTTGCCGGTGCGGTCGCAATCGGTCTGTCGGACTGGATTTCCTGGCCGCTGGTTTATAGCATTATGGCCGGATTGATCCTTATCGGCATGATCACCGTCCTACTCAACCGCGAACCGGAAAACCTTGCCGCCCAACAACAGCTGGAAGCACGTCAAATCCACAGCGCCCAATTGATTGCAGATGGCAAAGCCCCCTGGCTGGCGGCCCTGATTGCCAATTTCAAAATCGCTGTCATTGAACCCTTTAAAGATTTTATGACACGCGCAGGCTGGATTTGGGTGCTGGTCTTTATCGTCCTTTACAAGATGGGTGAAGCCATGCTGGGGGCTATGGCTAACCCGTTTTATTACCAAATCGGTTTCAGCGCGACCGAAATCGCCTCTGTCACCAAGGTTTTTGGTCTAGGGGCCACCATCATCGGCGGTATGATTGGCGGGATCGTGGTTTATCGTTATGGCATAATGCGGGCGTTGCTCTATTGCGGCATCGTTCAAATGCTTTCCACGTTGTTATTTGCCGTTCAGGCCGAAGTCGGACACAATGTCCCCATGCTTATGGCCGCCATTTCCGGGGAAAATATTACCGCTGGTATGGCGACAACCGCTTTCGTCGCTTATCTGTCCAGCCAGTGTAATTCCGCCTATACGGCGACCCAATATGCGTTGCTCAGTTCCTTTATGGCTGTACCGCGCGACATGTTTGCCGCCTTATCCGGCATTATGGCAGATCAACTGGGCTGGACCTTCTTTTTCATTGCCTGTTCTGCTATTGCCCTGCCCGCCCTGCTTCTGCTGGCATGGATGCAGCGTAGATATGATACAGCGGTTGATAATCCTGCTTGATAAAAGAGTGCCTTTTCGCTATCGTGCGCCTGCAATTTAGGGGGCGCTTTCGGGGCCCACAGTAACAGTGTGAGGAAAATCCATGGATATCAAAAAGATTCCTGTTGGCGATGCACCGGAGTCCGTCAACGTAATCATCGAAGTTTCTGCCGGCTCTACACCGGTGAAATACGAATTTGACAAAGACAGCGGCGCAATCTTCGTTGACCGCTTTGTTCATACGCCGATGCATTACCCGGCAAACTACGGCTTTATTCCGCACACATTGTCTGATGACGGTGATCCGGTTGATGTTTTGGTTCTCGCACCGGAAAGCATCATCCCCGGCGCGGTTATCGCAGCCCGTCCGATCGGTGTTTTGATGATGGAAGACGATGGCGGTATGGACGAAAAAGTTCTGGCCGTTCCGACCAACAAAATGCACCTGATGTATGCGGACGTGGAAACACACACAGACCTGCCGCAAATCATCCTTGATGAAATCGCACACTTCTTCCAGCACTATAAAGACCTTGAAAAAGGCAAATGGGTGAAAATCACCGGCTGGGAAGGCGCTGAAAAAGCAAAACAGTTGATTATGGAAGGTGTTGAACGCGCCAATAAAGGCTAAGTTCCTGACCGATCAAAAAATAAGAAAAAGCCCGATGGTTTATCCCACCGGGCTTTTTCTTGTTTAAAATATTCTCTTACTGACGACCAATAGAATTCATCTGAATTTTATTTAACTCATCCGCCATTTCTTTTTCGCGTTTTGCTTTTTCCTCAACGTCGCGACGACGCTGTTCCAAGTCAGTCTCTTCAACACCGGGCAATAATTGCTTCTGGCCTTTCTCAATGGTCCATACCCGGCGGCGCGGTTGCATTTTTTCCAGAATTTTTTGCGCATCCTTGGTATTTTCAGGGACTTCGATTGAAATTTCAACACGGCGGTTTTTGGCCCGTGCCTCCGGAGTCTTGTTTTCAATCAACGGACGGGAATCGGCATAGCCTTGCGATGTCAGGCGTTTTTTCGGTATTTGACCGGACCGTAAGAAATAATGCACAACCGATGTTGCGCGTGCCGAGGATAAATCCCAGTTCGATCGGTACTGCAGGGTTGAAATCGGAATATCATCGGTATGCCCGCCCACTTTAATATCCCCGGGTGTACGCGCCAAAACCGGAATAATTTTATCCAATGTCGCATAAGACGATGGTGCCAATTCTGCCCCGCCGGACTGAAAGGCGGTTTCTGACGGGAAACGTACAATAATACCTGTATTGGTTTCCTGTAACTCGACCAAATGATTTGCAATATCGGCCTGTAGGGAACGGCGAAGCTGGGCGACCATTGCTTCACGAATGGCTTCCGTTTGTGGAATATCCATCTGTACCGATTTCACGCCGGACAAAATACCGCGTCCACCAGACAAATTGGATTGTTCATCGGTTTGAAAATCCGCATTCTGGTTAAAAGCTTCCCGCATGGGTCCTGCATTTTTCTGGAAACTATTATCATTTACTTCGGAAAAAGACAGTAACAGGACAAACAAAGCAAACAACAAAGACATCAAATCAGCATAGGTTACCATCCATGCCGGGGCATCCTTATTATGCTTGATGTTTTTTGATCCATCAATGGTGTCGTCTTTGGTATCCTCAGATGTCGTCATCCGCCCTTAACCCCGCTTTTTCGCATCACGTCCGGCGGTATAACTGCCACCAGATCCGATTTGGCGTTGTTTTTCAGGGAGGTGCGGTTCCAAAATTTCCAGCATTGCCGTTGGGTTTTGCATTTGTTGAATTTGAAAAACACATTCAATAATCAAGGAACGCAACGCCTTATCTTCTGCTGACTTTGACTCCAGCTTATCCGCAATCGGCAGGGCAATCAGGTTGGCAATCAACACACCATAAAGGGTTGTAAGCAATGCAACAGCCATCGCCGGACCGATTGTGCTGGGATCTTGCATATTAGCCAGCATTTGAATCAGACCGACAATTGTCCCAAACATCCCAAACGCCGGGGCAGAATCACCAATTGCCCGGAAAATCTTGCCACCGATTTCTTCACGCTGAATAGCCATCGCCATTTCTTGCGTTAAAATTTTGCGGATGTAATCCAGATCACGACCATCAGCACAAAGCTGCACGCCTTTTTTAAAGAACGGGTTTTTCAGATTGTTCTTTTCAATGGTTTGAATACCGTTCTTACGGGCACGCTTTACAAGCTGAATGGCCTGACGGATGTAATCACGCGGCTTTTCTTTTTGAACGGTAAAGGCAGCCTTGATCCCAATCGGAATAGAAATAAAGATACCTGATAACGGGAACTTGATGAGTGTTGCGGCGAAAGTCCCGCCAAAAACAATCAGAAAACCGGGAATATTAAAAAAGATGGCGATATCAGATCCCGTCAGGATCGCCAGCGTGACAACTGTCAAACCGATTATCAGCCCGGCAATGGTTGCAAAATCAAACTGCATAGATCTCGATCCGCCTCTATTATATTTTTTCTTCTCATTTGAATATTCGATTTTGCAACCTCAAACTCTATCTTGCAAGAGGCAAAAATCATCACATTCGCTTATAATTCCGTACGTTAGGCCATTCTTTCAGAAATTTTATCCATTTCACAACTTCTCGTTGGTAAAAATAAACAAACATAACTGTAACGCATGAAACGAATTACACAGAAAAACAAATAAAACGAATGCTTTTTTAAAATCTAATTTCTTCGGGCATTTCGTTTTTTCACTTTTTTTGCAATCCTCTTTCATAGATACTATCCAGACGTTAATATTTCTTTAGCTCGCAAAGATTGGGGTTGTTTTGTGCAGAGCGTTTAAGTTATCCGCTATTCTTTTTTTACTTTTCAGTCTGTTTCCACAACAGGCTCAGGCACGGCCCTTGCTGCTCTGTACTCATAGCGGATTTGAACCTTATGTCATTCAAAACAAAAATTCTTTAACCGGGATTGATATTGAGATTGTCCTCGCAATTTTAAATAACCTGAAACAACCTGCAGAGATCAAGGCCTATCCGTGGAAACGTTTGATAAACCTCATTGAAAATGGAGAATGCGACATGGGCTTTTCCTTATTCGATACCGATGAACGACGTGATTTTGCACGTTACCTCTTTACCGTCCCCATGCATTATTCCACCTTCAGTGTCTTTGTAAGTCGGTCCAATTCTTTAAAATTCAACAGAATTTCAGATTTTTTCAATTTGCGGATTGCACATAATCGCGGGTTTGCGCTGTCCGTCGGATTTGAACAGGCTATTGCAGACGGCAAAATCAAACGTATGCAATTTGATGACGCAAAAAGTGCTATTAAAATGCTGGAAAGCGGGCGCATAGACGCCATTATAGATAATGAAGCCCGTTTTAGATATTACCTGAAAAAACAGAACAAACTGGGGAAAATCAAGTCCCTGAACATTCCATTTATGCCGCATCAGCCAGCTTTTCTTGTCCTGTCACGCAAATCCAATATGACGAATATAGACCAGATCAAGCGCCAATTCGAAATGGAGCTTAAGAAACTCCATCTCAACGGAACGATTTTAGCCATCAGCAATAAATATCTAAATTAGTAACAATCAAGATGCGTTCTGCGTCAGATGATGTTCATCGTCCTGAATGCCCGCTTCCAAACGTGCTTTCAACCGTGAACAACGTGTGCGTTCACTCTCTGATTTCAACTGTCCGCAAGCCGCAAGAATATCCTGACCGCGCGTCACACGAATCGTTGCTGTATAGCCCGCCCGGTTCAGAATTTCTGTAAATCGCTTCTGTGTTTTCCGGTCAGAACATTGATATTCACTGCCCGGCCACGGATTGAACGGAATAAGGTTAAATTTACACGGAATTCCTTTGACCAGTCGTGTCAACTCACGTGCATCCGCTTCGGAATCATTGATCCCTTTCAGCATAACGTATTCAAATGTAACACGGCGCGCATTAATCGCTGCCGGATAATCACGCACAGCGGCCATCAATTCTTTGAGGGGGTATTTTTTATTGATCGGCATAATCTCGTTGCGCACATCATCGCGAGGTGCATGCAAACTAATCGCCAATTCAACATCGGCCTGTTCACCAAGGCGGCGAATTTCAGGAACAACGCCGCTGGTGGATAATGTAATACGTCGCTTGGATAAAGAAATACCTTCCTGGTCCATCAGGATTTTCAAAGCCTTCACGACATTGTCAAAATTGTAAAGCGGCTCCCCCATCCCCATTAGAACAATATTTGATAACAGACGCTTATCACCGGGAGGAGACGGCCATTCATTATAACTGTCACGCGCCGCCATAAATTGACCGACGATTTCAGCTGCACTTAAATTACGCACAAGTAATTGTGTGCCTGTATGACAGAATTTACAGGTCAACGTACAACCGACCTGAGAAGAAATACAAACCGCACCACGATCTTCTTCCGGGATAAAAACCGTTTCTGCTTCGTTGTTATCGTCAAATTTGAACAGCCATTTACGCGTCCGGTCTACAGAGGTCAATTCCTCAGAAACATGCGGGCGGGAAATGATGAAATGATCTGCCAATTTTCCATGTAAGTTTTTGGAAATATTGGTCATTTTAGAAAAATCAGTGACGCCGTAATGATAGATCCATTGCCAGATCTGTTTGGCGCGGAACCCTTTTTCACCAATACGTTCCATTTCGGCCTTCAGCTCTTCACGGCTAAGGCCGACCAAGTCGATGCGTTGGTCGCTCATTTCATTAATTTCCTGAGTATTGTGCTCGGTTATTCCAAGCGGTCGGCGCATCTATACAGGAAAACGACCTTGATTGCAAATCCCGTCATTGGAAGGACTATAAAAAGGATAGAGTAAATCCCGAACAGTCAACTCGGCCTGTAACGACACATTCGCGTTCGATCAATAATTCCCTATTTTCTAAAGACCTTAATCTGATCGATAATATAGCGCCCCATTTTCAAACGCAGGCTATTGACCTCTTCACGCAGGTTCAGAAGTGCCCCGGCAACACCGGCGGTTTCTGTCATGTTCGACTCGACCAGTGCGCGCAATGTTTGCATATCCTGTTCCAGTCTCAGAGTACGTGCAGATTGTTCCTGTGCACCACGTTCTAGATCGCTGGTGCGTTGGCGTGTATTTTCCAGATCGGTTCGTACCACGCGAACTTGACTGGCCAAATCTTTCAAACCTCCTTCGCCTTCGACGATTTCCATCAAATCGGCCATGTCTTTACGCACAGCATACAAAGCTTTCTGGTAGCCGGAGATTTCCCCGCGCATCACATCGACTTCTTTATGAACATCGTCCGCTTTCATCGCGGCCCGTTCCATACGTTGTGTTCGCGCCCGAATGCCTTTTAATTCAACCTGTTGGCGTTCCATCGCCAGATAAGCCTGTTTCAAAAGGGTGCGGATATTCTGAATATCGCCTACCTGAGCCTGACTGGGTTCACGCGCCACATCGTGAATACGTTCCACCAGTTCATCAACCGTCCCCTTCAGGGCTTTATAACGGGCTTTGGTGGTATCGCGCTGCAAACGCAGCTTGTTCATTTCCAGTTCACGTTCTTTAAGATATTGTTCATGGCGTTTAACGGCGTCCGGGCGAATTCCAAATCGCTTTGCAGCAGATGCCAATCCCGGAGTCAACGGCGAACGGCGCAAAGGGGTAATATTTTGCGTGTGCGCTGTTTCCGCCAAAATCTGTTGTGCCTGTGCCATATCTTTCGCTCTCCCAAACACTTAACGTGTTCATAAAACAAATCCATTTGATCCATCATGGCGCAAAAAAATGATCAGATGGTTAACAGAGAGATATTTTGTCAGAAGAAAAAAAAAGAACCGATAAACAATAATCGACGGGAGGGGAGATAGAAGGGTTACGAAGACAGATCGGGCGGAGGATTAAAAACTCAAAGTGCTCGGAAGCAAGTCACAAGAGGGTGGGATATTGAGTGACAATGAGCTTTCAATCCTCCTAGTCTGTCTCGTTCGATTATTTGCGTATATCGGTTCTCACAGGGATAAACTATGTGTTTACAAAATGAGTATCCGATAAAAAAAACGCCCTGTATATCCGCACGAATACTTGCGTAATACCCCAACCCGTAAGTTTACTATTATTCAAAAGTATCAACTAAAAGGATAAGGTGTCTATCATAAAAAAACCGCCGCACTCAATCAGAGTACGGCGGTCTTCATTTTAACCGTCAGATGATAAAACGAACTTAGTGTTTCACATCTGCCCAGATTTTACGCTTCAGCGCATAAAGCATAGCTGTCAGAACCAACAGGAATAGCATAACTTTCAAGCCCAAAGACTTACGTTCGTCCAGCTCGGGCTCAGCTGCCCAGTTCAGGAACGCAACGATATCTTCTGCATGTTGTACAGCTGTTGCTTCGGTGCCATCTTCATACTCAACCAGCTCATCCATCATTTGTGGCGGCATGGACGTATAATAGCCCGGGAAGTAAATGTTGAAGTTTTTGTCTTCGTTCAGAATAAAGCCTTTCTGATGTGCCACTTCTTCCGGCACTTCGTCCATATAGCCCATCAGGAAGCTGTAAAGATATTCCGGGCCACCTAAACGTGACTTGGCAACCAAAGACAGATCCGGCGGCAAAGCGCCGTTGGCATCAATTGCAGCCGCATCGTTCGGGAACGGGCTGACAAATTTATCAGACGGTTTGGCTTCACGTGTGAAGAATTCACCATCGTCATTCAACAAAGCACCCGCATCGCCATGCGGCAAACGAATTGATTTTTCTGCTGCAATTTCCTTGATCTCGTCTTCTGTAAAGCCGAGAGCAGACAGGTTACGATAAGCAACCAAACGCAGAGAGTGACAAGCTGAACAGACTTCGTTGTAAATCTGGAAACCGCGACGCAATTGCTTTTGATCGTATTGACCGAAGAAACCTTCGAACGACCAGTTTACGTCTTTCAGTTCCGGCACATAAGCACCACCGGAAGCCTGGGCTGCACCGGCACTCAATGTCAGGGCAGCAACAGCAGCAATAAACAGTTTACGCATGTTACGCGTCCTCCGATTTCTTGAGTACGGCAGCGGAAATGCTTTCCGGCAGGTCGACGACTTTCTCAATCTTGCTCATTAACGGCAGGATCACGAGGAAGTGTGCGAAATAGTACAGGGTCGCAAGCTGCGCCATGATGATGTAAGACCCTTCGGCCGGTTTTTTACCAAGGTAGCCGAGGAAGACACAATCAAGGAACAGAATCCAGAAGAACCATTTGTAAACCGGACGGAACTTACAGGATTTCACCTTGGAACGATCCAGCCACGGCAACACCATCAGCAAAATGATGGAAGCAAACATCGCCAAAACACCACCCAGTTTCGCCGGGATAATGAAGATGTCGAATGTAATCGCACGCAGGATCGCATAGAACGGCAGGAAGTACCATTCCGGCACGATGTGCGGCGGTGTTACCATCGGGTTTGCCGGGATATAGTTGTCCGGCTCACCAAAGAAGTTCGGTGCCCAGAAAACAAAGAACAGGAAGAACATAAAGAACAGACCCATCCCGAACAGATCTTTGATCGTAAAGTACGGGTGGAAAGGAATGCTGTCTTCCGGCTGTTTCATTTCAACACCCAGCGGGTTGTTGGATTTCACAGCGTGCAAAGCCCACAGGTGTAGACCGACAACGGCAAACAAAACGAACGGCAACAGATAGTGCAAGGAGAAGAAACGGTTCAATGTCGGGTTATCAACAGAGAAACCACCCCACAGCAACGTTACGATAAAATCGCCAACGATCGGGAAGGCCGAGAACAGGTTGGTAATAACGGTTGCGCCCCACAGGGACATTTGACCCCACGGCAGAACATAGCCCATGAAGGCCGTGCCCATCATCAACAGCAAAATAACAACGCCGAGGATCCAAAGGATTTCACGCGGACCTTTATAAGAACCGTAATACAGGCCACGGAAAATATGGATATAAACGACGATAAAGAACATGGAAGCGCCGTTCATGTGGATATAGCGGATCAACCAACCATAGTTGACGTCACGCATGATACGTTCAACAGAATCAAACGCCATATCAACGTGCGGTGTATAGCTCATTACCAGAAAGATGCCGGTAACAACCATCACAATTAAAACAGTGAGCGCAAGGGAACCAAAGTTCCACCAGTAGCTCAGGTTGCGCGGCGTCGGATAGCCGGCAGTGGAGTGGTGCATCAAAGAGAAGACCGGTAGACGATCATCAACCCATTTGACGACTGGGTTATTCCATTCAGGAGAACTCATTTATCAGGCCCCTTATCCAATCTTGACGTGTTCGTCGTCGAGGAATTCGTACGGCGGAACGGCGAGGTTCAACGGTGCCGGACCTTTGCGAATACGACCGGACGTATCATAGTGAGAGCCGTGGCACGGACAGAACCAGCCACCAAAATCACCGCGCGGATCGCCGGGCTTCTGACCAAGTGGCACACAACCCAAGTGGGTACATACACCAATCAAAATCAGCCATTCCGGTTTTTGAACGCGATCAGCGTCTTTTTGAACGTCAACCATGGACGCACTGTCGTCTTTAGCGGCTTGTTCGATCTCTTCCGCGTTGCGGTGGCGAACAAATACCGGTTTCCCGCGCCATACTACAGTGACGCTTTGCCCTTCCTCGATCTGGGAAATATCTACTTCTGTGGTAGATAATGCCAGAACGTCAGCAGCAGGGTTCATGCTGTCAACGAAAGGCCAGATCGCACCTGCAACACCCGCTGCACCGACGGCAGAAGTCGCCAGCAGCAGGAAGTCGCGGCGAGATTCACCGTCTTCCGTCTTATTCTCTACGTTGGTAGCCGTATCAGCCATGTTTTACCTCATTTTTGTCCCCGAACGCGAATCGGGGTGCCCAAGTCGTTGCCTTCAATCAAACAGATAAATATCTGCGATATCATGGTGTCTTCTAAAATGAGAAAAGACACAATGACAAAACTCAATTAACAACGTGACCCGACCTAAAATGAAGGACGAGTCGCGCACCCGTATAATGCATTTCGCCTGACAAGAAAAGGTTTAACCTGTACAAATCCATGAAATTATGTTGCGAATTGCCTTAATTCAGGTGTAGTTAATAACGACTCTCAATTGTAAGGATTTTTTACGTGCGTTTGGCCCTATTTCAACCCGACATCCCACAAAATACCGGAACCCTGCTTCGACTCGCAGCCTGTATGAACATCGGTGTCGATATTATCGAACCCTGTGGATTTGTCCTTGATGACAAACGTATGCGCCGTGCCGGGATGGATTATCTGCATCGTGTGGATTTGATCAGGCACAACAGTTGGGACGCTTTTGTTGACGCCAAAAAAGCACAAGGCGGCCGATTGATCCTTTTGTCAACCAAAGCCGCCCATATCTATACTGAATTTGAATATCGCCCCGACGATACCTTGTTATTGGGCCGTGAAAGCCAAGGTGTTCCTTCCGAGGTCCATGATCATGCCGATGAACGCCTAATCATTCCAATGTCAGAAGGAATGCGCTCTATCAATGTCGCCATCAGCGGTGCGATGGTTCTGGGAGAAGCCTTGCGTCAAACCGATGGCTTCCCCGGCTGAATGAACAAGCTTTAAGTCTTCAAGGGATAAAGACTGCGATAATCCGCTGACTTAACAATTTTTCCCAACAGGCAACAAAACGGATCATGTAACGCACAAATCAGCTTGCCGCGCCATGACCCTTTTTTTGACAGACCCAAGCGAAATTTCACTTCCGCCGTGCGATGATGAACAAACGGGACAATCAAAGCCGTCGCCAGTTTGGAACGGCGCATCAGCCGGACATAGGGCACCGCCCAGAAGTGATAGCCGTCCATAAAAGATTTGGGTAAGAATTTCTGTGCATAAATAAACGAAGCCCGTCGATCACGCGGCGACATCAAACCCCATGCCATCATCTGTGTGCAAATAACCGTGCCACTTCCCCCTTCGCCTTCTCCGTCCCCTTCTGGTCCATTTGCATCAGCCCCAACACCTGCATCGGCATTTCCGCCATCACCGCCTTCGTGGTTTGCCTGCGGGTTTTCTTTCTTCTTTTGTGTGATCTGGTTTTGTGTTTTTGTATCAGTTTGCGCATCCCCCTTCGCCGTCTGCGACCCCCCTGTATCTGAAATTGTTTGCTCCCCACTGATCGGATTGCTCCACGGGGTCAACTGACTGTCAGTGGTCCCCGCTGTCTGTAAACGACTTGTCTGGGTCGTCGCAGAGACCGGCATAGTATTGTTTATGTTTTGTTCTTTATTTTTTGGGCTGACCTGAATCGGTTGTGACCGCCTGCGTTCAAATTCCGCAACCGTAATCGTTTGAGATGAATTCTTTCTATTCTTATAATAACCTTGACCTAATCGACCCATCGCATCGGGGACATAGACCCAATCCTGTGCGTTAAAAATTGTATCCGACATAGTTTCCTGTTCCTGTTTTAAAATAATGGACCTCCTTTATTTAAGGTATTTATTCCTTTTAACAACCCTTTATCGGAAAAATTCATATAAAACAGATGCGCATCCCTTTTGAATCAGGCATCCTGTTTCTGGTTTTAAGGAGATAGAAAATATGAGTCTGGACTTTCTAATCACCGCTTTCATTGTGGTGCTTCTACCCGGTACGGGTGTTATTTACACCGTTTCCATCGGGTTATTTCGGGGCACGACCTTTTCCTTATGGGCGGCTTTGGGGTGTACATTCGGTATTGTGCCACATATGTTGGCTTCCATTCTTGGCCTCGCCGCCCTGATGCATACCAGCGCGCTTGCCTTCCAAACCGTTAAATATGCCGGGGTCGCTTATCTTCTTTATCTCGCCTATGGCATGTGGAAAGAAAAGGGTACGCTATCCGTCAAACAAGTCGATCAACATAGAAACGGTGCCCGTATTGCGCTTCATGGCACATTGATCAATGTCCTGAATCCCAAACTCTCCATCTTTTTCCTCGCTTTCTTGCCGCAATTCATCACCACGCAAAGCCAAACGCCCCTTCTGGATATGGGTATTCTCAGCCTGACCTTTATGGGGATGACATTTGTGGTTTTCGTTATATACGGCTGTGCTGCGGCATGGATGCGCCGCTATGTTATGGAAAATGAACGCCTGCTCGGCTGGCTCCAACGCAGCTTTGCCGCCGCCTTCGTCGCCCTTGGGGTCAAACTGGCGTTTGAAGAACGTTAATTTTTATCTAGGTCACCATAAGCCTTCAGAACGGCAATCATATCTTCTTGGCCATATCCATTATGTTCAACGTGATGAAAGAGTTTTTCGCAAACATTTAGCAACGGGGTATCCGCTTGGATGCTGGTCGCAGACCCGGTGATAAGCATGGCATTATACAAGACATCATGGATGGAAGCCTGTCTGTCAAAATCATGGCGGATCAGCTTATCCAGTTTTATCTTCATCACATCATTTGCCATCGGGCCGGAACCAAGAACCTGCTCCAATATCTTTAAATCAATACCTGCCTGTGTTGCATAATGAATAGCCTCCACCAATGCCGTCACCAATCCGATCAGGTACGTATTAACGGCAAGCTTGGTATGCATGGCCTTAGGAACACTGCCACAATCAACAATTTCACGGGTCATCGGTTCTAAAAATTTTGTAATGCGGGAACGAATTGCTGAATCCCCGGCAATCATAGCCACCAACTCACCCCGTTCTGCCGGGACACGGGAACCAGACACCGGGGCTTCTATATACTGCCCGCCTGCACGCTCCATATCACGCCCAAGTGCCTCGGAATAAATCGGTAAAACAGTTCCCATCTGGACAAGGGTTTTCCCCTTCACCATATCGCTAAACCGGGCATCAGACCGATCCAAAACTTGATCAAGAATATGACCGTTTGCCAGCATGACAAAAATAATATCACTGTCTTCAAAGACATCCTGAACAGTTTTGCCAACCACCGCACCCTCACGGCTCAGCTCTTGTGATTTGGCTTGTGTTCGGTTCCAAACCTTTAAGGTGTGACCGGATTTTAGAAGATTTCTAGCCATCGGAAAGCCCATTGTTCCCAATCCAATAAAACCAACGTGCTGATCCATTTGATATTCCTCTTTGCTATCTGCCTCCAATCTTGCTTTGAGTCTATCAAGCTTCTATAGTTTCGATTAACGAATAGTTTTGATAATATATATTCGAATTTATTAAGTATGAACCATACCTTCGATTTAGCCGCCTTAAGAACAATCGTAACCGCTGCCAAGCTCGGCAGTTTTTCACGAGCCGCCGATTATTTGGGGCGGTCCCAATCGGCAGTCAGTATGCAGTTGAAAAAACTGGAAACACAGTCGGGAACGATCCTGTTCATACGCGAAGGAAAAAAGCTGGTGCCGACTGAAGCAGGCCAATTGCTCTTGGCTTATGCGGAAAAGATGCTCAAATTAAATGACGAGGCCGCCGCGCTACTGAAAACCCAAACCACCTTATCCAGCGTTCGTCTGGGGCTGCCACAAGATTTTGCAAAGACCTTGTTGCCCGATATTTTATCGCAATTTAACGCCCTTTACCCCAATGTAGAGGTCGAAGCCCATATCGGGCGCAACTATGCCCTATGTGAGGAAGTCCGCCGTGCCGAATTGGATGTTGCGTTGGTTTTTACGCCCGTCATTCCGTCCTCAGACACTGTCATTGCCGCTTTGGAAATGGCGTGGGTGGGAACGTTACCATCACCAGCGGACCCAAACAGCCCTGTGCCTCTCGTTGCATTTAATTTTCCCTGTGAATTCAGAAAATGTGCTTTATCGGTGTTGGAAAAAGAAAAACGGTTATGGCGCTATGCCCTCACCACCCCCAGTCTGGATGGCATTTGGGCAGCGTTACAGGCCGGGCTTGGTGTCACTCTGCGCACAAAATATCAAACACCTGATTATTTATCGCAGTGCCACGACTTACCTAAGGTGCCTGTCATGTATGTAAAACAGGTCGCCCATAATTCATTAACGCCCGCCGCACAGACTTTGTCGGATGTGGTGGCGCAAGTGGCACAAACTCATTTAAGTGCATGGTCAGTGCTTTAAACAGAACCGGTAACCCCGGAATTATTGTGCTGAGTTTATAATTCCACGCTCAACTTTCCAGATATGGCGAGCAAACTTAAGGCCGTAAAACCCAACAAGCAAAATTATTCCCGCCTTAAGGGTATAGTCAATTGGACCTGCAAAACCAAATTCATGGGAGAAATACGTCTCCATACCGAAAAGAACAGTAATAGCTTCGCATATCACCAAGCCGGATACACTGATCGCATTCACAAGAGCTTCAATAACCGAACTATTCATCATTTTCTTTTTTCTTTCGGAAAGTAAGGAAAATTATCATGGTGTAAACACCTGTTAAACCAGAACCGTATGTGTTTAGACGCATCCCGTGTGTAACCAAAAACATATTCGGATCATAACTGGAATACCAAGGAATTGCAGGAAAGCAAAGAGAAAAAGAATTGCCAAAAATTCGCCATTTTCAGGATATGCCTCAGGTTTTGATCCTCTGCATAATTCAAAGTCAACAGAGAATATTCCCTCTGGCCTTTTCATATGCCAGTATCGGATGAATTGTTTTTACTTTCATGGGCAGGATTCATAATGCCAAATATTGCTATAGGCCTATTTCTTTTCACTCTATCTATTTTTTCTATACATGGTTCAGCCATGGCTGAATCCTCTAAAAGCATCGAAAGTGCCATTCGTCATGCATGGGAAACAAACGATTGTAAGCGGGCGACATCTTTGATGGATGAAATGCGCACAACCTCGTCTCAGGCTGTCTATTATTTCTATCAGGCTGAAGCCTTTGAATTTGGTCACTGTGGCGAAAGAAATATCGATAAAGCGATTACGGCTTATAAAAATGCTTACAATATCTCTCAATCATTGGGAGTTATGCCAATTGGATATTTATATTTAAGTGAAAAAAATGATTTCGTGACTGCCCAAAAATGGTTCCGAGTCCTAGCGTTCTTTTATGTCTTGCCACCAGAGGAGCAAAAAGAAGACATTGAAGGGCAAGCTAATCTCATAAAAGTTTTAAAAGACATATATAGTAACACCACTTTAAATAAACGTGACTTCCCTGAGCAAAATATAAGCCAGGAAATTCAATGGGCCACCAAATTACTAAGTGCAGATCCAAAGAAGATATTTAAATACTCCCTAATATTTGAGAAGGGGACGAATGGCTATCCAAAAAACAGGAATGCTGCTGCTAGATTACTCCATCAGGCTGTAATGCTTTCTTATCCCCCTGCCGCATGGCATCAGGCACAACACATAATCAAAAAAAACCAGAACGGGAATAAACGTTCTTTATATTTACTTCTTAAACCCTTAGAAATTGCTAGCTTAGGCGGTATTCCTGAAGCGCAAGTAGAATTGGCACAAACTTATTGGAAATTAGATAAAAAGAAGAAAGCCTATTCATGGTTCCTTTATGCCCGTAAAAATGGGATTTCTGTAGAAGATCAGATCAAGAAACTAGAGAAAATAATTGATCCGTCAACGGCACAATATTATCGCGATAATATTGAAGAAAAAGGTAGAAAACCTTGATAGGGCAACATTTCCACATTGCCCTATCGTAAAAATTACTATTCACCACAATTTTCTTGATATTTTGCTTTTGCATCTGTGAATTTTGTTCTCAATGCTTGTGCAGATTTATCTAAAGTCAACCACTTATCTCGAGTTTCGTTTACAGCTTTAAGTGCACGATGATATTTCCAATAAGCTTCGCTCGCATCCTCTAAACGAACAATAATATCATATAATTTTGCTGCCTTTTTTAAAAGCTTGGTAAAATAACCTAAATTTATATTTCTTTTCGATACATGAGGCGCTGTAGGAATATCTTGTAAAGACACTTTACTGCTTATTAGAACTTCTACAAAATCTTCCCAACTATTGTCTGCATCTTCAACATAAATTTGCAATAAACTAAGTTCAGATGCAGCATCTTCATCCGCTTTTTCCCAAGCTTTATATGCAACATTTACTTTTTCCTTCAAGGATACACAATCTGTTCCTTCGTCTTCTTTTTCACCTTTCTCATCTTGGACTGGTTTTTCAGAAGGGTCTTTCTTCGAAATATTTTTAAACCTGCTTCGAAGCTCCCCATCAGGATCAAAAGGTTCCACATCCTCAGGCAAAATAGCCGCTTGAAGTTGGTTCATTTTTCCTGTCTTGTCATATGAAACCTGTCCAGGAAAAGCTTTCTTAAATTGCGACGCGACATGATCTTTTAAACGGGTATCTTGTTTATCCTGATAGCGTTTGTCTTGCATCATAGAAACAAGACGTTGCTGAACTGTTTCTCCTTCAGGGATGAGAACTGTTTTCGACTTTTGCTGTTGCGCAACCTTTTCCCAGATTTTTGCAGCCGGCATTTTACCTTCCGACAGACCTGTCAGCGAATCAATTTTAGGTACGTTGACTTTAAGCTTTGCAGCTTCCAAAAGGTCTGTGTTGTTGACATCTTGCTTAACCATTGCTTCCCCGAGTTTAGCCTCAGTCGGACCATTTGGTTTCATCACACCATCAACTTTTAAACCGTTTTTCTGCTGAAAAGTTTTGAGCCCCTTGATCATCCCCATATCGGGAATTTCAGTAATGCCAAAATCAGGGACGTTATAATCACCTGTTTGCACCAAGGCGGATTTTGTTTTTAAAACATCATCCGGTTGCATATTAGCAGATGGACTAATGGTATTTCCTACACGGAAGAACTGGTTAGACTGATCAAACATTCTCATGTTTGGCTCCCCTCTCACATACAATGAAAAAGCCGCTTTCCAAATCAATGGAAAGCGGCTTTGCTAAAAACAAAAAAAGGAGAAGGGACCAAACTGGTCACACTTCTCCTGTTGACTTTATTCTATATGGCTCAGGCCTACAAAGTTGTCAAGAACATAGCAAGAACAATTGATCTGATAGAAGTGGCATCCATATACAAACAACTAGAATTTATACGCCATGCGCACATTGCCCCAATGGCGGCCACGGATGTAGACCGGGGCATCGACTTCTTTTAACAAGACCACTTGGTCCCCAACTTTACGGTCATAGGCCTGCACCAGAACGGGCTGAGTATTGCGCGCTGCGCGCAGGCCCGCCGGATCGGCAAAAATACGACGGTTACGGCAGTTGGCATCGTTCCAGACCGGATCGTCGCTTTGTTCTTTCATATAGACCTTATTGTGGGTCGGCAAATAGGCGGCACGATCGACCGCTGCACAAAAAACAATGTTAGGGGCGCGTTGAACGATTTCTTCCTGAATGTCCGGCAAGTATTCATCCGTGATCGCAGTGAATTTCGTCAACATTTGGCGGGGATTTGTGTTTGCAATCGGCTGGTAATCGATATCGAAGAAATCTTCGAAAGCAATCTGGTTTTTACGCAGGGCTGTTTCAAACGCTTCTTCCGTTCGGTTTGCCGCCTCTTGCACCAATGCCACATATGTTTTGTCGTGGTTTTTGGTTTCTTCCAACAGCTGAACAATCCGTGCCTTTTCCCCTTCGGTATGGGCGCCAAAGGCCGCATTTACCACATTATCCGCCACTTGACGAATATCCATGTCAAATGCCCCGAGCTTGTCCAAAACAATATGACATGCACCTGTTTTCAAATGGTTCTCTGCATGATCAATGCGCAACGAGACCCCGCCCAGACTTAAATCTGCTGTTGTTCCGACAAATTCAGACCCATTTTGTTTCAAGGTTATCGTCATACCCAAGGGCACCCGTTCACTATGACGACGGTTTCCAGCATAGGATGTGCGCAACAGCATGGTCATCGCACCGCGCAAACCCGATACATCCCGGATGACATTGCGCGAAATATTGGAAACTTTGCGCGCCACCGATTGTGCAGACACGTTGCGTTCAGACACATCTTTCATGCTTTCATCCACATGAGACGTGCTGTCCGAAGCACTGCTGGCACTGCTGCTGATCTCGGTTGTCGCAGCCGTTTGCTGTTCCACTGCTTCAGAAATATGACCGACACTTTCACCCATTTTCTGGATTAACTGATTGGTGATTTCAATCTCATGGACAGCCCGTTCGGTGGCTTCACGAATTTGACCGGACTGCATATTGACCTGATCAATGGCTTTTTCGGTTTCGGCTGCCAGGTTTTTAACTTCCTGTGCCACGACGGCAAAACCTTTGCCGGCCTCACCGGCGCGCGCCGCCTCAATCGTTGCATTCAAGGCAAGCAAACGGGTTTGCGAGGCAATATTTTGTACAAGGGCCACAACCGATGCAATTTCCTGTGCACTGGTTTCCAGACTATTGACCGTTTCCTGACTGCGGCGCGATTGTTCAATGGCATTTTGGGCGATTTCTTCAGACGATTGCACTTGCCCGGCAATACTTTGTGAGGAAGCATCCAGTTCCTCTGTCGCAGCAGCCACCGTTTGAATGGAATTTAAGGTATGGTTCAAAGATTCAGTCGCAAAATCGACCTGTTTTTGCAATTCAATCTGTGCTTCACTTAAATTATCGACATTTTCCTGCATCAAAGCTGTCTGGTCGGACACGCTTTGAATGGTTTGATCTGATTCATCCAGAATCTCATCGGACATTTGTAAAAGCTGTTCACGAATTTTACGCAGCTCACCACTTTCAATATAAGTCATCATGGCCAGATCAATATCCAGACAGACCGAGCGTAACATCGCCCCCACACCATCCATGACCTTGGCGTTTTTAACACCATTTTTGCGCAGATAGGCTTGCAACATCTGTTCGACCAACATGAAATAACCGCCCAGATACCAGCGCGGTTCCAGCCCGATCACATCATGGACGCGCCCAACCGTCAGCGCACGTTCCATATAAGTGTCGGAATAATTTCCGCTGAACATATTTTCCCAATGCTGGCGCTGCGCATCCGTTAAGGTGCGTACATCGGAATGTTTCTCAATGATGGACTGGGTTTCTTGAAACCCGGACAAGTGCGTATAAAAATTTTCTACAATGGCAGGCACATCGCCATTTATGGTTGCGAAAAAGTCACGCATCGATTTTTTCGCATTTTCGTCTATTCGTAAAAACTCAAGACGCCTTGTGAGATCATTTTTATCGCTCATGGTCGTTGCCTACCCTATTGTCAGTCCAGTACGATGTCCCGCTAATCCTTACCCCTTGAGCGAGGTTTTTATAAATATAAGGGACTTTTTACAAGTTTCGCAACCTTGAAGGAAAAATAAAAAATGTAAATTATACTTATGATCTAGCCAATAAGCTGACTGAAACTTTCTTTCGTATAACCCGGCGGTAAGACTTTGACATGTTGTTTGTTCATATACATGTCAACCTCAGGATTACGGACTTCCGGTTGCAGAACATCACTTAAAAAAGCAAAGACCCCCGGTGCCATTTTTGCAGGAAAAGTTTGCCACGTGATAAAAACCCCACCACGCATGTCATAACTCATAATCTCGCTGCTTTGTTTGGCATCCGTGATATCCATCGCCAGATCTTCTGCCATCCCGACATAGACCCAGCCCGGCTTTACACCGCCATGCCAAATCACATAGACTGCTGAAACACCGGATACATTTTCTTTTGCCAATTCAACAAAGGGGAGGCGGCGAAACTTGCCCGCCGCATTTTTAGACCAGGCCACTTCAAGCACACCGCTTTTGGCTTCGCTTTTCTTACCACCGCCGAAAAAGTCAAACAGTCCCATTTTTTGCATTCCTTAAATAAGCGATAAACTTATTATAAGCCCCTACCTTGGGAATGCAATAAGGTCATTGAGATCAGACAGATAAAGGGAACAGACGGTTAACGGCCAAACAGGCTTTTGGCTTTAGCCTCACGTCGTTTAACTTGTGTTTCCGTGATTTTTTCAACAGCTGCCTCTACCAACTGGCCTTCTTCGCTCGCATCGCTGATTAAACTGATAAAATGGCGAACATGTTCTTCCTTATCCGCCGGACAGGAAATATTGATCATAGTTTTCGCGGCAGTTTGCTGACGCCGCTGCATAATGGCCGGATCACCTTCCTTTTTGCCCAATAAATACGGGGCATAAGCCCGGTCAACCTTTGCAATATGATTTAACAGCCAGCCTTCCAGAAAAGTAACAATTTTTTCAGCATCCACATCTTGCGGGCAACGAGCATGAAAATTATGCAGGGAAATCACACTATCGCGAAAATCATCATGTTCTTTTTTATGGGCATCAAAATTCGGATACCCCGCACGCAACATAAAACGTTCTTCACGATCAAAATGTTCTTCAATATAAAGGCCCAATGATTTAATCGTTGCTTCAATAACGCCTGTATTACGGTTTTCGGTAATTTGTTCCCCTAATTGACGAATCGTGCGAAACAGCATCTGGTGATCTTCATCAATCACACCAATTCCCAACTCGAATTCATCAGACCATTCTTTATACTTCATTTGCTTATGCCTTATTCGCGAACGGACGATAGATACAACAAAATCTTATAGTTATAGCGTTTTGTTGTATAATTCACTTTAGCACAATTAACTAAAAAGGAAACCCTGCCTCATCTTTTGATCAGGTTTCTTTCGCATAATATACGAACCGATAAACAGCCTGTTCCTACGGATTATCCCTGCAACATCTGCCCGCGCACGACATTATTTCGATTTCGTTTTGAATATCTTAATTCCATATTTCTAGGCTTTTATCATGGCACGCGGATATATCCACACCTTGTGATCCTCATTCTAGATCAATGCATTAATTTTTTTTGTTCCCATTTTTGCGCGAAGCTTGCATTTCTCCCCTAAGCAGTGGATGATTTGAACAAAATAGATTTTCTCTATCATGAATGAAAAAAGAGCGTGTCTGATAATCATAAGCAGGGATTTACGACTGGGGCTGTCACCGCAATTCTTGAGAATGCGGGTGCAATCATTTTCATGTGCGATCAAAAGGGTCATATAAATTTTGTAAACCCTGCCTTTTGCCAGATCATTGGAGTGACAGACGACAAACTTCTCGGAAAAAATGTCCGCTTCATCTATCCCGGTGCCGATTTAACCGATATTCAAAACACCATTGCCCACTCAAAAGTCTGGCAAAATGAACTTGAATATCGCGCCCCAAATGGAACCTCCTTATGGTTTCATACCAACATCACCCAAACTGGCAGTAATTTCATCTGGATACAGATGGATGTTACCGCGCAAAAGGAAGAATCCTTTCGCCAGATCAATAATGAAAAAAAACTGCAAAGCATTCTGGATCATATTCCCGCTTACGTATTTTCCAAAAATCGCAAAGGGGAATATACCTACGTCAATCATATGCTCGCAGCCCTGCATGCCTTAAAAAGCGACGAAGTCCTTGGTAAAACGGATTACGACCTCTTTCCTTTTCAGGCTGCACAATCTTTTGAAAAGAATGACCGTAGCGTTTTTGAACAACACAAAACGGTCCGTGCACTTGAAGATGGCGGCATGGACGAGTATGGGATCGAACGCTGTTATTTATCCGTCAAATGCCCCATGGAAAATGAACAGGGCCAAGTCGATGAACTTCTTGGGATGTCCATTGATATTTCGGAACAACAACGACTTGAAAAAGCCTTGTGGGCCAGTCAGGAAAAGCTCAACAGTATTCTGGATAATATGAAAGCGCGGGTTTATATCAAAGACACCGATCTGCGCTACACCTATGCCAATGAGGAACTCTGCCAAACCCTGAATATGGATCGCACCAGCATAACCGGTAAAAATGATTTCGATCTTTTTGAACCGGAAACTGCCGTTGGTTTTCGCACCACCGATCAAGAAGCCCTTAAAACCCGGCAAAAGGTTTCCCGTATGGAAACATCCGTCGATACCCAAACCCGCACAAAAAGTTATTATTGGTCCGTCAAAGTACCTTTACTGACTGCTGAAGGGGAAGTTCATTCGATTTTAGGTATCTCGACAGATGTCACCGAGCAAAAACGACTGGAACAAAAACTTCAGGCTAACGAGCGTCAGCTGACAACCATCCTCGATAACATGAAAGCCCATGTTTACATCAAGGATACAAGCTACACCTACACCTATGTAAATGCCGATATGTGTGAGTATCTGGGTAAAACATTCGATGAAATTGTCGGAAAAACAGATGCCGAAATCTTTGGCGAAAGTGTCGCTGAACGCTTCCATCAAAGTGACACACAGGTCTTCAATTACCGGGAAAACTGTACCAGCATTGAAAAATCGCGCCATTATCGCACTGGCAAAAGTTGCTATTTCCTCTCCATCAAAGCCCCGTTAATCAATGATGTCGGCAATGCCCATGCCCTGATTGGCATCTCCACTGACGTTACAGAACAGCAACGAATGGAACGCGAACTCCGAAAAATGGCATCAACCGACGTCTTGACCGGGGCCAACAATCGCCGACATTTCCTTGAACTCTGTGAAAAGGAAATGGATCGTGCCAAACGATATGGTCATAATTTATCGTTGATTATGCTGGATGTGGATCACTTTAAACATATCAACGATACCTATGGCCATGCTACAGGCGATGAAGCCATCCGGTCCATGACCAAACTTTGTCGCGACAGCTTACGCAATTCGGACGTCTTGGGCCGAATCGGCGGTGAAGAATTTGCCATTCTGCTGCCCGAAACCGATTTAATGGGGGCTTGGCAAATCGCCCAACGGATCCGTCAAAATACCGAGGATTTTGCCTTTGACACCGGGCAAGGCAAAATCGAAGGGTTTACAGCCAGTTTCGGCCTGACAGGTCTGTTGGAAAAAGACCAAAACCCGGACGATTTGCTCAAACGGGCCGATGTCGCCCTTTATGATGCAAAAACACAGGGACGCAACCGCGTTTGCGAGAAAATTGATTAATCGGTTATAAAACAGAAAAATCTTAACTCTTGATGTAAATGTTTACGCCGAAGAGCTTGCATGAACGCGACAATCGTCTTATATAACGCCCAGTTTTTGACCCTCAGGGAGTTCTAAATGTCTGTGCCTTGTTTAAAAAGGGCGGACGACAGGGAACTCGCCGCAACAAAGAGAGAGTAAAATGAGTAAAGTCATCGGTATTGACCTCGGTACAACCAACTCCTGTGTCGCCATCATGGATGGCGGTGATGCACGCGTTATCGAAAATTCCGAGGGGACACGCACAACCCCGTCTATGGTTGCTTTCACAGATTCAGGTGAACGCCTGTCCGGCCAACCTGCCAAGCGACAAGCCGTCACCAACCCGGAAAACACACTGTTTGCCATTAAACGCCTGATCGGTCGCCGTTTCGACGACCCGCTGACCAAAAAAGATCAAGGTCTGGTTCCCTACAAAATCGTCAAAGCAGACAATGGCGATGCGTGGGTAGAAGCCAATAATGAAAAATACAGTCCGTCACAGATTTCTGCCTTCATCCTGCAAAAGATGAAAGAGACCGCAGAAAGCTTTGCTGGCGAAACCATCACACAAGCCGTTATCACGGTTCCGGCCTACTTCAACGATTCTCAGCGTCAAGCAACAAAAGACGCCGGTAAAATCGCAGGCCTTGATGTACTGCGTATCATCAACGAACCGACAGCCGCAGCCTTGGCTTACGGTATGGACAAAAAAGAAACCGGTACCATCGTTGTGTACGATTTGGGCGGCGGTACATTCGACGTGTCCATTCTTGAAATCGGCGACGGTGTTTTCGAAGTAAAATCCACCAATGGCGATACCTTCCTTGGCGGTGAAGATTTCGACATGGCGATTATTGATTATCTCGCTGACGAATTCAAAAAAGAACAAGGCATTGACCTGCGTTCTGACCGTATGGCCCTGCAACGCCTGAAAGAAGCGGGTGAAAAAGCCAAGATTGAACTGTCCTCCTCTATGGAAACAGAAGTCAACCTGCCGTTTATCACAGCCGACCAGTCCGGTCCGAAACACCTGAACATCAAACTCAGCCGGGCAAAACTGGAAAGCCTCGTTTCCGGTCTGATTGAACGTACAGTCAAGCCCTGCCAAGCCGCTTTGAAAGATGCCGGTCTGAAAGCCTCTGAAATCGACGACGTTATTTTGGTCGGCGGTATGACCCGTATGCCCAAAGTTGTTGCAAAAGTTAAAGAAATCTTTGGTGTAGAGCCGAGCAAAGGTGTAAACCCGGATGAAGTTGTTGCCATGGGTGCCGCCATTCAGGGTGGTGTGTTGAAAGGCGATGTGAAAGACGTTCTGCTTCTGGACGTAACACCGTTGTCTTTGGGGATCGAAACATTGGGCGGTGTCTTCACCCGCTTAATTGATCGCAACACCACAATTCCGACACGTAAATCTCAAGTTTTCTCAACAGCCGAAGATAACCAGTCTGCTGTAACCATCCGCGTCTTCCAGGGCGAACGTGAAATGGCTGCCGACAACAAACTGCTGGGTCAATTTGATCTGGTCGGTGTTCCGCCGGCACCGCGCGGTGTTCCGCAAATCGAAGTTACCTTTGATATTGACGCCAACGGCTTGGTGAACGTCTCTGCCAAAGATAAAGCCACCGGCAAAGAACAGCAAATCTCGATCAAAGCATCCGGCGGTCTGGACGACAGCGAAATCGACCAAATGGTTAAAGATGCAGAAGCACATGCCGAAGATGACAAAAAACGTAAAGAAGTTGCCGAAGCACGTAACCAAGCAGAAAGCCTGATCCACACAACCGAGAAAAACCTCACCGAACATGGGGATGCCTTGGGTGCAGATGAAAAAGGCGAAATTGAAAAAGCGGTTAACGAACTCAAATCCGCCTTGGAAGGTGACAATCTCGACCCGGAAGATATCAAGGCGAAAACAGATGCTTTGATGAACGCTTCTATGAAATTGGGTGAAGCCATGTATAAAGCCCAGCAGGAATCTGCTGGTGCAGAGGCTCCGCAACAAGAAGACGCACCGGCTGATGACGGTGTTGTCGATGCCGATTTCGAAGAAGTCGACCCGGACAAAAAAGACAAGTAACCTTAAAATGTGCCCCTTGCGAAAGCAGGGGGCCTTGTTTCAAATAGTCCCCGCCACAAACGGGGACATATTTGTCTTTAAAGAGGACAAAAAATGGCAAAACAAGATTACTACGAAACGCTTGGCGTCAGCCGCGATGTAGACGATAAAGCCCTGAAAAGCGCGTTCCGTAAGCTTGCCATGCAATATCACCCTGACCGCAACCCGGATAATGCGGATGCAGAATCCAAATTCAAAGAAATCAACGAGGCCTACGAAGTCTTAAAAGATGCCGAAAAACGTGCTGCTTATGACCGTTACGGTCATGCCGCATTTGAACAAGGCGGTCCGGGCGGCGGACATGGTGGTTTCGGCGGTGGCGGGTTCTCCGGTTTTGGCGATATTTTCGAGGAAATGTTTGGCGATATGATGGGCGGCGGACGCGGCCAATCATCAGGGCGCGGTTCGGACCTGCGCTATAACATGGAAATCAGTCTGGAAGATGCCTTCAACGGTAAAAAAGCCCAGATTGAAGTCCCGACATCCGTTCATTGCGGGTCTTGCGATGGTTCCGGTTCCAAAGGCGGTAAACCGCCCAGCATGTGCCCCAGCTGTCATGGCCGTGGCAAAGTCCGCGCACAACAAGGCTTTTTCACGATTGAGCGCACCTGTCCGACCTGTCATGGCGCGGGTTCCGTCATTTCTGATCCTTGCGATAACTGCGGGGGAACCGGACGTGAACGCAAATCAAAGACTCTGTCCGTCAGTGTTCCAGCTGGTGTGGAAGATGGCACACGTATCCGCCTGTCTGGTGAAGGGGAAGCCGGTTTGCGCGGTGCGCCCAGCGGCGATCTATATATTTTCCTGAGTATTGCACCGCATCGTATTTTCCAACGCGAAGGGGCGAATATCTTCTGCCGCGTACCGATCCCTATGACAAAAGCCGCCCTTGGTGGTGAAATTGAAGTTCCGACCGTTGATGGTGGCCGTGCCCGGATCAAAGTGCCCGAAGGCACCCAAAGCGGTAATCAATTCCGTTTACGCGGCAAAGGCATGAGCGTTATGCGCACCGAGTCACGCGGGGATATGTTCGTCGAAGTCGCCGTGGAAACACCGGTCAAATTGACAAAAGAACAAAAAGAAATCCTGAAACAGTTTGAAGCCGCTGGTGGTGGCAATGTGGAAAACCATAGCCCAGAAAGCCAGGGATTCTTCAGTAAAGTCAAAGATTTCTTTGAAGACTTAACAGATTAAGCCTTTTACCATTAAATAAAAAAAACCCGCCCCAATATAGTCGGCGGGTTTTTTTATTTGTATATGAATGGCAAAACCCCCATATGCGATAGGGTTAAACATATGGTTCTTGAAAATGGGGATCTTGTTGCGTCATATTTTTATTTTAATCATTATTGGGTGTTCTTTGTCTATGACTGTCATCAAGACAGGCTGGAGCGAAGACTTGCTTTTCTTCACAGAACAATATCCCCCTTATAATTTTGCTGGACCAAACGGTGAAGTAAGCGGTATTTCCACAGAAATTGTCCAAAAAATTATGAAACGCACGGGTTTTGCCTATCGTCTTAAGCTCACCCCATGGAAGAGAGCCTACGAATTAACTTTATCTCAGAAAAATACCTGTCTTTTTACAACAGGGCGTACAAAAGAACGAGAAAACCTGTTTAAATGGATTACGCCGCTAACAGAAAACCCCATCGTCTTATTTGCGCGCCCAACCAGCACAATCAAAATTAGGCAACTCAGCGATTTATCCCAATATCGAATTGGTGGATACTTGGGAGATGCCGCCGTTGACTATCTGGTTACCCGCAATATCCCGGTTGAAACCGTACGCGATGATAAATTGAATGTACGCAAACTTCAGGGCGGGCGCATTGATTTATGGGTAACCGGTGAAATGGCCGGTCATGCCCTTGCCGATAAAACAGGCCATGAAATAAAGAAAATATTCACCCTCACCGCCATTGCCGGCGGGATTGCCTGTAATTTACATCTGAGTAATTTAATCACGACACGCTTGCAACAAGAGCTCAACACGCTCTATCAGGAAGGATTTATTGAGAGGATATATCAAAAATATAACCCGAATTTATCCATTCCCACCTATAAAGAAAAATGAGAATAACCTGCTGTTATTCTTTCCATGCAATCCAACCGCCAAACAGGAACGCGCCGTAAAAAGGTTCAACCGTTTTAAAACCGGCGGCATGAAGCAGTTCCATAATTCGGTCTTCCCCGATAAATTGGATATCACGCACAACATGTTCAAAGCCACGGTCCACAATATGTTCCGGCATACCTTGATGCAGTTGCCAGTCGCGCCACACATCCAGAAAACGCTTAAAGCGCACGCCTTCGACCTCTGCATGCAAATCCGCCAAAATCAACGGAGCACCGGGATTAAGCCGCGCCGCGATGGAACGCAATAAGGCCTCTTTTGATCCGTCATCGGGCACAAAATGCATGACCAAAATCAGTGTTGCCGCATCAAAACGGGCCTCACTGTTTAAATCCTCCACATATCCATTGATGATTTCGCAACGATCAGATAGTTGTTGAATTTCCAAATTCGCCTGTGCAACCGCCGCCATTGCCTGTGCCGGCTCAACCCCGGTGATGGACCAATTGGGGAATTCCTGTCCCAACGTCATCAATTCAACCCCGGTTCCACAACCCACAGACAGCAAACTGGAGTTTGTTCCCAAAACGTAACGTTTTAAAAGAACCTTGATCATTTCATGTAGAACGTCATAACCGGGCACAACTTGGCGAATAACCCGGTCATAGGCCTCTGCCTTTTGATCATCAAAATGCTGTGTGGTATCAAAATCGGTCATGGTTTAGGTTCTTTCAAAATCACTTTCCCTTTTACGGGAATAAAGGCAGGCACACGGGATTTATAAGTCGCATAATGGTCGCCGTACAGTCTTATTAGATGATGTTCTTCAAATCGCGCACCAATCAATAAATATAACGTACCAAAAATCGCCGTCATCAAATCAAATGACCCTGCTACCCGTCCCCACAAGATAAGCAACCCGGCACTATAAAGCGGATGGCGCACCCAACAATGAAACCCCTTGAAATGCAAGGGTTCTTCGTCATGGGCCAGAAACCCCTTAAAATGATCACGGATTTGGGTCAAGCCACTGAAAGTACCCAGATCATATTCGCGCAGCGCCAGAATCATCAACAGCCAGCCGATCAAATAAACAACCCCCTGCCCCACAGCCAGCCAATCTGCACGCGCAAAGGCCACCTCATGTTCGTAAAGCCATAAACCAACAACATAAACAGCCGCGATTTGCAAAGTTGCAAAAATATTATAGGCCAAACGATAAAAGGCCCCGAACAAAGGTTTCAGCCGGGATTTCACAAATTCACGGGCCAGCAACGAATGGACAAGTCCAAAAATCAGCCAAGCCGCCCCATATATGAGATGATGCTCAAACATACACCCAGTTTGGGTCAGAGATACCCGTCTGTCAACAACAGGGGATCAGAGCATTTTTTCAAAATATGTAATGGTTTTTTTTAATCCGTCTTCCAAAGCAATAGTCGGATTCCAGCCCAGATGATTTTGCGCCTTATCAATAATGGGTTTGCGCTGCATCGGATCATCCACCGGCAGGTCTTCAAACGTCAAGGTCGATTTTGATCCGATCATTTCAATGACTTTTTCCGCCAGTTCCCGGATAGTAAATTCGCCGGGATTGCCCAAATTAATCGGTCCGGTAATCTCATCCGGTGCCGCCATCAAACGTACAAATCCATCAATTAAATCATCACAATAACAGAAAGAACGCGTCTGTGCTCCATCCCCATAAATGGTGATCGGCTCATTACGCAACGCCTGCATGATAAAATTGGAAACAACACGACCATCATTAGGGTGCATGCGCGGGCCGTAAGTATTGAAAATACGTGCCACCCGAATATTTACCCCGTGTTGACGGTGATAATCGAAAAATAACGTTTCAGCACACCGTTTGCCTTCATCATAACAGGCACGCGGACCAATGGGGTTGACATTGCCGCGATATTCTTCCGGCTGGGGATGAATTTCAGGATCACCATACACTTCGCTGGTGGAAGCTTGAAAAACCTTGGCACCAACGCGTTTGGCCAATCCCAAAACATTAATCGCGCCATGCACACTGGTTTTGGTCGTCTGCACCGGATCATGCTGATAATGGATCGGGGATGCCGGACACGCCAAATTATAAATTTCATCCACTTCCACATAAAGCGGGAACGTAATGTCATGGCGCATCAACTCGAAATAAGGATTATCCAGCAAATGACGGATGTTATCTTTGCTGCCGGTAAAAAAGTTATCGGCACAAATAACATCGTGACCTTCTTTCAATAAACGTTCACACAGGTGCGAACCCAGAAAGCCTGCTCCACCGGTTACCAAAATCCGTTTACGCATATGCACGAGCTGAATCTCCCCTTTAAAGACTGCCGAACCATGTAACATATCCAGCCTCAAAAAACATAGAGCATTTTAATTTTTTATGAAGTGTTTTATCTCTATGATACATTTAAGAATAAATTGGCTTTCCACGCTGGGATACACGAAAGAAAATGGCAGAAAATTTAAGCGATGCACAGTTGATGCGAGCAATTCGGGCAGACACCAACAGCCCGGAAAATAAACTGCTGGAGAACATGCAGATCTTAGAAAAAAAACCCACAGGCCTTTGTGCGGTTCATCTGCATTTGTCCCAATTACAGCGCACCAATCGAAAACCTGATTATATTCGTATTGCCGAACGTTGTTTCGATTCCATAACAATCAATCATATGTCAGACCTGTTCCTTCTGGCCAACTTTGATATTGTCCTGACCTGTCAAAATAGCCGTGTTGAAGACATTGATCGGGCTTTGTCCTCTATCCGCAATATGTTTCGCGCCGACCCCTTAATTGAACGACGCGATATCAGCGGGGAAGAGGCTTTTTGTACATGGTACGACCTTGAAGAAGATTTTGAATATTTCAAGGAAGCCGTTGTTTCCAGCATTTTATCGGCCAAACGCCAATCCCTGGATAAAAACGTCGCCTCTATGGATGACGAAAAACTGACACCGAAAAATCTGGACAAACTGGCCCATACCTTTCGAAAACTGGATGCCCGACCCTTGATGCGCCACCAAAGCGCCGTTCAGGTGGGGACAAACGGACAAGGTCAGCTTCTGTTTCGGGAATATTATGTTTCTATCGCCGATTTACGCAAAATCGTTGCCCCGGATGTGGACCTGCTGGCAGACCGATGGTTGTTTCAATATCTCACCACGATTTTGGATCAACGTGTCCTGCATATGCTGCGCAGTCAGACAATGGATGATTTGCCCAAAAATATCAGCCTCAACCTGAATATCCAAACCATCCATACAAAAGATTTTCAGCTGTTTGACCATTTTGTCGGCGAAGATGCTCATCGTTTTATTATCGAATTTCAACCCGTTGATGTTTTCAGCGATATCTTTGCCTATGAACAAGTGCGCGATATGCTGCAAACCCGTGGCTATAAGGTCCTGATTGACAGTCTACAGCCCTTGGTTCTGGATTATTTCGATCCTTCTAAGTTGAAAGCCGATTTTTATAAAATTGCCTGGGGTGACCGGCTCGGTGCATCCGCCACACAGGAAGGACGCGGGGAAATGCGTGAATTGATCCATAGCATCGGGGCTTCCAATGTCATTATCTCGCTCGTCGATAGTGAAGATGCCGTCAAATTCGGTTTACAATTAGGCGTCCAACGCTTTCAGGGCTTCTTCGTTGATCGACTGGTAGAAGCCATGACCCAAAAAACGGCTTCAGCCATGAGGGGGGCGTAAACCATGCAAACCCAAAATCAGGAAAACCTGTTCTACGATTATATCCGCCGCCTTGAACATCACCGTCAAGGCCGGGAAATGGTGCATTTCCATCTTTCCAAACTACGCCCCTTCAACCGGCGTGAACATCATATTCGCGTTGCTGCCGATGCCTTTGAAGGGATGGTCAAGGATCTGCTTGGACAAATCTTTGTCTTCAAAAATGCCGATATTATCTTTGTCTTTAAAACCGAAGCGATGGGACAGGTTGAACAAGCCATTGAAAAAGTCAAATTCCTGTTTGGCGATGACCCCTTGTTAGAAGAAAGCGGACCGGACGGCAAAGATTTTAACAGCTGGTATGATGTTGAAGCCGACTATGAAGAGATTGTGGCAATGGCCCGCGATCTGGTAGAAAAAGATAAAAACACCCGTGCCGCAATGGGGGGCAGCGTTGATGTCAAAACCGCTTTGCTTGCCAAACAGGACGCTGGCGAACGTATGACACCACGTATTCTGGATCGCGTAATCGAGGCCCTGAAAGCCGCTGATCTGACCAATATGGTGCGCCGCCAATATGTTTGTAGTGTCGAAGGGCCGCAAATGGTTCCTACTGCACGTTTCAGTGAATTATTTATTTCAATCAGTGATTTGCGCGAAACTCTCCTGCCCGGTGTCAATCTGACATCGTCGCCTTGGTTGTTCCAGCATTTGACAGAAACATTGGATCGTCGCGTCCTGTCCCTGCTCAGTAAAACTGAAGACCGTGATATCACCGGTGATATCAGTATTAATTTGAACGTCGCAACCCTGCTTTCTACCGAATTTATGCGTTTTGATGAAAATGTCATTGCCGCCATGCGGGGTAATATCGTTCTGGAACTGCAACACCTTGATATTTTCAGCGACTTGAACGCCTACCTTTTTGCACGTGAATATGTCAAAGAACGCGGTTATCGTATCTGCATTGATGGTGTAAATTACAAGACTCTCCCCTTCATCGACCGTGAACGCCTGGGCGCAGATATGATCAAATTGATCTGGTCATCCGATATTATTCATGGCGGACATGATTTATCAGATAAGGTCATTCGACAGATCATGTTAACAGGGGCCAAACAAATTATTCTCAGCCGTTGCGATAGTGAAGAAGCCGTCGAATTCGGGCGCAACAATGGAATCGAATTATTTCAAGGACGCCATGTTGAAGCCTTGATCGCAGAAGAAGCCCGTCGTAAAAACATGCGCACCCTGAAAAAACGGGCCGCAGCACACGATAAAATGAATTTGAAAAAACGGTCTCTGAGCAAACGGACCTAGATAAGGCAACTATGGAAAAGATACTGATCAGCGCCTGCCTGTTTGGCGAAAAAGTTCGTTATGATGGGGGCAATACCCTGATTGATGATCCTGTCATAACACAGTGGAAAAAAGAAGATCGTTTCATTATTCTTTGTCCTGAAGTTGCTGGTGGCTTACCCGTCCCGCGTAAACCTTGTGAACAAAACTTAAAAACAGGACAGATTATCAGTCAAGACGGTGAAATTTTTACAGAGGCTTTTCATCAAGGTGCATCAATTGCGCTTAATTTAGCAAAAAAACACAACATCCGATATGCCTTGCTTAAAGAACGCAGCCCCTCGTGTGGTGTCAATCTAATTTATGACGGAACGTTTACATCCAATAAGATCAATGGATTAGGCATTACGGCTAAGTTATTGAAAGAAAACGGTATAAATATATATAGCGAATTCGACCTTGATCAACTCAAGTCCGATCTACACGAAAAATAACACCATGTTTGCCATTTCCTCTCTCGTCCCCTACGACAGTTACAATCCATTATGGTTGCTGCTTTGTGCCTTGGCCTTAGATGCCTATGTCGGGGATATGAACCCGTTGTTTCGGGTCATCAAACATCCTGTGGTCTGCATCGGGGAATTAATTGCCTTTCTTGATCAAAAACTAAACCGGGAAAATCGATCTGAAGTCAATCGCACCATCCGGGGGGCGGTGGTTGTTGTCTTTATGGTTTCTCTTTGTTTCGTCATTGGTCTCGGCGTCACATGGTTTGGACAGAACTATCCCTTCGGCTGGATCCTTGAATTGTTCCTGACCATTGCCCTTATCGCACAACGCAGCCTGTTTATCTATGTGCGCCGGGTCGCCATCGCCTTGAATGAACAAGGGATTTCAGGGGGTCGTGAAGCTGTCAGCCATATTGTCGGACGCGACCCCGATCAACTGGATCAACACGGCGTTGCACGCGCTGCCATTGAATCGCTAGCCGAAAATTTTGGTGACGGGGTGGTCGCACCCGTTTTCTGGTATGTTATTTTCGGGTTTCCCGGTCTATTGGTCTACAAGGCTGTAAATACAATGGATTCCATGATCGGTCACAAAACTGACCGTCACAAATCCTTTGGTTTTTGCGCCGCACGACTGGACGATGTCTTAAACCTTATTCCCGCACGCCTTGCCGGGTTCTGGATTTTCTTCGGGTCTTGTTTTTTACCAACGTCCAGCCCTTTTAAGGGGCTAAAAACCATGTTTCGCGATGCGCGCAAACATCGTTCCCCCAACGCCGGGTGGCCCGAAGGTGCAATGGCCGGGACGTTGGATCTTGCCCTGGCCGGACCACGTAAATATCGCGAAGGTCAAGCCAATGACCCGTGGATCGGCGTTGGCCGCGCCCGTGTCCTGTCCAAAGATATCAAACGTGCCTTACAGGTTTATGTCGCAGCATGCCTCGTCAACGCCGGCGTAATTGCATTGCTTTCCTTGCTCTAATCCTACCTTTACGATTGCGAAATCTTTAGAGACTCCTATATTGGAGGAAACCGTTTCTTAAAAAAGGGAAGGACCCCCCATGTCAGACGAAGATCTGGAAAAACACGCCAGTAAAATGGCAAAAAAGAAAGCCGCCCGTGACCGTATGATGGAAAAAAAGATCGATGAAAAAGGACTTGTCATCGTCCACACCGGCAAAGGCAAAGGTAAATCGTCTTCCGCGTTCGGCATGGCATTACGTTGTGTTGGGCATGGGTTTAAAGTCGGTGTAATCCAGTTTATTAAAGGCGCATGGGATACAGCAGAACGCCGCGTGTTTGAAGGATTCCCCGATCAGGTCACTTTCAAAGCAATGGGCGAGGGTTTCACATGGGAAACTCAGGATAAAGAACGCGACATTGCTGCCGCTCAAAAAGCATGGGCTGCCGCCGAGGAAATGATTATGTCGGGTGATTACCGCATGGTTATTCTGGATGAAATCAACGTGGCCATCCGATATGAATATATCAGCGAAGACGACGTTCTGGAATGTCTGGCAAACCGCCCCGATATGGTGCATGTGGTTCTAACAGGTCGCCATGCCTCCGATAAATTGTTGGATGCAGCCGAACTGGCAACCGAGATGACGTTGCTTAAACATCCGTTTCGAAGTGGCATCAAAGCCCAGCCCGGTGTGGAATTTTAGGATTTTCTTCAGATTTAACGCGCATAATCGGCAACAACGCTCTTATTTCAAAGGATAGATGCCATGAAACGCTTTCTGGCGATTGCATTTGCAGTCTTCACCCTTCTTCCCTTCCACAAGGCACAGGCTGTTGATCAGGACGCCATCCAAATTCTGTTAGAAGCAGAAGCAACAGCGCGCCATGTTCTTGGATCCAAACAATATCCCGATCTAAACAATGCTTTTGATAAAGCTGTCGGAGTTATCATTGTGCCACGCCTGCTTAAAGGCGGTTTTATTGTTGGCGGTGAATACGGAAATGCGGTGTTACTTTCCAAGAAATCCAATGGCAGCTGGAGCTATCCGGCCTTTTATACCATCGGTGGTGGTAGTGTCGGTTTCCAGATCGGTTTGAAAGACAGCCAAATGATTCTTGTCATTCGCACACATGCCGGAATGGAAGCCATTTTGGCGGACCAGTTTAAAGTCGGTGCCGAAGCCGGAGTCGTTGTCGGAACCTTTGGCGGCAGCGTCGAAGGTGCTTCAACAACGGCCGTTGGCGCAGATATTGTTGCCTTTTCCCTTGATCGCGGCCTTTTTGGCGGTGGTGCACTGGAAGGGTCCGTCTTTGCCAAACGTGCAGACCTAAACCAGTCCTTTTATGCGCAAGCAATTGAACCACGCGATATTGTCATTGAAGGAAAAGTCAGCAACCCAGCAGCAGATAACCTACGATCCACTTTGTCGGCCCTTGCCAGTAAATAAAGAGAACGTCCATGCAAAAGCCTGTCAAAGCCCTTATGTTTCAAGGGACCGGATCGGACGTAGGAAAATCCTTGCTGGTCGCCGGACTTTGCCGGGCTTTTGTCAAACGGGGCATGAAAGTCGCCCCGTTTAAACCGCAAAATATGTCCAATAATGCCGCCGTCACCCCCGATGGCGGTGAAATTGGTCGCGCACAAGCCTTGCAAGCGCGCGCCTGCGGTCTGGATCTCAGCGTTCATATGAACCCGGTTTTATTAAAACCACAAAGTGATATCGGGTCTCAGGTTGTCGTCCAAGGTAATGTCATCGGCAATGCCACAGCGCGTGATTATACCGCCTTAAAACCAAGCTTGATGCCCAAGGTCTTGGAAAGTTTTCACAAGCTGGCTGAAAATTGTGATCTTATTTTGGTTGAAGGTGCCGGTAGTGCCGCTGAAGTCAATTTGCGCAAAAGCGATATTGCCAATATGGGCTTTGCCGAAGCCGCCGACATCCCTGTCATTCTCATCGGGGATATTGATCGCGGCGGTGTCATTGCCTCCATTGTCGGGACACAAACCCTGTTGCATGGCAGTGAACGCACCCGCATCAAAGGCTATTTGATCAACAAGTTTCGCGGGGATGTCAGCCTGTTTACCTCTGCTCTTGATATCATCAAAGACCAGGTAAACCTTGATAGTTTCGGTATCGTTCCTTTTTTTGGCAAGGCCCGTCTTCTCCCCGATGAAGACGCCATGAGCCTTGATAACCGGAAAAAAGAAACAGATCAAAAGTCCATCAAAATCGTCGTACCGCGCTTTTCCCGCATTGCCAATTTTGATGATCTTGACCCCTTACGGGCTGAACCCGATGTTCAGGTTGAAATTGTCGAAACCGGAAATGCCCTGCCCGGTGATAGTGACCTTATTTTACTACCTGGATCCAAGGCAACTTTGGCCGATCTTGCTTTTGTGCGCGAACAAGGCTGGGATATTGATATCAAAGCCCATGTGCGCCGTGGTGGACGTGTGGTCGGTTTATGCGGGGGATATCAGATGCTGGGTAACATAGTGCGTGACCCTGACGGTATCGAAGGCCATATCAAAGAACTGCCGGGTCTTGGCCTCCTAGATATGGAAACCACCCTGTGTGGCCCCAAAACTTTGCGTGAAGTCACAGGCCATTGTAAAACCAACGGGCTTCCTGTTTTTGGTTATGAAATGCATATGGGCGTGTCAAATGGCCCCGCTCGGCAAAACCCTTGGCTGGAACTAAACGGACAAGACGAAGGCGTCATCAGTGATAATGCGTTGATCATGGGTAGTTATCTGCATGGTCTGTTCAATACAGATGAATTTCGCCACGCTTTTCTGGGAGATATTCACAAAGAACGTCAGGCTGATTTACGCTATGATCAACAGATTGATGATATTCTGGATGAATTGGCTATCCATCTGGAAACCTATTGTGATCTGGACGGATTACTGGCACTGGTTCAAAAAACATGATCCATATTCACTTGTTCAAAACAGGGGATTGCGCAGCCATGATCACCCTGTTCCAGCGCAGCGTCCATGAAATCGCCTGCCAACATTATAACCCGGACCAACTTGCCGCCTGGGCATCCAAAGAAATTGATCAGGAAAACTGGCTAAAACGTTGTTTATCGCGCCCAACCTGGTTGGCATGGGATGATAACGCACTCGCCGGCTTTATTGATTTGGAAGCAAACGGGCATCTTGATCTTTTGTATGTTTCCCCGGATTATCAGGGACAAGGCATTGCAAAAGCCTTGTATAACGAAGTTGAAAAGCAGGCCCGGATCAATAAAAACAAATCCATCTTTGTCGAAGCCAGCCTCAGTGCCCGTCCTTTTTTTGAAAAGCAGGGTTTTCACGTTCAAACCCGTCAAACAGTTGAACGGAACGGGGAAACTTTCATTAATTTTAAAATGGAAAAGGCTCTTTAGATTGGGCCCTGCTTGCTGTGCCACCATGTCGGCTTGCGATTTATGCCTTCTAATAAGTCACGCCCGCGTTCAACATCCATGACATGACCCGGTATTTTAAAATATTTCTGTATAAAATCAGAAACATGGGCTTCACTGAGGTTTTGCAGGGTTGTCAAAACATCGTCTGACAATTCCCCCCGATCAAAAATCGCCTGTTCCACCGTTTCGTCATCCCCATAAACACGAATAATCGTAATCATGGTATGGTCGTTAATCTTCGCCCCCTTATTGGCCAAAAGGCGCAAAACAGGTTCCTTACGACCCATCGAAACAATTCGGCGACAAACTTGAGCCGAGACATTATAACGATCAGCAATCGCCAACATTTTATCCACCACGCCTGTTTTTAAAACATCTTCCAGAAAACGGTCTTCCAAGACCGGGGATAATTTTAAAATCGGCAGACTGATCGTAGAAATATCGCGCGCAAGTTTATGAGCCAGTTCAACTGGTAAATGCGGGGATGTTCCAACCGCCACAGCAATCGCACCACGAACGGACTCGACTTCATCATCAATCAGGTTGGCAATAATTTCTTCAGCCAAATGGCGTTCACGCTCATTTAAACCATCATGGTCAAATATGTGCGCCATTTCATCGGCAAGCCTGCAGCGTTGCGCAGAATTCATATGTTCCTGTGCATTCAAAACGTAATGTTGCAAATTATGTCGGACGGTCTCAAACATAGGGACCATCTTATACCTCAAAAACCATTGCATGACGAGAGACTTATATAATACCACAATCAAGCAGCATTACCTGTGACCAATCGCACAAGCACTCAGGCTTTGTTAACCTTTAAAAGCGGTTATAACCTTTACTCAGCATAAAATGGATCGCCTGTGCCACATTATCCCAATGACTTTGTTTGGCTTTTTCTATCGCCTGATCATAACCAAACGCATTGACCAATAATTTTGCCAACTCATTGGTGCGGGTTTCATGGCCGGGATGGGTATAGCGGTTCTTGCGCGCGATTGTGAGTGTTCTATTCATAATCATTCCCTCATCTTCAAAATGAAAACGGAACCTGCTTGTTATTTTTATTGATATAGGAACGTTTCGATTCTGTTTCAATACCTATGAATATAACGAGTCGCAAAAAAAGCCCCGTCTTGGAAACGGAGCTTTTTTCATCTTTATTTTCGCCTGAGTGACCTTAGGCAACGCCGCGATAGTCATCTTGCATAAAGCGGAGTTCCTCTGCCACATTAAACAGTTGGAATTCCATCGCTGTACAAATCGCATCGTTATATCCCAAGCTAAGTACCAGACGTTCAGCATAAGCGCGGACTTGGGTATCATTTTGATATTCTTGTGTCGTAGTTTCAATATGTCCGGTAATCATAGCGACCTCACTCAGGGCTTTGTTCGTTTAGATTGTGAGAGCGGTCAAAAAAACAGGGCGTTTCTGGTTAGGGAGCAGGAAAAAAAGTTGGGGGATTTAATCCTGATGTCGAAACGCCCTGATAAGTATGTCCGTTTCACAATCCCATATAAACACACAGATATTGCGAGCGTTTTTCTGCAATAATTTCTTTTGTTTCTGAATATTTCAAAATTATTCTCTAAAAGCCTATAGAGTAGGCTTTTCAAATGAAAGCCCAACAGGTTATAAAGAACCCTACTTTTTCTGTGCCAAATTAATTTAAATCCATGATTTATAAAATAAATTATCTCAGTAGAAAGAGCGGGTTAAAAAAACGGTTTCGCCACCTGCGCGAAAATGCTTTTTCATCCTTCGCCAAAACGTTAAAACACAAGGGGTAAGACCGGAAATATTTGTTCTTTTGCACCTTATTTTTTCTGAAATATTTGTCATATCCTGACTGTTTCGTACAATCGCCCACCTGAAATTTAAAGAGTAAACCAAACATGTCACAACACGCCCACCTCATCGATATGGTCAATCGGGCCGAAACGGTCGAAATTCTTTGCATCGGCGATATTATGCTGGACCGTTTCGTTTATGGCCATGTGGATCGTATCTCGCCTGAAGCCCCAATCCCGGTCTTACGAATTGACCGTGAAGATGCCATGTTGGGCGGTGCAGGCAATGTGGTACGCAATGTTCTCAGCCTTGGGGCAAACGCCCGCTTTTGCGGTTTGGTCGGTGAAGATGAGGCCGGACGGCAAATTGCCAACCTGTTAAATGAAAACGATCGATGCTGCGCGACTCTTTTATTGGATGAAACGCGCCCGACGTCTTTAAAAACACGTTTTATGGCCTCCAACCAACAAATGTTGCGCGCCGACCATGAAAGCCTCGGCCCCTTATCGGAAAAACAGCATGGCGATCTCATCATGGATGTGGCGCAAAGTCTCGGACAAGCCAAAGTGATGGTTTTATCGGATTACGGTAAAGGGGTTTTACATGGGGAAAATGCAATAGATTTAATCGCTTTGGCCAAAAAAGCCGGTCTCCCCATCATTGTTGACCCTAAAGGCGATGATTACAGCAAATATCGCGGGGCCACGTTGGTCACCCCGAACCGCAAGGAACTCAGCGAAGCCAGCCGTATGGCCTGTGATAGCGATCAATCCATTGTCGCTGCCGCCCGCCATATCATTGAAACTTGCGGAATTGAAAATGTTCTGGCAACCCGATCCCAAGACGGTATGACACTTGTCACCCGGAAAGGCGATGTCATTCATCTTCCAACCGAAGCACGTGAAGTCTTTGATGTATCCGGGGCGGGCGATACGGTTGTTGCTTCCTTGGCGGTTATGTTAGGCCTTGGGGCCACCTTAAGCGACGCGGCCAGGCTTGCCAATGTTGCTGCCGGTATCGTTGTTGCCAAAATCGGAACTGCCAGTGTCTATGGCGAAGAACTGATCGAAGCCCTGCATCATCAGGACCTATCCAAAGCCGAAGCCAAAGTCGTAGGTCCCGACAGCGCCAAAGATCGCGTTCTTCGCTGGCAGACACAAGGCCAAAGCGTCGGCTTTACAAATGGCTGTTTCGATCTTTTACACCCCGGTCATATTTCCCTGTTAAAACAAGCCGCAGAACAATGTGACAAACTGGTTGTCGGGTTGAACAGCGATGCTTCTGTCCAGCGCCTGAAAGGACCGGAACGCCCCATCCAGAACGAAATGGCCCGTGCAACCGTTCTCTCCTCCCTCGCCTGTGTCGATATGGTGGTGATTTTTGATGAAGATACCCCAATGGAGCTCTTATCAACCTTACTGCCCAATGTTCTGGTCAAAGGAGCGGATTATACGATTGATCAGGTTGTTGGTGCTGAATTGATCCAACAAAACGGCGGTCGTGTCTTTCTTGCCCAATTGAAGGACGGCTTTTCAACGACAAATACAGTAAAAAAGATGAAAAATAATTCTTAAGAATTTTCATTTCTCCCCAAAACTGCCTGATAGGCATGCCATGTCGCATGACCAACCAGCGGAAAGGCAATTAAAAGACCAATTCCACTGATCATTCCCAAAAACATGATCAAAACAATCAAGGCTGCCCACAAAACCATAACTTTAAGGTTAATAAAAACCGTGTAAGCACTGGTCAACATGGCCGGAATCAAAACAGTTTGGCGGTCCATCATCAAAGGCAGGGAAAACGCACCGGTAAAAAAGATCAGAATTGCAAAAATACCGCCTAACACTGTAATCATAAGCGCAAAATGAAGGCCCTCCAATGTAGTTGCCCGTTCAAAAATAGCTGCCCATTCGAGCATCACACCGGGAAATGCAATAGCAAAGAGGGTAAAAGATAAACGAATCCAGACCATAAATAAGAAAACCTGCGCAACCCCCATCCCCAAAATAGGATATCGACACCGTCGAAACGCCAATAACGCATGATGTAAATGAAACGGTTGTCCCTGTTGGCGCCGGATTGATCCTTCATAAAATCCCAATGCGATCGCAGGACCCACTAACAAAAAACCGGATAAAGCCGGAAGAATTAAATAAGGAACCTGCCAACGATAAAAACCAAAAGAAATCATCAGTCCGATCAACAAAAACCAGGCTGCATATAACAGACTCATGGTCTTTAACGCTTTGGTATCTTCCCAACCTTTAGCCAGCCATAAAAAAACCGCCTCGCTTGAAACGGTACGGGCTAACGCCATTTCAGGAACCAGAAAACGACCCTGTGTGTGCTGATCCAATGTTTTTCTCATAATGCCTCCCATGTTATGATTGTCATATGGGAAGCTGTGCCCAATTTTGAAGGAAGAAAGCAGCCATGACTGTCTTTTCCGTACAACAAGGCGATATTACTAAATTAGACGTCGACGTTATTGTCAATGCCGCCAATGAAACCCTGCTGGGCGGCGGTGGCGTAGATGGTGCCATTCATCGGGTCGCCGGAAAAGGCCTGCTGGAAGAATGTCGTCGCCTGAACGGTTGTCAAACCGGAGAAGCCAAATTAACAGATGGATATAATCTACCAGCACGCTACATCATCCACACTGTCGGACCCGTTTGGCAACAACATACTCCTAAAGAAGCAGACCAGCTTCTTCTCAACTGTTACTTTAACTCTCTGAGAATTTGCTTGAAGAAAGGCCTTCAATCTATTGCTTTTCCATGCATTTCTACAGGAACTTATGGCTTCCCACCAAAGCGGGCGGCTCAACTTGTCGTTAAGAATCTTACTGAATTTTGCAAAAGTTATCCCGGGCTTGAGCCGGTAATTTTCTGTTGTTTCGATATCGAAAGTAAAACACTATATGATCAAGCGTTTTACAAAGCCCTCTCTTAAGTTTCCTTCAGAACAATGACATCCATCGGTTTTTCAACACCACCAACTTGACGATTTTTCCGAACTTCCCAACGGTTTTCAGCTTGTTCATAACCATTATTCATTGCGCATTTTAAGGTTTGGGCTGTTGCAATGGCACGTACACCTTCAATCTTCGTTTGCTTTTCCATTTTGGCCGACACATTTGCCGCATCCCCAATCACAGTATATTCCAACCGATGCGATTCACCGATTACCCCAAATACAATGGGACCGGATGCGCACGAGGCATGGATGACAACCGGATCCTGCCCCAAACGTGCACGGTCTGCATTCCATTGATCAGACGCTTTGATAATGTCTTCCATCGCATGCAAGGCTTGTGCACCATGCTGCGCTGATTCCTTCAACACCCCAAAATAAGCCATAATGCCATCGCCCAAAAATTTATCCACATGGCCGCCAAATTTGGAAATCACCGGCACGATCCGGGCATGATATTCGGTAATCAATGCAATTTGTTCTGACGGCTGTAAACGTTTGGTCAAAGGTGTAAACCCCCGAATATCCACATTCAGGATTGAAGCTTCACGCGCCACCACATCCCCAACATGAGCGTCATTTTCAGCTGATTTGATATGATCGGCTAAATCTTCCGAGAAAAAACGCGATAACGATTGGGCGGCCTGACCTTGGGTTACCGCACGGACCAACAGAACACGGGCACGCAAAGTTGCCAAGGCCAAAATCACAGCCACCAAAACCATTGATACGATTTTGTCAAATTCCGCCCCGATTAATACACTGTTTGAGGTTAGATAATGTACATAATCACGCGTCACCATATTGTTCATATCATCATGGACAACCACATACCCCACCATCACAGCCCATCCTAAAACAGCAGCTAGGCCACTCAGCAGGATATAGCGGGCTTCAAAACGAAGCGCGCGTAACGCAATGAAAATAAAGATATAAAGGACAGTTGGTGCCTTTAAATAAAAGCTCGGCGGTTGCATATACTGAATATGAAAGCTGAAAATTGTACCAAACAACAACAGAATATCAGCCACAATCGATAGTGAAACCACCCAGCCGGGCAATCGCATTCGATAACTGAAATAAAGCCGGATGAGCGTAAAGCCGAAATAAAGACTCAAAACATAGGGTACCGGTTCAAACGGTGCATCCGGGTGAAAGGTTTTCGGCGAAACAGCATAAAGGGTACCGAAAGTCAGTACCACCGCCAGCTGGATCCAGCCCACCAGTTGTTCTGATACATTTTGCTGTTCAACAATCGCATCCTGAACCCGTTTGGGGATTTTGCGATCATTGTCATCCCCAATAAAACGACACAGCAGCGCGCGAAACATAACTAGGGCACCAACTTGTAACCGCCCGGCTCCGTCACAAGGATCTGGGCGTTGGAAGGATCTTTTTCGATTTTTTGACGCAGACGATAGACATGCGTCTCCAATGTATGGGTCGTCACGCCCGCGTTATAGCCCCAGACTTCATCCAATAATGTATCGCGCCCGACAACTTTGCCCCCGGCGCGGTATAAAAATTTAATAATATTGGTTTCTTTGTCTGTAAGACGGACTTTCTGTTCTGTCTCGTTTTCAATCAACAGCTTGGAGGCAGGTTGAAAAGTATAAGGCCCGACCTTGAACGTTGCATCTTCACTTTGTTCATGTTGGCGTAAATGGGCCCGCAAGCGAGCCAGCAACACCCCCAACCGAAACGGCTTGGTGATATAATCATTGGCCCCGGCATCCAAACCAAGGATGGTATCGGCATCGGTATCAGCCCCGGTTAACATGATAATCGGGCATTTCACCCCTTGTTTGCGCATCAATCGACACACATCGCGGCCATCCATATCGGGCAGGCCTACATCCAGAATCACCACATCGAAAGTTTCGTCTTTGGTTACAGCCAGAGCACTGGCTGCGCCATCGGCTTCAACCACGTCAAAATCCTCATGCAATGACAGTTGCTCGGTCAACATTTGACGCAACGAATCATCATCATCAACAAGAAGAACACGTTTGGCGTTAGACATAACTTCCCTCACACGGACCTGAATATTACTCACCCGTTACCATAACAACTAAAGAATATCCCGTATAGAGGACTTTAAGGGCGATAACGCTATTGTGAAATCCCGTTATTCGGCCTACATATGGGGACCTTTGTTTAAAAAATGTCCGTTATTCCTATGCCGCATCGCCTGTCCATTACCTTAAGCGAAACCAAATCCGCGACCACAGCCCCGTCTTTGCTGGCGGTTGACCGCGCCCTGTCCGACCTGCGTCGTGGACAAATTGTTGCTATTGATAACGCAAACGGCCTTGTCACTCTGGTTTTAGCCGCAGAAGGTGCGACAAAATCAACGATCCAGCGCCTTAAAGATTTAAGTAAGGGGCAACCGGATTTAATCATCACGGTCGCACGCGCTCATACATTAGGGCTCGGCAGTTTCAAAAACAAAGCTGTACGTGCAAAGATGGGTAAAGCCCTGCGCCCCGATTTGATTGAGAGTCTGGTCAATCCACTGGCTGACTTTTCAAAGAACGACTTTTTTGATATCCCGTTTGAAGATATCGACCTTGAAAGCGGCGAAAGTGCTGCAATCGGTCTGGCTAAACTTTCACGTTTATTACCGGCAGCGATTACGGTAAACCTGCCTGTGGATAATTTTATAACTTTTATCCGTGCTGAAAACCTGATGGGTGTCAGCACACATGATATCTTTGGGTATGAAGAAGCGGCCGCACGTTCCCTGCGCGCTGTCAGCGATGCACAAGTGCCACTGGCCGATGCTCCGCAAACCAAAATGGTCGCTTTTCGCCCGGCAGACGGTGGTATTGAACATATCGCCATTATTATCGGTGAACCCAACCCCAATGAACCTGTCCTGATCCGCATTCATTCAGAATGTTTCACAGGCGATCTGGTCGGCAGTTTACGTTGTGATTGCGGGGATCAACTGCGCGGTGCGATCAAGGCCATTGCCGACCACGGCAGTGGTGTCCTCCTCTATCTCGCACAAGAAGGTCGCGGCATCGGGCTGATCAATAAATTACGTGCTTATAAACTGCAAGACACCGGGCTGGATACTTTTGATGCCAACGAACAACTGGGTTTTGATGCGGACGAACGGGTCTATATCCCGGCAGCCCAAATGCTTGACCATCTGGGTGTCAAACAAGTCCGTCTTATGACCAACAACCCGGAAAAAGTAAAAGTCCTAGGCGCCTGCCATGTCGATGTTGTAGAACGTGTTGAACATGCTTTTGAAACCAACAAGCACAACGAGCCCTATCTTTTTGCCAAGGCGACCAAGGGTGGGCATTATCTTTAGGTCTTTAAACCCCTGAGTCGGAATTTTTTGCCCTCCCCTGCCCTATACCATAAATATAACACTTATCTTTCAAATACTTACAATCTGGCATAGAGTTTGCGATATATCGCTTAAAAGAAATAAACCAAAGAGCGATAATTGAGCAACCGGAGCCGGATATGGTCGATCATGTAAATACGCAGGTGGCATATAATCCACCACCTGCTGGCAGCGAGGCGACAAAATCAGCCAATGATCCCGCCAAACAGGCTGATAAAGAAAAAGAATTTAGTTTCTTTGGCGACGATGGCGTCACGTTCTGGGATATGTTGGATGTCATTAACCCCTTGCAACATATCCCGATTGTCTCCACCGCTTATCGCGCAATCACTGGCGATGAACTGGATCCCGGCGCACGGCTGGCAGGGGGAACACTTTTCGGTGGCCCCATTGGATTGGCAGCTTCTGCTTTTAATGTGATTTTAGAAAACAACACCGGCAAAGATACCGGCGAACATGTCTTGGCCATGTTTCAGGGCGAAGAAGTAGATGTCCCAGAACAAGACAAAACCATGATCGCACAGAACGAGGATTTATCGCGCAACATAAACGGGTTCGCCCCGATCAAATCCATCCCAGAAAGCGAGGCTGATGCGTTTGCCGCCGGTGAAAAATCCTTAAGACTCGCGCAGTTACAGGAATTTATGAATCCCGCCACCACGCGTGAAGTCCCGACACATATCAATAACCCGGTTGGGGCCGGATCAGCCGGGACCTGGGCTCCACCGGCAAATCAACCACCTTTCCCCTTCCCAACCGAACGACCACAGGCACAGACATCTTCACCTGCGCCCATTACAACCACAAAAGCAGAACCCGTTCCCGCCAACACAATCATTGCGCAACCACAACAATCCGTTGGTTTTCAAGCAAAACAATCACATAACGAATCCCTTGATGCCTTGCGCGCCTTCGCCCGTGATATGCAGGCACAACGCCAACAGGATCAAGGCGAGTCTCTGAAAACTGAAACCAAAACACCAAAAGCCGCCCCGCCCACCATCCCTGCCAATACGGCACAACTCAGTCAAACAACCGATAATGGCTGGTTTGCCGATATGATGTCACAAAATATGAAACGTTATGAAACCACGGCACAATCTGGGGGCTGATAAACCATGACAATCTTGGTTCGGGCCGATAACACCTTGGTTTATGGGGGAAAGACCTATTGCTGTGCCTTGGGAAAAGGCGGGGTAAAATCAGATAAAGTCGAAGGTGATGGTGCCACACCGACCGGAATTTTTGCGTTACGTTATATTCTTTATCGTGCAGACCGTATCAAAAAACCCGATAGCGCCCTGAACATTCGCGCCATTGATGAAACAGACGGCTGGTGTGATGATCCACAACATGCAGATTATAACCGTCGCGTTACGCTGCCCTTTTCTGCTTCACACGAAAAGCTTTATCGGGATGATCATATCTATGACATCATTGTGGTTTTAGGACATAACGACAGCCCGCCCGTTCCCGGTAAAGGCAGTGCGGTCTTTTTTCATCTGGCACGTGATCAATACGCCCCAACAGAAGGCTGTGTTGCCGTAAACCTCACCGATATGCACGAGATTTTGGCAAAGATCGCACCGGATGACTTGATGGAAGTTTGCGTATAGCCTTAATTAATGCGAGGCCCGTTCGCCAAAGATAGCCGTCCCCACCCGCACTGAGGTGGCGCCAAAACGAATGGCGGTTTCGTAATCCCCACTCATACCCATACTGAGTTTCTCAAGTCCATGACGCTGGGCCAGTTTACGCAAAAAAGCAAAATGTACGCTCGATTCTTCCTCAGCAGGGGGAATGCACATCAGGCCCAGAACCGGCAATTTCAATTCATCGCAACACAATTTGATAAATTCATCTGCATCGACCGGTAAACATCCGCCTTTTTGATCTTCCTCCCCGGTGTTGATTTGCAGATAAACCCCCACTTGTTTCCCCTGTTTTTCCATCTCCTTTGCCAGAGCGCGCGCAAGCTTGGGACGGTCCACCGTTTCAATCACGTCAAAAAGGGCAACCGCTTCCTTGACCTTATTGGTTTGCAAGCCTCCGATTAAGTGCAAACAAACCCCTGAAAATTCATCTTTTAACGTTGGCCATTTTCCTTGGGCTTCCTGCACCCGGTTTTCACCAAACACGCGGTGCCCGGCTTCCAATGCTGGGCGGATTGTCTCAGCGACATGCACTTTACTGACTGCAACCAGCTCAATTTCATCTGCAGGGCGGTCTGCATCTTGTGCAGCCTGTTGAATTGATTGCTTCACTTGATCAAGATTATCTGCAATACCCATAGGAGAATCCGTTTACATCAAAGGTGTGGAAATGGCCCTGACCGTATCAGAGGTAGCCCGTCAGCTCAATCGCCGGAATGCAAAAAAGAAAAATTTACCAGCTCTCATTTTTATGACGGATGCAAAACGACTTTCAGACCCCACGTCTTTAATCCCGCATCTACCGAAAAACTCTGCCCTGATCGTGCGCCATTTTTCAAAAGATCAAAAAGAACAAATTATAATTAAAATCAAAAGGATGTGTCGCAAACATAAAGTAAAACTTCTGGTTTCTGACGATCTTCAACTTGCCCTGAGACACCGCTTGGATGGGGTTCATTTTCCAGAAAAATCTGTGAAGAAAATTGCGGCTTGCGGACGCTTTATACGCCCAAAGGCAAACTTCCTTGCAACGGGTGCCTGTCATTCCTTACCTGCATTAAAACAGGCGGAAAAGGCCAAGCTGGATGGTATTCTTCTCTCCCCCGTCTTTGCCACACAAAGCCATCCCAACAGCGCCTTTCTTGGCTCTATCCGATTTAATGCGTGGACTTCACAAACCAACAAGGGTGTCTATGGACTTGGCGGGATCAATCAAAGAACGGCTATTCGCCTCTCCCCCAGTAAATCAATTGGCTTTGCCGGAATTGGCGGGTTGATTTGACCTTTTTCATCAGAGCAAGATCGTATAAATTCAAAACAAATCAGAACACTTATATTTTGGGGCATTTATGTTAGAAAATTTTGAAACCGTCGGCGAATGGGAAAGTGACGCAGAAGGCAATAAAGTCGGGCTGCGCCGCATTGATATGGAATCGGTCATGCGCCATTTCACAACTTTCGACGGTCCGGTCCTGCATATCGGCAGCAAAGCTGCGGATTTAGATACCACAACACGTTGGCGCCGGGTTTTTGCCGGTAAACAAGTCATTGGTATCGATATTGAAGACGGCGACAACGTAGATTATGTCTTTGATATAACGAAAAATATCTCCGGTTTGCGAAAAAAGACCGGGATCAAACAATATTCCACTATTGTTGCCTATCACCTGCTGGAACATGTCACCAATCCGTTTGAAGTGGCCGCCAATATCGAAAAGCTTTTAAAGCCGGGTGGGCGATTGATCCTCAGTGTACCTTGGGTGCAAGCGTTCCACGCTTATCCTGATGATTTTTGGCGCATTTCGTTCTCTGGTCTGCGCCAGCTTTTTAAAAATCTTGATTTTGAATTTGAATTTTATGCCGACGGCCATGAAGGCTATGCCTACCAACTGACCCGCAATGGTGTTCCTGAACATAGCCCCCGTATGTGTAACTTGGAAGCACGCCTCTTTCAATTGCGTTTTGAGATGGGTGAAATGCCGGAACAGAAAATGATCAAAAAACTGGATATAAATAAAATCCAGATTTCCAAACCATTTTGTCAATATATGGCTTGTAGTATCGTTGCTGTAAAACGCTAACTTTAAATTCTTTGTCCTTTTCTCCATCGTCACGGGGATCCAGTCTTCCCGGATATAAGACACCTGAACCCTTTGATTTAAACTGGGTCCCGCATCAAGTGCGGGATTGACAGGTTTTAGGTGCGGGACGGTTGTTGCTTGGCTAAATTATTCTTTTTATTAAACAAAAAGAAAGGGCGCTCCCGAAGGAACGCCCTAACTTTTGAAGTTTTTTATCTAAGCTGATATCAGATTAGAAGTTTACTTCGATACCAGTTACAACACCGAATGCTTCGTTGTCGCTAGTATTGTTTACTGTGTTTACGTTGCCATCTTCGTATTCAGTAGAGAATACAGAACCAACAAGTTTCACGCCAGCGCCCATATCATAGGAACCGCCCAGAACCCAGCTTTTGTCTGAGTCTTCAACAGCCGGGTTAGTAGAATTGTCTTGTTCCAAAGACAGGTAAGACAAGGAAACGCCGTACGGACCAGTTGCGTAAGCAACACCAACATCCCAACCGGAAGCGTCGATATTTTTCACGCTACCTTCGTTGTCTGTGTTACGGTAAGAACCACCGATTGTGAAGCCAGCAACCCCAACGGAAAGACCACCGCGCCATGCTTCACGGTCCTCAAAATTAGTACCATTTGAAGTACCACCATTGAAATCACGTTGGTAAGTTACGTCAGCACCGACAGACACGCCGCCGAATTCACCGTTGTAAGCAACACCAGCATCAAATGCAGTGTCAGAACCAGTGTTTGTACCACCTACGTCGATTGTTGTATCAGCGAGGTTGTTTGCGTTCAAACCGTAAGAGAAACCAGCTTGGAAGCCAGCGAAGTTCGGAGTCCAGTAAACGATTTTTTGACCGTCGTTGGATTCAGAAGCAGTGTGAGTTTGGTTAGAAGTCACAACTGTGTCGTTTGCCCAATCAGCAATGTCACCGTCGTTGTGGCCTACAGCACCGAAGTTCGGTGAAGTGTGAGACAGAGCGTATGCAGCACCTTTAGTTTGGCCCAAACGGATTTTACCGAGGGAGTCGCTAGAGATTTGTACGAATACGTCATCAACACCTTGGTTGTCTTGTGCTGTGTACAGGTCGATGTTAACACCGATTGTCAGACCGTTGTCCAGTGTTGTGTTACCACGGAAGTACAGTTCAGATTCAGAGTGAACTGTAACTTCTGCAAAATCTTCTTGACCATCTTTGTCTTGGTCAACATAACCAACCCACTCGTGCAGGTAACCACCTACAGAAACTTTGATCGGGTCAGCAGCTTGTGCAGAGTTAACTGCAGCGAAAGCTACGAGAGCAGTAGAAGCTACGAGAAGCTTTTTCATCTAATTAGATCCCCTTAGAAAGGTTTTGTTTGTACAACATGTGCAATCGGCATACCCACATGCCTTTTGCGTGAACGTATTAAATGCCTTTCGAATTCATAGGTCAACAAGAAGAAATGCATTTATGTGGCCTTTTCTCCCCACTGTTGCAAAAAAAACACAGGCCGATTTCTGCCATAGGTACAATCAGATAAGGAAAAACCGATAAATCCTCGCTTAGATACTTGCTTCCGCCTATCATTATAAGGCATATATCTGTCTAAACTTTACTAATCTGTCACAGAGTCGGGAATATCCGTTCATGAAAAGATTTCTATCTTCCATCCGTACCCTCGCCCTTATTGGCACTTTGCCCTTATTGCTTATTGCTTGTGACAGCCTTAACCCCGGACCGACAGAATTACCTAATGATCGCTGGGATAAACTCGACAAACAACAAACCATTTTCGGTGAAGGTGGCCTAAGCTTTGGTGGTGAAGATAAAAAACGTCAAGGTCAAGGTGGCACCGGTATTGGGGTAAACGCTTATTTGTGGCGGGCGACACTGGATACGGTTTCCTTTATGCCACTGGCTTCTGCCGACCCGTTTGGCGGGGTTGTCCTGACCGACTGGCATAGTGCCGGCAACGCACCGAACGAGCGTTTTAAATTAAACATCTATATTCTGGATCAGGCTTTGCGCGCCGATGCGATTCGAGTCGCCGCCTTCCGCCAGATGAAAAACGCCAATAACGAATGGCAAGCGGTCGAAATAGACCCCAAAGCGGTCACCGACATTGAAAATGCCATTTTGACCAAGGCACGTCAGCTGCGCTCGGAAAGTTTAACGCAATAGAGCGCACGATATAAAACCCGTTAAAATCATACATCCCGGACAGGACGTTCGGGATGACTTCTTTTAGAACAAGTAAGACATAACGATCATGGCCCGATATAATTTTAAAGAAACCGAATCCAAATGGCAGTCCTACTGGGATCAGAATCAGACCTTTAAGGTAACGGAAGACCCGGATAAGGAAAAATATTATGTGCTGGAGATGTTTCCCTATCCCAGCGGCCGGATTCATATGGGCCATGTGCGTAACTATACACTTGGCGATGTGGTTGCCCGTTATAAAAAGGCACAGGGTTTTAATGTTCTGCATCCAATGGGATGGGATGCCTTTGGCCTGCCGGCAGAAAATGCCGCAATGGATGCTGGCGTTCACCCCGGAAAGTGGACCTATAAAAATATCGAAGATATGCGTGCCCAACTCAAAACAATGGGTTTATCTTATGATTGGGACCGCGAAATTGCCACATGTGATCCGCAATACTACCGCCATGAACAGAAAATGTTCCTCGATTTCTTGGAAAATGATCTGGTTTATCGCAAAGAAAGCTGGGTCAACTGGGATCCAGTGGAAAATACCGTTCTCGCCAACGAACAGGTGGTTGACGGTTGTGGTTGGCGCTCCGGTGCCCCGGTGGAACGCCGCAAACTGAACCAATGGTTCCTGAAAATCACTGACTACGCCGAAGATTTGCGCACGGCTCTTAAAGACCTTGATCGCTGGCCCGAAAAGGTCCGCATCATGCAGGAAAACTGGATCGGTCGTTCCGAAGGCATGCGCCTGAAATGGCAGCTGGTTGATCGTGACGATTCGCTGGAGGTTTATACCACCCGCCCCGATACCTTATATGGAGCCTCTTTCTGTGCCATTTCTGCCAACCACCCGATTGCTGTTGAACTGGCGGAAACAAACCCCGAATTACAAACCTTTATCGAAGAATGTAACAAGACCGGTACATCCGAAGAAGCCATTGAGAAGGCGGAGAAAAAAGGATTTAACACAGGTCTGAAAGTTAAACATCCATTGGATGAAAGCTGGGAACTGCCAGTTTATGTCGCCAACTTTGTTTTAATGGAATATGGCACAGGCGCCATTTTCGGCTGCCCGAGCGGGGATCAGCGCGATCTGGATTTTGCCCGTAAATATAACCTGCCTGTTGTTCCGGTTGTCGCCCCGGCAGATATGGAGAATCCAGATAGCTTTACGATCGAAAATGACGCTTTCACCGATGACGGTGTGATGATCAATTCCGATTTTATGACGGGTATGAGCGTTGCAGAAGCCAAAAAGGCCATTTTTGCCAAATGTGGTGAACTCAACATTGGCGAAAAAGAAATCAATTACCGCCTGCGTGATTGGGGGGTCTCACGTCAACGTTATTGGGGATGCCCCATTCCGGTTATTCATTGTGACAGCTGCGGCATTGTTCCGGTTCCTGCTGACCAGCTTCCGGTCGAGCTGCCTGAAGATGTTGATTTCGACGAACCCGGTAACCCGTTGGATCGTCACCCCACTTGGAAACATGTTGATTGTCCAAGCTGTGGCAAACCAGCGCGTCGTGAAACAGACACATTTGATACCTTTTTCGAATCAAGCTGGTATTTTGCACGTTATTGTTCCCCAAAATCGGAAAACGGCATCGATAAAGCGGCGGCTGATTACTGGATGTCTGTTGACCAATATATCGGCGGTGTTGAACATGCGGTTCTTCATCTGCTTTATTCCCGTTTCTTCACACGCGCCTTGAAGAAATGCGGCTATCTATCTGCAGAAGAACCTTTTGCCGGTCTTTTAACACAAGGCATGATCTGCCACGAAACCTATAAAGACGCCGATGGCAACTGGATGTTACCCAGTGATGCGGTTCGAAACGAAGACGGTCAGGTTATTCACAAAAATGATGGCCGTACCGTCAACGTCGGTCCATCCATCAAGATGTCCAAATCCAAGAAAAACGTTGTTGATCCTGAATTGATCATTTCCTCTTACGGTGCAGATACCGCCCGTTTGTTCATGCTGTCTGACAGCCCGCCGGAACGCGATCTGGAATGGACGGATTCCGGGGTAGACGGAGCATGGCGTTACCTGAACCGTCTCTGGCGTTTAATCACCGAACCCAAGGCCGTCTATCCGGCCAAAGATACGGCACAACCCGCTACACTTTCTGATGAAGCACAGAAAGTTCGTGCACAAGTTCATAAAACAATCGCTGCCGTTACCGATGATTTAGGCAAATTCCACTTTAACAAGGCCGTGGCCCGTCTACGTGAATTGACCAACACATTGGGCACACTGGATGGCATTGAAGGTGATGATGCCTGGGTCTTGCGCGAAGGTTATGAATATCTTGTGCGTTTGATTGCCCCGATGACACCGCATATCGCCGCTGAACTTTGGGCCGAACTGGGCCATGACAGCATTTTATGCGAGGTTTCCTGGCCGGTTGCCGATGATAGCCTTTTGAAAGAAGACACCATCGTTATGCCTATTCAGGTCAACGGCAAACGTCGCGACCAGCTGGAAATTCCGGTTGGTATGGATGTGAAAGAAATTGAAAAGCTGGCCTTGGCCTCTGAAAAAGTGCAAGCTATTCTGGATGGAAAGCCAGCTCGTAAAGTCATCGTTGTACCAAAGCGGATTATCAATGTCGTCGCGTAACACTTTCATATTAAAAGTTTTTGTTTGTCTTTTAATTGTCGCAGGTCTTGGGGCCTGCGGTTTTCAACCCGTTCATGGCAAACGAAAAACCGCTGAAAACCAGATTATGAAAAATGAACTGGCCAAAGTCTGGATATATGAAATTGAAGACCGTGAAGGACAAATGCTTCATAATGAATTGTTGAATTTGTTCAATCCAAAGGGACAACCAGCACATCCGGCGTACAAGCTGAAAATTATTTATAATGAAACACAAAGCAATACAGGTATTGGGAAAAACGAGTTTGCAACCCGTGCAAACCTGATTGTTTCCGCCTCTTTTGAGTTTAGTGGAAACACCCCTTTAAAAGGATTAAGCCGTTCAACTGTTGCCTTTAATATCTTGAATTCCCCGACCGGAACGGAATTTGCCAAACGGGATGCCCGTACACGTGCTATTAAATCCGTTGCCCGCGATATCCATCGTAGAATCGCCGTTCATTTACTTAATAAATCGCCCGCATCCCAAACAGAAAAACCAATCCGTATTATGAAATAACGGGTTTCTAGGCCGTCATATGAAAATCAGTGCAGGAAAAGCAGACGGATTTATCAAATCACCCCCGCCGGATGTGCGCTGTATTTTGTTATATGGCCCCGATCAGGGATTGGTGTTTGAGCGCGGAAAAATATTGGGGAAAACGATTCTCGGCGATGAAAATGATCCGTTCAACAGTGTTGTTTTACAAGCCGCTGACATTAAATCCGATCCGGCCTTAATTGCGGACGAAGCCGCCGCCATGTCTCTGACAGGCGGGCGGCGCTTTATCCGTATTCAGGACGCTGCCGACAGCCTGACAGCCGCTTTTAAGACTTACTTCAGTGATCCCATCGGCGATGCCCTGATCGTTTTGGAAGGCGGAGATTTAAGCGCACGATCTACATTGCGGAAACTTTTTGAAAGCGAAAAGTCTGTCGCTGCCGTCGTTGCCTGTTACGGTGATGAAGGCCGTAATTTATCCGATGTCGTACGCGAAACCCTACAAAAGCATGGCTTGAATGCCGATCGCGATGCGATGGGATATTTGCTCAATCATCTAGGTTCTGATCGCCAGGTCAGCCGGGGAGAGCTGGAAAAACTCGCCATCTATATGGGGGAGGAAAAAACCGTAACCCTTAATGACGTCATCGCCTGCATCGGCGACAGTGGTGCTTTTTCTCTCGATAATGTCACCATCGCTGCCGCCAATGGCGACCATACGCAGCTTGAAACAGCTTTAATGCGCTGTTTTGACGAGGGAAACCAGCCTATTATGATCCTACGCATGCTCGCACGCCATTTTCATCGTTTACATTTGGCCAAAGGTTTTATGCAAAAAGGATATAATGGGGAGGAAGCCATAAAAAAACTGCGCCCGCCTATTATCTTTAAACAAGTTCCTGCTTTAAAAAAACAACTTGCGAACTGGGATTTACACCGTATTGCCTTGGCCTTGGATATTTTAACAGAAGCAGAACGTGACTGTAAAATAACCGGAAATCCACCGGAAACCGTCTGTTCGCGTGCGCTGATGCGCATTGCTCAAGCTGCACGCTCTCCAAGACGTTAGAAATTATCTCTTAGCTAAACCAGGCACGACGGTCCCGATCAAACAGCGCCCCAATATAATCCTTCACCGCCTGAATACGTGCGGTTTGGCTGGTTTCTTCATGCGTTACCAGATAAATCGGCATTTCAAACAAATCTGCACGTAAATCAAGTTCGATTAAATCGCTCACGGCATGGCGATAAAAACGTGGTAACATCCCCATGCCCATCCCCGCACGTAAGGCGCTAACAAAACTCATGGCACTATTGGTTTGAAAAACCACCTGATCGTGATGTTTCACTGTTTCTTGCCAAAGGGATAAGGCCTTACTTTCCTTATAGCCAAAATAATCCACCAGTTTGTGACCTTTCAAATCGGCCCAATTCTGCGGTTCCCCAAAACGATCAATATAACTTGGTGCCGCAAAAACATGAAATGGTACAATCCCGACTTTACGGGTAATTAAGGCCGGATCATCCGGTTTACTCAATCGAATGGCAATATCGGCCTCACGATTTGCCAAATTTACAAAATGGCTTTCGCTGGCCATCTCCAGACTGATCTGCGGATAGGATTTTTGAAAGTCGGCTAAATTTGGTGTCAGCCAAAAAGACCCCAGCCCATCGGTGACCGAAATACGCACCTGACCGTTAAGTGCATCATCGGCGCCCTTAAGGGTTTGTTCCAGATTGCTTGCTGATTTTTCCATTTGTTGAACATGGTCCAACAAGGTCCGCCCCTGCGGGGTCAAGTTCATGCCATAGCGATAACGATCAAACAGTTTGCATTTTAAATCTTCTTCCAGTTGATCGATTCGGCGTCCCACTGTTGAGCCATTGACAGACAGGCTCTCAGCCGCAGCAGAGAAGCTCCCGCTACGTGCGACAGCTAAGAAATAGCGTAAATCATCCCAGTTCTGCATTTTTGCATTCCGTTATTGCAATATTTCCTATTTATAGCCATTTTTTTAACTGATAATCTAGCCTTAATTAACATTTATAATGTATTTTTGCATATGTGAAGAAAATGAGCAAAACACAAGACTTCAACCTTCTAACAGGTTATCAACCCGGCTTGATCGGACGTACCGCCGCCTTGCATGGACGGGCCTATGTTGAGAAATGGAAATTCTGGAAATTTTTTGAATGTAAAGTCGCAAGCGAACTTTCCATTTTCATGGAATGTTATGATGACGATATTTCCTGCATCTGGTCTCTAGAAAAAAACGGTGAGTTTTACGGAACAATCACTTTGGATGGTTCACACGCTGAAAAAGACGGAGCTCATCTCAGATGGTTTATTCTACATGAGGATGCCAAAGGAAAAGGTCTTGGAAAGCTTCTTCTACAATCTGTTATCGATTTTGCCAAAACTAAAGGATATGAATCCATTTATCTTTGGACCTTAGCCGGTCTGGAACCAGCCGGCCACCTCTATCGTCGTTTTGGATTTGTCTTGGAAGAAAGTAAACTCGATACTCAATGGGGTGTTGAAGTTCAGGAAGAAAAGCTCAGATTAAAACTCTAACTTGATCAAACCTAATCACATGAAAAAAGAGGCTCATTTTATTGAGCCTCTTAATATTTTGTTAACTTTTAAAGTCATTAAAGCTTATTTAATTCTTCTTCAACTTCAAAAGGGCTCACCGGATCAAGTTCTTCTGATTGATCTTGACCTGTTTTTCCGTGCTGACCATGACTTAAACGGTGAAGAAGATCATCCAGTTGTTCCAATGAGCTGTAATGTAACGTCAGCGCCCCGCCCTTTTGGCTCGCTTTAATATCAACTTTAACGCCCAGAAGGTCTGTTAAATCACGTTCCAAAGCAATCGTATCGGTATCTTTTTCTTTCTTCGCTTTGGATCTCGATTGTACACCAGCCGTTTTAACCAGACTTTCGGTTTGACGAACATTCAGCCCTTTTTTAATCACCTGCTTCGCGATTTCTGCCGGTTGATCACAATTTAATAAAGCCCGCGCATGACCCGTGGATAACAAACCATCTTCAAGAAATGATTTTACCTCACTTGGTAAGGCCAACAAACGCATCATATTGGCAACATGGGAACGGCTTTTACCCAAGGCCTTGGATAAAGCTTCCTGTGTATGGCTAAATTCCGCCATTAAACGGTTATACCCTTCAGCTTCTTCCAATGGGGACAGATCTTGGCGTTGCAGGTTTTCCACCAAAGCAATTTCAGCCGCATCACGATCATCCATTTCTTTAATAATGACCGGAACTTCGTGCAATTGCGCCCGTTGCGAGGCTTGCCAGCGGCGTTCCCCGGCAATAATTTCATATTCGCCGGGACGTTCTGGATGAGGGCGCACCAAAATCGGCTGTAAAATCCCTTTTTCTTTAATCGAAGAAGCCAAACCTTCAATCGCTTCTTCTTCAAAATGTGTCCGAGGCTGATATTTACCGGGGATCAGCTTGCTAATAGCGATTGTTTTTTGATTGCCACTGGAAAATGGCACAACATCTGCGCCATTGCTTCCCATTGCAGATGTATTTTCCCCTGTAGACAGGCTCTGATCTTCGACAACGCTGGCGGTTTCTTCACCCAAAAGGGCAGAAAGCCCCCGACCGAGACTGCGGCGTTTTGTTTCTTTTGCCATTTTTATGCTGCGCTCCTGTTTTCGCGTTTTAAGACTTCGCTGGCGAGATGCAGGTAAGCTTTCGATCCCGCGCAATTATGATCATATAAAAGAACTGGTTTGCCATGACTGGGAGCTTCGGAAACCCGCACATTTCTGGGAATAACAGTCTCATAGACTTTTTCTCCAAAAAACTCACGCACATCACTTGCGACCATATCGCTCAAATTATTGCGCTTATCAAACATGGTCAAAACGATGCCTTGAATTTCAAGTTTCTGATTGAAATTTTTACGGACCCGTTCAATGGTTTTCACAAGGGCAGAAATCCCTTCCAAAGCAAAAAACTCGCATTGTAACGGCACCATCACCGCATCAGATGCGACCAAGGCATTGATTGTCAGCATACCCAAAGCCGGGGGACAATCGATCAACACAAAATCATAACCATTGATGCCTTCAATGGATTCTTTCAAACAAAACTGCGGACGATCCAATTCCGGGATTTCAATCTCGGCGGCGGCCAGATCAGATCCACTGGGTACAATAGACAAGTTAGGAATTTTACAATCCTGAACAGCTGCATCCAGCGCAATATCCCCCATCAAAACATGATAGGCGTTTCGACTGCGTTGGTCATGGTCAACTCCCAATCCCGTGCTTGCATTACCTTGTGGATCGAGGTCCAGAACAAGTGTACGCTTGCCAACAGCAGCCAAGGCTGTTGCCAGATTGATTGTTGTTGTGGTTTTACCTACCCCACCCTTTTGGTTGGCGACGGCAATAATACGCGGTGCAATTGATTGCGTCATTTAGGTGTCATCCTTTCGATGATAAGTATCCGCCCTTCCGGGTCAGATAAGCTTTGTTCAGTCTCGCAGTCAAAATCCCATATTTTGCGGGCGTCTTTTATTTCTTCTTCAGCCTTGCGGCCCTTCAGGAAAATGCAACGTCCGTCCGGTTTTCGCAACTGTGCAGAAAAAGACAAGAGTTTCTCCAGATTCGCCAAGGCCCGTGATGTCACGACATCGGCAAAACCGTTTTCCTTTAAATCATCGATTCGGCAATTATGAATAGTAACCTGCGTTTCCGTCACACGCGCGGCTTCACGGACAAAGGCCATTTTGCGGGCATCAGAATCAACCAGATGTACATCTTCAACACCCATAATCGCCAAAACCAAACCGGGAAACCCTGCCCCGCATCCAATATCGACCAGCGTTTTACAATTTTCAGGCAGATAGGGATAGACTTGCGCAGAATCCAAAAGATGACGGGTCCAGAGATCGCCCAAAGTTGAGTTACTGACCAGATTGATCTTGGCTTGCCATTTGATCAACAGGTCCCCATAAGCCTGGAGACGATCCAATGTTTCACGTGAAACATCGAGCGCATTCCATTGATCTTGTTGTGTCTGAAGTCCCATTTCACCCCTGCAAATGTCGTTCTATCGACAAATCTACCCTAATTTCTAAAACAAGTCTTGTTAATTATCGGTGTTTCACGTGAAACAAATTCAATAAATTAACCCTAAGCAACTCTGTTCGATTTGTTGCGCTTAACATATCCCAACAAAGCTGTTAAAGCCGCAGGTGTAATACCGGAAATACGCGCCGCAGCCCCAAGCGTTGAGGGTTTATGTTCTGCCAATTTGGAACGCACTTCCGTTGACATCCCTTCAATCGCCATATAATCCAAATCTGCTGGCAGTTCCAAAGATTCATCCCGGCGGAACGCCCGGATATCGGATTCCTGACGTTCAAGATATCCCGCATAGCGGCCTTCAATTTCAACTTGTTCGGCCACCGCGCCTGTAATATCACCCAATTGCGGCCAAATCCCTTTTAAACGATCCAGCGTGACATCCCGGTAAGCCAACAAGGCCATTGCACTGCGGCGTTGACCATCCATGTTGACCTTAATGCCGTGCCCAGCCAATTCCTGCGGTGTGGCATTAATTTCCATCATGCGAGCCTTGGCTTCCAGAATTGCTTTTTCTTTGGCGTCAAAGGCCCCTGCCCGTTCTGCACCTACACAGCCGATTTCCATCCCCCGACGGGTTAAGCGTTGATCGGCATTATCAGCACGCAAGATCAAACGATATTCCGCCCGTGAGGTAAACATACGGTAAGGCTCGTTCGTTCCCTTCGTCACCAAATCGTCTGCCAGCACACCGATATAAGCGGTTGCCCGATCAAAAATAAACGGATCCTCATTACCTGATGCTTTAAGCGCAGCGTTGACCCCGGCCATCAAACCTTGGGCGGCAGCTTCTTCATATCCAGTCGTGCCGTTAATTTGGCCCGCAAAATACAAATGGCTAACTTTGCGGGTTTCAAACGTTTCGCGCAACTCACGCGGATCCACAAAATCATATTCAATGGCATAAGCCGGCTTTAACGCTTCGACTTTTTCCAAACCGGGAATAGAGCGCATAAAGGCCATTTGAATGTCGCGTGGTAAGGACGTTGAAATTCCGTTGGGATAAACACTGTCCGTATCCAACCCTTCCGGTTCCAGGAAAATCTGGTGGCTGGTTTTTTCCGCAAAACGCACCACTTTATCTTCAATCGAAGGACAATAACGTGGACCCCGCCCTTGAATTTGCCCGGAATAAACCGGTGCCTGATCCATATTGGATCGTATGATTTCGTGGGTCTCTTCCGTTGTACGCGTGATGTAGCACGGAATTTGCGGCGTGGTAATTTTATTGGTCAAAAAGGAAAACGGTTGTGGTGGTGTATCGCCATCCTGACGTTGCAAGACATCCCAATTAATTGTTTTGCCATCCAGACGCGCCGGTGTCCCGGTTTTCAAACGGCCAAGATTAAATTTCAAACGGGATAAAGTTTCTGCCAAACCGATAGACGGTTCATCCCCCATACGGCCTGCCGGCCATGTTTCTTTGCCAATGTGAATAAGTCCATGTAGGAAGGTGCCTGTGGTTAAAATAACCGCCCCGGCCCGCAAAGTTTCCCCATTACCCAACACCACACCGTTGACACGTTGATCATCATTTTCCAGTGTCAAATCTTCGGCGGTACCTTCCATCAGTTCAAGATTATCCTGTGTGGATAACAACGCCTGAACGGCCTGTTTATAAAGCTTGCGATCGGCTTGCGCACGCGGTCCGCGCACAGCTGGACCCTTGGATTGATTGAGCATCCGAAACTGGATACCACCCTGATCAATCGCACGGCCCATAATACCGTCAAGCGCATCAACTTCACGCACAAGGTGGCCTTTCGCCAACCCGCCAATGGCTGGATTGCACGACATTTCACCAATTGCATCTAATCTTTGTGTGAGAAGAAGGGTCTTTGCCCCCATTCGCGCGCTTGCTGCTGCTGCTTCGCAACCGGCATGCCCGCCGCCAATCACTATCACGTCATATGTTTTCATAAGGCGCAATGTATGTATCGCCCCTGATGAAGTCAATTTGGAAAATAGACTTATTTTACGCTTGTGGATAAAATGGTGGAAAACATCGTTTATAACCTGCGTGTAACGACGGGTTTGATGTTTCTATTCATCTTATTTTACGAAATGCAGGGTCAGTGTTTCACGTGAAACACTTTATTTCCCGATACAGAAGTCGCTAAAGACGACATCAAGGACATCTTCCACATCGATTCGCCCGGTGATGCGACCTAAAGATCGTGTCGCCATGCGCAAATCTTCAGCCGCCAATTCAGGCAAATCAATTTCAGAAAAACGAATAAGGGCTTTAACACAATCTTCCAAGGCTTCGCGATGACGTGCACGCGTCAAGGCAGGTGCCCCTGTCATCATACACCGCGCGGCCACTTCTTCTTCAAGACGTTTGAAAAAGTCAACCAGTCCCTCTTTTGATTTGGCTGACATATAAATCGGTTTCTGCCCACCGATATCAGCAACATCGGGTTTTGCCTTGTCCATTTTATTGAGAATGACCAGACTGTCTTCATCAATGAGATCAAGAGTTTTTTGATCCAGATCGGGCCAGTCTGCCCCATCAAACATCACGACTTTCAAGTCAGATGATTGTGCCCGATCCTGCGCACGACGCACGCCTTCCATCTCAATCACATCTTCGCTATGACGTAATCCGGCGGTGTCGGAGACAACAACCGGATAGCCACCAATATCCAAATGGCTTTCAATAATGTCCCGTGTTGTCCCGGCAATATCAGACACAATCGCTACTTCGCGTTTTGCGAGATGGTTCAACAGACTGGATTTTCCCGCGTTCGGTGGCCCGACAATCGCCAAACGTACACCATCGCGCAACAGTTCCCCACGATGACCATCTTTTAAATGATCTTCGATCTCGTGTTGTAAAGCCATTACCTTGGCCCGCGCCCCGGCTTCGACCTCTTCGGGCAAATCTTCATCGGGAAAGTCGATCACGGCTTCAAAATGCGCAAGGATATGTAAAATACGATCTGCCCAGTCATTATATAATGTACCCAACGCCCCTTCCATCTGCCGTAAGGCCTGCTTGGCCTGCGCACGGGTTTCTGCATGGATCAAGTCCGCAAGACCTTCTGCCGCCGTTAAATCCATCTTGTCATTTTCAAAGGCGCGACGGGTAAATTCTCCGGGTTCTGCCAAACGCAGACCGTCCATTTGGGCAAGGCTATCCAGTAACGCCTGAACGACCGCCCGTCCCCCGTGAATTTGAAATTCAACAACCTCTTCACCGGTAAAGCTATGGGGGGCTGGAAAATAAAGGGCCAATCCGTCATCAATCGGATCCCCCTCAACAGGATCAATCAATTGCACACGATGCGCATAACGTGCCTTAAAATCTGATTTACCGGACAGTTGGCATAAGACAGCAAAGGCCTGCGGTCCCGACAGGCGGACAACCGCAACACCGCAACGCCCGGCCCCACTGGCCAGTGCATAAATTGTTTGATCGTTCATATTTTTCTTTATTCTTTTGAGGAACCGCCCATTGGGCCATTGTTAAATTGTGCCCAAAACATTTTCTGCAATTGCTCCATATTGGAGATTCCAGCTGGAAGCCAGGTTTTGAACAATGTTTCCGGGTCCATCGCGTTAAGATTGGATTTCATCCGTTCTTCAACTTCTTTCATCATCATTTCCTGCATGGGCTTCACATCCGGCAATCCCATAAAGGTGCGGGCCTCTTCAGGCGTACAATCAATATTTATCGTAATTTTCATCATATTTTTCCAACATTCAGCTGAGGGCCATCTCTGTCTCTAATGTGACAATCTTTTGCCTGCAGGTCTATCCCTCAAAGAAAAAAGGGTTGTACTTTTTTTCGAAACACGAAAAGCTGAAAACAACCAGCAAGAAAAACGAAAGTGCGGATTATGTCCCAAAACCAGCTTGGACAATCGACCAGCCCCTACCTTTTGCAACATGCAGACAATCCCGTCCATTGGAAAATATGGAACGAGGACGTCTTTGCACAAGCAAAATCCGAAGATAAACCCATTCTGTTGTCGGTTGGATATGCCGCCTGTCACTGGTGCCATGTCATGGCCCATGAATCATTTGAAGATACAGAAACCGCCCAATTGATGAATGAATTGTTCATCAATATCAAGGTGGACCGCGAAGAACACCCCGATGTAGATCATATTTATCAACGGGCGCTAAGTGTTCTCGGTCAGCCCGGTGGTTGGCCTTTAACCATGTTTTTAACCCCAAGCGGGCAGCCTTTCTGGGGGGGAACATACTTCCCAAAAACAGCCCTTTATGGACGTCCGTCTTTTAAGGACGTTTTAAAAACCATCGCCGATATTTATCATACCAAAAAAGATGACGTAAGCCAGAACGTCACTGCCATTGCCGATGCGATTGAAGATATGAGCAAACCACGCGGCAATGGCGGGCTTCATCTAAAAGCCATGTGCGATACTCTTCATTTTATTCAGAAGAACCTTGATCCTGTTCATGGTGGATTACAAGGTGCTCCCAAATTTCCGCAACCGGTTTTGCTTGATTTTCTATGGCGTACAAACTGGATAAAGAAAAATCCACAAATTGATCATCTTCTTTGCCTCAGTCTGGAAAAAATGTGTCTGGGTGGAATTTATGATCATTTAGGCGGTGGGTTTGCCCGATATTCAACCGATGAAGAATGGCTCGTCCCGCATTTTGAAAAAATGCTTTATGACAATGCCCAGCTTGTTTCTCTGCTCACAATGGTTTGGCGCAAACACAAAAACCCTTTGTTCAAACGCAGTGTCTTTGAAACGATCCACTGGGTTTTCAATGAAATGCGCGTAGAAACAAACGGTGGGTTTGCCCTTGCCAGTGCCTATGACGCCGATAGTGAAGGTGTAGAAGGCAAGTTCTATGTCTGGAACGAAGATGAAATTGATCAGCTTTTAGGAGAAGAGTCTCCCCTCTTTAAAACAGCTTATGACGTTAGCTCACAGGGAAATTGGGAAGGCCACAATATCTTGCGCCGCGTAACTCCGTTTGAGAACTCAGATCAAGAAGACAAATTAGATAAACTGCGCCAAACCCTTTATCAGGAGCGCAAAAAACGTATATGGCCGGCCCGCGATGACAAAGTGCTTTGTGATTGGAACGCGATGATGATCAAGGCCTTGTCTGAAGCCGCCCTTGTTTTTGAACAACCTGACTGGATTAAACAGGCCCAAGACCTTTATGCCACCTTGAAAAAGACCATGATCAAAGATAACACCCTTTATCATAGCTGGTTTAAAGGCCGTCATTCGACCACAGCCTATCTGGAAGATTATGCCAATCTTTGTCTCGCCGCCCTTGCCTTATATGAAGCCACAGGGCAAACATCTTATTATCAGGATTGTGTAAAATGGGTCGACCATTTAGAGAATCATTTCTGGGATGTTGAAAATCACGGATATCATTTTGCCGATAAGCAAACGGTCGAAGGTTTAAACGTCCGCCCCAAACCGATTAATGACAGTGCGACCCCCTCGGGCAACGGATTAATGGCCCATGTTTTGTGTGATCTTTATCACCTGAGCGGTCATTCCAAATATCAGGAACGCTTCAATCAATTGATGAAACTGTTTGGTAACGACGATCCCAATCAAATATTTGCCGCCCCGGGATTATGCAGCGCCCTTATTCGATTTGAAACAATGGAAACAATCGTTATTGTTGGAAAAATTGGAGAAAATGAGTCTAATATATTAATAAATAAGGGATATTTATACCCTTCACCTTCTCGAAAAGTTCTACTAGGAGATGGTCAAAATCAGCAAAACACCCCGGAAATTCTCCAAGACAAGCTTATGCAGAACCTAAAGGCAACTGCCTATGTCTGTCAGAATGCAACTTGTTCTTCTCCGATAACCGATGTTTCTATGTTGGAAGCACATTTAAGTGATCTTACCAAACAAGACATCATATGATTAGCTTCTCGGCTTATGTATTCTATAGAATGAAAACTCCATATGCAGTTTGACAGCATGAATTATTTTCGTAAACGTTATGTTTAGACCGCTTTTTACGACAAGAAAGAAAATACCTTATGGATATTCTGTGCAGCTCCCTTATGACTCCCGTCGGCACTCTTTCTCTTTTTGAAGACGATGGAAAAATTGTCGTTGTTGAATGGGGACAGGCCCCTGCCGGTGTGGAAACACCTTTGTTAAAAGAAGCAAAGGCACAATTATCTGCTTACTTCAGTGCAAAATTGATAAAATTTGATCTTCCCCTTGATCCAATGGGAACAGAACATCAAAAAAAGGTCTGGGACCAGATGCAGCAAATCCCGTTTGGTCAGACCTGGACCTATGGTGATATTGCTAAAAACATTCATTCTGCAGCCCAAGCTGTTGGGGGCGCATGCGGAAAAAACCCTATTCCCATTATTATCCCCTGTCATCGTGTACTTGGTGCGGGTGGAAAAATGACAGGGTATTCCGGCGGTGATGGGATTGAGACTAAAGAACAACTCTTGCGCATGGAAAAAGCCGTCTTAAGTACATTAAAGTAAAAAAGAACAAATGCCTTAAAAAAAAATAGAGAATAAAAACATACAGGAAGGACCCTTAAATGACCCACGCCGTTCGTATCCATCAAGCTGGTGGCCCGGAAGTGCTGTCTTATGACAATATCACCCTCAATGCACCTGCCCCCAATCAAGTACAAATTCGTTTCAAGGCCATTGGTCTAAACTTCATTGATTGTTATCACCGCAGTGGTCTTTATCCGGTCCCCACCCTGCCCCACGCGATCGGGATGGAAGGCGCCGGCGTCATTGAAGCCTTGGGCAGCAATGTCGATCAATTTAAAATCGGTCAACGGGTCTGTATTGGCGCCGCCCTTGGCTGTTACACCGAGCTTGGAAACTTCGATCAAAATGTCGTTATTCCTCTGCCCGATGAAATTGATTTCGATACGGCCGCTGCCATGATGTTAAAAGGCATGACGGCTCATTATTTATTGCGCAGGATTTATAAAGTCGGCCCACAAGATACCATCCTCTTTCATGCGGCTGCTGGCGGGGTTGGATCGATTGCAACTCAATGGGCAAAATCATTGGGGACAACGGTTATTGGTACAGTTGGCTCCTCTGAAAAAGCAGAATTGGCCAAAGCACAGGGGTGTGATTATCCCGTTCTTTATCGGGAAGAAAATTTCACCGACCGGGTACGTGAACTGACAAATGGCGAAGGCGTTCCCGTTGTTTATGATTCCATCGGTAAAGCCACCTTTGAAGGTTCCCTTGATTGTTTACGCCCCCTTGGAATGATGGTGACTTACGGCAATGCCACAGGCCCTGTTCCTGATTTTTCCCCGGCTTTGCTGGCACAAAAAGGCTCCCTTTTCATCACCCGCCCTACTTTAATGAGCTATGTTGCCAAACGTGATGATTTATTATGGGCCGCCAATGACCTGTTTAATGTTGTAAAATCCGGCGCGGTTAAAATCCATATCAATCAAAAATACGACCTAAAAGACGCTGCGCAGGCCCATCGGGATTTAGAAGATCGCAAGACCACAGGGTCAACCATTCTTATTCCATAAAATGAAAAAGGCCCCTGTAATCAAACGGGGGCCTTTTCTTCAAAAACTACCGTTTTTAAAATCTTCAAAAGCCTGATAAATCTCTTCTCGGTTGTTCATTACAAACGGACCATATCGAACAATCGGTTCACAAATCGGATCCGCCGCCAATAAGATAAAACGGGTTTCCTGTGTACAAGAACGAACACTCACTTCATCGCCATCTTCCAAAATAACCAGACGGTCGGTTTCGATATCCTCACCATCCAAATGCATTTTTCCTTCATAAATATAAAGAAATGCCGTTTGTCCTTCTGGTACAGGAAGGCTTAAATCCTGATTTGGTTTTAAGGCAACATCAATAAATAACGGTTTTGTCGCAATATCAGAAATTGGACCCGTAAGATCAAAGAGTTCCCCGGCGATGACTTTAACCTCAGCCTGGTCTCCTATATACGCTGTCGGGATTGTATCAGGTTGAATGTCCTGATAGCGCGGTGGGATCATTTTTTTATCAGCCGGTAGATTGACCCAGATTTGAAATCCTTTCATTAAGCCATCACTTTGTTCCGGCATTTCAGAATGAACCAAACCGCGCCCTGCCGTCATCCATTGTGCCCCACCCGTTTCCAGCAATCCTTCATTACCGGCACTATCGCGATGGCGCATTTTACCGTTTAACATATAGGTGACGGTTTCAAATCCACGGTGGGGGTGATCAGGAAAACCGGCGATATAATCCGTGCCTTTTTCCGATCCAAAAATATCCAGCAAAAGGAAAGGATCCAAATGATCCAATGTCGATGTTCCAATTGCCCGTTTTATTTTGACACCGGCCCCATCGGATGTAGAGACCGGAGAGATAATTTGATCAATGGTTCTTTGCATGACAGTTTCCTAATTTCCATCTTACCATTCCATGAAAATAGGATATGATAATTTAACCTTTTCGATTAGAGACTGAATCGGAAACTGATTGTTTCACGTGAAACGCCGAAAACAGGATTGATCCTTATGCGCACACTTCTTCTTCTTTCGACTGCTTTTTTCTTTACGGCAACATCTGCCCATGCTTTGGATTTCAAAGATACCTTTCAAAAAACAGTTATTGAAAATCTAACCAATTCCGTCACAGGCAATTCTAGTCCTGTTTCTTCCCTCAGCGAAAGCCAGATCATTCAAGGATTACAGGAAGCCCTGAAAGTTGGCACCCAACGTGTTGTTTCGCAAATTGGCGCAAAAGACGGATATAATCTGGACCCTGCTATTCATATTCCCCTGCCCGCACAATTGCAGCAGGTTCAAAAACTTCTTGGTAAAGTCGGTTTGTCTTCACTGGCAGATGACGTAGAACTTAAAATCAACCGCGCCGCTGAACAGGCGGCACCGAAAGCCAAAGAAATTGTCTGGGATGCCATTTCAAATATGAAATTGGAAGATGCTCGTGCCATTTATCAGGGGCCACAAGATGCCGCCACCCAGTATTTCAAAAAGGTTTCCTCGGATAAATTACGGGCCATGATTGAACCGGTGGCAAAAAACAGCTTAAAAGACGTTGGTGCCCTGCAAGCTTATGACACCTTGATCGGTGAATATAAATCCATGCCATTCGTTCCTGATGTCAAAGCCGATCTGGTAAACCACACAACAACCCTTGCAATGGACGGCATCTTTCATTACCTCGCACAGGAAGAAGCTGCCATTCGTAATGATCCGACAAAACGCACAACCGAGATTCTAAAAACCGTCTTTGGCCAATGATTCCTATTTTTTTTCGTAAATACTTTCGCTTTCTTTCCATTTCCAAACTGGATTTTATCAGCGTTTTAATCGTCCTGGGCGGCATTACTTTTTTTGTAATTGCCGTCTGTGCCCCTGCCCTTTACTGGGTGGAAATGGATGATCCAGATGCAAATATTAAAAGCTGGTCTGATGCAGTTTGGCTTTGTTTTATGATCGTTACGACCATCGGTTTTGGCGATCATTATCCGGTCACCCTTATCGGTCGCTTAATTGCGGTTCCCTTGGCCGCAATGGGGATTGGTTTATTCGGTACGTTTGCCGGATATTTCGGGTCCATCATTTTGGACAAAGTGGTCCGTGCAGCAACAACCGATATGTTGCATCAACAAAATCGACGCATTGAAATGCTCAGTAAACAGAATAAAGAGCTCAATGAATCCATTCGTGAAATTGCGGCAGAAAATAAAGAACTCAACAGTATGATCGTTGCTTTATCTAAGAATAATGAAGTGCTTAATCGTAAAATAGATAAGGACACAGACGATATCTTAGCAGCCTTGCGGGAAATGAAATCCGGGTTTTAAAAATCAGCCGGTGCTTTTCCCGTTCTCCCTGCCCCTGGTTTCCAATCAACTGAACGTTCGATTTTGCCATCCGGTGTGAAGGCGGCCAGACAATTTTTAATCGCGGTTACTTTATCAGTATGAGGGCATATTTTCGTACGTATATGATCCCATAAAAACCGATTGAACAATCCGCCATAGACTTTGCGATGGAAACGTTCAGCCCGTGAAATCGCCCTTTTATAGGCATAATCAATATGATCAGACGTTAATAATGGCGGATTTTCCAAAATTGTAAAATACATCGCCAAGACCGATTCATAGCGTGAACGCCCTTTTTGCGCCGATAAACGATCAGGCGCTGCATGAGGCAGCAACCCCACATCCCCATGAACACGAGCCCCCTTGGCATAGGCAAAAAGACGGAAAAACAACATTTGATCAGGCGAAACCAGACGTGGATCACAACCGCCAATTTGCTGATAAAAGCTTTTCTTAAACAACATACAGGTGGAATTAGCCGGATTATTACGGATGAAAAATCTCAATCCGTCTTCCATAACTTCCATCTCTGGATAAGGTGCATCGCGGGTTAAGGGATCTTCTTCACCTTGCCATTCAAAATAGGCTGACTGTCCCCAGGCATGGGGAACGTCAAATTTTTCACAAGCCTCAATTAACCATTGGCTCGATTGTGGCGTTAAAAGATCATCCCCGTCACATAGCTTAATCCATTCATGACTGGCGACTTCAACACCTGCATTCGTTCCCCAGGAAGCCCCGAGATTTTCCTGTTCAATAATGATCGTTTTTGCATCCAAATCACGGGTACAATCACGAATGACCTGAACGGAACAATCACTGGATCCATCATCAACAAAAATATATTCGCGTTCTTCAATCCCGATTTGTGCTTCGAGGGAACGAATTACTTCCGGTAAATATTCTTCTTTATTGAAAACGGTAATTACATAGGAAACGGCAGTCATAACATCTGTACTTGTCTGATAAAAAACAACAGAAAAAAAGAGGCCCCTGCTTTCGCGAGGGGCACCTTTTTAAATTAACGAGAGTTCATCGCATCGAAGAAATCATCGTTGTTTTTAGAATAACGCAGCTTATCCAGCAGGAATTCCATACCGTCTGCTGTACCCATCGGGTCCAGAATACGACGCAAAACCCACATTTTAGACAGCGTGTCTTTTTCCACCAGAAGGTCTTCCTTGCGAGTACCGGATTTGGTGATATCGATTGCCGGGAAAGTTCGTTTATCGGCAAGTTTGCGATCCATCACAATCTCGGAGTTACCTGTTCCTTTAAATTCTTCAAAGATAACTTCATCCATACGCGAACCTGTGTCGATCAGGGCTGTAGAAATAATAGTCAGAGAGCCCCCTTCTTCGATATTGCGCGCCGCCCCGAAGAAACGTTTCGGACGTTGCAGGGCATTCGCATCTACACCCCCGGTTAGAACCTTACCGGATGAGGGGACACAGGTGTTATAAGCGCGCGCCAGTCGGGTGATGGAATCCAGCAGGATGACCACATCCTTTTTATGTTCCACCAAACGTTTGGCTTTGGAAATTACCATTTCAGCGACTTGAACGTGACGTGCTGCCGGTTCATCGAATGTAGAGGAAATAACCTCCCCTTTCACAGAACGATCCATATCGGTCACTTCTTCCGGGCGTTCATCAATCAAGAGAACGATCAGATAGCATTCCGGATGGTTTTTTGCGATAGAATGCGCGATATTTTGCAACATCACAGTTTTACCAGTTCGCGGCGGGGCTACCAAAAGGGCACGCTGCCCCTTCCCGATCGGGGAAACCAGATCAATAACACGCGGGGTGTAATCTTTCTTTTCCGGATCATCAATTTCCATTTTTAAACGCTCATCCGGATAAAGCGGTGTGAGGTTATCAAAATGAACACGGTGACGGGCTTTCGCCGCTTCTTCAAAGTTGATATTTTCAACTTTTAACAGGGCAAAATAACGTTCGCCATCTTTGGGCGCACGGATTTGTCCTTCAACAGTATCACCTGTACGCAAAGAAAATTTACGGACCTGATTGGGGCTGACATAAATATCATCGGGGCCCGGCAGATAATTGGCTTCTGGTGAACGCAAAAAGCCGAAACCGTCTTGCAACACTTCCAAAACACCACCACCATAAATCGTGATATCGTTTTCAGCCAAAGTTTTCAAAATGGCAAACATCAGTTCCTGTTTGCGCATATTACCAGCATTTTCAATTTCCAACTCTTCAGCATAAGCCAAAAGGTCGGCAGGGGATTTTTCTTTAAGTTCCTGAAGATTCATAAGTGATCTACATAAATAGTGAAATGGGAAAAATGATAAGTCTTTTGTATGTCGTCGTTTAAGGGTACGCGATTACTAACTTATTGAAATATAATAATTTTCTATTTTCTGAAGATTAAATCGAAAAAGGAATACTTTCGAAAACAGAAAATTTAAAGGAAGGAAGGACAACCAAAATACAATCTGATTGCTTTTATTGCTCTACCTCAAAATCAACATAAAAGTCAAGTCATCAAAATTTCTTTCATATCTGCTGTTGCCTTTGCAGCTGACATTCAGTTTACTGGAAAGAGAATAGTATGAAACAGTTAGCAAATATAAAGAGCGTGGAATCATGGTCAAAAAAATCTGTCTAATTACTGGGTTATTTTTCATATTTTCCTTTTTTCTGTCTCAAAATGTCGAAGCCGGAGCTGGATTCAACCGTCTCAAGGCAGCGGGTCAAGGTGTGAAATCAGGAAGCAGCAGTGATGAAGGTGGTTCTGATGATAAAAATGAGAAAGGCTCTTCTGGCGGTTCCGGAAATAGTAGCGGTTCGATGAATAGCGATCCGGCAAAGCATGGCGATATTGTATTTCTCGGCGTTTTTGAAACATATATTCCTTCAAAACGTCTAAATGCCCGTATGACAGTTTATGCAGAACCACGTAAATTCCTCCTTGGTCACCGAGCTTGTTTAAAGACCAGTCGAATTCGCGATCAAATCAATCATTATTTCTTTGAAAATCCGCCAAAAATTGATCGACGCGGTAACGCCGATACCGAAGGGATGGACACGGGTGTTCGTGAAGCTATTAAAAAAGCCCTTAAAACAAAACTGGAATATTTTACCAGTATTTATGTTGTTTCCGGGCGTTACAGCGCAATTTCACTGCCAAAAGAATTAAAAGAATTACACGTAACGGATTGTGCGGGTGTTATTGCAGCAAAGAAAGAAATGGATAAAGCGGATAAATAAACCTTAAAACGGTTTTACAATCACCATGATAACTAAAATAATCATCAGGATCGTCGGAACTTCGTTGATCATGCGATAAAATTTTTCACTCTTTTGGTTCTTATCGGCGAGAAAATCCAATCGATATTTTGCCAGCATAAAATGAAAAATGATCATAAGCACAACACACAAAAGTTTGACATGTAGCCAACCCTGATCCCATGCCTGAATTTCAAACAGCAATAATGTCCCAAAAATAGCTGAAGACACCATTGCCGGATACATAATGGCGCGCAAAAGGCGACGCTCCATTATTTTTAATGTTTCCGACAGTTCAGAACCAGTTTCTGCATTTGTGTGATAGACATAAAGACGGGGCAGATAAAATAATCCCGCCATCCAAGCCATTACAGAAATGACATGAAGTGCCTTGAACCACAAATAACTGTCTTCAAACATTCTATTTATCCCTTACAGATACAACGACCGTATTTTTGCGGACAAAGACGCACGCTGCCTTCAGGCTTTACGTCACATTTATTTGAAATGTGGGAAATAACCAGATCACGCAAACCATCAATGAAAAATGGATGTGTCCCTACCGCAGGTGTTCGAAAATAAGCAGGAACCCCTTGTTTTTGGGCCAATTCCTTATATTCGATATCCAGTTCAACCAAAGTTTCTGAATGTTCGGAAACAAAGGCAATCGGAACCACAATCAAGGGAACTTTTTCACGGCCAGCCCGGCTGATTTCATCTTCTGTATCCGGGCCGATCCATTCCAAAGGACCAACACGGCTTTGATAACTCACCCACCAATCCAGATTTGGCATATTCAGTTTTTCAACCACAGCCAAGGCGCTTTGTTCAACCTGCCACTGGTAAGGGTCTCCGCGCGCGACAATTTTTTTCGGCAATCCATGAGCAGAAAAAAGAACACGCGGTTTTCCAATATGGGAAGCTTCTTCAATCTGTTGAAGTAACAGATCAGTTATGGCGTTTGCAAATCCATTATTCGTTGGATAACAGCAAATGGAAGTCGTTTTAGCCTTAATTTTTGCTTTTTTAGCCGCCTGTTCCCAATCTTTTAGGGAAGATTCAGACGTTGTTGTCGAAAACTGCGGGTAAAGCGGCAATAAAACAATATGATCTGGGTCAAATTCTTTTACTTTTTGGGCGCAATCATCACTCATAGGATGCCAATAGCGCATGGAAATAAAAGATTGAACTTCGACACTTTCGCCCATTTCTTTTGAAATAGAAGCCGTCAAGGCATCAGCCTGATTTTGTGTTAGTTTCAAAAGCGGGGATTTTCCGCCAAGGTGAGAATAAATCTCTTCTGCAACCGGGGCGCGTTTCGATGAAATATAGCGCGCCAACATCCAACGGATCGGCTGCGGCGCACCAATAATCGCTTTGTCGTTAAATAAATTAAAAAGAAAAGGTTCAATCGCTTCTGGGCAGTCAGGACCACCCAGATTGAATAAAACAATAGCAAGCTTCATGTTTTCCCCTCTTCTTTTCTTTTTATCCGTTAATTACGATTTTTTATAATTTTGAACCATCTCAACGACGCGACCGACATTTTCTGGCGGTGTCTGTGGCACAATGCCATGACCAAGGTTGAAGATAAAGGGACCATCGCTCAGGGTATCAAGGATTTTTTGAACCTGAACTTCCATTTGTTCCCCACCAGCAACCACACAAAGATTATCCAAATTCCCCTGAACGCAGCATAACGGTTGCAGTTCTTTGGCAGCCCAATCCAGTGGAACAGTTTGATCGATGCTGACGCCGTCCACACCTGTTTCCAGAACAAATTTTTTGTAAAGCGGACCAGCCCCACGTGGGAAGCCAAGAACCGGAATATCTGGGTAGGCTTCTTTGATGCGCCGGGTAATTTCTTTGTTTGGTGCAATCACCCAACGATCAAACTGATCTTCGGGAAGAACACCGGCCCAGCTGTCAAAAATCTGAACAGCTTCGGCACCTGCTTCGATTTGTTTAATCAAATATCCAGTAGTCGCTTCAACCAGCATATCAATTAAGGACTGGAAGAATTCAGGATCCTGATAGGCAATAAGACGGATCGTTTCATAATTTTTTGATCCTTCACCTTCGACCATATAGGTCGCATTTGTCCAAGGCGCACCTGCAAAACCAATAAGTGCTGTACTGGAAGGAATACTCTTACTTAATCTGGAGACCGTTTCGTAGACGGGAGCGAGATGATCATGAATCCCATTTAAGCTCAATTTTGAAAGCCCGTCCATATCACGGATAGCTTCCAGTTTTGGGCCTTCGCCTTTTACAAATTCAACCTTCTGTCCCAAAGCATCGGGAATAGTTAAGATATCTGCAAAGAGAATGGCAGCATCAAAACCATAACGACGTAAGGGTTGTAAGGTAACTTCTTCTGCCAGATCCGGGGAATAGCAAAAATGCAGGAAATTTTTGGATTTGGCACGGGTTTCCAGATATTCGGGAAGGTAGCGCCCGGCTTGACGCATTAACCAAATCGGCGGACGTTCTGTTTTTTCGCCTTTGAGTGCGCGTAAGAATAATTTGTCTGTCGATGCCATAATACGGTCTTCCCTTCGATCCCTAAAGTTTGATGAGTTATTCACAGTTCAATAACAATAGTAAAGGTTATTTTCTTTAGTTTGTTGTTGATGTTGGTCCTGTGGATAACGGGGATCAAATTTAATCCACAAGCTGTCCCCATATGAAGGACGTTTCTGGCTAAAATATGGCTGGATTGGAGTCGGGCTTGTGGATTTTAGAATTTTAGCTTCGGAGTCGCCTTAAAATATTGGCGGAGTCGCCTGATCTGTGTTTAATTCTGTGGATAACGGGGATAAGTTTTCAAAAAAAGACCTTTGTCCACACAAGGTGGCAGAGTACAAAAGAATTATGCATAGCCTGATAAGCGGGCAGAGAATTTTTGCAAATAGCGGGATGAAATTGGCCTTTGTGATCAACTGGTCCAGTTATCCCCAGGTTTGGCGGACTTATGAACAACTATCACATCCATCTTATCTCCGACTCCACCGGGGAAACCATCGAAACACTGGCCCGCGCCTGTATTGCCCAGTTTGAGGGCATTACCGTTTGTGAAAACGTTTGGACTTTGGTGCGTACAAGCGGTCAGGTTGCTAAAATTCTAAATGGTGTAAAAAACCATCCAGGTGTGGTTATTTTTACAATGGTTGATCGAAACCTACGCGCCCAATTAGAAAAAGGCTGTGAGAGTTTAGGCGTTCCTTGTATTGCCGTTCTTGATCCGATTATGGAAGCTTTGAAAGACACATTCAGTGCCGAAGCCAGTTTTAAGCCCGGTCTTCAACATGAAATGGATCAAAATTATTTTAAACGGATTGAGGCTATGCATTTCGCATTGGCCCATGATGATGGGCAATCCAGCCATGAAATCCATAATGCCGATATTATTTTATTGGGTGTATCACGCACATCGAAAACACCGACCTGTGTTTATTTGGCCAATAAAGGATTAAAAACGGCAAATATTCCAATTGTTCCACAATGTCCGTTACCAACTGATCTAAGTGATCCAAAATTTGCCGGATGTTTAATCGTTGGGCTGACGAAAGATCCCCGTCGTCTTATTCAGGTTCGCAAAAACCGTTTAAACCTGCTCAATGAAACGGCTCATACAGATTATGTTGATTTGGAAACGGTGGTGGATGAAGTCCAGTTTGCCCGTAAGTTGTGCAACAAACACAGCTGGCCGATGATTGATGTGACCCGCAAATCTATTGAAGAAACGGCAACTGCTATTTTAAATCTGAAAATGAAACGTGATCAGGCTTATGAGGATAGCAATTGGGATGGTGAATAAAATTATTTTGGCTTCTGCCTCTAAATCCCGGGCTGATTTATTACAAGGTGCAGGATTGGATATAGAATGCTGTCCTGCCGATCTGGATGAAAATCTTATTAAAAGCGAAGGATTAAGCGTTCGTGAAACCGCATTAAAATTATCGTTTGCCAAGGCGGTGGCAGTTTCTGAAAAATATCCCGGATCTTATATTATCGGGGCCGATCAAATGATGGAATGTGAAGGCTTTAGATATGACAAACCGATTGATCAAAAAGAAGCCAAAAAGCAATTGATGGATTTACGTGGAAAAATTCATCATTTGATCAGTGCGGTCTCAATCGTTAAAAACGGGGAGCTGATTTGGTCCTATGCGCAGAATGCAGAATTGGAAATGCGAGATTTTAGCGATACGTTTCTGGAACGTTATCTAGAAAATATTGGCGAGGATGTTTTGACAACGGTTGGTGGTTATCGTCTGGAAAGTTTAGGCGTTCAATTGTTCAGCCGTATTGAAGGTGATTATTTCACGATTTTGGGATTGCCGCTTTTGGCAGTTCTGGAATTTTTAAGATCGCGTGATATCTTAGCGCATTAAATGGATTTAAGGGGAGATGGACCAAATGATTTTATCAGGTAAAGCCAAAATTGCCGGTGTGATCGGCTGGCCTGTCGGGCATTCCAAATCTCCGCGATTGCATGGTTTCTGGTTAGAAAAATATAAGATTGATGGAACCTATATTCCGTTACCTGTTGAACCGGATCATTTTGCCAAAGCGGTTCACGGCATGCAGGCAATGGGATTTAAAGGGGCAAATGTGACAGTTCCTCATAAAGAAACTGCCCTGAAAATTGCCGATGAAGTGAGTGCGCGTGCTAAAAAAATAGGCGCCGCCAATACATTGGTTTTTAAAGAAGACGGAACGATTTTTGCGGATAACACAGATGGTTATGGATTTTATCAAAACTTAATTTGTGGGGCACCTGATTGGCAAGCTGATAGCGGCCCGGCTGTCGTGTTAGGTGCTGGTGGGGCTGCACGCGCCGTTTTGATTGCCTTGGCAGAAGCCGGTGTTCCTGAAATCCGTCTGACCAACCGCACCAAAGAACGTGCTGATAAATTGGCTGATGAACTGGATGCCCCCATTACGGTTGTTGATTGGAATAAACGCGAACAAGCCTTAAGCGGGGCCAATCTTTTAACCAATACAACAACCTTGGGGATGAGTGGGCAAGCGTTGTTGGAAATCGATCTGTTTGATTTACCCAAAACAGCCTTGGTCAACGATATTGTCTATGCTCCGTTAATAACAAATTTGTTGGAAAAAGCCCATGTCCATGGTTGTTCGGTTGTCGATGGTTTGGGCATGTTGCTTCATCAGGCCCGCCCCGGTTTTGAAGCCTGGTTTGGTGTAGACCCGGTTGTGGATGAAGATTTACGCCAGTTTGTTCTGGAAAACTAAATATGCTGGTTCTTGGCCTGACTGGTTCAATCGGAATGGGAAAATCGGCAACCGCGTCGATCTTTCGCCAATATGGTGTCCCTGTTCATGATGCCGATGCAACAGTTCATAAATTAATGGGCGCACATGGACGGGCAACCCTTTTGATTGAAAAGGCTTTTGGGGATTGTTTGACAGCAAGTGGTGCGGTGGATCGTCAAAAACTGGGAGCGCAGGTTTTTGGCGATAATGAGGCTTTAAAAAAACTGGAAGCCATTTTACATCCAATGGTTCGTGAAGAAGAAAGAAAGTTTTTAAGATTGGCCCGATTGCAAAGACGCAAGCTTGTAGTTCTGGATATACCCTTATTATTTGAAACGGGCGGCGGGCGTCGTTGTGATGCCATTGCAGTGGTTTCAGCATCAAAAATATTGCAAGAAAAACGGGTCATGGCGCGTTCTGGAATGACCTATGAAAAATATAGGACAATTTTAAAAAAACAAATGCCGGATGCCTTAAAACGGCGCAAGGCAGATTATATTATTTTTACCGGATCGGGCTTTCGTGTTGCCCGTAATCAGGTTAAAAAGATAATCCACGAACTTCAGGATTGATCATGCGCGAAATCGTTCTCGATACAGAAACCACAGGCTTTGAATATAAACAAGGGCATAGACTTGTTGAAATTGGCTGTGTGGAATTGATCAATCATATGCCGACCGGACGCACGTATCATCAATACATCAATCCGGAACGTGATATGCCGGAAGGTGCTTTTCGGGTTCATGGCTTGTCTGAAGAATTTTTACGTGACTTTCCTTTATTTAAAGAAGTTGCACAGGAATTTCTGGATTTTATTGGGGATGCTACTCTGATTATCCATAATGCGGGGTTTGACGTGCCCTTTTTGAATTGGGAATTAAAAGGTCACCAATTTCCTGAAATGGGAAATAATGTCGTTGATACCCTGATCATTGCCCGCAAAAAATTTCCAGGATCGCCGGCCAATTTGGACGCATTGTGTCGTAGGTTCAATGTTGATAACTCGAACCGGGAAAAACACGGTGCTTTGCTGGATAGTGAACTGCTCGCCGAAGTTTATCTGGAATTGATCGGTGGGCGCCAACCCGGTTTGGAATTGGCAAAAGAAGCAGGCAGCGATGATGATACGATTAAAAAAGAACGCATATTTAGAGAACCACGAGCCCATCAGGCAAGTGAACAAGAACTTGCCGCCCATACTGTTTTTTTGGAAAAAATAAAAAATCCCATTTGGTTGGCGGGAGAGGAAACATAAATGAAACGTTTTATCCCTTTGTTTTTTCTGGCATTAATCTTTGTCGGTTTTGCCGCACAGGCAGACTTTGAAAAAGGCGTTGCCGGAAAAGTTCATCTTATAAGTGGTTCGGCCTTGGCCGTTCAAAATGCACAGGTTCGTATTTTAAAAGAAGGCGATCATGTGATGATCGGTGATATTTTATCAACCGGTTCGGACTCGCGTCTGGAAATTGCCATGGCGGATGAGGCTCGTTTTAAACTGGGGGCTCAAACGTCTTTTGTTGTCAATGATTATACATTCGGGACAGGCAATGACAATGTGGTTGTGGAATTGCTGAAAGGTGCAATGGATGGTGTTTCCGGTTCCATTGCTAAAGCCCACCCCGATGGTATGAAAGTTTTAACCCAACATGCGACCATCGGCATTCGCGGGACTAAATTTTTTGTTGGCGAAATGGAGGGTAAGTTACATGTGGCCCATTGGTCCGGTGGGGGTGTCCATGTGAAAAACCATGCAGGCGAAATTTTCTTAAAAGGTGAAAATACCGGGACGACTTTACACCATGACCATGTTGCCCCTACACCGACCCAAGACTGGGGCGATGAAAAACGTGGAAAAGCAAAAAGCCTAGTTCATTAAAGAGTAGAATAAAAAAACGGCTTCTGAATAAACCTGAAGCCGTTTTTTTTTATATAGAAGCGATCCGCTTAGGCTTGACCGGCTTCTTTTTGATTTTGAAGAGCTTCCATACGGGCACGGTACATAGAAGCAAAATCGACCGGGTTCAACATCATCGGCGGGAAAGAACCATCGCGTGTTGTGCTGGCAACAATGTTGCGGGCAAACGGGAACAACATGCGTGGGCATTCGATCAACAGCATTGGTTCCAGATGTTCTGCCGGAACGTTCAGTTCAAAAATACCGCCATAAGCCAGTTCACAAATAAAAGCGACATCTTCGCCAACTTTACAATCGGCACGAATTTTCAATGTCACTTCAAACTGCGTTTCTGATAATTTGGCAGCATCCACATCGACGTTTACGGAAACGTCGGGTTGATTTTGCATCATTTTGCCAAAAATACCCGGTGCGTTGGGAACTTCAAAAGACAAATCTTTGATATATTGACCGTGAATGAGAAACGGTGCAGCTTCTTGTTCGCCAGCTTCGGTTGCTTGTTCGTTTTGGTCGGCCATTGCCCTACTCTCCTGATAAGAAAAAATGTTGGGCAAGGTCGTAGCATAAAAGTTGTGTCAAACTCAACTTAATCCTTTTTGTCAGACCAGGGACTGTCAGGATTGGGATCAACTTCTTCAAAATCCGCGTCAATAACCGTTGAATTTTCAGGTTTATGAGGGGAAGAATTTTTTTCCGGGCGACGAGGATCCATATCGCCTCCGACAATATGGATATTGCGGGAGTTTTTAACTATATCACCCGCTTTTGAACGTAAAAAAGCGCGAAATGGCGGTAGAAACAGTAAAAAGCCAATGGTATCGGTGACAAATCCTGGGGTCAGCAACAAAGCCCCGGCGATTAACAAGCATGCCCCGTCAAAAAGTTCGCTTGCGGGCATGCGTCCTTCATTCATGGATTGTTGAGCTTTCATCAAGGTGGAGAGACCTTGTTGGCGCAACAGTGCCGTTCCCGCAATTGCCGTTAAAATAACAATAGAGATGGTCGGCCATAAACCGATCCAGTCACCCACCTGAATAAAAACGGAAATTTCGATGATCGGAACGATGATAAAGAGGAGTAGAACGATAAAACCCATAAAACCTTGCTTTCGTGAAACCTTGCCCTTTTGGCAATTTAAGATTATCTAGTTTTACAACAGCTTAAGCGCAAGCTACACTACTTGCAAAAGATAACAGGTTTGAAACATCATTATGGCTAATTTCGATCTCATACTCCTTGCCCTGATTGCGGTCTTTATTTTCCTGCGCCTTCGTAGTGTGCTGGGCAGTAAGGATGGAAATGAAGATAATCGTAATCATCGCGATATCTTTAATCCAGACCCGATGGATGAAGATAATGAATCCTCTCAGGACAATGTGATCCATTTGCCGGGTTCCGGCCCGCAAAATCAACAAAATCAACATCCTATCCCCGAAGTGAATGAGATTGAACCGGTTGGTCCTGTTCAACAGGCTTTGGCGGAAATCATAGCGGTTGATCCCAATTTTGACCAACATGGTTTTGTGGAAGGCGCACGTGGTGCCTTTGAAATGATTTTAACAGCCTTTGCCGGTGATGACCGTGAAACGCTGAAAAATCTGTTGACCGCAGAAGTTTATCAAAATTTCGAATCGGCATTGGATGCCCGCAAGGCAGCCGGTGAAACACTGGAAACGACTTTGATTGGGATCGGTTCGCTAGAAATTATTGATGCTGCTCTTGATAACAAAATGGCGGAAGTCACCGTTCGTATTGTCAGCGAACAGGTCAATGTTACGTGTGACGCAGATGGTGAAGTGGTTGATGGGGATAGCAATTATATTGATACCATTACCGATGTCTGGACGTTTGAGCGTGATATTACTTCAAACAGCCCGATTTGGTTCCTGAAAGCGACCCAAGCGGAATAGAGGGTTTTTTTCATGTTCGTGGGGCGGGGGTCTTTCTTAAAGATATGTAGTCTTTTGGCGCTGGTGTCGGTTATCGGTGCCTGTACCCCGTCGCGTGATCTGAATAAACACGAAGTCATGGCGTCACCGGATGTGCCGGAACGTCACGATATTCGCCTGATGCCGGTTTCCTATGCCGCTTTGCCGGGTTGGGACGAAGACCAAATCGCTAATTCGATCCCTGCCTTACGTAAATCCTGTCAAACATTTGGGCGTATGGATGAAAACAAACCGATCGGCCCTAATGGGATCGGTGGTGTTGCAGGGGATTGGAAACCAATTTGTACTGAAGCCTATTCCCTGCCCGATGGTGACAGCCAGAAAGCACGCGAATTTTACCAAATGTTTTTCCAACCTTATTTGGTAAGCGACCTTGCAGAAGACCGCGCTGCCAGCGGGTTATTTACCGGATATTATGAAGCCGCCCTTCGCGGGGCACTGACTCAAGGTGGGGTCTATCAAACACCGCTTTATAAACGACCCGATGATTTGGTTCTGGTCGGCCTGGGTGAATTTAAGAAAAACTGGAAAGGCAAACGCCTTGCCGGACGTCTGGAAAACGGACAACTGGTCCCTTATGCATCACGAAGCGAGATTGATGCAGGGAAATTGCGTGGTAAAAATCTCGAACTGGTTTGGGTTGATGATCCGGTCGATGCTTTTTTCCTGCATATTCAGGGATCGGGCCGGGTGGTTTTTGCTGATGGGTCGACCATGCGCGTTGGTTATGACGGTCACAATGGGCATGACTATACTTCAATCGGGCGTATTTTAATTGATCGCGGCGAAGTGTCCAAAGAAGAGATGTCCATGCAGGCCATTCGCAGCTGGCTGGCTGCTCATCCCGATAAGGGGCAGGAACTGATGCGTGAAAACAGCTCTTTCATCTTTTTTCGCGAACTTAAAGACGATGGCCCGATTGGTGCACAAGGCGTTGCATTGACACCGGGGCGCTCCCTTGCCATTGATAAACGTTTCTTACCATTGGGCTTACCGCTTTATCTTCATACCTTTACAGATCCGGTGACACCAAACCCGATATCGCGACTGGTTGTGGCACAGGATACAGGTGGAGCGATCAAAGGCGTTGTACGTGGCGATGTCTTTTGGGGGTTTGGCGAAGAGGCGGCCATGCGCGCCGGTAAGATGAAAGAAACAGGCAGTTTCTTTGCACTTCTTCCAGCAAACTCGCTAAGCCGTTGTGAAGTCTGTGATGTCGCACAAGACAGTCCAAATTCTTAAATTAACGCTTGTTTTTCAGACCTTTGCTTGATAGGTAGCTGTGATCTGTTAACGGAACACGGTGCAAATCCGTGGCGGTCCCGCCGCTGTAATCGGGGATGTTTTTCCAACATTTATAAATCCACTGAACTTGGTTTGTTTCGGGAAGGATAGATGGAAAAACAGCTGATCCGAAAGCCAGAAGACGAACAGGGTATATCTTTTTATTGAGGGGCGAAACCTGATGGCAAAAGGGATCGACAAGCATTTTGCTTGTTCGACGCCCTGGCTTTTGTCACGGGGAGTTGACGATGCCCAGTATGCATTTGAAGAAATGTAGAAATATGGCAGAAATGCTGATCGATAAAAAACTGTGGTTCGTACAGTTTTTTACGATTTCTTTTATCTGTCTGGCCGGATTGTATTTTTTAGGGGACCGGACCTATTCCAGTGCCCCGCCCCTGCCGGATTATCTGGATGAAACCGGACAGGTTATTTTATCACAGGATCAGATTAAACGGGGGCAAAAGCTTTTCCACTTACGTGGTTTGATGAATTATGGCTCCTTTTGGGGGGATGGGGCAGAACGTGGCCCGGATTTCACTGCCGAGGCTTTGCACCTAATGGGGCAAGCCATGCGTCGCTATTATGAACAGCAGCAAGCATTACCCTTGTCAGGTTTTGAACGCGACGCCATTGCCGCTCGGGTCAAACGTGAAATTCATTTCAACAGATGGAATGAGCCGTTGAATGTGGTTTTGCTGAATGCGGCCCAAGTCTATGCCATTGATGAAATTGCTGCATATTATCAGGCCATGTTTCGGGATCCGGCCCATCCCGGATATTTTCGCGCCGGATATATTCGTAACCCGCAGGATATAAATGACTTATCCGCCTTTTTCTATTGGGGGGCATGGGTTGCGGGCACGGATAGGCCCGGTGAAAACCATACCTATACCCATAACTGGCCTTATGATCCGGATATTGGAAATGAACCAAGTGCGCCCACCTATTTTTGGAGCATGGTTTCCATCTTTGTTTTATTTCTGGGCATTGGTTTGGTGCTGTATGTGTATGGCCAAATGAAATCAACCCATTACGATCCGTTTCACAGTCATGGCGAACGATCTTTAAGCACACCTGATCTGGAACATAAAACCATTCGCCCCACGCAACGCGCCACTTATAAATTTTTTATGTTGGCAATGGCTTTGTTTGCTTTGCAAGTCTTGTTCGGCATTTTGGCGGCCACTGATTTTGTCCGCCCTTTTGGTCTGTATCTGGGCGAAATTATCCCGTTTAATGTCGCGCGCAGTTACCATACCTTGTTTCAGATCATGTGGTTCTTTATCTGCTGGGCGGGTTATACGATTTTCTTTTTACCCGCCCTGTCCCAACCGCCCAAGGGACAAGTCGGTTTGATTAATCTGATGTTCTGGATGTGCGCCTTTGTCGGGGTCGGCGGCATGATCGGGATTTATTTGGGGCAAACAGGTCGGATAAACGATACGCTTTCTTATTGGTTTGGCAGTCAGGGCTGGGAATTTATGGAATTGGGCCGGGCGTTTCAAATTCTGTTGTTAATCGCCTTCAGCCTGTGGATCCTGATTATTTATCGCGGGATCAAACCACATTTAAACCGGCAAAATATCTGGTCGGTTCCTGCCTGGTTGTTATATGGCAGTGCAGTTATGGTGCTGTTCTTGTTTTTCAGCCTGTTGGTTTTGCCGGAAAGCAATTTTGCAGTTGCCGATTTTTGGCGATGGATGGTTGTTCATATGTGGGTTGAAGTCACGTTTGAAGTTTTCACCACCGTGATTGTGGCCTACATGATGGTGCAAATGGGATTGATTACCCGTATCATGGCGGAACGGGTAATTTTTCTGGCTGTCATGTTGTTTTTTGCAACAGCAACATTAGGGGTGGCCCATAATTTTTACTGGATCGCCAAACCGACCAGTATTATTGCATTGGGCAGTGTGTTTTCCACCCTTCAGGTCTTGCCGTTACTGTTGCTAACGCTGGATGCGTGGCGTTTGCATCAGGAAAAACAACGGGCCACCGGATTGCAGGGACAAGGCAAACAAACCCGTGTGATGACCGAGGTTTGGTATTTTATCCTTGCGGTAAATTTCTGGAATGTATTTGGCGCCGGTGTGTTTGGCTCGTTGATTAACCTGCCGATCGTCAATTATTTCGAACATGCAACCTATCTGACCGGCAATCATGCACATGCAGCGATGTTTGGCGTAAAAGGCAATATTGCCATTGCCGGGATGCTATTTTGTTGCCAGCATCTGTTATGTGAAACCCGCTGGAATGCAAAACTTTTGCGCACAGCCTTTTGGTCATTAAATGTCGGGGTAGCTCTTATGATGTTTCTCGATCTTTTTCCGGTCGGGGTCTATCAGGTCATTACCGTTTTGGAAGAAGGTTTCTGGAAAGCCCGTTCATGGGAAGTTGTGTCCGGTGACGTATTTCGCAATCTGACGATTTTCCGTTCTGTCGGGGGAATTTTGTTTGTTGCGGGTGGTGTGGTGCCTTTGGTCTGGTTTGTGCTCAGCCGGAAACGTTCAATTCAATAAACGCATACTTTCCCCGGCATAGGGGTAATGTTTGGCTTCCAGTGCGTAATAGGCTTTTAACAAGGCGGTATCAATGCCCAGCCTGTTGCGCACTTCGCCTAAAGTTTTATCCATAAGGGGACCGTAATCCACCTTATCCAACGCATCACTGCGGCAAACCATGCCCAGATGCAATCCATCGCGGAAAATTTCCAGATCATCTTCCCTGAATTTATAGACATCGGGATAAAGATATTGCGAAATCAGGCTATAGAGCTTTTCTTCCCATGAACCAACCTGTCCGGTTGACCCCATCGTGAAACCGATCACAAAGGCCTCATCCTTGGGTAACATACCCCGGCCCAGCAAAATATGGATGCAGTCATGGTCATTCAGATCAACAGCCCCGTGAAACAGCTCAAGCCCCGGCAGGCGAAAACGCGGGTTTTCCACCAATTGTATGATCAGCGGAATTGCACCCTGCCCATGAGAATGCAAATGCATATCGGCCAAGGCATTGCCAAGAATAATATCATTTTGTGACAAAGGGATATGCCAGCTTTTATAGCTGTTGCCCCACTGTGATAATTTACGTGTCTGTTTGTTGTTTTCCATAATCAATATATGGGAAACAAAAATGACATTTTGAGAGTAAAAATCAATTGTTGGTTACAACACCACTTATTTGTATATAATATATCCAAAAAGATAATAATATAAAGCTGAGATTTACCAATGCGTCTTCTATTGATTGAAAATTCAAAGACGATTGTTTCGCTGATTCAAGTTCAATTGGCTGAGATGATTAATGTGCCCGTTGATTGGGCATCGACGAAAGAACAAGCGATTTCATTGATTGAAACCAATGGGATTGAAAATTATTGCTTGGCTGTGACCGGACTTAAAATACCGGGGGCGGATGATGGGTCTATTGTTGCGACGATAACGGAATATCAAATTCCCACCATTATTTTTTCAAGTAATTATAGCGAGGAATTACGCAATAAATTTATTCAAATGCCAGGTGTTGTTGATTATGTCCTCAAGGAAAGTCAGGCTTCCTTGCATTATCTGTGTAATACTATTTATCGTCTGATTGTGAATCGTAGGATTAAGACCTTGGTCGTTGATGATTCACGTACGATGCGTATGTACGTTTGTGAACTTCTACGCCAGCACCAGTTTAAAGTTTTAGAAGCTTCCAGTGGTGAAGAGGCTTTGAAGATTTTACATGAAAACAGAGATATAAAATTGGTTGTTACTGATTTTAATATGGAAGGCATGAATGGCTTTGATCTGACAAAAAAAATCCGCGAGACTTACGATAAGGATGAATTGGCTATCATTGGTTTGTCAGGTATGGGTACTGCGACTTTGTCGGCCCGTTTTATAAAGACAGGTGCGAATGACTTTCTAAGAAAACCGTTTGAGCCGGAAGAATTTTTCTGTCGCATTACGCAAAATATGGAACTGATTGAAAAAACGAGAAAGTTGCAGGATATGGCGACGAAAGATTTCTTAACGGGTCTTTATAACCGTCGTTTCTTTTTTGATAAGGGCAGCAAAAAAGTAACCCGTTTGTTGGCCCAAAAGAAGCCCGGTTACGTGGCCATGCTGGATATAGATCATTTTAAAAGCGTGAATGATACGTATGGACACGATGTTGGGGACGAAGTTTTGCGTAGGATCTCGTCTATTTTGCAACAGAAAATCAGACCTTGTGATTTAGTTGCGAGAATGGGTGGGGAAGAATTTTGTATTATTTTTGAAGAGGCAGATAAGGATACAGCTCAAAACTTGCTGGAAAATATGCGCCGGGGGATTGAAGAATGTATCATTCCTTCGTTACAGGATCGGCGTCATGTCACATCCAGTTTCGGGGCAGTGCCCATTCAAGCGGGTGAAAAATTGGATTTTACCGTTAAACGAGCGGATGATCTTTTATATACGTCCAAACAAACGGGACGAAATCGTCTGACAATTGAAGAGCTTAATTAACACCTTTTACCATAAGCATTTTAGATTAAATCTTGCTCTTTTGAATCCTTCTTGGGATAGTACGGGTTTAAATCATAAACTCATAAAAAAAGAAATGCGGCGGAAGTTAATCTGATGAAACTCGGTCATTCATTCTCCAATTGGAAAAAGGTTTTAACTGCCTTTGGATTTGTTGCTTGTAGTGCTCTACCCGCCTTTGCGCAGTCTTCGGCAAGCATTGTGATGTATCACCGTTTTGGAGAAGACAATTTTCCATCGACAAATATCACAATTGAACAGTTTGAATCGCACCTGCAAGAGATCAAAACAGGCGGTTATAATGTTTTGGCCTTAAGCGATCTGGTTGATAAAATCCGTGCGGGTGAGGAACTGCCAGACAAGGCCTTAAGCATTACCATTGATGATGGTTATGCCAGTATTTATGAGAAAGCTTATCCGCGTTTCAAAAAGGCGGGTATTCCTTTTACCGTTTTTATTTCAACCGACCCTATTGATCGGGGCTATGCCGGACATTTAACCTGGGAGCAAATCCGCGAGATGGATAAAGACCCCTTGGTCAGTATCGGGGCGCATACAGCCAGTCATCTTCATATGGCGGCGGCATCACAGTCACGCATGGGCGATGAAATGTCACGATCACTTGAACGCCTTGAAAAAGAACTGGGCTACCGCCCAGATTTATTTGCTTATCCTTATGGGGAAGCCAGTTTGACAGCCGTGTCTGTGGTGCGTGGATTTGGGATGCGGGCGGCGTTTGGACAGCATAGTGGCGCTGTTGGCATTGGGGATGATATTTATTATCTGGCCCGGTTTGCCTTAAATGAAAAATATGGAGATTTGAAACGTTTCCAAATGGTGGCACAGGCCAAATCCCTGCATGTAAAAGATATCGGACCACGTGATATGATGGTGGGCAGTCGCAATCCGCCGATCATCGGTTTCACCGTCGGTGAAAAAGTCGGGGATCTTGATACCTTGGCCTGTTTTTCTTCCCATGAAGGGAAGGTCCGTTTAGAACGCTTTGATCGCCGCGTGGAAGCCCGTCTTGAAAAAGAGATGCCGGTGGGTCGCACGCGATTGAATTGTACGATGCCTGCCGGGGAAGGACGCTGGCGCTGGTTTGGACGTCAGTTTTATGTTGCCCCTTGAATTTGAATATATTGCATTTTGAAAAGTGTTAAAAAAAGAATGGCCAAAATCCTAGAACAACGCAAAATCATTGACCGCAAAGCACTGTGGGCCGAGTTGGAAAATATGGCAGGATGGTCCGGCTATTCTTCTAAAATGCAAAATGATGTTTTAAAACTGTTCAAAAGGGCATTGAAAGACGGACGTCAGGAAATCAGGGATCGGTTTGAACAAAAAGAAGCCAATGGAATTGTTACGTTCCACAATTATGCTTTTTTGATCGACCAAATTATCCGCACTCTGTACGATTTTACGACCAAATATGTTTATACCATTCATACCCCGACCAAGGCTGAACAGTTTTGTGTGGCTGCTGTCGGTGGATATGGGCGTGCGGAAATGGCACCGCAATCCGATATCGATTTGCTGTTTCTTCTGCCTTATAAGCAAACGCCCAAGGTCGAACAGGCTGTGGAATATATGCTCTATCTTTTGTGGGATCTGGGGCTGAAAGTCGGTCATTCCACCCGTAGTATTGATGAATGTATTAAATTGGCAAAAGACGATTTGACCATTCAAACTGCCTTGCTTGACGGGCGGTATTTATGGGGAAATAAAGACCTTTTTGATGAATTTCAGCAACGTTTCAAAGAAAAGGTGATTAATGTTTCCGGGCGTCAGTTTGTCGATGCCAAATTGGAAGAACGCGATGAACGCCACCAACGTATGGGCGATACCCGTTATGTGGTGGAACCTAATCTGAAAGAAGGCAAAGGCGGGTTACGTGATCTGCAAACGCTTTATTGGATTGGTAAATATCTTTATGGCGTGGAACGTTGGCGTGAACTGGTCAAATATGACGTTATTACAGCCGATGATGCGGCGGCTTTTAAAAAGGCGGTGAACTTTTTATTTTCTGTTCGGTGTGCTTTGCATTATCTGACCAATCGTGCGCAGGAAAGTTTGACATTTGATGTGCAAAACCAGTTGGCGCTGACCTTGGGATATAAAGACCGGGGCAATTTGCGTGCTGTTGAACGTTTTATGAAACATTATTATCTGACGGCAAAAACGGTTGGAGATTTAACGCGTAATTTATGTGCAGTTCTGGATGAACAACACAAAAAGCAGCAACAGCGTTTTACCATGTTGACCAACCTGTTTAAACGCAATGTGGACGGGTTTGGGGTTGATTCCGGGCGTTTAACATTGGGGGATAAGGATGCGCTGGTCAAAAATCCGCTGTTGATGTTTGAACTGTTCAGCGTGGCGCAGGAACATGATCTGGATATTCATCCCTTTGCCTTAAAACAGGTACGTGCAAATTTGCGTTTGGTCGATCACGATGTGCGCGAAGACCCGGATGCCAACCGTCTGTTTATGGATATGTTGACCTCGCTTAAAAAACCGCAGCGGATTTTGCGGATGATGGGGGAAGTTGGCCTGCTGGGTAAATTTATCCCCGATTTTGCCCGCGTTACCGCCCAGATGCAGTACGATATGTATCATACCTATACGGTTGATGAACATACCATCAAGGCGATTGGGGAACTTAACAGTATTGAGTTGGGCGAAAATGCAGATGAATTACCGGCAAGTTCGGTTGCAATACATGAAATTATTTCACGGCGTGCCTTGTATGTCGCGATGATGCTGCACGATATTGCCAAGGGTCGTGGGGGGGACCATTCCGAATTGGGCGCAGAGGTCGCGCTGGAACTCGGTCCGCGTCTGGGTTTGGATGATGAAGAAACCGAAACGGTTGCATGGTTGGTGCGTCATCATTTGACCATGTCCAATGTCGCCTTTAAACGTGACTTGGAAGACCCCAATCTGATCAAGCAATTTTGCGATATTGTCCAGTCACCGGAACGCCTGCGCCTGCTGTTGGTTTTAACAGCGTGTGATATCCGTGCGGTTGGACCGGATGTCTGGAATGGCTGGAAAGGTAACTTGCTACGCGTTCTCTATATGCGGGCGTTGGAGGTTTTAAGTGGCGGGGAATTGGCAGCCGGTGGTGTTCAGGCCCGTGTAACAGCCAAGCAAAATGCGCTGCGTGACGCTTTGCAGGATTGGTCGGCAGACGAGATTGAAGACTTTATCGAACAGGGCAACCCCGGTTATTGGCTGAGTTTTGAAACAGATGTTCAGGCCAGACATGCTGCCCTTGTCAGGCGGGCGGCACAGGAAGAAGGCCCGGTTCACATTAACGTGGAACATGATACCTTTAACAATGTGAGTGAGATTTCCATTTATACGGCGGATCACCCGGGGCTGTTCTCGATCATTGCCGGGGCGATGGCGTTGACCAACGGGTCTATTGTCGATGCAAAAATTGCAACGTTATCAAACGGTATGGCGCTTGATACTTTTTCTGTACAGGACCATAGTGCGGAAGCCTTTGATTCAGAAACAAAAATCAAACGTTTGGCCGAACGGATCGATAAAGCCTTAAAAGGTGAAATTTATCCTGCCAGTGAATTGGAAAAAGTCACCAAGAATACTTTAAAATCACGCCGCGATGTCTTTACGGTTCCCCCGCGTGTTTTAATCGATAATAAAGTTTCCAATGCCTTTACCGTGGTGGAAGTCAATGGACGTGACCGACTGGGTTTTCTTTATGATGTCACACGCACGTTGACCGATTTAGGTCTGCAGATCAATTCTGCCCATATTGCGACGTTTGGGGAACGCGCGGTTGATGTGTTTTATGTCAAAGACGTTTTTGGTTTGAAGGTGAATTCAGAAAGCAAACTGGCGACCATTAAGACGCGCTTGTTGCAAACCATTACCGAAGAAAATTTCCATAAACCGGAGAAACGGCGCGAACGCTCAGGTGTCTAAAGACCAAGGTGGTGATGAACAAGGCGTCGTAAGTCAGGAACCAGCTCATCTTCAAACCACGGATTTTTCTTGATTAAATTCGTCACCCGCCAACTGGGATGAGGTAAAGGCAGGTATCCGTCTTTGAGGTATTCTGACCAATGACGCACGGTTTCGGTCATGGTTTTCTTTTGCACGCCTTTTAAGTAACGGTTTTGAGCATACGATCCAACCAGTAAGATCAGTTGTAAATTTTCCAGTTCCTGTAAGACTTTATTATGCCATGTCGGCGCACATTGCGGGCTGGGCGGTTTGTCGCCACCTTTATCCAGTCGCCCCGGATAACAAAGACCCATCGGCATAATGGCGATTTGACTGTCATCGTAAAATATCTCTTTATCCACAGCCAGCCAGTCACGCAAACGCTCTCCACTTGGATCGTCCCACGGCACACCGCTTTCATGTACCTTTGTTCCCGGTGCTTGCCCGATTATCAGAATCCGCGCTGATTTTTGTGCCCGAATGACCGGACGTGGCCCTAACGGTAAGTCTTGGCACAAGGTACAGGCGCGTATTTCCTTGAGTAAGTCTTCCATTTAATCCGCCAACAACTTGTCCACATAAGCCGGGACAATCTGACTGGCCGGGCCGTAGATGGTTTCTTGAAACTGGGTGGCCCCGTTGGATGGATCGAGATTCAGTTCGACCGTGTGACAGTGCCCCAGACCGGACACAGCTTGTACAAAACCGGCAGCGGGATAGACGTTGCCGGATGTACCGATGGACATAAAAAGATCAGCGTCTTCTAGGGCATCATAAATATCATCCATCTGTAAGGGAATTTCGCCAAACCAGACCACATGGGGGCGTAAACCGCCAATTTCGGCACAATCGGGACAGGGGGTGTCGATATAAAGATCATCTTCCCAAAGATGCAAAGCACCGCAATGATTACAGCGGATTTTCATCAATTCCCCATGCATATGGATAATATCTTTTGATCCGGCCAGTTCATGCAGGTTATCAATATTTTGTGTGACGATCAGGACACGTCCGGGCCAATCGCGTTCCAGTTTGGCAAGGGCAAGATGGGCGGGGTTGGGTTGAGGTTTCTCACAGACCAATTGTTTGCGTCGGGCATTGTAAAAAGCCTGCACCATTTTGGGATCACGTTGAAATGCCTCGGGGGTGGCAACATCTTCCAGGTTGACTTTTGACCAGATACCCCCTTCGCAACGAAAGGTATCCAGACCTGATTCACGTGAAATTCCCGCGCCTGTCAGGATGACGATGGTGCCTTCTTTGTCGATACGTACATTCATGGTTGCTCCCGGTTTGGTTTGAATTCATATTAGTGGAAAATGAAAAGGGAGAAAAGTGTGGTTAAAGTCCTGTTTGTCTGTCTGGGAAATATTTGTCGCTCCCCCACTGCAGAAGGGGTGTTTCGTGATTTGGTGAAGCAAAAAGGCTGGCAAGACCATATTAAAACCGATTCTGCGGGAACCGGGGATTGGCACGTGGGTAAAGAACCGGATAAACGGGCGCAAGCTGCGGCGAAGGTGCGTGGTTATGATCTTTCGGATTTGCGTGCCCGTCAGGCCAAACCGATTGATTTCAAAGAATTTGACTATGTTCTGGCGATGGACCGTAGCAACTATGCGCAACTGCAACAGATTTGTTTGCCCGGTTATGAAGACCGTCTGCACATGTTTTTAGGTTTCGATCCCAACAGCCCGGAAGAAGAAGTGCCCGACCCCTATTATGGTGGTCCGGCCGGATTTGATTACGTCTTGGATCTGGTGGAAGAAGCTTCAAACGGTTTGTTGCGCGATATTGAACGACATTATCTTTAACAAACCCGGTTGCGCCCTTCGTTTTTGGCGCGATAAAGGGCCTTGTCGGCACGTTGTAAAATATCTTCGATCCGGTCACCCATCACGTTATCAAGCATGGCCACACCGATTGAAACGGTAAGTTTGATCGGTTCATTTTTTTCACTGACCAGATCGATATCCTCAACACTTTGACGCATGCGTTCGGCAAGTATATAGGCACCTTCGCGGTCTGTATCGGGTAGGAATATACAGAATTCCTCACCGCCTAAGCGCCCGATAACATCGATGTCGCGCAAGATATCACGGCTTGTATCTGCAAAAGCTTTCAGGGCCATATCGCCGCTATTATGACCAAAACGGTCATTGACGGTTTTGAAATGATCAAGATCGAGTAACAAAAGGGATAAGGGATTACCGTTGCGACGGCTGCGTTTAATTTCGCGTTCCAGCAAAGTGGTAAAATGGCGACGGTTGTTCAGTTCGGTTAATGGGTCCGTATTTGCAAGTTTGCGCAAACGTGTCGCCATATTTTTATGTTCGGTAATATCGACATAGGTTGAAATGAAGCCAAAGGGTTCACCGTCAATATGCAAAGGCTTGCCGGTAACTTGTAAGGTATGTCCGTCGGGTCTGGTACGTTCAAACTTATGGGGTTCAAATTTTAAAGAGGCCTGAACGCGCATTTTAACATGTTGTTCGGGGTCGCCGGGACCGTATTCCCCGCGAATGGCATTATAGCGGATCAGGTCTTCATATTTCATCACCGGTTTTTTAAGGTGGTCCGGCAATTTCAAAAGATCAAAAAAGGCGTTGTTCCAGAAAACAATATTCAGGTTTTCGTCCGTTACAGTAACGCCTTGGTCCATATTATGCAGCAGAGCGCGCAAATAACCGGAGGTACGCATGGCTTCTTCTTCGGCCTTTTTGCGATCTGTGATGTCTGTATAGGTGGTGATCAAGCCCTGATCCACCCAAACGCCGCGAATTTCCAGAATGGTGCCGTCAGGTCTTTTGCGTTCAAACACATGATCAATGCGTTGTTTGGCTTTTTCAATTTGCTCGGCAATGACAAGATCGGGATTATTATCCCCATATTCCCCGCGCTGCGCATTAAACCGCAGCAGGGTTCGTAAACTGGGTAGCCCACCGTGAAACAGAGTGTCGGGAAAATCGAGGACTTTTTTAACCATTTCATTGCAAATCAGCATTTGCAGATTGTTGTCAAAAAAGGTTACCCCGCTGGGAAGATTGTCTACAATAGTTTGGAACCGTTCACTGTCTTTGCGCCTTTTATAAAGCAGGTAAAAGGCAATCATTACCATCAAGCCGATTAAAGAAATGCCAATGGCACTGGAAAGTGCCTGATTTTTAATGGGGGCTGTGGGTGCAAAGAGCCAAACAGTCCAGTTCAGTTCTTCCAAAGAGACCTTTCTGACAAAATATTCATTATAATTGATGCGATAGGTGTTAAACTGACCATATTTTGTATCAGAAATGTGATTTTCAAGGGTTTCGATCTTGTGGATAGGGTATTGGCGTGTGCGTGAAATATAGCGACGATCATTTGCGGAAATGGTTGTCAGGGATTTTAACTCGAACGTTTTATTGGAACTGAGAAAGATAATATTGCGCTCATCCGCGATGAAATAATCGCCGTCCATATCTTTGGTGAATTGCTGGATATGGCGCAGGTCGATCTTGATAACGATAACACCCACCGTTTCCCCGCCATTTTTAATCGCATGGGCGACATAATACCCCAGTTGGTAAGAGGTAATTCCAACCGCGAGAAAACGACCGGTTTCTTTTTCCAGTGCATCTTTAAAATAGGGCCTGAATGAATAATTTTTCCCGACGAAACTTTGTTCCTGATCGAAATTGCTGGCGGCAACAGTGCGGCCGTTTTTATCCATTAAAAAGACAGTTGAAGTTTCAAGTTTCTGGTTGGCTGTTTTTAAGATATTGTTTGCAACATCTATATAAGAAGCAGCAACTTTTGGTTGTAATGCGGCGATGAGTTGTGGATTTTGTGCGAGGATACCGGCGATATAATCAACTTGATTGAGTTCACGCTGCAGGAAATCTTTATAAAGTGTAATACGGTGATTTAGGTTTTGATCAATTTCTCGAGCCGCAGTTTCCCCCGTCTCCCGTGCAGCAAACCAGCCGAGGGTGACAAGAAAGACTGCGGCCAATACAAAAGATAAGCCGGTTATAAGTTGCGATTTATGCTTCAAATGCAGACCTGCCAATTTCCTGTTACAATCGGACAACGTCAATATGATTTATTTATTTTATACTGTAACAATACCTTAAGCGCCCACAGATACAACCAAAAAGCATATATTTCTCTCTTGTTGTTTAAATCGATCCTTCTATACTGGCGCGCAAATTGATGTTTATGGGAAGATGAGGACAACATGGTGCAAGCAGATTTCGATGTGATCGGTATTGGAAATGCGATTGTCGATGTATTAAGCCACTCCAGCGATGCCTTTATTGTGGAAAATGGGCTGACTAAAGGTGGTATGGCCTTGATTGATGCAACGCAAGCGGATCGTCTTTATGACAAGATGGGCCCGGGTGTGGAATGTTCCGGTGGATCTGCGGCCAATACTATTGCCTGTTTGGCTAGTCTGGGGGCAAAAGGGGCTTTTATCGGTAAAGTCAAAGATGATGGGTTAGGCAAAATTTTTGCCCATGATATCAAGGCGGCCGGTGTGGATTTTGCGTCCAAGCATGCCAGTGACGGCCCCAGTACAGCACGCTGTCTGATTTTGGTGACTGATGATGCACAACGCACGATGAACACGTTTTTGGGTGCTTGTGTCAATTTGATGCCAGATGATATCGACCCGGATTATATCGCCCGTGGTGCAGTGACGTATCTGGAAGGTTACTTGTGGGATCCGGATCATGCAAAGGAAGCCTTTTTAAAAGCGTCAATGGCAGCGCATAAGGCGGAACGCCAGGTCGCGCTCAGTCTGTCGGATGCCTTTTGTGTGGATCGTCACCGTAAATCTTTTCAGGATTTGGTGGAACATCACGTTGATATTTTGTTTGCCAATGAAGACGAAATTAAATCACTTTATGAAGTGGATAGTTTTGATGCGGCCCTGCAATGTGTGCGCGATAAATGCAGTGTTGCGGCCCTGACCCGTGGAGAAAAAGGCTCTGTTATAATTGCAGGCAATGAAATCCATGTGGTTGATGCGGAAAAAATCGATCATGTTGTGGATACCACCGGGGCAGGTGATGCCTATGCGGCGGGTTTCCTGTTTGGTTATACCAAGGAATTTGATATGGGGACATGCGCACGTCTCGGTTCTATTTGTTCTGCCGAGGTTATCAGTCATTACGGGGCACGACCAGAGGCCGATTTGGCCGATCTTGCCGGTGCCGCTTTATCCATGTAATTTATGATACTTTTAAGAAAGCCCCTATGAACTGCGGTTTGTAGGGGTTTTTTTATTGCTGTTTTTTTATTTAAGCGTATAGTCCCGCGCAAATCGTATTCCCTACAGACGGATTAAATTCATGGAACTTCGCAATATTGCGATTATCGCACACGTTGACCACGGTAAAACGACTTTGGTTGACGAACTTTTGAAACAAAGCGGCCAGTTCCGTGAAAACCAGCGCGTTGAAGAACGTATTATGGATTCCGGTGATATCGAAAAAGAACGCGGCATTACCATTCTGGCAAAATGTACGTCGGTTGAATGGAATAATGTCCGTATTAATATCGTTGATACACCCGGTCACGCTGATTTCGGTGGGGAAGTGGAACGCATTCTGTCTATGGTTGATGGTGTGGTCTTGCTGGTCGATGCCGCAGAAGGTCCGATGCCGCAAACTAAATTCGTAACCGGTAAAGCCCTGAAATTGGGATTGCAGCCGATCGTGGTTGTCAACAAGGCCGATCGTCCCGATGCGCGTCCCTATGAAGTACAGGATGAATGTTTTGATCTGTTCAGTGCCTTGGATGCCAATGATGAACAGCTTGATTTCCCAACCCTGTTTGCTTCAGGCCGGGATGGTTGGGCGGCGGAAACACCGGATGGAGAGCGTACTAATCTGACACCCTTGTTTGATCTGATCCTGAAACATGTCAAAGAACCGGTCGGCGATTTGGATAAGCCGTTTTCCATGTTGGCAACAACATTGGAATCCGATCCGTTTTTAGGTCGTATCCTGACCGGACGTGTCCATACTGGGACATTTAAAGTCAATACCAACCTGAAAGCCATGACAGCAGACGGCGAAATTATTGAACAGGCACGTGTCACCAAATTGCTGTCTTTCCGTGGTGTGGAACGTGTCCCGGTCAATGAAGCCCACGCCGGTGATATTGTGGCGGTTGCGGGTCTGACAAAGGCCAACGTTGCCGATACCCTGTGTGCCCCGGAATTGATGGAACCGTTGAAAGCTCAACCGATTGATCCGCCGACCCTTGCCATGACATTCTCGGTGAACGATTCACCGCTGGCGGGTCAGGAAGGGTCCAAAGTGACATCGCGTATGATCCGCGACCGTTTGTTTGCCGAGGCCGAAGGCAACGTTGCCATTACGGTCAATGAAACTGAAAATGCCGATAGTTTCGAAGTGGCTGGTCGTGGTGAATTACAGCTGGGTGTTATCATTGAAACCATGCGCCGCGAAGGGTTCGAACTGGGGATTTCCCGTCCGCGCGTTTTGATTCAGGAAGACCCGGAAACAGGTGAAAAACTGGAACCGTTTGAAGAAGTTCAAGTCGATGTGGATGAAGAATTTTCCGGTATCGTGGTGGAAAGTTTATCAATCCGCAAAGGGAAGATGACAGAAATGCGTCCTTCCGGTGGTGGTAAGACACGTTTGACTTTCCATGTGCCGGCACGTGGCTTGATCGGTTATCACGGGGAATTTCTGACAGAAACACGTGGTACAGGCATTATGGCGCGTACTTTCCATCATTTTGGCCCTTATGCCGGCCCAATTCCGGGACGTCGCAACGGGGTTCTGATTTCTATGGTTGCGGGTGCGGCAGTTGGCTATGCGCTGGCAAACCTTGAAGGACGGGGCCCGTTGTTTATCGGCCCGCAGACCAAGATTTATCAAGGGATGATCATTGGTGAACATGCCAAGGGGACCGACCTTGAAGTCAATGCCATGAAATCCAAGCAACTGACCAACCACCGCGCATCCGGTAAGGATGATGCCATTCGTTTGACGCCGCCGCGCGTGATTACGTTGGAAGATGCCATTGCCTATATTCAGGATGATGAACTGGTGGAAGTGACACCGGAAAGTATTCGTTTGCGCAAGTTCCATCTTGATCCACATGTTCGTAAACGTGCGGAAAAAACAACAAGCTAAATAAAAAACCTTTCAAGTCGATTGATCAAATCGCCGTGTTCATTCTTCCAGAGATGAGCGCGGCGATTTTTTGTTTTTATCCCTTTTTCAATGGCTGGTTTAAGCCTGTTTGGAAAGCTTAAAAGAAAGGTTGACCAGTTGGTAAAATTATTCCAAAGGTATCTGCCAAAATAAGAATAAGCGTAGAGATCGAAATGAACCGTCTAAAAGCCAATATTCTGCTGCTCATCACAGCGTTGATCTGGGGCACTGCTTTCGTTGCCCAACATACCAGTATGGAAAATATCGGCCCGTATTATTTTACCGGGATCCGCTTTATGTTGGGTGGACTGGTTGTGTTGCCTTTGGCTTTGCGTGAATTGTCAAAATATCGCCAAAAGGGAGCTGAGGTCAGTCTTAAAGACTGGTTGGGCATGGCGCTTTGTGGGGTGTTTATTTTTACGGCCTCCATCACTCAACAAATCGGGATTTCTATGACCTCGGTGACCAATGCGGGTTTTTTAACCGGGCTTTATGTGCCGTTGGTGCCTTTGATGTTGCTGGTTTTCTGGCGAAAACTCCCCCATTGGTCAATCTGGCCATCCGTTGTGGGATGTATGGTTGGCACATATTATCTGTCAGGCGGTAATCTCAGTGGGTTAAGCACCGGAGATTTCTGGATGATGGTCTCTGCTATTTTCTGGGCGGCTCAAATCATTACGGTCGGGTTTGTCGTTCGTAACTGTTCAACCCCGGTAATGCTGGCATCCACACAGTTTTTAGTTTGTGGCATGTTGGGTTTGACGGGTGGGTTGATCTTTGAAGACTTTAGCATGGCCAATGTAACGGCGGCAGGATTTGAAATTTTTTATGCCGGTGTCTTGTCTGTTGGTATTGCCTTTACGTTACAGGCTGTTGCCCAAACTCATACAGGACAAGCAGACGCGGCAATTATTATGAGTGGGGAAACCCTGTTTGCCGCCTTGGCGGGCGCCATTATTCTAGGCGAACGCTTGCCTGTTGAGGGTTATTTCGGTGCCGCAATTATGTTTGTCAGCATTCTGTCGGTTGAACTTCTCCCCCTATGGCGGCGCAAAACGGCATAATGCTTGTCAATTGCGCCTAAAAAGGCCATCTTCATGGCATGTCGGAAAATGAGAAGAATGTCGGCTTGTTCGTAACCTGTCTGGTAGATTTGTTTCGCCCGACCGTTGCTTTTGCAGCCGTAAAATTGATGGAAGATGCAGGGTGTTCGATCTGCGTACCGGAACGTCAAACCTGTTGTGGTCAGCCTGCCTATAACAGTGGCGATAATGATGATGCCAAGGCGATGGCACAAATGGTGATCGAAGAATTTGAACATTTCGATTACGTTGTCGCGCCCAGCGGGTCTTGCGCTGCCATGATCCGGGTGCATTATCCGGAACTGTTCGCAGACAGTCCTGACTGGCTGAAACGCGCGCAGAACTTATCAGCCAAGACATATGAACTTTTGACTTTCCTCAGTGATGTCTTGCATGTGGATAAGGTCGAAGCGGCCTTGGATCGTACAGCAACCTATCACGATAGCTGTTCGGGCCTGCGTGAATTGGGGATCAAGCAGCAACCGCGCAAATTGTTGGACAGTGTCGATGGCCTTGAACTGGTGGAAGCCGAACAAGCCGAGCGGTGCTGCGGGTTTGGCGGGACATTTTGCCTGAAATTTTCCGATATATCTTCGCGCATTACCGATGATAAATGTGATGATTTGCTGAAAACAGGGGCGCAAACCGTTTTGGGTGGTGATCTGGGTTGTTTGATGAATATCGCCGGACGGATGACGCGACGTGGGGAAACGGTGGAAGTGCGCCATATTGCTGAAGTTTTGGCAGATATGTGTGATGAGGTGCCGCCAATTTCACAGGGAAAGGGCTAAGCCGATGAAACTGAACGCCCATAATTTTAAAGAAAATGCCAAGAAGGCGTTAAAAGACGATGACCTTCAGGCTTCCTTGCAGAAATTAGGGACAGGTTTTCCGTTAAAACGTTTGGCAGCGATGGAGCGTTTGCCGGAATTTGAGGATTTGCGCGATCAGGCCCGCGATATCAAAGACCATACGCTGCGCCATCTGGATTTTTACCTCGAACAATTTGAAAGCCGTGTGGTGGAAACCGGCGGCAAGGTCCATTGGGCGCGCGATATCAAGGATGGACGTAAAATCGTTCATCAAATTTGCGAAGCGGTAGGGGCAAAGACCGTTACCAAGGGCAAATCCATGATCGGCGAAGAAATGGCGATCAACGAATATCTGGAAGAAAAAGGTCTAATCCCGATTGAAACGGATCTGGGCGAATATATTATCCAGCTACGTAATGAACCACCCAGTCATATTATTGCACCTGCCATTCATTTGCGCAAAAGTCATGTGGAAGAAGCCTTTCGCAAGACCCATACGGAATTGCCCAAAGATCGCAATCTGGATGCACCCGAAGATTTGTTGGTTGAAGCCCGCGCCATGCTGCGCAAAAAATTTATTGCTGCCGATGTCGGGATTACCGGGGCTAATTTTATGGTGGCTGAAACAGGTTCAACCGTTATCGTAACAAACGAAGGTAATGGGGATTTGACCCAGACTTTGCCGCGCGTTCATATCGTGCTGTGTTCCATTGAAAAAGTTGTGCCGACGTTGGAAGATTGTACAACGTTACTGCGGGTTCTGGCACGTTCGGCCACAGGGCAGGAACAATCGGTCTATACGACTTTTTCCACCGGGCCACGCGGGGAAACCGACCCGGACGGACCGGATGAGTTCCATGTGGTGATTCTGGATAACGGACGTTCGCGTATGTTGGGCCATGACACCCATGATATGCTGCGTTGTATTCGCTGTTCGGCCTGTATTAACCATTGCCCGGTCTATCAAAGTGTTGGCGGTCATGCTTATGGGTCGATCTATCCCGGACCAATGGGTTCGGTTTTAACCCCTGCCCTACATGGCTTGGAAAAATCATGTGATTTGCCCAATGCCTCGACCATGTGCGGAAAATGTGAAGAAGTCTGTCCTGTCCGTATCCCGATCCCGAAGATGTTGCGTTCCTGGCGGAAAAAACAATGGGAAGATGGTCCCGTTCCGACTATGCAACGATTGGGGATGAACTGGTGGGCCTGGTGGGCGTTGCGTCCGAAACTTTATCACAGGGTTGCAGGTTGGAAGATGCGGGTTATGGGCTTTGTGGGCCGGAAATCCGGGCATATCAAGGCGTTTCCCCTTAAAAACGGCTGGACGGAAAACCGTGATTTCCCGGCACCGGAAGGCAAAACGTTCCAACAACGCTGGTCTGAAAAAGGGGGACGTCGCACATGAGTTCACGTGATTATATTCTGGGGCGTATTCGTTGGTCACTGGGGCGCGGTGCGATGGAACGCGAAGATGATTTGAGCCTCGTTGAACGTTTGTCCCAACCCAAGGCCAATTTAATTCCGAAACGCGGCGGCGGAACCCCTAAACAACAGATCAGTCTGTTTGTGAAAATGGCAAAAGAAGTCAATGCGACCGTATCCCGCCTGAAATCTTTGGATGGTGTGCCACGCGCTGTGGCGAAATATTTAAAAGATAATGATCTGGGCACGGCAATTCGTATTGCGCCACACCCGGATTTGGAAAATCTTGATTGGTCGAAGCTGCAAACAGATTTTGGTCCCAGTGATGGCGATGATCTGAATGGTCTGGTGATGGCCTTTGCCGGTGTGGCGGAAACGGGATCTCTTGCGCTGACATCAGGGGTACAAAGTCCGACAACCCTGAATTTCTTGCCGGATAATCATATTATTGTTTTAAAGTCCGATGATCTTGTGGGTGATTACGAGGCGGTTTATGCCCGTCTGCGCCGCGAAAGCAACAGTGCAGACTTTATGCCGCGTGCCTTGAACTGGGTGGCGGGTCCGTCGCGCACAGCTGATATTGAACAAACTTTGTTACTCGGGGCGCATGGTCCGCGCAAACTGCATATCTTGTTGGTAGAAAACGATGGGCCAGAAGGATAAAAAATATATCGAAGCCCCACAAAAACGTCACCGTGGTCTGAGTGTGGGTGAAGCGCAGTTGTGGAAGAAAGTCACCGATGACGTCAATCCCCTGCCCGGTCGTTTTGTTGATCTGGAGGGTGCAGACCCGATCCCGGAACCGGTGGCGACACGCCCGTTCCCGGATACGGCTGTTCCCTTGCCCACTCATCGCCCGGATGAATCCCATAAACAGTTTCATCATCTGGAACATGGTAAGGCCAGCGGTGTGGACAAACGTACAATGGAACGTTTGCGCCGGGGTAAAATGGCGATGGAAGGCCGTCTTGATCTGCATGGCATGACACAGGATCAAGCCCACGCCGCCTTGTTGCGTTTTATTAATACGGCCTTTTCACAAGGCAAACGTTGCGTATCCGTGGTGACGGGTAAGGGAACGCAATTAAATGGCAAAATTGGTGTTTTGCGGCAAATGGTCCCACATTGGCTGAATCAACCGGGTTTGCGTTCCAAAATCATTGCTTTTACTTATGCCCCTAAAAATGAAGGTGGCGAAGGCGCGCTATATATATTATTAAAACGGTGGCGTTAACCGAATTAACTGAAAACGGGATAATAAATATGACACCGTTTGGCGAGAAAGTACGTGAGCTGCGAAAAAATCGTGGCATTTCGTTGAAGCAAATGGCGCAGGACCTTGAAGTGTCTTCTGCCTATTTATCCGCATTGGAACATGGGAAACGAGGGAAACCCGGCCCAGGTTTTGTGATGCAGGTTGCCGGATATTTCAACCTAATCTGGGATGATGCCGAAGAACTAAAAGAATTGGCGACCTTGTCTCATCCGCGTATTGTCGTGGATACGGTTGATCGTTCTGCAAATGCAACATTATTGGCAAATTTATTATCGCGTCGTATTAGCCGTCTGGACGAAGAAACAATTGCTGAATTAATTGCCCGCATTGAAGAAACAATTCCAAGCTAAGGAACGGGAGAAAAGAATAATGAAAAAATTGCTTTTGGGAACGGCCCTGTGTCTGATCAGTTTTCAATTGCACGCCAGTGAAGCGCGTTATTCCAGTTGGTCGGACCCCAATAAAGAGGTTAGCCAAAATACGGATGCCTTGAAGAATATGATCCGGGAATTGAACGATTTGGTGAAAGAAGCGGAACAAGCCCGTGCGGCAGATCCCCGTTTTTTGCAGGATCTGAAAAATTTAACCAATCGATATGGTTTGCCAACGGCCCCTCGTGTGGCTCTGCAAGATGATTTTGCGGATGGGAATTTTACGGAAAATCCTGTCTGGCAGGTGGTTCGTGGGAAATACTGGATTGAAAAAGGTTATGGGCTGCGCTCATTTGTCGATGGATCATCAACAACATCAAACGCAGAAAGTTCCTCTTCCCGCAAAGTGTCGAAAGAAGAATTGCTGATCGGTGTTCTTGGGGCGGTGCTGGGCGGGAAAGCCCAAACACAACCACAGGAACAGACACAGGACGCATCCGTAGCCTCGGTTGCCGAAATTTATACAGATCAGGCCATTTCCAACAGCTTTGAAATCGATATGGATATGTCGAGTTGGGTGGCAGCTGGTCATTTGGAATTTGGCCCTTATCAGGGCACCAATCGTCAGACCGGATATCGTTTGGTTTATCAAGGCGGGCAATCCCCAGCCCTGCAATTGGTACGTCATTACAGCAATAGTGCGGCTGTCGTTGCACGTTATGATAATTTAAAGCTCGAAGATCAGAAAAATCATAAACTGGTGTGGAAACGTGGATCAGGCGGGCGGATCACTGTGCGTGTGGATGATACGGTTGTGATTGATGTGAACGATCATAGTTTTAAGGATGATTTTTCCGGTTTTATTTTAACCAATAAACGGGGTGATTTTACCGTAAAATCCATTTCCATATTGAATGCGCAGTAATATTTGACCCTATCTGTTTTTCCTCGCATAAAGGGAAGAACAGAATAAACGGAAAGGCCCGAAATGAACAAAGTTGGTGTTATAGGTGCCGGTGCGTGGGGAACCGCATTGGCCTGTGCAATGCAACGCGCAGGTAACGAGGTTTTATTGCAGGCCTACGAGGTAGAAGTTGCCGAGGCGATCAATCGTAGCCACGCCAACCCGATTTATTTACCCAACACAAATCTGAATCCCAATATTCGCGCAACATCGGATTTAGTAGATATCATCAAAAATGATGTGATTTTGATGGTTGCACCGGCCCAACATGTGCGCGCAACCTGTAAGGTATTACGTCCGATTTGGAAAAAAGGCACACCTTTGTTGATTTGTGCCAAAGGGATCGAACTGGACAGCGGTTTGATTATGAGCGAAGTTGTTGCAGATGAATTACCGGATGCGGAAATTGGTATTCTGTCCGGCCCGACCTTTGCGATTGAGGTCGCCAATGCTTTACCATCCGCCTGTACCTTGGCGATGAAAGAAATGGACCGGGCCATGACGTTGGCCAAGGTGGTGGGGTCTAGTCGTTTTCGGATTTATGCCAGTGATGATATTGTGGGCGCGCAGATCGGTGGTGCGGTGAAAAACGTTTTGGCGATTGCCAGCGGCATGGCATCGGGCAAAGGCTTTGGTGATAATGCGCGTGCGGCCTTGATCACACGGGGGATTTCCGAATTGACCCGTCTGGGCGTTGCAAAAGGGGCAAAGCCGGAAACCCTGATGGGCCTGTCTGGGATGGGGGATTTAACACTCACCTGTAATTCCATGCAATCGCGCAACTTTTCCCTTGGTGTCGCCTTGGGACAAGGGGAAAAACTGGAAGATATCCTGAAAGTTCGCAAAGCCGTGACCGAAGGGGTCTTTACTGCGCGCTCTGTTTGTAAACTGGCCGCCAGCCTGCATGTGGACATGCCGATCTGTAAGGCTGTAAATCGAATTTTGAATGAAGGCGCCGACATCAATGAAGTTGTCGATGACCTGCTTGCCCGTCCCTTTAGAGAAGAGATTTAAATATGCTGTTTGTTGTGAAATGCGTTGATAAAGCAGACCACTTGCAAGTTCGTTTGGATAATCGCCCGGCCCATGTGGAGTATTTGAAATCCTATGGCGATAAGTTATTTGCCGCAGGTCCGACCTTAAGTGACAAAGATGATCAAATGAATGGTTCGGTGGTTATTCTGGATTTGGAGAACCGGGCAGAGGCAGAAGACTTTTGTGCCAATGATCCCTATGCAAAAGCCGGTCTGTTTGAATCCGTAATGATTTCCAAATGGAAAAAGGTTCTGCCGGCTGAATAAGGAAACAGATTGCCGTGAACTACTGGCTGGTAAAATCCGAACCCGGATGTTGGTCTTGGACAGACCACGTTAAAAAAGGCGTGGAACCGTGGGATGGTGTGCGCAATTTTCAAGCCGCGAAATATATGAAGGCGATGGAAGTCGGCGATCTTGCCTTTTTCTATCACTCACAAAAAGAAAAGGCCGTTGTCGGTGTGCTTGAAGTTGTGACAACAGCTTACCCTGACCCCAGTGATGAAAGTGGGCGTTTTGTATGTGTCGATTTTAAAGCATTGCATGCATTAAAACATCCTGTCAGCCTGAAACAAATAAAAGAGGATCCGCGTCTTGCAGATATGGCCTTGGTGAAACAGGCTCGTCTCTCTGTTATGCCGGTTGCGCCGGATGCGTGGGAACTGATTAATGCCTTGGGAGGCTTATAAGAATGAGCGAGCATAAATTATGCAGCATTCACGAAATTGAAGAAGAAGAAAGCAAGGAATTCTTTGTCACACGTGGGGAGAGTGACCAGTCTATTTTGGTGGTGAAAAAGGACGGGCAGCTTTTTGTCTTCATCAATAATTGCCCGCATTTAGGGATTCCGATGAACCTGGAACCGGATCGATTCTTGGATATGGAAAAGAACTTCATCATGTGTTCCACGCATGGCGCTCTTTTTAAAATTGAAGACGGCGAATGTGTCCACGGACCCTGTCTGGGGAAGAAACTGTCCCCTGTCCCTTATGAAATAAGAGGGGAAGAAGTCTTTGTCCCCAAAGACTTGTAAGGCTTTTACCACAAAGAGACTAGGGATTTGCCCTAATGCCTGCTCCGGTAAGACCAATTTTAAAATATTGTTGCGTCCACGAACAGTGATTTATTCACTTGTTTCGTGCTGAGTTTCTGACATAATCACGCGCAGTGCAATGCACACACGTTTAACCGAAGCACGAAAATACGTGCTCATAACAGACACACCTAGGGAGATTCGCACCAAATGTCCGACATTTACCCCGTCAATCCAGAGATTGCCCAAAAGGCACATGTTGACAACGAAAAATATTTGGAAATGTATAATCAATCCGTTGAGAACCCGGATGCCTTCTGGGGCGAACACGGTAAGCGGATCGATTGGTTTAAGCCTTATACCAAAGTAAAAAACACGTCTTTCGATACACACAACGTTGATATTCGTTGGTTTGAAGATGGCACAACAAACGTTGCACACAACTGTTTGGACCGTCACCTTGAAACACGTGGTGATCAGGTTGCTATTATCTGGGAAGGCGATGATCCGTCAGAATCTGAAAACATCACTTATAAAGATTTGCATGAGCGCGTTTGTAAACTCGCCAATGCCATGAAGGCACGCGGTGTTGCTAAAGGCGACCGTGTAACCCTTTATATGCCGATGATTCCGGAAGCCGCTGTTGCAATGCTGGCTTGTGCGCGTATCGGTGCGGTCCATTCCATCGTATTTGGCGGGTTCTCCCCGGATGCGTTGGCGGACCGTTTGGAAGGTTGTGATGCAAAATGTATTATCACAGCGGACGAAGGTTTGCGTGGTGGTCGTAAAGTCCCGTTGAAAGCCAATGCCGATGCAGCGATGGACAAATTTGATGTGGAAACCTGTATCGTTGTGAAACGTACAGGCGGCAACATCAATATGAAAGAAGGCCGCGACGTTTGGTACGAAGAAGTTACGGCTGCAGCGTCCAGTGATTGCCCGGCAGAAGAACTTGATGCCGAACATCCGCTATTTATCCTTTACACATCCGGTTCAACAGGTAAGCCAAAAGGTGTTCTGCATACAACAGGTGGTTATCTGGTTTATGCTTCCATGACACATCAGTATGTATTTGATTACCACGAAGGTGATATTTACTGGTGTACGGCCGATGTGGGCTGGGTAACCGGTCACTCTTACATTGTTTATGGTCCGCTTGCCAACGGGGCGACCACATTGATGTTTGAAGGCGTGCCGAATTACCCGAGCGTCTCGCGTTTCTGGGAAGTTTGTGACAAACACAAAGTCAATATCTTCTACACCGCACCGACGGCTATTCGTTCCTTGATGCGAGAAGGCGATGAGCCGGTGAAAAAATGTTCACTGGACAGCCTGCGTATCCTCGGTTCTGTGGGTGAGCCGATTAACCCGGAAGCCTGGAACTGGTACAATACCGTGGTTGGTAAAGGCAAATGCCCAATCGTTGATACATGGTGGCAAACCGAAACAGGCGGTATCTTGATTACGCCGCTGCCGGGTGCAACGGACCTGAAACCGGGTTCAGCAACCCGTCCGTTCTTTGGTGTTCAGCCGGAATTGGTGGATAACGAAGGTAATCCGCTGGATGGCGCAACCGAAGGCAACCTGTGTATTGTGGACAGCTGGCCGGGCCAGATGCGCACATGTTATGGCGATCACGAACGCTTTATCCAGACGTATTTCTCCACATATCCGGGTAAATACTTCACAGGTGACGGCGCACGCCGTGACGAAGACGGTTATTACTGGATTACAGGGCGTGTAGATGACGTGATCAACGTTTCCGGTCACCGTATGGGCACAGCCGAAGTTGAATCCGCCCTTGTGGCCCATCCGAAAGTGGCAGAAGCCGCCGTTGTCGGGGCACCACACGATCTGAAGGGGCAAGGGATTTATGTTTACGTGACCCTGAACGCCGGTGAAGAACCCAGTGATGAGCTGAAAACAGAGCTGGTGAAATGGGTTCGCCACGAAATCGGCCCAATTGCGTCACCGGATTGGTTGCAATGGTCACCGGGCTTGCCGAAAACCCGCTCCGGTAAAATCATGCGCCGTATCCTGCGCAAAATCGCCGAAGACGATTTCGGTTCCTTGGGCGATACATCGACCCTTGCCGACCCGGGCGTTGTCGATGACCTGATCGAAAACCGTCAGAACCGTTCAGACTAAATTAGTTTAATATTGGTTTTTTTGAAGGCCCTTTTCCATTTATGGGGAAGGGCCTTTTTACGTGTGTTAGCCTGTTTATAAGGTAGTGTAGAACGATTAAAATACATTTATTGATTTTATTTTCTGGCTTTAGGGAAATCATTTTATCTTCTATTTATCTTTTGCTAATTTCTCGCAAAAATTGAAAGGAATAGATAAAGTGTTTTCACATTTAAAAAATAACCATGGGTTTGTTTTGCCCGTTTTTTGTATCTTGTTGATGTTGGTTGTTACGGGGTGTGCTGGTCGGGAAAAGCCCGTTTTGTCGCTTGCTGCAAAGCAATCAATGAATACATCGAAACTTGTAATTGCAAATAATTACCCGGAGCTTGAGGCTGATATTCAAGGGTCAAATGCGACGGCTGCAATGGGGGGTGGTTTATTATTTTTAGCATTGGATATTGCTGCAATGACTCACCAAAAGGTTGTTCAAAATAATTTGATTGAGCCCGTTATAGCTTATGCCCCAAAACCAAATATGCTAACTGCTTTGAAAGCCGAAATTAATCAAGCTGTAATACCGTCTACTAAATTTCAATATGACGGGCAGGAAATAGATCACAGCGATATTGAATCTGTTTTAAGTAAACATAGTAAAGAGTTTGATAGTGTAGGCGTCTTGATACCTAAATTTCGGTTTTCTGAAGACTTATCAACATTAAATACTTCTCTCCAAGTTAAATTCTATCCAATTTCTTCGACTTTAAAAGCTGCTTTGAAGGTTAGTGAAGGGTTTAACCAGCCTTTTATTGATACCCTTGTTCATGAAGCAGTTTCACCAAATGGAATGAAGCATGCTTTGGTAAATGACTTAGCTTTGAAAAAAGAAATTGAATCCAAAATTAGAAAAACATCTCCTCTTCTGAGCGAAAAAGAGATTATGGAAATGACAAAGAGTGAGATCGAACGTGTAAGAACAGATGCGAAAAATAATAATGTAATGATTTGGTCGCAGAATAATGGGCAACTCGTTAAAGAAGCTATTTCTTCATCGAATGCAGCGGTTGCAGAGAAATTAAACAAATTATTACCTACGCTTTTTCCGAACAAGGTTTAGAAATTGATATGATTTTCTTAAATCAAATGCGGTTAAGCATGATAATAGCTTTGAGCATCCTGATTACAGGGTGCTCAAGTTCTAATCCTCTTTCAGGTAAAGAAGATTATCAAAAGTTAGTTAATCAAAATCAAGGCAAGATATTTAAAAGCACTCAGCAGGCTGTTCTAAAGACACCTGCATTAGAGATTGTGCCATCTAAAACGCAAGTAGCCCAAATACGTCTGGATGGGCCAGTGTTAGAGTTAGATAATACCTTATCTAACTTTCTGACTTATCAAACGCCCACGCTGTCAGTTGGTTCTTATTTTCTTGATGTGATTGGACTTTGTTTTGAATGTAAGGGGTATGATCGGAAAATTATTCTCCCCTATGTTGAACTTTTTTCTGTAGATAATAAACCAATTAATGCGGTGAATTTTGGAGGACATAGCCCCTCTTATTCTCAAAGAATTTCATTTGATATATTGAAAGAAAGCAGGGTTTTTCTTCTCGTTGCGGCTGATAATCGCTCATTAGGTAATGGCGAAAGTTATTTTTCTCCAAATGCTTATCACAATGGCACAATAAATTTACCTGTCACCATTCTTCCAAATCCGGAAGGTGATATTTCACTGACTTTGACAAAAATTGAATAAGACTATTTGTTTTTTCTACTATGAAAACGTAAATGATCCTCGATGAAGCTGGCGATGAAGTAGTAGCTGTGGTCGTAGCCTTCATGTTGGCGCAAGGTGAGGTCTGTGCCGTGTTCTTGTGCGGCGCTGGCTAAACGTTCCGGTTTGAGTTCTTTTTCCAGAAAGTCGTCACTGAGGCCCTGATCGACCAGAATGGCTTGTGAGGCTTTGCCTTTTTTCAGTAACTCACAGGCATCATAATCTTTCCAACTTTCGCGGTCGTCGCCGAGATAATGTTGAAAGGCTTTTTGCCCCCACGGGGTCTGGGTTGGGTTGCAGATGGGGCTGAAGGCGGTGATGGAGCGATAAAGATCTGGGTTTTTAAGTCCGATGGTCAAGGCCCCGTGCCCGCCCATAGAATGCCCGCTGATGAAGCGTTGTTTCGTAACCGGAAATGTCTTTTCAATCAAGGTGGGCAGCTCAGACACCACATAATCATACATGTGATAATGTGTGTTCCACGGGCTTTGTGTGGCATTCAGGTAAAACCCTGCCCCCAAACCAAAATCATAAGATTTGTCCACGTCATCGGGGACATCGTCGCCGCGTGGGCTGGTGTCCGGGGCGACAATGGCGATGCCGAGTTCTGCCGCGATGCGATGGGCGCCCGCTTTTTGCATGAAATTTTCATCCGTGCAAGTCAGGCCGGACAGCCAGTAAAGCACTGGAACGGGTGACTTTTCGCTGGCTTGAGGGGGCAGAAAAATCGCAAAGCGCATGTCACAGTTCAGGCTTTGGCTTGGGTGGCGATATTGCTTATGCCACCCGCCGAAGCTTTTGTTGGTCGATAGATTTTCCAAGGTCATGGCAGGGTTATCCTTTCTATTTACTTATCGAAATGAATAACGCTGCGGATACTTTTGCCTTCATGCATCAGATCAAAGGCCTCGTTGATGTCTTCCAGCTTCATGGTATGGGTGATGAAATCATCCAGTTTAAATTCACCGGCGAGATAACGTTCCACATAATCGGGCAGTTCCGAGCGTCCTTTCACCCCGCCAAAGGCGGTTCCGCGCCACACACGTCCGGTCACAAGCTGGAAGGGTCGAGTGCTGATTTCCTGACCGGCCCCGGCCACCCCGATAATAACGGACTCGCCCCAGCCTTTATGGCAGCATTCAAGGGCGGAGCGCATAACATTGACATTGCCGATACATTCAAAGGAATAATCGACCCCGCCATCGGTCATGTCGACAATCACGTCCTGAATGGGTTTGTCGAATTTTTGCGGGTTGATGCAATCAGTGGCCCCCAGTTTTTTGGCGAGTTCAAATTTGCTTTCGTTAATGTCAATACCGATGATGCGTGATGCTTTGGCCATTGCCGCACCAATGATCGCAGACAGACCAATCCCACCGAGGCCGAAGATCGCGACCGTATCGCCTTCTTGCACCTTGGCGGTATTCATAACCGCGCCCATGCCGGTGGTGACGCCGCAACCCAGCAAACAGACTTCTTCCAACGGGGCCTTGGGGTTGACCTTTGCCAACGAGATTTCCGGCAGGACCGTATATTCGGAAAAAGTCGAGGTGCCCATATAGTGATAAATCGGTTTTCCATCTTTATAAAAACGGGTGGTTCCGTCCGGCATCAAGCCTTTGCCTTGTGTCTCGCGGATTTTCTGGCACAGGTTGGTTTTACCGGATTTACAGAACTTACATTCCCCACATTCCGGTGTGTAAAGCGGAATAACATGATCCCCAACAGCGACGCTGGTCACGCCTTCGCCAACCTGTTCAACGATACCGCCGCCTTCATGGCCTAAAATAGCGGGGAAAATACCTTCGGGGTCTTCGCCGGACAGGGTAAAGGCATCGGTATGACAGACCCCGGTTGCTACGATTTTCACAAGGACCTCGCCTGCTTTAGGGGGCATGACCTCAATCTCTTCGATGGAGAGGGGCTGTTTCGGACCCCAGGCAATGGCGGCTTTACACTTGATCATGGTTTTGTCCCTTTTAAAGAATGAATGCGTTAAAAGGAGTATAATTGTTTCTGTTGGAATGATAATGTATGAAAATAGCAAAACATTTTTACTAAATGGAAATAATGAAAGATTTTGACGGACTTCTTGAATTTATCCATGTGGCGGAAACGAGCAGTTTTACGAGTGCGGCCAAACGTTTAAGCAGTTCGGTTGCTCATATCAGTCGTCAGGTTGGCGCGTTGGAAGACCGTTTGGGTGTTAAACTGTTTCATCGCACCACACGCAAAGTTTCTTTAAGCGAGGTTGGGCATTTATATTTTCAACATTGCCGGCCCTTGTTGGATGGCTTGCGCGAAGCCGAACGTGCGGTCCTAAACCTTCAGGACAAACCTGTGGGCAAGTTGCGCTTTACAGCGCCCGTGGCGTATGGGGAAAAGATACTGGCCCCGCTTATCGGGGATTTTATGGCCTTGCATGATGGCTTGCAGGTTGATTTGGAATTGACCAATCGACAGCTTGATTTGATCGACGGTGGTTTTGATCTGGCGATCCGCTTGGGCAAACTTGAAGATTCGTCCATGATTGCGAAAAAACTGGCGAGTCGCACCCTCCATATCTGTGCTGCCCCGGATTATTTAAACAGGCATGGGGAACCCCATACTTTGTCAGAGCTTGAACATCATAATTGCCTGTTGGGGACGCTGGATTACTGGCGCTTAACGGTAGAAGGTAAAGCACGCAATATCCGGGTAAGCGGGAACATGCGCTGTAATAACGGCCCGACATTATTAAGCATGGCTGTGGCTGGGCGTGGGATTGTGCAATTGCCGGAATATTATCTGGGGGACGTGTTAAAGCGTGGCGAGGTTGTGACGATCCTGAAAAATTATCAGCCGGAACGTGAAGGCATCTGGGCGATCTATCCACCGAACCGACACTTGTCTTCCAAAGTGCGGATTTTTATCGATTATTTGACAGAGAGATTGGCAAAACCTTTATCCTAGAGCTTATCATAGGCCCGGTTGTGTATCCATAAGCCTTTGATCCAGTGAATCCATTATGGCTCTGGCATTTTTGGATCGCTTTGAAATGACCAAATAGGCGGAGTATTGAGAGATGAGGTCCTTATGGAAGTTATCCGCTGACATTTGATTTTTTTTCATGGCACTTTGTATAGGCCGTGCATAATCCAGCAAATAGTCCACATTGCCATTTTGCAATTGGCGAATAGCATCCTCATGTTCAGCGGTTTCAACAATGGTAATATTATTCATTGGGTCTTTTAAAAATTCAATCCGTCCGTCATAGGCATAACCCCGAATAATCAGAACACTTTTACCCCGTAATTCGGATAGATCGGAAATATGGGGGCGATCCTTTTTGTGATAAGCATTTAACGTAATGTGGCTGACGGGCTGATTACTGTAAAAAACATGATCACTGACGCTGATATGATGCGCGGAAATGGTCATATCTGTGCGCCCTAAGATAATATTTTTGGCAAGGCGCGGCGGCGGCAAGGCTTTGTAAACCGGTTGCAGGTCTAACTTTTTAAGGTGTTGATCCAACAGGTCTTTCCATATGCCGCCAAGGGTGCCATCCCTGGCAATGGTGAAATAGGGTTCAAAAGAATAAATGCCGACCTTCAATACCTGTTTACTCTGCGCAGGCGTATGCCATGCCAGAAGTAGGACAAGAATGATTAAAATCCGTTGCATGCAAAACTCCGAATGAAGGGCGGTTCGGACAGTAACGGTCTTTTCTTTTTATTGTTTTATATTCTAACAGTTGAATTATGCAATTTCTATTATGCAGAAGTGTAATGACAGAAATTCGGCCAAAGCGCACGATATTTCGCATTGCACACTTAACAAGTGCCCCTACATCTGGTATGAGGTGCGCCATATATTCCAACCCATATTATTTTGTAGGAGCTTGGGTCGTATCATGGCTACTCCCATCCGTCGCGCATTGCTTTCCGTTTCCGATAAAACCGGCCTTGTTGAGTTCGCTCAGGCCCTGGCTGACAAAGGTGTTGAGCTGTTGTCCACGGGCGGCACGTTTAAAACATTGAAAGATGCCGGTATCCCGGTGATCGAGGTTTCGTCCCATACCGGTTTCCCGGAAATTATGGATGGTCGTGTTAAGACCCTGCATCCTAAAATCCACGGTGGCTTGCTGGCCCTGCGCGACAATGACGAACATGTCGCCGCGATGGCAGAACACGATATTGCCCCGATTGATTTGCTGGCAGTGAACCTGTATCCGTTCGAATCCACTGTGGCGGCGGGTGCAGATTTCGATACTTGTATTGAAAATATCGATATTGGCGGTCCGGCGATGATCCGCGCGGCAGCGAAAAACTGGCAAGGTGTTTGTACAGTTGTGGACGTTGAAGATTACGCGTTGGTTCTGGAAGAGTTGAACGCAAACAACGGCACAACCGAAGAGTTCCGCAAAAAAATGTCGGCAACGGCCTATGCGCGAACAGGCGCTTATGACGCGGCCATTTCAAACTGGTATGCCAAACAGCTGGAAATCGATTACCCGAAACGAAAAGTGTTTGCCGGGGAATTGAAACAAACCATGCGTTATGGTGAGAACTCCCACCAGTCTGCGGCCTTTTATGTCACGGGTGAAAATCGTCCCGGCGTGGCAACGGCAGAACAATTGAACGGCAAAGAACTGTCTTATAACAACGTCAACGATACGGATGCCGCTTTTGAGCTGGTGTCTGAATTTAAAGACGATACGGCTTGTGTGATTGTTAAACACGCCAACCCTTGTGGTGTGGCTGTTGGCGATAACCTGAAAGACGCTTACCTGCGTGCTTATTCGTGTGATACCGAAAGCGCCTTTGGCGGGATTGTGGCCTTTAACAAAACATTGGACGGTGCAACGGCTGAAGAACTGTCAAAAATTTTCCTCGAAGTGGTGATTGCCCCGCAAATTGACGAAGACGCGCTGGCGATTCTGTCTGGCAAGAAAAATGTTCGTGTGCTGCAAACAGGCGGTATGCCCAATGCAGGCGATACGGCTGATATGGTGAAAACCATGTCTGGTGGTTTGTTGGTTCAATCCAAAGACAACCAGATTTTCTCTGATGACTTCAAGGTTGTAACCGAACGTCAACCGACAGAAGCGGAAATGAAAGACCTGCGTTTTGCCTTCACGGTTTGTAAGCATGTGAAATCAAACGCGATCATTTATTGTAAAAACAATATGACCGTTGGTGTTGGTGCCGGTCAAATGAGCCGGGTAAACTCTTGCCGTATCGCAGCCTTCCGGGCTGAACAAGCGGCGAAAACCGCCGGGGATTCTGAAAGCTGGGCAAAAGGGTCTGTTGTGGCCTCTGATGCGTTCTTCCCGTTTGCCGATGGCTTGATCGAAGCGGCTGAAGCGGGCGCTACAGCCGTGATCCAGCCGGGTGGGTCTATCCGGGATGAAGAAGTCATTGCCGCCGCCAATGAACGCGGCCTCGCCATGGTCTTCACCGGTATGCGCCACTTCCGCCACTAAGGCGAAAAAGGGTCTTCATCCAAAGACAAAAAGAGCCCGTTAGAAATGCGGGCTCTTTTTTTGTTGGCAATGGATGAAAGAGATTTCCGTTGTGACACTATCGTTTTGCATTCTCCATTTTTCTCTCCCTCCCCCGATATACCGTCTTTCCTCCTCCATTATCCCGTCTGCCTTCCCCTGTTGCGCTTCCCGTTATCTCAGGCATATGCCCCCTCCTTGTTATTCGGCGTATACCGACCTCCTTATTACCTCGCCTACCGCCCGCCGTCATCCCGCACTTGATGCGGGATCCAGCCAAATCAAAAGGCTGCGTGCCTTATATCCGGGGCAGACTGGATCCCCGATCAAAGTCGGGGATGACGAAAAAGGCGGGATCTTTCCCCACTTCCTTACTGTGCCGCTGCCTTTTCTGCTGCCAATTGTTCTTGGGTGTCTTCAATCATCCAATGGTCCACGGGATTTAAAATTCCTCGTTTTTCCATCGCCAATACTTGATCCACTGCCTGCTGCCAACTCACTCCACTGCCCGGTGTCCCGGCAAGCTTGACATAACTTACCAAGAGATCGCGTTGCCATTCGGCATTTTCCGGATCGTGCTTTGCAAGCTTCTGGGCGATTTTTAAATCTTCTTGCAAATAGGTCAGGGCGTCATCGGTCTTTCCTTTGGCGCGTAAGACATCTGCGATTTTATTATAGGAAACCGAAAGATCGCGTTGCCACTGGGTATTTTCCGGATCGTGCTTTGCAAGGTTTTGCCGAATTTCCAAGGATTTTTGATAGTGGCTCAGGGCGTCATCGGCCTTTCCTTTGTCGCTTAAGACATTTGCGATTTTTTCATAAGAAACGGAAAGATCGCGTTGCCATTCGGTACTTTCTGGATCGTGCTTTGTAAGGTTTTGGGCAATCACTAAGGATTTTTGATAGTGGTTCAGGGCCTCATCGGCCTTTCCTTTGTCGCGTAAGACATCTGCGATTTTTTCATAAGAAACCGAAAGATCGCGTTGCCACAGGGTATTTTCAGGGTCACGGTTGGCCCGTGCCAACATATATTGGTGGACGGTTTGTAAATTGATGTCTGCGTCTTCTCGATCACCAACGAGGATTGAAAGGTCACTTTTTTCATCCAGCAAGACAAAATAATCACGATCTTTCGCATCAATAACGGTCAGGCCTTGTTCAACGATTGCCAAGGCATTCTCTCGTTGACCGCTTTTGATATAAAGGCGGGTAAGATAGATATAGTCCCATGCTTGGGCATGTGGGGTCAGTTCCATCACTTTTTTAAACGCGGCGAGGGCGCGTTTGCGATCTACGCCATAAGCCAATTCCCCAATGCGCCGCCATTGATTGACGGCTTCTTGTTGGGCGGTTTCTGCATTTTCGCTGGCTTTTTGGGCTTGTGTTGCCAAAAGATCAAGACCGCCGTCGATATCACCCTCGGCAATTAACGACAGGGCCTTTCGCTGTTGATCGTCTTTGGCTTGAACGACCAATTCTTTGACGGCTTGATCGCGTTTTTCAGCGGTTCCGCTTTCAATTGTGATGCCGAGGCTGGCGGCGCGCTTTTCCAGACTATCATCAATGCGTTTTTCGATTTGTCGGTCAATGGCTTGAAGACGGTTGAAGCGTGGATCAGATAGGTCTTCAACATTTGCCAATCGTTTTTTTAGATCATCCCTGAGTGTGTAGAGTTCTTGAATATCAGTTGTTTCACTGATGTCGGGCTCAGGCGTAAAAAAATAGAAATAGGCGGTCCATAATGTTCCGCCAATGACGATAAGGGCAGCGATTGCTTGTAAGGGGCCGCTGTTGTCATCCAGCCATGACCAAAAACTTTTGCGTTCTTGAACGTTGTTGTGCTGTTGGTTTTCTTGCTCTGCCATTTACCCTGCCCCTTATGAGTTGGGTTGATCTTACAAAACATGACATAAGGTTGCAAAATCTTTCTCCTTCCCTCTCGTCGTGATCCTGCTATTCTGTTGTGAATTGTTTTTTTGATTTAAGGGATTGAAGATATGATCGTAACCACGACCGATAGTGTTGAAGGCAAATCTGTAACGCAATATTGCGGGATCGTTTCCGGGGAAGCCATTTTGGGGGCGAACCTGTTTAAGGATTTCTTTGCCGGGATCCGCGATGTGGTGGGTGGTCGATCCGGTGCCTATGAAAAAGAATTTCGCAAAGCCAAAGAAGCCGCACTTGCCGATATGATGGAAGAGGCACAAAGTCTGGGGGCCGATGCGGTTGTCGCGGTTGATCTGGATTATGAAGTCATCGGTGGCGATCAAAAAACCATGTTGATGGTGTCTGCCAATGGGACGGCTGTAAAGCTGGGCTAAGCCGACTTTATTATTCTATATAAAACAAGGTGATCATCCCGGCCTTAGGCCGGGATGTTGCTTTTTAGGCTGTTCGTTTAACCGCAGCGGCAAAGAAACCATCCCCGCTTGTGCCCGGCAGGTTGCGATAGACATCGCCGGCTTGTTCGAAATTGCTATGGCCTTTCAAGAAAGCCTGTAACATCAGCTCGCCTTCTTCGGGTTGCAAGGAACAGGTGCAATAAACAATGGTACCGCCCACTTTTACCCAACGGCTCGCGCGGTGCCAAAGGGTGCCCTGAATATCAGCCATGGCCCGGATATCATCTGATTTTTTGGTCCATAACCCATCGGGGTGGCGGCGCAAGGTGCCGGTTGCCGTGCAGGGCGCATCCAGCAAGATGGCATCAAATTCACAATCCGGTTCCCATTCCATCAGGTCTTTGGTCAGAATGTCGGCTTTCAGATGGGTGCGGGTTAGGTTTTCTTCCAATTTTTTCAGGCGGTTGGTGGATTTATCCACGGCGGTAACTTGTGCGCCAAGGGCCGCAAGCTGCATGGTTTTACCACCCGGTGCCGCGCAAAGATCCAGCACTGCCTTGCCTTTGACATCCCCTAACAAGGTGACGGGATGGGTGGCGGCCGCGTCCTGCACCCACCATGATCCATTGCCATACCCGTCCAGTTCTTCAATTCGTCCGCCGATGGGCAAACGGATGCTGCCGTTGGGGAGAATTTCCCCGTTTAAACGCTTGGCCCAAATGGCGGCTTCGTCATTATATTTAGGGGTAATATCCAGTGGTGGTTCTTTCAGGTGTGCCAAGGCAATGGTTTTGGCGGCGTCTTCCCCATAGGCGTTTTTCCAGCTTTCGATCAACCAGACGGGAATATTTTTTTCTGCAATAAAATCAGGTGAGAATTCTTTTTCGCCTTGTTCGCGTTCAATTCGGCGAAGGACGGCATTGACCAGTTTTTTATATTGCATGAATTTTACGCGCCCGGTCAAAATTTGCGCTTCCGATAAAACGGCATGCGGCGGCACATGCATGAAATAAAGTTGTGCCACGCCAAGGCGCATAATATTTAAGACATCACGCGAGGCCCCTTTGGGCCGTTTTTCCAGACATTCATCAATCAGATGATCAATAAAGCCTTTGTTGCGCATGGTCGTGCTGAGAAGGGCGCGCGAAAAAGCCTTGGCTTTCGGTGTCAGTTTATCCAGATGGGGATGCGAATTAAAAGCCTCGTCCATCGGGCGTTTTTTACCCAGAACCTGACAGAGTACATCATAGGCGATACGACGGGGCATAGGGTGGACTTTCATTTAAACAAAAAGGAATTTGTCCGCCTTATACTCTACAATTTTCAACGATGCTAGCCCCACGGTCCTTTTGCCGGACCATTATGGCTGTTGGGGATGCGTGAGCGGCTGGTGCGACGCATCGGTTGGGCCTGTGCCATTTTTTTAAGGGCAGCAATACGGTTTTCCATATTGGGGTGGGTGGAAAACAGATTATCGGTTTTACGTGCGTGCAAGGGATTGACAATAAACATATGGGCGGTTGCCGGATTATTTTCCGCCGCGTGATTATCAATGAGAGAGGCCCCTTGATGTAATTTATTCAAGGCACTGGCGAGCCACATGGGCTGCCCGCAAATCTCGGCTCCGATCCGGTCGGCTTCATATTCACGTGTTCTGGAAATCAGCATTTGCACCAGCATGGCGGCCATTGGGGCAAGAATCATAATTAAAATCCCACCGATGGGACCCAGTGGGTTATTCCGGTTATCGCTGGATCCACCAAAGAAAAAAGCAAAATTTGCCAGCATGGAAATGGCCCCGGCAATTGTGGCTGTGATTGTCATAATCAAGGTATCGCGATTTTTAACGTGGGCGAGTTCGTGTGCCATGACGCCTGCGATTTCTTCGGGAGACAGCATGTTCAACAAGCCGGTTGTGGCAGCAACAGCGGCATTTTCAGGATTACGCCCGGTAGCAAAGGCGTTGGGTTGCGGGTTTTCCATGATATAGACCTTGGGCATGGGCAAGGCGGCCCGCTTGGCAAGGTCTGCGACCATTTGATAAAATTCCGGGGCACTTCGGGCGTCGACGGGACGGGCGCCATACATGCGCAGAACGATTTTGTCGGAATTCCAATAGGAAAAGGCATTCATACCCAAGGCAATGACAAAGGCAATGACCATACCACTTTCGCCACCGATCATATATCCGATCGCGAGGAACAAACCGGTCATGCCAGCCAGTAATAAGGCGGTGCGTGCGTAGCTCATAGGCTCTAATCCATTGCAAAATTGCTGAACACTGAGTATTTAGGGAGAAATATCTTAAATCCGCAACCCCTTTGAGGTTCCGTCATGTCTGAATCATCCGAAAATAAGCCGAAGTTTACAGCAACCGACGTTGTGCGCAACGAAGATGGCCGTCCTATTGCCCCGCAACCGGCCCGTAAATTTGAAACAATGGCGGATCAGGAAGATAAACCGGCCGAAGTCGGTGGACGTGAAGGTCCCGACCCGACCCGTTTTGGAGATTGGGAAAAAGGTGGGCGGTGCGTCGATTTCTAAGTGATGTTTTTCTGTTGGAAACCTAATCTAGTCCAATTGTTTTTTTGATTGAATAAGTCGCAATGTAGCTTGGTTATGATAAAAGCGTAGGTCATTGTGTCCGTGATTTTTATTCCATCTTAACAGTCTTTGCGCTATCCCTAGTTTGAAGGTGAAGCACGGATACGTTAATGGTTTCGATTTTCAACCGATTTGTCGACTGGTTTTTAAAGCGTGAAGAGGGCACTGACGAAGAAGGTCAGGGTCCGCTGGCGCTTATGCAGGATATTGGCGACGTCCATGTACTGATCGCTGAGCCCGAAGGAAAGTTTGCCAGTGATGAAGCCAAGGAAGCCTTGCTTCAGGGCGTTCTTATTCCGTTAAATGAACGCGCTGGATTATCTGCGCGGCGCACGGCTCATGTTTTTAAGCGAACCAATAAAGGAACCTTGGAAAAACAGTTTGAAGATGTTTTGCGGGATGGGCGTGCGTTATTGCAAAAAGAAGGGGCCGACCTGTTGATATGGGGCAAGGTGGAACCTGAATTGCAGTCTGTACGGTGGTATTTTTTAAGTGGCGTTGTGGGAAATGCAAATTTGGGCATGCCCGGTTTTGCCGAAAACCTGTTGGTGCCGTTTGAACCGGATATGGGATCACTGGATGTTTTGTATGCTGCTATTTTTGCAGCCTGTGTACCGTCTCATCCCAGTCAGGCATTGAAGATTGGTGAACATTTATTGAATGCAGTTGATCCGTTGACCAAATTACCTGCCGGATTAAGCCCGCGTAAAACCAGCCAGCCGGTGAAGGTTTCCACAATGGGAATGTGTGCGGTTGTTTTGGCCAATATTGCGCGCCGTGCCAAGGAACTTGGCTGGTTTGATCCGGCCTTGAAAGCATTTAAGACTTGGGAAGACTTGGTTGAAAAAGAGAAAACACCGCAGGAATGGGCCTTGATCAATAATCATTATGGCTGGTTGTTTGAAGAAATGGCAGCCCATAAGGACGATAAGCAGGCTGTTGAACATATTGAACAGGCCATTCGCCATTTTGAAGGGGTTTGCACTGTTTTCACACTTAAATCCTATCCGCTGGAATGGGCCGCTGTTCAGATGCGTATCGCCAGTATGTGTGCGCGTATGGGCCGTAGCCTGAGTGAGCCGGATTATCTGCAAAAAGCAGCACGCTATTTTAAAAAATCTTTGGATGTTTATACACAGAAACGATATCCGTTGAATTGGGCCGATGCCATGTCACACATGGCGAAGGCCTTGATGTTACATGGGCAAATGGTTAAAGGGGCGCAATCACTGGAACAGGCCGGTGTGGCCTTTCAGGCGGTGTTAAAAGTCTATACACCGGAAAAATATCCTGCCCAATGGGCGAATACGCAAAATAATCTGGGTGCAACTTTATTTGCCTTAGCCAAACGGGACCCGTCAACGGTTGCCTGGATTGAACATGCCCTGATGTGTTTTAACGAAGCGCGGTCCTATTATGCGGAAAACGGCAAAGTGCAATTGGCGCATGTGATTGATAAGAATATTTTGCGGGCACAAAGTCTGAAAGAACAGATTGAAGAAGATATTGAAAATGACTTGTTAAATTGAGTCAAATAAGCCGGAAAAACGCTGAATTCGTTATTTACCCTTCTCTGCCTTGAAGCTATGATGCCGCCAAGCTGAGCTTCGCATAAGGAAAACCTGAAAAAATGAAAGTCCTCGTTACAGGAACGGCCGGTTTTATCGGTTATCATCTGGCTGAAAAATTAATTGCCAATGGCCATGAGGTGGTTGGTATTGATTGTGTAACCGATTATTACGATGTTTCCTTGAAAGAAGCGCGTCTGGCCCGTTTAAAACAACATGCGGCTTTTACGGAAATCCGCGAGGATTTGGCCAATGCCAACGCCATTATGCAGGCTTTCGCCGATCATAAACCGACACATTGTGTGAATTTGGCGGCTCAGGCCGGGGTGCGATACTCGTTGGAAAACCCGGCGGCTTATACCCATTCAAACATTGATGGTTTTCTCAGCATTTTGGAAGCGTGCCGTCATCATCCGGTGGATCATCTGGTCTTTGCATCGACCAGTTCCGTTTATGGCGGTAATAAGAATATGCCGTTTTCCGAACATGACAGTACCGAACATCCCATGACGTTGTATGCGGCAACTAAAAAAGCCAATGAACTAATGGCCCATAATTATGCTCATTTGTTCAATATTCCGGCAACCGGAATGCGCTTTTTCACGGTTTATGGACCGTGGGGACGACCGGATATGGCACTGTTTTTGTTCACTAAAGCCATTCTTGAAGGCAAACCGATTAATGTATTCAATCATGGTAATATGGAACGTGATTTCACCTTTGTGGAAGATATCGTTGAAGGGATTTTCCGCCTGTTGCTCAAACCGCCGCAGAAGGATGAAAACTGGGATGCCCAAAATCCCGATCCCTGCACCAGCGGTATTGGTCCCTATCGTATCGTTAATATCGGGAATTCGCGCTGTGAAAAACTGACCCGCTATATTGAAGTCTTGGAAGAAAAACTGGGCCGCAAAGCAGAAAAAAATATGTTGCCGATGCAGGATGGCGATGTTCCGGCAACTTGGGCGGATACAAGTGAATTGAATAAAATTACCGGCTATGCCCCCAACACCAGCATTGAAGAAGGTGTTGGCCGATTTGTTGAATGGTATCTTGATTTTTATAATGTGGACGTATGATGCATAATCGTAGAGTTGCCGTTATTGGTCTTGGATATGTGGGGTTGCCGGTTGCCGTGTCTTATGGTCGGGCCGGATATCAAACCATCGGTTTTGATATTGATCAGGGCCGTGTTGCGGAATTGAACACCGGCTATGACCGCACCGAAGAAGTGGATGAAGGTGACGTTTTACACGACAGTCTGACCTATACGTGTGATCTGGAAGAATTGCGCAAGGCCGATTTCTTTATTGTGACGGTTCCGACCCCAATTGATGATGCTCATCGTCCCGATATGGGGGCGGTGTTGGCGGCATCACGCACGGTTGGTTCTGTCTTAAAAAAAGGCGATATTGTTGTTTATGAGTCCACCGTTTATCCTGGTGCGACTGAGGAAGAATGCGTCCCGGTTTTGGAGCAAATTTCTGGATTGTCCAATCAAAGCGATTTTGCGGTGGGTTATTCACCGGAACGGATTAACCCGGGCGACAAGCAACACCGTTTTGAAACCATCTTGAAGGTGGTCTCCGGTCAGGATGCCGAAACACTTGATATTGTTGCAAAAGTTTATGAGTCTGTTGTGACAGCGGGCGTTCATCGCGCAGCGAACATCAAAACGGCAGAGGCTGCAAAAGTGATTGAAAATACGCAACGGGATTTAAATATTGCTTTCGTCAATGAATTGTCGCAAATTTTTGAACGCGTCGGCATCGACACCCATGATGTTTTAGAAGCCGCCGGCACAAAATGGAATTTCCTGAAATTTACACCGGGCCTGGTGGGCGGTCACTGTATCGGTGTGGATCCTTATTATTTGACGCATAAGGCCGAACAACTGGGTCATCACCCGCAAGTCATTTTGGCGGGGCGCCGTGTGAATGACCGGATGGGATATCATATCGCCATGCAGGCGGTAAAAATGCTGATGAAGCGTGGGCGCAAGGATGACCCGGTCGTGACCATTTTAGGCCTGACATTCAAAGAAAACGTTCCCGATCTGCGCAACTCCAAAGTTGTGGATATTATTACGGAATTGCAGGATATGGGTATTCAGGTGCAAATTACCGATCCGTGGGCGGAAAAAGACGAAGCCCGAGAAGAATACGGTGTAAATCTGATGGATGAGACGGACCTTGCGCCAGCTGATGTGGTGATCATGGCGGTATCGCACCAGAAATTCCTTGATAAAGGTTGGGCGCTGCCTGTTTCTTTACTGAAAGAGAATAAAGGCGCGGTTATCGATATTAAATCCTGTCTGGATCGCAACAGTTGTCCGGCAGATATCGAACTTTGGCGCCTGTAAGCGAGGCTCTGCCATGCAACCCAAAGCCCTCATCGTTGTTTCGGAAGACTGGTATTTTTTATCCCATCGTCTCCCCTTGGCAAAGCGATTGAAGGCAGAAGGCTATGATGTGGCGCTGGCTTGTCGTTTTTCTGACAGGCGCAAAGAAGTTGAAAGCCATGGTGTGCGTTGTTTGTCTGTAGATTTTCAACGCGACGGCATTTCACCGTTTAAGGCGTTAAAAACGGTTTCGTCTTTGCGGGCGATTTATAAACAGGAACGCCCTGATCTGGTGGTCCATGTTGCCTTGTTTACGGTCCTTCTCGGTACAATAGCAGCTGTCTTTTCACCGGCTAAAAAAGTACTAAACCTTGTAACCGGACTTGGATTTTCCTTTATTTCCAATAGTTTAAAAGCTCGTGTCATTCGCACGGTTGTCTCGGTTGCCTTTCGGGGATTTGCGTGGACAAAAAAGGTCAATATGCTGGTGCAAAACCGGGATGATCTTGCCTTGATGTCAGGGTTTGGCTTTCGTGAAGATCACAATCTGTTTCTGGTGCGTGGCTCCGGCGTGGATGCGGTGCATTTTCATCCGGCACCTGCCCTTCCCCAGCCGCCTTTAATCACCTTTGTCGGGCGTTTATTATGGGCAAAAGGTGTGGGGGAGATAATCGAGGCTGCCCGGTTATTAAAAGAACGCGGACAAGATATCCGTATCGCACTTGTCGGTGATATTGATGCGTATAATCCACAAAGTGCATCACAGGATGATCTGGCAAGCTGGCAAGCGGATGGATTGGTCGAATGTTGGGGGCGCCGAACGGATATTGCCGATATTTATCGTCAATCTAGCGTGGCATTATTGCCGTCATGGCGCGAAGGATTGCCCAAAAGTCTGTTGGAAGCAGCGGCTTGCGGTTTGGCAATGATTGCAACTGATGTGCCGGGCTGTCGCGAGATTGTACGGGATCAGGAAAACGGCCTTTTGGTTCCGCTTCGAGATAGTGTTGCATTGGCGAATGCGATTGAATATCTCGCCAATAATCCTGCCCTTTGCACGGAATTTGGGGCTGCAGCGCGTCGTTTTGTCGATGAAGAACTAAACGATCAGGCCATAATGGATAAAACCATGTTTGTTATTCATCAGATAACCGCTTAATGGGCAGAATTTGGGAGAAGTTATGCACTATCTGACCATTTTCATTGCTGCTTTCGTCCTCAGCATCTTCGCAACCGGGGGCGTGTTGGCCTATTTACGCCATAAGGCCATACTTGATCATCCCAATGAACGCAGTTCCCATTCCATACCGACCCCGCGTGGCGGGGGGATCGGGATGTTAATTGTTATTCTGCCTGCGTTGATAGCGATTAATTTTTTATGGGAAGATCCTTTAACGATTGCACCGTTTGCCTTGGGCGGTGCGTTTGTTCTGGCTTTATTATCATGGCTGGATGATTTGCGTGATTTGGGAGCCGGAGTACGTTTTGCGGTGCAGTTTATCTGTGTCGGGTTATGTGTCTTTTTCTTACCCCCCAGCGAGACAGGTTATATTGGCGGGTTTATGCCTCTGTGGCTGGAGAAAATCCTGCTGGTTTTTGGGTGGGTCTGGTTTATCAATCTCTTTAATTTTATGGATGGGATTGATGGTATTTCCGGTGTTGAAATTGCCTCCATCGGGGCGGGATTGGCTTTATTCGGCTTTGCGTTGCATTTGGGCGATAGCTTTATTTTGACAGCCCTTGTTTTATGCGCTTCTGCCCTTGGTTTTTTGAAATGGAACTGGCACCCCGCCAAGGTTTTCATGGGTGATGTCGGGAGTATCCCGATCGGTTTCCTACTGGGCTGGATGTTGATTTTGCTGGCGGGACAGGGTTTTGTTCTGATTGCGGCGTTAATCGCGCTTTATTATATGGTGGACGCAACGTTTACCTTGATCAAACGCCTGCTGCGCGGGGAAAAAGTCTGGCAAGCCCATCGTGAACATTTTTACCAGCAAGCAACACAAAAAGGTTTACGCCATGATCAGGTTGCTTTGCGTATTCTGGCGTTGAATGTGGTGTTGATTGCATCGGCCTGGGTGGCCTATGACGTAACTTTACTGGGCGGATTGATCTTGGCGATTGTTAGTGTGACGACTTTATTGTTCCACTTTAAAAAGGGGTCACCAAAACATGTCTAAGGTTTTGGTGACAGGGGCAACCGGGTTTGTCGGACAGATTTTATGTCAGCATTTGTTGAGATATGGGCATCAGGTTGTTGCGACGTATAGAACACATAAAACTGATTTGAATTGTGACTGGCTTCAGGTTGGTGACATTGATGGCAATACGGACTGGAGTGATAAACTTACAGGGATTGATGTTGTAATCCATCTCGCTGCCCGTGTTCATATGATGCAGGAAGAAGCGGTTAATCCCTTGGCAATATATCGTTCGATCAACCGGGATGGAACCTTGTGTCTAGCAAAAGCGGCACAGGCCCAAGGGGTAACACGATTTGTCTTTTTAAGCTCCATCAAGGTGAATGGGGAGAAAACGCTGGATGGCCAGCCCTTTAGAGCGAAAATTGATCACCCCCCGGCTGACCCCTATGGTCTGTCGAAATGGGAAGCAGAAGAGGGCTTGCGCACCTTGGCACAAAAGACAGGATTGGAAGTGTGTATCCTGCGCCCGCCGTTGGTTTATGGTCCCGGTGTAAAAGCCAATTTCTTGAGCTTTTTAAAATTAGCAGACAAAGCCCTACCCGTGCCGTTTAAATGTTTGCACAATAAACGCAGTCTTGTGAACGTGGATAATTTAGCGGATGCGTTGATGTTATGCAGCCAACATCCAAACGCGGCTCATAAGACCTATTTAATCAGTGATGGATGTGACTTGAGTGTGGCAGGCATGTTCGCCTTGATGGCGCAAAAACTCGGACGGCCTTGTCGAATGATCTCGGTTCCTATTTTCATTTTGAAAATACTGGGACGTATAACGGGAAAATCTGCTGCGATTGATCGTTTAACGCAAAGTTTGCAAGTTGATGGACAAACTATCCAAAAAGAATTGAACTGGACCCCGCCTGTTTCGGTGGAAAGCGGTTTTGAAAAGATGGTTAACTGGTATAAAGGTTGAAGTCAGCCTGAAAACAAGGTACTTGAATTATTCGGTTTTTCTTTAGTCTGCCGGGATGTCATGGCGTTTACTTTTAGCAAAATACCCGGGCGCGGATGGGTTGCCCTGTTCCATGATCTGTTGATGACGGCAGTGTCATTTAATGTCGCACTTTATTTGCGGCTTGGTAATGATTTCCATAATTATCTGGAAGTGGTGCGCACGGGCACACCCATTTTGGTGATCGTGGCAGCGGCCGTTTTTTATCTGATGGGGCTTTATAAAGGGATTTGGCGTTATGCCTCTATGCGTGATTTGATCGCCATTACCAAATCCGCCAGTATTTTGATCCTGATTTTCGCGCTTGTCATGTTTATGACAACGCGATTGGAAGCCCTGCCCCGTTCTGTTCCTGTTATCAACTGGTTTGTGTTGATGGCCTTGTTGGGAGCGCCGCGTTTTATTTATCGCATGCTGAAAGATCGTCGTCTGGATTTATCGCATTTGGTCAGCGAAACCCCCAGAATTCCCGCACTTTTGATCGGGGCAAGTGATGGGGCGGATTTGTTCCTGCGCGCCATTGAACGCAATCCCAATATCCCCTATCAACCTGTTGGTCTGGTGGCAGAAAAAAAATCACGGGCCGGATTGGATATGTTGGGTATTCCCGTTTTAGGGATGTTGGATGAATTACCCGATATTATTGCCGGATTGGCAAAGAAGAATAAAAAGCCGCAGCGTCTGATTTTAACGAAAGATGATTGGCCCGGTGAAAAAGTGCGTAAATTGTTGGCCTTGGCGGATGAGTTGGGCGTTCCCTTGTCGCGTTTACCCAAAATGACCGATTTACGTAGTGGTCAAGTGGATCAGATTGAGGTTCGCCCCATTGATGTGGAGGATTTATTGGGACGCCCGCAAAAGGCCTTGGATAAATCCCTCCCCAAAGAACTGATTTCCGGTAAAAAAGTCTTGGTAACCGGTGCTGGGGGCTCCATCGGGAGTGAACTTGTTCGTCAGATTTGTAGTTTTGGCCCCTGCGAGATTTTGTTGTTGGAGGCTTCAGAATATGCGCTGTACACCATCGATATGGAAGTATCGCGCACATTCCCGGATTTAAAACGGCAGGCTTTGATTTGTAATATCCGTGATCGTTATCGCTTAAACGATATTTTCGAAACCAATAAACCGGATTTGGTGTTTCATGCAGCGGCCCTAAAGCATGTACCCTTGGTGGAAGAAAACCCGGTGGAAGGGATTTTGACCAATGCGGTCGGAACCCGCAACGTTGTAGATGCCTGTGTTGCCCACGGCATTCAGGCGATGGTGCAAATTTCCACAGACAAGGCTGTGAACCCAACCAATATCATGGGGGCGAGCAAACGCATTGCGGAAAGTTATGCACAGGCCTTGGATATTAAAAAAACAGGATGCCGTTTCACGACCGTGCGGTTTGGTAATGTGTTGGGATCAACAGGATCGGTTGTGCCCTTGTTTGAAAAGCAGTTGCGCGCTGGTGGACCGTTGACCGTAACGGATAAAGAAATGAACCGTTTCTTTATGACGGTCCGCGAAGCTGTGGAACTGGTTTTGCAAGCCGCCGTTCTGGCGCAAAAAGACAACGCGTTGGATGGTAAAATCTGTGTTCTGGATATGGGGGAGCCGGTTAAAATCCTCCATTTGGCGGAACAAATGATTAAATTATCCGGTCTGCAACCTTATCAGGATATTGATATTCAGTTCACGGGTTTGCGCCCCGGTGAAAAACTGTATGAAGAGATTTTCCACGGGGATGAACCGCCAACCCCCTCTACACAAGAAGGCATTTTAATTGCCACACCACGTGTGCTGGATGCGGATATGCTGGCACAGACATTGGATCGTATCGAAACCAAATGTCGCAATCGCGATACAATTGCTGCCTTGCATGTTGTGAAAGAACTGGTGCCGGAACTGGACCATCCGTTTTTTAAAGAACAGATTTAAAGGCGTTCTTCGTTTTATTTGCTGTGCTGGTTTACAGTTTGCTGAGACGCCATTTGACACAAACACCCTCACCGCGCAAGGGACCCTGCATGACAATTTGGTCGGTATGGCGCACATGACCGGGACGTGCGACATAGATGCTTTCGCGAATATCAAGTTTGCCGCCTTGTACCCGTAAATGCCAACCGGCACCATTATGGGTTTTTAAAAGAACGGCTTGCCCACCCTGCACCAACGAGGCATGGACATCAGGATGCAGATGCAGGCTGATGGCGTAGGTTGATCCGCCCATGCCGATTAATTTGTCTTCAACACGCAGGTCGGTGCCGGTTTTATTCATATAGACACTACGCTGATGGATCAGGCCGAAGCTGGCTTGATAGGCATTATGTTGGGCCTCGATCAAAACCTGTCCGTTATCTTCAAACCGTTGTGCCGATATGTCCACCTGATAGGGTTTAATGCCGCCCCCATGCAAGACGGTGAAACAATTTTTATCATCAACCGTTAAACAATTGTGTGCGGCAGTGGCAGACAAGGCATCATGCCAGCTGGGGTCCCCGCCGACGGCGCATCCACAATTGACCAGCAATCGTTCATTGTCAGAACTGACTTCTAAACTGAGCGGGGCGGCATGACCGAAGGGATGGCGTTGGATATCCGGCGGTCCGGCTACATCCATTAACAAGACAGTGCGTCCGGCCTCGATACGTTGATAACCGCTGTGGCGGGCATCGCTGAGCGGTTGGCCGATATTGCCGGTGCGGTCCAACAGTTGATCAATTGTGTCACGCTGGCTTTCTTGGGAGCCATGAAATAGGGCAAATCCACCGTCTGTATGGCGCAGTGTTCGGATCATAGGGGCCATACGATCAATATTCAGGCGGAAACTGTCTGGGCATTCCTTGTGCAATTCACCAAAAATATCAATGATTTCAAGGGTCATCTGCAAGACATTACACAGCGTTTCTGCCGAACGTGAAATATGCCCACCATCGGCAAGAATTTGGCGATCCATTTCTTGTGTCATTCGCTCCAGAACGCGCGGCGTTTTTTTCTCAAATCCTTTGATAAACAAACTGATGTAAAGTTGACCGCGCAAGGCCCGCAATAAGGTGTAACCTGTTAAATCGTGAAAGCGCGCGCGCGACAGGTGCGAGGCCTGTAAAGACAAGCTGCTTTTAAAATTACGGATAAAATTATCATCGGCACTGGCACAAAGCTTATCAATATTGGCCATCCAGTTGATCAAGCGTTCGCCCATGACATCGGCACGCCATGCAAGTGGGCTCCAGACACCGTGAAGGTCCAGCCAACTTTGAATATACTGGCGGGCAGTGACGATGGCATCCACATCGTCATTTTGTGCCAGATCGTTTAACCATGAAAAACCATGAACCCAGCTTTGCCAGGTAAGATCATCTTGTGCCGTTGTCCAAGGATGATCACCACTTTTATAGGTCCGTCCGGCAAAAGGGAACTTCCCGTCTTTCAACAATGCGACATTTTCCGGATGGCTCACCTTCAGGTTATTAGGCAAGGGGACAACATCCAACTGTGGATTTTTGCGCAGGGTAACCAGATAGAGCGGCGAGCGATAAAGCAAGGCGCGCACTTTGTTCAACCCTTTTTGCCACAAGGGTTGTTCGTGGGTATTTTCTTTATGTTTCAATGACATAAAACTATCTCGGGCAAGTGAATGTGCGATGCAACAGAAATCACATTTATTACCTATCAGGTTCATCGAAGGGGCACAAGATGTGCGCAAAAAAAAGCGATCCGTCTTTTGAGAAAACGGATCGCCAAAAAGGGGGAATATTGTATGAAAAATTAGATTTCCGGGAACCAGACGTCTAGAATGCCCAATTCTTCCAGCTTTTGAACGACAACTTCTGCCGCTTCTTCCGCATTCAGTTTGGAACCATCAAGATGGATATCGGGGTCTTCCGGTGCTTCGTAAGGTGATGAAATACCTGTAAAGTTCGGCAAATCACCAGCGCGCGCCTTGGCATACAGGCCTTTTACATCGCGTTCTTCGCAAATCTCCAGTGGTGTATCAACGAAAATTTCGATGAACTCACCTTCGTCCAATAATTCACGGGCCATTTTGCGCTCTGACCGGAACGGCGAGATAAAGGAAGTCAGGGTTATGAGACCGGCATCGACAAACAGCTTGGCCGTTTCACCGATACGACGGATATTTTCTACCCGATCAGCATCACTGAACCCAAGGTCTTTGTTCAAGCCATGGCGGATGTTGTCGCCATCCAGTGCATAGGTATGTTTATGCAAGGAATGCAATTTCTTTTCCACAAGGTTGGCAATGGTGGATTTGCCCGAACCGGACAGGCCTGTAAACCATAAGACACAAGAACGTTGACCTTTACGTTCGGCGCGTTCTTTTTTACTGATATCAAGGGCTTGCCAATGCACATTGCTAGCCCGGCGCAGGGCATGGTCGATCATGCCGACACCAACAGTGGCGTTGGAATAACGATCGATCAGGATGAAACGACCTGTTCCCGGACTATTGCTATAGCTGTCAAAGGCCACATTGCGATCAAGGGCGACATTACAAATGCCGACTTCGTTCAGTTCCAGTGTTTTGGCCGCAGCTTCTTCCAAGGTATTGACGTTGACCTTGTGTTTCAGCTCGCTGATTTGCGCACCTGCCGTTTGAGTACCAAATTTAATCAGATAAGAGCGACCGGGCAAAAGGGCATCGTCATGCATCCAGATGATCTTGGCTTCGAACTGATCGGCATAATCAGGACGTGATTTGGCGTCTACCAGCATATCACCACGCGAAATATCAATCTCGTCTTTTAGGGTAATGGTGACGGCTTGACCGGCAATCGCTTCATCTAAATCCCCATCCAGTGTGACGATACGATCAACGATAGAGGTTTGACCAGATGCCGGAATGGCAATTTCATCGCCCGGTTTGACGCTGCCGGCTTCAATTGTTCCGCTAAACCCACGGAAATCAAGGTTGGGGCGGTTCACCCATTGAACGGGAAGACGGAAAGGCTTTTCTTTCAGATCGGATGCGACCTGAACCGTTTCCAGATAATGCATCAGGGTCGGGCCGTCATACCAATCTGTTTGCGGGCTTTTATCAATGATGTTATCGCCGTTTAATGCAGAAATGGGAATGCAGGCAATGTCTTCAAAGCCTAAATCCTTGGCAAAGGTTCGATAAGAGTCTTCGATATCGTGGAATTTAGTTTCGTCATAATCCACAAGGTCCATCTTGTTGACGGCAACGACGATTTTACGAATACCGACGAGAGAGACGATATAGCTGTGACGTTTGGTTTGCGTCAAAATCCCTTTGCGGCCATCGACAAGGATAACGGCCACATCGGCATTGGACGCGCCTGTTGCCATGTTACGGGTATATTGTTCATGCCCCGGCGTGTCGGCAACGATGAATTTGCGTTTATCGGTTGAGAAAAAGCGATAGGCCACATCAATGGTAATGCCCTGTTCGCGCTCAGCCTGTAGACCGTCCAGCAGCAAGGCATAATCGATTTCCCCACCTTGGGTGCCAACTTTTTTGGAATCGGCTTCAAGGGCAGCCAACTGATCTTCAAAAATCAGTTTGGAATCCCAAAGCAAACGACCAATCAAGGTGCTTTTGCCGTCATCGACAGAACCGCAGGTGATGAAGCGCAACAGGCTTTTATTTTCCTGTGCGTTCAGATAAGCCAGAATGTCGTCGGCGATAAGGTCGGATTGGTGAGCCATTAGAAGTAGCCCTCTTGTTTTTTCTTTTCCATGGAACCGGCTTGATCATGGTCGATCAAACGGCCCTGACGTTCGGATGTGCGCGTTAGCAACATTTCCTGAATGATTTCCGGCAAAGTTGCGGCTTCGGATTCTACTGCACCGGTTAGGGGATAACACCCTAAGGTGCGGAAACGCACGGATTTCATCATCGGTGTTTCGCCGTCTTTTAACGGCAGGCGATCATCATCCACCATAATCAACATACCGTCGCGTTCCACAACCGGGCGTTCTTTTGCGTAATAAAGCGGCACGATGGGGATATTTTCTTTGTAGATATATTGCCAGATATCCAGCTCGGTCCAGTTGGACAGTGGAAACGCACGAATGCTTTCGCCGGGCTTAACACGGGCGTTGTAAACGTTCCACAATTCGGGACGCTGATTTTTCGGATCCCAGCGATGATTTTCAGAACGGAAAGAAAAAACACGTTCTTTGGCGCGGGATTTTTCTTCGTCCCGGCGTGCTCCACCGAAGGCTGCGTCGAATTTATACTTGTTCAAGGCCTGTTTCAACGCATCTGTTTTCATGACATCGGTATGCATGGCGGATCCGTGGCTGAACGGGCCGATACCCTGCTTAACGCCGTCTTCGTTAATATGGATCAACAGATCAAACCCGTATTCTTCGGCAATGCGGTCGCGGAACTCGATCATTTCCTTGAATTTCCATGTGGTATCCACATGCATCAGGGGAAAGGGCGGTTTGGACGGGTAAAAGGCCTTGCGTGCCAGATGTAGCATAACAGCTGAATCTTTCCCGATGGAATAAAGCATCACCGGGTTTTCAAATTCGGCTGCGACTTCACGGATGATGTGAATGCTCTCGGCTTCAAGCTGCTTGAGGTGGGTTAAATCTGTGGTATCCATCTTATATCCTATCTTTGGACACATGTTGTTTGACAGCAACCTAGTGTGTTCAGGGATCAGAGTCAAAGATAAAATACATAATTTGTGTAAAATAAATTATAAATACACAAATAAAATGTTTAATAAGACATATAAGAAACCGCTAAACCTTTTCAGTTATAGCGGTTTCTGTATGCTTTAGGTAGTTTTATCGTCCTGATTGGGTCAGGTCTTCTTCCGGGTACGCACCGATTTGGTGGATGGAAAGGTCTGCACCGCGAAACTCTTCTTCTTGCTCCAGACGGATACCGACAGTTTTTGCCAGAACGCCATATACGACAAATCCGGCTATAGCAGCAAAGGCAACACCGATGAGGGAGCCAACCAATTGTGCCATAAACGTGACGCCGCCCATGCCGCCTAAAGCCTCAAGACCAAAAATGCCGCAGGCAATGCCGCCCATCAGGCCGCACATGCCGTGTAAGGGCCAAACACCAAGAACGTCATCAATTTTCCATTTGTTTTGGCATTGCTCAAACCCCCAAACAAACAAAGCCCCTGCAATACCACCTGTTGCCAAGGCCCCGACTGGGTGCATGACATCTGATCCGGCACAAACCGCAACCAGACCGGCCAACGCCCCGTTGTGAATGAAGCCGGGGTCATTACGGCCAACGATTAAGGCAGTCAGAATGCCACCGATCATCGCCATGAGGGAATTCACGGCCACTAGACCAGTCACACCATCGAGACTTTGCGCCGACATAACGTTAAAGCCGAACCAACCGACACATAAAATCCAGGAACCCAAGGCAAGAAAGGGAATGTTGCTGGGTGGAATACCGATGACGGAACCGTCTTTTTTATAACGTCCCATGCGCGCGCCCAGCATAACAACGGCGCCCAGCGCAATCCAGCCACCGACGGCGTGAACGACGATGGAACCGGCAAAATCATGGAAAGCAGCGCCGAAGGTATTTTCGATCCAGCCTTGTAGGCCAAAATTACTATTCCAGACAATGCCTTCGAAAAAGGGATAAACAAGGCCGGTTAAAACGGCGGTCGCCATCAGTTGTGGGAAAAACTTGGCACGTTCGGCAATGCCGCCGGAAATAATGGCAGGAATGGCGGCGGCAAATGTTAAAAGGAAGAAAAATTTGACCAGATCAAAGCCGCTTTTGGCGAATAAGTCGCCCGTTGCCCCTGAAATAACGCTGGCGGGTGCTAGAAAACTGACGCCGTAAGCGACCATATAACCGACGAAAAAATAAGCAACGGTTGAGACGGCAAAATCAACGATGATTTTGACCAACGCATTGACTTGGTTTTTACGACGTACTGTACCAACTTCTAAAAATGCAAAGCCCGCGTGCATGGCAAGGACCATAATGGCCCCCATAAGCACGAAGAAAACATCTGCACCAATTTTTACGGTTTCCATAATTTCTCTACCTTAGTTTTGCCCAATGATCCCTATCGTCCCAAAATCGAAAGGGATCTTCTTAAAATGAAGATTGCGCCCTTTTAATCAAGAATTGTGCCAGAGGGCGTGCTTAAGGTGTGTGCGCCATATTTTCTGCCGATTCTTATGGGTATATGTCTAAAAAATATGCAGGGGAAAATTTGCACAATTGCTAATCATATAGGCAGATGCCTGTCTATTTTTTAATCAATATGTTCTGTGCACATTTTTTAATCTGAGGGTTATGTGGTTAAAAAAAGTCCCGTTACTCAATGAAGAGTAACGGGACCACCTTTGGGAAGGTAGAGATGATTGTAATCGAGGGCCGATTACATGGTTTGGGAGCCGCGACCAAATTCCGGGTATGCTTCCATACCCAATTCAGCACGATCCAAACCAAGCTCCTCATCTTCAGCGGAGCAACGGATGCCAACTGTTACTTTCAGCACAGTCCAGACGATAGCAGACGCAACGATTACGAATGCACCGATGGACAGAACGCCGATTGCTTGAGTGACAAATGAGGTATCGGCATTGGTGGCCGGGACGATCATTGTGCCCCAGATGCCGCATGCCAGGTGAGCGGAGATTGCACCGACAACATCGTCGATTTTTAGTTTATCAAGCAGGGGTACAACAAAGACCACAATGACGCCACCAACAGCACCGATCAGGAAGGCAGACGCCAGTGTCGGGGTGTCCGGGCCGGCCGTGATGGAAACCAGACCACCGATGGCACCGTTGAGTGTCATGGACAGATCAACTTTTTTGTAAATGATTTGTGTCAGGAGGGCTGCTGCGATTGTGCCGCCGACGGCTGCCATGTTGGTGTTGATAAAGATATTTGAAATTGCAATGGCATCAGCCGCAGTCCCAAGGGCGAGTTGTGAGCCACCGTTGAAGCCGAACCAGCCGAGCCACAGGATAAATGTACCCAGTGTTGCCAGTGGCAGGTTGGAGCCCGGGATCGGAGCAACACGGCCTTCAGCGTCATACTTGCCTTTACGTGCCCCCAGAATGATGGCACCTGTCAACGCACACCAGCCACCAGTAGAGTGAACCAACGTGGAGCCTGCGAAATCGGCAAAACCCATTTCAGACAACCAGCCGCCGCCCCACTGCCATGCAGCGATTACCGGATAGATGAAACCGGACAGAACAACAACGAAACCAAGGAACGGCCAGAATTTGATACGTTCAGCTACAGTACCGGAAACAACAGACGCTGCGGTTGCAACGAAAACCATTTGGAAGAACCAGTCAGAAGAAGAGGCATAGCCGCCGGAGAAATCACCACCAAGTGCTGTTGCATCATCCGGTCCCCAGATAGAGAAAGATCCAATAAAGCCGCCATCAACACCGGCATAAAGCAGGTTGTAGCCGACCAGATAGAACATAAAGCCGGAAACAGCATAAAGAACGATGTTTTTCAAACAGATTGTTGCGGTGTTTTTAGAACGTACAAGGCCGGATTCCAGCATGGCAAAGCCCGCTGCCATAAACATGACAAGAAAGCCGCAAACAAGAAAGAGGAAGGTATTGAGGATATATTGTACTTCGGTTGTCGGCGCATCTTCAGCCAAGGCCGGTTCGATGGCGACGATCAGCCCCAGCAGGGCGATCCATGAGATTTTGGAGAATTTTTTCCACACAGTCATTATCAAAACTCCTTAAAGTGCTTCGTCGTCTGATTCACCTGTGCGGATGCGCACGGCTTTGGAAACGTCATAAACAAAGATTTTACCGTCACCGATGCGACCGGTTTCGGCAGAGGTGCGGATGGTTTCCACAACGCTTTCAACCATGTCGTCGGATGTAACGATTTCAATTTTGACTTTCGGCAGGAAATTCACGACATATTCTGCGCCGCGATAGATTTCTGTTTGCCCTTTTTGCCGACCAAAGCCTTTAACTTCGGAAACGGTTAAGCCGTGCACGCCCAATTGCGTGAGGGCTTCGCGAACATCGTCAAGCTTGAAAGGCTTGATGACGGCCATTACCATTTTCATTTTGCACTCTCCTAATAACGAGAAACTGAATAACTTGATTCAAAACAAAAGCTTAAATGCTCTTGGCTCTCTCATTACAAGGACCGTGCCAACTTTTAAAAGTAAATAAAAACAACGACTTAAAATAGAAGTTTAGAAAAGTGATGAAATATTATACAATTAAATTGCCTATTATTTAGTCATTAATGGGAGTGAGCATAAAAATTAGGCAATTTTTTTAGGACGTTTGTTTTAATTAAATATGACAAGCCATTCTCAATTGCATATCCTGTGATTTCAATCTGAACGTTAAGAGCCCAATCCAATATGTCCGATGCATTTAAAGAGCTTTTCAAGCAAGGTACGAATTATTTCGCGCAAGGCCAATATGGGGAGGCCAAGCGTTTTTTGTTGGAAGCCTTAGCTCTTGACCCTGTTCATGCACCGCTGAACTATTATCTTGGAGCGATAGCCGAAGAAGAAAAAGATTTTGATCGGGCCGAAACCTATTATGAAAAAGTTCTTGCGTCTGATCCGAGCATGCGACAGGCCTATGTGCAATTGGCGCATGTCCTTTTCTTTTTGGGTAAAAAAGAAAAGGCCTTGGTGGTTTTACGGGCTGCCGAAGAACGCTTTGAAAACAGTCACGATCTGACCTATATGCGCGGACAGGTCGCCAGTCAGCTGTTCCCCGGTTGGCATTTGCCCATGTTGGCGGATCAACGCCGAAATGATCTTTATGAGGCAGCGATCAATGCTCAAGTCCGCCCCGGTGATATTGTTCTGGATATTGGCACAGGTTCCGGTTTGTTGGCGATGATGGCGGCGCGTGCAGGCGCGGCTCATGTTTATGCATTTGAAGCCCAGCCCATGATTGCCCAGTTGGCACGTGAGGTGATTGCGCAAAATGGATTGGCAGATAAAATCACCGTCATTGCCAAACATTCAACCCATGCCGTTTTGGGTCAGGATCTCCCGCAAAAATGTGATGTGCTAGTGACAGAAATATTTGATCGGGCTCTTGTTGGTGAAGGGGCCTTGCCCAGTATTGCACATGCACAGGCCGAATTATTAAAGCCGATGGCCCGTGTTGTCCCCCAAGCCGCCCGTTTATATGGGGCATTAATCGAATGTGATCATCTGCAACGTTTTCATCACATTGAAACGGTGAATGGTTTTGATCTCAGCGCCATGAATGTTTTATCTCATCCCCTTTTATATAAAGAGGCCTTATTGGGTCCACAGGACAGTCCTTATCATCAGGTCTTAAGTACACCTTTTTTGGTCAAAGCTTTTGATTTTGAACAACCGCTCTCAACCCGTTTCAGTACTTTAGCGACGGCTTCTGTTGTCAAAGAAGGTCAGGCCGATGCCCTCTTATTGTGGTTTGAACTGCAATTGGATGCGGAAAATGTTCTATCAACCAAAGATCCCGCACCGGATAGCCATTGGCGCGAAGCTGCGCAAATTTTATTGAAACGTCCGCAGCTTCAGATGGGGACGACGATGGATATCAAAACCAGTTACAATGGATATTTTGATTTTCAGTTATAAAGTGAACTATTCCAAACTAGACATTGATAGAAAAAAATCCCATAAGTTTGGAACGGTTTGAGCGACAAAAAAGGATTCCCATGTCACAACATCTGAAAACGGACGTTCTGATTGTCGGTGGTGGATTGGTTGGCGGTCTGGCGGCTTGTGCGTTGGCGCGTGGTGGGGTTGATGTGGTGGTGGTGGATGCCGATGATCCGAAAACCTTGCTGAATGCCCAATATGATGGTCGATGTTCAGCAATTGCCCGGTCCGTTTACAATGCGTTTGTCGCCCTCGGTTTATGGGAACATATGGAAGCCGAAGCCGGTGTCATCGAAGATATCCGTGTAACCGATGGGCAATCCCCGCTATTTTTGCATTTTGATTCCCTTGATCTGGTTGGGGTGCCGTTTGGTTATATGCTGGAAAACCGCACGGTGCGTAAAGCCCTGTTAAAAGTCGTGCCACAAATGGATCATGCGACCTATCTGGCCCCGGTGCGTGTGGAAAAATTGGAGCGCAGTGCGGCCAAGGTTGATGCAGTTTTAAGTGACGGCACAACGGTTGAAGCAAAATTGGTTGTCGGCGCAGACGGGCGTGGATCATGGGTACGGCGCAGTGCCAATATTGACCTGACCAAATGGTCGTATGATCAAACTGCGATTGTAACAACGGTAGAGACGGAAAAACCGCATTTGAATGTGGCGCAGGAACATTTCCGCCCTTCCGGTCCGTTTGCCATTTTGCCGATGCCGGGTCATCGTTCCTCGATCGTCTGGACGGAAACCAGCCGCAATGCCCCCGTTATGATGGGGTTAAGCGAAGAGGATTTTCAGGCAGAACTGGCGGAACGCTTTAGTGATTATCTGGGGGAGGTCAAGGTGGTGGGGCCGCGCTGGTCTTATCCATTGACCTTGCAATTTGCCAAACAATCCATTGATCAACGTCTTGTTTTGGTGGGCGATGCGTCCCACGGTATGCATCCGGTGGCGGGACAAGGGTTTAATATGGGCGCGCGCGATGCCTGCGCGTTGGCTGAATTGGTTATTGAAACGAAAAAACTGGGTCTGGATATTGGGGCGGGTCGTGTGTTGGATGATTATGATCGTTGGCGCCATTTTGATAATCATCTGATGCTGGCCTCAACAGATGCTCTTGTTAAATTATTTTCAAACAATATCGGGCCGGTGCGTTTTGTACGCGATGTGGGGCTTGCTTTGGTGGAACAACTGCCTTTTGCCAAAAAATTCTTTACCCGTTCGGCAATGGGGCTGGTTGGGGAATTACCGCAAATTATGCAAGAGCGTGAGGCCGGATAATGTGCGGCATTGCCGGATTTTTTACCCCTGATGCGGTTGTGACACCACAAGAAACCTTCGCCTTATCGCAAAAAATGGGGCAATCGCTTTATCATCGCGGCCCCGATGGCGGGGATAGTTGGGTGGATGCCTCCTGTGGTTTGGGGCTGGCCCATCGCCGCCTTGCCATTATTGATTTAAGCGAAGCCGGGCACCAGCCCATGACATCCCATGACGGACGCTTTGTCATGGTTTATAATGGTGAAGTTTATAACGCCGATGATTTGCGCCCTGAACTGGAGGCACAAGGTCATCAATTTAATGGTCATTCCGATAGCGAAGTGATTTTGAACGGTTTTGCTCAATGGGGAATTGAGGCCACGGTTAAACGCTTGATCGGTATGTTTGCCATTGCCTTGTGGGATAAGCGCGAACAGTGCCTGTATCTGATCCGGGACCGTTTGGGGATCAAGCCGCTTTATTGGTATTTAAATGATAAAACCCTGTTGTTTGCGTCCGAGCTTAAGGCCTTTCATCAGCACCCGGCGTTTGAAAAAAAAATAGATCGCCAATCGGTCAGTTCTTACCTGCGTCATAACTGTATCCCCGCACCTTACAGCATATATGAAAATACGCAGAAATTAAGGGCTGGGCATATCCTGCGTCTTGATCGTGATTTCAATCCTGTAATCCGTGCTTTCTGGTCTATGGATGATGTGGTGGGTCAGGATCAAATGGATATGAACCGTGTTGAGGCGATTGAGGAATTGGAAAAACTGGCCCGTGATGCGGTTAAACGGCGTATGGTTTCCGATGTTCCGTTGGGCGCGTTTTTGTCCGGCGGGATTGATTCTTCTTTGGTGGCGGCCTTGATGCAGGCGCAATCCAAAAATCCAGTTAAAACGTTTTCCATCGGGTTTGAAGACCAAGGTTATAACGAAGCCGTACATGCCGCAGAAGTTGCCAAACATTTGGGTACGGATCATACCGAGCTGTACGTGACACCGACAGAGGCACGCGATGTTATCCCGTCCCTGCCCGATTATTATGACGAACCTTTTGCTGATTCTTCGCAAATCCCGACCTATCTTGTATCGAAAATGACGCGGGATCATGTCACGGTGGCCCTGTCTGGGGATGGCGGGGATGAATTATTTGGCGGCTATAACCGCTATTTTCTGGCACAAAAATATGCCAAGACAATTTTTACCCTGCCTTCAATGGTGCGCAAAATCGGGGCCGGTACGTTGAATGCCTTTCCGCCTGCTTTTTGGGACGGGGTTTTTAATTTTGTTCCCAAATCAAAACGACCTGCGCAGCCGAGCAATAAGGTACAGAAATTAGCCGGATTGTTAGGCGGTGATCTGGACGATCTTTACCCCCATTTGGTCAGCCATTGGGGGGAACCGGACAGGCTGGTTAGGGGCGTAACAGAACGCCGTGATGGCCCGATCTGGTCTGAGCGCAGTAAAAGTCTTGTGCCTGATCTGATTGAACGGATGCAATATCTGGATGTTCTGACTTACTTGCCTGATGATATTTTAACCAAAGTGGACCGGGCCAGTATGGCGGTTTCTTTGGAAGCCCGCGTTCCGTTGCTGGATCATCGTCTTGTGGAATTTGCTTGGCGTTTGCCAAAAGATTTTAAAATCCATGAAGGGCAAGGCAAATGGATTTTGCGTCAGGTTCTTTATAAATATGTCCCGAAAGAATTGATCGAACGCCCGAAAATGGGCTTCGGCGTTCCCATTGATCAATGGCTGCGCGGTCCCCTCAAGGACTGGGCAGGTGATTTGTTACATATGGAGAATGATCTGCTGGATAAAGAGCTTATCTTGCAAAAATGGCAGGAACATCAAAATGGCCAGCAGAACTGGCAATATCACCTGTGGGATATTTTGATGTTACAAAGCTGGTGTGCGCGCTGGAATAAATAGGGCAAATCCCGAGTGGGTTAGTAGAACCTGCGACGAATAATATATTCCAGCGCTTTCTTAGAGTGATTTACCCGCGTTTCAGATAGTTTGGCGTATCCATATCAATGGGTAGGATGCTGATGGCGACATCGTCATCAACCAGATTGGCAATACGATCAAAAACGCATTTTGTCATATGTTGTTTTTGTTCGTCTGTGCGCCCGACAAACAGTTTAAAATCCACATGGACAAATAAGGTATCATTGCCGCCTGTGATAAAATGTTCCACCGGCAAAGCGCGGGCCTTAATGGCCGGGGGGGTAAAAAGACCCGATTCATCGGCGCCATTCCAGACTTCCTGCACCAAATTCTGGATATCGACTTTCTTTTCCAGTGGTTTTGCGTATGAGACGATCAAATGCGGCATGGGGGGCTTCCTTAATTTTATGTTTCGGTTCGTGCGGCTTTTTCATCCAGACCGGAAATACCTTCGCGTTTGGCAAGTTCGGTCCAAATTTCTTCGGGCTTTACACCCGTTTCCGCCCAAAGAACTAGCAGATGGTAAAACAGATCGGCACTTTCTGAAACAAGTTTATCATTGCCTTCGCTCAGGGCGGCAATGACACATTCCACGCCTTCTTCCCCGACTTTTTGGGCGATTTTATTGCGCCCTTTGGCAAAAAGTTTGGCGGTATAAGACTGGCTGGGATCTGCACCTTTGCGCGCGGCAATGGTTTGATAAAGCTGATCAAGTACGGTTGCGTTTGCCATTAGTCCAACCTCACCGCAATACCGGCTTTTGCCATATGTTCTTTGGCTTCGCGGATTGTATATGTCCCAAAATGGAAGATGGAAGCGGCAAGAACGGCTGAAGCATGACCTTCTGTCACCCCTTCGACCAAGTGATCCAGATTACCAACACCGCCCGAAGCAATGACCGGAATGCGTACCGCATCCGCAATGGCACGTGTCAGTTCCAGATTGAAACCGATCTTCGTGCCGTCACGATCCATTGATGTCAGCAGGATTTCCCCTGCGCCATAGGCTTCCATTTTTTTAGCCCATTCCACCGCATCAATGCCGGTTTCTTTGCGTCCGCCGTGGGTGAAAATTTCAAATTTATCCGGCCCGACAGATTTGGCATCAATGGCAACGACGATACATTGCGCACCAAATTTTTCCGAGGCTTCTTTCACAAATTCAGGTCGTTTGACGGCAGCGGAGTTAATCGAGACTTTATCGGCACCTGCCAACAATAGTTTGCGGATATCGTCAACAGTGCGCACCCCGCCGCCAACGGTCAAAGGCATAAAACATTGTTCTGCGGTGCGGCGAACCACATCATAAATGGTGTCGCGGTTTTCATGTGTGGCAGTGATATCCAGAAAAGTCAGTTCATCCGCCCCGGCGGCATCATAGACCTTGGCCTGTTCCACCGGGTCCCCGGCATCAACTAAATCAACGAAATTGACGCCCTTGACCACACGTCCGTTTGCCACGTCCAGACAGGGGATAATTCTTACTTTCAGCATGATTTTCCCCTAGCCTTTCAATACTTTCATGGCTTCTGCCACATTGATTTTTCCGTCATAAATGGCCCGACCGGAAATGGCTCCGTCCAGATTGGCAACGCCTTTTTCCTTGATGGTATGAATATCATCCATAGAAGACACCCCGCCGGACAGAATAACCGGTGTGGAAATGGCAGCGGCCAATTCATTTGTGGCGTCAAGGTTTGGCCCCTGCATCGCCCCGTCCCGGCTGATATCGGTGAAGATGATGGCCGCAACCCCGGCATCTTCAAATTTCAGCGCGAGGTCTAATGTTTTGACTTCGGAAACTTCTGCCCAACCTTCAACGGCAACATAGCCATCGCGTGCATCAATACCGACGGCAACCTGACCGGGGAAACGTTTGCAGGCTTCGATAACAAAATCGGGATCACGCAGGGCAATCGTGCCTAAAATCACCCGGGTGATCCCCAGATCGAGCCAGCGTTTTATGGTATCAAAGGTGCGAATGCCGCCACCCAATTGGGTTTGGGCCTTGCCGTCAACGGCGGTGACGATTTGGATGACGGCATCTTCGTTGACCGGTTTGCCTTCAAACGCGCCGTTGAGATCGACAATATGAACCCATTCGCATCCGTCTTTGACAAACTGGGCGGCTTGTGCGCCAGGGTCGTCGTTAAAAACGGTTGCTGCATCCATTTCGCCACGCAGAAGGCGTACGCAATTGCCGTCTTTAAGGTCGATTGCAGGATAAAGGTTCATCTCAGGGTTTCCACTTCAAGAAATTGGTAATGACTTTCAGGCCGATGGCTTGGCTTTTTTCCGGGTGGAACTGGGTGCCCACCATATTGTCTTTGCCGACAACAGCCGTCACATCACCGCCATATCCAACAGTTGCCAGTTGGTGTGCCGGATTTGCCGTTTTAAATTGATAAGAGTGCACAAAATAGACATTCGCATGCGGCAAATCGGTTAGCAGCGGGTGACTATTGTCTTCAAAACTCAGTTCGTTCCAGCCCATGTGCGGGATTTTCAAACTTTGATCGTCCGGTTCAATGGCGACGACTTCCCCGTCAATCCAGCCGAGACCGTCATAAGTGCCATGTTCCAGCCCGCGTGTTGCCATCAATTGCATACCAACGCAGATCCCCATAAACGGTTTTCCCTGTTGGTGGACGGCTTCGTTTAATGCGTCCAGCATGCCATCGACGCTGCGCAGACCCTGGGCGCAATCCCCAAAGGCGCCGACACCCGGCAGGACCACGCGGTCTGCGTTGCGGACATCGTCTGGATTATTGGAAACCAACACATCAAGGCCAAGGTTCGCCTCGCGTGCAGCACGTTCAAAGGATTTTTCAGCCGAGCGCAAATTGCCCGACCCATAATCAATAATGACAACAGACATGATCGTCTTTTAGCCCATTTCTATTCTGTTTGAAGTGTGGCGATATAGCTGCGTAATGCATGATCGTACGAAACGCCGCTGACCACATCTTCTTCCACAAAGCCACGCCGTTTTAATGTCCAGCGCGCCAGATCGTTAGCATATACACCTACCAACAGATTGAAAGCGATATTGACCACAGCTTGCCCGAAAAGATCAAGCCCAAACAGGCCCAAAAGCAAACTAATCGCGATGGAAACACCGAAAATACCGGCACTCACCCACCAATACCCTTTGACCAGTGACCAGAGCACGGAAAAGATAAAAGCGGCCCAGTTAAAGCCTTCTTTGACAAGACGGATATCAGGCGCGGGGTCGATACCGTATTTTTGTATATGGACGGTGTAAAGCTTCATGGCTTAAATCTCATCCATAGATTTCCAGCGGGGTTGGCTCTTCACCCGTTCAATCCAAGCTTGGACATGGGGATAATTATTCAGATCAAACCCGCCTTGATGGGCAACATGGGTATAGGCAAACAAGGCAATATCAGCAATGGAATAACGTTCCGCTACAAAGAAGTCTTTGTCTTTAAGATGGTTTTCCATCAGATCCAGTGCGCCGTAGCCCTTTTCCCACAATTGCGGTAGACGCGGATCTTCTTTTTCCGTTTTGCCCAAATAATGCATGGCATAACGGGCAACCGCGATTGCGGGTTCGTGGCTGTATTGTTCCCAGAATAGCCATTGAAACATCAGCGATTTATCGAAATGATCCATCGGTATATATTGGGTTTCATCGGCGAAATGCAGCAAAATTGCGTTGGATTCTGACAAAACCATGCCTTCATCCAATACCATTGTCGGGACTTTGCCTAACGGATTGATGGCTTTAAATTCAGGTGTGCGGCATTCATTGCCAGCGACATCGACTTCGATGATATTTAGATCATAGCCAAGTTGATGCATCAGCAAGCGCACTTTATAGCAATTGCCGGAACCCTGATCGGAATAAAGGGTCAGTGTCATGGGGTGATAACCTCCCAATTCTATGTTAAAGCGCGCCTTTGGTGCTGGGGATTACGTCAGATTTACGCGGATCGATTTCAACGGCTTTGCGCAATGCACGGGCCAAGGCCTTGAAACAGGCTTCGGCGATATGGTGGTTGTTATCGCCATCAATCATGGCCACGTTCATGCTGATCCCGCCCTTGAAAGCAAAGGACTGGAAGAAATGTTGAAACATTTCCGTATCCAGTTCGCCCAAACGGTCTTGGCTGAAATTGACTTTCCAGACCAGATAGGGACGGTTGGACAGATCCAGTGCGCAACGCACCAGTGTTTCGTCCATCGGGATATATTCACTGCCGTATCGCGTAATGCCTTTACGATCTCCCAAAGCTTGGGAAAAGGCTTCGCCCAAGGCAAGAGCCACATCTTCGACTGTATGGTGCGCATCAATATGCAGATCGCCTGTGCATCGGATCTTCAGGTCGATCAGGCCGTGGCGAGACAGTTGTTCCAGCATATGATCGAAAAATCCGATCCCGGTCTGAATATCATAATCGCCGCTGCCGTCCAGGTTCAGTTCAACGGCAATATCGGTTTCGGCGGTCTTTCGCGCGACGGATGCAGTGCGCATGGTCTTTGATCTCCACGACTTAATAAAAATTGGATATGGAACGCTTATACACCAAAATCCTTAAGGGTTAATGAGTTTATTTGTGAAAACACGAACGAAAATATGGTGGTCTAAAAAGAGGCAAGACTTGACAAAACGGTCAAATCCGGCCAAATCCGCAAGCATGTAATCAAAAAACGGGATAATTCCATGTCACAAGATCACAAGTTCCCCGGTTGGCGCGGAACGACTATTCTTTCCATTCGAAAAGGCGATGAAGTTGTTATTGCCGGTGACGGTCAGGTCAGTTTGGGCCAGACGGTATTAAAAGGAAATGCGCGCAAAGTCCGTCGACTGGCCGGGGGTAAGGTGATTGTCGGTTTTGCTGGTGCGACCGCTGATGCCTTTACCTTGTTTGAACGATTGGAAGCCAAATTGGAACAATATCCCAATCAGTTGACCCGCGCTTGTGTGGAAATGGCCAAAGATTGGCGCACGGATCGTTATTTGCGCAAGCTGGAAGCCATGATGATTGTGGTGGATAAAGATGTTTCCCTCGTTTTAACCGGAACCGGTGATGTTTTGGAACCAGAAGACGGGGTGATTGCCATTGGATCTGGCGGGAATTACGCCTTGTCCGCAGCGCGTGCGCTGGTGGACCGTGAAGATATGAGCGTTGAAGAAATGGCGCGCAAAGCGATGGGCATTGCCGCAGACATTTGCGTTTATACCAATAACAACCTGACTGTAGAGACTCTGTAAATTATGACAAACTTCAGCCCTCGTGAAATCGTTTCGGAACTTGATCGTTTTATTATCGGTCAAAAAAATGCCAAGCGTGCTGTTGCCGTTGCGTTGCGCTCGCGCTGGCGTCGTCAGCAGCTGGAAAACCCTATGCGTGACGAAGTTTTGCCGAAAAATATTTTGATGATTGGTCCGACTGGTGTCGGGAAAACAGAAATTGCTCGCCGTCTTGCCAAACTGGCGCAAGCCCCGTTTATCAAAGTAGAAGCCACTAAATTTACCGAAGTCGGTTATGTCGGGCGGGACGTGGAACAAATGATCCGCGATCTGGTCGAAAGTGCCATTCATATCGTTTCCGAAAGGATGAAAAAAGATGTTCAGGCCAAGGCGGAAATTGCGGCGGAAGAACGTGTTCTGGATGCCTTGGTAGGCGATAGTGCCTCTGCCGAAACACGCCAGAAATTTCGTGTGATGTTGCGTGAAGGCAAGCTTGATGATCGTGAGATTGAGTTGGATTTAGCCGATAATTCATCTCTTTCCATGCCGACAATGGATATTCCCGGTATGCCCGGTGCGCAAATGGGAATGTTGAATTTAGGCGATATGTTTGGCGATGCCTTTGGCGGGCGTCGTAAAAAACGCAAAGTGACAGTCGAAGACAGTTACGGTCTGTTGCTGGATGAGGAAGCCGATAAATTGCTGGATAACGATAAAGTCGTTACAGAAGCCCTGCATTCCGTTGAAAATAACGGGATCGTCTTTATTGATGAGATTGATAAAATCACAACACGTTCGGACAAGGCAGGCGGGGATGTGTCGCGCGAAGGTGTGCAGCGCGACCTGTTGCCCATGTTGGAAGGCACGACCGTTACCACCAAACACGGTACAGTCAAAACCGATCATATCCTGTTTATTGCCTCTGGTGCGTTTCATGTAGCAAAACCGAGTGATTTGTTACCGGAATTACAAGGGCGTCTACCCAACCGTGTCGAATTGTCGGCTTTAACACAGGAAGATTTCAAACGCATTTTGACGGAACCGGAAGCCAGCTTGATTAAGCAATATGTGGCGTTGATCGGGACGGAAGATGTCACCTTGGAATTTGATGAAGATGCGATTGATGAAATTGCGACACAAGCTGCAGAAATCAATCAAAACGTGGAAAATATCGGGGCGCGTCGCCTGCATACCGTCTTGGAACGTTTGTTGGAAGAAATCAGTTTCACGGCAACCGATCGCAGTGGTGAGACAATTATCATCACGCGCGATATGGTGAAGGAAAGTGTTGGCGAACTGGCAAAAGATACCGATCTTTCCAAGTTTATCCTGTAATCAGTTAAATCTGATAAAAAAGGGTCTGTGTGCATGCGCAGCCCCTTTTTTATTGGTTTTATGCCTTTTTCCCCCCGGCATAAGCCGCTTTGGGGGCATTAGGGTCCAAGGGCCAGCGCGGACGTGGGGCAAAATCCAGTGTGTCGCGTTGTCCGGCTTTGAAAGCTTCCAGCCCCGCCCAGGCGATCATGGCTCCGTTGTCTGTACATAATTTCAAGGGGGGGGCGACCATTTCCATTTTATGTTTGTCACACATTTGGCTCAGGCGTCCGCGAATGGCCTTGTTGGCGGCAACACCCCCGGCAACGACCAACGTATTCCCGCTTGGATAATCACGTTTAAACATTTTAATGGCGCGTGTGCAGCGATCAACCAATGTATCTGCCGCCGCAATTTGAAAAGCCGCGCAAAGATCGTTTAAGTCTTCGTCTTTAAAGGGGCCAGGGGGTAGTTTTTCTGCGGTTTGGCGTACAGCGGTTTTTAGGCCGGAAAAGGAAAAATCACAACCGGGTTTGCCTTTCATGGGACGTGGCAGGTTGAAACGTTCAGGTTTTTCAGACAAGGCGGCAGCCTTTCCACATGGGGGCCGCCGGGATACCCCAACCCCAGCAATTTAGCGGATTTATCAAAGGCTTCACCCAATGCGTCATCAATGGTGGTGCCCAGACGTTTATATTTACCAATGCCTTCCACGGCCAGAAGCTGACAATGCCCGCCGGAAACCAGTAATAACAGATAGGGAAATTCCACCTGTTCGCTGAGCCGCACCGTCAAGGCGTGGCCTTCCAGATGGTTGACGGCGACAAAGGGTTTGTTGTGGGTAAGGGCAATGGCCTTGGCGGTCATCACCCCGACAATAACACCGCCGATCAGGCCCGGACCACCCGTTGCGGCAACACAATCAAGGTCGTCAAACGAAATATTGGCTTCACGCATGGCTTCATCAACAATGCGGTCAATATGGTCCAAGTGGGAACGTGCGGCAATTTCCGGGACAACACCGCCATAAGGGCGATGTTCATCCAGTTGGGATAAAACCACATTGGATAGGATGCGTGCGTCCCCACTGGCCTGATCGGTTACGACCGAAGCAGCGGTTTCATCACAGCTTGTTTCAATGCCAAGCACTATCATCGACAAACAATCCTTTATGGTTCTGTGGTCCGCTTGTTTTAGCTCTCGTCCACTTAAAAGACAAATAGCTTTTGACCAAACGCAGGGTTTTTGAAGGTAAAAAGAATTATGGATTTTACATGACTTTTTGTCTTAAAGATGTCGCAATTGTCTTGTAGGCAGTCTTCAACGTTACAGTTTACTTAATTCAACATTTAGAAATAGAGACTTCATTATGTCGGATCAGCCCAAAATCGTTATCGGAACCCGTGGTAGCCCCCTTGCCTTGGCACAAGCGCACGAAACACGTGATCGTTTGCAGGCCGCACATGAAGAACTGCGCGGAGAAGGCATTATTGAAATCGAAGTGATTAAAACCACAGGCGACATGATTTTGGACCGCCCCCTGTCTGAAATTGGCGGTAAGGGCCTGTTTACCAAAGAAATCGACAATGCGCAGCTGGAAGGCCGTATTGATATTGCGGTACATTCCATGAAAGATGTTCCGACATGGTTGCCTGAAGGTATTGACCTGCCTTGTATTTTACCGCGTGAAGATGTACGCGATGTTTTTATTTCCAATAAAGCCAAATGTCTGGCTGATTTGCCGGCCGGTTCTGTTGTGGGTTCAGCTTCTTTGCGCCGTCAGGCACAAATTAAGGCCCTGTATCCGCATCTGGAAGTCATTACTTTTCGTGGAAACGTTCAGCGACGCCTCAGTAAATTAAACGAAGGTGTTGTGGATGCGACTTTGCTGGCCCATGCCGGATTGCGTCGTCTGAAAAGTGAAGATGTCATTACTTCCGTGATTGAGGAAGACGAGATTTTACCTGCTGTTGCACAAGGTGCCATCGGGATCAGCTGTCGCAGCAATGATGAGCGTATGAAAAAATATCTCGAACCGTTACATTGTGCGCAATCTGCAATTCGCGTCGAGGCTGAACGGGCGTTGCTGCGTATTCTGGACGGGTCTTGTCGCACACCGATTGCCGCCCTTGCGGTGTTGGACGGGGACGAAATTGTTTTGCGTGGATTGATTGCAAAACCGGACGGCACAGAAGTTTTAACCAATGAAATGCGTGGCCCGATCAGTGATCCGGATGGATTGGGTACAAAAGCGGGACAAGAGTTAAAAGACCGTGCTGGCGCAGATTTTCTAGCAGAAGCGACGCAAGCCTAGTACACTCCCCGATAACGAGTTTTTGACTCACAATGGGGATTGAAAGGGATTTAGCATGCGTTTGTTGGTTACGCGTCCGAAAGAAGATGCCGCCTCCCTCGTTACGCTTTTAAAGGAAAAAGGGCACGAAGCCGTCCTTTTTCCTCTGCTGGAAATTGTGGCGGAACCAGACGGGGAAAAGCAGCTTAAAGATTATAAAGTATCTGATATTCAAGCCCTGTTGGTGACAAGTGCCAACGGGGTGCGTGCGTTTGCACAGGTTGATAAACGCCGTTCTTTTCATGTTCTGGCCGTAGGCTCAGCCTCGGCTGAAGCGGCACGCTCTGTTGGGTTCAAGCATGTTGAAAATGCTGAAGGCGATGTTATTTCCTTGGAAAAGCTGGTTCGTGAAAAATGTAAGCCTGAAAAGGGAAAACTGTTACATATTGCGGGTTCCAGCGTTGCCGGGGATTTAAAAGGCTTGCTTGAAAAAGACGGATTCGATTTTGATCGGGCCGTTTTATATCGTGCTGATAAAGTTACACGGTTTAGTGATACGTTAAAAGCAGAGATCAAAGCCGGAAAGATTGACGGTGTTCTGCTTTATTCACCACGCACAGCGGCTTCTTTTGCCGAGCTGATTGAACAAGACGGTTTGAAAAATGACATAAAAAACATGCTCGCCTATGGACTTAGCGAGGCGGTTGCGTCAAAAATCAAACATCTGGCATTTAAAGATATAAAAATTGCGGCCACGCCGGATCAGGAGGCCTTGCTCAAAATCATTGGTGAACCCGAGGATGAGAAGATGACTGAGAAAAAAGACGATAAAAAAGCAGCTGATCCGAAGGTGATCGATGTAAAAGCCGAAGAGGTGAAAATTAAAGAAACGGCCCAAAAGCCGGAGACATCAAAAGAAAGCACAACAAAGCTGGATGACAAAAACAAACCGGGCGCGGCTCCCAAAGATGCGAAAACATCATCCAAGCCAGAAGACCCGGTTGAAAAAGCACTGAATGCGAAAAAGAACGAGCCGGTGAAAAAGAAAGGCTCATTTAAGGCCAAAGCCATTGCCGCCGGTGTTTTGATTTTAGCTGCAGGGGGGGCGGGTGCCTATTTTACGCAAAATATGTGGGTGCCGAAAATCAAAGCCCAGATTGCCGAGACATTGAATATTGAAACAGCTTCGGCTCCGGCACAAGTATCGGCAGAAGATATACAAGCCCTTGTGGGTCGGATAGAAGCCTTGGAAAACAAGCCTGCACCTTCTGTACAATCAGTTGATGTTCAACCCTTGCTGGATCGCATTTCGGAACTTGAAAATAGCCTTAACAGTTTGAAAGAAAATGTTTCAACTATTCAAATTGGTAATGGTAGCGAAGAAAAGTTAGCAGAATTTAAAGAGCTTGCGGCCCGTCTGGAAGCTGTAGAAGGCAGTGAGACGCAGGATTTAACCCCCTTGCAGGAAGAAAATCAGCGTCTCAGCCAACTGGTGCAGGAATTGAATGTTCGCCTAAGTGATGTGGAAGCCGCGCGGATTGAGGCACGCAGCAGTGGTGAAAATGCCCAGGCCCTAATCGCGGGGCTAAGCGTCCTGCGCCAACGTTTGCAAACCTCCACACCTTATAGTGCGGAATTACAAGCTTTGAGCGTTTTGGCCCAAGGTGATGTGGTTTTGGAAGAAGCTGTACAGAAATTGCAGGATCATGCAGAAACAGGTCTGGCATCTTATAGTTCCTTGCAAGCTTCTTTTGAAAATACCGCTAATGACATTGTGCGTGCCAGTGCTGTACCCGAAAGTGCTGGATGGATCGAACAGACAGTGAAAAATATTACGTCATTGGTGACGATTCGCAACGCACCGGGCAATCTGGATGGTGAAGGTCCGTTGGGGATTGTTGCACGCGCCGAACATAATGTCCGCGCTGGTGATTTTACCGGGGCGATTGGGGAATTGCGTCAGTTGCAAGGTAAGCCGCTGGAGGCCGCAACCCCGTGGATTGATGCGGTGGACGCCCGCTTGAAGGGGGATGAAACCCTGTCGTTGATCCAAGCTCATATCTTGTCCTTACTGGCAACAGCAGGGGGACAGGGATAATGTTTAGCCGCATTGTTAAATATATCGTGTTGCTGCTGATTCTGGTGGCAATCGGGATTTGGTTTGCCGAAAATCCCGGTCATGTTTCCATTGAATGGCAGGGTTTGATTATTGACGTGCCAATTATTCTGGCCCTGATTGCAACCTTGATTGTCATTGGTGTTTGCGCCCTGATCTATCGCGGTTGGTTGTTTATGCGCCGCAGTCCCAAGGCATTTGGCAGTTATCGAAAAGAACAACGCACCCATAAAGGATATGATGCTCTGACCAAAGGCATGGTTGCGGTTGCGGCTGGTGATACGCAGGAAGCGCGCAAACATGCCCGTAAAGCAGACAGTCTTTTGGAAGACCCGTTCTTGACCATGTTGTTATCGGCTCAAGCCGCCCAATTGGAGGGAGACGACAAGGCCGCGACCCGTTTCTTTGACGAGATGTCGCAAACCAAGGGGATGGAATTTTTAGGTTTACGCGGTTTGTTGAATCAGGCCATTGCGCGTGGTGACAACGAAGAAGCCCTGAAACTGGCCCAACAGATGTATCGTTTAAAGCCGAAAACCGAATGGTTGTCGCGCAATCTGTTTGAACTGCAACTGGAAAAAGCACAATGGGCGGAAGCCGAAAATACCTTGGCCGGATTGATCAAAAATAAGCAGGTCGACGGGGATAAAGGCATCCGTCAAAAGGCCGTCTTGATGGTGGAACGTGCCAAACATGCCGAAGCTGAGGGTCAGATTGAAGCCGCCATAAAATTGTTGGCTCAGGCCTTGAAGCTGGATAGTGCCTTGATCCCGGCCGCGCAGGAATTGTCCCGTTTGTTGGCAAAAACCAATAAGACCCGCAAGGCAATCAGTGTGATCGAAGAAATGTGGATGCGCAATCCTCACCCTGCCCTTTATGATCTTTATCAGGATTTACAGGGGGAACCGGATGCCTTGAAACGGGTTCGTCTGGCAGAAAAATTGGCAGGCAAATATCGTCAACATGTGGAAAGCCGCGTGATTATTGCACGTGCCGCCCTTGAAGCTCAGCTTTGGGGGGAAGCGCGGGATGAGTTGGAAACTTTGTTGATCGAAGCCCCAAGTGCGCGTGTTTATGCCTTGATGGCCGAATTGGTTGAAACTGAAAATGGGGATCTAAGCGGAGCGCGTGAATGGCTGCGCAAAGCAACCGAGGCTCCGTCCAATCCGGCATGGGTATGTGACAGTTGCGGGGATGTGAGCGCCCAATGGTCTGCGGTTTGCCCGAAATGTCAGGGCTTTGATACCCAAAAATGGCAAACACCACCACAGGCTAGTGTGGCACAGATCGAGAATCAGACAGAGGCGAACAAACCCGCCGTTGTGTAAAGGGCGGGATTACCCACGTTTTCATGTGAATTTACTGCGTTTAGTTAAAGACAAAGCCAAGGTGATTTGCTAAAACGATTTTTTTACCAACTGGTCAAGGATTGGACCGCACCATGACGATCACACTTGCCCCGATGGAAGGGGTTGTTGACGTCCATATGCGCGATATGATGACACGTATCACCGGGTTTGATCTGTGTGTGACCGAGTTTGTGCGCGTTTCCCAAACCGTTGCTCCGCGCGAGTGGTATTTAAAATATTGCCCGGAACTGGATCAAAACAGCCATACTCCCAGCGGCACCCCTGTCCATGTGCAACTGATGGGGGGGGAAGCCGACGTTATGGCTGAAAATGCAGCCTTTGCAGCCCATGAATTAGGGGCCATCGGTATTGATTTAAATTTTGGCTGTCCGGCGAAAACGGTCAATCGCCATATGGCGGGAGCGGCTTTGCTGCAATGGCCGGAAAAACTTTATGAAATTACATCTTCGGTAAAATCTTCGTTAAACGGTGCGGTGCCTTTGAGCGCAAAAATGCGTTTGGGTTTTGAAGATAAGTCACTGGCCCTTGAAAATGCACAAGCCTTGGCAAGTGCGGGGGCTGAAAAACTGACTGTTCATGCCCGTACCAAGCTGGAAGGGTATAAAGCACCTGCCCATTGGGAATGGATTGCCCGTATTTGCGAAGTGGTCGATATTCCGGTGGTTGCCAATGGTGAGATTTGGACGCCCGAAGATGCGTTGAAATGTCGCGAAATCAGTGGATGTGAAGATATTATGATTGGGCGCGGGGCGATTGCGCGTCCTTCGCTGGCGCGTGAGATTAAAGGCGGTACATTTGCACAATGGCCGGAAGTTCTGGAGTGGCTGCAAATTTATTGTTCTTTGATGATGGACACCAAACGACCCAAATGGGGGGAAGGTCGTATGAAACAATGGATTAAACTGTTGGGCCGGACATATCCACAAGCCAAGACCCTGTTTGATCAGGTGAAAGTCCTGAAAGACCCGCAGGCGATTTATAATCTGGTTGACGCACAAAAAGGTGAGGTCAAGTATGTCGCCTGAACATTTACGCCTTGAGTTACAAGGCATTACCAAGAAATTTCCGGCTTGTATTGCTAACGATCAGGTAAATTTCGAGGTGAAGCCCGGTGAAATTCATGCCCTTTTGGGGGAAAACGGTGCGGGCAAGTCCACCTTGGTGAAGATGATTTACGGCATTATGCAACCCGATGACGGTCAAATCCGATGGGAGGGCAAGAACGTTCAAATCGACAACCCGGCAATGGCGCGAAAGCTGGGAATCGGCATGGTCTTTCAGCATTTTTCTTTATTTGAATCCATGAGCGTTCTTGAAAATGTCGCGCTTGGCATCAATGAAAAAGGTCCGTTGAAAGATCTCGCGAAACGCATCATTGAAGTTTCTGAAAAATATGGTCTACCCTTGGACCCGATGCGCCACATCCACACCTTATCTGTTGGTGAACGCCAGCGGGTCGAGATTGTGCGCTGCCTTTTACAGGACCCGCGTCTTATTATTATGGATGAGCCGACCTCGGTTCTCACTCCGCAAGAAGTCGATAAACTGTTTGTGACCCTGCGTAGTTTGCGCGAAGAAGGCTGTTCCATTCTTTATATCTCTCATAAGCTGGATGAAATTAAAGCTTTGTGTGACCGTGCCACCATTTTGCGGGCGGGCAAAGTTGTTGGTTATTGTGATCCCGCGCAGGAAAGCGCGCGTTCTATGGCGCAAATGATGGTGGGCGAAGAAATTAAAATCCCGGCGAAGAAAGAAGGGGTGCAGGCAGGCGGTGACTGCTTGGTGGTTAATAATCTGTCGATGTCGTCTGGTGATGTGTTTGTTGCCGATCTGGATTGTGTATCGTTTAGCGTCAAATCTGGTGAAATTTTCGGGATTGCCGGGGTTGCGGGTAACGGCCAAAATAATTTGCTGTCTATTCTGGCCGGGGAAAGATTATGCCCGGATGATCGTTCGATTTTAATGGATGGACGACCCATTGCCCATTTAGGTCCGCAAAAACGGCGTAAGCTTGGCTTGGCCTTTGTCCCGGAAGAACGTTTGGGTCATGGTACTGTACCGGAAATGTCTTTGGCCGATAACACGGTTTTGTCCGGGCACGGTGTATCTGATCTGGTGCAGATGGGCTGGTTGCGTTTTTCCAAAGCTCATGCGCTGGCAAAAAAGATCATTGATGCCTTTGATGTCCGTACAGGTGGATCAAAATCCGAAGCTAAATCCCTGTCCGGTGGTAATCTGCAAAAATTTATTATCGGACGGGAATTGCTAAAAAATCCGAAACTATTAATCGTTGCCCAACCCACATGGGGGGTGGATGCCGGGGCAGCAGCGGCAATTCATCAGGCCTTGATGGATTTGCGCGATCAGGGGTGTGCAATTTTGGTTGTCTCACAGGATTTGGACGAGTTGTTTGCCATCAGTGATCGGATTGCGGTGATTTCCAATGGTCGTTTATCACCAGCACGGCCCAGTCACGATATTTCGGTGGAACAGGTCGGTTTGCTCATGGGGGGCATGTTTGATCAAGTGGATGAATGGGACGAGGAAGCGCAGCGATGATTAGAATTGAGCCACGTCTCAGTCCCTCCAAAGTCATGGTTTATGGGGCGCCGTTGTTGGCGGTTGGTCTGACTTTGGTTGCCGGGGCGTTGTTGTTTGGGGCGTTGGGGTATAGTCCGACACGTTCCATGTATTTATTTTTCATCGCACCTATTAGTGATTCTTATGGCTTGACTGAGCTTTTCCTTAAGGCGACGCCTTTAACATTATGCGCGGTTGGCTTGGCGGTTGGCTTTCGTGGCAATGTCTGGAACATCGGGGCCGAAGGGCAACTAACGATGGGAGCAATCGCTGCCGGGGCCATTGCGGTGACGTGGCATGACAGCACCAGTTTCCTGCTTTTACCGATTATGATGATTGCCGGGGTCCTGGGTGGCTTGGCATGGGCGGCAATTCCGGCCTTCTTGAAAACACGCTTTCATGCCAATGAGATTTTAACCAGTTTGATGCTGACATATGTAGCATCACTTTTTCTGGGTTATTTGGTCAATGGACCGTTACGTAATCCGGAAGGTTTTAACTTCCCCGAATCGCGCATGTTTGGCGATGCTGGCCTGATGCCTTTGCTGGTGGAAGGATCGCGTTTGCATATTGGGGCGTTGATTGCCTTGTTTATCGTGTTGCTGGCTTGGTTGATTATGAGCCGCACCTTAATCGGGTTCCAGATCAAGGTGGTTGGCCTGACACCCTTGGCGGCGCATTACGCCGGGTTCAGCCCGAAAAAAATTATCTGGATGAGCCTTTTACTCGGCGGTGGTCTGGCTGGGTTGGCGGGCATGTTTGAAGTTGCCGGCCCTATTGGACAGCTTCAGCCCGTTATTTCGCCCGGTTATGGGTTTACGGCCATTATTGTTGCCTTTTTAGGGCGTCTACATCCGGTTGGTATTTTATGTGCCGCTCTATTGGTGGCCCTGTCTTATCTGGGCGGGGAAACGGTCCAAATGGAACTGAGTTTGCCCTTGGCCGTCACGGGTGTTTTTCAGGGGATGTTATTGTTCTTCCTGCTGGCCTGTGATGTTTTAATCAATTTCCGTTTTGTGTTGGGCAGTAAAAGAAAGGCCGTGTCATGATCGGGTTTGAGGTTGAAACGCTGATTGCGATTTTGCTGGGGGTTGCACGCGGGGCGACACCGCTTGTTTTTGCAGCGATCGGGGAATTGATTACGGAAAAATCCGGTGTGTTAAACCTTGGTGTCGAAGGCATGATGCTGGTGGGTGCCGTTTCCGGTTTTATCACGGTGGTTGTGACCGGCAGTCCGATCCTTGGTTTCTTTGCCGCGATGTTGGCGGGAGCATTGTTGTCCAGTTTATTTGCCGTGCTGGTTTTATTTCTCCATACCAATCAGGTGGCGAGTGGATTGTCCTTAACCATCTTCGGGATCGGTTTGTCAGCCTTTTTCGGTTTGGGATATATTGGTACACCGATTAAAGGATTGCAGGCGATTCATATCCCGGGCCTTAGTGATATTCCAATTATCGGACCGTTGGTTTTTGGTCACGATATCATGGTGTATCTGGCCTTTGTATTGGTGGCGGCAACGGCCTGGTTCCTTGGAAAATCGCGCTGGGGCATGATTTTGCGCGCGGTGGGTGAATCCCATCATGCCGCCCATGCCATTGGCTATCCGGTTGTGGCGATCCGATTTGCTGCAATTTTGTTTGGCGGGGCCATGTGTGGTTTGGCCGGAGCTTACATTTCACTGATTTATACGCCGATGTGGGCGGAAAACATGACGGCGGGCCGCGGCTGGATTGCTTTGGCGCTGGTCGTTTTTGCCACATGGAAGCCGGGACGTGCCTTGATTGGGGCTTACCTGTTTGGGGGGGTCACCATCTTGCAGCTTAACGTACAAAGTTTGGGCGTGGATGTTTCTGCGCACTTGATGAATATGTTGCCTTATATCGCAACAATTTTGGTTCTCGTGCTGATTTCACGCGATGAAACCAAAATCAGACTGAATGCACCAGCCTGTTTGGGGAAACCCTTCCGGGCTGATGGATAATTGACTTGGGAATGAGAGACGATAAAACAATTAAAACTGTTTGCTGTATGCGAAAGGATGAAACGAATGTCTAAAAAACTTCTGGCGGGTGTTTTGGGCGCTGCGGCCCTGATGATGGGTGCAGCTTCGACACAAGCTGACGAACCGGCGAAAATCGGTTTTGTTTATGTGTCACCGATTGGTGACGCGGGTTATACCTACCAACATGATTTGGGTCGCAAAGCGATTGAAGAAAAATTCGGCGACAAAATTAAAGTTAGCTTTGTTGAAAGCGTTGCCGAAGGCCCGGATGCTGAACGTGTGATTATGAATTATGCCAAAAGCGGCTATAAAGCTGTTTTCGCCACATCATTCGGTTACATGAACCCGACGTTGAAAGTTGCCAAACGTTTCCCGAAAGTCGCGTTTGAACATGCAACAGGCTACAAACGAGCGGCAAACGTAAACACCTATCTGGCCCGTTTTTATGAAAGCCGTTACCTGACAGGTCTGGTGGCCGGTTCCATGACGAAATCCAATGTGATCGGTTATGTTGCTGCTTTCCCAATCCCGGAAGTGGTCCGTGGCATTAACGCTTTTACCCGTGGTATCCGTGCGGTAAACGACAAGGCGCAGGTTCGTGTGATCTGGACGAACTCCTGGTTTGATCCGGGTAAAGAACGCGAAGCGGCAGATACATTGATCGGTCAAAAAGCCGACGTTCTGACCATGCATGCGGATAGCCCGGCGACCATTCAGGCGGCAGAAGATGCAGGTATTTACGCGATTGGCTATAACTCTGATTTTTCTAAGTTTGGTCCCAATTCTCACCTGACTTCTTCCGTAACCAACTGGGCGCCTTATTATGTGAAACGTGTGGGTGAAATTCTGGACGGTTCTTGGAAAGGCAATCAGGATACATGGGATGGTCTGAGTGCAGATATGGTACAGGTCGCACCGTTCCATAAAGATGTTCCTCAAGATGTACGTGAGCGTGTTGAACAAGCCAAAGCTGACATTATTGCCGGTAAACTGCATCCGTTTGCAGGCCCGATCAATGATAACGAAGGCAAAGAACGCGTTGCTGGCGGTCAAACTATGAGTGATGGCGATATGCTGGGCTTTAATTGGTATGTCGAAGGCGTTGTCGGTAAATTGCCGAACTAAGTTGCCTTTTACAGGTTTAACGAAAAAGGGCCGGCGGAATTTTCTGCCGGCTCTTTTTTTGTGTCTGTTACATTCTGTTACGAAAAACCTTCTTATATGCAATCATTCTGTTACAGCAAATGGGTTATCTTTAGGTTGCGTGGAAATCTAGAGGACTTAAGTGTTATGGAACAGAAAACCAAATATTCTTTTATCTTACGAAACCTGCACATAATCGGCGGGCTCGTCTTTGTTGCGGCCCTTGTCTTGGGAATCGTAATGGAAGATATGGCGCGGGGGCCGGAAAAATTCCAACTGATGTTTTTTCACAAAAGCCTTGGATTGGCTGTTCTGGGATTGGTTGCCCTCCGTCTTTTAGAATGGATGCGCAGCACACAGCCGGTTGCGCTTGAAAGCCATGCCAATTGGGAAGTTTTGGCGGCAAAAATTGTAAAAATCGGTTTATACATTGTGATGATTGTTTTCCCGATTTCCGGTGTGTTGATGTCTTGGTACAAAGGTTATCCAGCTGCCTTTTTCGGCCTGTTCGAACTTGCCCCTATGGTGGAAAAAAGCAAAGACCTAGGGGAACTGTTTGAAAGCATCCATAAAGCAATGGTACCGCTTACATTCGTTCTGTTGGGCTTGCATGTTGTGGGTGCATTAAAACATCACTTTATGGATCGTGACGAGACCCTTGTGCGTATTTCCCCCTTTTCCAAAGGGTGAACATGGCTTAAAATCAAAGCAGGTTGCCGAAGTAGCTCAGGGGTAGAGCAACTGATTCGTAATCAGTAGGTCGGAGGTTCAAATCCTCTCTTCGGCACCAGTGTTTTTGCGGCTTTCACGATTTCAAGTGAAGGCCGTTTTTGTTTGTGAGAAATGAGCGGATCGGTGTGTATTAAGAGAGATTGCAAGAAGTGAACCGAATGAATGAGGTCACTGTTTGTTACATAACTCTTTCTGACCTTGTATGGGGGAAATGCAAAAACTGCAAACGCGGTTTTATGCAACTGCACCTGAATCCAGAGTGTTTAAAAACTCTTAAAATTTGCCTGCGCATGTAGGTAACACTTTTTTTACGAAAAAACAGTATGTTGTAAGGAACTTGAGGCGTGTCTTGATCCTCAGGGTTTCTGCGGTATTGGTATTTTTTACCCTAAAAACAACATTCGCAGTTGATCTTGATGGGTAAAGGCTCACATAATGACAAATAGGCAATAAAAATGTTGGAAAATTCAGCGCATGTCCATCAGGGGGCATCCAATGCGTCGGCGTCATCTTTTTCACATGGCGCGGATAATGATAAAGAACAATATGGCGATGTAAAAATGAATGAGACAAAATCAAAAGCATCGAATTTAAAACATTCCTATACCATTCCCTGCTCCAGTCAATTTCGTGATCGGGTGTCGGATCTGGCAGATCGTAAAAAAGTGAATGTGGCTGACCTTGCTCGTTCCGTTTTGTTGATGGTCAGTGATGCTGACATATCTGATTTTGCTGATCCGGGTGATCCGGACCCCCAAGATCGTGAAACCGTGATCCTGAAATCAGGCCCAAGCAAGGGGCGACCTTGGCGCCGCAAACCTCGCCTGCAAGTTCGCATGGCCCCCGGTTATGATGCTTTGTTCATTCGTAAGGCGCTCAACTTAGCATTGTATATGGAAGAAGGCAAAGCACAGGTACGCATCGATACCCCAGAAACCATAGAGCAACGCCGGCGCGAGATCGATCGTATTCGTAAAGAGGCAGAAGAAGCGGCAAAAACAGAGCAAAAAAATCATCAACTACCCGAAACAGTTGAGGAATTAGAGAGGCTTCAGGCCATTGTGTCTGTGTTGTCGTTTGAACCGTTACGAGATGGTGTTCAGGATCGAAGTGATGCGTTGCATATTCTGGGTTTCCCGCCGAAGACCTATCCAAGCCGTATGGAACTTCGGGCACGTTTTCGTATGTTGGCAACAATTCACCACCCAGACGGGAAGTATGGTAGCCATGAACGCATGAGCCAATTAAACCAGGCGATGGAAGTTTTGCGCTATGCAAGCTGACTTATCCACAGGGGTGTGAATAAACTTCCGTTTGCCGTTCTGTTTTCGGAACGGCATTTTTTTGGTAGGATACTCTCATAAACTACACTGATGGAAGGGTAGAATAGATGCAGCGACCTCGTCTTTTTGTCACCAGAAGATTGCCGCAGGATGTGGAAAATCGACTGATGGATACATTTGAAACAAATTTATCTACAGGTGAATTTGCCGACAATTCAGAAAAGTTAATTCAACAATCTCAAAATGTAGATGGAATTTTATGCACCCCCTGTGATCAAATCGGTGCCGATTTGATTGCAAAACTACCGGACCGTATCCGCATCATTTCGACATTCTCAGTCGGTTATGAACATGTGGATGTTGCGGCTGCGAAAAAACGCGATATCGTGGTGACCAATACGCCCGGTGTTTTGACCGATGCGACAGCCGATATTGCTATGTTATTGATATTGGGGGCGACCCGTCGTGCCTATGAAGGCGAACGCCTTATTCGCGAAGATAAATGGACAGGTTGGAATCCGACGCAATTGATGGGAATGGGGCTTCAAGGCAAGCGTTTGGGTATTTTAGGGATGGGACGTATCGGGCAGGCGGTTGCCCAGCGTGCCAAGGCGTTTGGCATGGACATACATTATCATAACCGCCGCCCGGTTGCATTTGATGCGACCTATCATGAAACGGCAGAAAGCTTGCTGGCCCATAGTGATGTCTTGTCCCTGCATTGTCCGTTGACGCCTGAAACCAAAGGATTCTTAAATACACAGGCCATTGAAAAAATGCCGCAAGGCGCTGTGGTGGTGAATACCGCCCGTGGCCCGGTTGTGGATGATGACGCCTTGATTGCGGCGTTGAAAAGTGGCCGCTTAAGGGCTGCGGGGCTGGATGTGTTTACCGGGGAACCACACTTACATGCAGGCTACCGTGACTTGCCTAATACGTTTTTGCTGCCCCATTTGGGCAGTGGTACGGTGGAAACGCGCAATGCGATGGGGTTTTGTGCTTTGGAAAACCTGAAAGCATTTTTTGAAGGTAAAACGCCACCCAACGTGGTGGTGTAAACAAAGAAAAAGCCCTCTGTTATTCATTACAGAGGGCTTTTGAATATGTTTTAAGAGGTATCCTCTTAGTACATGTGCTGGCCACCGTTGATGGACAGGGTTGCACCTGTGATGAAGTCACCTTCATCAGCAACCAGGAACAACACGCCACGTGCAATATCATCGGCGCGGCCCAAACGGCCCATCGGGATTTTTGCAATAATTTTTTCAAGCACGGCAGGCGGAACGGCGCGAACCATGTCTGTATCTACATAACCCGGTGCAATGGCATTGACGGTGATGCCTTTGCCTGCGCCTTCCTGTGCCAAGGCTTTGGTAAAGCCGTGGATACCGGATTTGGCAGCGGCATAGTTGACCTGACCATATTGCCCGGCCTGACCGTTAATAGAACCAATGTTGACAATTCGGCCGAAGCTACGTTCACGCATACCGTCGATGACACCGCGACACAGGTTGAAGCAGGAGGACAGGTTCGTTGCAATAACCGCTTCCCAGTTGTCCGCAGACATGCGGTGCAGGGTGCCGTCACGTGTGATGCCAGCGTTATTGATCAGGATCTCGACAGGGCCGAGGTCTGCTTCGATTTTCTTGAGCATTTCCTGACAGGCATCAAAATCGCTGACGTCACATTTATAAGAAGCAATGCCTGTTTCTTCTGTAAATTTCTTTGCGGCTTCTTCGTTACCGCCAAAATTGGCAGCGACGGTATAACCGGCTTCTTTAAGGCGTTCAGAAATTGCGCGACCAATACCGCGCGTCCCACCAGTTACGAGTGCTACACGACCCATCTGTTTCTTCCTCTACTTTTTTAGTCCACAGTTTTTTTGTTCTGAAAAGACCGAAACTCCCCGATCTTCAATATTGGCATTGTGGGGACATTAATGGCATAAATCCACCCCTAATTTTGAAATATTCAAACTTTATCGTTTTGCATAAAAAAAACAGCTCTTCCCATATAGAAAAGAGCTGTTTTTCAATAGTTTATCAACGTTGTTCGCTTGTTAAACAAACGATCATCAGTTGTGACTTAGGCGCGTTCTACACACAATGCTACACCTTGACCGCCGCCGATACACAGCGTTGCAATCCCTTTTTTGGAATCGCGGCGTTTCATTTCATGCAACAGGGTGACAAGAATTCGGTTACCGGATGCGCCGATCGGGTGACCAATGGCAATGGCACCGCCGTTGACGTTGACTTTATCAGTGTCCCAACCAAGTTCCTTATTGACGGAAATGGCTTGTGCAGCAAATGCTTCGTTGGCTTCCACCAGATCCAGATCATCGATAGACCAGCCTGCTTTATCCAATGCTTTGGTGACGGCCGGGATCGGACCTGTCCCCATGATTTTCGGATCAACACCGTGAGTTGCCCATGCTTTGATCGTTGCCAGCGGTGTCAGGCCGCGTTTGTCGGCCTCTTCCTTGCTCATCAACACAACAACAGAGGCACCGTCATTGATGCCGGATGCGTTACCTGCGGTGACTGAACCGTCTTTGGAGAAAGCCGGGCGCAGTTTACCAAGGCCTTCTGCGCTTACGCCTTCTTTGATGAATTCGTCTTTATCAAAAACGATATCGCCTTTGCGGTTTTTGATGGTAACCGGGACGATTTCCTCGTCGAATTTACCAGCAGCGCGCGCAGCTTCGGCTTTGTTTTGCGAACCGGCGGCAAAAGCGTCTTGTTCTTCGCGTGAGATTTGGTATTTGTCGGCGATATTTTGTGCCGTTGTTCCCATATGGTAATCGTTAAAGGCACACCACAAACCGTCTTTGATCATGGTGTCTTCCATTTTGGACGGGCCCATTTTCGTGCCGTTGCGCAGATGCATAACGTGCGGAGACAGAGACATGTTTTCCTGGCCACCGGCAACAACGATATCGGCATCCCCCATCAGGATGGCTTGCATACCCATTGCAACGGAGCGCAGACCGGAACCACAAACCTGATTGATGGTCATGGCGGTGGACTCTTCCGGGCAACCGGCAAGAATGGCGGCTTGACGTGCCGGGTTTTGGCCCTGGCCACCGGTCAAAACCTGACCCATAAATACTTCCTGAACGTCTGCAGCATCGACGCCTGCGCGTTCCAAAGCGGCTTTGATTACCGTCGCGCCCAATTCGTGCGCGGGGACGCTGGCAAGGCTGCCGCTAAAGTTGCCGACCGCTGTACGGGCTGCACCAACAATGACCACTTCAGTCATATTCAATGTCTCCTAAATATAATTATTATTTCCCCTGCAAAGGGCGGGTAAATCGCGCTTCGCAGGCCAATAGGGTATAGAAGCAAGACGAATGGTCAAGCAATGATTGTGCGAATGCGAAATTAGAATTGTTATATAATTATTTTTCTTGTGTTAAGAGCCACTTAGCCAAGGGGTCATATAGGCCCCGCTGGGCGTTGCGCCCGGTCATCATGCCGATGTGTCCGGCTTTTACGGTTTTGACCTGACGGTTTGGTAGTTTGCGGGCTAAGGCATGGGCCGATTCCGGGGGAACGATTCGGTCGTTTTGCGGGATCACCAGATAAGCCGGATGGTGAATTTCTTTCGGGTCTATAAAATGCCCATCGATTTCCCAAACTCCACGTCCGGGTTTGTTATCAATATACCAGCCAAACAAGCAAGCACGTGCGACGTTCCCGACCAGGGGGACGCCATCATTGATCCAGTCTTCCATTGCGACAAACTTTTCGGCCGTGCTACTGGCGGGATCCATTTTAGAAAATTCCATAAACTTCTGTAGAATTTGGTAAGGATCAATGGCAGCAAACAGGCTTTGGATCATATCGACGGGTAAAAGTCCCAAGGTTTGTATGAGACCTTCCAGTTGAGGTTGAGCGCAGCGAATAATATGGGCGTGACGAGAACTATCCACATGAAAATCCCACGGTGTTGCCAAAAGGACAAGACGGTCGATTTTATCCGGTTCCAAGGCGGCCAATGCGGTACACAGGACACCTCCCATGCAATAACCGATCAGGGTAACAGGGCGATTGTATTTATGGTGAATTTCATTTACGGCGTTACTCAGGCGCTCCAGAATATAGTCTTCCAGTGTGAATTCTTTTTCTGCCGGTCCCGGCTCCCCCCAATCCAGTAAAAAACTGCGGATGCCTTTGCTTGCGAGGTTGCGCATCAAGCTGCGTTTTTCATTAAGATCAAGAATATAGGCTTTGTTGATCAGGGATGGCACGGCAAGGACGATGGGTCCGGTGTCGGGACCACCGTAATCCAGAAGGCGTGATGTCCCCTCTTGCCACAAAACGGGGGCTTCGCTCAGGCGACGTTGATAAGGGTGCGTGTGATACGCACGGACACCTGCCAGAAAATGTTGAGCCCGCAAAAAGGCTTCGGCATCAAGGGCTGCGCGAAAAGAATCGTCAGGATATGCAGAAATTTGGTCAATCAGGCTTTCTGCCTGTGGTTTCAAGTCGGGACTCCAGTTTACGGACCCGTTCTTCAAGTTCGTTAACGCGGCGCGAGAGCTCATCCATGTGGCGCTCAGCGTGCTCAGATGCAGGGGAAGCGGACGTGGTCCCACCCGTTTGGGCGGTTGTGAACGGGTTTGTGCCATCTTTGAATTGCTCTTTCCAGCTGTCAGCCCAGTTTCCCATCCAGCTTTGAATTTTTTCTGGCGTATCCAGTGTTTTCATCATTTCACTGGCTTGTTGATTGAAGACTTCACCTAATTTGAGACTGTCTTCAACAACGCGTTCTGAAGATTGGGAAAGAAGCTGTTTTTGCCAAAGGTCGAGATATTGGGCGGCGAGATCGTGGATCTTGTTATCGGAATCACTCATTGCTTTTGGTGTCTCTTTTTTTGCCGTTACGCAGCAACGCTGCCGCAAAAAGTTACTATAGAGACCGGATAAAGGTCAATTATTTGGTGATTTTTGTAATTTTTTTCACAATACTGCAATGCGATACTTTTGTGTGCAGTAAATTCGCGTTATGGTAAAAGGCTATGGGGAGACCTCCACATAATATATATGTGAGAGGGCTTGGGACTCAAAAAAAAGAAGATATGATATGGCACAAACCGAAGATAAAGAAGCTCCGATTACGATCAAGAAGTACGCCAACCGCCGTTTATACAACACCGCCACCAGCAGCTATGTGACGCTGGACCATCTGGCACAGATGGTGAAAGAAGGGACCCAGTTTGCTGTTTTTGACGCCAAAAGCGGAGAAGAAATCACGCGCTCGGTTCTGACACAGATTATTGTGGAAGAAGAAGCCAAGGGGCAAAATTTGTTGCCGGTCAGCTTCTTGCGCCACCTGATCAGTTTTTATGGCGATAGTTTACAAGGGCTGGTGCCGAGTTATCTGGAACAATCCATGCAATCTTTTGCCACCAATCAGGAAAAGATGCGTGATTATATGAAAGAGACAATGGGCGGCTTAAACCCATTCGGTTCATTTGAAGAGATGAATAAACAAAATATGGTGATGTTTGAAAACGCCATGCGCATGTTTACGCCGCAATTCTATAAAGAAGGTGAAAATAAAGAGACGGATGCAGGCCAGAAAACGGATGAAAAACCGTCTCAATCCGCTGAAAAAGCAGGCGATGATCTGGAAAAAATGAAAGCTCAATTGGAAGCCATGCAGCAGCAGTTGAGCAAACTCAGCCAAAAATAAATCAGATTTAGATTTCAAGATTTCATAAGTTAAAACGCCTTTGGTCATATGCGAAAGGCGTTTTTCTTTGATCACTTTTTGTTGCAAAGGTTGTCTTTGGGCTGACAGTCTGCCGTTTTGATTCTATACTGAACGACTTTCTGTATTTGAATTGCAGGTAAATACGCCCGTGGCTGTTACTCTTGAAACCAAAGCACTTGTCCCCGCTGTTCCGGCGGGACCGTTACGTGCGAGACGTGGTCAAAATCAAGAAGGTGCCTCGGATACCTCTAAAGCGCAAAATACCGCACAAGCTTTCGTCAATAGTTTGCCGGCGGATATTCGTAATAAAGTCACGCGCCCCTTGCGCGATAGCGTGCGCCATGACAAATCAGAAGAAGCTGCACAAGAACAAGAGACACAGAAAAGCAAGGTGCAGCTTGGCGATAGCGATCCGGTGCAGGCCCTGAATAGGGGGAGAAATTATTCAAGCCCGATATTCATTGCCAATTTGACGGTGTTACAAGCCCAACAAGGGTATGGATCTGATGGACAGGCTCCCCTTGGGACAGCGCGTTACAAGGCGTCACATCAGGCTTATCTTGATGCGGGCGCGCAACCTGGAGGAGAGTTTAACGCAAAGGAAGACTCTATAAAGAGTGCGGAACGTGAAGAGAAAATTATGATTGTGCCTCCGGTCATTTCAACCGTGAATTTTGTTGCATAGATGTTGAAATATTTTGAAATATTTTAGTAAAAAATATTTTCAAAATCCTCTGTAACGACCTCTTATCATAAATTTTTTGCCTTAAAACAGTTTTTACTTATGTTGTGTGAAGAGAAATATTTTAGAAATATTTTCTTGCAAAATATTTTTGCTCGGTATAATCATTGATAGAAATCCATAATAAACAAAGCGGAATATTGGTTGAATAAGGAGATCACTTTCATGTCCGATGCCGTCGAAAGCAAAGTCGCAAACCGTGCTACAGACACGGACCGTCATGTTGGCGCGCGTATTCGCGAACGCCGCATTATGTTGGGATTGAGCCAGCAACAAATGGCCGACATGATCGGCGTTACTTATCAGCAGGCGCATAAGTATGAGCGCGGGATCAACCGTATTTCAGCTGGTCGCCTTTATGAAATTGGGCAGGTTTTGAAAGTTCCGGTCGGTTTCTTCTTTGAAGGTTTGGATGAAAAAGACGAAACAGAGATCGAATTGACGGACCGTCAGCGTATGTGTCTGGAACTGGCTCGTAATTTCTCACATATCAATAATGATCGCCATCAGGATGCGCTTAGCCAATTGGCGCGCGCGCTTGCTGCCGAAAAAAACTAAGACAGACGAGGTCTGGGTTTTGAATGTTTAGCCGGGCGTGAAATGTTTTCGCGCCCGGTTTTGTTTGTCTGTAAAATACAAGGAATTACTGCTATATAATCAGCAATTTTATTAATTTCGGGGCACTAAACTTGAAACTTTGTATAAAGTTTTGGGCAAAATTGACAAATGTCATGGGCGAACGGCCCTGTTTTTGGAATATGAAGCCGAGCTTTCGAAATTGTATTTAAGGAATCGCGAGACACATGACCTCTCAGACTGTTTCCATTGCCATCACCGGTGCCGGTGGGGCGGGTGTAATGACGGCGGGCCAGATGCTTCTGGACGCTGCTGCCAAAGCTGGCCTTTATGGCCTTATGACACGTTCCAGCGGGCCGCAAATTCGGGGTGGTGAAGCCGCCGCCTTTATTCGCTTGTCCAGCGAGCCTGTGGCCTGCCCAGATGATCATTTTGACGTTTTATTCTGTTTTGACTGGATGAACGTGGATCGGTTTGCCGCTGAATTACCCTTGCGCAATGACAGTGTGATCATTGGCGATGCGTCAGCAGGTGAAGCCCCGGATGTGTTGAAAAACAGCGGTGCGCGTATGGTTCTGGTGCCGTTAAGCGATACGGCAAAAGAAGTCGAAGGTGGTCGTCCCAATATGATCGGTCTGGGGATGCTGGGCGAAATTGCCGGTTTGCCCTTGGATGCGTTGTCGGCCATTTTGGAAAAGGTGCTGAAACGCAAAGGTCAGGCGGCATTGGAGGCCTCCATTGCCGGTGTAAAACGCGGGATGGAGGTTGCCGGTGAATTGGAAGCCGAGATCGGTATCAATCTGCATCTGGCAACCAAAGACAGTGAAACGACACGTTGGTCTTTGACCGGGAACGAAGCAGCCGGAATGGGGGCTATTCGCGGCGGTGTTCGTTTCTGTGCGGCTTATCCGATTACCCCGGCGACCGAGATTCTGGAATGGCTTGCCCCCAATCTGGAAAAAGTGGGGGGAACCCTGGTTCAGGCCGAAGATGAACTTGCGTCTGTCAACATGATTATTGGCGGCTCCTTCGGAGGCGTTCCTTCGATTACAGCAACATCCGGTCCCGGTCTGGCTTTGATGACCGAGGCGCTCGGTTTAGCGGTTTCAGCCGAAATACCCATTGTTGTGGTGGATGTGATGCGCGGGGGGCCCAGTACGGGGATCCCGACCAAATCCGAACAAAGTGATTTGAACATTGCGCTGCATGGTTTACATGGCGATGCACCGCATATTGTAACGGCACCGAATTCCATTTCAGACTGCCTGTTTACAACGCAATGGACCGTACATTTGGCTGAGGCCTTACAGACAACGGCAATCGTTTTATCTGATCAATCATTGGGGCAGTCGCGCAACGTCATTGATAAACCTGCGGATTTGGCATTTGTGGCGAAACGCGAAGTGGCCCCGGCCCATGTCGTTGACTACAAACGATATGCTTTGACCGATAGCGGTGTTTCACCAATGGCTATTCCAGGTACGCCGGGTGGGGAATATGTGGCTGACGGTCTGGAAACACAGGAAAATGCCCGCCCCAGTTCACAAGCCGAAGACCATTATGCGCAGCTTGATAAACGCGAACGTAAATTGACCGGGTTCGATTACGGCCAGCATTGGGCGGAAATTGAAGGCGATAGCGATTTTGCCGTTATTACGTTTGGGTCGGTTACAGCCCCGGTACGCGAAGCGATTAAGCGATTGGAAAGCGAAGGTCAAAAGGTTAAATTGATCTCTATGCGTTTATTGGCTCCTGCTTTGCCTGATCGTTTCAATGAAGCAATGGCGGGTGTGAACAAGGCCTTGGTCGTTGAACAAACCCATTCAAAGCAGTTCTATCGCTACCTGCGAAGTGAATTTGATCTGCCGAAAGACACAACTGTATTGGCAAAACCGGGACCATTGCCGTTCCGCCCCAATGAAATCGTTACTCAAATCAAGGAGCTGGCATAATGGATCAGGCTGTTCAACAAAAACCGCTGACGTTTAAAGACTATAAGTCTGATTACAAGCCGGTCTGGTGTCCGGGGTGTGGTGATTTTTCTGTTTTGGCCTCCGTCACAAAAGCCTTGGCCGAATTGCAAATCGCGCGCGAAAATTGTGCGGTTATTTCCGGTATTGGCTGTAGTTCCCGTATTCCGGCTTATACCAGTGTTTATGGGTTCCACGGTATTCATGGTCGTGCGCTTGCTAGTGCAACAGGTCTAAAAGTGGCCCGTCCCGATTTGACCGTTATTGCCACAGGCGGCGACGGGGATGGATTTTCCATCGGGGGGAACCATTTCCTGCATGCTTGTCGTCGCAATGTGGACATGACCTATATTGTGATGGATAACGAAGTTTACGGCATGACCAAAGGGCAAGCCTCTCCGACGACAGCATCGGATTGGGAAGGTTCAAAACTAACACCGCACGGGACAGGGGTTTCCCCTTTCAATCCGTTGGCGGTTGCGTTATCTGCCGGGGCGGGTTTTGTGGCCCGTGGTTTTGCAGGGGACCCGAACGGATCGGCGAAACTGATTACGGAAGCTATTCAACACAAAGGCTTTTCTTTTGTACAAATTCTCAGTCCTTGTGTGACATTCCGTCCCGAACAGACCGAATGGAAAAAAATCATCCGCAAAGGCGAGATTTCGGAAACCAATGCCTTGGCTGAAGCAATGGCGTTTTTGGCAACCGATGACGGATTTAGCACAGGCGTTCTTTATGAGACGCAGCGTCCGGTTTATGCACCGAAACAGGAAGAAAAATATAGTGTGAAAGATATTGAAGCCAGTTTTGAGCTTTAAGGTTTCTACATAACTGGAAAAAGGGGCGGCAGACATCATATCTGCGGCCCTTTTTTGTTAGCGGGTTTCTGTTTGTTGCGGTGAAACGGCAGACCCGGCGAGCAATCCACCGTCAATATTGATCTCGCTGCCCGTCATGTAACTTGCCTCGTCACAAGCCAGCAACAGGCAAACGGCTGCAACTTCGTCCGGGCTGCCAAAACGTTGTAACGGTGTATCCGCGACAAAGGCTTTTAGACGTTTTGCGCGTTCTGCGCCTTCCCCCAGCATAGGATCCCACATGGGGGTAAGAATGGCACCGGGGTGAACGGAATTACACCGGATGTTTAATCCTTCCTGTGCACAATAAAGGGCAACTGTCTTGGTGTGATTACGAATGGCTGCTTTGGAGGAGGCATAAGCCGCCGCTGCCGGAATTCCAACCAGACCGGAACGCGACGATATATTGATAATTGATCCGCATCCTTTTTCACGCATGGCCTGAATGGCATAACGACACCCTAAAAAGGTGCCATCCAGATTAACGGCATGAACGGCCCGCCAGTCTTCAAGTGTGGCATGTTCAGGATCATGGGCGACGGGGGTGTCATCAAAACCCGTGATACCGGCATTATTGACCAGCACATCAATATGCGGATAAAGACTGGCAAGCTGTTGCCAGTGGTTTTCTTGCGAGACATCTAGTTCAAGGGCGATGCCTCCGGTTTTTGTTGCGATATTTTGTGCCCGGTTAAGCAGACGGTCGGTGACGATAACTTCGGCGCCTTCATTGGCAAAAGTTCTGGCAATGGCGGCGCCAATACCGCGCCCGGCGCCCGTAATGACGCAGCGTTTGTTTTTAAGACGATACATGGAATCCTCGTGAATAAAGATGACTCTTAGCGAAGTAAGAGTTTTAAAAGTAACAGGGTTCAGCAAGGCTGTGTTACTTGTTCACGGGACCGGCTCCTTGGGTGGACATGAAAAAAGGATGGAACGCAAAAAACATTCCATCCTTTTAATCTAACAGAATTTGTTTTAGTCGAACAGACAGGAAACAGATTGCTCGTCATGGATCCGTTTAATCGCTTCCGACAGGATCGGGGCGATGGAAATATGACGAATGTTGCCGGCATCAATGACCGGGTCTGTGCCTTGGATGGAATCTGTAACCGCCAGTTCTTTTAAGGCAGAAGAGGTAATGCGTGAAACCGCACCACCAGACAGGACACCATGTGTGATGTAGGCTGAGGCGCTTTTAGCACCGTTTTCCAACAGGGCCTGAGCTGCATTGCACAAGGTGCCACCGGAATCGACGATGTCATCAATCAGAATACAGTTTTTCCCTTCGACATCCCCGATGACGTTCATCACTTCGGATACACCGGCGCGTTCGCGGCGTTTGTCGATGATGGCGAGATTACAGTCCAGACGTTTGGCAATCGCACGTGCGCGAACCACACCACCAACATCAGGAGATACGATCAACAGATTTTCCGTATCGTAATTTTGCGCGATATCGCGGGCAAAAACCGGGGCAGCGTGCAGGTTATCCACCGGAATGTCGAAGAACCCCTGAATTTGACCAGCGTGCAGGTCCATCGTTAGAACGCGGTCTGCACCGGCTGTGGTAATCAGGTTTGCAACCAGTTTTGCAGAAATAGGCGAGCGTGGGGCCGATTTACGATCCTGACGGGCATAGCCGAAATAAGGAACAACAGCGGTGATGCGACGGGCCGACCCACGACGCGCGGCGTCAATGGTGACTAACAGTTCCATCATATTATCGTTTGCGGGATAAGACGTCGGTTGAACGATGAAGACATCTTCACCGCGAACGTTTTCGAGAATCTCAACGAAGACTTCCTGATCGGAAAAACGTTTGACGCTGGCTTCGGTGAGAGGGGTGCCAAGCTCTTTACAGATTGCTTCGGCCAGAGGACGGTTTGCGTTACCGGTGAGGATTTTCATGTGAAAACCTAGTCCATAATGTGGTGTGCCCGAGTGATTTCGCGCCGAACATATCAATGCGGAAGTTTGATGTAAACGCCTTATTAACGATCTTGCGCATCTTTGTGACGGAACAAAGACATTTCAACGCGTGTGGGATTGTCAATAAGGGGCAATGAACCGATGGTTTCGCCGTCCCGGTGCAGCTGTTGTGCCAATTGAGGTGCGACTCCGTTCAAATTGGACCTCGCTGCGATGACGTTCGACCATTAATCCAATGCTTTGTACGGCGGCGCGTGAAATTTCATAGGCCAATCGACCCCATGGTTTGCTCAAACGGTCTTCATCCAGTTGGTTGTTCAGTTGCGCCCGCCCGAGTTCAACTCCATTGGGTTCTTTAACAATCCATGCGATTTTGATGCGTTGCTTGCCTTCAAATGGATCAAGGGCGCGCACTTCTGCATCCAGAATATAACCGTTTTTAGATGGTTTATTGCGTACCAAGGCCCCGGCTTGGCGCAAGGTCAGGGTCATCGCTTTTTTCAAGGCCGCTGCCCCATCCCCCGGTGCTCCGTCGATTTTATCGATAAAAAACACAACGTCTTGATCACGTACAGCCAGTTCAACAGCTTCGCGTTCCCGGTTATCTTGCAGGTAACTGGCAAATTCATCGGCGGCGGCCTCTACAATATTGTCGATCAAGGCTTGATCGCCATATTCCCAACGATGGCGTTCCACGTTTATCGGCTGGGAATATTCAAGTTTCTCACCGTTTTCGCGTTTGCTAAACGTCCAATAGATTGCGCCTTTTATATGGGGGGTATGGCGCTCGCGTTTGATGACCACTTGTCCCCGTACTTTATAAGACGGGTTGGTGATTGCGTTGCTGGTTGAGGGAATACCCCGGACACCAAGGCTTTCTGCAAGGCTGTTCCCCATAATCTGTGCCAAGGGTTTGGCGATGCCTTCAATGGGTTGAATGAAGATCGTCCCCCCGTCGCGCAGACGCAGGGCGGAAGGGTCAAACCCGGTTCGACTGTGGCGTAGCGGTTGCGGGGCCTGTGTACAGGCAACCAGTATCAAGACAAGACTGAGGGCAAAAAGACGATGGAACATGGTGGTGTTATGGTTCTAAATAACCATGACGCAGGAAAACATCAGGGCCGCAAGGCTTAGTAACATCATCATCACAAGATAAGGCATTATTTTGCTTCCAAGCTAATAACGGAAATCTGACGTCCATAGTCCGGTTCGTTTCTATGTGTGGCACGACGGTAGCTGAAGAAACGTTCTTCATCCGGGTAAGTATCAGCAAGGGACGCCTGAATACTGGCCAGTGATAACGCTTCCAGACGGGATTTGACAAACCCCGGCAAGTCAAATTGATAATGTCCTTCACGTTCTGCGTCTGTGAACCAGCTCTCAAAGGCGGGATCCTGATTGAGAAAAGTTTTATAAAAACCGGCATCGACTTCATAAGAGACCTGATGAATGCACGGACCGATACAGGCATGGATGCTGTCACGTTTGGCTCCAAGGTCAATCATGGCTTGGACGGTGTTTTCCAGCACTCCGCCAATGGCCCCTTTCCATCCGGCGTGTGCGGCCCCGATAATCTGGTTTTCCCGATCGTGAAACAGAATTGGGGCGCAATCGGCCGTTAAAATTCCCAAGGCAATCCCCGGTTTATTGGTGACAAGGGCGTCAACTTCGGGGCTGCGTTCGCGTGTCCAGACCTGATCGACAGTATGGACACGATTGGAATGCACCTGTGCCGCACTGAGCAGGTCGGAAATCCGGTTGCCGAGACTTTGCACCACAAGGGCACGGTTGGTCATGACATCGGACAGATTGTCTTTTGAGCCCCACGCGCAATTCAACGAGTCGTAAAGACCTGTACTTAATCCGCCGATACGGGTGAAAAAGCCGTGGGTTGTTGTGATGTTGTCGGCTGTTAAAAAGACGGGATCTTGGCTCATGTCACTTAACCTTCTTCAAAGGCAGCCGGGGTGGGCTGGCCGGGATGGGTCGCACATAATACTTTGAATAATTTACCCATTTCTTCAGGCGCCGTCAGACGTTTGTGGGCGGCGATTAGGCTGGGGCGTTGGATATCCTTGGCATTTTGTAACAAGGTCTGAAACCGTTGGGCAATGCCAAGACGTTCCAAAAACAGACCCTGACCGATCGGTCCCCAAACCTTGGCGCCGCCATCGCGAAAACTATGGGCCAGCGTGGCAAAATCCACATGCGCGGTTAAGTCCATGTCACCCGGATGATCCAGAACGGGGGCATATTGATGATCTTTCAAGGCTTGCAGGGTGTCGCCAAAGTCCGGCTGGGCGTAGCCATAATCAATGGCTAAAAAGGCCCCGCCTTGTTCCTTGATCCGTTGACCCAGACCATAAGCCACCGATTGTGCGGTGGATGAAATTTCAAACAAGATGCCTTGATTGTCCTTGTCTTTTAAGGCGGGGGGCATCAGGGCTGTGGCGGCTTGGTCACTTTGCAGAACAAAACGCAATCCTGTTCCCTCGGGGTCGAGATCTATAAAACGTTCTGCCCAGCCTTTTTCGCCTTTTTCAAACTGGCGAATGGGTAAAGCATCAAAAAATTCGTTGGCGATGAAAATGGCAGGCCCATCGGGTAAATGGGTGAAATCATCGTGCCATTGGATATGCAGTCCAGTTTTTTGCAAAGCTTCCTTCTGGCGAGATTTCAAAACAGGGCTGATTTCCACCAGATGCACATGAAGGGCCTTATGAAAACCGGGTACCGCACGTGTGGCCCGTAAGGCATCCGACATCAAGGTACCGCGCCCCGGTCCCAGTTCCACCAGATGGACTGACGCGGGGCTGCCCATTTGCTGCCATGTAATTGCGGCCCATAAACCAAGAAGTTCGCCAAAAGCCTGAGAAATTTCCGGTGCGGTGGTGAAATCCCCTTTGACCCCGAAGGGGTCTTTTTTCATGTAGTAGCCATGTTTGGGGTGACATAAACATTCCGCCATAAAATCGGATACGGAAATTGGCCCGGTATTTTCGATGCGTTGGCGCAGGATTTTCAACAAGGACGTCATACGTGTTCTGCCCCGTCTTTGTTTTGATTACGCAAGGCATAAATTATCAACCCGATCCCGATGAGGATCATGGGCACCGACAGCCATTGTCCCATTGTGGACCCGCCACTTAAATAGCCGATTTGCACATCGGGTTGGCGCACCATTTCAACGATGGAACGTGCAATGCCGTATCCGGCAATGAATATTCCCATAAAAAGACCCGGGGACTGGCGCAAACGTTCACGGCGCGACAGGATGAACAGCACAATAAACAGGATGAGGCCTTCCATCAGGGCTTCATAGATTTGGCTGGGATGGCGCGGGTTTGGTCCGCCGTTGGGGAAGATGACCCCCCATGCGACATCGGTTTCGCGCCCGAATAATTCAGCATTGGCGAAATTGGCAATCCGTCCAAAAAATAATCCAATCGGGGCCCCGCAGGCCAGCAAATCTCCAAAGCTCAGCATGGGGAGTTTGTGTTTTTTGCAGAATAAAATTGCGGCAACAACCACACCGAGGAACCCGCCGTGGAAAGACATACCCCCTTTCCAGACCTGCAAAATAGCCATCGGGTTTTGGCTGAAATAGTCGAAATTATAAAATAGCACGTACCCTGTGCGTCCCCCTAAAACAACGCCGACTGTTGCCCAGAATAGAAAATCGTCAACCTGTTCGTGGGTGATATTGCCGGGGAAAGATTTGGTCAGAAACTTGATATACTGCCAACCGCCGACCAGACCGACGATATAGGCCAATGCATACCAGCGAATAGCGATGGGCCCCAGTTCAACCGCAATGGGATCGATCATGGGAAAGGCAATGGCAAACGTCATCTGATGTAATCTCTTTCTATCGATGAAAAGGACTTAGCGGTGTGGATTGTCTTTACAGAGATAGTCTTGAACGTAGCGACGTACACCCTCTTCTAGCTCTGTAAAGGGTTTATCGTATCCCGCAGCACGTAACTTATCCATGTTTGCCTGTGTAAAATATTGATATTTATCACGAATATTCACAGGTGTTTCGATGTAATGAATTTTTGGTTCCTGATCCAATGCCACATAGACCGCGCTGGCCAGATCCTTGAAAGAACGGGCTTTGCCGGTTCCCACGTTAAACAGACCGGAAACATCTTGGTGATCATAAAGCCAAAGAATGACATCGACCACATCACCAACCCAAATGAAATCACGTAATTGTCCGCCGTCTTCATAGTCCGGGTGATGGGATTTAAAAAGACGACACATTAATTTTTCAGCCGCATCGGGGTAGACATGGGCGACGACACTTTTTTGACCGCCTTTGTGATATTCGTTGGGACCATAAACGTTGAAAAATTTCAACCCGGCCCATTGCGGGGGGGTGGTCCCACCTTCTTCGGTTGTGCGTGCGACGGTTCGGTCAAATAGATGTTTGCTCCAGCCATAGGCATTAAGAGGTTCAAGACGGGAAAGATCTTTGCGGTTTTCAAAATCATCAAAACCATGTGCCCCATCGCCGTATGTTGCTGCGGATGACGCATAAAGGAAACGCACTTTATATTGTGAACACCAATCCCATAGGGCGGTTGTCAGACGAAAGTTGTTATCGACGATTTTATCTGCATCTGTTTCTGTGGTCGCAGAAATTGCGCCCATGTGAAAGATGGCTTTGATATCGTCCTGATATTCCGCCAAAAAAGGAAACAGGTCGTCCGGGTGAATAATGTCATAGAGATCGCGCTTGGCAAGGTTGCGCCATTTGACGCCGTCACGCAAACGATCCACCACGACCAGTTTCTCGTTCGGATAACGTTCTTCAAGGGCTGCAACGATATTTGATCCGATAAATCCGGCACCACCGGTAACAACAAACATAGACATCATCCTTACTTTAACATGAGCGTTCTTGCGTTCTCTTATAGGGCGATCAGAGGTATGGCTTCAAGCAAGACTTGCGCTGAAAAGAACTCATGCCATAATGCGCCACCGATTCGCCCCTATAAAAAGGAAAAGACTCATGCAAAGCAAAAACCGTATTTTCGATGATGTTGCCAAGGTTGCCAGCGGTGCCGTCAGCACATTGACAGGTGTGAGAGAAGAAATTGATGGGTTAATTCGTCAACAAATAGAACGGGTTATGGCGGAAATGGATGTTGTGCCCCGTGAAGAATTCGATGCGGTCAAGGCGATGGCGGCAAAGGCACGCGCTGAACAGGATGCGTTAAACGTGCGAATTGCAGCATTGGAAGAAGCTTTGGAAAAAGCAAAAAAATAAACAAGTTAGCTTGGAAATAAGGGGGGCCACGAGTCGCTGGTTTTCATACCGTGTTGGTCCACAATTTTATCCACAGGAATCTTTTTTTCGAATCCAAGAGGCCCTTGCGCAGGGCCTTTTTTATTGTCTAGGTTCACCCTCAACGACAACGAATTAAAAGATTTTTTGAGTTATGAACTTTCTTGAACAGGTAAAAGCGGCAGCACCGGATTACGGGCTGGATATTCTGGAAAATCTCGCTGAAGAACGTGGATGGGTTCTGGAACATCTCAGTAATGGTGATCTGGTGATGGAAAGTGCAGGCGATAACTGCACCTATTCCCTCCAATTTACATGGAGTGCGCCTTATCAGTGTTTGCACCTGACCTGTTCAATGGATATGTGCCTGCCCCAAGCCGCAGGCGGGGCCGTGAACGATTTGCTGGCAACGATCAATTCAAAACTTTGGATTGGCCATTTTGCTGTTATGGCCGGGTTTAACGCACCAGCCTTTCGCCATACGATTATGATGAACGGCACCTCCGAACATAAAGCACGTGAACTTGAAGATATTATTGAGATTGCGCTGGGCGAATGCGAACGTTTTTACGCCGCGTTCCAGTTTGCCGCGTTCCACAACATGCCTGCCCAACAGGCGATGGATTGCGCCCTCATGGAATGTGTCGGGCAGGCCTGATTTTCCTTTTTGCCTAGTCCCCGCCAAACAGGCGTTCAAAGAAACCTTTAACCTGTTCAACCACTTCGGGAGCTTCATCACCCGGTAGAGGTTTTTGGGGAATGCTTTCGTGGGCGGTGCGCATGATCTGGCCCCACAGGATGGCGGGTAAATCACCACCGCTGACCCGTTTCATGGGGTTTTCATTATCGTTACCCATCCAGACGCCAAGAATAAGGTCGGCACTGTAGCCGATAAACCAGGCATCACGAAAAGATTGCGAGGTTCCGCTTTTTCCACCCAGACTGCGTTCGAAATTGGCTTTTTTACCTGTACCTGTTTGCATGACGGCTTTCATCATGTCGTTCATTTCACGAATATGGGGTTCTTTAACAATGCGTCCTGTACCACCGCCGCTGCGTTGATACAGAATCCTTCCACTGGCATCTTTGATGCTTTCAATACCGAAGGGGAAAACGCCGAAACCACCATTGGCAAAAGGACCATAAGCGGCGGTTAGCTCCAGCAGATTGACCTCGCTTGCGCCCAATGTGATGGCAGGCTGTGCTTTTAAGGGGGAGGTAATCCCCAAACGATGGGCGGTATCTGTGACTTTTTCAAATCCGACCTTTTGCCCGATTTGGGCGGCAATGGTGTTGATTGACTCTGCCAAGGCTGTACGCAAGGTGACGGGACCTTGGTAAGTCTTGGAATAATTGCGTGGTTTCCATTTGCCAATGGCAAGGGGGCCGTCTTTCAGGGTGTCGTCCGCGTCCATGCCATTTTCCACACCGGCAAGAAAGACAAATGGTTTAAAGGCGGAACCGGGTTGGCGCTGGGCTTGGGTGGCGCGATTGAATTGGCTTTGTCCGTAATCGCGTCCACCAATCATGGCCCGCACGGCCCCGTCCGGTGCCAAGGCAACGATTGCCGCCTGTTCCACATTGCGTTTTTTGCCATTTTTTCTGAGGAAATCACGAGTCTTACGTTCCGCCATTTTTTGTAATTCAAGATCCAGTGTGGTGATAACGGTAAGGTCCGTGTTCATCGGTCCGACAAAGTCATCAACCTGTTCCATAACCCAATCGGCAAAATAGCGACCGGATTTGTGTGGTTTTGCGGCACTTATGATACGTTCTTTATGTTTTTGGGCCGCACGTGCTTGTGCCTGTGTCAAATACCCGGCATTCACCATATTGGACAGGACAACAGCGGTTCGTTCTTTGGCGAGGTCAGGATTACTGCGCGGATTATATTTGCTGGGGGCTTTCAACAGTCCGGCGATAAGCGCGGATTCGTAAAGGGAAAGATTGCGTGCTGATTTTGAAAAATATTTCTGGGCGGCCGCTTCTACACCATAGGTGCCTGCGCCGAAATAGACCCGATTAAGATAAAGCGTGAAAATCTGATCTTTGGTGAATTTATGCTCCAGCCAGAAGGCGAGCAATAATTCCTGTACCTTTCGTTTGATGGAACGTTCCGGCGATAGGAACAGGTTTTTGGCGACCTGTTGGGTTAACGTGGACCCGCCTTGGCGAATTTTACCGGAGACAATATTGGCAACGATTGCACGCCCCAATCCGATGATATCCAGACCAAAATGGTCGTAAAACCGGCGGTCTTCCGTTGCCATGACAGCTTGGGGGAGGTAATCGGGCAGATCACTGATCTGAATGGCTTCACCGTAAAGGTCCCCACTGGTAGCAATAACACTGCCGTTTGCTGACAGCAAGGTCAGGCCGGGGCGGCGTTCCACGGCGGTGGCTTTATCCACATCGGGCAAGTCATAGGCGTAATAAGCCAAAATAGCTGCCAACAACAGCCCCATCCAAATGCCGATGGTTGCCAACCACATGAACAGGCGCTTGAGAGTCCAAGGCTGTTTTGGTGTGGTTGTCTGTTTTTTTTTCGTGTTACGGCGTGCCTTTTTGGGGGAGGCCGATTTTTTCTTTTGTGCGCTCATGGCAAAAGCTATGCACCATTGCGGGTTAGAAATCCATTAATAGAGCATATAATTAGGCGATTTTTTGATTTTCCAACCGCTGATTTTCTGTGCATAATGAATTTAAACGTAAAAGCAAGAAGTTCCGCGAAACAGGTTCTGAGTACGAATGTCTGAAGACGAATTAGAAGAGAAATCAAAAAAACCGTTGATCGAGGCAATATCGATTGTATTGCCGCCGAACGTTAGTGTGGATAAGCAAGTCAAGGCACAGATCATTAAAGGTGTGAAGGCTGCGATTGCTTTGCTTCAGGAAAGTGATTTATTAAATCGCGACTGGTCCTTTGATGATATTCTCAATGAACCGCAGAACCTGAAACATCTTTTCCAAGTCTATCGCGATAACATGGACCTGTTCAGCGAAACAGTGGTCGATAAAGCCGGTGATCCGATTGTCGATGAAGTCACCGAAACCGCGTGTGGTGTGACCTTGCAGCAGGTCCAAAAATTATTGGTTTCAACGGCAGCGCGCCGTTTTTTCATTCGCAATGATGGCGAAATTGTCACCAAAAAACAGAAGAAAAAGGTCAAATCCATGATCTTTTTCACCAAGGAAGTGACAGTCACCAAGAAAGTGCGTTTAAAGGAAGGCGCCAAAAAATTTGATGCCATGCGCCGTGTGATCGGATTTGACTGGCAGCTTGATTTGCTGGAATTTTATCGGGATCATTTACCCTATGCCCATTTGCTGGTGCTCAATGATGATGTCCTTGTCATTAAGGATGAAGCTGCCGGAAACGCAGTGGTCGAAGTTCATCACGAAGATTTTAAAAAGGTAAAAGAGGCCGTTGGTGTCTATTTCCGCAATGTGGTGGCCCACGGCGCAGATGCGATTCCCGGCATTCTTTATTGGCGTAAAGACCTTGTTATGTCTTTTATTAAGGCAATGGGGGAAAAGGCATGGGACTTCTTTAAACGTGATAAATCCTTTTTTGATCATTGTACGGAACTGGATAATGCCCGCATCGGTATTTATGGCGATACCCTGACCTATATCGCACAGGAAAATCTGACAGAGATGAACCGCTTGAATTTGGATCGTCTGGACGGAACCTTAATCGCGTTTCGCGAAACATTTGGCGATAAAGTAAGCGAGGTATTGGGCGAACCGATGCTGGCGGTGGATATTTTACGTCCAACGGTTGATAGCTTTATTCACTTGGAAGCCAAAGACAATGAACAGTTCAATATGGGTTGCCGCGCAGCTGTCCATTCCCTGAAGGACGAAGTTTTGACTTTTGTGGCAGAAGCCAAAACAAAACGGGCTAACGCTCCTTCTGAAGATGCAGACGAAGCCGACGCCTAAGCGTTTTTACCATTTGCCTTCGCTAAAGAGGCGATGGATATGAGACCAAAGACGTTTCAACCCTTTAGGCTTTCCCGGTTTGCGGCGTTTTTCCCATTTGCGGGTTGGATCATGTAATCGTCTTTCATCGCCGGTATGTTGGACACCGGGAGTTTCTGAAAGAACACAAAAATATCCGGCATTCCGATAGCGAATGTTTATGTCCATTTCACTTAAGCAGCCATTATAATTGATTTTCTGGTAATCAGATAATCTTTTAATACCTGGATTAAAAGAAAACGCACCCCATTCATAGTTTGCAGTCGGAATGACTTTTCGGAATTTATAATCTCCAACTTCTTCCATTTCACCGAAAGTAAAATAATTAACATCACGATTTAAATTTTCTGCTGAACGTAACCAAACTTGCGTAATGTTTGGGTTGCTATCAAGGATTTCGAAAGATTCTTCAATAAAGCCGGGACGGATAAATTCCCAATCGTCTTCGCAATGGAAAATATAGGGTGTATCGACTGTGGCATAGGCATCGACGATGGATTTGATCTGGCCTTTTTTGCTTTCATTTGCCCAGATTTCATAGCGATCACCAAACAATTCACGGACCTGACGATAGACTTCTTCGTCACACGAATCTTCGGTGATAATGCCGCGCTTAATAGGGTAGGTATTGAATTTCTCAAATGTTTCGATTGTGGTTTTTAACAGATCGACGCGACCACAACTGGTCAAAATGAAAGTAACTTCAGGCTTGCTCATGCTTTCCTACCCGTATGTGACAAGACACCTTCTTGTAACAGGTTTATTTCTTGAGACAAACCATAAAGAGCCGTTTAAAGGGGAGAAGGGTTTTTCCGTTAGAAAGCGCAGGATAAGCGTGTGAAATACGTTCGCGATAAGCCTGTTCAAAGGCCTGTTTTTCGCCTTTATCGTTTATCCCGTCCAATACCGGGCGCAAGGCGGCGCCTTTGGTCCAGTCTGCAACCGGGTTATCTCCGTTTAAGATATGAGTGTAGGTGGTTTCCCAAATATCAAGACGTTTACATTTCGGGGCGAGCCACTGATAATAATCGTGATATTCAGAAACCGGATAACCGGGACAAAGGGGATGGTCCGCACCCAAGACATCGCGAATGGCCTGATGGGTCGGGGCGGCAAAATTATTGGGCATTTGAACGGCGAGAACGCCGCCCTCATTCAGATGATCCAGCAGTTTTGGAAAAAGAACGTCATGGTTACCGAGCCAATGCAGGCAGGCGTTTGAAAAAATAAGATCGATTTTTTGATCCGGGTGCCATGTGGCGATGTCGGTTGCAACCCAATTTATATCAGGATGGTTTTCGCGTGCTTGGTTCAGCATATCGGGGGAACTGTCGATTCCGGTGACATTGGCATGGGGCCATTTTTGTTTGAGGATCGCAGTGACGTTGCCGGGACCGCAGCCCAAATCAACAATTTTTTGCGGCTGTTCCAGCGGGATTTGGGCCAATAAATCAAGGGCGGGCCGCAGGCGTTCCTGTCCAAATTTAAGGTATGTATGCGGATTCCATTGTGCCATTAAATGTCCTTGGGTTGCGGCAGTACAAGGCGGAATGTGGTGCCTTGTGCGCTGGTTTGTTGCAAGGTTAAATCACCGCCGTGTGCGTGCATGATGTCGCGGGCAATGACCAGTCCCAACCCGGTCCCCCCGCGTCGTGCCGATCCGGCAAAGGGTTTAAACAGATTGGTTTTGGCTTTGTTGGGCAGGCCGGGACCATTGTCGATGACGTCGATGCTGTTGTGCTCGTTTTTCAGTTCTACATGGGTCGCGCCCATTTGCAGGGCATTGCGCACCAGATTGACAAGGACGCGGCGCAATTGTGTCATATCACCTTCGGCTTCGGCCAGATCATCAACATGGTTTTCCACCCGCGTGGTTTCGTCATGCAAATCTGCCACATGGGCAATCACTTCATCGATCAGATCATGCAGATAAAAAAGTTCCTTATCCAGTCTGGGGGTGGAATTGGCGACATAATCCATTGTCTGGGCACAAAGGTCGATGGCTTGATCAACGGTTTGACAAAGCTGAGGGGCCAGTTTCTGGACTTTTTCATCGGTACTGCCTGCGATTTGATCGGACATCAACATGGCTTTGGACAGGCTGTTGCGCAGATCATGGTTGATCTTGGCAACGGCGGATCCGATAGAAGCCAACCGGTCTTTTTGCCGCAACAGTTTTCGCAATTCACCTTGCATGGCGTGAAGTTCGGCTTCCGTTTGGCCAATTTCATCACAGCGATCAGACGGGACGATGATGGTTTTTTCATCTTCGGGGTTTTCGCGAAAATCAGCCATATTTCGTGCCAGTTTGCGAATAGGGCGCACCAGAAGACCATGCAGACTGATATAGACCAATACCCCGGTAATCAGGGAGATCACCAGTGATAGATTGAGAATGCGCCGTGAATAATCCGCCATTTCCATACGCATGGGGCCTTCATCCAGAATGACTTCAATAGTCACATCACTATTGCGTGGGCTAGGACCTTTAATGCGTAAAATCCGGTTTTCTTTTTGAAACAATGTTGCAAAGGCATCCATGACCATAGGGATCCAGCTTTGATCCGCCATGTTGATGTTCAAATCGGTTTTGGGCGGCATATCTTTGGATAGAACCAACATACGTTTTTGGCCTTCCACCAACACGATCCCGTAAGCCTCGGCATGTTTAAGAAGAAGGTCGCGTAATTCATCATTGACCATTTTATCCGGTGCAGCTTCCAAGGATAAAACAGCCAAATGTGCCTTTTCCATATGATCGAGAAGATAGACTTTGCGATATCGCGCAATGGATGGAATATAGATAAAGGCCTCAGCCAACAGGATAAAAATCGCCGTCAGGATCAAAAGCCGGGCTGAGAGTCCAAGGTTTATGGCGCGTGAGTTCTGCATGGCTTCAATTTATCCGAAACGCAGCAGGAAACGTACAAACTTTTTTGTCTTCTCGCTGAATAAAGAGGGGGTAAAGAAACTGCCCGCAGCCCGTTTGGAGACTTCGCCCAAGGTGGGATAGGGCGCAATCATGGACGCAATTGCTCCGATTTTTAACTTTTGACCAATTGCGAGCACCCAAACCTGAATAAGTTCCCCCGCACTTGGTCCAACAATGGAGGCCCCTAAGATCCGTCCTTTCTTGGTGGTGATAACTTTGATTAATCCGTGTGTTTTACCTTCTGTGCGAGCCCGGTCATTTTCGCTGAAGGGCCAGCGCAGGATGCGGATCTCGTCATGTTCTTTGCGTGCGGCGTCTTCATTTAAACCAACGGTGGCGAGTTCGGGGTTGCAATAGGTGACCCACGGCAAAGCATGGTAGTCGGCCTTGGCGGGTAGACGGAACAAGGCATTTCGAATGATAATGCCTGCGTCATATCCGGCCTTGTGGGTAAATTGCAAACCGCCGGTCACATCGCCGATGGCAAAGATTTTTTTATTACTGGTTCGCAGGCGGGCATCAACAGGAATACCATGATTGTCATAGGCAACATTTGCGGCTTCCAGATCAAGACCGTCTGCATTGACTTGACGGCCCGTGGCGACCAACAGGTGGGATCCTGTGTAAATCTCGTCCCCTGTTTTGACGACGATTTCGTCGTTCAGTTGGGCGATGCTTTCAACCGATGTCTGTTCAACGATATGAATACCATCTTGTTGCAGACGGGTGCGGATAAAATTCACCAGTTCGGGATCATCCTTGGGCATCATGTGGGAACGGATTAAAACGGTGACCTCTGCCCCCAATTGGCGATGGGCTTGTGCCATTTCAATGCCGATGGGACCGCCACCTAAAATAATTAAGTGTTTTGGTGTTTCTGTCAGATTAAAGATGGTTTCGTTGGTGAGGTAGTCAACATCGTCCAATCCGTCAATTGGGGGGATAAAAGGTCGCGATCCGGTGGCGATTACAAAACGTTTGGCTTGTACGGTTTTACCATCGGCAATTAATGTTTGCGGGCCAATGAAGCGGGCGGACCCTTGAATGACCTGTACGCCCATGCCTTCAAATCGTTCAACGGAATCATGGGGCGCAATCCCATTGATAACACCTTGGACATGATCGTGGACTTTTTGGGCATCAATGGCGTTTAAGGTGGCATCAGTGCCGAATACGCCTGCCTCGCGGACATGTTGGGCCGCATGTGCTGCCCCCAGCAGAGCCTTGGAGGGGACACAACCATAATTCAGGCAATCGCCCCCCATCTTGGCTTTTTCAATCAGAACAACCTTGGCTCCCATTTGCGATGCGCCTGCGCAGACTGATAATCCACCGGACCCGCCGCCGATGACGCAAATATCGGTTTTGATAATCTCGCTCATTGTGCCCTCCGATTTTTAATTTTTTTGTAGACTACAGGGACCATTGCCAATGCAGCAAGGCCGATAATGGGGGTAAGGATTTGCGGGCTGAAAATAATGCTTAAATCCGGTGTTTTACCTGCATCAAAGACAGCGCCCAATCCACTGCCGACAGAGGCATAGACAAAGGCACCGGGAATGATGCCAAAGAACGTACCGATGATATAAGTGCGCAACTTAACCCCCAAAAGGGCGGGAACAAGATTAACCAGCCAGAAGGGAAACAAGGGGACAAGGCGTAAAACCAGCATGTAGCTCAGCGCATCTTCCTGAAAGCCTTTTTCCATACGGTTTAACGATTTGCCGACTTTGGCATGGAAAAAATCATAAAGGGCATAACGGGCCAGTAGAAAAATACCAATCGCCCCGGCCGTGGCCCCCAGGACAATATATAAGGTGGCTTCAACTGTTCCGAACAGAAATCCACCGCTTAGCGATAACCAGACCGCACCGGGCAGAGAAAACATAACAGCGATATGGTAGGCTAGAATAAAGCCGAGAATCGCCAGAATATAGTGTTCCTGCGTCCAATCTAAAATGGTTTGGCGATTGTCGCGCAAGGTATCAAAAGAAAGATAATCTGCACCGCCAAAGACAAAAAAGGCCACGAACCCGCTTGCGATAATCAGCAAGGGGATGATGTGAAGCTTTTTCTTTTTTGGAGGTGGTGTGTTTTCTATTGTGTTCATTCTTACCGGCGCAGTCATTCTGTGGTTCCTTGGGCTTGTTCTCTTGTCTCCTATTCTAGCGTTCTTTACAAGTGGGGCCAGTCACGCTTACGTGAGGGATATGTGATTGGCGGTTGAATTTAGAAATTCAAATGTTGTTCTGTCTAAAAATACGATGATTGAACGTAAAATAATCAGTGGTATGATTTCTGTCTGGACCGCTGTTTTCTTTCCCATTACAAACATGGCATGAACACAAAATCGCCAAACGTTTATAGCATTTCGCCTCATGTCTCCTTTGCGGATGCATTGGTGCATGGCGTCATGGAAAAATTTGGGGACAGGCCGGAAACCTTGTCCCAAGTCACATTGTTGTTACCGACGCGACGGGCTTGTCGTACGGTGCGTGATGCTTTTCTACGGTATGGCGACGGCAAGGCCATGTTGTTGCCGCGTATGCAGCCGATCGGTGATTTGGATGAAGATGAACTGGCCTTGACTGGTTGGCAGGATATTGGTGGTTTAAACGCGATTAAGCCAGCCATTGCCCCTTTGCGCCGTCAAGTTCTTTTGACCCGTTTAATCCTCGGTTTTGAAAAAGAAAAAACGACCGCTGATCAGGCTGCACAATTGGCAAATGAATTGGCAAGCCTGCTTGATCAAGTCCATACCGAGGGGCTGAATTTCACCGACTTACAAAGCCTTGTGCCGGAAGATTATTCGGAACATTGGAATATCACCCTCGATTTTCTGAAAATTTTGACGGATCACTGGCCGTTGATTTTGGAAAGCGAAGGCGTGCTGGACCCGGCAGAACGGCGCAACCGACTACTGGCGGCACAGCGTCAGGTGTGGGAAAAGACCCCGGCAAAACATCCGGTTATTGCCGCCGGTTCAACCGCGTCTATTCCGGCGGTGGCTGATTTGCTGGCTTGTGTGGCACGTATGGAAAACGGCATGGTGGTTTTGCCGGGCCTTGATCGGTTTATGGCAGATGATGACTGGGATAATCTTGATCCCAACCACCCGCAATATGGATTGCGTCAGTTGTTGCGCCGGATGCGCACGGTCCCGCAAGAAGTCCGTGATTGGGGGGATTTTGCCCTATCTGGGGCACATCCCTTGCGCGCCCGCTTATTAAGCGAAGCAATGTTGCCGGCAGCCAGTACCGATAAATGGCGAACGATGACCCATCCCGCCAATGGTCTTTTGGCCGGGGTGGAACGTCTGGATTGCCCGACCCCGTTTGAAGAAGCCGGGGCCATTGCCCTGATGTTGCGAAATGAACTGGAATTTGCGGGTAATACAGCTGCCCTTGTTACCCCGGACCGGAACTTGGCACGTCGTGTGGCCTCGGAATTGCGCCGATGGCAGGTCGAGATTGATGATTCGGCCGGTATTCCGTTGCAACATAGCCCTGTCGGGGCTTTTTTACGTTTACTGGCGCACTGTGTTGCCGATGATTTTGCCCCTGTTGCTTTGTTGGCCCTGTGTAAACACCCGTTTAGTGCCGCCGGGATGGACAGCAAGGTTTTTCGCCGTCAGGTTCGACGCTTGGAACTCTATAGTCTGCGAGGTCCCCGTCCGGCAGGGGGGTTGACCGGTTTGCGCAGTGCCCTGGAAAAACGCGAAGCCGATTGGCGTAAACGTACAAAACGTCTCAGTGCACATCAGAAAAAGATATTGGATGAACTGAACGGTTTGCTGGATGTGCTGGACAAAGCTTTTCATCCGTTTAACAAAGTGATGAAGCGCAAAAAAACCGATATCCTGAAATTGGTGGAAAGCCATGTCAGGGCTGCTGAACAAATGGCCAGTATAGATGTGGAAACCGGTGCGCAACGCCTCTGGGCAGGGGAAGCGGGTGAGACGTGCGCCGATTTCATCAGTGAATTGATCGAGGCCGCAAACGGGTTTGGTGAACTGGATTGTGCCAGCTACCCTGCCTTGTTTGATGCGTTGTTGGCAGGTCGGGCTGTTCGTCCTAAATTCGGGGCGCATCCGCGTTTGTCGATCCTTGGTTTGTTTGAGGCCCGCTTGCAGCAGTTTGACCTTGTCGTTCTGGCTGGATTAAACGAGGGAACATGGCCGCCCGATACCACTGCAAGCCCGTGGATGAGCCGTCCGATGATGCGCGATTTCGGTTTGCCGCTGCCGGAATTTCATATCGGGCAAACCGCCCATGATTTCGCCCAGCATTTTTGCGCGCCGCGCGTGGTGATTACGCGTTCTGAGCGTGTGGATGGTACACCGACGGTGCGTTCGCGCTGGTTGCGACGTCTGGAAAATCGACTAAGCGGGACGGAACTGGCAGAGGATTTTAAAGGCAATGCAGGTTGGCTTTCTATGCAGGCGGCCCTTGATTTTGTTGCAAAAATTCAAGCGGTTGCCCCGCCTGCCCCGCGCCCGCCAGTGAGTGCGCGTCCGCGTCATCTGTATGTAACGCGTGTTGAAGAATGGATGCGTGATCCGTATGGTCTTTATGCCAAAGAAATATTAAAAATCAGGAAACTAGACCCGATTGATGCGGACCCCGGCGCAGCAGATTATGGTAATATTATACATGAATCATTAGAAAAATTTATGGATAAGTACCCGGGTGACTTACCGGACAATGCAGTTGAAGAACTACGTGGGATCGGGCGGGAAGTTTTTGGTGCAGAGCTGGAAAACCCCGGTATCTGGGCGTTCTGGTGGCCCCGGTTTGAGCGGATTTGTGATTGGTTTGTGGCACAGGAACAGGATCGTCGGGCCTTGATTGCCAAAAGTTATAGCGAGATTGTAGGCGGCCTGACGTTTGAGGCCCCGGCTGGCCCCTTTACCATTTCTGCCAAGGCGGATCGGGTTGATCTGTTCAAGGATGGGGAAATCGCCATTATTGATTATAAAACCGGGGTCCCGCCCACCAAGAAAGAAGTGGAAGCCGGATTTGCCCCGCAATTGCCGTTGGAAGCTGCGATTGCAATGTCAGGCGGGTTTGAACAGTTTGGTCCACGCGATGTAAAAGAGCTGGAATTCTGGCGGTTGCGTGGTGCACAAGAAGCCGGTAAACGCCAAGCGGCAACCGATAACCCGGCCCAGACCGCAGCAGATGCATTGGAAGGTCTGCAAGGACTGGTCGCGGCTTATGACCGGGTCGAAGCGCCTTATGGATCACGGCCCAATCCTGAAAATGCCCCGAAATATTCTGATTATGAGCATCTCGCCCGCGTTAAAGAATGGTCCACCGCCGCGCAGGAGGGGGAGGAATGAGCGATCTTCTGGATCCCAATGTTGTGCAGCGCCAAGCGTCTGATCCCAAGGCATCCGTCTGGGTGGCGGCGAATGCGGGGACCGGTAAAACCAAGGTTTTAACCGATCGTGTACTGTCATTGATGGTGACAGGAACCAAACCCCATCATATCCTGTGTCTGACCTTTACCAAGGCGGCTGCGGCTGAAATGTCCAACCGGATTGCCGATAAGCTGGGGCAATGGTCGGTGATGCCGGATGCTGATTTGCGCGAAACACTGGGGGAATTGTTAAGCCGTAGCCCCAGTGAAAGCGAATTTGTGCTTGCCCGTCAATTGTTTGCTCATGTGCTGGATGCACCGGGCGGCATGCAAATTCAGACCATCCATGCCTTTTGTCAGTCTTTGTTGCGTCGTTTCCCGCTGGAAGCCGGGTTGGCCCCGCATTTTCAGGTTATGGATGAACGAAATGCAGCAGAATTGCTGAAAAAAGCACAAGATGAGGTCATGCTGGATGCGCGATTGGGGCGCACGCCGGAACTGTATGATGCCTTGCGCCTTGTTACCTCGCAAATCCATGAAACGGCCTTTCCTGAATTGATCGGGGCATTGGCTGGCGCACGTGGCCGATTGCGCCGGGTGTTGGATCATCATGGCGGGGTGCGCAAACTGGTGGCGGTTCTGGCTGATCGGATGGATCTGCAACCCGGTGATACACCTTTGCGCATTGTGGATCAGGCCTGTGATCAACATAGTTTTGATGCATTGGGGCTGCGTGTGGCGATGGAAGCGTTGCTCAATGGCAGCAAGGGCGATATGGAACGCGGGCAAATGCTGGCAAAATGGCTGAGTTCCACACAAACTGAACGTCTGGCGTTTTTTGAGGCTTATCGCGATGCTTTCCTGACAGGCAAGGGGGAGCTGCGCAAAACTTTGATCACCAAAGGGGCAGCGGCAGATAGTTTGGGGGCCATCGATGTCCTGACGGTGGAAGGCGAACGCATGTTGCGCACCGCCCGCAAAGTACGTGCGGCGGTGACCCTGCAATCCACCCATGCCTTGTTGCGTATCGGTAAATCCTTGCTTGATTCTTATGATCGGCAAAAACGCAACCAAGCGGTGTTGGATTATGATGATTTGATCTTGAAAACCCGTGATTTATTGACCCATGAGTCAGTGCCGTGGGTTTTATACAAGCTGGATGGCGGGATTGAACATGTTTTGGTCGATGAAGCCCAGGATACCAACCCGGACCAATGGCGGGTGATTGAAGCCTTAACACAGGAATTTTTCGTTGGTGACGGGGTCCATGATGGGGAAAACCCTCGGACAATCTTTGCCGTGGGGGATGTGAAACAGTCGATTTACAGTTTCCAAGGGGCTGATCCGGCAGAATTTGACCGGATGAAACACTTATTCGCTGATCAGGTGCCGAAATCACAACGTATCTGGCGCGAAGTGCCCATGACCATGTCATTTCGATCGACACGTGCGGTGTTGCAAGCTGTTGATGCAATTTTTAAAGACCCAAGCGTGGCGCAAGGTGTTGAAATTGATGATGCCATTCGACATGATGCATGGCGTCAAAGCGATGGCGGGCTGGTGGAAATCTGGCCCCCCATCCGCCCGAGTGCCGCCACACCAGCGCAACCGTGGAAACCCCCGGTCGAACGGTTACAAGTCGATAGCCCACGTGCACGCCTTGCCAAATTAATCGCCAAGCGCATTCAAAAAATGGTCTTGTCTCATGAGTTGTTGGAGGCAAAAGGCCGTCCCATCCAGCCCGGTGATATCATGGTACTGGTGCGCAGACGTAGTGGTTTTGTGGAAGAACTTGTACGTGCCTTGAAGGAACTGGATATCGCAGTGGCCGGGGTTGATCGGATGGTTCTGGGCGAACAAATCGCGGTGATGGATCTGGTGGCGTTGGGGCGGTTTTTGCTGCAACCCGATGATGATCTGCAACTGGCTTGTGTCTTGAAAGGACCGTTGCTGGGCCTGAGCGACGAAGACCTGTTTGATCTGGCCTATAAACGTCCGGGCAGTTTGTGGTCGGCTTTGCGTGATAAGGCTAAAAGCGATTTGCGCTTTCATACGGCCCACAATTATTTGGCGGATTTGATGGCGCGTACCGATTATGTCCGTCCGTTTGAATTGTTTACCTATATCCTGACGGCCCTTGGCGGGCGGCGTAAGTTGATTGCCCGTTTGGGTGTGGAAGCTGAAGACCCGATCAATGAATTTCTGGATTTGGCCCTGAATTTTGAACGCAGTCACGCCCCTGCATTGGAAAGTTTCTTGGCATGGCTGGAAACAGGGGATACCGAAGTCAAACGGGATCTGGAACAGGCCAGTCAAAATGCGGTACGCGTGATGACAGTACATGGGGCGAAAGGTCTGCAAGCGCCCATCGTCTTTATGCCCGATACCATGCAGGTGCCCAGCAAAGGATCAAAATTGTTATGGCCCTTTGATAAAGAAATGGGGACAGAGCTGTTTATCTGGCCGCCGAAAGCGGAATTTTTTGAAGAGATTGCAAGTGCTGAAAAAGACCGCCTTGCCCAAAAACAGGATGAAGAATACCGCCGTCTGTTATATGTCGCGCTGACACGGGCTGAAGATCGGCTTTATATCTGTGGATGGGAAACCAAGCGGGCGGCTCCGGCGCACTGTTGGTACAATTTGGCCCACGAAGGCTTGAAAGAGGTTGCGGACAAGCTGGATGATACGTTCCTTGAATCGTGTGACGAAATCGACGAAAGCGAGATTTTGCGTCTGGTTTGTGCACAGGAAAAAGAAGCCAAAGTGGAAAAAGGACCGGACCGCTTGAATGTGGTGATCGAGTCTTTGCCACCTTGGGCACGTAGTAATCCCAAATCAGAACCCAGCCCGCCCCGCCCCCTTGCCCCGTCCCGCCCAACTGAGATGGAACCGGCAACGCGTTCGCCCTTAGGCGATGATCATGGTTATCGTTTCAAACGCGGGAATATCATTCACGCCTTGTTGCAGACCTTGCCGGAATTACCAGAAGGGGAGCGCGAAGAAGCTGCGCGGACTTATTTAGCTGGTCCGGCGCATGGCTTAAGCGCCGTACAGCAGGATGAAATTGCTTGTGAAACGTTGCGCGTTTTGTGTGATGTTGATTTTGCGGATGTCTTTGCACCGGGTTCACAGGCCGAGGTGCCGATTGTCGGGACGGTGAATGGACGGGTAATTTCTGCGCAAGTAGACCGACTCCTGATCGGGGAGCGTGAAATTGTAATCGTTGATTACAAAACCAATCGCCCGCCGCCGCGTTCAGTTAAAAAAGTTCCGCAAATTTATATCAATCAGATGAAGGCTTACCGTGCGGCTTTGCAGGCAATTTATCCAGACAGATCGGTACGTTGTGTGTTGTTATGGACGGACACGCCAAGGCTGATGGAGATACCGGAAAATATGCTGGAATAGCTTTTTTATAGTTTCAGGTGACTTGACGCGCAGGCATGGCGACCTTAAATTCAGAGCCACGCTATTTTTTAAAGCCTTACCCAACTAGGATAAGACAATGACCAAAAAGATTACAGACGACAGCTTTGATGCAGATGTCGTAAATTCCGATAAACCCGTTCTGGTCGATTTTTGGGCCGAATGGTGTGGCCCGTGTAAACAGATTGCACCGGCGCTGGAAGAACTGTCCGACGAACTGGGCGGCAAAGTGACCATTGCGAAAATCAATATTGACGAAAACCCCGGTACACCGTCTAAGTTTGGTGTGCGTGGTATTCCGACATTGATGTTGTTCAAAGACGGTCAGGTTGCAGCCACTAAAATCGGTGCACTGCCCAAGAACAAATTGCAGGAATGGATCGAGTCTGTCCTTTAAGACAAACGCCGATAAAAATGCATAAAAAAGCCGCCGGTGATTATACCCGGCGGCTTTTTTAATTTCAGTGGTTTCGGTCGGTTACGCTTTCAGTTTGTAGCCTGTCTTGAACATGCGATAGGACAGGATCCATAAGAAGGCATTGACCCCGGCCATAACCAAAATACCTGTGAGGATATTACTGTCGGCATGACCGATAAACCCGGCACGGAAACCGTCGATCATGTAGAAAAACGGGTTTAAGTGCGCAAGAAATTTACCCAGTTCCGGCAATCGTTCGATGGAATAAAAAGTACCGGACAGGAAGGATAGCGGGGTCACCACAAAGTTGGTCACAGCCGCGATATGATCAAATTTTACTGACCAGACACCGCCGACGACCCCGAACAGGGACAGCATCAAGGCGCCCATGAAACCGTGATAAAGAACAAGGGCGGCATTTTCCATGCCCATCGGGACAAACAGGCTCATTACCGCAACAATCAAGGCTCCGATCACCAGCCCGCGTGTGGTCCCGCCCATTGCAAAGGCAAAGGTCAGCTCGTGCGCGGTCAAAGGCGGCATCAGAGTATCAACGATATTGCCTTGAACCTTGGCAATTAGGATGGAGCTGGAAGTATTGGCAAAGGCATTTTGCGTAATGGCCATCATCACCAGACCGGGAGCGAGAAATTCCAAAAACGGAATGGACCCGATGTGCTCAACCGAACGGCCTAGCGCGAGGCTGAAAACAGCAAGGAATAAGAGGGTGGTGACCAGCGGGGCAAGCAAAGTCTGGGTATAGACTTTTAAAAAGCGGCGCACTTCGCGTGAGTAAAGCGTCCACAGGCCCAGCCAGTTTCCGGCATTGGGATTGACTTCAGTGGGATGCATAAAGGATTCTCTTTTTGGCTAAATAAATTTATATTTGTTGTATCAGATAAATGACTGCATTCTAAGTGAGATATGTCACAAGATAAAAAAATTCCAAGACCGTTGACCAAAGAGTCTCTGCGTCACAAGGCGCTGCGCTACATTGATCGTTTTGCCACATCGCGTGAAAATTTGCGCAATGTGTTAATGCGTCATGTCCAGACCTCAAACTATTATCACGAGACTTCTATCCAAGACGGGATTGACTGGATTGAAGACTTGTTGAACAAGCTGGAAGCGGCAAATTTCATCAATGATGCCCGTTACGCCGAAGGTCGTGCTGGCGCCCTGCATCGCAAAGGCACTTCTCAACGTGTGATCCGTATGAAGTTAATGGAAAAAGGCCTATCTGAGAACCATATCGCGCAAGCCTTGGTCGCTTTGAAGGAAGAAACGCAAAGTGAAAATCTGGAACGTGATGCAGCCCTCGCTCTTGCCAAACGGCGCAAGCTCGGCCCCTACCGTTTGCCAGAAAAACGCGAGGCCTACAAAGAAAAAGACCTTGCGGCAATGGCCCGCGCCGGTTTCTCCTACGACCTCGCCCGCGACATTATTGAGGCAGAAAGCGTGGAAGATTTGGAAGGATAAGGATGCCATCCCTGCTTTGCAGGGATGGCAATAAGGCGAGGCCTATTTAAATGTCGCTAGATAAGCAGCAACATCTTTGCGGTCTTGTTCGTCTTTTAGTTTGAACGTCATTTTGCTGCGGGCTGAGGCATCACCGGTTTGGTCGCGCAGGAAATTGGTGGGGTTTTCAACATAGGTTGCAATCAGGCCTGTGTCCCATGTGAGATCAAGGGCTTGCATGCCGTTGGAATATTTGAAATCTGCAACGCTACCGGCCTTACGTCCGACCACGCCAAACAGGTTGGGCCCGACTTTGTTTTTGCCACCTTGTTCAACTGTATGGCAGGCCTTGCATTTTTTGAATACGTTCTCGCCTTTTGCGGCATCACCACCGCTTATGGCATTGCTGAGGGACGCGGCGGCATTTTTGGCAGCGTCGGCCGCTTTTCCGGCCAGTTCTTCGGCTTTGTCGGCAACTTTGCCGGCATCACGTTGCATGTTTTCCAGTGCTTCAGCCGGTGTCATATCAAGGTTTTTATCATCGCTTTCAGCTGTAGCGACGGGTTCTTCCTTGGGGGCTGGGGCAGGTGTTTTTGCCGCTTGTTCAACGGTTTTTTCTGGTGCGGGGTCTTTCTGTTCGGCCTTTTTGTCTTCGTCACCGCAGGCCGTCAGAATGAGGGCGGTTGTCAACAGAGCGGGCAGAGAGATAAGAGAACGCATAATTCTTTCCTTTGTCTATAAGGGGGGGATATTCATCGGAAATAAAGACTGTGCACGCTATGACGGCGCTCACAGGTTAACCATTTTAAATGAGATGTCAGACCAGAATATTCAGGTAATAGCCGCGCGGCACATCGTCGCGCAAAGGCTCGCCTGAGGCGAGCAGGCGTCGCAGGCGTTCAAGCGCACCGCGAATGTCGGGGCCGTCGCGGCGGGTCGTTTTGGCAATACGAACGCGTTCTTCCCGGTCTGCACCGTAAGAACCGCGATCACCGACGACCGGCTGGGTCGTTGACCCGGATATGCGAATATCAGAAGACATAGGCCTATTCTAGCAGCTGTTATTGAAAATCGCCATACACGATTTAGGTGATATGGACGTATTTGGATGTTTTGTAAATGGCCGGAACAGTCGACTGGTCCTTGACTTCCATAAACCGCCGTAGCGTCCATTCCACCGACGGGAAAGCAAGATCATCCCACGGGATATCGGCCCAATCGAACAGGGCGACTTCCAGACTTTCGCTCCCGGCTTCAAAAAAGGGACTCTGCATCGGGGCACGATGCATAATCATAACGTGACCGACCTGCGGAACCTCGTATATACCAATGATATCCTGAATATCTACATCGACACCGGCTTCTTCTTTGGCTTCACGGGCAGCGCCTTGGGCGACGGTTTCGTCCAGTTCCATAAATCCGGCGGGAAAAGTCCATTTGCCATAAGACGGTTCAATGGCACGTCGGCATAACAGGAATTGATCTTCCCACGTGCAGACAGCACCGACAACGATGCGGGGATTGCGATAGTCGATAAATCCACAATCGGGGCAGACAAGGCGTTCGCGATCATCGCCTGCGGGGATTTGTTTTATGCTGGGGCCAGTTAATTTTTGATCAGACATGAACGCATTTTGCCCTTTTGATGGTTTTAAGGCAATATGTGTTTGCAAATGCATATGAAGTTAGAAAACACGTTTGAAGTTAGAGAAAAAAAATTTATGTTTTTTAAAACAAATGAATCCCATCCCTTGCCCCATCATCCTTTCAAGGCCTGTATTGCACCGCGTCCCATCGGTTGGATCAGCACGGCGAATCGGGACGGGGTCGGCAATGTTGCACCCTTTAGTTTTTTTAATGGTATCGCACAAAATCCACCTCAGCTAATGATTGCGATTAATGGAAAATCACCTCATGCAGAATGCAAAGATACCTTACAAAATATTGAAAATACAAAAGAATTTGTCGTAAACATTGCAACGTATGACTTGAAGGAGGAGATGTTTCGCACGGCTGCACCTGAACATCCCGACATGGATGAAGCGGAGCTCGCAGGTCTGGAGATGATTCCCTCCACCTTAATCAAACCGAAAAGAATTAAAAAATCACCGATTCATCTGGAATGCGTTTTAACCGAGATTATCCCGCTTTTGTGTGATCAGGAGTCAGAACGCAACACGGCAATCTTTGGGCATGTGATTGGTATTCATATTGATGATGGGGTTTTGGTGGATGGTAAAGTTGACTTGAAAAAGGTTAATCCGATCTCGCGATTGGGTTATAAAGACTACGCAACTCTGGGCGATATCTTCCAATTGGATGCACCTTGGCGTAAGGGGTGAGGACGAGGATGCAAATGTATCCATACAAAAATTTTCTTGTCAGATTTTATTTTTTTCGACAAGGTAGGCACCCCGAACAACTTACGGCATTATTTAGAGAGCTTTAAAGTCATGGCATACGATTCAAACAACATTTTCGCAAAAATTCTGCGTGGCGAAATTCCTTGTGAGAAAGTGTATGAAAACGACTATGCGCTGGCTTTTAAAGATATTGCGCCGCAAGCCCCTGTGCATACGCTTGTCATCCCAAAAGGTGCCTATGTCAGTTTTGACGATTTCAGCGCCAATGCATCTGATGTGGAAATTGCAGGCTATATCCGCGCAATTGGCGTGGTGGCTCGTGACGCTGGTGTGCTGGAAAGCGGTTATCGCATTCTATCGAACATTGGTGAAGACGGCGGGCAGGAAGTCCCACATCTGCATGTTCACATTTTTGGTGGTCGACGTCTCGGCACGATGGTCAAACCGGCAAATAAATCATAAGATTCCTTTGTTTTTCAGGGGATCTTCCCCTGAAAGATAAAAAATATTCGGCAATGGGGAAGTCCGCTTTTCACAGGAGGCATTCTCCATGTCCAACCTTTCTGATATTTCCCGTGGCTTGATCCTTATGGCCTTTGGCATGGTGATGATGAGTATCATGGATGCCATCGTCAAACACCTGACCGATAGTATCAGTGCGCCACAGGTTCTTTTCTTTCGCTCGTTTTTCGGGCTGCTGCCTTTGCTGGTGATTGCGTGGCGCAAAGGGGGAAAACGGGCCGTTTATACCCGAAAACCACTGGTCCATATGGTGCGTGCCGGATTAGCCGCTGTTGCCTTTGTTTGCTTTACGATTGGTCTGCGGGAAATGTCACTGGCCAATGCCTTGGCGATCAGTTTTGCGGCACCGTTTTTTGCTGTTTGCTTTTCCGTTCTTTTAATGGGGGAACGGGTCGGGTTTCATCGTATTTTCGCATTGCTTGCAGGGTTTAGCGGAGTGGTCATTGTCCTGCAACCTGATGACGGCATTTTGGGGGATGGCAGTGGCTATTTCCTGCTGGTTGCCGTGACCTATGCTTTGGCACAGGTTATTGCCCGCAAATATCGCGAAACCGAAAGTGGACTGAGTTTCAGTTTCTGGACAATGACGGGCATGACCATACTAGGGGCTGTGGGCATGTTGTTCTATTGGGAAGAGATGACCCCGGAAATTTGGGGCTGGGCCTTTGCAATGGGTGTTTTCGGCGGACTGGCGGCTTATTGCATGACAGAAGCTGTGCGTGCAGCGCCTACCGTTGTGGTCAGCCCGATGGAATATACCGCCTTGATTTGGGGGGCGCTGTTTGACTGGATGTTCTGGCAGGTCTTCCCCGAACAGGCGACGATTGTCGGCAGTCTGGTGATTGTTGCCAGTGGTATTTACATTTTATGGCGTGAACGTTCTTATAAAGAGGAAATAAAAATCTTATGAATATTCGTATGATAGAAGAAGGTGATTTTGATCAATGGCTTGTTTTGTGGCAAGGCTACCTTGATTTTTACAAAGTTGATTTGGGGGAATTACAAAATCGCGCTGTCTGGATGCGTCTAATGAACGAGGCTGACCCTTTGCAGGGGATTGTCGCCGTCGAAGATGATCGTTTAATCGGTTTTGCTCATTTCTTTTTTCATGGCACAACGTGGTATCAGACATCTTATTGTTATCTGGAAGACCTGTATGTGGATCAAACGGTGCGTTCTCGTGGTACGGGACGGGCTTTGATTGCGGCCTTGAAAGAAGTGGCCTTGTCAAAAGGGGCGGCTAAGCTTTATTGGCATACGGATAAGCAAAATGAAACCGCACAGGCGCTTTATAACAAAGTCGCAGATTTAACCGATTTCATTCGTTATGACATTGCTTTGTAAAAAAGCCCGGTTTGATCCGGGCTTTTCTTTATTCATCTGTGATTTTTTGCTGTAAGCGATAGGGATGTGGCGGATAAACGCCGAGAATTTTGACCGTTTGCGTGAAAAATTCCAGTTCTTCCAAGGCAAGGCGCAGATTACGGTTATCAGGGTGGCCTTCGCAATCGGCGTAGAATTGAGCCGCCACAAAACTGCCGTCTACAATATAACTTTCCAGTTTGGTGATATTCACGCCGTTGGTGGCAAATCCGCCCAAGGCCTTGAACAGGGCAGCAGGGACGTTGCGAACCCGAAAGACAAAAGAAGTAACAGACATACCGGCTTTTGGATGCGGGACAATTGCGTCTTTGGACATCACGACAAAACGGGTGGTGTTATGTTCAGCATCTTCAATATCCGCCGCCAGCGAGGTCAGTCCGTAAATTTCACCGGCCAGTTCAGAGGCAATAACCGCGCGGGTGGTATCGCCGGATTTTGCAATTTCTTTGGCGGACCCGGCGGTATCGACGGCGACGATGGGCGTGATGTTGTGTTCTTTTAAGAAATCACGGCATTGGTTTAGCGCATGTACATGGCTGTAAACTTCGGTGACATCTTCCAGTTTTGTACCGGGAACAGCCAGCAGGTGATGGTTAATGCGTTGATAATGTTCCCCGATGATATGTAAGCCGGATTCTGGCAGTAGATGATGGATATCGGCAACCCGTCCGGCAACCGAATTTTCAATCGGGATCATGGCGAGCCCGGCTTTACCGTCACGTACCGCGCTAAAGGCATCTTCAAATGTCCGACACGGCATTGTTGTCATTTCGGGGCGTGACATGCGGCATGCCAAATCCGAATAAGCACCATGTTCGCCTTGAAAGGCGATAATTTTGGCCGGATCAACCGGACGGGACAAATCAGACATTTGTTTTTCTCTACCTATTTTTATTTAAGCGCATCGCGAGCGCGTTCTAAATCCTCGGGAGTATCAACGCCCAAGGGGACTGTGTCAACGAGGGCGACATCAATGCGCATCCCATTTTCAAGGGCACGCAGTTGTTCGAGTTTTTCGCGTTGTTCCAGTACACCGGGGGCGAGATGGACAAAACGGTGCAAAGCGTTCCGGCGAAAGGCATAAAGACCGATATGATGGTAAAGCGGACCGTTCCCGTAAGGGGCGGTGGCGCGGGTGAAGTAAAGCCCGTGCCCTACGTTTGCACCGTCTTCAAACCCGACCACGGCTTTGACAACATTTGGATTGGTTTTTTCCGATTCTTCACTGATTTCCACGGCAAGTGTGGAAATATCGACAACCTCTTTACCCAATGGGGCGAAAACTTTGCGGACAATTTCAGGGTCCAGCGTGGGCAAATCGCCTTGGACATTGACGATAGCATCATATTTTTCGTCCGGGTCGATGGCTTGGACCGCTTCATACACCCGGTCAGACCCGCTGGGATGGTCCGGGCGGGTTAAAACCGCGTGCCCCCCGGCTGCAATAACAGCATCGGCAATTTCTTTTTCAGCACAGGCGACAAAAACGGGGCCGATTTTAGCCTCCATCGCACGGCGCCAAACATGGACAATCATGGGTTCGCCATGAATATCGGCCAACGGTTTGCCGGGCAGGCGTTCAGATGCCATACGCGCAGGGATGATCACGACAGGATTTTTGGGTAAAGACATGGGCTTACACTCATATGATTGGCTTCTTCTTGTTGTTTTAAACCATTTCGAGAAAAGAAGCCAAGCGCAGAATGCCAAGTGTAGAATGAAAGACAAGCCTCTTGATTTGGGAAAACTTTTCCTTTATTTTTGAATGATCATTCATTTAATGGATTTGAAATTATGGCCCGCCCCCGTTCCTTCGATAAAGAGACTGTTCTTACTCAGGCCATGACCTTATTTTGGGAAAAAGGTTACGGGGCAACGTCAATGATGGATATCCAGAACGCAACGGGGTTGAAACCGGGTTCGCTTTACGACTGTTTTGGGGATAAGCACCAATTGTTCCTTGATGCGATCGGACATTATCGCAATACGGTGGTACGCCACCGTCTGGACAAGTTGACCTCCCCTGGTCCGGCGCGGCCCAGACTGGAAGAATTTTTCAATGATTTAATTGAATTTTCATTGGGGGAAGGACGAAAACTCGGGTGCCTCATGTCCAACAGTGCGGTGGAAATGTCACAAGTTGACCCGCAAATCAAAGGGTTGGTGCAGGATAATTTGGTTGAAATTGCTCAAGCTTTTTGTGACGTGGTGCAAGACGGTCAAACCAGTGGTGAATTTAAAACGAATGAGGCCCCGGAAGATATTGCCCGTTTTCTGGTTAGCACGGTGCAGGGCTTGCGTGTTCTGGCAAAAAGTTCCACCAGTAAGGAAACCCTGACCACAACGACCCGTTTGGCCCTAAAAATTCTGGACTAAGAAGCTGTTCACAAGGATGTGAATTTACAAATTATTTTTTTAACTTATTTTTGAACGATCATTCAATAAAGGAGTTTGAACATGATCACCCCTCGTCAAGAAGTTCCTGATTTTGCGGTTACATTGATGGATGGATCCACATGGCGTTTGTCGGAACGTTCCCCGGAAAATTTCACGATGATTGTTGTTTATCGTGGTTATCATTGCCCCTTGTGCAAAATGTATCTGGGGAAACTTACCAAGTTGGTGGATGGTTTGAAGGAACGTGGCATCGATCTGCTGGTGACCAGTTCGGACACACAGGAGCGCGCACAGATGGCTGTGGAAGAATGGGATATCGCGAATCTTCCTATGAGCTACGGCCTATCCATCGCAGATGCCCGTAAACTGGGTCTGTTTGTGTCTAATGGGATTGGTGTGACCTCCACAGGTGTTCAGGAACCTGAGGTTTTTGCAGAACCGGGTCTGTTGATGGTTCGTCCGGATCAAACACTTTATTTCGCCGACATCCAAACCATGCCGTTCTTGCGCCCGGATCTGTCTGGCTTGTTGGCCAATCTGGATTTTATCCTTTCGAAAGGATATCCGGCGCGTGGCGAAGCTTAACGGGAAAACGGCGCCATTTTTTAAGGTGGCGCTTCACCTCTTTCACAGCGTCTACATGTTAGCATCCTTATGAAAACGAAGGATGGCAAACCATCCCCAGACTGCTGGCAAAGTGTTTTTAGTAAATAATTGACCAAAAACCGTCATCCTGCACTTGATGCGGTATGACGGTTTTTGATTAAGCGTAAGGGATAAAAAGAAATATAAAAAAGCGTCTCATCTGTCCATATCCTTACTCATATGACTGTTGGGGCATTCTTGCTATATCTGGCCCTTCTTCCCCTCTTACATGTTTTATGCCCTGATTGGAAACAAGGGTTTATTGCTCTCGCGTTTGTTGGATTCCTTATTGTATTCACGGTTTTTGTGATGGCGATTTTCAGTTTTTTCAAGCTCCGCAAGTATTTGATTTATAGAAAAAACTACTAACGGTTTATGAACAGCTATAATCGGGTGCCGAAACGGATTTTCTAAGATCATTGCCTTGCGCTTAGCTCAAAGCTTGCGTATTCTCTTGGCATAATAAAGGTTTAGGAAACAGGTTGGGGCAACTGCAATATGGAAACGTACGGGGTTGAGGCGGTTAAAACTCGCTTGTTGTTCGATAACCCGTGGTGGGCATTGGACGATCAGGCCCCCCCTAAATTTAAACAACCGTCCAAACGTCTGTTTTTTGAACATTTGGCCGAGAAGGTCGAAAAGGGCAATATCGGGCGTGCCGTTGTTTTATCCGGTCCGCGTCGTGTCGGTAAAACCGTTATGGTCCGCCAGATGGTCGCGCGTTTGATCGAAGGCGGTGTATCGCCCCGTCATGTATTATTGGCCTCACTCGGTACGCCGACCTATTGGGATGTCGGTTTTTATAAAATTATTGAACTGTTTATGGAACGCAACGCCGAAACGGCAGAAGGCAAGACGCTTTATGCTTTTTTGGATGATATGCAATATATCGCGGATTGGGAAAACGACCTGAAAAAAGTCGCAAAAGATTTTCCGCAGGTTCGGATTGTGGCGGCTTCGTCTGCAGGTGTTCCCTTGGCAGAAGAGATTGAAACCAAAGATCCGGGTTACGACGTCGCTGTTTTGCCACCGGTTAGCTTTGCGGAATTTTTACGTTTTCGCGGACGTGAACAGGAATTGTTTGGTGGCGATCCTGCACAGCACAGGTTGGCTTTTAACCAGTCAAACCTGTCTGCACTCAATCGTGAGTTAAACTATTACATTAACTATGGTGGTTTTCCTGAGAGTATTCTTGGAAAAATGCAAGGTGCGCCTTCGCCCCTTTTTGTGCGCGACGGGATGATTGAACGCTTGTTGCATAAAGATACGGCATCCTTTTTTGGAATTAACGATTTAAAGGGCCTGTCCCATCTTTTTACTTTGCTGGTTTATAATACCGCGCTTGAAGTAAGTATTGAGGAACTGGCGCGTGAAACCAAAATTGCCAAAAATACCTTGCGCAAATATCTCGATTTTCTGGAATCCGCTTGGTTGATCCGGCGTTTGCACCGGGTGGATAAAAATGCCAAACGGTTCCAACGTGCGGTGTCTTTTAAAGTCTATATTACTTCACCCAGTTGGTATGCGGCCCTTTTTGGCCCTGTTTTACCCAATGATGACGTTTACGGACGTTTGGTGGAAACAGCGGTCTATACGCAATGGTTGGGGGCCAGCAAACGTATTTCTGCGCTGACTTACGCCAGTTGGCGTGGAGGCAAGATCGATCTGGTTGGTTTTCAGGATCTGGCCATGCAAAAACAACGCGCACCGGAACCGAATTTGGTGATCGAGATGGACTGGAAGCATAAGCTCTCAGGTTTTGGCGAGGGGCCGCAGACGGTAACCGAATTTGTGCGGCTGAACTGTAACGGCGAGGAGGACACCTTGCTGCTGACACACAATTTGGTACGAACCGGCTATCACCGCCATGTGCGTATTCAATCGGTACCCGCCAGCCTTTATGCCTATGGTCTTGTCAATGAGTTGCCAGAGTAAATCTCATTTTTAAGACGTGTATTAAACACCTGCTGCGCTATTGAGTTTGCGGAGCAGTGTAATCAACTGAACGCTTTCTTCTTCACTGAGACCACTGGTGGTGACTTTGTCGCTTTCTTTTGCCAGTTCCAGTCCGCGTTCGTAAATCCGTTGACCTTCATTGCTGAGAACCAAGGCGTTGGAACGGCGATCTGTCGGGGATGGTTTGCGAATGACAAGACCACGATTTTCCAATCCGTCAATGACAGCGACCATTGTGGAACGTTCCACCCCTAAAGACCGGGCGACAGCAGATTGGGACATGCCTTTGTTACTGGCGATTAAAGTGAGAACGCCGAACTGGCCGGGTGTGACCTGAATCTCGCCCATAGCCCCTGAAAAATTGTTGAAAGAAGAAACCTGTGCGCGGCGCAGGTGATAGGTCATCAACTCATTTAAAGGGCCAATATTTGTTTTTTGATTTTTCGTACCAAGATCAGACACCAAAAAACCTCTCGGATGGTTTTAGATTAAATGTTATGGATACAAACATATAACCCGTTTCCCCGTCTGTCCAGCTTTGGAGTTTATAATGAGTTACGTTCTGCCGCTTTGGACCCCGCCTGCGTTAAAAATTGCCGGAACTGAAGATGAATTTCCCATTCGTCGCGTTCATTGTGTCGCGAAAAATTATGGGGAACATATTCGGGAGATGGGCGGGGATCCGCAAAAAGTAAAGCCTAAGTTTTTTTCCAAGTCCGCCCATGCGGTTGCTGCGGGTGTGGATGAAGTAACGATTGATTATCCACGGGCCACAAATGACCTGCACCATGAAGTTGAACTGGTTGTGGCTTTGGGTGAAAATGCGAAGATCTATGCCTATGGTATCGGGATTGATTTTACCAAACGTGATGTGCAGGCGGTGGCGAAAGAAACGGGAATGCCGTGGGATACCTCAAAAAACTTCACAGGGGCGGCAGCGGTTTCGCAACTGACACGGGCCGATGAATGCGGAAGTTTGAGCCGAGGTGCCATCAGTTTGTCCGTAAATGGAGAAGTTCGCCAGCAAGGAGATTTGGGCCAAATGATTTACGATGTGCAGGAAATTATGGCGCATTTGGAAAGTTATGATGCCCTGTTGCCCGGTGATATTATCTTTACCGGAACGCCAGCAGGTGTCGGGGCGGTCAAGGCAGGGGATGTTATGGCCTGTCAAATTGAAGGCTTGCCCGATTTCACAGTCAAGTTGGTGTAAGAAATGCGATTTCTGTTTGTCTTTCTTGCGGTTGGGATGTTGGCGGGGTGCGTGACAACGCCGACACGCCATTGGCAGCATAAAACCATTCCATCCGAACAATGGAGCAGTGACCAACGTCGCTGCCAACGTGCGGCAGAACGTTACCTCGGTCTGGATACACAATACCACGCTGACCGTGGACTAAGTGCCTATGATGAACGTATGCGCCAGTTTGAGGTCGGAAAAAAAATGACGAAACTGGTGGGTGATTGTATGCGCAAACGCGGTTATGTTCCCGTGGATTGAAGCGATGGCTTTTTGTTCAGCAAGATCATACTGCTGGCAGCAATAAAAACCATAACGGCAGAAACACCGAGGCAGGCTTCCAGCCCCGCCCACTGATAAACCAGACCGGATAGTAAAGTGCCGATCAGGCGACCAATTGCGTTTGCCATATAATAAAAGCCAACACTCAGGGAAACCTTGTCTGCATCGCTGAAGGAAACAATCAGATAGGAATGCAAAGATGAATTCACCGCAAAGACAAGGGCGAAAATCAAAAGACCGCTGATGAGAACCCAGACAATATAATCGGGCAGGAACAGACACCCCAACGTCATGCAAACAGGTAAAATCAGCAGAATGAATCCCCATAACATTGCAGCTTGCGCCCCGCTTTGGGCATCTGTGGTTTGTTTGCTTAGGCGGGGAACGAAAGCTTGAATAATGCCATAGCCGACAATCCAGGCCGCCATGAAAAAACCGATCTGATGAAAAGTCCACCCGAGCTTTTCGGCAAAAAAGACTGGAATGGCGACCACAAACCAGACATCGCGTGACGCAAATAAGAAGATACGGGCAAAGGACAGGATATTAATTTCACGGGATTTGGAAAAAAGATCTTTGCCGGTGATTTTTGATTTCGCTTTCCCAAGTTCCCCATGAATGAGGTTAAGGGCGACAAGAAGGATAAGACTCAGCACACCGGCCATTGCCCACAGGGCCAGTTGAAACCCGAGTGTTTCCAGTAAAAGACCGCCGAGAAAAAAGCCAATTCCTTTTAAAGTGTTCTTTGATCCGGTCAGCAGGGATACCCATTTAAAAAGTAAACCTTCGTCACTCACCACCAGTTTGACCGCGCTTTTGGATGACATTTTGGTCAAATCTTTGGCAATGCCGCTGAGAGCTTGCGCACCCATGACATAGGCAACAGACAAAGACATTGCCCAGTCTGCTTGTAATAAGGACAGCATGATCAGGGCGAAAATTTGTACACTTAACCCTGCAAACAGGGTCAGGCGCAGGCCAAAACGCGCCCCGATCCATCCCCCGATAAAATTGGTGAGAATGCCCATTGCCTCGTAAAGCAGGAATAAAAAGGCAAGATCCAGCGGGGTATAGCCAAGATGGTGGAAATGTAATAACACCAGCATGCGCAACGCCCCGTCACTGAGGGTAAACCCCCAGTAACTGGCGGTGACACAGGCATAGTTTTTTAAGTCGGTCATGCCTATTGTGCCATCATTTGGGCGATATCGATCATGCGTTCGACATATCCCCATTCATTATCGTACCAAAGGTAGACCTTTAAATGGGTGCCGTCGACAACCAATGTTGAAGGGCCATCTACAATGGTGGATCTTGGATCATTGGTGAAATCACAGGACACCAACGGGCGGGTTTCGTAACCAAGAATGCCTTTTAACTCCCCTTCTGCCGCCTTGGCGAACAAGGCGTTGACCTCGTCTGCAGTGACGGGGCGTTTTAATTCAAACACACAATCGGTCAGCGAGGCATTCAGTAAAGGGACACGCACCGCGTGACCATCCAGCTTTCCTTTCAGATCCGGGTAAATGACAGTGATAGCGGTTGCAGACCCGGTGGTCGTCGGGATCAGGGAATTGAGACCTGATCGTGCCCGACGCAAATCTTTATGCGGGGCATCAACCATAATCTGTGTGTTTGTGACATCGTGAATGGTGGTGATGGAACCGCGTTCAATACCGATATTTTCATGGATGACTTTAATTGCCGGGGCAATACAGTTTGTGGTGCAGGATGCCGCCGTGACAATATGGTGTGTTGCCGGGTCATAGAGATGGTGATTAACCCCGTAAACAATATTGAGGGCTCCATCCGTTTTTACCGGGCAGGCGACCAGAACTTTTTTGATCCCTTGATCGAGAAAAGGTTGCAGTAATTCACCTGTGCGGTACTTGCCGGAACATTCCAATAAAAGATCAATCCCCATCGCCGCCCAGTCCATTTTTTCCGGTGTGGTGCTTTCAGAAAAAGACAGGGGTTTGCCATCAATGATGATGTTGTCCGTATTATGGGATATATCGTTGCCCCATGTACCGTGAACAGTGTCAAATTGCAGCAGGTGGGCGGCACATTCCACACCGCCTTTGGGTTCGTTGATATGGACGAATTCCAGATCGGGATTGTTCCATCCGGCGCGTAGAACCAAACGGCCCATGCGCCCAAAACCATTGATCGCGACACGTAAGGTCATTTTTTTATTCCTTTGTTGATCGGCACAGTTCGGGTTGCCCGTTGCAACATTCATCGGACAGAAAGTCGATCAGGGCATTCATCGTTTTAAAGTCTGCAACGTAGATGAGGGAGCGTGACTGGCGGGTGCGCTCAATCAAGCCAGCGTTGCGCATCTGGTTCAGGTGATGGGACAGGGTAGAGGCTGTGATTTCACATGCACTGGCAATATCGCCTGCACTGGCCCCGTTTGGCCCTTTTCGAACCAGATAGCGAAAAATCCGCAAGCGTGCCTCGTAAGACAGCGCGCCTAACATCTCGGTTGCATCATTAATTTCCATATTTCTACAATAATCGAATTAATAAAGAAATCAAATGATATTTTTATGAATGTTTGACGCGTGGGTGGCGTGACGTCACACTGTCCACATAGACTGAGTTTTGAAAGAACGAGATATGACAATTCGCATTTATTTGGCGGGTCCCGGCGTTTTCTATCCCGATCCGATTGCGCACAGCCAACACTTAAAAAAGCTTTGTGCGCAATATGGTTTGGAAGGTGTCTTTCCGATGGACGCAGGGCTGGATATCTCAAATTTAAGCAAACATCAGGCAGCCCGCGCCATCTATGAGGCCAACATTGAATTGATTGATAACTGCGCCGGTGTCATGGCGGATATGCAAGCCTTTCGGGGACCGGGTATGGATGGTGGAACCGCTTTTGAAATGGGATATGCTGTGGCAAAAGGTGTGCCTGTCGTTGGATATAATGCACAATCAACGTATCTGGCGCGGACACACGATTTTTATAACGGTCTTGAGAGGCAAGGCGGGAACGAAGTGGACCCGTATGGCCTGATAGTCGAAGATTTTGATCTGGTGGATAATCTGATGATGGCCTGCGGTGTGCAGGCGATTGCAAGGGATGCACAAAATGCAGCCGAGGTGCTTAGCCGTTTGTGCGCGGCGGATTGATGAAGGTCATATAAAAACCAAGCAACAGCCCAATCACATTGAGGCTGAGAAGCGGGCTGAAAAACATCATGGGGTGAGTGGGGCCAATCCCCATGTGTGCGCTTAAGATAGTTTGGCATTGGACGGCAAAAGCACTGATAAAGGCCAAGGCAAAGGCGCCGTTGAACGGTTTTCCCCTGATCCATGACCACAGACCGATGAGGCTGGTCAGTAAGCTGATGACCCAGAAAGGATAAGACAGCATATTATCTGATGTCCATATGCGGCGATAATGGGTCAGTGTAATTTCTAAGAACGCCAGTGGGTCCTGAACAATGCGCGACGATGCGATATCCATGCGAATATCATCAACGGATTTATCAAGCATAAAACCGGCTTGGGTTAGCGCATTGATAGAAAAATTCTCACTTAAATAGTGTTGCTGAGAAAGCAACAGGTTGCTGCGTGTTTTAAAATCATCTTCCTGCCAAATCTCGTTACGGATGCTTTGCAGGTCTTGTTCTATTTTTTCCCATAAGGCCGTACGCGGGTCTTTTGAAGCATAGGGCGATTGCTGATTGCTGTTCATCAAGGCGGCATTGGCGAAAACGCTGCCTGCTGCCGGCCTGTATTCCTGATCATTGTGCAGGTTGTGATACGCACTGGCTTCAAATGATATCAGGGCAATACAGGAAAGAGCGGGTACAAGAAACGCCTTGGCAAAAGAACAGTGGTTTTTGCGCAAAAAAAGCACAGGTGCGATAATCAGCAAGGGAAGGTAGGCGATGCCAAACGGGCACAGGGCAATGGCGACGCCAATGCTGAGACCAAAACCAAACAGTGAAAAGAAGCCGTGTGAGGCAATGGTATGCAGCAAAAAAGCCAAAATCATTAGGCTTGTGCTGATAAAAAGCGAGTCCGGTTGGATGACAAAATGTGCGTTAAGGATAAACGGATTTAATAAAAGGCAAAGTGCACATAGTAAGGCAAAAAAATGATTGGTGCTGACCCGGCAGATGCCAAGCGCCAATATAAAGACAGCAAAGGCATAGATCCAGATTTGTACATACGCAATATCAATATGTTCGGGGGTAATCAGGCCGATTAACGTCAGAAAAATAGGATACCCCAAAGAATGAGACGGGGAAAAATTAAAAAAGGCTTGCGACCCTTCAACCATAACCTCTTGGCTTAGTGGAAAGAATGTAAGAAGCAGGGCAATGGTGACTGGCAGGATCGTATGTCCGACGATGGCGCGTATCGTAAGCTGTGATCTGAACATCCTATAAGGTTTCCTGCATGTAAAGCTGGAACACTGTGCCTAAAAAAATATTGAAATGCAAGTCATTAGACGATTTTGTTAATGAAACCCTTCATCGCCTGCATAACAGGGGCAGGTGCCTGAAAGTGTGGAATATGTGCACAGTTCGGAACCATAAAAGGGGTCGCGGGCCCAGCTGAATTTTCAACGATAGATTGAACTTGTAACTGGCTGCCATATTCATCATCAATCCCCTGAATGACCAACAAAGGACAGGTGATATTGGCCAGCAGGTTTTCCATATTCCAATGGCGGAATTCGGGTGTGAGCCATGTATCATGCCAACCCCGAAAGGCTTTATCCGTATTATCGCCGTGATAACGTGCCAGTTTGGTTTTGAGGTCATCGTTTTTGAAATATATTTTTCCAGCTTCGACAATACCGTCAATCGTAATATCTTCGACAAAAACATGCGCGGCTTCTGTAATGGCCCCACAGAGTTTGTCTGCATGGAAAGCAGCGTAAATCAGCGCAATGGACCCGCCGTCGCTGTGCCCGACCAGCAAAGGATTTTGAATGCCGCCTTGTTCGAGAACGACAGGTAAAATATCGCGACCTTCGCGTTCCAGATAATCGATAGGTCTGGGCACAAGGCCAAGGGGGGACGATCGGCCAAAACCGATCCGTTCATAGACAAAACCGTTTAGTCCGGTCGCCTGACAGAGTTTTTCTGGAAAATCTTTCCACATTTCAAGGCAGCCAAGACCTTCGTGTAGAAATACAAGGGTTGGTTTGTTGTGATCTTCATGGAGAGTAATATGTTTGGCCCGCATGTGCTGGGTCTGGAATTCAATATCCTGAAAGCTTATGTTCACGGCAGTCCCTGTTAATATAGATGTGATTTATCAGTTACTATATTAACTGTTCGATAGTCGAACAATAATTATTTTAAATTAATGGGCCGTTTTCAAAAGATGATCGATCGTTTGCAGCAGTTTTCGGGGTTCGAATGGCTTGGATAAAGTTGCAGAGGCCCCCAGTGTTTGTGCAAATTCCAGTGGTTCAAAACGACTGGAAGAAACACCACTCATGGCAATGATTGGCAGGCAGTCTTTCAGGGTCAAGATAAATTGATAGCCATCTCGTTTGGGCATAAAGATATCGACAAGGGCGACGTGTACGCGATTTGCATTTATCTGTTCAAAAGCTTCCTCCCCATCGTGTGCGCACAAGGTATCAAAACCCTGACTTTCAAGATAAAGCTGGGTACTTTCCAAAATCATGGGATCGTCGTCTACGATCAGGATTGTGGTCATCGTCGCACCTCTGGGGGCTACATTCTTCTCAAAACTAGTTTTACTGTAAATTGTTCAATCTTAAGCCGCATCCTTCAAATGGGTTAGAAAAATTCAAAAGTAAGAAGGCTCGGATTTGTGCTAAATTACTCTAAATAGTGTAATCTTGGTTGCTGTCATTGAATAAATCCGGCTCACTGGTGGGAAGAGTAAAAAAGAAGGTTGCGCCTTCGTCCACAGTGGCTTGTGCCCAGATATCCCCGCCATGACGATGAATAATGCGCTGAACGGTGGCCAAGCCAACGCCGGTACCTTCGAACTCCTTGCTTGTGTGCAGGCGATGGAACGGGGAAAAGAGTTTTTCCGCATAGACCATGTCAAAGCCGGCCCCGTTGTCGGAGATAAAATAAACAATATCTCCATCTTGTTTTAATTTACCGAAACTGATTTCACTCCGATCTTTGTGTGAGGTATATTTCCACGCGTTTGAGATCAGGTTTTCCAATGCGAGACGAAGAAATCTTTTATCCCCCTGTGCGTGGATATTGGGTTCAATATGAAGTTCAACATCGCGTTGTGGGGTGGCATGCAGCAAATCTTCAAAGATTTCTTGTGCCAGTTTGGACAGATTGACATCATTACGGTGCAGTTCGCCACGGGTGCTGCGCGATAATTTGAGAAGATCATTGATCAATTGATCCATGCGCGCTGTACCTTTGCGCACCCGTTCCAGATAATGACGGGCCTGATCATCCAATTGATTGCCATATTCATCCTGCAGGATATCGCCAAAGCCGGAGATCGTCCGTAAAGGTGCGCGCAGGTCATGGGAAACGGAATAGGTGAAGGCTTCCATTTCTTTATTGGCGGCTTCCAGTTCGCTGGTGCGTTGGCGTACACGTTCTTCCAAGCGTTGATTAAGCAATGCAATTGTGGCTTGTTTTTTCTTCAGTTGGCCTTCGGCGTAATAACGTTGCAGAAGGGTTTCTTGAAATTCCTCGAGAACGGTATTGAGTTTGGTGATGAGTAGGCCGATTTCATCGTCTTGATGCCCCTTGGGGGTGACAAGTTTTGTCCGTCCGGGGTTTCTTGGGTCAATATTGGATATACCGTTTAATGCAGCCATGACAGGTCGACCGAGTGTAAAGTAAAACAGAAATCCGAAAACAATTGCCAAAATGGTGTTGCGTAAAATACCAAGCAAGACAACAAAACCGGCGCGTTGAATGAAATTTTGCGCAATCAGGAATCTGTCGACCTTGACGCGCATTTCACCAATAACGGTTTGACGTTGTTCTTTGATATATAACGGGACTGTGTATAGACCGGACCCAGCATCGACTAAAGGACCGAGCCATTCCAGATTATGTGTGATAGTTGGACGTTCTTTAAAGGCCAGTTGACGTCCAAAATCATCGTTGATTTGGGCAAAATGAATGGGGCGATATTCAAACAAGCCATTGATAACGCGTGTGGCCAGTTCCTCGTTCAGGCTATAAGCTGCCTGAGCTGCAGATTCTTGTGATGTATTGAGAACCTGACGGACGGTTTTATCAATATATTCCTGTTCAGTACGGAAATCAAAAATGATCTGTCCAATGGAAAGGATGACACCTAAACCCAGCGCAACCAGAATAGCGTTTCGCGTTTGGCGAAAGAATAGCCGTTTCCTTAGCTTGATGTCGTCCATAGCCTTCCCATACATCCTAAAGGTGCAATTCCCATGATGTGGAGGAAGTGTAAAGCATTAATGTGAGAGGAGCAAATCCATATATTGTGGTAGATATCACATCCTGCAATGCAGTTGGATATCTACCACAACGAATAGGAGAGAGTTTTGCGAGTGTGCCGTGATCAGGTCAATTGCGGTGCAAGGCTATTGCCCAGAATAAATTCTTTGACCTTTTTAAAGGCACGGGCCTCCAATTGGCGAACCCGTTCGCGTGAAATGCCGTATTCCGCACCCAGTTCTTCAAGGGTTGGCGGTTCTTCGGACAGGTGACGGCGTTCAAAAATGTCACGATCACGCTGGTTCAATTCGTCCAGAGCTTGCCCAACAAGTTCATTGCGCATGGTGTGCATTTGTGTGTCGGATGCAATTTTTTCCGGGTTTGGACGATCATCTTCCAACAGGTCCTGATGTTCCCCGCCTTCATCAATGGAAAGGGGGGCGTTCAGGGACATATCGCGTGTGGAAAGGCGGCGGTTGAGGTGCATAACCTCGTCCGTGGTCGCAGTCGTTTGTTCCGCGATGGCTTCTGCCTGTTCAGTCGTAAGTTCCCCATTGTCGATGATGGACAATTTTTGTTTGGTTCGACGTAATGAGAAAAACAGTTTTTTCTGCGCAGCCATTGTCCCAAGGCGTACCATTGACCAGCTTTGCAGGATATATTCTGTTACACTGGCGCGGATCCACCACATGGCATATGTGGACAGGCGGAACCCTTTTTCAGGTTCAAATTTCTTAACGGCTTTCATCAGCCCCACGTTACCTTCACTGATCAAATCAGCAACCGGCAGGCCGTAGCCTTTATAACCCATTGCGATTTTTGCAACCAGACGTAAGTGGCTGGTGACCAGCTTGTGCGCGGCGTCAACATCGCCACTTTCATGGAAACGTTTCGCCAGCATGTATTCTTCGTCCGCGCTTAGGATGGGAAACTTCCAGGCTTCACGCAGATACGTATTTAAGCTGTCACCGGAATCGCTCGGCAATGCGGGCAGATTTACAGTCGATACGGACATTTGATAACTCCCTATTCTTACAACAGTGACACGCAACTTAATGGTCGAAAAATAAACCTTGTTGTGTGCCGGACACGCTAAAAACGAAGCACGTGTTTTAAAAAATATGTTTGTTGTTTCCGGTGCACTTTATTCATGCACAGGTACAGTAACGTCAGTTTTGCAAGAGGAGAGTGAAGTAGGTCACAGTCATGGTCATATCCTTATTTAAGCAATACGATTTCATGGTCACGTTTTTGTGATTTCCGCCTTTCGGGCGCGAAATCAACACGAAAAAGCCCTTAAAACAAGCAACTTTCCCGTTATGTTCTTATTTGTAGGGTGTTTTTCTTAAAAAGTCAAGAATAACTCATTTCCCTAGTTGGGTATTTTCTCTATAACTATGGCAAAAGTATGATTAAATATTCAGAGCCTTATCCCGTCTGTTAGAAGAGGTTGAAAATGACATTGCCCTTAGTCGTTGGCATATCGGGTGCATCCGGTGTGATTTATGGCGTGGAATTGCTGCGTGCCTTGAAGGATATCGGGCATCCCACGCATCTGGTTGTCAGTGATAGTGCGCAAATTAATTTGCAATTGGAAACCGATGTGACTTTGGACGAGGTCAAGGCACTGGCTGACGTTGTCTATGATGCCAAAAATATGGGTGCGGCCATTTCCAGCGGATCATTTAAAACCAAGGGAATGATTATTGCGCCTTGTGCGATTAAAACATTGTCAGGTATTGCCACGTCGGATAATTCCAATCTGTTGATCCGTGCCGCTGATGTTTGTTTAAAAGAACGTCGCCGCCTTGTGATGATGGTACGTGAAACCCCTTTGCATAAGGGGCATCTGGAATTGATGGCGCGTTGTGCGGATTTGGGCGCAACTATTTTACCGCCGGTTCCCGCCTTTTATCACAAACCGAAGACGGTACAGGATATTATCCACCAAAGTATCGGCAAGGCGCTGGACCAGTTTGATATTGAACATAATTTGTTTGAACGCTGGAAAGGTGTGTAAGTGAGGTCTGCCGGGATGACGTTTCTGGCCCCCAGATTGTCGTCTTTCTATATCACAATCTTTTTTGTGATTGGCTGCATGATGCCCTATTGGCCAGTTTGGTTACAGGCCCGTGGCATGACGGGGGTGGAAATCGGTATTTTAACGGCGATCCCGGTTTTGGGCAAAGTCGTCTTCTCCCCCTTATTTGCCAGCTTAGGCGATAAGCTGGGAGAGCGAAAACGCTTGATGTTGCTGTTTCTTGCCAGTTCGTTCTTCTGTTTTGCATTGTTTTTTGTTGCCCATAACTTTTATGCTCTGTTTGTCATTTCGCTCTTATATGGCATCAGCTGGGCACCGCTTATGTCGTTTGGTGATAACGTCACCCTGCTGGCAACGCGGGACAGTAAAATACAGTATGGACGGCTGCGTTTGTGGGGGTCGATCAGTTTTATCGTCATGTCTTTCGGGTTTGGTTTTGTGTTGGAAGGGCGCGATGTCGGTATCATCTATTGGACCATATTGGGTGCGATTGCCTTGACGTTTATCGCCACACTTGGCTTACCCGATGTTCGTGCCATGCCATTGGGACGAGCGGGACGCCCGGTCCGCACCTTGTTGAAAGACAGGACGTTTCAGATATTCATGGCAACTGTGGCTTGTATTCATGGTTCCCATGCCCTTTATTACGGCTTTGCGACCCTGCACTGGCGCGCCCAAGGTTATAGTGATGCGTTTATCGGTTTTTTATGGGCCGAAGGGGTGATAGCCGAAGTGATCTTTTTTATTTTCGGTGGACGAATCGGAGGTCGTTTTAGTGCGGCGAGTCTGTTAATTTTTGCTGCGATTGCCTGTGTTGTGCGTTGGTCTGTTCTGGCGAATGATCCTGATGTGATTGTTTTATGTCTGGTTCAAACGCTTCATGCTTTGACATTCGGCGCCATGCATCTGGGGGCGATGAACTTCATCTCGCGTACGGTTTGCATTGATTTTTCTGCAACAGCACAAAGTCTATATGGTGCATCGGCTTTTGGGATTGGGGCCGGTATATCGCTGTTGTTTGTCGGGTATTTTTACGAACTGTTTTCCGGTGGGGCATTTTTTATAATGACTCTTCTGGGGATTTTTGGGACACTTGCCGGCCTTGTGTTAAGGCAGCGTGAGAAATGCCATATACCCGCTTAAGACGCAGATTGACACAACAAGCAGGATTATATCCCATGAATGCGCCGCACCGCCGCAAGGAGTGGCTGGAATTTAAAGACTGGTGTACACAGCGACGATTAAAGGCTTTTCCCGTCCATCCCTGGACGTTGTCGGCCTATATTCTGTGGCTGGATGCTCATCGCCGTGCGCGCACTTTGCATAAACGGCTGGACGTTATTGTCCGGGTTCATCTGCGCGCCTGTGTTCATTCCCCAGATCGAGACCCATTGGTACAACGCACTTTGGATGCGGTTGAACGACGCCGTTTAAAAGGTTCCCATAAGTCGTTCGACGGGAAAGATTTGCTCGAACCGAAAAAGAAAAACCCTACCCCCATACAAGATAACGCTAAGCGTGTCTTACGTCATGTCCCCCCGCTGGTAAACAAACGTCCCCAAACGGATGCCTGACCAAAAAGTCGCGGATTTATTGTGGTTGAGTTGACGATCATCAATTTTTGATTACTTTACTATTTGGTAATATACATTCAATTACAAATGGATCCCCCCCTCTCAATTGACATAAAGGTGCTCGGGTATGGAGCTTTGGCAGCGATATAAAAAGGCCATTTTCCCATTGGTTGCAATTTTAATAGGTATTGCCGTCTTTGCGATTCTAAAAGCAACCAAACCACAAACGCCTTTGATGGAGGTTGAGGAACGGTACTGGCCTGTCGCCGTGGAAACGGTACAATTTGAAAATATCCGTCCATTGGTCAGCAGTTTTGGCGAAATTCGTGCGGGTCGGGAAGCTGAATTACGGGCGCAGGTATCTGGTCGGGTGATGTCCGTTTCCGATATTCTGGGCGATGGGGCCTCCGTTCGGGCAGGTGAGATTTTAATCCGTATTGATGATTTCGATTATGTGGCCACCGAACAGGAACGTCGCGCTGACTTGCATGAAGCCGAGGCCAAGTTGGTGGAGCTGCAAACTATGTTAAGCGGGGAAGAAAAATTACTTCCTGTCGATAAAAAGCAGGTGGATTTAGCCGCGCGTGAACTGGAGCGTCAACGCAAATTGTTGAAACGGTCTGCGGTCAGTAAAAAAGCCTATGATGATGCGCAACTGAATTTGAACACCCGTCGCCAGAATGTATTGGTGCGCGAACAAACGATTGCGCGTTTCCAGTCCCAGATTGTGCAGGCTGCTTCCGCCGTTGAAAAAGCCAAAACAGCATTGAGCAAAGCGCAGCGCGATGTGGAGGATACCCAACTAAAAGCGCCGTTTGATGGATTTTTAACACAAACAGATGTGACCGAAGGCAAACAGGTTTCCACATCTGATCGTTTGGCCCGTTTGATTTCCTTGCAACGTCTGGAAGTTGGTTTTCATCTCAGCGAAGCTGCCTACGCCCGTTTGACCCGGCAAACCCCGTTAAAGGGACGAACGGTTGAGATTTCTGTGCGTCGCGGGACGATTGTTGAAAAATTTGAAGGTATGATCGTGCGTATTGACGCCCGTGTAGATGCGGCAACCGGGGGGCGCAATGTGTTTGCGGCCTTATCCGGTTTGACATTGGATACGGATTTGCGCCCCGGTTTGTTTGTACAGGTCAACGTGCCGGATGAAGAATATCAATCGGTCGTATCCCTGCCTGTTCAGGCCGTCCATGAAGAGGCCTATGTTTATGTCGTCAAAGACAGCCGTTTGGAAAAACGCGATGTTGAAATTGCCGCACTGGATGGTGAACATGCGTTGATTGCAACCGGCTTGCAAGGTGGTGAACAGGTCTGCATCACCCGTTTTGCAGAAATGGGTAGCGGTGTGAAGGTAGTTGTCAAATGACGATGGGCCATAATGAAAGCCGTTTTAACCCGGTCAGTTTGTTTGCACGCCATCGAACCGCACCAAACTTGTTGATGTTATTAATGCTGTTACTGGGCGTTGTCTCGCTAATGCGCCTGAATGTTCAGTTTTTCCCAAATTTCGGGATTGATGTAGTCACGGTTTCGGTGAAATGGTCCGGGGCTGGTGCGGAAGATGTCGATTCCAATATTATACAGGCATTGGAACCGGAACTGCGTTTTCTGGACAGTGTCAAACATGTGAAATCCACTTCGAATGAGGGGCTGGCTTCCATTTCCATTGAATTTGAAGCCGGAACTGAAATGCAGACCGCGCTTTCTAATGTGGAAACGGCGGTTGGTGGCGTTACGACCTTGCCCGAAGACAGTGAAAAGCCTGTGATCAACCGCGTTGTGCGTTACGAGCCGATTACCCGTTTGCTGGTCAGTGGCCCTTATCCCGAGTCTGCCCTGAAAGCGATTGCCAAAGGCTTGCGTGATGAATTGCTGGAACGCGGCGTTGACAAGGTTGATCTGGCAGGTGCCCGCGATGAAGAAATCTGGGTGGATGTCCTGCCGGAAACACTGCGGCGACTGGATTTGAGCATTGATGATATTGCACAGCGGATTAAACAGATTTCACAAGATATTCCTGCGGGTGAAACAGGCGGGATACAGGCCAAACAAATTCGAGGACTGGGAGAAGTAAAAACCGCTGAAGGCGTTGCACAAATTGAAGTGCGCGCGCGTGAAAACGGTGAAAAAATTAAATTGTCCGATATTGCCCGTGTGAGTGAACAATTTGATGCCGACGGGGTTGAAGTGCGCTTCAATCAAACGCGTGCGGTCGAATTATTGGTCAAACGGGCGACAACGGCGGATGCACTGGAAGTCGATAAAATTGTCGCGCAATTTTTGACCGATGTTCGTCCCACCCTGCCGCCAAATCTGCGTTTGGATCAGTACGAAATTCAGGCCAATTTGATTAAGGACCGGATTGATCTTTTGTTGGAAAATGGTCTCAGTGGTTTGATCCTTGTCCTGACGATTTTGTTTTTGTTTTTGAATACGCGTGTGGCGTTTTGGGTGGCGGCGGGTATTCCGGTTTCCCTTTTGGCAACCATGTTCGTGATGGAATTGTCAGGGCAAACCATCAATATGGTCAGTCTGTTCGGTCTGATCATGGCCATCGGGATTGTGGTTGATGATGCGATTGTGGTGGGGGAACATTCCGAAACATTGCGCAGGCGGGGCCTGTCTCCGGCAGAAGCCGCCGAAGGCGGGGCATTGCGAATGCTGACGCCTGTTTTTGCATCATCCCTGACAACGATTGCTGCCTTTGTACCGTTGTTGTCCATTTCCGATATTATGGGGCAGATTATTGCGGCAATCCCGTTTGTTTCAATCGCGGTAATTATTGCCAGTTTAATCGAATGTTTCCTCGTTTTGCCCGGTCATATGCGTCATGCTTTGAAAGGCAAGCCAGAAGAAGCCAGCGGATTTCGCAAAGCCTTCAATACAAGGTTCAATCGGTTTCGTGATGAACATTTTGCCCGCTTGGTGGCTTGGGTTTTGGAATACCGTTATGGGACATTGGCAATTGCCGTGGCCTCTTTAATAATTGCCGTTGGTTTACTGGTTGGGGGTCGTGTGGGTTTTCAGTTTTTTAAAGGACCGGAAGCTGAGCGGATTTTTGCCAATGTGGAAATGGTTGCCGGGACACCGCGTGGGCAAACGCAAATTATGGTGGATGAGTTGGAACGCGCCATGTTTGCCGCCAATGAGGAACTGGGCGGTAAATTAATTGTGGCCCATGTCACGAAGGTGGGGACCAAAACATCGGCCAGCGGTGGCATTGGCGGTAATAACAGTCTGGGCAGCGACCATTTGGGCGGGGTTTATGTTGAACTTGTTTCCTCAGACAAGCGCGATATTCGCACGGCAACGTTTCTGGATTTATGGCGTGAGAAACTGGATGAAAAACCGGGTTTGGTCAAACTGACCCTGATCCCGGTTCAAGCAGGGCCACCGGGGCGTGATGTAGATATTCGTATCAATGGTGATGATATTTACGGCCTGAAACAGGCCTCCAACGATGTGATGGATTTATTAAAACGCTATCCCGGTATCTCTGCAATTGAAGACGATCTGCCTTATGGGAAGGAAGAAGCCATTTTGGAACTGACACCGCATGGGCAGGCCTTGGGCTTTACCACACAGGATGTTGCCCGTCAGGTGCGTGATAATTTTGACGGTGCGGTAGCGAAGCGTTTTCCACGCGGGGATGAAGAAGTTTTGATCCGCGTCCAGTTTGATCGCAATCATATCAATGAAACAGATTTGGATGGCTTATATCTGCGCAGTCCAACTGGCGCGGAAGTGCCGTTGGTACAGGTTGTCCGCCTGCGCACCAAAACGGGGTTTGCGACTGTCAAACGCGAAGATGGCACCCGTCAGGTTTCCATTACGGGGGAACTGAATAAATCGGCAACCAGTACCGGACGCATTATGGAAGCATTGCAGCGCGATGGTGTGGACCAAATTGCCACCAAACATAAGGTCGAAATCGAATTTGCCGGTAAGGCGGAAGAAACGCAACGTACCTTTGGTGATATGTTAAGCGGTGTGGTTATTGGCTTCAGTGCGATTTACATTATTTTAGCATGGGTGTTTGCCAGTTATTCCAAACCGATTGTGGTCATGTCGGTTATCCCGTTTGGTTTTGTCGGGGCAGCCTTTGGTCATTTGATCATGGGCTATGATTTGACGATTCTCAGTCTGGTGGCTTTGGTGGGCTTAAGTGGCATTGTGGTAAACGATTCCATTATTCTGGTATCTACGGTGAAAGAACATCAGGATATGGGCGAAGAGGCGATGAGCGCCATTGCACGCGGGACAATTGAACGTTTGCGCGCTGTTATTTTGACGTCCGCCACGACAATTGGCGGGCTGACTCCTTTGATGTTTGAAACCAGTTTGCAGGCACAATTCTTAATTCCAATGGCGATTACGATGGTTTTTGGCCTGATGGTGGCAACCTTGTTGGTTCTGGTCGTTATTCCTGCTTTGCTGGCCGTGCTTGAAGACCTGAAATCTATGAGATCGGGGATTCCTTTTTTGAAAAAAAACGTCTAGGGTGTTTTTTTAGACAGCAAACAAGACGATTTTTTTTATGAGCGCCCTGATAGATAGCCCAGCATGGCAAGCCCTTTTGGATCATCATCAAGAGATCAAGGACGTGCATATGCGCGACCTGTTCAAGCAGGACAAAAACCGGTTTGAAAAGTTCTCGGAACGGTCCAGCGGGTTGTTGCTGGATTATTCCAAAAACCGTATTACTGAAAAAACAATGGGTTTGTTGGGGGATTTGGCGCGTTCTTGCGGCGTGGAAGAAGCCCGTGATCGCATGTTCAGCGGAGAACATATCAATACGACGGAAGACCGTGCGGTTTATCATGTTGCCCTGCGTAACCGTTCTGAGCGGGCGATGATTGTCGATGGTCGTGATGTTATGCCCGAGGTCCGGGATGTTTTGGAAAAAATGCGCCATTTTTGCGATGATGTGCGCGAAGGGCGGTGGCGTGGTGTGACCGGAAAACGTATTCGCACCATCGTCAATATCGGGATCGGTGGGTCTGATCTGGGTGTGATTATGGCCTTGCAGGCGTTGCGTAGCTATCAGCGTGATGATCTGACACCGCGTTTTATTTCCAACGTGGACAGTTCCCACCTTGTGGAAACCGTGCGGGGACTGGATGCGGAAACCACCTTGTTTATTGTTTCATCAAAAAGCTTTACCACACAGGAAACTTTGCTGAATGCCACATCGGCGCGCACCTGGTTGATCAAGGAATTGGGCACCGAAGCGGTGCGCCATCATTTTGTTGCCGTCTCCACCAACGAAGAAAAAGTTTGTGATTTCGGGATTGATACCGATTACATGTTTCCGTTTTGGGATTGGGTCGGCGGACGTTATTCCACATGGTCGGCGATCGGTCTGGCAATTGCGCTGGTGTTGGGGATGGATAAGTTTGAGGAAATGCTCGAAGGGGCATTTGCGATGGATGAACATTTTCGCACTTCCCCCATCGAACATAATATCCCGATTATTATGGCGATGTTGGGGGTTTGGTATGCGAATTTCTTCGGCTGGTCCACCCATGCGGTTTTACCCTATGATCAGTATTTGACACGTTTTCCACAATATCTGCAACAGGTGGATATGGAAAGTAATGGCAAGCGGGTTGATCTACAGGGGCGTCCGGTTGACTATCAAACGGGTCCGATTGTTTTTGGGCATGCAGGCACCAATGCGCAGCATTCGTTCTTTCAGCTGTTGCATCAGGGTAAATGGGATGTGGCGATGGATTTCATCGGGGTGGCGAATAATCATCATCCTTTACGTGACCATCAGACGATTTTGTTGTCCAATTTTTTGGGTCAGACCAAGGCCTTGATGTGGGGGAAAACGGAAAAAGAAGTTCGTGCACAGCTTAAGAAAAAAGGGGTGAGTGCCGAACGGATCGACCAACTGGCCCCCCATATGACCTTTCCCGGTAATAAGCCGACCAATTCGTTGGTGTTGCCGTTGATTACGCCGTTCACAATCGGACAATTACTAGCCCTTTATGAACATAAAATCTTTGTGCAAGGGATTGTCTGGAATATCAATTCGTTTGACCAATGGGGGGTGCAGTTGGGTAAGGAACTGGCCCGTGATCTTGCTCCGCAAATTACCGGGGAAGCCCCGATTATGGGCAATGATTGTTCAACGCAAGGCTTGTTGAAATATATGAAATTGTTGAAGAAGGAATACGATTGATGGGCATCCGCCTTCTGCCGCAAACCCTGATCAACCAAATTGCCGCCGGGGAGGTTGTGGAACGCCCGGCCTCTGCCATGAAAGAACTGGTGGAAAATGCCATTGATGCCGGGGCTACCCGCATTGATGTGGTGATGAAAGAAGGCGGGCGCGTCCTCTTATCAGTAAGCGATAACGGGTCCGGGATGAATGCGGACGAATTGGAACTGGCGGTGCAGCGTCATGCGACCTCAAAAATCCCGGATGAAGATTTATTCAATATCGCCACATTGGGTTTTAGGGGGGAAGCCTTACCGTCAATCGGATCTGTGGCGCGGATGTCGATCACCTCACGCACCGAAAACAGTGAAAACGGCTGGTGCATTCGTGTGGAAGGCGGTGAGGTCGATGGACCGGAACCGGCCGCCCATGCCCAAGGGACACGTGTGGAAGTGCGTGATTTATTTTTTGCAACACCGGCGCGCCTGAAATTTTTAAAAGCGCCTCGTACGGAATTAAATCACGGCATTGATATGCTGAAACGTTTGGCCATGTGCCATCCGGAAATTGCCTTTACCCTAAACGATGGTGTGCGCACACTTTTGAATTTACCAGCCAGTCAGGATGAACTGTTTGCAGCGATGCTGGATCGCTTGCGTGCGATTATGGGCCGTGAATTTGGTGATAATTCTGTTGTGATTGATGCAGAACGCGATAATGTGCGTTTAACTGGGCATGTCAGCCTGCCGACGTTAAACCGGGGCAACAATGCGTTGCAGTTTTTTTTCGTTAATGGTCGCCCGGTGAAAGATAAGCAGCTTTATGGGGCGGTGCGCGGGGCTTATCGTGATTTTTTGGCCCATGACCGGCATCCGCTTTTGGCTTTGTTTATCGAATTGCCGCCACGGGCGGTGGATGTCAACGTGCATCCGGCTAAGGCGGAAGTGCGTTTTCGTGATGCTCAAGGGGTGCGCGGCCTGATGGTCAGTGCCTTGCGACAAGCGTTGAACGGGGCGGGACATTTGGCTTCCAGCACAGTTGCAGAAGAGGCGCTGGCAGCTATGCAATCCCCACACATGCGCGAAATAGATCCGGCAGCGGTGGAAATGGCGCGTGCGATTACATCCAAAAGCACAAGTGGTGGTTTTTCCCATTATAACCCGATGCCACCGCCCAGCGAAGGTCTACGCGAGGTAGCGGCACAGTTTCAAGCTCCCTTAAGCGGACTGGATGCCCCCCTTCAAGCCAACCGACGCGAATCTTCGGATACAGATTATGATATTGCAGGGGAACAATATCCCTTGGGTGTGGCGCGTGCACAGTTACATGAAACCTATATTGTCGCCCAAAGCGGGGATGCCATTATTATGGTGGACCAGCATGCAGCCCATGAACGTCTGGTCTATGAGCGCATTAAAAAAGATCTGGAAGCTACAGGTGTCAAACGCCAAGGCCTGTTGATCCCCGAAGTGGTGGAACTGGATATCGTTGATGCCGACCGTCTGGTTGCCCGTGCGACAGAATTGGAAGAATTGGGATTGGTGATTGAAAACTTTGGCTCCGGGACGGTGGTTGTGCGTGAAATTCCCGCCATGCTGGGGGCGAAGGTGGATATTCAGGGACTGGTCAAAGATGTTGCCGATAGTCTGGCTGAGGTTGACGAGGCCATGTCATTGCGTGACCGGCTTATGGATGTTTGCGGGTCGATGGCCTGCCATGGTTCCATTCGTGCCGGACGTCGTTTGACGCTGGATGAAATGAATGCCTTGTTGCGTGAAATGGAAGTTACACCGCATTCCGGTCAGTGCAAACATGGCCGGCCCACTTATGTGAAACTGAAACTCAAGGATATTGAACGGTTATTTGGCCGTAGTGGTTAGAGTGCGTTGCAAAAAAAGTTTGGAATCTTTGTAATTTGTTAAGGGTCTTTTGCCAGCATAAGAGCCATGAGACATTTTACTTATACTTTCACACTTCTTTCAGCACTGCTGCTCTCATGGACGGCAGATGCTGCCGGTTTTGAATTTTTGGGCCCGCAAGGCGATTGGGATGTTTTTGCGGATAAAAAATCCAATGCATCGGTTTGTTATATTGCGTCTGTACCTTCCAAGGCGAGCCATACGGACAAGCGCGGGGATATCTACGTTCTGGTGACCATCCGCAAGTCCGAGGGGCTGAAGGATGTTGTCAGCTTCCATCAAGGCTATCCACTGGATAAATCCAAGGATGTTCAGGTTACGATTGGCAGCGCAAATTTCAAACTGTTTGCTTCTGGCGAGACGGCGTGGACCTACGAATCAAAAGATGATCAGCGTTTGGTCAAAATGATGAAAGCCGGCGCCACCATGAACGCCGTTGGTGTTTCCACACGTGGGACAAAAACCACGGATACCTACTCCCTAAAAGGGATTTCGGCGGCTTATGCAGCTATGCACAAAGCCTGTTCTTAAAAAGCCTTTCTTTTTATGACGCTTTTCCCTTGGTCTTGTGACCAGCTAGGGATATAAAAAATTATTGAATGCGTCCGGCTCACGGGGATGTCTTGTGGGCCGCTTGGCTTTTTTTGGGAAGAGATGGCTAACCTTATCCGCTTATTTATTGATGGCGCCCTTGCGACCGGCAATCAGCTGGATTTACGCGAAGATCAGGCCCATTACGTGAATAATGTCATGCGATTGCAGGTCGAAGACCGCGTAGCTGTTTTTAATGGCTGTGATGGGGAATGGCAGGCAAGGATCGTTTCTGCGCGTAAGAAAAAATGTTTGATCGAAATCGAAGATAAAACACGGGATCAGGATAGTTGTCCTGATCTTTGGCTTGTGTTTGCGCCGATTAAAAAACAACGCATGGATTTTATTGTCGAAAAGGCAACCGAGTTGGGAGTCGCGGCACTCGTTCCTGTGGTTACGCAGCGTACGATCACCTCGCGCATCAATACGGAGCGACTTCACGCACAAGTGATCGAAGCATCCGAGCAATGTGAACGACTTAACATTCCCGATATAAAAGAAGCCGTATCTTTGGCGCAGCTGATAAAAGATTGGCCGCAGGAACGCAGACTTTTTGTGCTGAATGAACAGGGTGGGGCACCGGCAATCAATCTTGGCTTACAGAATGCGGATTCACAGGAACCGGCTGCTATTTTGGTGGGGCCGGAGGGTGGTTTTGATCCATCCGAACTTGACCTTTTGCTGAAACTGCCGTTTGTTACGCCGCTAAGTATTGGTCCGCGTATTCTACGGGCCGATACGGCTGCTTTGGCAGCACTTAGCTGTTGGCAATCCGTCCTCGGAGATTGGCAAACGCCACTTCGGGAAAGATAAAAAAAGAAGTTTGATAAGGACACCTGAAATGGGTAACAAATCCGTTGTCGTCGAAAATAAACAACAATTGGTGGACTATCTTGCCAGCGGCTGTAAACCAAAATCCGATTGGCGGATCGGAACGGAACATGAAAAATTCGCCTTTTGCACAAAATCGCTAAAGACACTGCCTTATGAGGGTGAAAAATCTGTTCGCGCTCTGTTGGAAAATATGTCCCAGTTCCCGGAATGGGAACCTGTCTTTGAGGCGGGCAATATCATCGCGTTGAAGGGCAATGACGGGTCATCGGTAACCCTTGAACCGGGGGGACAGGTTGAATTGTCCGGTGCGCCGCTGGAAAATATTCACCAAACCTGCAAAGAAGTCGGGACGCATTTGGAACAGGCCAAGAAAGTGGCGGCCGAACTGGATGTCAGTTTTCTGGGATTGGGTTACCAGCCGAAATGGTCGGTTGACGATATTCCGTGGATGCCAAAAGGGCGTTACAAGATCATGCGTGAATATATGCCGAAAAAAGGCACGCTTGGTCTGGATATGATGAAGGCAACTTGCACGGTGCAGGTTAATCTGGATTTTGCTTCTGAAACAGACATGGTGCGTAAGTTCCGCACGTCCCTTGCCTTGCAGCCGATTGCGACGGCCCTTTGGGCAAATTCACCGTTTCGTAATGGCAAGCCCAATGGTCTGTTGTCTTTCCGTTCCCATATCTGGACGGATACGGACCCGGACCGTTGCGGAACACTGCCTTTTGTTTTTGAAGACGGTTTCGGTTTTGAATCTTATGTGGATTATATGCTGAATGTGCCGATGTATTTTGTCTACCGTGAGGGTAAATATATTGATGCGTCCGGTCAGTCCTTTAAAGATTTCATGGCAGGAAAATTGCCGGCTTTGCCGGGGGAACGCGCCACGATACAGGATTGGGAAGATCATCTGACGACGGCTTTCCCGGAAGTCCGTTTGAAAAAGTTTCTGGAAATGCGGGGGGCCGATGGCGGGCCGTGGAATCGTCTGTGTGCGTTACCGGCATTCTGGGTTGGTCTTCTGTACGATGATCAGGCACTGGATGAAGCAGAACAACTGGTGAAAGACTGGTCACTGGCCGATAATGAATATTTGCGTGAACGTGTCCCTTATACGGCCTTGAATACCGAATTTAAGGGACAAACCATTGGTGATATTGCGATGGATGTGCTTGATATAGCTCAAGGCGGTTTGAAACGTCGCGGTGTAGTCAATAGTCAGGGTCAGGATGAAAGTAAATTTCTTGAACCGCTTTACACAATCGCGGAATCCGGTCAAACGCAGGCGGAAATTATGCTCAAAGAGTTTGAAACCCGCTGGAAAGGTGATATTGATCAGGTCTTTAAAGATCACGCCTATTAATTTGAATAGCCTAAGAGATTAAAATGCCCAAAGCCGTTACCTGTCATTCTTTGCAAGATGTACGCGACAATATTGATCGCTTGGACGAAGTTATCGTCGGTTTGCTGGCAGAACGGATCGGCTATGTGCTGCAGGCTGCCCAATTTAAAGAAACGCGCGGGGATGTTCGCATTCCCTCGCGTATCGAATATATTGTGCAACGTGTGCGCAGCTTTGCTGAAGAAAATGCAATGGACCCGGATATGGCAGAATCGATCTATCGCCATATTATGGAAGAATCGATCGCACGCGAAGAAATTCGTTGGGACAAAATTAACCAAAGTTAATCCCCTTATCACAGCTTTATACTACAAGATTGATTACATCTTATTGTTTTACATGTGCAAGATGTAGTAAATCTGTAATTGATAAGTCATCGCCCAGTTCCCACCTATTGAATTTGATATGCATTTCCGCTGTAACAGTGTGGGGGGAAAGATGCCTTGAAGAGGAGCTGATTGTGGGTTGGATTTCTAGAAGTATCTTGTGGAAGATTATCCTTCCTGTGCCCGTTGCCGCCCTATTGGCGGTTGTTTTAATGTTTTTTGTTGTTCCGGGAATGATGCGGGACAATGCCGTTGAAAATGCGGTGGATTCTGCCACGCAAACGGTCAATCAGTTTAAAGCGATACGGGGTTACTACACCAAAAACGTTATTCAAAAGGTTTTGTCGGAAAGTAGTCTGGTTCCGAGTGTGGATCATAAAACGATGGCAGACGGCGTGCCCCTGCCAGCAACGTTCATTCACGATATGAGTGAGCTGTTGTCCAAAGAAGACACGACCATGCGGCTTTACAGTGCGTTTCCCTTTCCCAACCGGGCGGATCGCACTCTTGATGCTTTTGAGCAGGAAGCCTGGGATAAAATCTCCAAAAACAAAGACCTGAAGTTTGTAAATACCGTTGAGAAAGACGGTAAGACGATCGTTCGGGTTGCCATTGCCGATCTCATGTCGGCGGAAGCTTGTGTGACCTGTCATAACCATCGCCCCGATACACCCAAGGATGACTGGAAACTGGGTGATGTACGCGGTGTGCTGGAAGTGGATACAGCTATTGATGCGGTCATTGCCCGTGGGGACCAAATTGCGATGACAATGGTGGTCTTTACCTTGTTATTGGGAACTATTTTGACAGTCGTTGCCTTGTTAAGTGCAAAATCGGTGGCAACTCCGATTACGCATATGACCAATATTATGAACGAATTTGCCGAAGGGCGCAGCAACGTTGAAATACCGACGACCAAGCGGGTCGATGAAATCGGTAAGATGGTGAAAGCGATTACGACTTTTAAAACAAATCGGGAGCGCCGCCAGCAGGATTTGGAAGAACAGAAACTACGTGAAACTCAGTTGGTAGAAAAACGTCGTCTACAAACTGAGAAGATGGCGAATGATTTTGAAAAATCCATCGGTTCAATCGCGAATGATCTGGGGAATTTCACCCGCAATCTGGATGTGGCGGCCGAACGTATGAGCGCAGTGTCTTCGGATGCCCAAAATCAGGCAGGCGAAGTCGCCAATATGGCTGATCAGGCAACGCGTAATGCGGAAACTGTGGCAGCAGCGGCAGAAGAATTAACGGCTTCTATCGGTTCCATTACCAATCAGGTGTCCCATGCCAGTGAAGTGGCGACAGGGGCGCGTGATCAGGTGAGCGATACCAATGATAAAATCCGCAAACTGGCCGACGCGGTTGATAAAATCGGGGAAGTCGTGCAGTTGATCAGTGGCATTGCCGAACAAACTAATTTGTTGGCGCTGAATGCAACGATCGAGTCCGCACGGGCAGGCGAAGCAGGTAAGGGTTTTGCTGTTGTGGCGGGTGAGGTGAAGAACCTTGCCAATCAAACGGCACGTGCAACGCAGGATATTGCCGATCAGATTGCCAATATTCAGTCTGCCACGGACGAGTCGGTGGAGGCAATGGAAGGGGTCGCCCGTGTGATTGGTGAAATCAATGAAATTTCGGCCACAATTGCGGTGTCTGTGGAACAACAAGGCGCTGCGACGCAGGAAATCTCGCTTAATGCACAAGAAGCTGCGGCGGGGACCAGTCAGGTTTCTTCCACCATTGCCAATGTGAACGAAGCGGCCATTGAAGTTGGGCAGTCTTCACAGGATTTGGCAGGGTCGGTCAAGCAATTGAATAAGTTGTCTGATGATCTGGGTGAAGAGGCCAAAGCTTTCCTCAATCATATTCGTAAAGAAGATTAAGAAGAACAACAGTCAGGTTATTGACAAAGCCCCTAAACCGTCATCCCTGATCCTGATCGGGGATCCATATTTATTGCATGAGTAATCTTTAACTTATTGATTTGAAATGGATCCCGCATCAAGTGCGGGATGACGGTTTTTGATTGGAAATTTATTCAAAATACTTTGTTAGAAGTCTGAGTGATGTTTTTTTATCCCTTCAGGCGTGGGCCTGTGTCTTCAGCATATCCTTTTTGGGCTTTTTTCTCAAAAGCAGTGCGCCAGCTTGTTGATAAAACATCCAGATTTGCGAGTTCCTGCGCGGTGTCTGCATCAATTTTGGAATTGAAGCGCGCTTCAATGAGCCGTTTAATCGGCCAGTCAGGGCAAGGGCGTTCCAAAAGGTCCATCGTATCACCGACTTTGACCTGTCCATTTTCCAGAACACGATAATACCAGCCGGTCAGCGCGGTTTGTTGAAATTGCAGGGCGAAATTTCGGATACCGATATGCTTTGTCAGTTTCCAGCAAGGCTGACGTCCTTGGCAAACCTGCACCTTTGCTGTCCCTAGACTGAGGATATCCCCCAGACACAGGTTCTCTTCCGTCAGTCCGGTTGTTGCGATATTTTCACCGAAGCAACCGGGTACAAACAGTTCAGCTTGTTCAGGATGTTCGTTTTGCCAGAACTCCATATGGTCGCTGGCATAATGATGAATGGCTTTCTCTGGCCCACCATGAACTTTCAGGTCGGCCTGTTCATCACGCAGAAAACCGTTTTCATCCAGTTCAAGCGGTCCGTCTGTGTAGATTTTGGCAATGGCCGAGGGGGCTTTATCCGGCCACCTTTCTTCGACCTTACCAACGTAAAGTCCGATAATTTTTCCGCTGAGGTTCATGGGGGGGAAGTCCTTACATATCTGTGCCACCGACCGTGATTGGGTCGATTAACAGGGTGGGTTGACCTACACCAACAGGTACACCTTGTCCGGCCTTGCCGCAGGTGCCGACACCGGGATCGATTTCCATATCATTGCCGATCATTTTTACTTTGGTCAGGCAGTCCGGACCATTGCCGATCAGGGTTGCGCCTTTGACTGGAGCACCGATTTTGCCGTTCTCAATCATATAGGCTTCGGTGCAGCTAAAGACGAACTTGCCGGAGGTAATATCGACTTGACCACCGCCAAAATTCACGGCGTATAGTCCGCGTTTGACGGAGGCAATGATTTCCTGTGGGTCTTTGTCCCCGCCCAGCATATAGGTATTGGTCATGCGCGGCAGGGGCATATGGGCGTAAGATTGACGACGACCATTGCCGGTGGGTTTTTGCCCCATCAGACGGGCATTCATGCGGTCTTGCATATATCCGGTCAGAATGCCGTCTTCGATCAAAACGGTATTTTGCGACGGGGTGCCTTCATCATCAATGGTCAGGGAACCACGCAGATCAGGCAAGGTGCCGTCATCCACGACCGTCACGCCGGGGGCTGCGATGCGTTGCCCCATCAGACCGGCGAAAGCCGATGTCTGTTTGCGGTTGAAATCGCCTTCCAAACCATGACCGATGGCTTCATGCAATAAAATACCGGGCCAGCCGGGGCCGAGAACCACAGGCATCTCACCTGCCGGGGCAGAAACAGAATCCAGATTGACCAGTGCTTGACGCAAGGCTTCATCACAGGCTGGTTTCCAGCGGCCCGCTTTGAGAAATTCTTCATAGGTCGTGCGTCCACCAAAACCGTGCGAACCACTTTCCATGCGCCCGTCTTTTTCTACAACAACGGAGACATTCAGCCTTACCATCGGACGAATATCGGCGGCTTGTGTTCCGTCTGCGCGGATAATGCGCACTGCCTGCCATGACCCGGCGATGGAAGCTGTGGCTTGTTTGACCCGGCTATCTTTGCTGCGCAAGTACGCATCAATTTCTTCCAGCAGCTTGACCTTGGTTTCAAACGGGACAAGGTTGATCGGGTTGTCATCAATATAAAGCGATTTATTGGTGCCTTGCGGGGCGTCACTCATGGTGCCGCTATGACCACTATGGACGGCTTGAACGGTTGTGCAGGCCCGATCAATTGCGTCCTGATCCAGATTGGAGGCATGGGAATAGCCACTGGCTTCACCGGCGACACTGCGCAGGCCAAACCCTTGGGCGGTGTCAAAACTGGCACTTTTCAGGCGACCGTCATCAAAGCCAAGGGCTTCGCTTTGGCGATATTCGAGAAATAACTCCCCATCATCAGCCCCGTTCAGTGCGTTGGTGACACTGGCTTCAACCTGGGCTTGATCCAGTTCGAAGCGGGAAAAGAAAAGATCGTCGGTGGCTTTAAAATCGGACATGGGGTGCCTTTATCGTCAGAAGAGGGTATTTATATTAGAATGTGGCCTCTTGTACTGCTTTCGTCAACGGTGTAAAAGGCCTTTCCCCTAACTTGACCTTACGTAAAGGACGAAAGCAATGAGCAACAAAACCTGGCGCACGGCGACTCAGCTGGTGCATGGTGGTATTCAACGTTCTGCTTTTGATGAAAACAGCGAAGGTTTATTCCTGACTTCCGGCTATATTTATGAAACGGCCGAAGAACAAGAAGCAACTTTCAAAGAAGAGATCAAACGCTATCAGTATTCCCGATTTGCCAACCCGACGACCGGCATGTTCGAGGAACGAATGGCGATGATCGAAGGGGCGAAATTCTGTCTGGCAACCGCAACCGGTATGGCGGCAATCAATACCGCCTTGATGGCGCAATTGAAGGCGGGTGACCGTGTTGTGGCTTCACGTGCACTGTTTGGGTCCAGTCTCTTTATCTTGAACAACATCCTGCCGCGTTACGGTATTGAAACCATTCTGGTGGATGGCGGTGATCTTGATCAATGGGAAGAGGCCTTAAAACAACCGACCCGCGTTGTTTTATTGGAAACACCCAGTAACCCGACTTTGGATATCGTCGATATGCAGGCTGTGTGTGATCTGGCACATGCCAGTGGTGCACGTGTCATTGTCGATAACGTTTTTGCGACACCGATTTTACAAAAACCGATGGAATTCGGCGCAGATATTGTTGTGTATTCCACCACGAAATATGTGGATGGTCAGGGCCGGACCTTGGGTGGTGCGGTTCTGTTTAACGACGAAGACCTGTTGAAAAATGAAATGATGCCGTTTTTCCGCAATACCGGACCGGCCATGAGCCCGTTTAACGCCTGGACCCAGCTTAAAGGTCTGGAAACAATGGACATCCGGGTGATGAAGCATAGCGAAAATGCAACTTTACTGGCGCGTTTTCTGGAGAACCTGAAAGGTGTGACTAAAGTCAACTACCCCGGCTTGCAGGCTCATCCCCAGCATAAGCTGGCGATGAAGCAAATGCGCGCAGGTGGCCCAATGCTGTCGTTTGAACTGGACGGTGGCAAGGACAAGGCCTTTGCTTTTGAAAATGCGCTGAAACTCGTCAAGATTTGCAATAACCTAGGTGACAGCAAATCTCAAACCACCCATCCTGCAACCACAACCCATTCTAAAGTGGATGAGGCAGAGCGCCTGCACTTGGGAATTACTCAAGGTCTGTTGCGTTTATCTGTCGGTTTGGAAGATGTCGAGGATATTAAAGAAGACCTCGCTCAAGCCGCTCAAATCGTTTACGGATAAGAAAAAAGAAGGCCTTTAGGCCTTCTTTTTTTATAAAATTTTTATCAGGTTACTTTTGGTTCAGGCCGATAGTTTTTTCTGCTTAAAAGACTGCAGAAGGTCTTCCAATGCAAGGGGTTTACTGTAATAAAAACCCTGTATAAGGTCGCATTGGCGTTCTTTTAGATATTCGGCCTGTCCGGCATTTTCCACACCTTCAGCCACGACTTTCAGGTTCATGCTTTTTGCCATTGAAAGAATGGCTTGGGTCAAGGCGGCATCTTCACTGTCGCTGAGGATGTCGCAGATAAAAGAACGATCAATTTTTAAGGTGGTGATCGGGAAACGTTTGAGATAGCTGAGAGATGAATATCCCGTTCCGAAATCATCAATGGAGAGAAGAACGCCGAGATCGCGCAGTTTGCGCAAGGTTTTTAAAATCTCGTTTTCGTCTTCGACCAACAGGCTTTCGGTAATTTCCAGTGTCAGCTTGCTGGCGGGAAGGCCGCTTTCTTTTAAAACATCTTTGACCAGTCCATAGATATCGCTGCGCATAAATTGGCGCGAAGACAAATTGACACTGACACCGACATTTAAGCCTTCTTCCAGTTGCCAATGGGCGGCATCTGCGCAGGCTTGACGTAAAATCCATTCCCCCATTGGTACGATCAGGCCGGTATCTTCGGCGGCCGGGATAAATTTATCAGGTGAGATCAACCCTTTTTCCGGGTCATTCCAGCGTACCAAGGCTTCGGTTGACACAACGGTCTGTGTGTGGGGATCGACAATCGGCTGATAATGTAAAAGGAAGTGTTTTTTATCCAGTGCCTTGTGAAGGGCGACTTCCAATGTATGGCGTTCTTGTGCGCGACTGTTCATTTCCGGTGTGAAGAATGAATAGGTGTTGCGTCCCATCTCTTTGGCTTTGAACATGGCGGCATCGGCGTTTTTGAGCAGGTTTTCACCGCTTTGGGCATCATCAGGGAAGAAGGTTGCCCCGACAGAGGCCGAAGTATAAGCCGTATTGCCATCCAGAATATAGGGCAGGCTGATACATTCCAGAAGACGAGCCAAGAGGTGTTGCAGATCAGGATCGTAGTTGGCTTCGTTAATGATAATAACGAATTCATCCCCGCTGAGGCGTGCGATTGTGTCACTTTCACGGAAAAGAGAACGCAACCGTTCTGCAACCTGACGTAACAATTCATCCCCCAAAAGGTGTCCGAGCGTATCATTGATATGTTTAAAATTATCCAGATCAAGGAACAGCAAGGCAACGCGGTCTTTACTGCGCCGTGCCATATTGATGGCATGGTTCAGCCGTTCTTTGAACAGGTTGCGATTGGGTAAATCGGTCAGGGAATCGTAATTGGCCTGATAATGAATGCGTTCTTCGGATTTTTTCCGACTGGTGATGTCGGTAAAGAGAGAAACGCGTTGTAAAACCTCGCCGTCATCATCATAGATTGTGGAAATGGACAACCATTCTGGATAAATTTCCCCGCTTTTGCGCCGATTCCAGATTTCGCCTTGCCATGTCCCGGTATTTTGCAGATCAAGATACATTTTCTCGTAATAAGCCGCATTATGGTGGCCGGAGCTAAGAAGAGTGGGTGACTGACCGAGGACTTCACGTTCCGGGTAGCCGGTGATTTTGCTGAAGGCCGGGTTCACCATTTGAATGATATCGTCTTTGTCGGTGACCATCATGGCTTCGCTGGCGGTTTGGAAAACGGTTGCCGCCAGTTGCAATTGATCCTGTGCGCGTTTTTGTTCGGTCAAATCGACACGGACAACTGCATAACCACCTTGGTGCATATGGGTGTTGGCGCTCAGCATCCAGTTGCCGTCGCAGGTCAGGTCCAATGTACTGCCGTCTTTCTGTAATTCGCTTTGTAACAGGAAGCCGACTTCTTTCTGGGTGTCTTCAAATTCCTGCCAGTTCATGCCTTTGTAAAGACGGTTTTCTAAAGCTTCGTGCAAGCGGGCAAATGTTGAATTCCAGAAAACAAGTTTCTGGTTGGGACCAAAAAAAGCAAATCCTTCAGACATACTGTCGACCGCATCTTCAAATAGTTGGGCGGCTTCTTGTGCGCGGTGACGTTCTTTTGTCCAGCGCACAATCATATAAGCCAGCGCAATGAAAATGAGGACAGTCACCCCAAACAGAATATAACGGTATCCATTGGATAGGTTTTGACGCTGTGTTTGAACGGCATATAGATGAGAGATAAATTCATTGATTGCCTCCTGACTTTCGTTGGCGAGCACGTTATTCAGTAAAGCTGAAATATCCTGTGTCAGTTCAAAACTGCGTTGCATATGATGGGTAACAATTTGAAAGGCATGTTCACGATCAAGCGTTTCTTTCAATTCATTCAATATGTCTTGTGTTGCCTTAAGACGCTGGCGACTGGGAAAGAGCTGGAAAGCCTGCAATTCCGTCATGGCATGCAGGGACTTGATGGCAATTTCGCCTGATTGTTTATGGATGTTCATGCCAAGGTATTTGAGCAGGAAATTGCTTGAATTACGGGCAAGGGCGACTTTGGCTTTCAGTCGTTCCAGCTGATCAATGCGTTGATTTATTATCGCTTCCAGCTTTGTAAAACGCTGCGTTAATTGTGATGGTAATCGTTTGACAGATTGTTGCAAGGACTGACGCACTTCCGACAACTGGCGGACTGTTTGTACGATATGGTCGAAATGCACAAGCCGGAAATTGGCGGCTTTCAAAGCATGTTCATTTAACTGGGTATCCAGTTGCTTGACTTGCAAGGCCTGTTGCATAGTCTGGGACAAATGTGCAATTTCATCGGCATCGGATTTAAAAAACTGGAAAATTGTACCGATGACAAGTCCAAGACCAATAAATAACAGGGCGATGGTATTGGAACGTTTCATTGCGTTTCCTCATGGGGGAAACGTCCGCTAAGCGAGCCTAGAAACGCCTGAATATCCTGATTGTCTGATTTTGATATGGTGTAACCAAGCTGGTAACGCGCCATAATATCGATGGCCTCGCTCAATGTGGCGACACTGCCGTCATGGAAATAGGGGGCGGTATGGGTAACCATGCGCAGGCCGGGGACTTTGAAGACATATAAATCGCGCGTGTCTTTCGTCACATTGTAACGACCAAGGTCTTTGGGTTCGGCTGTGTTTTCCTCATTAAAATAAGGAAGAAAAGCCCCTATGCGCTGAAACATATTGCCACCCACATTGACCCCTTGATGACAAGTAATGCAGCCATATTCCTTAAACAGTTTGTAGCCGTTCTTTTCCTGTTCTGAAATGGCATTCTCGTCGCCTCGAAGATATTGATCAAAGCGGGAATTGGCGCTTACAAGTGTGTATTCGTAATTTTGAATGGCATCTGCAATGGTGTCTTCGGTGATGCCTTCCTTATAGATTTCTTTAAACGCACGGACATAATCCGGCTGGTCGCGCAGTTTGGTGATAACGTCTTGCCAGCTTGCACCCATTTCAATGGGATTGGTGATCGGACCTTTGGCCTGTTCACGAAGGCTGGTGGCGCGCCCATCCCAAAACTGTGCAAAATTAAAGCGGCTGTTGATAACGGTAGGGGCATTCATAACCCCCTTTTGCCCTTCTATTCCGGTTGAAGAGCTGCTTGCCTCGGCCCCGGCACGTGTGACGTCGTGGCAACTGGCACAGCTTAATGAATTGTCACCTGATAAAAGAGTTTCGTGAAACAAGCGTTTGCCAAGTGCGGCCTTTCTGAGGGAAACATCATGTTTAAGCGGAACAGGTAAAATCGGTTCTTCTTCGCGCGCAAAGACAGGATCTGCCGAAAATGCATTTTTTACGTGCATGGCAGTGCAAGATAAGAGAACAAGTAGGCATGCGCTTTTTAAAAGCGGTACGCGTTTCATCGGCAACTCGTCGTTATTATATCAAATGTTCGTCCTTTATGATGAAAACCACGACTAAAGAGGTAGTATTCAAACGTAAAAGACAACCATTACTTATTTTTCGCGCAATTTAAGAAAAAAAACAGCATAAATCAACCGTCACGTAAGGACGGTGATAATTAAGGTTAAATAAATGACCCTTTTCAGTGTATGGATTTATTTCTGGTCTTCGCGGGCAACGGCGCGCCAGCCGATATCACGTCGGCAAAAGCCCTTTTCCCAATCAATCGCATCAACGGCTTTATAGGTTGTTGCCTGCGCTTCGCGTACGGTTTGGCCACGCCCCGTGACACCGAGAACACGTCCGCCTGTTGCCAGAACTTTACCGTCATCGGCTTTGGTTCCGGCGTGAAAAACAAAGGCATTTTCGATTGTATTAGCCTGATCAATATTTTTAATCTCGGTGCCTTTTTCATAAGAACCCGGATAGCCTTGCGCGGCCATAACAACGACCATTGCGGTTTCGTCATGCCAATCCAGTTGAATGTCATCCAATTTGCCTTGGGCTGCGGCATCCAAAGCTTCTAACACATCGGATTTCCAACGCATCATAAGAACCTGACATTCCGGGTCCCCGAACCGGATGTTATATTCCAGAACCGTCGGTACGCCGTCTTTGACCATCAAACCGCAGAACAGGACGCCTTTATACGGGCAGCCTTCTTTTGCCATTGTTTTGATCAGGGGCGTAATGGCGGTTTCCATGATTTTATCGCAAATTTCAGGTGTTGCAATCGGGGTTGGGGAATAGGCCCCCATGCCGCCTGTATTTGGACCCTTATCCCCGTCATAAGCGGCCTTGTGATCTTGGGCGGCGGCCAAGGGCAAGGCACGTTCACCATCGATCAAGGCAAAGAAACTGCATTCTTCACCTTCCAGAAAATCTTCAACGACGATTTCGTTACCGGCATCGCCAAAAATTTTATCGCCCATCATGTCATCAACGGCTTTTTCAGCCTCATCAACCGTTTGACAAATGATGACACCTTTACCGGCAGCCAGCCCGTCGGTTTTTACAACGATGGGGGCACCGTTTTCACGGATGAATGATTTTGCAGCCTCTGCATCTGTGAAACGGCCATACGCGGCAGTGGGGACACCTGCTTTGGCGCACATGTCCTTCATAAATCCTTTGGAGCCTTCCAGCACGGAAGCAGCAGCACTGGGGCCAAAGGCGCGAATGCCGGCTTCTTCCAGTTTATCAACAAGGCCGAGAACCAAGGGAGCTTCGGGACCGACAACGACAAGATCAATTGCATTATCCTTGGCAAACCTGACAAGCACGTCGATATCTTCCCCGCCAATGGAGACACATTCGGCAACGTCTGCAATACCCGCATTGCCCGGTGCACAAAAGAGTTTGGACAGTTTGGAGGACTTGGCAATGGCCCAACACAAAGCATGTTCACGACCACCGGAACCAACGACGAGTACTTTCATAGCGACTTCCCACCTTCAATATGGATTAGCTGTTCACAAGTTGCTCGTCTTGTACCATATTACCCCCCATGACTGACAACCCTTTTGCAGATGCTTTTGACACGCCCGCTGAACATAATCAGCCGGTTTTCAGTGTCTCTGAACTTTCCGGCGCCTTAAAGCGGACGGTGGAAGATGCTTTTTCACTGGTGCGTGTGCGCGGTGAAATCAGCGGATTTAAACGCGCGGCGTCTGGTCATCTTTATCTGGCGCTCAAGGATGAAAACGCGGTGATGGATGCCGTATGCTGGAAAGGCGTGGCTGCTAAGCTGGATTTACGTCCGCAAGATGGGATGGAAGTGGTCTGTAAAGGGCGTCTGACCACGTATCCGGGACGTTCCAAGTATCAAATGGTGATCGAGTCGATGGAATTGGCAGGCGAAGGCGCTTTGCTAAAACTGTTGGAAGATTTAAAACGCAAACTGGCAGCAGAAGGGCTGTTTGCCCCGGAACGCAAAAAGAAATTGCCGTTTTTGCCGAAAACCATCGGGATTGTGACGTCGCCGACCGGGGCCGTTATTCGTGATATCATGCATCGATTGAACGATCGTTTTCCCCGCCATGTACTGTTATGGCCTTGTTTGGTTCAGGGGAAGGGGGCAGCCGATCAAATTGCAACGGCTATTCGTGGGTTTAATGCGCTGGATGGATCAAACGGTATTCCCCGACCAGACCTGTTAATCGTTGCACGTGGGGGCGGGTCGCTGGAAGACCTTTGGTCCTTTAACGAGGAAATTGTTGTACGCGCAGCGGCAGAAAGCGACATCCCGTTAATTTCGGCTGTGGGGCATGAAACGGATACAACGCTGATTGATTATGCTTCCGATCAACGTGCCCCGACGCCAACTGCAGCGGCTGAGATTGCCGTACCGGTCCGTCGGGAATTATTGGCGCAAGTTATGGATGATGCCGCCCGTCTGGAAAGCGCGATTACCCGAAATCTGGAAGATCGCCGCTTGCGTGTGGTCAGTGCAGGACGGGCCATCCCCAACCCGCAACGCCTTGTTGACGATATGACACAACGATTGGATGATCGGGTGGAACGCCTTGCCAATTCGATGGAGAATTACTTGCAACGGTATGGTATGCGGGTGGATCAATTGGCGTCTAAAATACCGCAGCCGCATCAGCAATTGCAAAATGCACAAGACCGCTTAAGTGCGCGTACACAGGCGTTGATGTCGGGATATCAATCTTTTTTGCAGAAAAAACACAGTCAGTATGACCGCACAAGTGCATTGGTACGCCGCAAAGCTGTGGATGACGGGATTGATCGTGCGCAGCAAAAACTTGCCAGCTTGTCGGCATTATTGGAGAGCTATTCTTACAAAAGTGTGCTGGATCGAGGTTTTGCCCTTGTGACTGATACCGCAGGGAATGCGGTTACCTCTGCCAAAGGATTGGAAAACGGGCAAGGTCTTGCTATTCAATTTGGTGGAAATGAACATGTCGATGTGGTGGTTGCTCAACAAGGAGAGGCTCTATCATCATCCACCCCACCGGTTGCACCTAAAGTGACACCCAAACCAAAGCCCAAACCGCAAAAAACATCACCAAAACAAGGAAGCCTGTTTTGATGTCTTTGATTTCTCGTGTTCGACTGTTTGTCCTTCTGTTGAGTTTCAATCTGTTGCTGGCTGCGAGTGCGCAGGCTTCGACCTATTCCTTGAACGGGGCGTTTAAACAAGGGGGATTGGTTTTTGGAACTGTGACACCGGGCAGTCTTGTCAGTCTGGATGCCACAGATATTCCGGTTTCCAAGGGTGGCTTGTTTCTGTTGGGATTTGGTCGGGATCATGGGACGCAAAGCCATTTGAGGATCACATACCCGGATGGTCAGCAAGTCAGCGAGATGCTTAAAATTGCCAAACAGAATTTTAAAATACAGCGCATTGACGGTTTGCCGAAAAAGAAAGTAACACCCAACCCCGAAGCCGTAAAACGCATTCGTGCTGATAATGCCGCTGTCGGACGGACGCGTCAGACTTTTACGCCTGAAACATGGTTTTCTTCCGGTTTTATGCAGCCCGTTGAGGGACGTATATCCGGCGTGTTTGGCTCTCAGCGGATTTTAAATGGTAAGCCGCGTAGCCCGCACAAGGGATTGGATATTGCCGCCCCCAAAGGGACCCTGATTAAGGCTGATGCCGATGGGGTGATTTCATTGGTTCATCCTGACATGTATCTGATGGGAAAATGTGTGATGATTGATCATGGGCACGGTCTGCAATCCATTTACATTCATATGGATGACATTCTGGTGAAAGAAGGCCAGTTCGTAAAAAAAGGCGATCCGGTTGGCAAAGTCGGCATGACCGGGCGGGCAACCGGACCTCATTTGCATTGGGGGGTTAGTCTTAAGGGGATAGCGTTGGACCCTCAACTACTAGTCAAATAATCATTCATAAACTGCAATTTAAATGCTATAAAATTTATATTAGAATTTAGTGGCGTATCAGCCATTCTATCTGGAGACCTTATTTTCAATGACGAAAATCTTGCTGGTAGATGATGATGAACAAATCCGGTTTGCGATGTCCGAAGTTTTGGGTAGTCACGGATATCATGTTCAGGTTGCAGAAAATGGCATTCAGGCCAGTAAAATTCTTAATGATGAAAAGGTTGATGTGGTTTTACTGGATATCTTTATGCCCGAATGTGATGGGTTTGAGACAATCGGCAATATCCGCCAAAATCATCCCGATCTAAAAATTATTGCCATGAGCGGGTATGGCGACAGCGAGTTTGAACCCTTGCGCTATGCAAAAACGCTGGGGGCTGATGATGCGCTGGCAAAACCCTTTAGTGCGGAACAAATGGTGGAAATGCTGGTCCGTTTTGGCTGTTCGGGAAAGCCTTAAAATTCAAGAATGGAACTGTAAAGTGCCAGTATAAGCAGCATAAGAACAGCTGCGCCCCCGACCACACCCACGGCGAATAAGAGATTCACGACGGATCGTATGGGATGGGTATGGCGTTCTTCCTTTAACCGGGTGTGTGTGCGTTGTTCCGGGCCGCCGACAATGGTCAGGTAAAAACGTTTCTTAAAAAATGGAATCGACAGGCGAAGGTTTAAGGGATGTTCATTGGACCATTTCGCTGTTTCCAACGCATCGTTGATGGCATGACGTTGCCAGTCGTCTAAGGAAGCCACAATATCCCCGTCTAAACGGTGATGAAGAAGGTGACCTTTTGGATTCGTTTCATGCCCTGTTTTCATCATCTTTTTTTGCCCTGTATGCCTATCCCCTTATAGGTAAATATACTCCTGCAAAGGCTCCATTCAAAGTAGAATGCAGAAAAAACTGCATAAATTTTAGCCAGAAGTCATCTATTTACTTGTAAATTGGTATTTTTATCCTAGCCTTAAACTTATGGGGAAAAATCCCCATATGTGTAACGACCCAATAAATGGGCTACAGGGATGAATGGAATGAATAAGACGCTTTCCAAGTCGGAACAGCAGAAAGCAGAACTCATAAATAAAGTTGCCAAGCTGATTAACGACAGACTACCAAAAAAAGATGCCGCTGATGCGGTAAAATTTGTTCAACAATTTTTTTCAAAAGTACCACCTCACGATTTGATCGGACGCCAGGAAGAAGAGATTTACGGCTCTGCCCTGGCGTTTTGGCGTTTTGCCGCCAAGCGTAAAAATGACGAGACACTGGTGCGTGTCTATAACCCCAATCTGGAAGAGCACGGTTGGCAGAGCGACCACACGGTTGTGGAAATCTGCACGCCGGACCGCCCTTTCCTTGTCGATTCCGTCACCTCTGCCTTGACGGAAAGCGACATGACAATTTACCTGACGATTCATCCTGTTATTACCTTGTGCCGCGACGATAAAGGCTATCTTGTCGGTACATTGTTTGAAGACGAAAAAATACCGAAGTCGTGGGGTGATACCTGCCAGTATGAATCCTACATGCTATTCTTTGTGAATAGGCAGTCAGATAAGGACCAACTGCAGACATTAAGCGATAGATTAAAACATTGCCTCAGCGAAGGCGATTCGGCCGTGCGCGATTGGCAGGATATGCGCAAAGCAGCTCGTGATACGATTGAAGGCCTGTCTAAAAAACTACCCGATGTGAACCCGGAAGAAGCCAAAGAAGTCTGTGACTTTATGCAATGGGTCCATGATGACCACTTTACGCTTTTGGGTGTCTGTGATTTTGATATCAAGGGGGATACGGTTGTTCCCGTTCTGGATGGGGCGCTGGGTATCCTGTCTAATCTGAAGTCAAATATTCTGGATGAAATCAGTATTCTGGCAACCAGCCCGGCATCGGATAAGGGCAAATTTACAGAAGATTCATCCCCGCTGATGATTGTAAAAACATCCCATAAGTCGGTTATTCATCGCCCGGTTTATATGGATGTGATTTGTGTCAAACGTTATGGCGCAAAAGGTAAAGTGATTGGTCAACGTGTCTTTGTCGGCCTGTTTACGTCGGCGGCTTATAGCCGGGCACCCCATGATATTCCGGTTGTTCGTATGAAATCCATGCGTGTTATGGATCGGGCCGGTTTTAAACCGGGCAGTCACAACCGCAAGGCTTTTGCACATATCATTGATACGTTCCCGCGTGACGAACTGTTCCAAATTAGTGAAGATGCGCTTTATGAAATGTGCATGGGCATCTTGAACCTGCAAGAACGCCAACGTGTGGCGTTATTTGTGCGTATGGATGATTTTTCACGTTTTGCATCGTGTTTGATCCATATTCCGCGCGACAGCATGACGACGGAATTGCGTCAGGATATGCAGGCTATTCTGGAACGGGCGTTTAATGGTGAATTAAAGGCTTTTTATACCCAGATCGGCGATGCCCCACTGGCGCGTTTACATGTGATTATCTCGACACCGGATGCGGGTAAAACCGAAGTTGATCTGTTTGAAGTGGAAAACCAGTTGATTGAAGCTGCGCGCAGCTGGTCCGATCATTTGCGTGATCAATTGGTGACGTCAAACGGTGAAGAAAAAGGATTGGAACAATATCGACGTTATCGCAATGCTTTCCCGGCGGGGTATATTGAAACCCACAATGGCGCATTGGCGGTTAACGATATTGCCAAGCTGGATGATGTGCTGAAGACGGGTGAATTGCAATTGAGCCTTTATCGCCCGATTGAGGCGGCAGGTAATGTCATCCGTTTCAAACTTTATCACCCCAATGGGGCGGTTCCGTTGTCCCATGTTTTGCCGATGCTGGAACATATGGGCTTGCGCGTGCTGGATGAACATCCCTATCCGGTCTATCCGCAAAATTGCGACTGCGAATTGATTATGATCCACGATTTTGGATTGACCACGGCCAGTGGCGGTGATGTGGATCTGTCGGCCATTCGTGAAAGTTTTCAGGAAGCGTTCCGTCATGTTTGGACATCGCAAGTGGAAAATGACGGTTTCAACCGTCTGGTGATCGAAGCGGGGATCAAACCCTGGCCGGTGATGTTGTTGCGCGCCATGTGCAAGTATTTGCGTCAGGCCAACATTCCGTTTTCGCAGACCTATATGCAGCGTGCATTGGCTTCCAACCCGGAAGTGACGCGTTTGCTGGTTGACCTGTTTTATGAAAAATTTGACCCGAAGATCAAAAACGATCCTAAAAAGATCGATGCGATCCGGACGAAAATTCTGGAAATTCTGGATACGGTGCAGAATGCGGATGAAGACCGTATTTTGCGACGTTTCCTCAATCTGGTTGATTGCACGTTGCGTACCAACTATTTCCAGATGGATGAAAACGGTAAAGACAAGCCTTATGTGTCCTTTAAACTGAATTCGCGGGAAATCGAAGATCTGCCTCTGCCGCGTCCATGGCGGGAGATTTTTGTTTACAGTCCACGCGTGGAAGGGGTGCATTTGCGCGGCGGCCCAGTTGCTCGTGGCGGCTTGCGCTGGTCGGACCGTCGCGAAGATTTCCGTACAGAAGTACTCGGACTTGTGAAAGCTCAGCAAGTTAAGAACGCGGTTATCGTGCCGGTAGGTTCCAAAGGCGGCTTTGTTGTGAAACAACCGCCAAGTGAAGGCGGCCGTGAGGCTTTCCTGAAAGAAGGGATTGAATGTTATAAGACCTTCATTCGCGGCTTGTTGGATTTGACCGACAACTATGTGGCGGGCAAGGTTGTTCCGCCGAAACAGGTTGTACGCCATGATGATGATGACCCATATTTGGTGGTTGCTGCGGATAAAGGAACGGCGACATTCTCTGATATTGCCAATGGCGTGTCTGAAGAATACGGACATTGGCTGGGTGATGCGTTTGCTTCTGGCGGGTCTGTTGGTTATGACCACAAGAAAATGGGGATCACTGCTAAAGGTGCGTGGGAGTCGGTCAAACGTCACTTCCGCGAAATGGGTAAAGATATCCAGAACGAAGATTTCACCGTTGCCGGTGTCGGTGATATGGGTGGCGATGTGTTCGGTAACGGCATGTTGTTATCCAAACATATCCAGTTGGTTGCGGCCTTTAACCATCTGCATATCTTTATCGACCCGACCCCGGATGCGGCAAAATCGTGGGAGGAACGCAAACGCTTGTTTGATGAGGTCAAGGGTTGGGATCAATATGATACATCCCTGATTTCCAAAGGTGGCGGTGTGTTCTTGCGCTCAGCCAAGAAGATTGAGATTACACCGGAAATCCGCAAGGCTTTAGGCTTGGCGGGGTCGGTTAAATCCTTGTCTCCGAACGAACTGATCCGCAGTATTTTAAAAGCACAGGTCGAGCTGCTTTGGTTTGGCGGGATTGGGACTTACATCAAAGAAAGTCACGAAAGCGATGCCGATACGGGTGACCGGGGCAACGATGCCATCCGCGTGGATGCAACCGAGCTTCATTGCAAAGTCATCGGCGAAGGGGCGAACCTTGGATGTACGCAACGTGGGCGGATTGAATTTGCCCTTCATGGCGGGCGCAACAATACCGATGCGATTGATAACTCCGCCGGTGTGGATTGTTCTGACCACGAGGTGAATATCAAAATTTTGCTCAATCAGATTGTGGCAAATGGCGATATGACCATGAAGCAGCGCAACAAGATTTTGGAACAAATGACCGATGAGGTTTCCGATTTGGTCTTGCGTGACAATTATCTACAAAGTCAGGCAATCACGATCGTTCAGGACCGGGCTTTGGATTTGCTGGATCAACAGGCGCGCCTGATGAAGTATCTGGAACGTCAAGGCCGTTTGGACCGTGATGTTGAAGTTCTGCCCAATGAAGAAGTTTTGGCAGAACGTCAAGCGGCGCAGAAAGGGTTGACCCGACCAGAAGTCTCGGTCCTGATGCCTTATGCGAAAATTTGGCTCTATGACAAATTGCTGGAGTCCGACTTACCGGACGATCCGCGTCTGGAAGAAGATTTGATCCGTTATTTCCCGACACAGTTGGGGGATATGTTTGAGGATCAGATTAAAAACCATATGCTGCGTCGTGAAATTATTGCGACCGGAATTACTAACTCTTTGATTAACCGTGTGGGTGGTAGCTTCTTGACGCAAGTGATGGAAAATACCAACGCAACACCGGATGATATTGCGCGGGCTTATTTGATTACGCGGGATTCATTCGGCTTGCGTGAAACCTGGGCAGATATTGAAGGGCTGGACAATAAAGTCAGTGCCAAGGAACAAATTCGTATGTTGCAACAGGTCAATAAACTGATTGATCGGGGCACGAAGTGGTTCTTGCGTTATGGCGAAAAACCGTTGGATTTGGGTAAGACGGTTGAGTCTTTCTCAACCGGTTTGCAAAAACTGGGTGAGAAGCTGGAAGAAGTGCTGCCGAAGAATATTTTGAAAGCGCACCTCGATCAGGCACAGACCTTTATTGACAATGGTGTCCCGGAAGAACTGGCCAAGAGCGTTGCAGGCAAAGTCGTCATGGTATCGGGTTGCGATATCGTTGGCATTGCCCAAAAGCGCAAAATGGATGTTGTGGACGTTTCCAAAATTTATTTCGAAGTTGGTTCACGCTTTGATTTGGGTTGGATGCGCGCCACAGGTGAGCAACTGGGCCTGAAAAACCATTGGCAAAAATTGGCTGTCGGTGCGTTGATTGAGGATTTGTACAATTACCAGTCAACCTTGACCAATACGGCGATTGACAATATTGCGGGTGGCAAAGATGCCCTCAGCGGATTGACGAAATGGATCGATGACAATCAAACTGTTGTGGACCAGACCGATCAAATGCTGGCGGAAATTAAATCCACACCGGGTATTGATTTTGCCATGTTGACCGTAGCGGCAAAACAGTTGCGCGATATGATCGCACAAGGTTGATAAGCCCTTGAAAGAGAAGGCCCGCTTGTACTTAACTGGCGGGCCTTTTTCTTTATCTTATTGAAAAATATCAGATAAAATTCCAAATCCCCCTTTACAGGCAGAAATTTCAAACTATCTCAAATAGAGTGAAACACAAAAGAGGAGCCTGTTTTCTACTTACTTTAAGGATAGCGCAGCATTGCTTTGAATAGGGATGCATGCGTCCAGATCATAAGATTTTTCAACAACGGCATAGCTTATTGCAAGCATGTCCGCGCGGAGCCAAAACATTCAGGTTGAAAAATCAAGATCCACCCTCTGCGCGTGACGACGGATATATTTTTTACGGTAGCCTGTTTTGGCTTTTTATACCCCGTCTATCCGTCGAAACCTTCGTCAAAAACATTGAAAATCCGATATTGCACTTTCTCTGATGTGAGAGGGTTTGCAGGCGGTTTTGAAACGAATGGAGAAGTCACGTGACCCATAAAGAAACCTATATTCAGAAGATCAAAAACCAACTTGATGACCTTGAGTTTGAAATTGAACGCTTAAAGGATAAAGCGACGCAAAAACGTGCTCAGGTACATGTTGAATATTCTCGTCAAATGATGGAACTCAACGCGAAAAAGGAAATGCTGAACAAGGAACTTGAAGACCTTGCGATTGCTTCCGAAGATGCGTGGGAAGAGCTGAAAACCGGTGCAGATAATGCATGGCAGGATCTGAAAGAAGCCGTGGAACGCGCCCGTAATCATTATTCCTGAAATAAATCTGAAGCAAGTGAACACACGCAAGACGGTTGATTTTGAAGAAGAGGATTTCACATGATTTATAAGATGAAACATATAGCCGTATCAGGTTTTATTGCCGCAACTTTGATCATGCCAGGTATGATGTTTGCGACACCGGTAATGGCAGATGAAACGACCTATCAGCAAATGAGCAAGGAAGTCGATCAGGCTGTGAATAGCGTTGGTGAATATACAGAAACCAAGCGTGATCAAGCCGTGCAGAAAATTAAAGGCGCCATGAATAAGATGGACCATGAAGTCGACCAATTGGAAAATCAGGTGCGCGAAAACTGGAATGATATGACAGAAGCAACGCGCGAAAAGACAAAGGCCGCTTTGAAAGATTTGCGCCAAAAACGCAACCAGTTGGGAGAGCGTTACGGGGAACTGAAATCCGGTACGAAGGAAAGCTGGTCCGAACTGAAAGATGGTTTCAATGAGGCGTGGACCGCATTTAAATCGTCGTGGTCCGAGGCTTTTAACTCCGCGCAAACGGATGGGAAATCCTAATCCGTTTTAAGCTGACACGATGATGAAAAATGGCTGCGTTTTATGCGCAGCCATTTTTTTATTTGAAAAACGAAAGCGTGGATTGTCGGCTCAGGTTTCCTGATCCAGATTTGTGCCAGCTTCGTCATTTCCCGCTTCATAGGCTTCTGTTGTGCCCGGTGTCTCTTCACTGGCTGTAGCGTCTTCTTGCGGGGCTTCATATTTCGGGCCACCCTTGGTGACACCGACCATTGCCGGGCGCAAAAGACGGTCATGGATGACATAGCCATCCTGCATAACTTGTGCGACCAAACCGGCCGGTTGGCTGGGGTCGTTTACTTCAAACATGGCCTGATGCAGGTTATGGTCAAACGGTTGACCCGCAGCTTCGACACGTTTGATACCAGCCTTTTTAAAGGCGTTTTGCAATTCGCGTTCGGTCATATCAACACCTTTGATCACATCGGTGTCTTTCATATCTTCCGGGGTGCTTTCGAGGGCACGGCGCAAATTGTCGGCAACGGAAACCATTTCGCGGGCAAAATTGGTCACGCCGTATTTCAGGGCATCCTGCTTTTCGCGTTCAGCACGGCGGCGTACGTTTTGTTCTTCCGCGACAGCGCGCAACCATTTACTTTTGGTTTCTTCCAGTTCTGCTTCCAACTGGGCGATGCGTTCATTCACATTTGCGTCTTCGGCAAAACCTTGTACGTCTGCGTCCAGCGTTTCTTGCGGTGCGCCTTCCTCGATTGTAACTTCTTCCATTACAGGTTCATTTTCTGCAGGTGTTGCTTGTGTGTTTTCGCCTGACATTTCGTCTTCTCTTCAACTTTATTCTAGCCAATCAATCGGCCGATTACCTTGGAGGTATAATCGACCATCGGAATAATGCGCGCATAGTTGATACGGGTTGGCCCGATCACACCAATTGCGCCGACAATCTTTTGGTGACCGTCGCGAAACGGGGCCACCACCATAGAACAGCCGGACACGTTAAACAACGGATTGTCCGAACCGATAAAAATTTGTACGCCGTCTGCCCCATCGGCAAGGTGCAGAAGCTTTAGCAGGGTTTCTTTGGTTTCCAAAGCTTCAAATAGGGACCGAATGCGTTCCAGATCGCCAATTGCGGCGACATCATCCAGTAAATGTGCCTGTCCCCGTACAATCAAGGAACCCGAATCGCTTGTTCCGCCAGCCCATTGGGCCAAGCCGGTTTTAACAACACGGCTGGTCAGTTCGTCCAGTTGTGCTTTCTGGTTTTTTAACTCTTTATGAATGTCACCTAAACCCTCGCTAACAGTACGCCCGACCAGTTTGGCCCCTAAATAATTGCTGGCTTGTACCAGGGCGCTGGGCGGGATGTCGTGTGGGGTATCGATAACCCGGTTTTCGACTACGCCGTTTTCCATCACCATAATTACAAGGGTGCGTCCCGGTGACAGATTGACAAATTCGATATGTTTCAGCGGAGAATCGGTTTTTGGGGCAAAGACCAGACTGGCACACCCGGACAGACCGGAAATCATGCCAGAGGCTTCGGACATCACGTCTTCGAATTTTCGTCCTTTGGCAGAACATTCCTTATCAATGACTTTACGTTCATTGGCTGGTAAGTCACCGATTTCCATAACCCCATCGATAAACAGGCGCAATCCTTGTTCCGTCGGCATACGCCCGGCGGATGTATGGGGCGAATGTAAAAGTCCCAAATCTTCAAGGTCCGCCATAACATTGCGGATGGAAGCCGGAGACAAAGAGTTTTCCAGCAATTTTGAAACCGTGCGCGAGCCGACAGGCTCGCCCGTTTCCATATAGGCATCCACAATGCGGCGAAAAATATCGCGCGATCTATCGTTCAAATTACTCAACATGTGGGAAATTTAGTCTCAAGAGGTCATTGCGTCAATGCGAGAGGCTATGTTAAACCGACTCAAACTTAATGACAGGCCCAATAGGATATTCGATATGATCACGATGGATGAAATTCAAAAAGTCACTGCCCACCTGCGTAAAACCTTCGGCAACGATAAAATTCGTATTCAGCCGCCGAAAAAGCCGGACCATCCGACCGAAGTTTATATTCTGGATGAATTTATTGGCGTTTTGCACCGTGATGAAGATGAAGGCGAAGTGTCTTATGATCTGAATATTTCCATCATCGAAGAAGATTTACTGTAATGAGCATTCGTCCGTCCGGTCGCGCTGCCGATCAACTGCGCAATGTCAGTTTCGAATTGGGTTTCAGCAAATATGCAGAAGGTTCCTGTCTGGTAAAGTTTGGTGACACCCATGTTTTATGCACCGCCACCGTGGAAGAAAAAGTTCCCGGTTGGATGCGTGGCAGTGGTGCAGGTTGGGTGACGGCGGAATACGGTATGTTGCCGCGTTCCACCCATGACCGGATGCGCCGTGAAGCGTCCAGTGGGAAACAATCCGGACGGACACAGGAAATCCAGCGTTTGATCGGGCGTTCCTTGCGCGCGGTAACGGATTTGAAGGCAATGGGTGAAATTCAGGTGCGTGTGGATTGTGACGTACTACAAGCCGATGGCGGGACGCGCACTGCATCTATCACCGGGTCTTATGTGGCAATGTACGCTGCGTTTCAAAAAATGGTCGAAGCGGGCAAGCTGGATGCCATTCCCATGTCGGATGAAGTCGCAGCGGTTTCTTGCGGGATTTATGAAGGCGAAGCTGTTCTTGATCTGGATTATGATGAAGACAGTGCGGCGCAGGCCGATACGAATTTTGTTCTGACCGGCAAAGGTGGGATTGTTGAAATTCAGGGAACAGCGGAAGAAGACCCGTTCAGCCGCGAACAATTTATCCAATTGCTTGACCTTGCGCAAAAAGGCATTACCGAGTTAAGCATTTTACAACGAAAAGCCCTTGGATTGGAGTAAGGCCTATGACCCGCAAACTGGATGCCGGAAAACTTGTTATCGCCAGCCACAATGCGGGCAAAGTGCGTGAAATTCAGGAATTGCTTGCCCCTTATGGGATGGAAGTGATTTCTGCCAAGGATTTAGATTTACCGGAACCGGTTGAAGATGGGGAAACCTTTATTGCCAATTCCCTGATCAAGTCGTTGGCAGCGGCCAAAGCATCCGGCTTACCGGCTTTGGCAGATGATTCCGGTTTGGCGGTAAATATTTTGGCCGGTGCTCCCGGTATTTATTCCGCCCGCTGGGCTGGCCCGCGCAAAGATTTTCAACGGGCGATGAAAAAGGTTCAGGACGCGATTTGCGAATATGACACCATCGAAGCCAAAGCCGATCGTGGTGCGGCTTTTATTTGTGCGTTGTCCATTGCCTGGCCGGATGGACATACCGAGGTGTTTGAAGGCCGCGTCGAAGGCGAGATGGTCTGGCCACCGCGCGGAGAACAGGGGTTTGGGTATGACCCGGCTTTTCAACCCGTTGGGTATGATGTGACGTTCGGGGAAATGGCACCTGCCGCCAAGCATGAAATCAGTCATCGGGCGGACGCGTTTCGTCAATTGGTTGCTAACTGTTTTTAAAAAATCTTTATTCTCTGTTGTTCCTGTTTTTTCACTTCCTATATCAGCCTGATAAGATGTGGAGAATAAAATGAATAACGAGATAACCAAAGTTCTTGAATTCTGGTTTGGCAGTGCAACGCCTGAAAAAATGGCGACACACCGTGATATGTGGTGGATGAAAGACTGTGACGTTGATCGAAAAATTACCGATCAATTTGCATCACTTTATGTACAGGCGGCGACAGGGGCGCTTGATCATTGGAAAAAGGACCCGCTGGGGTGCCTCGCGCTTATCCTTCTGTTGGATCAATTTCCGCGCAATATGTTTCGCGATAAGGCTAAGTCCTTCGCCACAGACGAACAAGCCTTGGATGTTACGCGGTATGTGCTTGAATGCGAATGGGATGTAGATTTGGGGCTGGCGGCCCGCTTGTTTATATATCTGCCATTGGAACATAGTGAAAATGTTGATGATCAAAATGCAGCTGTGACCTTGATCCGTTCCTTAGGGGATGAAAACTATACGGATTTTGCCTTGCGTCATCGGGATATCATCAAGCGGTTTGGTCGATTTCCGCATCGCAATAAAATTTTGGGGCGTGAAGATACCAAAGAAGAGGCTGCGTTTCTGAAACAGCCCGGCAGTGGTTTTTAGACTCTGCTTCCAAAAAAGATGCCTCTTTCTCCGACATGTTAAAACGTGTATGAAAGGGGGATGCAAAACAGTATCGACATAAACCGTACAGACATTGTGTATCACGGCTGGATCGGGCAAATGCCACGGGCCGTGCGTCCTTATTTGATTTTAATGCGTGCGGACCGTCCCATCGGAACTTGGCTTTTATTGTTGCCGTGTTTCTGGTCCTTGGCTTTGGCATCCAATGGGGTTCCGAACCTGTATTTTGCGGTTTTATTTGCGATCGGGGCCTTTGTTATGCGCGGGGCTGGATGTGTGATGAACGATCTGGCGGACCGGAATTTTGACGGCAAGGTTGCCCGTACAGCAACGCGGCCCATTCCAAATGGTGATGTGAGTCCATTGCAGGCAGCCCTTTTTATGGGCGGCTTGTGCCTTGTTGGTCTAGGGATTTTATTGCAATTCAATTGGTACACGGTTGTTTTGGCCAGTGTTTCGTTGGGGTTGGTCTTTATCTACCCGTTTTGCAAACGCTGGACCTACTGGCCGCAGGTCGTCCTTGGGCTGACTTTTAACTGGGGGGCACTGGTGGGCTGGAGTGCTGTGGACGGTATTCTGGCATGGCCGGCGGTTTGTCTTTATTTTGCCGGGTTATTTTGGACCTTGGGATACGATACAATTTATGCCCATCAGGATAAGGAAGATGATATTTTAATCGGTATCAAATCGTCTGCCTTGAAACTGGGGGAGAAAACCGTACCGGCACTTTATTTCTTCTATGCCATGACAACCGGGCTGGTGGTGTTGGCAGGCTATTTGGCGCAAACCGGACCTTTGTTTTATATCGGCTTATGTGCCCCAATTGCCCATCTGATCTGGCAAGTTAGAACAGTCGATATTCACGATGCCCCGACTTGCCTGATGATTTTTAAATCCAATAAATGGTTCGGCTGGTTGTTATTAGGCGCTTTCCTGATGGGCAATATATCGTTTTAATCTATTTTGTGGTTTTGTTGTTTTCGTTCAAAAGCTCTGCCGCGCGTTCCATTACGGCTGCCAGACTTTGACGGACTTCGGGCTGGTCAAGTTGCTGAAAATCCTTAAGCAACGAAATGGAAAGTTTGTTGAGCAACGGATCAATATCTTCTAGTTCTGCTAAGGGAGTGCCTTGATCGTCGGTTTTAAAAAAGTAATCTACATTTACATTGAAAACCTGTGCCAGCAAAAAGAGCTTTGAAGCGGGGATCGCGATTTGCCCGGATTCATATTGGCCGATTTTGATACGTGAAACGTCTATTTTCTGCCCTAAGGCGCTTTGTGTTAAGCCTGTAATTTCACGTTTCAGGCGGAGGCGACGACCAATGCCCAGATTGATAGGGTTTGGTTCTTGTAGGTCGTGAGACATAGTAGTTTCCTGCAGTACACTAAAGAGGTGTATAAATAATTGATACACCTCTTTTGTATAGCATGAAAGCCAAATGCGCTACCGGAATATTAATCTTTTAATAGGATTGAATACGGTTTTACTACTATTAAGTGATTTATTGACTGAGGATGTTAAAGATTTTCTTCTTCGTGGGGGGTGTCTGTCAAACTATTGGCCAACGCCCGCATAAATTGCCCCATTCGTTGTCGTAATATGTCATCGGGGATGCGGTGATAATCATGGACCAGCGAAATGGAATCGCGCGCAGAAAGCGGATCGCTGTTAAATGGTTCGACAAGGGGTTCGCTTAATCCGTAAGGGTCTGCATGAGAGGCTTCATACAAATCTTCCGGCATTTCCTGAAAGAAGTAGGACACATCAACACCAAGCTGGCGTGCAATTTTATAAAGGTTGCTGGCACCAATACGGTTTGTTCCATTTTCATATTTCTGAACCTGTTGAAAGGTTACGCCAATGGAATCACCGAGTTTGGTTTGCGAAATGCGTAATCCGACACGACGTGCACGGACACGGGAACCTACATATTTATCAATTGGATCGGGGCTGCTTCTTGGTGGTCGTCTGCTCATTGTTATCTACTCGTTTCTATTCGCACCATATTTTTTTATTCTTGCACATGTGTGCAATCTCTCTCTTACACAATCCAGCGCCAGAATTTTATTATATCGGACTGCAGAAATGCATTTCGACATAAAAATTTTTGTAGCTGACCAAGATTGTTTTCGTTAAAACCGATGGAAGGTTTCGTGATACACTTGTGTGTATACGTTGAAAGCAGTCTTAAGAGGAATATAGAAACTCAGGGTGTAGAAGCTACAACCAATAGTTAAGAAATACCCCCGTTCAGCAGGCTAAACATATATTTAAATTGTTGGTATTGCAAGGTTTTCAATAGGTTGGAATATGAAAGATATCGGTCAGCGATTTACGGAAATACGCAAAAATTTGGGGGCGACACAGAAAGAATTTGCAGACCGTTTGGGGGTGTCTTTAGGGGCCGTTCAGGGGTATGAGTATGGCAAAGTTCCCAAAGGTGAAGTTTTACAAGTTTTGCTGGACATGGGGTTTAACTTAAACTGGTTGGTTGATGGGCGCGGCACAATGATGCGTGACCAAAGCCAGGATGTCGCTTTGAACCGTATGGTGATGTGGAACGTTGCGTATTTTTTATGTAAGCGAAATGAAACAAGTGAAGATGCAGAACTATATGCCGATGCTTTTATGGAAATCTATGATGCAATGGTCCGTGATAGCAGCATGAAAAAAGAGGATGAAGAGAGCGATATCTCGAACATTATCGATTTCAGTTTACGTCGTTTAGGGCAATAAAAAAAGAGATGCCTGCATCGGTAAATCCGACGCAGGCACGTATTTGTTTAGTTTGCCCGATGGAGTTGACGCTCTGTCAGTTCGATCAGTTTGTTAGGTTCAAAATGAACCATACCGAATTCGGGTACATCGACATTGTTAATTCTTCGGTTTCTGGCAATCATGCGCTTAAAGCCGAGACGCTCGTACCAACGCCAAATCTTGTTTTCCTGAAAGGCCCAGCAACATAAAGGAGCAAGACCTCGTTCAACCAAGTATTTAGAAAGGGTACTGATGGCCAGATAACTGACACCAAATGTCCGATATTCCGGTAAGACATACAGTGCATGTAATTCGCCTTTTGCACCGATTAACATATCGTCGTCATTCGGTTTGCACATGCAAAAGCCCACAGGTTTGTTTTCGTCTTCAAAAACAAACAAGGCTTCGTTTTTATTGGGGCGATCTTCGTCAAACCAGCGTTGCCATTGCTGGAAACGGTAAGATCTATTTCGATTGGATAAAACTTCCTCGGGCATAAAGCCGTAGGCGTGGCGCCAGCAAATTTCATGAATTTTTGCAATGTCCGCAACGTCGTTTTGAGTTGCTACACGTATATTAAGCATTTCTATCTCCTTTTCTTGCTTAAGAGATAAAAATGTACAAAAAATATTATTGCATGGCAGTTCACAATCTATAATAATACATCGACGGTGGGCGAGAAAATGCAATATGATCACTATAAGGTGCAATATGTTTGATCAAAACATTCAGGACGCATTAGCGAAACTCGATATAAATGCCAAAAAGCGTAAAAGAAAACGCTCTTTGGTTGTGTCTGTTGTGGGACTCGCGCTTCTTTTTAGTGTTTTCAGTGGTGTTTGGGGTTATCAACAAATGATGCCGTCGGTCAGTATGGATCATTTGTCACGTTTGATTATTGTCGCTTCACGCAGCAGTGACAATGATCCCATCCGTTTGTTGGGTGATATTGAACGACGTATGGGTAAGAAAATGGAAAAACTGTCCAACGCGGAACGTGTTGATGCCGTGGCTTATCTGATGAACCACATTGAACTACACCACAACCGTCAGGAATTGATTTCCTATTAATCTTCAAGTGATTTCCTCTGTAAAAGGAAATAGATGGTAGCCAATGCGCTGCTTTGGCGCTATGGTCGCGTCGTTTTTTAGTCGGGTCTCTCTTGAAAACGATGCGCATTCTTTTTATTACCTCCACACGGATCGGCGATGCCGTTCTCTCTACAGGCATTCTGGACTTTTTGCTTGAACGTTATCCTCAGGCAAAATTTACGATTGCTTGCGGGCCTGTTGCCGCCCCTTTATTTGAGGCAACTCCGCAGGTGGAACGTGTGCTGATTATGACCAAAAAGAAACGATCCATGCATTGGATTGATCTTTGGAAAGCGTGCGGTTTTACATGGTGGCATCGCGTGATTGATTTACGCAATGGGCCGATTACATATCTCTTTCCAACATTGCGCGGGACACACCTGCACCATGATGATAAGCAAACACACCGGGTTGAATTGTTTTCCAACCTCCTGAAATTGGACCCGCCTCGTGGCCCGGTTTTATGGACAAATGAAAAACATGAACAGAAGGCGGATACGTTATTACCTGCCAATGAAATGATCCTCGGTGTCGGTCCAACGGCAAACTGGCGGGGTAAAACGTGGCAGGCTGAAAACTTTCTGGAACTGGTTCAACGTCTGACGGCAAAAACGGGGCCGTTTCCTGGGGCAAGAATAGCTCTCTTTGGGCATGTATCGGAACGTGCGCAGGCACAAGGGTTGATTGATGGTTTGGATGAAACCCAAAAGATAGATTTAATTGGCGAACTTGACTTGCCAACGGTCTATGCCTGTTTAAAGCGTTGCGCATTTTTTGTTGGAAATGACAGTGGTTTGATGCATATGGCCTGTGCTGCACGTATTCCAACGTTGGGCTTATTTGGACCAACGCAGGAAAAATTATATGGCCCGTGGGGTGCACATTGTGCAACAGTTCGAACCGCAACACCGTTTTTGGATTTATTTGGCGAAAATTTCGACCATGAAAAAACGGATAGTTTGATGGATAGTCTCAGTGTTGATATGGCCTATCAGGGGGCCGTTCAATTATGGCAAGCCTGTGCATCACAAGAGGGAATGTGAAAAATGTTCGATTTGGATAAAATCAACGAGACAGTTCCATTTCTGGCACAATTGACCAGCGAAAGCGGGAACGCCATGTTCGTTTATATCGTTTTGCTGGGTGCTGGGGTGCTGGTTGGGATGTTGATCATGCTGAAGATTCTGTTCGTCAGTATGCGACGTGCAGATGAAAAATGCCTGACACAATTTAATGAAATGCTTGATAAACAAGAATGATGTAGCTTAAGGACGGCGAATTTCAACACCTTCACGAAAGATAGCGCATTGTTTAATCAGTTCTTTTGTCGATAAGGTCACACCGCAGCGTGACAGGGTAAACAACCAAAAAGCACGGCTGAAATGGTTCATTCCCAATTCCCGTTTTGCCCATTTCCAGATGCGTGAGGTGATCTTTTTCTGGGCGGCTCTGACATGTTGGGTGTTCAGCTGGGGATTGTCCTGCAGGTGATAGGCAAGGGCAAGGGTCGCATCGTGTACGACTTGGGCATTATTATTCATAATACGCCCCGGTTCATCACGTGGTGAGGAACAGACGATATGACGGACCTGTGCAAGCTTGCCATGTGTGGTCAGGCGGATAAACAGGGAATGATCCTGTGAAAAGATCCGTTCATCACAGCCTTGGGCACGGTCAAACACGTCTTTTTTGAATAGGCAATGACTGACGCGGGCATATCCGTGTTTAATAACGCTGAGCAGGGAATCGTCAAAAATGACGACTTCCGGGGTGGCCGGCGCTTCGAAGATAGGTGTTTCTTCATGTTCCCCGGAAATGGCAAAGACAAAGTCGCTGTTGCTGTCTTGCAGGGTTTGTATGAGGAGTTGACAACAAAAGGGTGCGAGAATGTCGTCGGAATCGACAAGTTTGATCAAATCACCACTGGCGGCGCGCACGCCGTTGTTGGTTGCAATGGCGACACCTTGATTAACCTGATCAATCAGAACAACATGGGGCAGCCCTGCTGTTTCGGATTTGACAATATCCCACGAATTGTCTGTGGACCCGTCATTTACGAAGACATATTCGCGCTCAAAATCTCCCTGTTGATTTTTCAATGCGTCAATCACATCAGGCAGGAAGGCGGCTTTGTTATAGACGGTTACAACAAATGAGACTTTTATCATTGCTTTGATGTGGTTCCGGTGTGATGAAGAATGTAGCCGCCCTTGCTTAAACCGAGCTGGAGCGGCTTCTCTTTGAATTATTGGATGCGCAGTACTTCTACACCCGGTAGTTCTTTGCCTTCCAGCCATTCAAGGAAGGCACCGCCTGCGGTGGAAATATACGTGAAATCGTCTTTAGCCCCCGCATGATCAAGGGCGGCAACTGTATCTCCTCCCCCGGCGACAGAAACCAGCGAACCGGTTTTGGTCAGTTCTGCGGCAGCTTGAGCTGCCCCGTTTGTACCGGCATCGAACGGTTCAATTTCAAAGGCGCCCATCGGGCCGTTCCAGACGATTGTTTTGCAATTGGCAAGACGTGCTTTTACATCTGCAACGGATGCGGGGCCAACGTCCAAAATCATTTCGTCGTCATTGACCCCTTGTGCGAGGTCTACAACACGGTTTTCAGCATGGGCAGCAAATTCCTTGGCAACAACCCCGTCGATGGGCAGGACGATTTCACAGCCGTTTTTTTCTGCCGCTGCGATAATGTCGCGTGCGGTATCTGCCAAATCATGTTCACACAGGGAATTGCCAATGTTAATCCCTTTGGCATTCAGGAACGTATTGGCCATTCCGCCCCCGATGATCAGCATATCAACCTTGGCAGACAAGTTGTTGAGCACGTCCAGCTTTGTTGAAACTTTTGCGCCCCCGACAAGGGCTGCGAGTGGGCGTTGCGGTGCATCAAGTGCGCCAGACAGTGCTTCCAGTTCGGCTTGCATCAATCGACCGGCGGCAGAAGGCAGCAGGCGGGCCAGGGCCTCGGTTGAGGCATGGGCGCGGTGCGCGCAGGAAAAGGCATCGTTGACATAGATATCGCCCAGTTTTGCCAGTTTTTCAGCAAAGGCTGTGTCGTTGTCGGTTTCTTCTTTGTAATAACGCAGATTTTCCAGCACACAGACTTCGGTATCGGAGAGGGAATTAACGATTGCTTCGGCTTCTTCCCCGATGCAATCGTCTGCAAATTTTACGGGTTTTCCCAGTTTGGCGGATAGGGCATCCGCAATCGGTTTAACGGTCATTTCCGGGACGCGCTGGCCTTTCGGGCGACCCCAGTGTGTGATCAGCACAACGCGTGCGCCTTTTTGCATCAATTCAACGATGGTTGGCAAAGTGCGGTCGATGCGCGTGCTGTCGGTGACAACGCCGTCTTTCATCGGGACGTTCAGATCGGCACGTAATAAGACACGTTTGCCCGCCACGTCGTAATCGCTCAAGGTTTTAAACTGGGACATCTGAGTTTCCTTTACTCGCAAGTGCAAAAAGTTTGCAGGCAATATACATAAAATTGACTGAAAGTGAATTGTTTATAGACAGTACAAAATTTGAAGAGGAGGTGTCGTATCTATGTTGATAGGCTATCTCCGCCAATACAAAAAGGTACTTCTTGCTGTTGTTAAAATTGCAAAACCAACTAAGTCTATGGAACGAATGTCATTATATCTTTTATCTGAATCGTCAGCTTGATAAGTCTTGGAGACTTTTTATGCCTTATGTAAATGTGAAAATCCTGCAAGGTGCGTCACGCGAACAAAAGAAACATCTTGTTCAGGATATTACGAAAAGTTTAGTTGAACGCTTAGGCAAGAAACCGGAAACAATCCATATCGTTATTGATGAAATTGCGGATGAGAACTGGGGTTTTAGCGGTATGTTGACCGACGATTATAAAAAACAATAATTCCTTCTTCGCTCTGTTGAAAAAAAAGCCCTCTTTCGGATACTGGGCCGAAAGAGGGCGATATCAGTGCATGCTGAATGGAGGGATGCCGCTTCAGCGAAGTGCCTTTATACTGGCAATTTTTCTACGCTGTGGCATTGCGAATTATCAATTTCTAATTTTTATCCCTCTCATAATCCCAAAATTATTCAGCAGGTGTGTTTTCATGGATATCTTCATAACCTGTGACCATCGCTTTTAAATGTGCCCCGACCGTATGTCCGGTGGTGATCAGATAGACATGCAAGATAACAAAAGACACCATGAAGAAGGCAAAGGCGGTGTGGGCCAGTGCAACAATTTCCAGTGTTAGGATTTGAGTGACGGCCTCCGGCCACTGGTTATAAAACAGATAGAGCAAACCGGAAATAATCAGTCCCGGATTGAGGACCAGTTTTAATCCCAGATAGGCCATGCGTTGCAAGGGATTAAGTTTCTTTTCCGGTGTCTTTTCATAAGGATGTTCTTCGCCTGTGAAAATGCCGACGGTGTAGAACCGAAACACTTCCCCCATCTTTTCAGTGGTTGGAATGTAGTTTTTCCATTCCCCTGTCGTGAAATGCCAGAAAATGGCAAAGGCCCATAATCCCAGCAAGGCCCATAGCAAAGTGGTGTGGATCTCGCTGGCTTGTTCATAACTCAACACTGTAAAGGTGCCGTGGATGTTAAAGCCGGTAAAGGCAAGGGCGAGGACAAGTGCAGCCTGTGACCAGTGCCAGAACCGTTCAAATCGTTTGTACATCAAAACACGTGTCATGGTTTATCCCTCCTTCTTGTCTTTGCGGCGCAGTACCAGACGTAATACACCGTGAACGGCAACGCCTGTACCGGTTAAACCGATCATAATAAAGCCCAGCATATCCAGCACATCGGATTGATCGCGTCTGGGCATGTAAAAACCGTTCAGGCCTGCGAGCCGTCCGTCTTTGGCATGACAGTCATCGCATCGAAGTGCATCGCTTTTTGGGGCAACCATGTGGGTTTGTGGCCAATGATAGGTGGTTTCCACAAATCCATAATTACCGGAATAGGGTTGGCCGACATACTCGGTCCCGGCTGTTAACGCCTTTTGCCAATCGAAATTGCGCCAGAAAGACGTATCATCTTTTCCGAACACATGATTGACGAGGAAGGTTTTCAGTTCTTTGTCATAAGGTTGTTTGCCGCGCATGACTTTAAAGGGCCAAATGCGGGCATCGGGGTCATCGTATGATCCGCCGAAGGTGTTGATCGGAACGGGTGGATTGGCATCGTCGATCTTTTCACTGCGCAGGGTATAACGCATTTTGCCGTCAAACCATGCATATTCCGGTATAACGTTTTCAGCCAGTTTGAAATCGCCTTTTTTGGAATTATAGATATCGTGACCGTGATCATCCTTGATGGCATAGGGTTTGCCGTCTTTCATTTTGCCGCCCTGTGACCAGTCCCACCACATTTTTGTGGCAACGCCACCACGGGCAAATTCGGGGATATGGCAGGTTTGACAGGCGACCTTATCGGTATGGTCGTTCAATTTGGCTTCGGATTTGTGGGGTGTCATCCCGTGACAGGATTCGCATGTGGCATGATCCTTATAATCTGCGCTGGCGATATCAATTCCTTTGGTATCCTTGGCTGTGGTTTCAAAACGTGAGCCCGGGACGTCATGGCCTTTTGGATTATGGCAGGTTGCACAGGTGAAATTGGCCCCGTCCTTGGACATATGAACGTCCAGTTCCTTGGGTGGGTTGACGAGGGAGCTATCCAGATCACCATGTTTCACCCCGTCACCGCCACCACCGTAGAAATGACAGGCCCCACAGTTTGCGCGCGATGTTTCCCCGACATTTTGCGCGATTTTTTTCAAATCAAGCTCTGGCCCGTATTTGGGGTGCCCGGCCCCGGCGGGAAGTTTTTTATAGATCCCGGTGGTGTCGTGACAGACCAGACAGTCCACGTTGGTCCCTGCGGGATGATCTTTGCGCATATCGGTCCAGTCGTATCCGATATGACAGCTTGTACAGCGAGGCTCGTTTGAAGCAACGGTTCCGCAAAAACTGTTGACGACTTCGCGTTTGCCCAATTTCTGACCGTTCATATGATCGAATTGCCAGGTCCAGTGGGTTGTTTGTTCCAGTTGTTTGGATGCTTCGGTATGACATTCCAGACAGGCGGCTGTGACCTCCGGTCCGGTTTGAAAATCTTTCTGAAGCTGTTTGAATTGGGTGTGATCGGCTGTTGATGTCTTGTCTTTGGTGGCCCACGCTGGCGCCATCATCAATAGCCATGCAAACACACCGCATCCAAAGATGCGTTTGATTGACATGAAATATCCTCCGTCTGTTACTCAATGCCCGATTATTCGGGACTAATGGTATTTTCGACGATAAGGATAAATTAGATTAAACTAATCCACATTGCGATTTATCAATTTATGACAAATAGCGCATGCTAAGCGTTGATGCATTCAACCGCCCATGTATCTTGAAACAAGCTGAAGCGGCTGATTGATAAGGTATCTATCTTTAGTTTCAAGGCATTGGCAGGTGAAAGGCTTAAGGCGTAGGCCGCAGCGGCGCGGATGGTTCCGGCATGGGCTACACAGACAATATGTTGTCCCTGATATTTACGTCCTAAATGGTTTATGCATTTTTCAACGCGCTGACATACAGTGACAAAGCTTTCACCGTCGGGCGGACAGGTACCGGCCGGGTCGTCCCAAAAAGATTTTGACGCCGGGTCTTCATCCAGTTCATCCCATGTCTTGCTTTGCCATAATCCGAAATTTTGTTCCATCAGTTCCTTGTAGGCCAAAGGTTTGATGGCCCAGTTTTTTTGCTCGGCAATGGCTTTGGCGGTTTTTTTTGTCCGTGACAGGGTGGATGTAACCCATAAGGCATTTTCGGGCAAAAGGTCTGCGAGACGTTTCAGGCTGTCGGTATCTTTCAGATGACAGCCGACATCACGCTGCCCGTAAATGCGCCCGGGCATCATGGCTTTGACCGGGGCGTGTCTGATCCAATAAAAACGGGTGGGTTCCGTGAATGTCGTCATATAAGGGATGCCAGTGTTAAAAGGGCAGATATTTCGATAATTTGCTGACTGGCGCCGCAGACGTCACCTGTTTGCCCACCAATCTGGTTTTGTGCAATGGCTTTCCATGCAAAAAGGGCAAGCGTACAAACCGACAATGTAATCCATCCCGCCATCCCTGGTGTGCAGAGCAAGAAAAGGGCGATACCAAGCCCAAGGGACTGACAGATAATCAAACCGGCTGGCTTTTCCATTGTCGCCGCCAGCCCATCGGTGCGTGCAGGCTCCATCATATAGATCAACAGGGTCGGGGCAACGCGCGATAAACAGGCGGTGCCGACAAGGGCGGCTGCACCCAAGGTCCAGTCTTCAAAACCGATCAAGGCGCTGGTGCGTAAACCGATACTAAAGACAAGTGCAAGACCGCCATATGCACCCAATCGACTATCGCGCATAATTTCCAGTTTGCGGGTTTTGTCCTGCCCGCCGCCAAATCCATCGGCAACATCGGCGAGCCCGTCTTCATGTAAGGCGCCTGTTAATAAAACGGCGCTGAGGATTGCCAGCAGAGCACAGGCAAGGTCGGGCAGATGCGCAAAATGAGTCAGGCCAAAAACTGTGGCACTTCCCCCGCCAACGATCAAACCGATTAAAGGAAAGGCGCGCAAGGCCCGGTTTAAGGCCTGTGGCGGGACATCACCGCTTAATTGCCACGGGATGCGCGTCAGAAAAACGACAGCCAATTGTATGTCAGCCCACCACGCAAGGGGCGATTGGGATGTTTTTTCGAATGTAGAACTGGTATCGCTCATATCTTGCATGCTATGTGTGGGACGTAAAAAAGATTATTGATCTTATAGCGAACCATCTGCCATTGGGAAAGAGAGTAAACCCCCATGAATACATTACCCCATGTTCAGTCTTTAAAAGATATCCGCGACGTCCTGAATGTTTTGCCCGCCCTTTCCCAGAATGCGTTGCAACAGGCACAGGCGCGTGAACCGCAATTGACCAAGCCGGAAGGTTCCTTGGGACGATTGGAAGAGGTTGCTCATTGGATGGCAGGGTGGCAAGGCAGTTATCCCCCGCGTGTCAAATCGGTTCATTGTAATGTGTATGCTGGCAATCATGGCGTGGTTGCACGTGGTGTTTCTGCCTATCCGGCAGAAGTTACGACCCAGATGGTGCAAAATTTCATTAATGGCGGGGCCGCTGTTAATCAGTTATGTGCGACCTTTGATGTGGATTTACAGGTCCATGAAATGGCACTGGATCAACCGACCGCCGATTTTTCCCAAGGTCCGGCGATGAGTGACGCCGATTGTGCCGAAGCGTTCTTTTATGGCATGACAACTGTAAAAGACCATACAGACCTATTGTGCATTGGTGAAATGGGAATCGGGAATACGACATCCGCTGCTGCCGTGGCACATGGCTTGTTCGGCGGTCGTGCTGAAACATGGGTTGGGCGTGGCACCGGAGTCAATGACGAGGCATTGGGTAAAAAAATCGCAGTCGTTGGCGAGTCGGTTCTGGTGAATAAAGACGCCATGACGGATGGTTTGGAAGTGCTGCGTTGTCTGGGCGGGCGTGAACTGGCCGCAATGGTTGGCGCGGTTATCGCCGCGCGCCTAAAACGCATTCCGGTTCTGTTGGATGGATATGTCTGCACCAGTGCCGTTGCGACCCTTGAAACGACATGCCCGGGAGCCTTGGATCATTGTCTTGTCGCCCATAATTCAGTGGAACCGGGTCATCAGTTGATTTGTGAAAAAATCGGTAAAAAAGCCCTGTTTGATCTGGATATGCGCCTTGGGGAAGGCAGCGGTGCGGTGCTGGCCGTTGGTCTGGTACGTTCAGCGGTTGCGTGCCATAACAATATGGCGACCTTTGCCGATGCAGGTGTAACGACAAAAGGTGCATAAGGAAGGGGGCTTTTACCCCCTTGAGGAATTGTCAACCGGGCGCAGGTCGGTTACGCGTTTGGCCTTGCCCTGGGATCGTTCAATGGCACCGGGGTCCAGTACGTCAATTGCCGCACTGATACCAATGTAGGATTTGATGTGCAGTTGTAGCGCACGGGCAATATTTTCGCGTTGATCCAGATAGGTATCGGGGCGCAGTTCGGTTTTGACGGTCAGGCGGTCCATATGTTCGACCCGTTCGACCAGCAGATGATAGTGCGGTGACAGACGTTCATCGCGCAAAATCTGTTCTTCAATCTGGCTGGGGAAAACGTTTACGCCCCGAATGATCAACATATCATCAGAACGTCCGGTGATTTTATCCATACGGCGCATATGCGGACGTGCGGTGCCCGGCAGAAGACGGGTTAAATCACGAGTCCGATAGCGAATAATGGGCAAGGCTTCCTTGGTGAGGGAGGTAAAACACAATTCGCCAAATTCGCCGTCTTCCATTGGATTTTCATCTTTATCCAGAATTTCCGGCAGGAAGTGATCTTCCCAGATGGTCGGCCCGTCTTTGGTATCCAGACATTCCATTGCCACACCCGGTCCCATGACTTCGGACAGGCCGTAACAATCCAGTGCATCAATGCCTAAACGGTTTTCGATTTCTTGTCGCATTTCATTGGACCAAGGCTCTGCACCAAAGAGACCAAGGCGCAAATTGGACTGTTTGGGATCATAGCCTTGACGTTCCATTTCATCAGCGATAACCAGACTGTAAGAAGGGGTCGCCATCAGGGCATGGGGATTAAAGTCACGGATCAACTGGACCTGTTTTTCCGTTTGTCCACCCGACATGGGAATGACGCTGCATCCTAGTTCCTCTGCCCCGTAATGAAAACCCAACCCACCGGTAAACAGGCCGTAACCATAGGCGACATGGGCAATGTCATGGCGGGTCAATCCGGCGGCGCGCAAAGATCGCGCCATAATGGTTGCCCATGTTTTGATATCTTGTCTGGTATAACCGACAACCGTGGGCCGACCTGTTGTACCGGAAGAGGCATGAATGCGCACAACCTGTTCCATCGGAACGGCGAAACTGTGAAACGGATACATTTCCCGTAAATCCTGTTTCGTCGTGAAAGGAAACAGTTTCAAGTCTGACTGGGTTTTGAGGTCGTCAGGATGCACACCTTTGGCATTACATTTCGCGCGATAATGAGGCACATTTTGATAGGCATGGTTCAACGACCATTTCAGGCGTTTTAACTGCAGGGATTCCAATTCGTCCCGGCTTGCCGTTTCGATGGATTCTAGTGGTTCGATACAGTTTAAATGGCCGTCTTTCATGTGATATTTCCTCCCCTAATCCCGACATAGGGGTAACACAGAAGAAGAATATCACAAGAAAATTATGGTATTTTTTGTTATAAAATTTCTCAAAAAATATACTCTGTATAATAAAAGTAAAAACTTATTACCTTTATAAGAAATGTTCCAAATTTATGACCTAGTAGCCGATTGCTACACCTTCGCGACGAGGATCGGCGGCACCTTGTAAAGTGCCATCGGGCAGAATACGCACCGCATGTAAGCCGCTGGTCATTTCTTTGATTTTGACGGAATGACCGAGTTGTTCGAGTTTTGCTTTGTTCTGCTCGGCCTCGGTGCCTTGTTCCAGCTCGCTTGCGCCGTTGCGGTTGGTGAGGTGACCCCGGGCAAGGGCTTTATCCAGATCAAGGCCTTCATCTAAAATAGAAATCAAGTTGCGGGTGACATAACCGATAATGCGCGACCCACCGGGGGAACCAATGGCGAGAACGGGTTTGTGTGTGTTCCGGTCCAAAACGATGGTCGGGGCCATTGAACTGCGTGGACGTTTGCCGGCCTCAACCCGGTTGGCAACGGGCAGACCGTTTTTATTGGGCACAAAGGAAAAATCGGTCAGTTGGTTGTTAAGCAGGAAACCGCCAACCATTTGACGTGACCCAAAGGCATTTTCGATACTGGTCGTCATGGAAATAACCATACCGTCGGCGTCAACAATGCTCATATGTGTGGTGGACAGACCGTGTTCACTATCATCATTGGCCCATTTACGGCTAAACATGAAAGGGCCACCCGGTTCCGCCGGTGTGGTGACAACGCGGTCATGCTGGATTTGAGTTTGCCGTCCGATCAAATAACTTTTGGATAAAAGCTGTTGTGTCGGTACGTCAACGAAATCCGGATCAGCGATATAGTGATTGCGATCGGCAAAAGCGAGCTTGGAGGCTTCAAGATATAAATGCGTGCGATCAATGGTCGGTTTGGGATCGTTGTTTAGATCATATTGTTCGATCAGACCCAAGGTTTGCAAAACGGTTAGGCCACCGGAGCTGGGAGGCGCCATACCGCAGATTTTATATTGACGATAGTCCAGACAAACGGGGTCACGTTCCACACTGCGATAAAGCAACAAATCATCGGAACCAAGCAAGCCGGGGTTATCGGGATGGTTTTGGACCTTATCCACAATCCGGTCACCAAGTTGTCCTATATAAAAGGACTCGATCCCACCTTTTTGAATTTGGCGCAAGGTGTTGGCAAATTCCGGGTTCTTGAGAAGATAACCAACCGGATGGGCCATACCGTCTTTATTATAGAAATAGGTGCGGGCAATTGGGTCGGTTTTTAAAAAGCGATCAGCACTGATCAGTTTATGTAAACGTTCGGAGACGTTGAACCCGTGTTCGGCCAAATTGATGGCATCGTTAAATAAGAGTTCCCAATCCATGCGGCCGTATTTGCGATGGGCCTGTTTCAACATATGTAATAAACCGGGCACACCAACGCTGCGCCCACCAACGGCAGCCTCAAAAAACCCCATTTTTTTGCCGTCTTTTTTTATGAATAAAGCGGAGTCGACTTTGGCTGGAGCGGTTTCGCGTCCATCGAAGCTGGTCAGGGCATTTCGTTCAGGGTCGAACAGGAGCAAAAATCCACCGCCGCCGATTCCCGATGATTGTGGCTCAACGAGGTTTAGAACCAGCTGCGCAGCAATGGCGGCATCAATTGCGTTTCCTCCTGCCTTGAGGATACGATAGCCAGCATGTGCCGCATGGGGGTTGGCAACGGCAATTATGGCATGATTTGCCTTAATTTGGGGCTTCTCCATGCGAATTCCGGCTTCTTCAGGGGTTGCCCGGTAATCTTTCCGAGGCGTGGGGGTGCAAGAGGCTCCGAAAAACAGGCTCAGCACGAGAGTAAAAAGCAGCGGAATGCGAAGAGTGTGTTTGAGAATGACCATATTGCCGAGAACCCAAGTAAAGCGATCTAGAATGTTTCTTAGAATGGGGGTTTATGAAGAATAAAACAAGGAGATTTCTATGATTAATATCTAATAATCATAGGTTATATATCAAAGGATCTTATAAATTTAGTAATGAAATTATATTCAGTGAGAATATTCTAATAAATATAAGTATAGTTGAAGTAAAAAATAATATTTCAAAATTTGATAATAGGCAGTTTAGTATCCCAAATCACCAGAAATGGTACTTAAGTGCTAAAATAAAAGCCCTATAAATATCAACAAGATCATTATGGAGATTGTGATTATTCCATTTTTACATTCAATAGCATATTACAATCATTATAAACTGGCGATTACTTGGAAACTTTATTTGACTTAGATCAAACGCCTCCATATATTCGCCGCTATATTTCAAGCCTTCCAGCCCGCATTCTCGTATGATTGGGGTGCGAGGTTTGGAAGCGGGACGTAAAGTCGTCGTTAAGGTTTGTGGGCGCTGGGGGGTGTCCACAAACCTGATACGTCGACAAATTTGCGTTCAAATTTCGGGAAGAACAGGAGTTCGGCATGAACCAAGCGACCACAGCTACTGGCGCCTCCGACGTGGCATACAACGAGGACGTAGTCCGTAAGTTTGTACTTGCTGCCACATTCTGGGGTGTCATCGGCTTTATCGCCGGAACTTTCATCGCTTTTCAATTAGCGTTTCCGGCGCTGAACCTGGGTCTGGAATGGACGACTTTCGGTCGTCTGCGTCCGGTCCATACGTCGGCGGTAATTTTCGCCTTCGGTGGTTCTATTATGTTTGCAACGTCTTTTTACGTTGTACAGCGCACTTGCCGCGCACCGCTATTTGGCGGAAAGTTGCTGGCAAATTTAATTTTTTGGGGTTATCAGCTATTCATCGTGATTGCTGCATTGGGTTACGTTCTGGGGGTTACTCAGGGTAAAGAATATGCAGAACCGGAATGGTATGCTGACCTTCTTTTGACAGTTGTCTGGGTAGCGTATCTTGTCGCCTTTGCGGGCACATTGATGACACGCCGTGTTTCCCACATTTATGTGGCAAACTGGTTCTACCTTGCCTTTATTATTACCGTTGCAATGCTGCATTTGGGCAACAACATCACTCTGCCGGTTGTTTTATTCGGCGGTGATAGTCTGGCCAAGTCCTACATCTGGGCTTCCGGTGTTCAAGATGCGATGACGCAATGGTGGTACGGTCACAACGCGGTAGGTTTCTTCCTTACTGCGGGTTTCCTCGGCCTTATGTATTACTTTGTTCCGAAGCAGGCTAATCGTCCGGTATATTCCTACCGTCTGTCGATCATCCACTTCTGGGCGTTGGTATTCCTGTATATCTGGGCTGGTCCTCACCACTTGCATTACACATCCTTGCCTGACTGGACGCAAACTCTTGGTATGACGTTCTCTATCATGCTGTGGATGCCGTCTTGGGGTGGTATGATCAACGGCTTGATGACGTTGTCCGGTGCTTGGGAAAAACTGCGTACCGACCCGGTATTGCGCTTCCTGATTGCGGCTGTTGCCTTCTACGGCATGTCCACTTTCGAAGGTCCGGCGATGTCTATCAAAGCGGTTAACGGCTTGTCGCACTACACAGACTGGACAGTCGGTCACGTACACTCTGGTGCTTTGGGTTGGGTTGCTTTCGTATCCTTCGGTGCGTTGTATTACCTGATTCCGAAACTTTGGGGTCGTACACGTTTGTACTCTCTGCGTTTGGTGACTTACCATTTCTGGATTGCAACAATCGGTATCGTTCTTTACATCACTGCGATGTGGATTTCCGGTATCATGCAAGGCCTGATGTGGCGTGCTTACGATGACCTCGGCTTCTTGCAGTACTCGTTCATCGAATCTGTTGAAGCGATGCATCCGTACTACGTAATCCGTGCTTGTGGTGGTGTTCTCTTCGTACTTGGTGCTTTGATCATGGTTTGGAACTTTATCAAAACCATTCAGGGTGACGTACGTACAGAAGACGAATTCGTTGCACCGCAATCTGCGGCAGCTGAGTAAGGGGATCGGATATGAAACACGAAATTTTCGAGAAAAATACGATCCTTTTGACGATCGCAATCCTGATTACCGTTTCGATCGGTGGTCTGGTTCAAATCGTGCCGCTTTACACAATCGACTCTACGATTGAAAAAGTGGACGGCATGCGTCCTTACTCTCCTTTGGAGCTGGCGGGTCGTAACATTTACGTTCGTGAGGGCTGCTACCTTTGCCACTCTCAACAAATTCGTCCGTTCCGTGATGAAGTTGAACGTTATGGTCACTACAGCCTGGCGGCTGAGTCCATGTACGATCACCCCTTCCAATGGGGTTCTAAGCGTACTGGGCCGGATCTGGCACGTGTGGGTGGAAAGTATTCCAATGCCTGGCATGTTGCACACTTGATCCGTCCGCAGGATGTTGTGCCTGAGTCTGTTATGCCGATGTATGGTTTCCTGGCTGAAAAAGAACTTACGTTCAATGATGCCGGTGCCCACCTGAAAGCACTGCGTGCTGCAGGTGACCCGTATACCGACGAACAAATCGCAGAAGCTGCGGCCGATTTCACTGCGCAAGCAAGTGGGGAAGGTGATGTTGATGCGGTTCTCACGCGTTATCCCAAAGCAGTTATTGGTGACTTTGACGGTGATCCGTCCAAAGTAACTGAACTGGACGCGCTTATCTCTTACCTTCAGATGCTCGGTACGCTCGTAGACTTTACGACGTACAAGCCTGAAGGCGAGATGGCTCGATAGGGTGCAAGCGTGAGCTTGGACGATATAGTCTCACTCGCACGACAGTTATGGGTCGTGTGGCTGCTGATCCTGTTCTTGGGGATTATTGGATTTGCCTTGTGGCCGCGCCATAAGGACCGCTTCGATGAAGCTGCCAATATTCCTCTGCAGGATGACGATTAAGGAGGTTACAGTGGCAAATGTGGAAAAGGACCCGGTGACGGGCACAAATACCACCGGCCATGAATGGGACGGCATTAAAGAATTGGATACTCCGCTACCGAAGTGGTGGCTGACCGTATTCTATGCCAGTATCATTTGGGCTATTGGCTATTGGGTGGTTTATCCCTCATGGCCGACGTTAAACGATTATGCAAAAGGCGTTTGGGAAACGACCAACCGTCTGGAACATGCACAAGAAATGGCTGCGGTTGCTCAATCGCGTGAAGCTTGGACAGGCAAGTTCGAAGGGAAAGAAATCAGCGAAGTAGCTGCTGATTCTGAACTGTTGAACTACGCTATGGCAGGGGGGCGCGTTATCTTTGCGGACAACTGTCAGCCGTGTCATGGTTCTGCAGGTTCCGGTGCAAAAAATTTCCCGGTTTTGGCTGATGACGATTGGATTTGGGGTGGTACGTTGGATGATATCCAGCAAACTGTTCTCTACGGCATTCGTTCCGGTCACGACGAAGCGCGTGTTTCCGACATGCCGGCTTTGGTTGCTGATGAAATGATTACAGCGGCGGATGCTGAAAAAATTGCCGACTATGTTATGAAGCTCGGCGGTCAAGGCGGATCGGATGCAGGCAAAGACCTGTTTGACGAAAACTGTGCTGCATGTCACGCCGAAGATGGCGCTGGTATGCAAGAACTGGGTGCGCCGCGTCTAAATGACGGCATCTGGCTCTATAAGGCCGGTAAAGAAGGCGTTGTCGCACAAATTACCAAACCAAATCACGGTGTTATGCCGGCTTGGACTGGTCGTTTGAGCGAAACAGAGATCAAACAAGTTTCTATCTACGTTCACTCTTTGGGTGGCGGTCAGTAAGGAACGTTTGAGTTGATCAAACAAGAAAACGGCTGTCGTTATGTGATCACGACAGCCGTTTCTTTTTTTGTGCCTTGCTCAATTCAATGAATTTAAACTTTAGAATATTTTAATGTAATGCTTTTCCTTGTAAACCAAGGGTTTTAAGACGGTTTAAAAAACATAATTATTAAAAAAAATCTATTTTTACCGCTGTTGATTGATGTTTATCAATTGCACCAAGGGGTGAACGAGAGTACAAAAAACACGAATTTTGCTGACGTATAATTGAATCGAGATTGAACGATGTCTGACGCACAACAAGCAGTAAATCAAGAAAATCAGGATCCGGGTGGACATGGCAATGGTCCGCTTTATGCCGAACGTGTCAAAGTACACCCGCGTATTTTTAAAGGTCCGTTCCGTAAGTGGAAAACAATCCTGTTGTGGGTTTTTCTGGCCATTTACCATTTTTCTGCATGGTTGCGTTGGGATCGTGGACCGGGTGTGCCGGATCAGGCTATTTTATTCGACCTTCCCGGTCGTCGTGCCTATATTTTCTGGGTCGAAATATGGCCGCAAGAAGTTTATTACCTGACGGGTGTCTTGATTTTAGCTGCTGTCGGCTTGTTTGCGGCGGCGGCGATTGCCGGACGGGTCTGGTGCGGTTTTGCTTGTTTCCAAACGGTCTGGACAGATTTGTTTATGATGGTGGAAGGCTGGATTGAAGGCGATCGCAGCAAGCGGATCCGTCTGGATAAGGCGCCGATGTCTTTGAACAAGTTGATGAAGCGCACTGTAAAACATGTGATTTGGTTGGCGATTTCCGTTTTCTTCGCCATTTCATTTTTATGGTATTTCAACGATGCGCCGACCATTACCAAAGAAATCTTCACAGGCCAGATCAGTGGCTGGACGCTGGTGACCTTGTTGTTGTTGACGGCGATGACTTATATGATGGCTGGTTTTGCGCGTGAGCAGGTTTGTTTCTACATGTGTCCTTACGGGCGCTTCCAAGGGGTTATGACGGACGAAGACTCCCTGCTGGTGACCTATGAAGCCTGGCGCGGGGAACCGCGTATGAAGGGGGCCAAGAATAAAGATTTCTCGGACCGAGGGCACTGTGTGGATTGTGGACTTTGCGTTCAGGCCTGCCCGACAGGGATTGATATTCGCAACGGTCAGCAAATGGAATGTATCGGGTGTGGTCTCTGTATCGATGCCTGTAACGTGATGATGGACAATATGGGTTTGCCGAAAAACCTGATTTCTTACGACAGTTACACCAATATGGTGGCCCGTGAGGAAGGCAAAGGCAAACAGGTTCACCTCGTGCGCCCGCGTACGATTATCTATGCTGCTATTCTGACAGGGGTTATGGCTGTACTTATGCTCAGTCTGTCGATGCGCGACCGCCTTGAAGTCAATATTCTTCGTGATCGTGCTCCCTTGTTTGTGACACTCTCTGACGGCACGATTCGAAATGGTTATACCTATAAGATTTTGAATATGGAATCGCAGGCGAAGTCTTATGAGTTAAGCGTTCAAGGGCTTGAAGGCGCGACCATGACCATGATCGGTCAGGAAGAAAAAGACCAAACGACCTTGAAATTGGATGTGAAAGCTGACCATATCGGAAGCTACCGTATCTTTATGAAAGCTGGTCGCCAAAGCCTTGACGGGAAATCAACGGATATTGATTTCGTGCTGAAGGATCTTGAAACCGGCGAAATTCATAGCCAGTCAACCGTATTCCGTGGACCATAATTTATGACTAAACAACGCGCACCGGGGTGGTGGTACCCTTGGATCTTCGTCGCTTTCTTTCTGGTGATTGTAACAGTGAACGGCATTATGATGTTTTTTGCTTTTGATAGCTGGACGGGACTGGAAACCAAGGACCATTACCTTAAAGGCCTTGCTTATGACAACAACGTTGCCGGTGCCAAGGCGCAAGAGGCGTTGGGTTGGGATGTGAAATTGACAGTCAATCCGATTGCAAGCAACGGGGATAGCCGTAAGGTAGCTTATAGAGCGACATTTTTGGACCACGACGGTAAACCCGTAGAGGCTTTGAAAGCCCATGCTTTCTTCATCCGTCCGACAAGTGAAGGTCTGGATGTGGATCAACCGACCGAAACGCTGTCTCCCGGTGTTGTGGGTGGGGAAGTAACATTGGCCCTGCATGGGCAATGGCAAGTCCGTATTCATGCCGCCAGCAAAGGGCGGCAATACCAGCTTGTCGAACGGGTTGTTGTAGAATAATTTTTAGTACTCTCTCCTTGTGAAAACAGGGAGAGAGTGCCTATTTCAGGGCTATAAAGACCAAATTTCATAAGGCCTGTTATGACCACAGACTGTCTTCATTGCGGTGATCCGGTTCCCCAACACTCAGAAGGGGGCGCGGATTTTTGCTGTAAGGGGTGCCGGGGCGCCTATGAACTGATTAATGGATTAGGTTTAAAAACGTATTACGAACGCCGGGTTATCGACCCGGACGCCAAAATTTTGCGTCCTGAAGATGATACGGTGAAAATTGACTATCGTGCTCATATCAATGATGAGAATGGCCTGAAAACCCTGTATTTAATGGTGGAGGGGATCCATTGTGCCGCCTGCGTCTGGTTGATCGAAACGGTTCTGGGCAAACAGAAGGGTGTTGTTCAGGCGCGTGTGAATATGTCGACACGCAGGCTCGTTTTAAAATGGCGTGAAGAAACACTTGATCCCAATGATCTGATTGCTCAGGTTGCTGCTTTGGGTTATCGGCTGGTGCCGTATGATCCCTGTTTGCTGAATTCTGAAAATGAAAAGCAGGAGAAAGAACTTCTGCGTGCAATGTCGGTTGCAGGCTTTGCGGCGGCCAACGTAATGTTATTCAGTGTTTCGGTCTGGGCAGGCTATAGTCAGGGGATGATGGACAGCACGCGTGACTTTATGCACTGGTTATCCGCGCTTGTTGCCTTACCTGCTGTTGCCTATGCAGGTCGCCCGTTCTTCCGCTCGGCCCTGACGGCCTTAAAAGCGCGTCGTTTGAATATGGATGTTCCCATATCTTTGGCCGTTTTATTGGCCGCAGGCATGAGCCTGTTTCAGGTGATCAACGGGGCGGAACATGCTTATTTTGATTCTGCCATCAGCTTGTTGTTTTTCTTATTGATCGGGCGCTATCTGGATCGACGCGCGCGGGGTCGTGCCCGTGGGGCAGCGGAACATTTGCTGGGTCTGAATGCGGTTGCCGTTACCGTCCTATCTGAAGACGGAAATAAAATTCTGCTCCCCCCTGAACAGGTGAAAGACGGGATGATTGTCCTTTGTGCAGCCGGGGAACGGGTGGCGGTAGACGGTCAAATTATTGACGGTATATCCGATATTGATACCAGTTTGATTTCCGGGGAAAGTGTCCCGGTGACGGCAAAGGTTGAGGATAAAGTCTTTGCCGGGACGGTCAATCTGTCTGCACCCATAAAAATCCGCGTATTGGCAACCGGAGAAGGGACTTTACTGGCTGAAATTGTCCGTTTGATGGAAGAAGCAGAAGCCGGACGAGCCAATTATGTCGCCTTGGCTGATCGGGTCGCGCGTTATTATGCACCGGTTGTGCACCTGCTATCATTTGGCACTTTTATATACTGGTTTTTCTTTGCCGGCGTGGTCTGGAACGACGCCCTGTTAAACGCCATTGCGGTTCTAATTATTACCTGTCCTTGTGCGTTGGCTTTGGCAGTGCCGGTTGTACAGGTGATTGCATCCGGGCGTTTAATGCGCCAAGGGATTTTGGTAAAAACCGGTACGGCCTTGGAACGTCTGGCTCATGTTAAAAACATCGTTTTTGATAAAACCGGGACGTTGACGTTAGGACGTGCTGAACTCGTCAATAAAGAAAAGATTGCACAAACCGATCTGGAACTGGCCGCTGCGCTTGCCGGGGCCAGCAAACATCCGTTATCACGGGCCTTATGTCGTGCGATCCCGCATATCGCGGTTAAATCCGGTGTACTGGAAGTTCCCGGTCGCGGATTGCAATGGGAAAAGGTACGCCTTGGCAGTCGCCAATGGTGTGGTTTGGTCGAGGCCCCTTTAAGTGACGGACCGGAACTCTGGCTGGATAAAGGTGATGGTGTACCGGTTTGTTTGCAGTTTGCCGATCATTTACGTCCTGATGCCAAAGAGGTTGTTGCCCGTTTGCAGACTTCATATAAAACGCACCTGTTGTCGGGTGACCGGGTTGAGCCTGTGCGTAAAGTCGCCGAAGAATTAAATATTCAAGACTGGAAAGCACAATGTAGCCCAGCCGATAAATGCGAAGCTTTAACCCATATGGAAGCCGCGTTAATGGTAGGCGATGGGTTAAACGATGCGCCCGCGTTGGCTGCAGCACATGTTTCGTTATCGCCCTCAACCGCGATTGATGTGTCGCAAACCACGGCAGATGCGGTTTTCCAAGGCGATAAATTAAAAGCTGTTTTGGAAGTGTTGGGGGTTGCGCGCAAGGCGGAACGCCTGATTAAACAAAACTTTGGCTTGGCGTTTTTATATAACAGTGTCACCATCCCGCTGGCGATTGCGGGTTATGTAACGCCATTAATTGCGGCGGTTGCCATGTCGACCTCTTCTTTGGTAGTCATAGCCAACGCCCTTCGATTAAGTAAAGGAAAAGTGTCGTGACAAGTCTGTTATATCTTATTCCGGCCATGCTCTTGCTTGGCGGTCTTGGACTGGCGGGTTTTTTATGGGCACTGAAATCAGGCCAATATGATGATATGGAAGGCAACGCCAGCCGTATTCTATATGATGACGATGATAAACCGTTACCGCCTGAAGATAAAATTTAAAGGAAGCCGCTATGAGCAAAGCGACCAATACCAAACGTATCACATTAACCGATTTGGTTGCCCGTAAAGGGGCCGATCCCATTGTATGTCTGACAGCCTATACGACGTCTATTTCTCGATTGATTGATGATCATGTGGACCTGATTTTAGTGGGTGACAGCTTGGGTATGGTGCTTTATGGCATGGACAGCACGCTCGGTGTCACGGTGGACATGATGATTGCCCACGGTAAAGGTGTGATGCGCGGTTCGGAAAAGGCGTGTGTCATTGTGGATATGCCGTTTGGGTCATATGAAGAATCCCCGCAAATGGCCTTTCGCAATTGTTCACGCGTTATGGCGGAAACCCGTTGTTCTGGCGTAAAACTGGAAGGCGGCGTGGAAATGGCGGAAACGATTTCCTTCCTTGTGGCCCGTGGTATTCCGGTTGTGGCCCATATTGGTCTGACGCCGCAATCGGTACATGCTTTCGGCGGGTTTAAATCGCAAGGCTGGTCTGAAGAAGTTGCCGAACGTATTGTTGCAGACGCCAAAGCGGTGGCAAAGGCCGGGGCGTCTTGTGTGGTGGTTGAAGGGGTTGTGGAACCCTTGGGTGTGCGTATTACCAATGAAATTGATGTCCCGACGATCGGGATCGGAGCCTCCCCGCAATGTGACGGGCAAATTCTGGTGACCGAAGATTTAATCGGCTTATTTGCGGAATTTAAACCGAAATTTGTCAAACGTTACGCGCAAATGGATGAAATGATCACACAAGCGGTGACTGAATACGGTGCAGAAGTGCGCACGCGTGTTTTCCCGGCGCCGGAACATTGCTTCGGGTATAAAGGCAATATGGGCCATAACAATCCCCCGGTGGCAGAAAAGAAAGAGGATAAATAAATGCAGATTGTGCGCACGATTGCTGAGATGCGTGCCGTGGTCGCAAATTGGCGCGGGGCAGGTCTAAAGGTTGGTTTGGTGCCAACGATGGGGGCCTTGCACGATGGGCATTTGACACTGGTGCGCACTGCATTGGAAAAATGTGATCGGGTGATTGCAACTATTTTCGTAAATCCCAAACAATTTGGTCCGAACGAAGATTTCGGAACCTATCCACGAACGGAAACAGAAGATGCTGCGAAACTGGAAAGTGCAGGCGGTCATCTGTTGTTTGCGCCCAATGTAGATGAAATGTATGGCAAGGATGGTGGGGTGACAAAAGTGTCGGTTGCGGGGCTTGGCGATGTTTTGGAAGGAAAATTCAGGCCCGGGTTTTTTGATGGGGTGGCAACCGTAGTTACCAAGCTTTTGTTGCAGGCTTTACCGGATTACGCCTTTTTTGGGGAAAAAGATTACCAGCAACTCAATGTCATCAAACGGTTTGCTGCGGATTTAAACATTCCGGTTACAATTGAAGGCGTCGCAACGGTGCGTGAACCGGACGGTTTGGCCATGTCGTCACGCAATGCCTATTTACTGAATGAAGAACGCGCCATTGCACCGACGCTTTATCGAACAATATCGGAAGTGTCAGAACGCTTTAAGGTTGGTGGAAAGGCGGAAGCCCTTGCAAAATGGGCCGCCCAGCAATTGTTGGATGCCGGATTTCAAAAGGTCGATTATGTGGAAATTCGCCACGGTGATGATTTAACCCGTGAGGCGATTAAAGGTGAACCGATCCGTGTTTTGGCGGCGGCTTTTCTGGGAAAAGCCCGCCTGATCGATAATGTCGATTAACTTTAAACGGCTTATTTAATTTGTGTATATAGGAAGAAGCTTGTAATCAACAGCATCCCGATAAAGCCGATTAATGCCCATAACATCTTAATGCCCTTACGTAGATTTCCTTATCTGTTGAGAGGATATGGGATGTGATTTTGTTAATTCAAGATAGATTTTCTTTTATTATATTTCCCGTATTCAGAAGAAACTAAATTTTAAACTTTATTTGCTAGTTTCTATGCCAATGCGGAGATCAATTTTTTTAAGGTAAAGACATGTACGCCACCATTAAATCAGAAGTGATGACATTCTTTCCATTTAGCAATGATGCGACTTTGATTATACTTGGTTTGCTGATTTGGCTTGTGACAGGTTTGATCTTTCGTTTGCCGATGACCCGTCTGGTATGTATTGCCCCGCTTATTATTTTGACGGTGGCGATTGAAGTCGCGGATGTCATGTTTCTTGCGCAGGCCCCTATCCGTGCCGTTAGTGATTTTGCCATAATGGTTTTCCCCATTAGCATTATTGTTTTTTTCCAGCACCAAGGCTGGGCACGGGCCTAGAGCGTAGATATCATGCTTGCTTACCGCGATATAGAAACCCCGCTGAAAACGCTGGGGCTGTGTCTGCGCGGCGGTTTTGTGGACGAGGATAAAACCTATATTCTGATCGGGAATACGGGATCGGATATATGGAAAGAATTCGGACCAGCTTATGATGATTGGGTTGAACCTAATCCACTGGATGAATGGACCAAACGCCATATTGACCCCATTGCGGCTGATTTTGGGGCAGAGGCGCTATATCCCTTTATCGGCCCCCCTTTTATGCCGTTTCAAACGTGGGCGATGCGGGCGGATACGGTTTTCTCGTCCCCAATTGGTCCCCTTATTCATCCTGAATATGGTCTGTGGCATGCCTATCGCGCGGCCTTGGTTTTTGCAGAACCGGTCTTAGGGCTTCCGGTTCTCGACGAGATGACTTCGCCGTGTGAAAAATGCGAATTGAAGCCTTGTTTGGTTAGTTGTCCCGTCGATGCGTTTGTAGAGGGAACCTTTAAATTTCAGAAATGTCTGGATTTTCTAAATAAAAACCTGGAAGGGTCCTGTATGCATAATGGATGTCTGGCGCGACGGGCTTGTCCGATCGGCGCAGAATATAGATATCATCGCGCACATGCACGTTTCCATATGGATAAGTTTTTAGGGATAGATTTCGGCTGAACAGGCGCAGATCATGCCCGTAAGTTCAGCCCACTTTCCGCATCGCGCCCAGCAAGAAGGGCGGCGGTAAATTTATTCTGATTGGCGTAAAGCTGTGCAACAGCGCCAAATGGTGTCGCCCCGGCCCCATAATTGTCCTGTATGGCGCTGATGATAGGTAAAGAAGATGCAAATGGATTTTCCAGTGGCCTGTAACTGACTGGCAGGGGGCGGTCGGGATAATATTGACCATCAATTATTTCTGCCTGAAACCCGACAGGCACATGCCCAGTCCCAACAGTTGGGCGCAAAGGCGTTGCTCCGCTGACAAAGGAGCCGTACTGGCTTAATTGCAATGTGGCATCAATATAGCTCATAATGAGGGGTATTATAGCAAAAGAAACCGCGATTTGCTATGGACTCTCACGCGTAATAGAACATATATACTCACACTATGTCTGGATTACCCTTTATCAAGATGCATGGGCTCGGCAATGATTTTGTCGTGTTGGATGCACGTACAACCCCGATTGATTTAACTGTAAGTCAGGTGCAGGCGATGGCCGACCGACGCACAGGGGCGGGGTGTGACCAGTTTATCGTGATGGAAACGGCGCAACATAAGGATGCCGACGTTTTTATGCGTATTCGTAATGCTGATGGCAACGAGGTCGAGGCCTGCGGAAATGCCACACGATGTATTGCGCGTGTCATCATGGATGAAACGGGTAAATCCGATGTAGTCGTTGAAACGGTTGTGGGTTTGTTGCGCGCCAGTGCCGGTGAGAAAGGCAATGTTTGCGTCAATATGGGCCCGGCCCGTTTGAATTGGGATGAAATCCCCACCGCAGAAGAATGTGATACCCTGAACATGCCGGTAACTGTTGGTCCGTTGGAAGGCCCGGTTGGGGTCAATGTCGGCAATCCGCATGCGGTTTATTTTGTCGATGATTGCGAAACGGTTGATCTGACAGCGGCAGGCCCGCATGTGGAAACACATCCGTTCTTCCCCGAACGGATCAATGTGGAAGTGGTCAGTAAACTGGATGGGAACCGTCTGCGTATGCGGGTGTGGGAACGCGGTGTCGGTATCACACAAGCCTGTGGGACCGGGGCATGCGCCACGTTGGTTGCAGCGGTGCGCCGTGGTATGATCGAAGGGCGCAAAGCCGAGGTGATTTTGGACGGTGGCCCACTGACGATTGAATGGCTTGAAAATGGCGAAATTTTGATGACAGGCCCGGCGAGCCGTGCATTTAGCGGTTCATTTGATCCGGCTGTTTATCCAGGGCACGCGTGATCTGATGAGTGAGGCAAAGGTCGTCACACTGGGATGTAGGCTCAATACATATGAGTCTGAAGTGATGCGTAAAAACGCACGCGAAGCAGGCCTTGAGAATGCGATTATTATTAATACTTGCGCGGTGACAGGCGAAGCAGTGCGACAAGCGCGTCAAACCATCCGAAAGATGCGTAAAACCGACCCCAATGCCAAAATTATCGTGACAGGTTGCGCTGCCCAAATTGATCCTGAAGCCTTTGCGGAAATGGACGAAGTCGATCGTGTAATCGGTAACAAGGAAAAGCTGGAAGTCGAAAGCTTTTTACCCGAACGCACCGAACTGATCGAAGTCACCGACATTATGCAGGTGCGCGAAACAGCCAATCATTTAATTGACGGGTTTGATGGTCATACCCGCGCCTTTATTGAGGTTCAGCAAGGTTGTGATCATCGTTGTACGTTCTGTATTATTCCTTTTGGGCGCGGGCCAAACCGTTCGGTTTCCATCGGTGAAATCGTTGATCGGGTGAAAAATCTGGTGGAACGAGGTTACAAAGAAGTGGTTTTGACAGGCGTGGATGTCACCTCCTATGGGCCTGACCTGCCGGGTAAGCCGACTTTTGGGCAGATGGTTCGCCGTGTGCTCAGCAACGTTCCTGAATTACCGCGTTTGCGTCTTAGCTCCCTTGATCCGGCGGCAATTGATGCGGACCTGTTGGAAGTCATCGCGCGTGAACCGCGTTTGATGCCGCATTTTCACCTTAGCCTGCAATCGGGCGAAGATATGATCCTCAAACGCATGAAACGCCGCCATACCATTGCGGATGCCATTTCCTTGTGTGATAAAATCCGCACGTTGCGCCCTGATGCGGTTTTTGGGGCGGATCTTATTGCGGGTTTTCCGACCGAAACGGACGAGATGTTTGCCACAACGCTGGAAACATTGGATCGTTGCGGCATTACTTTTGCCCATGTCTTTCCGTTTAGTCCACGCGAAGGCACTCCGGCGGCCCGTATGCCACAGGTGCCCGGTACCATCCGTAAACAACGTGCGGCGGGAATTCGTGCCCTTGGGGATGCCGCATTGGATGATTTTATGGCATCACGCTTTAACAAGACCGTTTCGGTCTTGGTGGAAAAAAATAACGCAGGACATTGCGAACATTATTGCCCCGTGCAGTTGACAAGTGCCGCCGAAGCAGGCCAAATCGTCAGCGCAAAAATCACGGGGATTCAAGACGGAAGTCTCATCGGGGAAATCGTATCACATGACTGAAAAAAAAGGCTGGTTGTCTCGTCTTAAAGCGGGCTTGAGCAAATCTTCCAACAAACTGACAAGTGGGATCGGTGATCTCTTTACTAAGCGCAAGCTGGATGACGAGGCGCTGGAAGAATTGGAAGACCTGCTCATTACCTCTGACATGGGGATTGCAACCGCCTCTAAAATTGTTCAGGGCATTGCGAAAAGCCGTTTTGGCAAGGATATCTCCAGTGAAGAATTAAAGGCCGCTTTGGCAGATGAGATCGTCCCTATTCTCGAACCTGTGACAAAGCCGCTGGATGTGCAAACTGGACGCAAGCCCCATGTGGTGTTGGTCTGTGGTGTCAACGGTTCGGGCAAAACCACCACCATTGGCAAGCTTGCCAAAATCTATAGTGATCAAGGCTTGAAAGTCATGTTGGCGGCAGGCGATACCTTCCGGGCCGCTGCCGTTGAACAACTGAAAGTCTGGGGAGAACGGACAAACGTTCCTGTTATTGCTAAGGAAACCGGCGCTGATGCAGCCGCCCTTGCCTATGATGCGGTGGCGCAGGCCAAGGCGGATGGTTGTGATGTTCTGTTAATCGATACGGCAGGACGCCTGCAAAATAAGGCACATTTGATGGACGAGCTGGAAAAGGTCGTGCGCGTTATTAAAAAGGTCGATGAAACCGCCCCGCATGATACGGTCTTGGTACTGGACTCCACCGTCGGGCAAAATGCCCATTCCCAAGTGGAAACCTTTGATAAAATCGTCGATGTCACTGGCCTGATTGTGACCAAACTGGATGGCACTGCCAAAGGTGGTGTGACGGTCTCTTTGGCAGAACGTTTCGGCAAACCCGTCCATGCCATTGGTGTGGGCGAGGCCGCCGAAGACCTACGCCCCTTCGAAGCCCGCGCGTTTGCCAATGCGCTTGTGGGACTGGACGATTAAGGCCGTATCATATCGATATGAGGAATATTGTCGTCTAGATAGGTTTCTGAACATGTTTGGAAACCATGTTTTAGGTAAAATCCTTCAAGGTGCTGTTGTGCCTGTAAGAATATTTTGTGTTTGGGCCATAGGATCTGGCATTGTTTCAAAGCCGTTTTCATAAGTCTGTGCCCTAAACCACCTTTGCGATAATCTGCATGGGTGATAACCCGACCAATACTGGGGTAATCATATTTGATACCGGGGGGCAGCAAGCGGGCATAGGCAATGATTTTGCCATCCTGATATCCGATGATATGTTGCACATCGTTTTGTGTATCATACCCATCAAGATCAGGATAAGGACAGTTTTGTTCGACGATAAAAACATTGACCCGCAGCTTTAGAATTTCATAAAGCTGTTCGGTATTTAAATCGTGAAACGTGAGACTAAACCAGTTGATCTTCATGGTCCCTTCCTTTTCTTAAAAAAGAAAACCCCGCGCGGGTCTGAGCCGGCGGGGTTTTGCTTGATCGGTTTGACTTAGCGGGTCGGGACCGGTTCGTCACCGCTGTAGTCATAGAAACCGCGACCGGTCTTGCGACCAAGCCAGCCAGCTTCCACATATTTCACGAGAAGCGGGCAAGGGCGATATTTGGTATCGGCCAAACCTTCGTGAAGGACGTTCATAATCGCCAGACAGGTGTCCAGACCGATGAAATCCGCAAGTTGCAGCGGGCCCATCGGGTGGTTTGCACCCAGACGCATTGCTGTATCGATCGAGTCAACAGACCCCACACCTTCATAGAGGGTATAGACTGCTTCGTTGATCATCGGTAACAGGATACGGTTTACGATGAAGGCCGGGAAATCTTCTGCGGAGACAGAAGTTTTATTCATCTTGGCCGTCATTTCCTTGATGGTGTTGTAAGTTTCTTCATCCGTGGCAATCCCACGGATCAATTCCACCAGTTTCATCACAGGCACCGGGTTCATAAAGTGCATGCCGATGAAACGTTCCGGACGATCTGTAGAAGCCGCCAGACGTGTGATGGAAATAGAAGAGGTATTGGAAGCCAGCAAGCAATCCGGTCCAACGACTTCGCAGACCTGCTTGAAGATCATTTTTTTGATTTCTTCGTTTTCTGTTGCCGCTTCAATGACCAAATCAGCAGACGCCAGAGCAGACATCGCAGTAGAAGTTTCGATCAGGGCGAGCGCCGTGTCACGATCTTCACCGGAGATCTTTTCTTTTTTTACCTGACGATCAAGGTTTTTCTTGATGGTGGCAACTGCATTTTCCAATGCATCGGCACTCACGTCGATTAGTTTTACATTGAAGCCGGAAACGGCGGCGACGTGCGCGATACCGTTACCCATTTGTCCGGCGCCAATAACGCCGATCGTTTTGATTTCTACAGACATGGTCCCTCTTTTGCTGTCTGTTAAAGATAAGGCGGTTAGGCAAAGAGCCGGGGGTTAACCCAGCTCTTTTTCCAGTTCCGGTACGGCATCAAAGAGGTCCGCAACGAGACCGTAGTCAGCCACGCTAAAGATGGGGGCTTCTTCGTCTTTGTTGATCGCAACGATCACTTTGGAATCTTTCATCCCGGCCAAGTGCTGGATCGCACCTGAAATACCGACTGCGATGTAAAGTTCCGGGGCAACGATTTTACCGGTCTGACCGACCTGCATATCGTTGGGTACAAAACCGGCATCCACAGCCGCACGGGACGCACCAATAGCCGCACCCAGCTTGTCCGCAACTTTTTCCAGCAAGGTAAAGTTTTCACCGCTTGCCATCCCACGACCACCGGAAATGATGATCTTGGCAGAAGTCAACTCGGGACGTTCAGAGACAGACAATTCTTCGCCTACGAAAGAAGAGTTGCCACTGTCACCTTGGCCAGAAACCGCTTCAACAGCCGCAGAACCACCTTCAGCCGCTGCTGCATCAAAACCAGTTGCACGCACGGTGATGACTTTCTTCTCGTCAGACGATTGCACCGTTGCCATCGCATTACCGGCATAGATCGGACGCACGAATGTATCGGCACTTTCCACTTTGACAATGTCAGAGATTTGCGCAACATCCAGCAGAGCTGCCACACGTGGCATGAAGTTTTTGCCGTTGGTGGTGGCCGGAGCCAGAATGTGGCTGTAATCACCAGCTAAAGACACAACCAATGTGCCCATGTTTTCAGCAAGTTCGTGATCATAAGCCGCGTCATCGGCCAGCAAAACTTTGGAAACGCCGTCGATTTTCGCAGCCGCATCTGCTGCTGCCTGACAGCTGTTACCAGCAACCAAAACGGTCACATCACCCAAGGATTTAGCCGCTGTGACGGTGCTCAATGTCGCGTCTTTGATGGACGCATTATCGTGTTCAGCAATAACAAGTACAGACATCTTAGATCACCTTCGCTTCGTTTTTCAGTTTGTCCACCAGTTGTGCAACGCTTTCGACCTTGATCCCGGCAGAGCGTGCAGCAGGTTCTTCAACCTTGAGAACTTTGAGGCGAGGCGTCACATCCACACCGAAGTCAGCCGGGCTGACCGTATCCAGCGGCTTTTTCTTGGCTTTCATAATGTTCGGCAGCGCGGCGTAGCGCGGTTCGTTCAAACGCAGATCCGATGTCACGATTGCCGGCAAAGACAGCTTTACGGTTTGCAAACCGCCATCCACTTCACGGGTGACGTTGACAGAACCATCACCAAGCTCGACCTTGGAAGCAAAAGTGCCTTGCGGCCAGCCCAACAGCGCCGCCAACATTTGACCGGTTTGACCGTTATCATCATCAATGGCCTGTTTACCCAGAATAATCATATCCGGGTTTTCTTTTTCAACAATGCCTTTGAGGATCTTGGCAACCGCGAGGGGTTGCAAATCTTCGTCTGTTTCGACCAGAATGCCACGGTCGCCACCCATCGCCAAGGCGGTACGGATGGTTTCCTGACATTTCTTTTCGCCCATAGAAACGACAACGACTTCGTCAGCCTTGCCTGCTTCTTTCAGACGGATTGCTTCTTCAACTGCGATTTCGTCAAACGGGTTCATGGACATTTTGACGTTCGCTGTTTCTACACCTGTGTTGTCCGATTTGACACGGATTTTCACGTTGTAATCAATTACGCGCTTTACTGCGACGAGGACTTTCATGGAATTCCTTTCTCAGAAGTCGTTTCGTTAACGCCTGAGGCTTTGTTTTTAAGCGTGGGAGCCTACCCTATGCTTATCACGTTTTTCGCATTGCACAATACGGGTTGCGGAAATGAATGTCAACTCATGCAACTATTGAACAATGCCTCTCCCCAGGCAGTGAATCTCCCCAGATTTAACGATGGGCACCCGGTTTCCACAAAACGTCGGATTTCCCCTTTTCATTGAGGAAACGGGCCATGACGAATGCGTGATCGGATAGACGGTTAAGGTATTGGACACAAAGGGAATTAATCGTGTCCCGTTTGGCAAGTTCCGTGCAGAGGCGTTCTGCACGACGGCACACGGTACGACACAAATGCAAATAGGCGGATGCTGCACTGCCACCGGGCAATACAAATGACGTGAGCGGATCGAGTTGATCGTTCATTTCATCAATTTCCGATTCGAGACGTTCAATCTGTTCGGCAACGATACGCAAAGCCCCTTCGCTTTTGCGTCCGTCTTCGGGGGTACACAGATCGGCACCCAGATCAAAGAGATCGTTTTGAATACGTTCCAGCATTTTGTCGCATTCATCATTTGTGTGTAATCGGGCCAGACCGAATGTGGCATTTGTTTCATCAACGCAGCCGTATGCTTCGACGCGCAGGTCGTGTTTGGCAATGCGGGTACCGTCGCCCAGAGAGGTTTCCCCCTTATCGCCACCACGAGTATAGATTTTGGTTAATGTCACCATTGATCAATCCAGCCTTTTATTTTGGTAAATGTGCAAAAAAAGTGCAGTGCAGACTTTTGAAGTTTTTGGGCTGCGGGTCAAGACCAAAGAGGTAAAAAAATGTTAAGGAGGCGAACAAAATGGCATAAGAATTGTAAATAGCCTAGGAATTAGAGGTAAGGTTGTCATTTCGAGCCATATTGATCAAGCGATAGGTTCCCTTACCTGCTTGTTTGGCCTGATACATTGCCGTATCTGCGCACATAACCAGATCATGTATATCGTTTTCATGCCCAAAGAAGCGAACAACACCGATAGAAAGGCCGATTTCAGCCGTTTTTCCATCTTTTTTATAAGGTGTGGAAATGGCTTGCTGCATTTTCTCAACAACGGCTTCGATGGCGCGTATATCTTCAATTCCGTGGGCGATAACGGCGAACTCATCCCCACCTAAACGGGCGCCGATATCGGTTTCACGCAGGACGTGGCGCAAACGTAAACCGACCTGATCCAGTACCCAATCCCCAAAATTATGGCCGTGGGCATCGTTGACAGCCTTGAAACCGTCCAGATCAAAATAAAAAAGGACGCCGGAACGATCTGTTCGCGCTGCCAGCGCAATGGCGTTATGAAGATGTTCTTCAAACAGGCGGCGGTTGGCCAAGCCGGTCAGCGCGTCGTGATGGGCGAGATGGGCCAGGGCTTCTTTGGTGTGTTTATGTTCGGTGATATCAAATGCCCACCAAAGAATGGCTTCATGTCCGCCGTATTCGATCAGGCGTGTTGTGATTTGTGCCCAGAACGGATTGCCGTTTGTGCGTTGACATTGTGTTTCTACGTTATCCAGATGTTTGCCTCTGCGGGTATCGACCCAATGGCGGCGATGCATGCGGGATTCTTTATAGAATTTGCGGGTATCGAAACCAATGATGTCGTTACGCGGAATTTCATACATTTGTGCCAATCGTTTGTTGGCAAATAAAAGTTTGAAGGTTTTTACGTGGCTAATCCCAATGGCGATGGGACTGGTTCCTAAAATCCGGCGCAGGCGTTCTTCAGAGATACGCAAGGCTTCTTCGGCTTGACGATGTTCGGATATATCTAGCATCAGCCCGTTCCAGACGGTATCGCCATTGACCCCTAAATGGGTACGACCGCTGGTGCGCACCCATTTGACGGTTTCGTCGTTGCGATGACGGATTCTGACATCGGTTGTCCAGAGATCACATTGGCGACCTGCACGTTCCAGAGTTTCGCGAAAACGCCCACGGTCCTGACGGATGACGATCCGTTCAAATAAACCGGGATCATTTTGCATATCGGCAGGTGTCCAACCCGTAAGATCGGAGACACCTTGGCTAATATAACTAAAAGACAGTTGCCCGGCTTCTGTGCGTCTGATTTGATAGACAATACCGGGGATATTGGCCCCGACATCACTGAAACGGCGTTGAGTTTCTTTTAATGACCAGGCGATTTCAGTTTGGGTGAAGGCATTGCCAAGCAAATTGCCGACAACTTTCAAGGTATCGACATCCGGTTGGGACCAGCACCGGGAATTTTCAAAAGTATGTATGCCAATAAACCAAACGGCATCATCAGCCTGTAAAACCGGAACGAGGATGCAAGCTTTGGTCCCGCTGGCCCGCAGCACAGCGCATTCTTCCAGTACATCGGGGTCAAGATCGGCAAGACGGTCAATCTGGACGACATCGCCGTTGCGCAATTGATCAAGTACCCAGTGACACATTTCATGGCGTTGCGGTGTTTCGGGTAAATCAGGGACATTGGAATTGCGCCATACATAACGAAAATCCATGCTGCGATTTTGAACATCAACGCGTGCGGCATAGCTGGCATCTACATCGAAATAGAGTCCCGCTTCGTGCACAGCATTCAGGGCGGCTTCGTCCGGGGAAAGTTCAATGAATTTTTTGGCGATGGTACTGTAAAGTCGTTCGCGTTCTTCGGAAAGGCTGACCCCGGCTGGGCGGCCGACCATGAGCATACATGCGGGTAATCCACCCGTATGTTCTGAAGGAAGTTCGGTGATGCTGACGCGGAACGTTTTGGTGACTTCTTCACCATCGGTAATGGAAAGCAATGCTTGCTGGTTTTGGTCGATCTCGCCAAGTTTAAATTGGCAAGCGCAGCAGTTGTTTTTATCACGAACGTTGCAGTTTACGGCCGTATGGAAGGCGTTGTTTGCATAAAGCAGTCTAAAACCGTCGCGGCAATCCGGTGTTTTTTGAATGACAAGATATATGTCCGGACTGTAGCGCGCGGCCTGCCCAACCAAGCCTTCGAAATTCATTTCATTCCCAACTAGAAAGCGCTTCTACGTAATTTCTGCGCGAGGATAACACCGTTTACGTGTTCATAAAAGAGTCATTTTAATTTGTATTACCAATTAAGGTTGCCGAGGCCATTGGGCTGGTAGAAAAAAGGCCCTTCCCCGTTGGTTGAGGAAGGGCTCAAGTCGGCTTCGCTGTCTGCCTTTTCCTTTGGGGATCCCAATGGAAGGCGTGCATAATAGATAAGTGGATGGCAGAATCCAGGTTAGGGCTTATCGCACGCCAGCTCACGGTCAGCCTTTATCCCAAAAGGAGAGGGAAGGATAAAAACTGCACATGAAACTTGGCGCAAACCCGATAATAAAGGGGTTTGCGCCGTTTTCGGTTTAGCGACGAGTCAACAGACCACGTGCGATAACACCGGCCTGAATTTCAGCAGCCCCCTCAAAGACATTAAGGATGCGGGAGTCACACAGAACGCGAGAGATCGGGTATTCGGTCGCATAGCCGTTGCCGCCATGAATTTGTAGGGCGTTGTCGGCATTGGTCCAAGCCACACGTGCAGCCAACAGTTTAGCCATACCGGCTTCGATATCGCAACGCACATCGTGATCTTTTTCCCAACCGGAGAAATAGGTCAGCTGTTTTGCGATCATGGTTTCGACAACCATCCAGGCAATTTTGGAGTGAACACGCGGAAATTCAAAGATCGGTTTGCCAAACTGAACGCGTTCGGTTGCATAGCGCAGGCCAAATTCCAGGGCGGATGTTGCGACACCTGAGGCACGTGCGGCTGTCTGGATACGTGCGGATTCAAACGTTTCCATCAGTTGTTTGAAGCCTTGCCCTTCTTCGCCACCCAGAAGTTGACCTTTTGGAACTTCAAAGCCGTCAAAGGCCAGTTCGTATTCTTTCATGCCGCGATAGCCGAGTACGTGGATTTCACCGCCGCTCATACCTTCAGCGGGGAAGGCGTCATCGTCGGTGCCGCGCGGTTTTTCTGCCAGCAGCATGGAGAGGCCTTTGTAGCCTTTTTCATCCGGGTTGGTGCGACATAGAAGGGTCATCAAATCAGAGCGTGACGCGTGGGTAATCCATGTCTTGTTCCCGGTGACTTTGTAAACATCACCTTCCAGAACGGCACGTGTTTTCAGGGAACCGAGGTCGGAACCTGTGTTTGGTTCTGTGAAAACGGCAGTGGGTAGAATTTCACCGCTGGCAATTTTGGGAAGGTATTTTTCTTTTTGCGCTTCGGTGCCGCCCAGACGGATCAATTCTCCGGCGATTTCGTTACGAGTTCCAAGGGAGCCAACGCCGATGTAACCGCGTGACAATTCTTCGGTGACAACGCACATGGCGGTTTTACCCATGCCAAGCCCGCCGTATTCTTCGGGAATAGTCAGGCCGAAGACGCCCATTTCGGCAACCTGTTCGATGATTTCCAGTGGGATCAGTTCATCGTTATCATGCCATTTCGGCGCTTGGTCGATAACTTGTTCGTTGACGAAACGGCGGAACTGATCGCGGATCATTTCCAGTTCTTCGTCCAGACCTGTTTGTCCGAAGGATCCGGTATCCAGACCGTCTTTGGCATATTCGGCAATTTTACGGCGTACCGCAGGTGTGTTGGCTTTATATTTGAAAGCCGTTACATCCTTGGTCATATATTCGTGGCATTCTTTGGCGGTAAGGCCAAGATCGTGCGGGCGAATGACTTCGACTTGCGAGATTGCGATGCCGTGGGTCAATTGTGTGCAATATTCACCAAAGGCGCATTGCAGAATCAATTGTTCAAATTCGCTGAAATGGCCTTCTTCTTCGAGTTTTACGCCCCATTTATGCATTTGGCGCAAGGCTTCAACATAAGTTGCCATCCAGGATAGGCCATGAGCGGCGGTTTGTTCGAGTTCCAGTTTCTGGGAATCGACGCGACCGTCTGTCATAACTTTTTCAGAAACAGCGTCTTTGGCTTGTTCCAGTAATTTATCGGCGGCTTCAACTGCACGCGCACAGGAACCGAGAAGATCGGAGAGGATGAGATCGCTCATGGATCGGTCCTTTCAAAAAAGTAGAAATGAAAACATTTCCCTAATAATTCTAGGGCTTTATGAAGGAGAAAGGCCCCGAACCGGGTTCGGGGCATGCCTCGATAATCGAAATTAATCGAGATTTTCTTCCAGTGTTTTCAGGCCTGTTGTTTTAGCATTGACTAAAACAGCCATGTTGCCCGGCAAGTGCTGGTTTGCCAGCATTTTCATGTGTGCTTCGGGGATTTCATCCCATGCAAACACTTCGGACATACAAGGATCGATACGGCGCTCTACGACCAATCGGTTGGCTTGTGAGGCTTGTTTCAAGTTCGCAAAGTGGGAACCTTGAATACGTTTTTGACGCATCCAGACGAAACGGGCGTCCATTGTCAGGTTAAATCCTGTTGTACCAGCACAGAAAACAACCATGCCGCCGCGCTTAACCACGTTACAGGATACCGGGAACGTCGCTTCGCCGGGGTGTTCGAATACGAAATCTACATCGTTGCCTTTACCGGTGATTTCCCAGATGGCTTTACCGAATTTGCGGGTTTCTTTCATGTAATCATTGAAGCCTTCGCCGTTTACAGTCGGCAATTGCCCCCAACAGTTGAAGTCTTTACGGTTCAGAACGCCTTTGGCACCCAGACCCATAACGAAATCGCGCTTGGATTCATCAGAAATCACACCGATTGCATTGGCACCAGCAACAGCACAAAGTTGAATGGCGAAGGAACCGAGACCACCGGAAGCCCCCCAAACCAGAACGTTGTGACCGGGACGCAGAATGTGCGGACGGTGACCGAACAGCATACGATAGGCGGTTGCCAGCGTGAGTGTGTAACAAGCAGATTCTTCCCAAGACAGGTGTTTGGGACGTTCCATCAATTGTTGTGCCTGAACACGACAGAATTGAGCAAACGAGCCGTCCGGTGTTTCATAACCCCAAATCCGTTGGGAAGGGGAGAACATCGGGTCGCCACCGTTACATTCTTCGTCGTCGCCATCATCCTGGTTACAGTGAACAACAACTTCGTCGCCCACATGCCAACGCTTAACCTTATCACCAACGGCCCAAACAATACCGGACGCATCGGAACCCGCAATATGGTAATCTTCACCATGAACGTCGAAAACGGAGATCGGCTTGCCAAGGGCAGCCCAAACGCCGTTGTAGTTAACGCCGGCAGCCATGACGTAAACGAGAACTTCGTGGCTATCAAGTTTCGGTGTTTCGACGACTTCCAGTTGCATGGCTGTGTCGGGGTTGCCGTGGCGTTCGCGACGGATAGCCCAAGCGTACATTTTTTCAGGTACGTGACCGAGCGGCGGGACTTCGCCGATTTCGTAAAGGTCTTTCTTTTCCTGATTCGCTGTGACTTCGGCGAGGTAACTCATATCGGGATACTCCCATCGTTTTTTCAAAGACGTTTCATAAATCTGACCGCGTTGTTTTTTATGCGGCGTTTAACATTACTATCTGGTTTACACCATTTTGACTGTCGAACAAGCTTTTTTTGCATTGCGACACAAAAAAGTGGTTGCACTTGCAACTATATTGTAAAAAATCTTAGTTTATAACGCATTTCTAGCTTTTTTTGCGATGCGGTAAGTGGTAGATTGCAAGCCAATGAGGATTCGACCGGGCAATAATCAAATCAAAACGCTGTCGCCCACGGATATTTTATTACGCTTAGGAGCGCCCAAGAAATGACTGAAAATCAAACGGTTCAAAAGGATCGCCCGTGGCTGTTTCGGACCTATTCCGGTCACAGTTCAGCCGTGGAAACCAATAAACTTTTCCGCACAAACCTCGGTCGTGGTCAGACAGGTTTGTCTGTTGCGTTCGATTTGCCGACGCAAACCGGATACGATTCTGATCACGTTCTTTCGCGTGGCGAGGTTGGTAAAGTCGGGGTGCCAATTTCTCATTTGGGCGATATGGAAACCTTATTTAAGGATATTCCACTTGAAAAAATGAACACGTCCATGACGATCAATGCCCCGGCAGCGTGGCAGTTGGCGCTTTATATCGCTGCGGCTGAACGTCAGGGGGCAAAACGTTCCGATCTGGCGGGCACCACACAGAATGATATTATTAAAGAATATCTGTCGCGCGGCACCTATATTTTCCCGCCGGAACCAAGTTTGAAGTTGATTACCGATATCGCGGCTTTCACCTATCGTGAAATTCCGAAATGGAATCCGATGAATGTTTGTTCCTATCACTTGCAGGAAGCTGGTGCGACACCAGAACAGGAACTGGCCTTTGCCTTGGCAACCGGGATTGCGGTTTTGGATTCTGTAAAAGCCTCCGGTCAGGTGCCGGATGCAGATTTCCCCAAAGTTGTTGGTCGGATTTCGTTCTTCGTGAATGCGGGTATCCGGTTTGTAACTGAAATCTGTAAAATGCGCGCTTTCACGGAATTATGGGATGAAATCTGTCGTGAACGTTACGGCGTGGAAGAAGAAAAATACCGCCGTTTCCGTTACGGTGTTCAGGTGAACTCGTTGGGTTTGACCGAACAACAGCCGGAAAACAACGTTTACCGTATTTTGCTGGAAATGTTGGCGGTAACTTTATCCAAAAACGCGCGTGCGCGTGCGGTGCAGCTTCCGGCGTGGAACGAAGCTCTTGGCTTGCCGCGTCCGTGGGATCAACAATGGTCACTTCGTTTGCAACAGATTATGGCCTATGAAACCGATCTTCTGGAATATGGTGATTTGTTTGACGGGTCAGGGGAAGTCACCCGCAAGGTGGAAGAACTGAAAGCCGGCGCGCGTGATGAACTGGCCCGAATCGATGAAATGGGTGGATCAATTCCGGCGGTTGAAACGGGTTATATGAAACAAAAACTGGTTGAATCCAATGCTACCCGTTTGGCGGCTATTGAAGCTGGGGAACAAATTGTTGTTGGCGTAAACAAATTCGCCGAAGGGGAAGACAGCCCGTTAACTGCTGGTGATGGGTCTATTTTAACGGTTGACCCGGCGGCAGAAGCCGAACAGATCGAACGTTTGAAAGCTTGGCGTGAACAACGCGATAATGCCAAGGTCGATGCGGCGCTGGAAGAATTGAAATCAGCGGCGCGTGAAGGCCGCAATATTATGGAACCCAGCATTGCAGCGGCCCATGCCGGTGTAACAACGGGTGAATGGGGCACTGCCCTGCGTGAAGTCTTTGGTGAATATCGTGCACCGACCGGTGTTGGTGGGGCATCCAGTGCCGCACATGGCGACCAATTGGCGGAAGTGCGAACTCGGGTGGATGCGATTTCCAATAAAATGGGCCGTCGTGTCAAAATGCTGGTGGGTAAACCAGGACTTGACGGTCATTCCAACGGGGCCGAACAAATTGCAGTTCGCGCACGTGATGCCGGTATGGAAGTGGTCTATGAAGGGATTCGTCTGACCCCGGCGCAAATCGTAAATGCCGCCTTGGAAGAAGGCGTGCATGTTATCGGTCTGTCCATTTTGTCCGGTTCCCATATTCCTTTGGTGACAGAAGTTCTGGAACGGATGAAAGAAGCCGATATCAACGATATTCCGTTGATCGTAGGGGGAATCATTCCGCCGGAAGATGAAGCGATCTTATTGAAAGCGGGTGTATCGCGCATCTATACGCCCAAAGATTATGAAATCAACATGATCATGGCGGATATTGTCGGTTTAATTGAACAGAACGAAGCCGCCTAAGAAGGCAAAAGTATCAAGAAAAGCCCTTCTCCGTCATTTTTCGGGAAGGGTTTTTTTACTGCTGATTGAGGATGGTAGCGTCATAGAAACGACGAAAACGGGGTAGATTTTCGGGGGCCATCCATGATTCCAGAATTGTGCGTAATTCCGGGCTGGCGGCTTTTTCTTTTAAAATTTTATTGGCAGCCGTAATCACGTGTTGTCCGTGGACGTTTTTTGTACAGGCGAGATAGCCAAAACGGTCAAGGCGATCTTCTTTGACTGGGATATTGTAGAGTTTGCGCGTGCCTTTATGCATTTTGTTGTAATAGGTCACGCTGTTCTCAATATCCAGAAAATGAATAATGCGGCCCTTTTCAATCATTGTGAATAATTGCTGGGTGGCCATTTGGCTGCGTTTGACTTGTCCGTTTTCTATAGCCTGATCAATGATGCGGTCCAGTATCGGCCCATAGGAACGTTCTGCCTGTATGATGAGGCCGTCTGGGTCCTCTTTTATAAAGTCACCTAAACTGATCCCTTCTTCGGGATAGTCAATAGGATGCGTACTGACAAGAATATGGGCGTAGGCAGGTTTCATCGCGTTGGAATAAGCGAGAAAGGTTTCCCGGTTTTGTGTTTTTAACAAAAGAGGGTTACAGACGAGATCACCCTGTTGAGCTTGCGCATAAAACCGCGCCATGTTCATGGGAACGCGGACATGTTCGTATTCAGGCAGATAGGTTTCAAAAAAACGGATCAATTGGTCCGATATGCCCTGTCCTTTATAGGTACCCTCATGGATATAAAAGGGAATGAGATCGTTGGTTGCCCAGTTCAGGGTTGGTTTGGCAGAGACCCCCGTGTGCAACCCCAAAAGAAGGAGGGGTATGGCGGCACTTAACAAGAAGGTGTTTAGAAATGTTTTTATATGCCGCATAAGGTTTAGATTCCTTATATATTCTATCGAACCATATAAGAGTATGTATCCAAGTTAGCGCAATGGCAAGTCGATATATATCGGGAGAATTTACCTTTTTATTATATTTAAGCTTAATAGGCTTATACGGTCTTCGCTTTATAGGCGCACAGGTCATAGACTTTGCAAAGCCCGCATTCAGGTTTGCGAGCTTTGCAGACATAACGGCCATGTAAAATCAACCAATGATGAGCGTGCAGCATATAGGTCTTGGGCACAGCCTTGATTAATTTCTTTTCAACTTCTAAGGGGGTCTTACCTTTGGCGAGTCCCGTGCGGTTGCCGACGCGGAAAATATGGGTATCAACTGCGATAGTCGGAACCGCCCATGCAATATTGCGCACGACATTGGCGGTTTTGCGACCTACACCGGGGAGCTTTTCAAGGGCGGCTTGATCATTGGGGACAATACCGTTGTGGTTATCCACCAACATTTGTGCCGCTTTCATAACGTTTTTGGCTTTGGAGTTATATAATCCAATGGTTTTGATATGTTCTTTCAGGCCTGCTTCGCACAAATCCAGCATGTCTTGTGGCGTTGAAACAATCTGGAAGAGTTTTTCTGTTGCTTTATTGACACCGACATCGGTGGCTTGTGCCGATAGGGCAACAGCCACCAGTAAAGTATAGGGATTGGTGTAGTTCAACTCGCCTTTGGGTTCGGGGTTATCTTCCCAAAGACGACGGAAAAATTCTTCGCGGTTGGCCTTGTTCATGGATCAGTCTTTCAGGCCCAAAACATCTTGCATATCATAAAGTCCAGCCTTGGCGGTTTGGGTCCATAGGGCACCGGTGACAGCGCCACGCGCGAAAATTACCCGGCTGGAAGCCTTGTGGGTGATTTCGAAACGCTCCCCTTCAATGGCGAACATAACCGTATGATCGCCAACCACATCGCCCCCGCGCAATGTGGCAAATCCGATATCGCCTTTTTTACGCTCTCCAGTAAAACCATCTCGGACTTTATCTGCCACTGTGTCCAGATCAACACCGCGTCCTTTTGCAGCGGCCCGGCCCAATCCAAGGGCAGTGCCGCTGGGGGCATCGACTTTATGTTTGTGGTGCATTTCGACGATTTCGATATCCCAATCGTCACTTAACATAGAGGCAACTTTTTCTGTAATGGCAAAGGCCAGATTGACACCAAGGCTCATATTCGGGGCCTGAATAATAGTTGTGGATTTTGCAGCTTCAGCAATGATGGCCTGATCATCGGCACTTAATCCCGTTGTGCCGATAACAAGCCCAGTGCCATGCTTTGCCGCTAATTTGGCATGTTCAATCGTGGCAGTCGGCGCGGTAAAATCGATAACGGCATCGGCTGTGGCAAACAGTTCGTCCGCGTTCGCTGTAATAACGGCACCGCTGGGAACTTCACCGGCGACGACCGCCGGGTCCTGCCCGATAAAGGGAGAGTTCTCGCGTTCAGTTCCACCGGCAAGTTCTGCGCCTTCTGTATTGACAACAGCCTGAACCAACATACGTCCCATGCGGCCTGTACAGCCGACAATACCGATTTTCATTTTTAACGCTCCGCGAGGTAAGAATATCTATGAATTTGACGGAGAAACTATCACAGCTTTTTGGGAAATGGCAAAAAAAGAGTTCTACGGCGTGTTGGCCTTGTTCAAATAGCGCAAAAGATGAGTGTCTTCGCTAATCAGGTGTCGCAGCAGCCAGTATTTTAAATAACGCAAGACTTCATCGAAGTTTGTCCCTTCCGGGTCGCTGAGAATTTCAGCTTTGCGTTTGGACAGGTCGGCAATGAGCCATTTGTGTTTATCCCGGTGGGTTTCATAACGCGGATAAGCCATATTACGCATGACATTTTCTTCGTGATCGAAATGCTTCAGCGTTTCGGCCCCAATAAGGTCGAAAGTCTCCCCTAGGTCAAGGGAAAGAGGATCATTTAAATATGTCTCTGTCGCTTTGTTTAACAGATCGATCAGGTCGCGATGTTCGTTATCAACAGAGACGATATCTGTAGAGAAGCTTTTTTTCCAATTGACCTTGCGTGGACGGTGGCTGAGTTTCAGGTCTTCGATTTGATTGTTTGACCATTTGACGGGTCCAACGTTTTTTTCATTCTCAATACAAAAGGAAATGAAGTCATCAACAGGCATGGGTTTTCCTGTTAGAAAACCCTGGAAATATTCACAACCAATACTATTGAGGAATGCGGCTTGAGCATTTTCTTCGACACCTTCTGCAACGATTTCAAGGCCGAGAACATGGGCGAGTGAGGCGATGGCAACTGCAATGAGACGGTCTTCTTCATTTTCAGCAAGGTTTGTGACGAAAACCCGGTCGATTTTCAAACGGTCTAGCGAGAATTTACGCAGATAGGAGAGACTGGAATAACCGGTTCCGAAGTCGTCAATGGCTGCCTTAAATCCCTTGTGATGGAGCATTTGTAATGTATGCATTACGTCTTTTGGGTTTTCAGCAAGGACGCGTTCGGTAATTTCAATTTCCAGATTTTCATAAGGAATATCGTATTTGTCCATGCATTGAACCAATGGATCGACCAGAATTTCTTTTGAAAAATAATTGGAGGCCACGTTCAAGGATAAGGGGATCCATCGTCCACATTCCTTTTTGATTTGGGTTAGGAGTTCGGCGGAACGTTCCATGGACCAATGTAAGAAAGTGCGCCCAAAGTCACCATATTCCAGGGAATCAACAAACTGGGAGGGAGGGATGATTTGTCCGTTGGGTTGAACCCAGCGAATGAGCAACTCACCACCGATAACATGGTTACTTTCCGAACTGACTTGTGGCTGAATGTAAAATTGCAGTTGATTGCTATCCAGTGCCTCATTCAGATTCTGTAAAAAGATGTTGCGTAAGCTGGGGCTAGATTGCTCTTTTATTTTTTCCAGTACATTTGGGGTGTACATTTCTACAAGATGATGACGCAGGTTATGAACGATGGAGTTAAGGTCATCATTTGCCCCGTTCCATTCCTGATAAGCGAGCCAAATTGAAATCGCATCATCAAGATGAGGGTCGCTTTTTATTTTGTCGATGGCATCGCGCAAGATATCAATGTTACACGGGACTTCGCTGACACAAATAACAAGGAGTTCTGAAATGGAATATCGACAGATAATGGCTTGTTGAGCCAGTGGCTTAAGATGGTTGGAAACCCGTTTTAGGACTTCGCCATATTCACGGTCATCGGTATCAACGGTACTTGGGATCTGAGCTTTGACAAAAAAGGCGCCGCCTTTCATCGCTCTGGTTTGAAGTTGTCCGAATTCCAGCGTGCCTTTGTGACGATTGAGCAGGCCGGAGGCGACATCGTAACAATCAATATAATCCAGATGATCAATAATCCGCCGGATAATTTCAGGGTCTTGAATAAGGATGGTTTTGAAAGCATCCCCTGTTTTACCGATGGGAATGACTTTTATTAGAACCAGTGATGACGTGCCATCCGGCTTGGTGAATTTGGTCGGGCTGAAAGTGGCAATATCGTTGTCGTGACGGGGGCTGATGAAATCAAATTCGGGGAAAAGTTCCTGAGTACTACAGGAAATGTCGTCTTCTGACTTAAAACCCGCGAGGAGGAGGAATTGTTTGTTGCAGCCTTTGATTGTGCCTTTTGTGTCTATGGTTAAAATGGCTTCACTGCTGGCTTCCAGAATGGCTGGTGCCGCATTTTGCAATAAAGATTCATCCATTTTATATCCTCCGACAGAAACTTGAGCGTTTGCATTCTAGATTAAACTTAATTAAAGAGCGACATATTTATAGTAAAGGTAGTATTTGTTTGGTTTGAACTAGAAAAAGGTGGAGAATTGTCTTTTCGCTGTTATCTGGCCTTGCTCTTGGCAACGCTTTGTCCTATTTTGCGCGCAATATAGTACGCATCTTTTCGAGGCGATTTTGATATGAGCGACATTAAAAAAGTAGTATTGGCCTATTCCGGTGGTTTGGATACCTCCATCATCCTGAAATGGCTGCAAGACACCTATAACTGCGAAGTGGTGACCTTTACGGCTGATCTTGGTCAAGGTGAAGAAGTTGAACCGGCCCGCAAAAAAGCCGAGATGCTGGGCATCAAGGAAATCTACATTGATGATTTGCGCGAAGAATTTGTGCGCGATTACGTTTTCCCGATGTTTCGTGCCAATGCAGTTTATGAAGGTGTTTACCTGTTGGGCACATCCATTGCCCGTCCGTTGATTGCCAAGCGTCAAATTGAAATTGCCCGTGAAGTCGGGGCGGATGCAGTATCTCATGGTGCAACGGGTAAAGGTAACGATCAGGTTCGTTTCGAATTAGGCTACTACGGCCTGCAACCGGATATTAAAGTCATTGCACCGTGGCGCGAGTGGGATTTGAATTCCCGCACAAAATTGATCGAATATGCACAGCACCACCAAATTCCTGTGCCCAAGGATAAGCACGGCGAAGCTCCTTATTCAATGGATGCGAACCTGCTTCATATTTCCTATGAAGGCAAAGCACTGGAAAACCCGTGGCAGGAATATGACGAAAGCATGTTCTTGCGTACCGTTTCACCGGAAAATGCACCGGATGTACCGACATATATCGAGATCGAATATGAAAAAGGTGATCCCATTGCCTTGAACGGTAAAAAACTGTCCCCGGCAAGCATGCTGACCGCCTTGAACGAAGTAGCTGGTAAAAATGGTATCGGTCGTCTGGATCTGGTGGAAAACCGTTTTGTCGGTATGAAATCACGTGGTGTTTATGAAACACCGGGTGGTACGATTATGCTGGCGGCACACCGTGCAATGGAATCCATTACGCTTGATCGCAATGCAGGTCATTTGAAAGACGAATTGATGCCGCGTTATGCAGAACTGATCTACAACGGTTTCTGGTGGTCACCGGAACGTGCGGCCTTGCAGGCTTTGATCAACAAAACACAGGAAAATGTTTCCGGTGTGGTTCGTCTCAAGCTTTATAAAGGCAACGTGATTGTTGTTGGTCGTAAATCTGATTTCTCTTTGTATTCCGAAGAACACGTCACGTTTGAAGAAGACGAAGTTTATGATCAACGCGATGCCGAAGGCTTCATTAAGTTGAACGCTTTGCGTCTGCGTATGTCAGCCGTGAAACCGGATCTTGGCCAAGCTGGTTAACAAACGGTTTTGCAAAAAGAATGAGAAGAGAGGGCTTTGGTCCTCTCTTTTTTTATGTGCGAGAATATTCTTTACCTCGTCAGATGAATAAGGGATCCTGAATATTGTCCTGAAATGATGGAGTTGCGATTGTTTGTGAGACGGTTTTTCATCTTTGCGATTTTGTTCTGCTTGATCGCTTTCCCTGCTTTTGCTCAAGAACAATGGGAGATCGGGCAGGAATTCAGTGATTGTGCAGGTTGTCCTAAAATGAAAGTGGTAGGCCCCGGTTCATTCACCATGGGTGATGATCACGGTTATAAATATGAACGTCCCGCCCATCGGGTCACTATTGATTATGCCTTTGCCCTAGGGGTGTATGAAGTCACCTTTGATGAATGGGAAGCTTGCGCACAGGAATTGGCCTGTAAAGAAGCCCCGGATGATCATGGTTGGGGCAAGGGGCGTTATCCAATCATCAATGTGACCTATGATGATATTGCGGATTATCTGAAATGGTTGAGTGAAAAATCCGGTCGAACGTATCGCCTGCCCAGCGAAGCGGAATGGGAATATGCTGCACGTGCTGGAACGACGACCCAATATTGGTGGGGGGATGAGGTTGGTCAAAACAATGCCAATTGCCGCAAATGTGGGTCAAAATGGTCTGGGTTTGGTTCTGCTCCGGTGGGATCTTTCAAGGCGAACCCGTGGGGGTTCTTTGACATGAATGGCAATGCGTGGGAATGGGTTGCTGATTGTTGGAGCCCTCATTACGCATTGGCCCCGACGGATGGACGTGCGCGCACAGACGGTAATTGCAAGGAACCCGTGACACGTGGCGGGTCATGGTATTATTTCCCCAAACTGTCCCGATCCGCCTATCGTTACAAAAATGCAGAGAACGTCTTTAGTTATAATATTTCATTTCGAGTTTTGGCAGAGCTGAAAAAGTGATCCCTTGTTGCATTCAGACGATGATCGGCTAAATTGAATTCCATCTTTATTATCTTGAAAGCGATTTCCATGCTGCGCCTGTTTGCTATTTTGACTTTTTTATTGACTGCTGTACCGGTTCAGGCCAATGAGCCGTCATTAAGTGCAGACCAGCAGGCCTTGGTGGAAAAAATCCGCAATTATTTGGATGATCTGAAAACATTAAAAGGCAGTTTTGCACAAATCAGTTCCGATGGCACCTATGCGGATGGAAAAGTCTATATGTCGCGCCCCGGTAAAATGCGCTTGGTGTATAACCCGCCTGTAAAAACAGAGATTATCGTGCGGCGTGGGACAATTATTTACAACGATAAAGAATATCATCAGGTGAATTATTATCCGCTGAGTTCAACCCCACTTGCCGTTTTATTAGATGAAAAGATCAATTTTGAAAAAGACGTTCAAATCGTTGATCTGGCCCAAGGCACAGGGGTGATCGAATTGACATTGGTGGATCGCGAAGACCCGGGTATGGGGTCTGTTACACTGATTTTCAGTGATGCGCCGTTGGAATTGCGCAAATGGTCAATCGTGGATGCCCAAGGTGTGATGACACAGGTTTCCTTGTTGAATGCGACCTATGGCGCGGCGATAGATGCCAAACAATTTGATTTTATTGATCCCAAATATGACGCGCTAAATAATTAACGATACATGCGTTTACAGCATATCAGAATTGCATTATTTGCATTGATGAATCTGGATATGTGACCCCATCTAAAGATTAGAATGGCTGTTCACCTACCATAGCCACTCGCAGGTGGTTCCCCTGCCACCTGAGACCTCTCAGCCATGAGAGAAAAAGCCTTTTGCGCCCGACTGCCCCCTAGTCGGGCGCTTTTCTTTTCTGCTACAAGTCTTTTTTAATGATTTCAAAACAGGATTAGTCAATGAAACTGGTGACCTGGAATATTAATTCCGTACGTATTCGTCTGGATCATGTACGCCAATTGGTAGAAACCGCCAACCCGGATGTGATTTGTTTTCAGGAAACCAAGGTGCGTGACGAACTGTTTCCCGTGTTGGATTTACAGGCATTTGGATTTGAACATATCCATTTTGCCGGAGAAAAAAGTTATAACGGGGTTGCGATCCTGTCCAAGATCCCGTTTGAAGGTACAGATACCTTATCATGGTGTGGACGTGAGGATAAACGCCATGTCAGTGTCTGTTTGGCAGGTGGTGTTGAGCTGCATAATTTCTATATTCCAGCCGGTGGTGATGAGCCCGATGCGGATGTTAACCCGAAATTTGCACATAAATTGCAGTTTTTGGATGAAATGACGGATTGGGCGGCGCAGACCTATCAAGATGGTACCCGCCGGATTATGGTGGGGGATTTTAATATCGCACCGCTGGAAACTGATGTTTGGGATCATAAGAAACTGAAAAATATCATCACCCACACGGCGATTGAAATTGATCGTCTTGATCGTTTGCAAGCAGCGGGCCAGTGGGTGGATGCCATGCGTATGCATATTCTGCCGGATGAAAAATGTTTTACGTGGTGGAGCTATCGCGCACGAGATTGGCGTGCAGCAAACAAGGGGCGGCGACTGGACCATGTATGGGTCAGTCCAACCTTAAAAGACGGTGTTAAATCTTGTGAAGTTCTCTTGGGTTTACGCGGGCTTGAAAAACCCAGTGACCATGCCCCGGTCTTGGTTGAAATTGATATCTAGCTTCACAAGCCCAATAAGGCGAGGGCCATACCTGCGGTCAGGGCAAGGGCGAGTATAACGCCATTGCGGATACTGATTTTCAAACTGTTCGCATCTTCAACAGGCGGTTGGGTTTTCACAGGTGTTTTGACGGAAGTATCAAATTGAACCGGGTCAGCATGGGCGGTAATGGTATCATCTTTCAACCATTGTTTCAGCCCGCTGACGATTGTGTCACGATAAGCGGCAAGGTCTTTGTTGTCGCCTTCTTTCTGTGTCCATTGCAGGCATTCTGCACAGGCACGGATATAGGCACGCGCGCCTTGCGAATTGGGGGAATGGAAGATAACAGGGCGGCCGAGAAAGGCGCTTTCGGCAATTTTGGGTTCAACCGGAATGGCATTTTGGAAAACATGTTCTTTAAAATGGGCGCGGACTTCGCGGTCTACCAGTTGATGCAATTGCTGGCTTGGGTCACTAAGGGTCATCAAGATGCGAAAATCAAGATTGTGCCCGGCTTCAACGCGGATATCGTTAATGGAGGATTCCATTTGTTGTAATCCGGCAATGGCGAAGCTTTCGCTTTGTACAGGGACGATCACTTTATGTGCCGCCACCAGCGCATTGAGACTGAGAATCCCAAATGACGGCGGACAATCAATCAGCACGTAATCAAAGGGAATATCGTCTTGTTCAAGACTTTCGCGTAACCAATATTCCGGGTCTTCATCATCCGGGGAAACTGAACTGAGGGCGGCAAGCTGAAAAGTTGCCGGGACGAGAGACAAGTTTGGCAAATCTGTTTTATGGATAACGTCTTGAAGTTTCTTGTCCCCAAGAATCAGCTCATAACTACCGGCTTGAATCGCCTTGGCATTCAGACCTAGCCCGGTCGCGGCATTGCTTTGCGGGTCCATGTCGATAATCAAAACGGCATTGTTGCCAGCCGCAAGGGCGCTGGCCATATTCAGTGTGGTGGTTGTTTTCCCCACCCCGCCTTTATGGTTCATAATGGCAATGACAGCCGTCATTGAAGACCTCAAGTCCAATTTCGATCAAACAAGAGTAAGGATTTATACCTGACTCGCCAAGAAGGAAATAATCTTGGTCAATTGATTAAGGTTGATAAACGCGTCTATAGGGTGCGCAAAGCGTTTATCTGCTTGAGTTACAGCTTATATGAAAAAATGATGAAAAATATTTATAGCGCAAAAGAATAAGACAGAAAAAGCGCCACGCTTATTTAAAAGCGTGGCGCTTTGATTGTCAGACGAGGCTAAATCCTAGCCACGGCGGGGCATCAGCACCCAGTAATCAAGATCAAGAACCACATCAGGATTATATTTACCGTCTTCATCCTTGTAAGGGAAGTCATCCGCTGGGTGGTCTTTGGTGGCGACCAGACGCAGACGCAGGGCCCCCATGTCGGAACGGCCCTTTATTTCCTGCTTATCCAGAACTTCGGACCAGGCAAAAATTGTATTTCCGGCGAATGTCGGGTTGGCGTGCGCACCGGCATTGATGGCGGCAACTTTGAACGCATTGCCCAATCCGTTGAAGGAAAGCGCGCGGGCCAATGAAATAATGTGACCGCCGTAAATCAGGCGTTTGCCGAAACGGTTGTCTTTGGCGGCAAACTGGTCGAAGTGAACTTTGGCCGTGTTTTGATAGAGACGGGTTGCCATTTGGTGTTCGGCTTCTTCAATGGTCATGCCATCAATATGGTCGATTTTTTCATCGATTTCGTAATCTTCCCATAGATGCGGGGAACCCGCCAGTTCCACATCGTAAGACGAAAAATCCAGACCTTCTGCGATGACGAGATCATCGACATCAACGGCTTTGGGCAGATCGGGAATAACCGTGTCCGGTGTCGGTGCATCCAGATTTTTCTTTTTCACCATAACCCAACGGACATAATCCAGAACGACTTCGTCTTTTTGGTTGATGCCGACGGAATTGACGTAGACAACCCCTGTCTTGCCGTTGGAGTTTTCTTTCAATCCGATAACAGTGGAAGTCGTGCGAACCGTATCACCAGCATAAACCGGAGCCCCAAAACGCCCGACGGCATACCCGAGATTGGCAACGGCGTTCAGGGAAACATCGGGAACTGTTTTGCCAAACACCATATGGAAGGCCAGCATGTCATCCAGCGGCATGGCTTCAAATCCCAAGCCCATTGCGTAAGGTTCGGCGCTGTGCGGCATATGGCGAAAACCGTAAAGGGCGGTGTAAAGCGAGACATCGCCTTCTGTCACGGTGCGCGGTGTGGCGTGAACGATTTCCTGACCGAGGAAGAAATCCTCAAAGAAATTGCCCGGGTTTGTTTTTGTCATTTTAGGACGTCCTCATTTTTTGTGTAATTTGGAGGTTTTTTAGCATTTTTTGCAGCGCAATAAAAGGTGTTTTTTGACGCTCCTATTGAAATTATATTGCTTTATTTGTAATGCTGTTATGACTGTTTTACGTTTTTTGTTGCACTGCGTTCAAGTAAAAACGGGCTCTGTGGATCATGCTGACGATAGGCGTTTTTCGCCTGTGCGTTATTATAGGTCGCATAACAATACTGGCAGCCATGCAGGCAACTGTTATAGGCACCGATATCAACCGATTGAACGCATCCACAGGCTTTGCGTTGGCCTTTGTCTTTGCGCCAAATTTGGTTTGTTCTGGAAATTTTGCGAATAAGGTCGTCGTCGATGCATTTCCCGTGTTCAATGGAAAAAGCGCGCCAGTCTTGTTCCTGTGCGCAGGACTTTAAAGACAGCCCACAGGAACGCGCAATGGTCGACAAAGCTGTTAGCAACCGGTTGAGATCATTTTCTTGTTGGGCGATATCTTGATAGGTAAGGGCGCTGACTTTCTTGAGATTTCGTTCCGTCTTTGCATAAAAATCGGTCAAGGCGAACATGACACTATGGGTATGGCCCTGTAAGGCATGAGCAATTTTATCAAACGTTTCGATATGATAATCAATGGGCGTGAGGTTGGATAAAAGAATGGGATCATAGCGCCAGATAACGCGATCCGGTCCGATTTTTTGTGACAAGGTTTTAAAATGATTTATGGCCTGTTCGGGCGAAAGTGTGCTGTTTTCAATCTCGTGCGGGTAGCCTGTGATGGTCATGTGAAAGTACGAGGCAAAGGAACGTTTTTCCAGCATATCAAGGTGGGGGAAAAGCGGGGCTGGATTTCGTGTCCAAAAGACAAAACAATCGACATCTTCAGGACACAGGGAAATATCACGAACTTGATTGGGATTAAAAGGATTACGTGTTTTTACAAATCCGGCATGAACCCGGTTGATAAACCAGTCGCTATAAAAGGCAGCAATGTCGGTGCGGCGGCTGATACTGACGATTTGTCCCATGATGTTGCCTGTGCGTATCAGGCCGCATCCGTTGTATCGGCAAGGTATTGTGAGATATCAACCTCGTCGATTTGTTCGGGTTTGAGGAACTTCTCCGCATATTCCAGATATTTACCCGAGGTGAGGAATAGCTCAAACAGATCTTTGTCGAGATGTTCGTCCTTGACCATAAAGGACATGATCCTGATGGATTGAGACAGGGTTTTCGGCAATTTATACGGACGGTCCGCAGCCGTCAGGGCTTCGAAAATATCAGCAATTGCCATCATACGGGCGGGAAGGGACATTTCTTCGGCATTGAGTTTGCGCGGATAACCGGTTCCGTTCATTTTTTCATGGTGCCCACCTGCATATTCCGGGACACGTCGCAGATGACGCGGGAAGGGCAATTGATCCAACATAATAATGGTTTGAACGATATGATCGTTGATCTTGAAACGATCTTCTTCGGTCAGGGTACCGGCCTTGATTTTCAGGTTATAAAGCTCGCCCAGATTATACAGATTATCCGGCGGTGTCATTTTGAAACCAAAGGGGTTATCTGCGGCGAACAATGATTTATCATGGCGTGCGATAATATGGTCCGGGCGATCGGCAAGAACCGATTCTTCCACAGGCAAGGGCGCTTCGGGGCCGCAGGATTTTTTGCGGGTCTCTTCTTCATGTCCGATGCCCAGGCGATCAGATAAAGTCCGTATCCATGTCTGTTGGGCAATGTGATCCAGACGGTCCATTCGGTCCGGAGCCATAAATTCACCACCCACATTACATTCTGCAACAAAGGCAAAATCATCATCCAGTTGGGTAAGTTTTTTGTCTAATATCTCTTTGAGCGCGGCTTTATCTTCGCCCTTATGCAGACCTTTCCAATATTCAATCTCCGCATCGCGTTTCATCACTTCAAAACGCATGCGAACTTCGTGGATGCGGTCATAAATGGTTTCCAGTTTCGTCGCTTTATCAACGATATATTCCGGGGTGGTCACTTTACCGCAGTCATGGAGCAAGCCCGCAATATGCAATTCATATTGTTCTTCTTCGCTCATGTTAAAATCAGCGAATTGACCGGCCTTTTGATCAATGGCGGCTTGAGCAAGCATATCGGTCAGGACGGGAACGCGTTGGCAATGTCCGCCAGTGTAAGCAGACTTCGCATCAATCGCGCCTGCGATTAAACTGATGAAGGAAGCCAGTAATTCTTTTTGGGCCTCGACCAGCAATTGATTGTCGAGTGCGATTGCAGCTTGTGCGGCCAATGCCTCGACAAACGGTTGTAAGGAGGTATCGAACCCGATGACTTCGCCGGTATCACGGTCTTGCGCGTTTAACAATTGCAGAACTGCGATGACGCGGCGTTCGTTATTGTAAAGCGGAACTGTCAGGAATGATTTGGAACGATAGCCGGTGGCTTTGTCAAAATTCTTGGTGCCTTGAAAATCAAAATCCTTGAAGACATAGGCATCATCAATACTGATTGTTTTTTTGGACAGGGCGCAATAGGAGGCGACATTTTTGTGGTTTTCTTCCCCCGTTTCTGCATCAAAAAGTTCAACGGGTGGCAGATTGATTTCTTTACCTGACGTTCCGCCGTTATAAATACCGAGGCTATCGTTGCGCATAATCTCAAAACGCAGGCGTTGATCGTTATCGACCATGCGATAAAGTGTGCCGCCATCGGCGTTGCACATGGCCTTTGCTTCATCCAGAATTTTTTCCATCAAGCGAACGGAATTACGTTCGGTCGACAGAGCGAGGCCGATATCTAAAAGCTTGCGATAATGTTGTTCACGTGAGTCGACCATTGCGCCTGTAATCTATGTCCGGTCTCTATTCGTTTGATTATCCTTACCTATTCTAACAGTTTTCTGTCTTTTGGAAATTAAAACCTTGTAAAAAAAGTGTACTCGTCAGTTTATAACTTCAAGATGTGGTCTTGTGGGTATCGTGGCGTATATGGCGACTGCTATATCTAGATAATCAATCAAAGCGTTTAAGCGGCGTTGCGGGTTGTTGTCTAGGCAGTCCGGATCTTGTTCGATCATGGACAAGACAACGCAAAAATCATCTTCTGCGCGTGCCAGCACCATGCAAAGGGTGTGATATTGCGTTTCTAAAAACAATGCGGTTTCGTTTGTGTCTGCTTCATCGGGGAGATGTTTTTGCAGGTCGAGGCGTAAGGTTTGCAAAAGGCTGTGGGTCGTTTTGGCGGTGAGTATCATAAAATGGCCTGTCTTTTTTTTAGATAAAGTTCTGTAAGTCTGTTGCGCAGCTTGTTATGAGATGACGTGATGGATTTTTTCTCGGAGTGTGAGATGCCCTTTGCTTCTTTGCGTGATTTTATGGACCGGCTTGAAAAAGAAGGCCGCCTTGTCCGCGTGAGTGAACCTGTGTCGCCTGTTTTGGAAATGACAGAGATTCAAACCCGCTTGCTGGCAGAAGAAGGCCCCGCCGTTTTATTTGAAAATGTGGTGGATGAAACAGGTCGAAAATATGACATGCCGGTTTTGGTCAATTTGTTCGGTACAGTTGAACGGGTGGCTTGGGGGATGGATCGTGAACCCAACCAGTTGCGTGAAGTGGGGGAAACACTGGCCTTTTTAAAACAGCCGGAACCACCGGGCGGTTTTAAGGATGCCCTGAAGATGTTGCCGTTGGTGAAAACCGTTTTATCCATGAAACCTAAGACGGTCCGGTCTGCGCCTTGTCAGGAAGTGGTGCTGGAAGGGGACGATATTGACCTTGCGAAACTGCCAATTCAGACGTGTTGGCCGGGGGAGCCTGCCCCCCTGATTACATGGCCGCTGGTGGTGACGCATGGGCCGGGGCAGGGAAAAACCGATAATTTCAATCTTGGCATTTATCGCATGCAGGTTTTGGGCAAGAACCGTTGCATCATGCGCTGGTTAAAACATCGCGGCGGGGCACAGCATTTTGCGCGCTGGGTCAAAGAAAAAAATGAACCCATGCCGGTTGCTATTGTGCTAGGGGCGGATCCGGGAACGATTTTGGCGGCGGTGACGCCTGTGCCAGATACATTATCTGAATATCAGTTTGCCGGATTGTTACGCGGCAAAAAGGTGGAACTGGTTGATTGTAAAACCGTTCCGTTGAAAGTTCCCTCCGAAGCCGAAATCATTCTGGAAGGTTATGTGCGCCACGATGAAGAGGCTGCCGAAGGACCGTATGGCGATCACACTGGATATTATAACAGCGTGGAAGATTTCCCCGTGTTTGAAATCACCGCTGTGACCATGCGCAAAAAACCGATCTTCCTGTCAACCTTTACCGGACGCCCGCCGGATGAGCCGTCTGTGCTGGGCGAAGCCTTGAACGATGTCTTCGTTCCTTTGTTGCAGCAACAGTTCCCTGAAATTGTTGATTTCTGGTTGCCGCCGGAAGCCTGTTCATACCGGGTGGCGGTGGTGTCGATCAAAAAGGCCTATCCCGGTCATGCCAAGCGGGTTTTGATGGGCTGCTGGTCGTTTTTGCGCCAGTTCATGTACACCAAATTTATTATTGTGGTGGATGATGATATTGATTGCCGCGACTGGAAAGACGTTTGGTGGGCAGTCTCGACCCGGATGGACCCGGTGCGTGATACCATGATGGTGGAAAACACCCCGATTGATTATTTAGATTTTGCGTCACCTGAAAGCGGTCTGGGGGGCAAAATCGGATTTGATGCGACCAACAAAATGGGCAATGAAACCCACCGGGAATGGGGTGAAAAAATCCGTATGGATCAGGATGTGGTCGATAAAGTCTCTAAGATCTGGGACAAGCTTGGCCTGCCCGGTTCCGGGAAACCCATTTGGAAAGACGGCGCTTGATTGTTTAGCTATTTGGAATATGTTTTTAGAAATAGACTCGATAGATTTAAGGATTAAATATGAGCCAGCACCAAAACAACCTCGACCTGCTGAATGACCTGATTGCAAAGGCGCGTCAAAAAGGGGCCGATGCGGCAGATGCGGTTTTGGTACAGGGCACATCTTTGTCCTTGTCTCAACGTTTGGGGCAACCGGAAAACCTGGAACGCGCCGAAGGTCAGGATTTGGGTTTACGTGTCTTTATCGGCAAACGTCAGGCAATCGTTTCTTCTGCGGATTTCAAGGCGGATGCTTTGGATGAATTGGCACAGCGTTGTGTCGACATGGCCCGTGTCGTGCCGGAAGACCCGTTTTGCGGATTGGCTGATACGGACCAATTGGCAACACAATTTCCCGATGTTGATGGATACGATCCGTATGAACCGGACGAACAAACCCTGATTTCATGGGCGACGGTGGCCGAAGATGCCGCGCGTGCTGTTGAGGGGGTGACAAATTCCGAAGGGGCGGAAGCCTCGTGGTCGCGCAATGATGTGGCGATTGCGGCGTCCAATGGATTGGCTCATGCCTATAGCTCATCAGGTTGTTCTCTCAGCGCCTCTGTTTTGGCGGGAACGGGCACGCAGATGGAACGTGATTATGACTATACCTCTGCGGTTTATGCCGAAGACCTCGAAGATTTTGCGCTGGTTGGACGGCGCGCCGGGGAAAAGGCGGTTAAACGATTGAATCCGCGCCGTGTCGCCAGCCAACAGGTACCAGTGGTTTATTCAACCCGTGTGTCGCAAAGTTTGCTTGGTCATTTAAACGGCGCCATTAACGGCAATTCGATTGCACGCGGGACAAGTTTCCTGAAAGACAAAATGGGACAGACAATTTTTAATCCTGATATTTCAATTGTGGATGATCCGCACCGAAAGCGGGGCCTGCGATCCAAGCCAATAGATGGAGAAGGCCTTGCCAATAAAAAGCGTGAGATCGTCAAAAACGGCGTTTTGCAAAGCTGGATTTTGGATTTACGTTCTGCCCGTCAATTGGGATTGGAAAGTACAGCACATGCAGCGCGCGGGGTTGGCTCGCCGCCATCGCCCAGTGTAACCAATTTTTATATGGAAGCCGGAAAACATAGTCTGGAAGAATTGATCGGCGATATTAAACAAGGCTTTTATGTAACAGAATTGATCGGCATGGGGGTCAATGGTGTCACCGGGGATTACAGTCGTGGGGCCGCAGGCTTCTGGATTGAAAACGGTGAAATTGTGTTCCCGGTTTCTGAATTGACGATTGCGGGGAATTTGAAAGATATGTTCCTGAATTTAACGCCTGCCGATGATCTGGAATTTCGATACGGTACAAATGCCCCAAGCTTGCGGATTGAAGGATTAACCGTTGCCGGATCCTCTTCTTGAACTTATTTCAGGGAAGCTTTTAAGGCTTCAATAACAAGCAGGGCGTGGCGTAAGTCGCGCCCCAGTTTCTTGCGAAACGGTTTTAACAGGAACGTCAAGGGTATTGCCCAACGGATGACGCCGCGAATATGGGGCCAAACGGCAGATGTGGATTTGGCTTGGAAGACGTCCATAATATCGCGCAGCAATGCGCCGTCACCGGGATCAAAACGAACGGAAGAAATCAGGAAACGTAAAATATCGCGGGCTTGGGCCGCCGATACGTCCATTGCTTCACCGACATTTTCTTCAAAATCAATAAAACCGATTTCCCCGTCCGGGCACAGGATCATATCACGCAATTGTCCGGTGCCATGCCAACCGCCTGCGTGATGAAGGGTGCTGAGTGCATCGGCGGCTTTTAAGATCAAGGCTTGCGGGTTGTTGTGTCTGTTGATCTGGTCAAACAGACTGTCACCGATATCGTCCAGCAAAATCCAACCGGGTCGTTGGGCAATAATGCTGGGAACGCGTACGCCACGTGTGGCAATTTTGCGTAATCTTCTGACTTCCGCGTTTAATCCGTCATCCAGTGCATCGGAAACGGTGGCGCGCAGCATGGGGCATCTTAACAATCCAGCAAACAGGTTCTGGAACCGATGCCAATTGTTTACTTGTTCATGCAGGGCGATTTTGATCCAGTAGCGTTTGCCTTCCCAGTCAAAGGGGACGCTACGTGCGCCAACGCCCTGATCGACGGCTTGTTGAACGGCGGTTACGATTTTATCTTCCATAGGCGTTCTTTACTCTATCTCTTCTTTAAACACAAACAATGAAATGAAGCGGTAGCACAATCGACAAACCCGTGATATTGTCCGCAAAATTTGACGACCCCCTATGAGGAACAACTCTCGTTGGAACCGAAAACACAGCTTGATACACGTACTTTTTCCCTGATGAAACGCCTCGTCAAAGAAAGTGTACGTCCTTATATTCCGCAATTAACCCTTGCCCTACTTTTCATGGCGATTTCGTCGGCTGCTGCCGCGTTGAGCATGTGGTTACTAAAACCTGTGATCAATGACATTTTTGTCAATCAGAATGGAGATATGCTATGGCCATTGGGGCTAGCTATTGTTTTCGTTTTTTTGGCAAAAGGATTGGCACAATATGGACAGGCAGTTGCTATGTCATGGCTGGGACTGCGTATTGTGACGGATTTTCAGATCTCGCTCTATGATCATTTCATGCGAATGGATTTATCATTTTTTCATCTCCATCCATCCGGTACATTGGTATCGCGTTTTACTAATGATTTGGTTTTAATGCGCAACACAGCAACCAAGGTTCTGACCAGTGTCGGTAAAGATGTTACTTTGTTGGTCGGTATGATTGTGGTGATGGCGTCGACAAACTGGCAATTGGCTTTGGTGGCGCTGGTTGTCTTTCCTTTGACCATTGGACCTGTTTTGAAAATTGGTAAACGGATTCGCAAGGTTACCGTAAATACGCAGACGCAACTTGGGAATCAGATTTCACTGCTTGGACAGACTTTTTCCGGTATTCGCCATGTAAAGGCTTATCGGATGGAAAATTATGAACGCCGTCGCGTTCGTGACCTGACGGAGATTGTACGTAAGCTTGTTTTTAAGTCAGAAAGCACAAAGGCGCTGAACTCTCCTATTATGGAAGGAGTTGCCGGTTTTGCCATTGCGTTGATTATTGTTTATGGCGGATATCAGGTGATCGAAGGTGTGAAAACACCGGGGGATTTCTTTGCCTTTATTGGGGCCGCTTTTATGGTTTATGAACCGGCAAAACGTTTGGCTCATTTAAATTCTGAAATGCAGGGTGGTTTAGCCGGAGCAGAACGCTATTACCGTATGCGTGAGATGGAACCGACAATTATAGATCGTGTCGATGCTCCTTCCTTAAAAGTTACCGGAGGGACCATTCGTTTTGAACGCGTTGCTTTTTCCTACGAAGAAGACAAGACAGCTTTACGTAGCCTGACGTTAGAGGTTCCTGCGGGTAAGACGGTTGCACTTGTGGGGCCAAGTGGCGCAGGCAAGTCAACGGTCCTTAATCTGGTGCCCCGGTTTTACGACGTGAATGCAGGGACGGTCTGCATTGATGGACAGGATGTACGTGAGGTGAGCATTGCTTCCCTTCGTAAAGCCTGTTCACTGGTGAGTCAGGAGATTGTTCTCTTTGACGATACCATCCGCGCCAATATCCTTTATGGACGTATGGACGCCAGTGAGGAAGATGTGATCAAGGCTGCGAAAAATGCGGCAGCGCATGAATTTATTATGGAATTGCCTGATGGCTATGACACGATGGTCGGTGAAGGTGGACTGAAGCTGTCCGGTGGGCAACGTCAACGGATTTCAATTGCGCGCGCGATGTTGAAAAATGCACCGATCCTATTGCTGGATGAAGCGACCTCTGCGTTGGATACGGAAAGCGAACGCAAAGTTCAGGCGGCTTTGCATGAATTGATGAAAGACCGTACCACACTGGTGATTGCACACCGTTTATCCACGGTCGTGGATGCCGATCTGATTTATGTAATTGACCGTGGTCGTGTGGTTGAACAGGGCAGCCATCAGCAATTGGTTGATATGGATGGAATTTACGCCCGTCTGTATGCCATGCAGTTCAGCGAAGATGAAGCGGGGGCTTAAATGGGCCTTTTGAAATCCATCACAAAATCAGACGGGTTTCGAAAAATCCTGTGCTGGATTGGGGCGCAATATATTCGTCTCGTTTACGCCACGGGCCGTTGGCAGGTGGTCAATGGGGAGGTTGCCCATGGGTATTGGGATGCGAACAAGCCGTTTATTCTGGCCTTTTGGCATGGGCGCATCTTGTTGATGCCATATTGCTGGAACCGTAAAAAAGCCATTAATATGTTGATTTCCCAACATCGGGACGGGCAATTGATCGCACGTACAGTTGGGCATTTTGGTATTCAGACGATTGAAGGCTCGACTTCCAAGGGGGGGGCAACAGCCTTGCGTGCGATGTTGAAGTCGTTGAAGAATGGCGATTGTATCGGTATTACACCAGACGGGCCGCGCGGGCCGCGTATGCGCGCCTCAAACGGGGTCGTCAATGTCGCCAAGATGGCACAAGTTCCTGTTATTCCGTGCGCATTTGGAAGTGTCTCTAGAAAGCATGTACACAGTTGGGATCGTTTTTGTGTGGCCTTTCCCTTTAGCAAAGGTGTGTTCGTCTGGGGCAATCCGATCCATGTGCCCAAAGAGGCAAAAGGTGAGGATCTGGAAGCCTACCGTTTAAAGGTGGAAGAAGAGCTGACACGCGTCACCAACGAAAGCGACCGCCTGACAGGCCATCCCCCGGTGGAGGCGGCATGATTTATTCGCTTTATCGCGGTTTAACAACAATTGCAGCCCCGCTGATTTCCCGATATCTGCAAAAACGATTGCACAAGGGCAAGGAACACCCAACCCGATTTCCGGAACGTTTGGGGCAAGCAAGTTTTACGCGGCCAACGGATTCGTTGATTTGGTTGCATGGTGCCAGCGTGGGCGAGGCTATTTCCCTATTGCCCTTGATTAACGCCATGCGTCGTGATTACAGGGATTGTCATATCTTGTTGACGACCGGTACGGTAACGTCTGCCGCCTTGATGGAAAAAAGATTGCCGGCGGATGTTATTCATCAATTTATTCCGGTTGATCGTTTGCCTTATGTACGCCGTTTTCTGGATCATTGGCAGCCGGATGTCGCGATTTGGGCGGAAAGCGAGCTGTGGCCTAACCTAATTTGCGAGACTCGTAAACGCGGTGTTTCGATGGCGTTGATCAATGCACGTATGTCGGATAAGTCACTGAAAACATGGAGACGGGTACCGGGATTTGCGAAAAAGCTTCTGGGGGCATTCGACTTATGCCTTGCCCAAACCGAAGAAGATGCGCAGCGTTATCGCGATTTAGGGGCGCAAAATGTGCATTGTCCAGGGAATTTGAAATATGCGTCGCCGGATTTACCGGTAGATGATGAAGAATTGGCCCCGTTGCAAAATAAAATAGGGAAGCGCCCGGTTTGGATGGCGGCAAGCACGCATGATGGTGAAGAAGTTCTGATTGCTCAGGTTCATCGCCGTCTGAAAGAACGTTTTCCGGATGTGTTGACAATTATCGCCCCACGTCACCCAGAACGGGGGACATCCATTGCGGCTGATCTGAGGGCACTATCGCTATCGGTTGCACAGCGTAGCGCGGCAGAAGAATTGAACCCGTCTTGTGATATTTATCTTGCTGATACGATGGGGGAGTTGGGCTTGTTCTATCGTCTGTCTCCGATCGTTTTTATGGGAAAGTCGTTAAAACCCTTGGGCGGGCAAAATCCGTTGGAGGCCGCGCGTCTGAATTGTGCCCTCCTGTGTGGCCCCTACATGACGAATTTCGCAGAAATTATGGCCCGTTTGGCCGAACAGGACGGTGTGATTACCGTCCATGATGAGACCGAGATGGTCAAGGCTGTAACGTTATTGTTATCGGATGAAGCCTTACGGGAAGAAAAGGCCCAACGCGCCTTTAAGGTTGCTATTGGGGAAGCGGCAGTTTTGCAGCGTACATTGTCGGCTCTGGCCTTGTTTATCGATAGCTCGGACAGGGGGCATGTATGAAACAGGCGCCGTCTTTTTGGGCATATGGATATAACAGTCTGTGGGAAACGGTATTATCTCCACTGGCTTGTCTTTATAATAAAATAACCCGAACGCGGGCTGAACGCCCGGCGCGGTGGAAAGCCCCCATTCCGGTTATTTGTATTGGTAATTTGACAATGGGCGGGGCGGGAAAAACGCCAACCGCGATTGCGATTGCCCAGTATTTGCAAACTGTCGGGAAGACCCCCTATTTCTTGTCGCGTGGATTTGGCGGGCATATGAAAGGCCCGCTTATGGTCGGTGGGCATGGCACCCATGAAGTCGGTGATGAACCGTTGTTGTTAAAAGAAATTGCCCCGGTTTGTGTATCGCGTGACCGGGTTGCTGGGGCGAAATTGTGTGTTAAAAAAGGGGCAGACATCATCATTATGGATGATGGCTTTCAAAACCCGCATTTATACAAGGATATCTCCTTGCTGGTCGTAGATGGCGGATATGGTCACGGAAATGAAAAAGTCTTTCCGGCCGGACCGCTGCGGGAAAGTTTACAAAGTGGGTTACAACGTGCCGATGGTTTGGTTTTAATCGGTGCTGATAAAACCGGGGCAATGGAACGTGTACAAGAAATACGCGCGAATATCCCGGTACAGCAGGCCTTTATTCAGCCCTTGGATCGTCCTGATCTGGTGGGGCGGAAGGTACTGGCGTTTGCCGGGATCGGGCGGCCTGAAAAGTTTTTTGAAACGTTGCGCACAATGGATTGTGATTTACTGGATTGCGTGCCTTTTCCCGATCATCATCCTTATTTGATTGACGATATTCGACCATTGCGGGATCGGGCAAAGTTGGCTGGTGCGCGCTTGATCACAACGCGTAAAGATTACATGCGTCTTCCGAAAGAGTTCGCTCAGGAAGTCGATGTCATAAAAATCTCTCTGGTCTGGCAGGGGGAAGACATGTTAAAGGCAGTGCTTTCTAAAATTATGGATCCAGTCTGATGAAAGCGTTACGACAGAAATATATCAGTCATCCTTTGCAAGGGGCGCTGGCCTATGGGCTTTATTTTCTGATTCGCCTTATGTCATTTGATATGGCTTCTAATTTTGGTGGCTGGCTTGCCCGAAAGATCGGTCCGCATACCAAGGTCAATAAAGTCGGGCTTGAAAATCTGCAACGGGCTTTTCCTGAGAAAACACAGGCTGAAATTGATAAAATCCTGTTGGGTGTGTGGGATAATCTTGGCCGGGTTGCATTTGAATTTCCCCATGTGGGATCCATGAATGTCTATGAAGACACGGATCGTTTTGAAATTATCAACCCGCAATATGTGGATTTGTTGCGTGATGACGGTAAATGCGGGATGTTTTTTTCCGGTCATTTTGCCAATTGGGAATTTAGTGCACGGGCCAGTGCACAGCGCACGCCGAGTTTGCCTGTTCATTTGATTTACCGCGAACCCGATAACCCTTATGTGCGTGAGTTATTTGCCAAACGTATGCCCACGCCGGAATGCAGCTTGTTACCTAAAGGTACAAAAGGGGCGCGTCAGGCTTTGAATATTTTAAAAAATGGCGGGCATCTGGCTTTATTGGTTGATCAGAAAATGAATGATGGCATTGCTGTTCCCTTTTTTGGCCGTGATGCCATGACAGCTCCGGCCATTGCGCAGTTTGCCTTGAAATTTGACTGTCCAATCATTCCTATGCAATTGGAACGGGTTGAGGGAACGCGCTTTCGCATGACTTTTTATCCACCGCTGCAAGTCGAGAAAACGGATAACCGTCAAGAGGATCTTGTGAAGGTTATGACCGAAATTAACCGTATTTTGGAAAACTGGATCCGGGAAAAGCCGGAACAATGGCTTTGGCTTCACCGGCGTTGGCCCAAAGGCGAATAACAATCGTTTTTATTTGAAGTAAGAATACAGCAGGACGAGATTGTAATCTGCAATTTGTGTCCAGACGGTCAGGGTCGGCAGTTTGTTGATGGTGATATCAACAATGGTGTTATCTGGATGATCTGTCATAAATTCCTGAATGTTGGGTTGGGCCTGAACGGCAGCCGGAAAGCTGACGATTTTTGTGCCGTTTGTCTTGAAAATAGAGACCACACATTTCTTACAGATTTTGGTTCGTTGCAATAAATGGTCCGGTGTCATAATGGCCACACCGACTCCTGTTATGTGGCCTTTCTCATTAAAAATCGGGCGAGACAGAGGTAAACTGTCATAGGCGACAATGGCGTTTTTAATCGGTTCCCCGATATAGAGTTCATTACTGGTTAAACGCAATGCATTGTTGATATAGGCACGATCTTTCAGATTTAGAGAACGGGTAGGATAGCGAAAGCTGTCATGTTTTAAGTTGCCATTTACATCGGTGGTGAACAGTGCGCTGAGGCCAGGGACGCGTTCAACGTGGCGGTTCAGGGAATTATGAATGATCAGGTCGTTAATGGCGCTGGTTTCTTTGTGGCTGAACAGGCTGGTGATCCCCACCAATGTAATATCGGCAGAACGCAGTAGGCCTTGGGCATGAACAGCTTGATAAAGAGCAGATAACTTGAGTTCCCTGTCCATATTGGCATGTGCATGAACTGCACTGAGCAGAAACATCAAGGTTAGAAGGAAAAAACGCACCATTAGACCACTCTAAGAAGAAACCGAGGCAACCATATCAGTACGTAACGTAGAACACAATCATAGCGAACTTATTGGAATAAAATTATTATTTATTCGCGAACTTGCTGACACTGACGCGAACATTGTATTTTTTTAATATAATAACCCAGGTTTTAATTTTATGCTCGTTAATTGTCCCGTTCAGTTGGCCATTCGTATCCAACGCGTTGATCTTTTCAATAAAGTCCCCTGGGTAGTGGGTATTGGAGGGGTAGCTGACCAAGACTTCATTGCGATCATTGAACAGGCTTACGATACATTGCGGACATAAGGCATCTTGTTTAATCAAAAAACCGGGATGGATAATGCCGGCAATGGCACCGAGGGCTTTTTTATCAGAATCCAGCAAAGCGCGCGCGAAGGGAACGAACGCTGCACCGGAAGATCGCCCGACCAGCGGGGAGCCTATATACAAGTCGCGATCCTGTGCGCTAAGTACCGTTTTCACATATTCCCGATCCGACAAATCAATGTCTTTTGCCGGATAGGTAAAGCTGTCGATCTTTAATTTACCCGTACGGTTTGTTGAGATGACGGCGCGCAAACCCGGTGTGCGTTCCACATATTTTGCCAATGTGGTATGCAGAACCAGTTCTTCCGCCTCTGGATTGCGCTCAATCAGTTCGCTGGAATCCAGTAATGCCAGATCGATTGCCTGAATGGTTTTCTCGGCATGAAACGCCTGAAATTCCGCGTAATCGCGTATATCGTCTGCAGCATAAGTGCTTTGTGCAGCAACGATAGAAAGAAGCAATGCGACGAAATACAGCATATCGCTATCCATATAGAATTTCCAAGACTTGCAACCTACTCATCTTTTGGTTTCAAGACAAGACCGCTTTTGCTTGACTCTGTGTTTGAAAGCCAGTAGAACAGCGCCAAATTCACAGGCCTCTTTGACATTATTGTCACCTTAAGGGGTGCCGCCAGTCCTCGAGTTTCGGGCACTGGCGCGTTTTGCGTTGGGATTTGATATGTTTGAAAGTCTTCAGAGTCGCCTTGGCGGCATTTTTGATAAACTCACAAAGCGTGGCTCATTGTCTGAGTCTGACGTTAGCGAGGCGATGCGCGAAGTTCGCGTTGCTTTGCTGGAAGCTGATGTTGCTCTGCCGGTTGTGAAAGATTTTGTCAAAAAAGCTAAAGAAAAGGCAATTGGCGAAGAAGTCTTAAAAGGTATTAATCCGGGGCAGATGGTCATTAAGATTGTGCATGACTGCATGGTCGAAATGCTTGGCTCTGATGATACGGCGATTAATTTGAAAGCCGTTCCTCCGGTTGCGATTTTGATGGTTGGTCTGCAAGGCGCAGGTAAAACGACCACCTCTGCCAAAATCGGCCTGATGCTTAAGAAGAAAGAGCGTAAAAAAGTTTTGCTGGCCAGTCTTGACGTTTATCGTCCGGCCGCCCAGCAGCAGCTTGAGGTCCTCGCCAAACAGGCGGAGTTGAACTCGCTGCCGATCGTCTTCGGTGAACAACCGGTTGCCATTGCCAAACGTGCGATGGTTGAGGCCCGTAAGGGCGGTTATGACGTGGTTATCCTCGATACGGCAGGTCGTCTGCATATTGATGAAAAACTGATGGATGAAGTCGCGCAGGTTCGTGACGTTGCCAACCCGGCGGAAACCCTGTTGGTTACGGATGCCATGACCGGGCAGGATTCTGTCAATGTTGCCAAGGAATTTAATGACAAGATCGGCATTACTGGTATTGCCCTGACCCGTGTGGACGGGGATGCGCGCGGTGGTGCGGCCCTGTCTATGAAAGAAGTCACTGGTGCACCGATCAAGGTGATGGGTGTCGGTGAAAAAATTGATGAGTTGGAAGCTTTCCACGCAGATCGTGTAGCTGGCCGTATCCTCGGCATGGGCGATGTGGTTTCGTTGGTGGAAAAAGCACAGGAAACCATCGAACAGGATAAAGCTGAAGCCTTAGCCAAACGGGTTATGAAAGGCCTGTTTACGCTGGAAGATATGCTCGAACAGCTCAATCAAATTCGCAAGATGGGTGATGTGGACGGATTACTTGGCATGCTGCCCGGTATCGGCAAGATGAAAAAACAACTGGCTGAAGCCAAGGTGGATGACAAGATGATTGCCCGCCAACAAGCAATCATTCTATCTATGACGGTTAAAGAACGTCAAAACCCCAAGATTATCAAGGCATCGCGCCGCCAGCGTATCGCGGCAGGCTGCGGCCTCACAGTTCAGGACGTGAACAAGTTGCTGAAACAGTATCAGCAAACGGCGACCGTCATGAAAAAAGTCGGAAAGATGAACAAAAAAGGCCTGCTCGGCAAATTGGGCGGCATGATGGGTGGACCGGGCGGTGCGATGCCGCCGGGTGGACTCAATGGTTTACCCGGACTGGATGGTCTGGGTGGACAAGGTGGTTTGCCACCGGGATTGCCGCCTTTCAAAAAGTGAAGGCCTTTGACGTTTGAATTTTCGATTTAATCTTTTGTACTAAACCCAAACCATAGGAAAGACCAACAATGGCTCTTACAATCCGTTTGGCACGTGGCGGGGCTAAAAAGCGCCCGTTCTATCGTATCGTTGTTGCAGACAAGCGCGCTCCGCGTGATGGCCGTTTCATTGAGAAAGTCGGCACATACAACCCGATGCTGGCCAAAGACGACGAAAACCGCGTGAACATGAACATCGAACGCGTTGACTACTGGATCGGTCAAGGCGCAAAACCGTCTGATCGTGTTCTGCGTTTCTTGGTAAATGCTGGTAAAGCCGAACGTGCGATCCCGCAGCAAACCAAAAAAGCTGAACAGTCTGAAAAGACTAAAATGCGTATCGAGGAAAAAGAAGAGAAACGCCGCGAAGCTGAAGAAGCTGCAAAAGCTGCTGCTGAAGAAGCCGCTGCTGCCGCTGAAGCACCGGCTGAAGAAGCTGCTGAAGCTTAATTCTTCTTTTGAATTTTTTCGTTTTTGGATAGAGACTTACAGATCATGTCTTCACATACACCCATACAGGATAATAAAGGCGCCCGTGTTTGCGTGGCTGCTTTTTCGTCCGCGCATGGTGTAAGCGGGGCCATGCGTCTGAAAAGCTTTACTGAAAATCCGGATGACGTTGCTGCCTTTACAGTGTTGCAAAACGAAGATGCCACCAAGACTTATGAAATCGAAGTCGTCAGCCATACAGGCAAAGGCGAATTGATTGTCAAGGTTGAGGGTGTGCAAACACGTGAAGCTGCTGAACTGCTGAAAGGCGAACGTCTTTATGTCTCACGTAGCGAATTACCCGAAGCCGGGGATGAGGAATTCTACCACGCGGACCTGATTGGTCTGACGGTCAAAACGACCAGTGGTAAAACCCTTGGAACTGTGCGGGCGGTATTTGATTTCGGTGCGGGTGATATGCTGGAAATTCTCCCCAAAGAAGGGGCACTGATTATGGTGCCGTTCACCAAGGCAATTGTACCGATTGTGGATATTGAAAAAGGGCGTGTCGTCGTCGATCCACCGGAAGGACTTTTGCCGGAAGAGAAAAAGAAAAAACGCAAAAAACCGCAAAAGGCGAAAGGCAAGGAGGACCCGCAATGAGCCCTCAGTTGCTGCCTTGGACGGCTTGTGTGTTGACGCTTTTTCCCGAAATGTTTCCCGGCATGCTGGGGCATTCCCTGGTTGGACGGGGTCTGGAAGAGGGTCGTTGGTCATTGGATACGATCCAGATCCGCGATTTTGCGACGGACAAACATAATACAGTGGACGATACCCCTTGTGGCGGTGGTGCTGGCATGGTGATGCGACCTGATGTGGTCGGCGATGCGTTGGAGGCGGCTTCTGTTCGTTTTCCAATGGCCAAGAAGGTGTTTTTAACACCGCGCGGCAAAACATTGACGCAGGAAAAAGTACGCGAATTGGCTGAAGGGCCGGGCGTCATTTTGCTTTGTGGTCGCTATGAAGGCATTGATCAACGTGTTCTGGATGAACATGATGATCTGGAAGAAATCAGTATCGGAGACTACGTTCTGTCTGGCGGTGAATCTGCTGCCACCGTGTTGCTGGATGCTTGTGTGCGTCTGCTGCCCGGTGTGATTGGCAAAGAAGCCAGCCACGAGGACGAAAGTTTCGAAGCCGGGCTTTTGGAATATCCGCATTATACCCGCCCACGTGTGTGGCGGGGGCGCGAAGTTCCTGAAACCCTGTTATCCGGGCATCACGAAAAAATTCTGGCTTGGCGTAAAAGTCAGGCACAACGCATTACGCAGGACCGCCGCCCCGATTTGTGGGAAGCCTACTGCAAAGAAACCAAAGGAAGTGCCTGAGATCGGCACCTCTCCATTGACTGAGATCACTCCTTTTTTAGAAGGTCGAGACCATGAATATTGTAGAACAACTCGGTAAAGAGCAGATTGAAAAGCAAACTGCTGAACGTGAAATCCCGAAATTCGGCGCAGGTGACACCCTGCGTGTGCAAGTTCGCGTAAAAGAAGGCGAGCGTGAGCGTCTGCAGGCGTTTGAAGGCGTTTGCATTGCACGTAAAAACGACGGCATCAACTCTGCTTTCACACTGCGTAAACTGTCTTTCGGTGAAGGCGTAGAGCGCGTATTCCCGCTGTACTCCCCGAACTTGGCAGAAATTAATGTGGTTCGTCGCGGTGACGTTCGTCGTGCGAAACTTTACTACTTGCGTGGCCGTACAGGTAAAGCTGCTCGTATCGCCGAGAAAAAAGACTGGTAAAAAAGATTGGCGTTTCTGTTTCAAAGAAATGGCAACGCCCCTTTTTGAACAGACGACCTCTCGGCCTCTCTGCTTTGATCGGTCTGAAAGACTATGCTTTCAGACATCATTGCAAATTATTCGTCGCAACTTGAATGAGTTGCCCGGTCTTTGCTGTAAGTAGAAGAGCCACTGTTGGCAAGCGCCGTGTCCTTTGCTCACTTGTCGAGCGTGAAGGACGCGGCGCTTTTCGCTTTTTTAGGGGCTGTGCGCAGAAATAGGGATCGTGGGTTTAGGGAATGTTTTTTCCAACCCAAAGCGCGCGTCCGATAACCTGCATCTGATGAAGGTGATTGTTTTTGATAAGATAGGGCGGATAAAGGGCCTGATTGTCGCTGATAATCTCAACCCCATCTATAATGTTGATAATCCGCTTGATGTTGACTTGGTCCTTAAAGATAAAAGCATAGATGCCGTCTTCAAGTTTTGTCTGAGCACGATCAACAAGAACGTAATCTCCGCTACTCATGGTGTAATCCATTGAATCACCATGAACTTTGAAAAGACAGAGTTGATCAAATTCCTGATGCCCCAGCCGTTCTTCGAGAAAAGATTTCGAAAAAGGCATATGGTTTTGCAAAACCAGCCGTTCGTTGAAGGATTTGTCAGATTCTTTCAAGTTTTTGCTGATGACCGGGACATGAACGATGGCAAAGGTGTCGTCGACATGTGTACCAAGTGGTTGTTTGGGTTTGGCACCTGTGACAAGCCAGTCGATTGTAACGCCTGCGGCATGGGCGATTGCGGCGATACCGATAATTTTGGGTTCGCTTGATCCGGCCAACCAGTTGGCGAATGTGCGTTCGGATACACCTGATTTTTCACAAAGGGCGCGATTGCCACCGCATTCCTTGGCGATTTCTTTCAGGCGTACTTGCAAGTGATCGGTCAAAACGAAATCTCCCTCGAAGTCGTATTATAGGGCCTTGGGAAAGATTTTTTATGTTGGTCTTGAGATTGAACATTGAAATATAAAATCTCTAGATTTGTTTTTCCCATATATGGCATACTCTATTCATTGGGATGAAAAAGTTGGTTGCTTTGCCATTTAGAGTTCTCATCCCGATCGTGATAATTGTGTAACCAAAAAAATCCGGAAATATACCGGACCAGAATTTGGGGATTCTATGCCGTACTCAACATGCAGAACCAAAAACGCACACCCGGAAGATGTAAAAGCCGCCGTTCGGAAAAAAGTTGGCTCAATGGCTTCCTTGGCGCGCTATCATGGTGTGTCAGACTCCGTCGTACGTGCTGCGCTTATTCGTCCCCAGCCGACTGGAAATAAAATTATTGCAGATTGTCTCGGTGTCCCTCTCCATTCTTTATGGCCTGAGTGGTACAGTGAAGACGGTCGTCGCATACCCCCAAATCGACTGGCAGAATGATAATCATTTGTCTGGCGTTTTCCAAACACGAAACGGTTAAATTGGTAAAGAAATTCCAATATTCAACCGTAGCAACCCTTTTTGGTTCACCATTCTATTTGGGCGCTCATTAAATGCACAAATAGCTTGTAGTGAATTCCAGCCTGAATAGCTGAAATGACAAAAAAGTTCTTTTTGGTTGTGCGTCTAACAAGTGGAATCATTCTATTCTATGTAGAGGGCTTTCTTTCCAGATCCCGCTGTTATGGGGAATTAACGATTCGCCGTCTCATAAAACAAGAAATATTCTTGCGTTACGAGGGGGGATGCCGATATGAATTTGATTAATTTTCAACCCTTGAACGACATTAAGATAAAGTGCGTGACCTTTGGCCTTAAAACTTTTATAGAAGGGGCGCATTTCTTATATAGATATTAGACATTCGAACTCATTCGGAGAAGAACGACAATGGGCAACCCCCGTACACTCTTTGACAAGATCTGGGACAGCCATCTGATTGAAACACAGGACGATGGTACAAGTCTGATCTTCATCGATCGCCACATGGTACATGAAGTGACCTCACCGCAGGCCTTCGAAGGGCTACGTTTGGCGGGGCGTAAGGTACGCCACCCGGAACTGACCCTCGCTGTTGCCGACCACAATATTCCGACATCTGACCGTTCAAACGGTATTGTAATTACAAACGAGGAATCTCGTATTCAGGTTGAAGCGCTGGAAAAAAATACCAAGGATTTTGGCGTTCCCTATTTTGCGATGGATGATATTCGTCAAGGTGTTGTGCATATCGTTGGACCCGAACAAGGGTTCACACTGCCGGGTGCCACAATCGTGTGTGGGGATTCCCACACCGCGACGCATGGGGCCTTTGGTTCTCTTGCCTTCGGTATTGGAACGTCCGAAGTTGAACACGTTCTGGCAACGCAAACCTTGTTGCAGAAGAAATCCAAAAATATGGAAGTCCGTGTTGAAGGGGCTTTGCCGCCGGGTGTTACTGCCAAAGATTTGATTTTGGCCATTATTGGTAAAATCGGTACGGCTGGTGGAACTGGTTGTGTGATCGAATTTACCGGTCAGGCAATTATGGACCTGTCTATGGAAGGCCGTATGACAGTTTGTAACATGGCCATTGAAGGTGGTGCCCGTGGCGGCTTGATCGCCGTGGACGAAAAGACCATCAATTATGTAAAAGGCCGTCCGATGTCTCCGAAAGGGGCAGCTTGGGAAGCCGCGGTTGAATATTGGAAAACACTGAAGTCTGATGAAGGCGCGGTTTACGACGAAACCGTTATCATCAAGGCAGAAGATTTGGTTCCTTATGTGACGTGGGGCACCAGCCCGGAAGATGCCTTGCCGATTACGGCAAAAGTGCCGTCCCCGGCTGAGGCACGTGATGCCGGTAAAGCCAGTGCGATTGAACGGGCCCTTAAATATATGGGGCTGGAAGCAGGCACGCCGTTGAATGAAATCGAAGTTGATCACGTTTTCATCGGTTCTTGTACGAACGGTCGTATTGAAGATTTACGTGCGGCGGCGGCGGTTGCAAAGGGCCGCAAAGTTGCTGACGGGATGAAAGCAATGGTCGTTCCGGGCTCCGGTCTGGTCAAAGAGATCGCTGAAGAAGAAGGTTTGGACCAAATCTTTATCGAAGCTGGTTTTGACTGGCGTGAGGCTGGTTGTTCCATGTGTTTGGCGATGAACGATGATCGTCTGGCACCAGGGGAACGTTGTGCCTCCACATCCAACCGTAACTTCGAAGGCCGTCAGGGCCGTGACTCGCGCACCCATCTGGTCAGCCCGGAAATGGCTGCTGCGGCTGCAATCACCGGCAAACTGACAGACGTTCGCGATTTGTTGAAAGAGGGGAACTAAGAACATGGAAAAGTTCACCACACTGACCGGTATCGCAGCGCCGATGCCGTTGATCAATATCGACACTGATATGATCATTCCGAAATTGTTCCTCAAGACCATTAAACGTTCCGGTCTGGGTGTGCATTTGTTTGATGAAATGCGCTATAATCAGGACGGTTCGGAAAAGGAAGATTTTGTTCTCAATAAAGAACCGTACCGTAATGCCAAAATCATTATTGCGGGTGACAACTTCGGTTGTGGGTCATCGCGTGAACATGCCCCGTGGGCCATTGCTGATTTTGGGATCCGTTGTGTGATTTCCACAAGCTTCGCTGACATCTTCCATAACAACTGTTTCAAAAACGGTATCTTGCCGATCAAGCTGCCGAAAGAAGATATTGATAAGTTGATGGACGATGCCTCACGCGGGGCGAATGCGACCATCACGATCGATCTTGAAAATCAGGAAATTAAAGGCCCGGACGGCGGCACCATCAAATTTGATGTGGACCCGTTCCGCAAGCACTGCCTGATCGAAGGTCTGGACGATGTCGGGTTGACTTTGCAACGTGAAGAACAGATCAAAAGCTTTGAAGAACAACGCGCGGCTTCCATGCCGTGGTTGACTCGTTAACACCATTACCGCCATCCCTGCCCTTGCAGGGGTGGCGTCTTTAAGGGAATACAATATGTCCGACGCTAAAAACCTGTTGTTCTTGCCGGGTGACGGCATTGGCCCGGAAGTCATGGGACAAGTCCGTAAAATCATTGATTGGTTAACCAAAAATCGTTCCGTCAATTTCAACATTAATGAAGGCCTTGTCGGTGGTGCCTGCTACGAAGCACACAAATGCGCAGTCACAGACGAAACGGTTGCGGATGCCATGGCTGCGGATGCGGTCATGTTGGGGGCTGTGGGTGGCCCGAAATGGGATAATGTTGAACGCCATGCCCGCCCCGAAGCCGGTCTGTTGCGTTTGCGCAAGGAAATGGACCTGTTTGCCAACCTGCGCCCGGCGATGGTCTTTGATGCGCTTGTTGACGCATCGACTTTGAAGGACGAAGTGGTACGTGGTCTGGATATCCTGATCATGCGTGAATTGACAAGTGGTGTCTATTTCGGTGAACCGCGCGGTGTAGAAGACCTGCCCGGTGGTGGACGTAAAGGGTTTGATACACAAGTCTATACGGATGCAGAAATCATTCGTGCGGCGCATGTAGCCTTTGATCTGGCGAAAAAACGCGGCAATAAAGTCCATTCCGTTGAAAAAGCCAACGTTATGGAATCCGGTAAATTCTGGCGTGAAGTTGTGACCAAGCTGCATGCAGAAGAATATGCCGATGTGACATTGGAACATATGTATGCCGATAACTGCGCCATGCAGTTGGTGCGTAATCCTAAACAATTTGACGTGATTCTGACAGATAACCTGTTTGGCGATTTGCTGTCTGATTGTGCGGCCATGTTGACCGGTTCACTGGGGATGCTGCCGTCTGCGTCCTTGTCCGGTAAAGATGAAAACGGCAAAGTCCGTGCGATGTACGAGCCGGTCCACGGTTCAGCCCCGGATATTGCGGGTCAAGACCTCGCCAACCCGTTGGCAACGATCTTGTCGTTCTCCATGTGCTTGCGTTACAGCTTTGACATGGGGGCAGAAGCCGATCTGTTGGATCAAGGTGTCCAAAATGTCTTGAATGCAGGTATTCGTACAGGCGATATCATGCAGGCTGGTATGCAACAAGTTGGTTGCGCGGCGATGGGGGATGCCCTGATTGCCGAGTTAAATAAACTCGTCTAACAGGTTTGCCCAAGCATTTTCCAAAGAACCCGGCAGGTGATTGAACCTGCCGGGTTTTTTATTTGGCTGAACAGAACATAGTTTTTTTCTATGGTCTGGATTGATTAATAGTATTTCCTTTCATTTGACTAATTCTACATCATCGACCTGCCCATCTTTGGGGGGTGGGGTCGGGGTTTTATGCCCCGGATACCGTTTCACTAATGGAGAAGACAATGAAACGTATCTTTGTAGGATTATCGCTTATTGCAGCCACATGCGCATTCGTACAGCCGGCAACGGCAGCCGACGATCTACTGGCACGCGCAAAAGAAAGTTTTAAGGCTATTCCGACGACTGTGCCGGAAATTGCGGACAACAAAGTGACTTCCGATAAAGTCGAACTTGGCAAAATGCTGTTTATGGACCCGCGTTTGTCTGCCAGTCATTTGATCAGTTGTAACACCTGCCACAACGTTGGTATGGGCGGGGATGACAACCTGGAAACATCCATCGGTCATGGCTGGGCCAAAGGTCCGCGTAACGCACCAACCGCTTTCAATGCTGTGTTCAACATTGCCCAGTTCTGGGATGGTCGTGCAGCGGATTTGAAAGCACAGGCCAAAGGTCCGGTTCAGGCAGGTGTTGAAATGAACAACAAGCCAGAACGCGTTGTGGAAACATTGAAAAGCATGCCCGATTATGTCGCTATGTTTGCCAAAGCCTTCCCGAACGATAAAGACCCGGTAAGCTTTGACAATATGGCGCGCGCAATTGAGGCGTTCGAAGCCACCTTGATTACACCGAATTCCAAATTTGACCAGTTCCTGATGGGTGATAAATCTGCCCTGAATAAAGTGGAAGCCGAAGGTCTTGATCTGTTTATGGAAAAAGGCTGCGTGGCTTGTCATGCCGGCACAAACTTTGGTGGGGAAGGTTATTATCCGTTTGGTGTTGTTGAAAAACCCGGTTCTGAAATTTTGCCAGAAGGTGATAAAGGTCGTTTTGCCGTAACCGAAACAGCAGATGATTCCTATGTGTTCCGCGCTGCACCGTTGCGTAACATTGAATTGACAGCCCCTTATTTCCATTCCGGTAAGGTTTGGGACCTGAAACAGGCGGTTTCCATTATGGGAGCAAGCCAGTTGGGTGAAAAACTGTCTGAAAAAGAAGTTGAGTCTATCACAGCTTTCTTGCGCACTTTAACGGGCGACCAACCAAAAATCGAGTATCCGATTTTACCTAAGTCAAGTGCAACGACGCCAAAACCTTTAGAAATGAAATAAGTAAAAACTAAAGTGATTGAGAAGAGGAAGAGGCGGCAGATGTCGTCTCTTCCCTCTTGGCGTTTTAAGCGTAAAAGGAACAGGTCCGTGAAGATTACACAATTGCGTTATGCTTTAATGGTGGCTCAGGAAAAGAATTTCAGCCGGGCGGCCGACCTTTGTCATGTGTCCCAACCCTCCCTTAGTGTGGCAATTAAAAATCTGGAAGAGGAACTGGATGTTACGCTGTTTGAAAGAATTAAGAATTCTTTGAAGGTAACAGAGGAAGGCAATAAAATTTTACCTCAAATTGCCAAGGCTGTAGGAGAGGTAGACCGCATTAAGGAAATTGCGGATGGTCTGCGTGGGGAACTTTCCGGGACACTTCGTTTGGGGGCAATTTATTCGGTTGGTCCCTATATTTTTCCGAATCTGATTCCGAACGTTCATCAAAATGCACCAAAACTGACATTGTTGATTGAGGAAAATTTTACCTCAACCTTGTTGGAGTTTCTCGCCCATGGTCGCATTGATATGGCACTGGTTGCCTTACCCTTTGATCATCCGGGTATGAGCACGATCCCCCTTTATAAAGAACCCTTCGTCGCGGCTGTCCCCAAAGGACATGCATGGGAAGGCCGCAATGATATTGGCGGGGATGAATTGGCGGATGAAAAATTGTTGTTGCTGGGGAAAGGTCATTGTTTCCGCGATCAGGTGCTGGAAATTTGCGATGCTCCCCATAGTTTTGAAGATAGCAGCAAAGGGGTGCATAATATCATTGAGGGGAATTCCCTTGAAACCATCCGCCACATGGTCGCGGTGGGGACCGGAATTACGGTGCTGCCGACCTCGGCGCTGGAAAATTTCTTGTGCAAATCCGAACATACCTGCCCGAAGAGCGCCAGCAAAACGGTGCGTTATGCCTATTTTAAAAACCCGGCACCGTCGCGTGATATTGCCTTGGCGTTTAGAACGTCCTATCCCAACATGCAAATTGCTGAAATGTTGAAAGAAACCATTTTGACAAACCTGCCGAACGGCTGTCTCCCTTTAGATGCCGCTTAGGCGGCAACAGTCCAGTCAATGGGAGAGTTACGTTTTTCTCAACTAATTTTCTTGACCTTTATAGTCAACTATCCCACTTATAGTCCGATGCCAAGGGGTGCCTGAATAGGGCTGAGAGTCCGAACATGTGACAACCCTTTGAACCTGATCCGGGTTATTCCGGCGTAGGGATGGACGTAATTTCCCCCAACGCTCACCTCCCGGATCTCCTGACACCAAATTGATTGGAGATCCTCAGACTATGAGCAACGACACTTCCAAACTTGATATCACGACCGGCGCTTTGCCGGGATCTGAGAAAGTATTTTTTGGTTCTGACACGATGGAAGACGTCACTGTCGCCATGCGTTGTATCCACCTTGAAGGCGGCGAACAGCCGGTTGTGACTTATGATACGTCCGGCCCCTACAGTGACCCGAACGCGACCATCGACATTAACGTGGGCCTGCCCAAATTGCGCCGCCAGTGGATATTGGATCGCGGCGATGTGGTTGAATATGTGGGCCGTGATGTCAAACCCGAAGACAACGGCCTGTTAAAAGAAGACGATCAGCCCGGCGTGGAACCGTTCCCGCGCGCAGGACTAAAGCCGTTACGTTCCAAAGACGGATCGGCCGTAACCCAACTGGCCTATGCGCGTCGCGGCATGGTTACCCCTGAGATGGAATATGTCGCCATTCGTGAAAACGAAGGCCGCAAGGAAGCTTACTTGCGTGACGGCGAACCGTTTGGTGCGGAAATCCCCGATGTCTGTACTGGCGAGTTTGTCCGTTCTGAAATCGCGCGTGGTCGGGCGGTTCTCGTGTCCAACGTCAACCACCCGGAACTGGAACCGATGATCATCGGGCGAAACTTCCTGACCAAGATCAACGCCAATATCGGCAACTCTGCCGTGACCTCGTCTGTCGCAGAAGAAGTCGATAAAATGGTCTGGGCGACCCGTTGGGGGGCCGATACGGTGATGGACCTGTCCACCGGGACCGACATTCACAATATCCGCGAATGGATTATCCGCAATTCCCCGGTGCCGATCGGAACCGTGCCGATCTATCAGGCGCTGGAAAAATGCCGCGGCATTGCCGAAGACCTGAGCTGGGAAATTTTCCGCGATACCCTGATCGAACAAGCCGAACAAGGGGTGTCTTACTGGACCATCCATGCCGGTCTTTTGCTGGAACATGTTCCGCTGACGGTCAACCGTGTCACCGGGATTGTATCGCGCGGCGGATCCATCATGGCAAAATGGTGTTTGCATTATCATAAGCAAAACTTCCTGTGGGATCATTTCGACGATATCTGCGATATTGCCAAACAATATGATGTGGCGATTTCTTTGGGTGATGGGTTGCGCCCGGGGTCTATTGCGGACGCCAATGATGAAGCCCAGTTTGCCGAACTGCGCGCGCTTGGCGTTTTGCAAAAGAAATGTATGGAACATGATGTTCAGTGCTTTATCGAAGGCCCCGGTCATGTGCCCATGCACAAGATCAAGGAAAATATGGACTTACAGCTTGAAGTCTGTGACGAAGCGCCGTTCTATACACTCGGTCCGCTTGTTACTGATATCGCCGCTGGCCATGATCATCTGGCATCTGCCATCGGGGCGGCAATGATTGGTTGGTATGGTTGTGCGATGTTGTGTTACGTCACCCCGAAAGAACACTTGGGCCTGCCCAACCGTGATGACGTGAAAGAAGGCGTTATGGCTTACAAGGTTGCAGCCCATGCTGCTGATCTGGCCAAAGGACATCCCGGTGCACGTCTGCGTGATGACGCCATGAGCAAGGCCCGGTTTGAGTTCCGTTGGCGTGATCAGTTTCATTTGGCGCTTGATTCGGAAAAATCACTGGAGTTCCACGATGAAACCCTGCCGGCGGAAGGCGCGAAAATCGCGCATTTCTGCTCTATGTGCGGACCGAAGTTCTGCTCCATGCGCATCAGCCATGAAGTGAAGGAAGAGGCGAAAAAAGGCATGGCCGAAATGTCGGAAAAATTCAAAAAAGAAGGCGGCGAGATTTATAAGAAGATCGATGCCGCAGAATAAACCTAAAAATTGAGATCAAATTTTTAAAAGGGTGTCGTCAGGCACCCTTTTTTTGCCCTTAAATACGTAAAGAATTCATACTCCTTTATGAAAATTGAAAAATTTGAGTAGATGTTCAATATTTATGCTGGAATTTCCCTGCAATATTCACATAATTAGGTTGTGCGAAGGTAAGCTATACATCTTTCCATCATAAGTTTATAAAAAAGCCGCTCGCGTCACAAAATGAACGATATAAATGTTTGCTCGGGAAATGCGTAAAAGACTATTTCTGTTTTTTTTATCGGCTTCTTTGGTCATGTCAGTCAAGGCATTGGCGCAAGAATGGATCATGTCTGTACAGCATGCCGATCTTTCCCCTTTCAAACATCGCAACGGATTTGGCCCGGGTGGGATTAATGTGGATATTATGTCTGCAATTGCCCATGAAATCGGCGTGGATTTAAAATTTGTCGATTTTACAATTGCTGAGGGGCGCAAAAAATTTAAAACAGGGGATGTGACGGTTGATTGCTGTTTGAATGAAGTCTGGTTCCCAAAGCAACAAGATGTTCATGTCTTCAGCAAGCCGATCTATCATTTGATCGAGGTTTTTGTTTTTCCGAAAGGAAAAAAATTTCCTGTGCCTGACACAACTGTTTTAACGGACAAAACGGTTGCGGGCATTCGCGGGTTTACATATCCCGGGCAGGAAAATTATGGTCGCCGTGTAGATGGGGACAATCCGTTGGAAGTCTTGCGATTGGTCCATGAAGGCAAAGTGGATGTCGGCGTGTTGGAACGTCATGCGGCCTCGTTTTACATAAATTCCAACAAGTTTAAGGTCCAGTTTGGTGACCCTTATTATTCTGTTGAAGTCTCTGTGCGTTTGCATCGATCCTTGGAAAACCGATTGGAAGATATTAATCAAGCCATTGATAAGTTGAAATCGGACGGCATGATTAAGCAAATCATCGCCCGCAATTTGCGATGAGGTTCGTTTTTTTCGAAAATAATTAAATAAGGCAAAAAAAGGCAGATTTGGCGCATAATACTGCCCCATTTAGAGTGTTAAATAAGAAATATGGAAAGGACGGTGTGTTGAGGAATATCCCCCTCGCGATAATCCCCAAAGCCCTAAACGGTTTTATCCCATCAAACACACAGACTTGATACACCGCTTGGACCATAACCGAATCGATCATGCTAGAACTCATCAAATCATCCTCGGACTTGCCCCCCGGGGATGATTTGTTTTAACAATAGGCTGAACGGTATGAAGGGGAAAGTCATGGCGACTTTTGCAGGACGGGATTTAGTCTGTATCCGAGGGGAACGGCTGGTCTTTTCAAAATTGAATTTTGCGATGGAAAGTGGGGGGTGTTTGACCCTGATCGGTCATAACGGCGCAGGGAAGTCTTCCTTGCTGCGCATGATGGCCGGGTTGCTTCACGCCGCCAGTGGGGACATGTTGTGGGATGATCAAGTGGTCTCTGACGATATGGATGAACACCGCGAACGTTTACATTATGTCGGACATCATGACGCGATTAAGCCGGTTTTGACGGTAGAAGAAAATTTGAAATTTTGGGCGGGTTTGCGCAGTGATGCGTCCGAAGCCCAAGCCAATTTTAAAGAAGCACTGGATATTTTTTCCATCGGTCATTTAATTGATGTGCCGGGACGTTTTCTATCTGCCGGACAAAAACGCCGTGCCAACCTAGCCCGTATTATTGCATCGAAATCGCCTTTGTGGTTGCTGGATGAACCGACAACGGCGTTGGACAAAGAATCTATTAAAAAACTGGAAGATGTAATTGAAAGTCACCGCGTCAACGGGGGCATGGTGGTTCTTTCAACACATTCTGATATGAATATCAAAGGCCAGCAAATTTTAAATGTCAGTGAGTTTAGTGCCGCACGTGGTCACGAAAGCGCATCTTTACTGGCGGAGGGCATCTAATGGGTCGTTTTCTTTCTATTGTGCGCCGTGATTTGCGCCTTGCTCTGCGTCAGGGTAGCGACAGCGTGATGGTCGTGATGTTTTTTGTTTTGACCGTTGTTTTATTTCCGTTCGGTATTGGGCCTGAAGGTAATATTTTGGCCCGTGTCGCCAGCGGTGTGATTTTCGTTGCCGCCCTTTTGGCCTCAATGCTGTCGTTGGAACGTCTGTTTCAAACCGATTATGAAGATGGTTCGCTGGAACTTCTCACATTAAGCCCCATGCCGTTGGAAATTATTGTTTTGGCAAAAATTACCGCGCATTGGCTGACAACAGGTCTGCCTTTGATGATCGCTTCGCCGTTATTAGCGGTTTTGATGAATATGGACGGTAATGGTTTTACCATGCTCATGCTCGCCTTGTTGCTCGGCACACCTGCCCTTAGTTTGATCGGTGCAATCGGGGCGGCCCTTGTGTTGGGGTCACGTCGCGGTGGGGTGTTAATCTCCCTGTTGGTCTTGCCGTTGTTTGTACCCGTTTTGATTTTTGGCGTGGGATTGATTGAGGCCGCGATCGGCGGATTTGCGGTAAAATCCCAGATCCTCATTCTGTCTGGCATCTTATTCGCATGTCTTGCCTTTTGCCCATTTGCGGCTGCGGCTGCGGTTCGTCAATCGGTTGAGTAAGTGGAATGCAGGGTTATCCCTGCATCCACGGTAGGCCGGCAACTTTCCAGCCATTGACGGTGCCGCGGTGACGTTGGTCGTCGTGGTCGCCTTCAAATCCACCTTCGATATTATAACAGGTTTTGTAACCGGCAGCCGTCAGGGCGATGGCGGCATATTTGGAGCGCACACCGGAACGACAGAGCATAAGGAGTTCTGTTGTTTGGTTCGGCACCAGTTTGGCGATATCTTCGATAAAGGTTTCGTTACGCATCCCACCAGGAAAACGATTCCATTCTACCAATAGGTGTTCTTTTTCCAATGAAGACAGGTTGACCTGACCGACCCAGGTCCATTCGGCTTCGGTACGCACGTCGATTAAAACGGCATCTTTGGAGGATTGAAGGATTTCCCAAGCCTGCTTGGGGGTGATATCTCCGGCATATTGTTCAGACACGGTGAACTCCCTTGGTATTGTGTCACGATGCTTTCTTGTTACACCTGTTTACAGATCCTGCAAAAGTATCTTTTCCAAAATGTTCACGTAATTGTCTTTAGCGGTACAATGATTGTAAAGTTCATCCTAGACAAAGTGGATGAAAAGGCCATAATGCGCGGCGTTTCAAGTGCCATACAAGCAAGGCTGATTGCCCATGACCACCACACCAGAGATGTCCGTTGTTGTTCCTGTTAAAAATGAAGCGGAAAACATCCAGCCCCTGATTGAAGAAATCTGTGCGGCGCTGGAGGGAAAAATCTCGTTTGAAATCGTTTATGTGGATGATGGCAGTGATGATGAAACCCCGCAAAAATTACGTGATATGCAGGTCAAACTGGATAATTTACGTGTGGTGACGCACCGTCAATCCTGCGGTCAAAGTACGGCTGTACGTAGTGGTGTGAAACAGGCACAAGGGCGTGTGATTGCAACGCTGGACGGGGATGGACAGAACGATCCGGCGGACATTCCGGCACTGTATGACGAATTGGTCAAAGACGATAATCAGGATTACCTGTTGATGGCGGGATGGCGGGCCAAGCGTCACGACAGCGCCTTTAAGTTATGGCAATCGCGCAATGCCAATAAAATTCGCGCTGGCCTGTTGGGCGACAATACACCCGATACCGGATGCGGATTAAAAGTTTTTACGCGGGACGCTTTCCTTGATCTGCCTTATTTTAATCACATGCACCGTTTTTTACCGGCGCTGATGATCCGGCGTGGTGGACGTGTGCAGTCGGTACAGGTTAATCACCGGGCGCGTGAACGCGGGGTATCTAAATACGGCATGTGGAACCGCCTGTGGGTCGGCATTGTTGATATTATGGGTGTGATGTGGCTACAAAGCCGGGGTAAGGTTCCTGAGATTGTACCCTCCAAGGAAGAAGCATGAATTTTAAGGTCTTCATAAAGGGCCTGATTTTCCTATGTTCGCTCGCCGGGGCGGCTTATCTGCTGTCTTTGGGGATGGATGAAAGCTGGATCGACGATAATGTACGCGGTCAGGGCTTAAAAGGCTGGTTGATCTTTATCTCGCTGGGCGGTGTGTTGGCAGCTGTTGGTTTTCCACGTCAAATTCTGGCATTTATGGGCGGTTATGCGTTTGGTGTTGTGAAAGGTACCACGATCACAGTATTGGCTGTTGGTGTGGGTTGTATTTTGACCTTTACTTACGCACGGGCCTTGGGTCGAAATTTTGTGAAACGCAAATTTCCCCGCAAAGTGAAACGGATTGACGAATTTTTGTCGGAAAGTCCGTTCCTGATGTCCTTGTTGATCCGTTTATTGCCAGCGGGTAGTAACGTTGCGACAAATGCGGCGGCTGGGGTGTCCGGTGTCCCTGCATTGCCTTTTGTAATCGGTTCGGTTATCGGCTACATCCCGCAAACAATTGTGTTTGCCTTGGCAGGCAGCGGTGTGGAAGTGGATCCGGTTTGGCGCATCGGATTAAGTGTGGTTTTATTTTTATGCTCCGGCTTACTTGGGGTTTATCTCTATCGGCGATACCGTCATGGCAAAACATTGGGCCGCGAGATCGAAAGCCAGCTTAGCGGTGATGAAGATGAGGCCGAAGCCATTGTTCGCGAATGTGATCGCGGTTCCTCTTCATCACAGGCTTGAAGCCAACCTTTTTCAATGTCATAAACGCCCGTCGCCTATCGGCAAGGAAAGTGTGGATAATGTTGCAGAAATACTGGTCTCCCGTCACGTTTACAGTCATGTGGTTCGTGTTGGTCGTGGTTGCGATCTGGACCCGTCCGGCTTTGCCGGTGGATGAAACGCGCTATTTGGCAGTAGCGTGGGAAATGTGGCAACGCGGGGACTTCATTGTGCCACATTTAAACGGGGAAACTTATAGTCATAAACCGCCTTTGCTGTTTTGGGTGATGAATGCAGGCTGGGCCGTTTTCGGGGTGAATGACTGGTGGCCGCCGTTGGTCGCCCCCTTGTTTGCACTGGCTTGTTTGTTTTTGACACGCAGCATGGCACAAAAACTGTGGCCTGAACGCCCAATGATTGCGGACCTTTCCCCGATTATTTTGTTGGGGGCGGCTTTTTGGACCGTTTTTACCACGGTTACGATGTTCGACATGTTGGTTGCCGCCTGTACCCTGTGGGGGTTGCTCGGACTATTAATGGTTTGGCGTGATGGCAATGCCAAAGGCTGGTGGTTTCTGGCTCTTGCCATTGGTTTTGGTGTGCTGGCCAAGGGGCCGGTGATTTTGCTGCAAATTTTGCCAATTGCCTTGTTGTTGCCGTTTTGGGATCGTGAAAAACGCATCGGGAATCGCAAACGGTGGTATCTGAATATTTTGCTGTGCGTAGTGGCCGGGGCGGTTATTGCCTTAGCATGGGCAATCCCGGCAGGCATTCAAGGCGGGGAAGAATATCGCAATGCAATATTCTGGGGGCAAACAGCAGGTCGTGTGGTGAAATCTTTTGCCCATGCACGCCCTTGGTGGTGGTATCTGGCGGTTATTGGTCCCTTGTTGTTGCCTTGGGTCCTTTGGCCAAGCTTATGGCGCGGTTTGGTTAAGAAGGCTGGCGTGATTTTCAATGAAAGCCAGCTTCGATTTTGCCTGTTGTGGTTTGTGCCGATCTTCGTGGCCTTTTCTTTGATCAGTGGCAAGCAACTCCATTACCTGTTGCCGATCTTCCCAGCTTTTGCCTTTGTCTTGGCGCGTGTGCTGGATGAAGGTGAATTGCTTTCGTCCCGTCTGGGGCGTTTGCTCCCTACCGGGTTTATGATTGTACTGAGCTTGGTGTTAATGGCGGCACCTTATTTGCCGATCCGTAAAATGCCCGATTGGGTGGGGATATTGCCCACTTATTGGATGCTGATCCCCTTAATGATCGCCCTCTATATGGTGATCAAACCGGTTTTGACTAATAAATCTGCGGTGATTGGTTTGACCAGTATGATGGCGGGCTTTGTGGTGGCGCTTCATCTTGCGCTTGCACCGTATCTCGCACAATCTTTTGATCTGCATGCGATGGGGCGCGAGATCAAAAATATGCAGGACGAAGGATACGAAATCGCCTTTGTCGGGAAGTATCATGGTACGTTCCAATTTCTAGGGCGTTTGGAAAAACCGATTGCAGAATTGGCAACCGATCGTGGGGACGATATGGCAGATTGGGTGCTTGCTCATCCACGCAGCAAGGTGATTACACTTTGGAAGCAACCTGCCCCGGATGATAAGGCCGTCGATTTTGTGCAAGATTTTCGCAGTAGTAATTTCATCATTTTGGATGTGGAAAAACTGGGCGGGCAGCTTGATCTCCTCCATCGTCGCGGTAAAGAGTAAGGCCTGCAAATGTTGCGGTGCGGTACGATTTTTTATTGGCGTGTCATCAAAAAATAGTAATTCATGGCTTGACAGAAATGGGGTCACAAATTACCTCTGTTAGCACTCGGGCCTAACGAGTGCTAATCATTGACTCGTTCGGGTCATTACTTTGGTGACTATCACGGAGTTTAAAACCATGAAATTTCGTCCTCTGCACGATCGCGTCCTCGTAAAACGCGTAGAGCAAGAAACTAAAACCGCTGGCGGCATCATTTTACCGGAAGCTGCACAAGAAAAACCGTCCGAAGGCGAAGTGATCGCTGTTGGTGCGGGTGTGCGCAATAAAGACGGCGAGTTTGTCGCGCTTGACGTAAAAGCGGGTGATCGCGTTCTGTTCGGCAAATGGTCCGGTACAGAAGTCAAGGTCGACGGTGACGATCTGTTGATTATGAAAGAATCCGACATCATGGGTGTGATCGAAGCTTAATCGGCTTTGTTTATCACGTTTCATAGATAATTTTTGACTGCTTAAAATAAGGGTCTAGCTCACATGGCTAAAGATATCAAATTCGGCACAGACGCTCGTGCAAAAATGCTCGAAGGTGTTGACCTTCTTGCAAACGCTGTAAAAGTAACACTCGGTCCGAAAGGCCGTAACGTTGTTCTGGACAAATCCTTTGGCGCTCCGCGTGTCACGAAAGACGGTGTGTCTGTCGCCAAGGAAATCACACTGGAAGACAAATTCCAGAACATGGGCGCACAAATGATCAAAGAAGTTGCGTCCAAGACAGCCGATCTGGCTGGTGACGGTACAACAACAGCAACTGTTTTGGCGCAGGCTATCGTTCGCGAAGGCACGAAATCCGTTGCTGCTGGCATGAACCCGATGGACCTGAAGCGCGGTATTGACATCGCGGTTGCAAAGGTTGTTGAAGACGTTAAAGGCCGTTCCAAGCCGGTTTCTACAAACGAAGAAGTGGCCCAAGTTGGTACAATCTCTGCGAACGGTGAAAAAACTGTTGGTGACCTGATTGCACAAGCAATGGATAAAGTCGGCAACGAAGGCGTTATCACTGTTGAAGAAGCAAAAGGTCTGGATACGACACTTGACGTTGTTGAAGGTATGCAGTTTGACCGTGGTTACACTTCTCCGTACTTTGTGACCAACTCTGAAAAAATGATTTGCGAGTTGGACAACCCGTATATCCTGATCAACGAAGGCAAATTGAGCTCTTTGCAGCCGATGTTGCCGCTTCTGGAAGCCTCTGTTCAGTCTTCCCGTCCGCTGTTGATCATCGCAGAAGACATCGAAGGCGAAGCACTGGCAACTTTGGTTGTTAACAAGCTGCGCGGTGGTTTAAAAGTTGCTGCGGTTAAGGCACCGGGTTTTGGTGACCGTCGTAAAGCTATGTTGCAAGATATTGCCATCCTGACAAACGGTCAGCTCGTTTCCGACGAACTGGGTGTGAAGCTGGACAGCGTGACAATCGACATGTTGGGCACTGCCAAGTCTGTGGTTATCACCAAAGAAGAAACCACAATCGTTGAAGGTGCGGGCGACAAAGACGATATCGTTGCACGTTGCAATCAGATCAAAGCACAAATCGAAGAAACAACTTCTGACTATGACCGTGAAAAACTGCAAGAACGTCTGGCCAAACTGGCTGGTGGTGTTGCTGTTATTCAGGTTGGCGGTGCAACCGAGATCGAAGTGAAAGAACGTAAAGATCGCGTTGATGATGCCCTGCACGCAACACGCGCTGCTGTTGAAGAAGGCATCGTTTCCGGTGGTGGTACAGCCCTGTTGTACGCAACCAAAGCACTGGAAGGTCTGGAAGGCGATAATCCGGATCAGAAAGTCGGTATCGACATCATCCGTCGTGCACTGCAAGCGCCGATCCGCCAAATCGCGGAAAACGCGGGTCACGATGGTGCGGTTGTTGCTGGTAAATTGCTGGAATCTGACGACACAAGCTTCGGTTTCAACGCACAAACTGGTGAATATACCGATCTGGTGGCAGCTGGTGTTATCGATCCGGTTAAAGTTGTTCGTGCAGCCTTGCAAGATGCGGCTTCTGTTGCTGGCCTGTTGATCACAACCGAAGCAATGGTTGCTGATCAGCCAGAACCTAAAGGCGCAGCACCGGCTATGCCTGACATGGGCGGTATGGGCGGTATGGGTGGCATGGGCTTCTAAGTCCAGACCAAGCATCAGCTTTACAAGCTTATTAAAAAGGGGTTGTACCTGTATGGTGCAGCCCCTTTTTTCTTTGCAGGTCGTGGCGGTCTTTGATATAAGCTTCTTCAAGTTTACGTTGACGTAAAGGTAAACATTTTTTAGGAGAAGGATATGAACGTTCAAGGTTTGGCTGCAATCGTTACAGGTGGTGCGTCCGGTTTAGGGGAAGCCACAGCACGCAAGCTTGCAAGCGAAGGGGCGAAAGTTGCTATTTTCGACATGAATGTGGAAGCTGCACAAAAAGTCGCAGATGAAATCGGTGGAATTGCGGTTGAATGTAACGTGTCTGATGCTGCCAGTGCCCAAGCGGCTTTTGCCACAGCACGCGAAGCGCATGGTCCGGCCCGTATCGTTGTGTCTTGTGCGGGTATTGCTCCGGCTTCTAAAATCGTGGGACGCAATGGTGCGCACGATCTGGACCTTTTCTCCAAAGTGATTAACGTCAATCTGGTGGGGACATTCAATATGACCCGACTGGCCTGTGCCGATATGTTGGAATTGGACCCGGTTAATGGGGAAGAACGTGGCGTTGTGGTCAATACGGCCTCCATCGCATTTGCCGATGGTCAAATCGGTCAAGCGGCCTATGCAGCCTCTAAAGGCGGGGTGGCCTCGTTAACGTTGCCGGTGGCCCGTGAAATGGCCCCCAAAGGCATCCGCGTTATGACGGTTGCGCCGGGGATCATGGCAACACCAATGTTGTTGGGTATGCCCGACGAAGTTCAAGAAGCTTTGAATAAATCCGTACCTTGTGGCCGTATGGGCAAACCGGAAGAATATGCCGATTTGGTCAACCATATCGTCAATAATGCCTATCTGTCCGGTGAAGTCATTCGTATGGATGGTGCCCTGCGTATGGCCCCGAAATAATCGGTTCTTTAAACCGCATTTAAAATGGAACGGTCCTTACTTCTGTAAGGGCCGTTTTGTTTATTGGACTCCGCTGCAAAGCGTGTTAAACAGCGCGTCTAGGTTTTTATCTCGATCCAAAGAGGTCCAAGGTGCAATACGTTTCCACCCGCGGCAAGGCGCCCGCACTTTCCTTTGATGATGTTCTGTTGACAGGGTTGGCCCGTGACGGCGGCCTGTATCTGCCGGAAAGCTGGCCCCAGTTCAGCGATAAGGATATCCGCGAGATGCGCGGTTTATCCTATGCCGATATGGCTGTTCGTGTGATGTACCCGTTTGTGGAAGGTTCCATTCCGCATGCGGACTTTAACGAACTGGTGCAGGATGCTTACAAAGATTTTGATCATCCGGCGGTTGCTCCGTTAAAACAACTGGATTCTGATCAATGGGTGATGGAACTGTTCCACGGCCCGACCTTGGCTTTTAAGGATTATGCACTGCAATTACTGGGTCGTTTATTTGACTATGTGTTGAAAAAACGTGGGGAACGCGTGACCATCGTCGGGGCCACATCCGGTGACACCGGTTCGGCGGCGATTGAAGCCTGCCGTGACCGTGAATGTATCGACATTTTTATCATGCATCCGAAAGGGCGCGTGTCTGACGTACAGCGCCGCCAGATGACAACCGTTTTGTCTTCCAACGTACATAATATTGCTTTGGAAGGCACATTTGATGATTGTCAGGATGCGGTGAAAGCTATGTTCAATGACATGGATTTCCGGGATAAATATAATCTTTCTGCCGTGAACTCTATCAACTGGGCGCGCATTATGGCGCAAATCGCCTATTATTTCTGGGCGGCTGTTCAGGTAGGTGCACCGGATCGTAAGACCCGTTTTGCCGTACCGACCGGGAACTTCGGCAACGTTTTTGCTGGATATTGCGCCAAGAAAATGGGTTTGCCGATTGAAAGTTTTGTGATCGGGTCCAACCGCAATGACATTTTAACCCGCTATTTCAACACTGGTGTGATGAAAATGGAAACCGTGGAACCCAGTTTGTCACCTTCTATGGATATTCAGATTTCATCCAACTTTGAACGTTTGTTGGCGCAACATTACGATGCGGACGGGTCTGCATTGGCACAGGCTTTGGCCGATTTCCGCGACAATGGCGAAGTCGATTTCGGCGCAGATCGCTGGAAGGCTATGTGCGAAGATTTCACAGCACAATGTTTGAATGACGAAGAAACCAAACAGGCGATTAACGCATTTTATCAACAGACGGGTGAATTGCTGGATCCACACAGTGTGATCGGTTGTGCTGTTGCGCGCAACGCGGCGAAAACTGATGCGGTCACGATTGCCTTGGCAACCGCGCATCCGGCAAAATTCCCGGCAGCGGTTGAAGAAGCTTCCGGTGTGTATCCGGCCTTGCCTGAACGCCTAAGTGATTTGTTTGATCGTGAAGAACGTTTTGACGTTTTGGAAAATGATTTACCCGCCATTCAGTCCTTTATTGAAAAGACCCTTGCCTAAATGAACGTTCGTATTACGACACTGGACAACGGCCTGCGTGTTGTCTCCAACCATATGGCGTCTGTCCAGTCGGTTTCACTCGGTGCATGGATTGAAATTGGTGCCCGTCACGAAAAGCCGGAACTCAACGGCATTTCGCATATGCTGGAACATATGGCCTTTAAGGGAACGACGACGCGTAATGCCTTGCAACTGGCAGAAGAGATCGAAAATGTCGGTGGGCACATCAATGCCTATACATCGCGGGAAAATACGGCCTACTACGCCAAGGTATTGAAAGAAGATGTTGGTCTTGCGGTTGATGTTATTTCGGATATTTTACAAAATTCTGTGATTGATAATGAAGAACTGGAACGTGAACGTAGTGTCATTTTGCAGGAAATTTATCAAGCCAATGATACGCCGGATGATATTGTTTTCGATTATTTCCAACTAACAGCTTATCCCGATCAGGCGATGGGCCGTCCGGTTTTGGGCGAGTCGGATATTGTCAAATCCCTGTCTCGTGACACCGTCTTATCCTATATGCAGGATAATTATGCGACATCGCGCATGGTCTTTAGCGCATCGGGTAATATTGACCATGACACACTGGTGGCAATGGTCGAAGAAAAATTTACTTCTTTGCCGCGCGAAACACAGATTTTGCCGGATCCGACCCGCTATGTCGGGGGGCAATTTGTGGAAAACCGCCCCAATCTGGAACAGGTCCATCTGGTCGCGGGATTTGACGCGGTTAAATATGACGATCCTGATTTTTACAGTTTGTCGGTGATGTCGACCCTGTTTGGTGGTGGCATGTCGTCACGACTGTTTCAGGAAATCCGGGAAAAACGCGGGCTTGTCTATTCGATCTACAGCTTTGTTTCTGCTTATGATGATGGCGGGATGCTGGGTCTTTATGCCGGTACCGGCCGTGATGAAATCAAAGAACTGGTCCCGGTGTTGGCTGATGAGATTATTAAGGTCTGTGAACGCGTTAGTGAAGATGAAGTGCAACGCGCCCGTGCGCAATTGAAGTCCAGCATTTTGATGTCACTGGAAAGTACTTCGACCCGTTGTGAGCAATTGGCCCGTCAGTTGACGGTGTTTAATCGTATCATTCCAGTGGAAGAAGTGGTTGAGAAAATCGATGCCATTGATGTTGATGCAGTTTGCAAGGTGGCACGCCGCGTCTTTGCCAGTAAACCGACTTTGACCGCGCTTGGCCCGTTAACGGAAATTCCTGAATTTAAGTTATCGGTTTAAGGTTAGTTTCGCACAGCCAAGGCAACGCCAACGCTGACCACAGCCATACCGATCAAGGCACTTAGACCGAGTGTTTCACCAAACAGGAAAAAGGCCTCCAACGCTGTTACAGCAGGGACCAGATAGAACATACTGGCGACCTTGGAGGCTTCACCTTGTTTGATCATCCACATCAATAAGCTGATCGCCCCGAACGAGGGGACAAAGATCAACCAGAACAGGGCGAAGATAAATTCCCCTGTCCATTGGATTTCCATTGTTTCAAGACCGGATGCCAGCAGGCCATAAATCAGGCAGGCGGCAAAATATTGGATGAAAGTACCGCTCATAAGCGGCATGGTGGTGCAATATTTCTTTTGATAGACGGAGCTTATGGTAATGCAGACAACCGCACCAAAAGCGATAAAAACGGCGCTTAAGGGGAAGCCTTCGAACAAGGCGGTATTGTTCAGATCAATTTTCTCACTGAGGACCAAGACCGTCCCGATAATCCCGAGAATTAATCCCACCCACTGAACTGGGCGCACATTTTCCCCGAGAACAGGTTTGGCAATAAAGGCGGTCAGTAAAGGCTGGAACCCTGCGATCAAGGCTGTTAAGCCAGAAGGCAAGCCCATCTTGATGGCGGTGAAAACTCCGCCGAGATAACCGACATGGATCAGGATGCCTGAAATGGCAACATGTCCACTCAATTGGCGGCTTTTGGGCCATTCCTTTTTTAGGATGAGGAGAACAACAAGCAAAATGGCACATGTGAGTGTCATGCGCACAAACAGGAATGTGTAAGGTTCGGCATAGGGCAGGCCGAACTTGGCCCCGATAAAACCGGTGCTCCATAAAAAGACAAACAGGAGAGGGATAAAACGGGTCACAGTTCGATATTGGCAACGTCGCGATAGACGTTTTGTAAACACCCGGCAGCTTCGATATCGCCTTCTTTATGGCGGGTTTCCAGAACGCGCAGGCAGGCTTGCGCGATGGCTTGGACCTCAATGGTGTCCAGTTCGTTGAAGAAAAGCTGCGGGTTGGTTTTCAGGCCAATGATGAACGGGTTAGACATGTGCCTCTCAATGCTCCTTTCGAAATCTGTGCCCAATCTAGTTTTTTCTGAACGAAAAGAAAAGCTTCATATAGCCTGACTTGTCAAATCGTCTTTACGGGCCTAGTCTTCTCGTTGCACAGCTTCGTAGTTTTGGGGAAGAAAAATGACTGTTGAAATTTATACAAAAGATAATTGTATGTTTTGTAAAAAGGCAAAGGCTTTACTGGAAGAAAATGATATTCCGTTCACGGAAATTGATGCGGGAACCGTTGATTCGTTTAAGGAAATGCAAGATCGCTTGCCCGGTGTGCGCACGGTGCCGCAGGTGATTATCGATGGACATCATATAGGGGGATATGATGTCTTGGAAGCGCATCAAAACGCCATTTTTAAAAAATATCATTCCCATCATAAACTGCAAAAGAACGTCCCGTTTAAAGGAAGTCTGACAGAACAAAACGTACTGAAAGCGTTTGTCGGGGAATGTGTGGCGCGTAACCGTTATACGTTCTTTGCTGCCAAGGCGAAGAAAGAAGGTTACGTACAAATTTCGCATGTCTTTGAAGAAACGGCCGATCAGGAAAAAGCACATGCCAGCCGCCTTTATAAGTACCTGAAGGGCGGAGAGGTCACGATTACAGAAACTTTCCCAGCGGGAGGAAACGGTTCGACCGAACAGAACTTGCGCGATGCAGCAGGTGGTGAACAGCACGAACATGAAGAAATGTATCCTGAATTTGCACGGATTGCCTGGGAAGAAGGCTTTGATGATATTGCCGATACCTTTACCAACATTGCGGTTGCGGAACGTCAGCACGGAAAACGGTTTTTGGAACTGGCTGAAAATATCAAAAATGAACATGTCTTTGTGCGTGAAGAAAAAACGGTTTGGCGGTGTCGCAACTGTGGTTTTGTCCATGACGGTGTGGATGCTCCGGTGAAATGCCCGGCATGTGATCACCCTCAAGGTCATTTTGAACTATTGGCGGAAAACTGGTAAGGACATAAGGATGTTAATCAGCGTTGCACAGGATATCTGGATCGGCGAAGGCGGGTTGGTGGATTTTTACAGTTGTCCCTATCCCACCCGCATGGTCGTTGTGCGATTGACTGATGACAGGTTGTGGGTGTGGTCCCCAATTGAACTGAGTACGGATTTAAAAACAGAAATTGATGCATTGGGTGTGGTTGCACATCTGGTCAGCCCCAATAAAATTCATCACCTGTTTTTGGGTCCGTGGCAACAGGCTTACCCGAATGCTTGTTTATGGGGACCGCAATCGACCATTGATAAACGAAAAGATTTGCAGTTTGCAGGGGCGCTTGGGGATCATGCACCGCAGGAATGGGGCAATGTCTTTGATTCGATCTGGTTCAACGGGTCCTGTTTTATGGATGAAGTTGTGTTTTTCCACCGCCCGTCCCATACAGTTATCATGGCAGATCTATCGGAAAATTTCAGCGAGACCTTCATTCAAAAACACTGGAATGCATGGCAGCGCGTGATTGCGAAACTGTGGGGGATCGTAGAAGGACGGGGATATGCCCCGCTTGAATGGCGATTAAGCTTTTTTAAACGCAAAGCTACCCGCCAAGCCAAGGAACGTTTGCTGTCCTTGCCTGTAGAAAAGGCCATCATGGCACATGGAGAATGGCAACCCACTAATGCGCGGGCTTTTCTGGAAAAATCCCTATCGTGGATTTAAGTATAATGATTTATAATAAAGTATAGTATATATAAATTAGTTAACCTTAGTTATGGTTAGGTATATATAGGAGTTGGTATAAATATGGACCCCGTTAGAAATCCTTTTGCTCCGGGTGCAGGATCTCAACCTCCAGAGCTCGCAGGCCGTGACGAAATTATTAGGAATGCCGATATTGCGATTCAGCGCATATTGTTGGGGAAACATGGAAGATCTCAAATCTTATTAGGGTTAAGAGGAACTGGTAAAACAGTTTTGTTAAATAAAATTGAACAGATTTCAGAAGAAAGAGGATGTCATACCTCCTTTTTGGAAGCTCCAGATGATCGTCCCCTTGCTGATTTAATTTATCCTAAGCTGCACCAAGTTTTGCGCCGTTTGTCTTTGATAGAAGATGCAAAAGTACAAGCTCATTCTGCATTGCGTGCATTGCGTGGGTTTGCCAGTGCCTTTAAAATTTCGGTCGGCGATGTTTCTATTGCAGTCGATCCTGAACCGGGAAGTGCAGATAGTGGAAATTTAGAATATGATTTAACGGATCTTTTTTTAAAAGTGGGCGTAACCGCTAAGGCTGCAGGAACAGCATGGGTCTTATTGATTGATGAAGTTCAATATTTGAAAGAGCCAGAGTTATCAGCTCTTATTGTTGCCATCCATCGGGTTAACCAGAGGCAATTACCTATTATGTTTTTTGGGGCAGGCTTGCCACAAATAGCAGGTTTGTCTGGTGATGCTAAATCATATGCAGAAAGATTATTCTCATACCCTCCTATTGGGCCGTTAGAGCCGTTGGCAGCGAAAGCAGCAATTCAACAACCCATTGAAGATGAAGAAGAAGAGATATCTGCGGCAGCTTTAGACACAATAATAGAAAAAACAAAAGGATACCCATATTTCCTACAAGAATGGGGATATCAGGCATGGAATATTGCAGAGACTTCTCCAATTGAAAAAGTAGATGTTATTAATGCGTCTCAGGCGGCATTAGATAGGCTTGATGAAGGTTTCTTCAGGGTGCGTTATGATCGTCTTACACCCAAAGAAAGTGAGTATGTGAAAGCGATGGCTAGTTTAGGGACTGGACCTTATCGATCAGCAGATGTTGCTGATAAATTAGGGGAAGATACAAAAGCATTAGGACCTTGCAGGGCTCAAATCATTAGTAAGGGAATGATTTATAGCCCTGCGCATGGCGAAATAGATTTTACAGTGCCTATGTTTGAAGATTATTTACAAAGAACGACCCATAGACCTTAAAGTTACTTTGTTGTACTGATCGTCCAGCCACCCGCAGGACCGACTGTCTTCACCAATTGAAAAAAGCCATCATGGTGCACGCGAATGGCAACCCAACAATGGCGGGCTTTTCTGGAAAAATCCCTATCGTGGATTTAGGGGCTAAGTTTTCCTGTGGGAGCGTTGTGCAAGAACCAAGGCAACCCCGCCCAATGTAGCAAGAGAGGCCAGAACAAGACGTAGTGTCAAAGTTTCATCCAGCAGCACTGTTCCCCCAAGGGCGGCAATGATCGGAACGCACAATTGAACGGTGGCAGCTTGGGTGGCTTTCAGGTAACGCAAGGCCGCATACCAAATGGTATAGCCGCAGCCTGAGGCCAATGCCCCCGAGGCAATTGCCAAAAGAACACCATGATTGCTGAGTACGGTTTGATCCAGAAAGAACAGGTTCATCAAAATAACGGGCACCACGCAGTAGACAAAATTCATGGCTGTGCTTTCCAGTGGTTTGGTTGTACCCCGTCCGGCCAGCGAATAAAGCCCCCATGCAATTCCGGCGATAATCATTAAAAGGCTACCGATCAAGTCCGGTGCATTCAGGCCAGGGGAGACAAGATAGATAATTCCGCCGACGGCAGTCCCTAGACCTAGCCAGGATAAAAGACTGAAATGTTCCCCGATTTTAAGGGCATAGACAAACATGGTAAGCTGAACGGCCCCGAATAAAATCAAAGCCCCCGTTCCAGCCCCTAGGGAAAGGTAAGCAAAAGAGAAGAACACCATATAGGTGAACAGCATGGCTGCGCTTTTGACGCTTCCATCTTGCTGGGAGAAGGGGCGTCGGCGGATCAGGACAATCAGGCACAGCATAACAGCCCCGGAAATAATCCGAATTGAGGTAAAAGAAGCTGCATCAATTGCGCCGGTTTCAAGGGCTTGCCGACAGAGAATGGAATTAGCAGCCAGTGGGATCAAGGCGCAAGCTGTTAGCAAAAAAACATGCATGGAATAACTTTAAAAAATAATAATAAAACTATTCCAAGCTAGAGAAGTTCATCTACAGGTACAAACCTTTTTATGTAAAAGCGGGTGCGACTTTAGTTTAGCCACACCCGCCTTTAGGGTTCTATTTGGTTGCACTTAATCGTTTCACGGCGTTAACAAAGCGATTGAGTGTTTGGGAAATTTCGCCGCGTTCCAGCATGATTTCGATCAGTTGGAAACAGGATGTATCATTTTGGGCGGCTTCTAAGGCCTCGACCAATTCTTTACGGGTGGTGACGCGCACCCCTTTCCCGCCCATCGGAGCTGCCATTTGGGCAAATTTCCAATCATCCAGATCGTGATAGTCTGGTCCCGGCTGGAAGGTGCGCAGCATTTCCCAACTGCGGTTGTTAAACAGCAAAACAATCGGGTTCCAGCCATACTGGCGGCAATTACCCAATTCCCAGCCTGTCATTTGAAAGGCACCATCGCCAACCATAATCAACGGACGTTTGCCGGATGTGGCCTGTATGCCTAGCCCTGCCGGTACCCCCGGCCCCATTGATGCGTAATAGCCCGGTGCGATCAAGGCGGTATTGGCGATATCCATTGCGGTAAATAGGCAGTCTCCCATGTCCGATGCGATAGGCATTTTGCCATGTTTGGCAAACATATCGTTGACGGCACAGGCGATATCGGTCGGTGCGATGGGATTGTCATCGGCACTTAGATTACGTGGATAGACAGGGGCAGGGTGGCGTTTGGCATCTCCAATGGGCTGGGCGATTTCGATCAAGGCCTCGATCAAACATTCCAGTGTGACATCACGGTAGGTGTGATGGGCGAAATTGACCTCACGATCAAAGGCATGAACGCAGGCACGCATGTCAATTTCGCGTTTGGAAACTCCGAAGTTGGTATCGGAGAGGATGACGCCCAACATTAACAAGCCATCAGAACGTTCAACCGCTTTGCGGACCTTTTCCGTACCGGCAAGGCCCAAATAAGTACCGATCAAGGGGACTTCGCTGTCGGCTAAAATGCCACGTGCCATGAAAGAGGTCACAACCGGCACACCCAGAATATTGGTGAGTTCCGCCAGTTTCTTTTCCAGACCAAAACGGCGAATTTCTACACCGGCCATAATGCAGGGCTGTTTGGCAGCACGTAAATGTTCCAGAACTTCTTCGGCACAGGCACGCGCCGCGTCCATGTTGTCACAACCGGGATGAAAGGCGGGGACAGCCGCAATATCTTCGGCGACCATATCTCGCGGCAATTCAATATAAACCGGACGTGATTGTTGGATGCAGGTATCCAACGCGTGTGCGATTAATTGCGGTGCGGTTTGAACATCATCCAAAATGACTTGTGCGCAGGTGATTTCCTCAAAAATTTTATATTGGGAATCGATTCGTTTTACCTGATGGTGCAGTCCAAGGCCGCGCTGGCTTTCCTGTTTGCCGGGCGCACCGGAAATGACGACGAGGGGGGATTTTTCCACATAAGCCTGCGCCACCGGATTAACCATGTTAAGGGCCCCTGCGCCATATGTCACGGCGGCAACCCCAAGGCGGCTGTTGAAACGGCCTGCGGCATCAGCAGCAAAACCGACACCGGGTTCATGGCTGAGCGTATAAAGGGGAAGGGTTTTCGTATCTTCCAGAATTTTGAAGTAGGGAAGGGCAAAGTCGCCGGGAATTCCTATAACCTCGGTAGCGCCACGATCTTTTAGGGCACAAAAAAGGGCTTCGGCAAGCTGCATGTGAAAGGCCTCTCTGATATAATTTCATTTGAAACTAGCTTATCAGAAAAGATTTGAAATGAATGCTCAAAGTTGAGCAGATTCTGATAATAACCAGTCGCGAAAGGCCTTGATTTTATACCTTTCCGTCGCGCCTTTCGGGCACACAAAATAGTAGGCAACATTGGCGGAGATACTGAAATCAAACAAACGCACAAGCCGTCCGGCATCCAGTTCGGTCTGGATCAGGGCGGATCGTCCTAATGCGACTCCTTCCCCCACCATACAGGCCTGCATAACCATATGGGTATGTGAGAATTTAGGTCCTCTGGTATGATCCACGCCTTTGATACCGGCTTCCTTTAACCAATATTTCCACGCAAGGTGGGCTTCTGCATCGCTATGGATGGCATAGTCATGGATCAAGGTATGATGTTTCAGGGCTTGCGGAGAAACCAGTGAGGGGTGCTTCTCCAGATAGAGAGGGGAGCATACCGGAAAAACATCTTCGCCCATAAAGCGTTCTTCATAGACATCGGGCCAATTGCCCAATCCGTATCGAATGGCACAATCGACATCATCGCGGGCAAAATCGGTCAAGCTGTCGTCTGCTGCAATGCGAACGTCAATATCAGGGTGTTGATTAGTAAAATTTTGCAAACGTGGCACCAACCACAGGGAGGCAAAGGACGGCATAACCGATACGGTCAAGACACCGTTGAGGTCGGATTTGAGTAAAGTTTCTGTTGCACGCGATAACTGATCTAAGGCATCGCGCACGTCGGGGTAATATTGCTGACCATCATCTGTAAGCATCAAGGCACGGTTTAAACGCTTGAAAAGCTTAAGCCCCAGATGATCTTCCAAGGCTTTCACCTGATGACTGACAGCAGCTTGAGTCACATAGAGTTCTTCTGCCGCACGTGTAAAGCTGAGGTGGCGTGCTGCGGATTCAAATGCGCGCAATGCATTCAATGGGGGAAGTTTGCGGGCCATTGTTTCGATACAATCCTATTGTTCGGATTAGTTTTACTTATGCTGTATAGCAAAAAAGATCGTTTGAGAACAGAAGAAAACATCTGTAGAAAGAAACCATAAGAGGCGCGCCTCTATTGACTAAAGCTTAAACGTGATGGAGATCGTTATGTCAGTAGAAACTCTTAACATTATTGAATGCTGTTCAACCCATAACGGCGAAAAAGTACAGGCACGTTTGGGTACAACGCTGAAGACAGTACACAAAACGCTTTTCGTATGGCTTCATCGCCATAAATCCCGCAAGTCCCTTGCGCATTTGAGTGACCACATGTTGAAAGATGTCGGTCTGACCAAAGCACAGGTGGAAGCTGAAATTGCCAAGCCGTTTTGGGTGAGATAAATTAATGCTTACGGTTACGTCATCCCGTCGCACCGGGATCTGGATACTCCCGTGAATTCAGGCTCTGGCTTTACCGCCAGAGCGACGTTTTTTTAGCAAGAGGCGAAATGAATTCAGCATGCCCAATGCCTTTCTTTATATAACAACGGTTTTGATCTGGGGCTCGACGTGGCTTGCGATCAAGTATCAGTTGGGTGTGGTTGCGGTGGAAGCCTCCATCGCATACCGTTTCGCATTAGCCAGTATTTTATTGCTGGCTTTTTGCGTTTTAACACGGCGTTCTCTTGCGTTTGATCGTAAAACGCACTTCTGGCTGGCCCTTTTGGGTTTGTGCCTGTTTTCAGGCAATTACTTTTTTATGTACATAGCCAGTGGACATATTACGACAGGGCTGGTCAGTGTCGGCTTTTGCTCTATGGTCGTGATGAATATTATCTTAAGCCGGTTGTTCTTTAAAACGTCCATATCCGGGCGTGTGATTATGGGCGCAACTCTGGGCATGGTCGGAACTTTCATGGTTTTCTGGCCGGAAGTGAAACGGTTTGACCCATCTGACAGCGGTTTTTACGGCATGACTTTGGTTTTGCTGGGCACATTGTGCGCATCGTTTGGCAATATGGTGTCGGCACGCAATCAGAAAAAAGGTGTTCCAGTGATGCAGGCAAATGCATGGGGAATGGCCTATGGGGCATTGTTTATGGCGATTTTTGCCAGCTTCAATGGCGTGGCATTTACGTTTGACCCCCGTTTTGAATATATCTGGTCGCTGTTTTACCTTGCCGTATTTGGATCGGTGATTGCATTTGGGTGTTATTTGACGTTGCTTGGCAATATCGGGCCTGAAAAAGCAGTTTATAGCGTTGTGCTCTTTCCGATTGTTGCGCTGAGCCTATCAACCGTTTTTGAAGGATATCATTGGCCGGTTGCCGCAGTGCTCGGTGTGCCACTGGTTTTGTTCGGGAATGTGCTGGTGCTTACAAAGCCAGGGACGTTTCGCAAGGTTGCCCGCGTTTAAAGCCCGTCTGGAAAAGCCCGTTGATAAGCATCACGAAAGGCATTTACCGTTTCGATCGGAGTGTCCAAACTAAACGCCAAATAAAGCGGTCTGGAAATTTCGTTCAGGTAATAAACTGATTCCAGAATGTCCGGGGAAAGCCCCATTTTTTCAAGACGGTATCTGGTGGCGGTGATATCGGCAGGCATCAGGTCCAAACGGTTGTTCAGAAGAAGCTTAATCCCGTTTTCTTCGCTGGTCAGTTCGGTGACGTCAATTTTGTGTTTCTTCAAATATTGTCCTTTGACATCTTTGCGTAAAGCGCCGATTTGATAGTTTCTGAGTTCTGCAAGATTATGAATTTGAATGTCTTTTCGATCTTTATGTTTGAAAATGTGGACATCAAAGCCCACAACAGGGCCAATCCAGTGGAATTTTTCTTCGCGCTCCGGTGTACGGGCCATAGAAAAAATAAGGGTGTTAGGTGAGTTTAACGCAATATTGTAGGTACGTGCCCACGGGTAGACATTGATATTCGGGAAAAAGTGGAGTTGAGCAAGAATTTTACGAACCTGATTGACCGCGATTCCCTGTGCAGCCCCTTCTTCGGCAAAGCTATAGGGTTCATAAAAGGAGGTGACGACCTTTACTTTGGAAAAGTCAGGTTGAGCAAAGCTGTTTGTGCTGAAAAAGAAAACAGCGCAAAGAACTACTTTTGCTAAACTTTTCATTATGTTGGCGTCCTTAAAATTCCCATCTTATTTAGATATAACGCTCTCATAATCTTTTTTCCATACGCAATATTATCTATATTTCTGGAAATATTGTTTGGAATGCTTACATTTAGCGATTGAATTTTTAAAAAACAAGGAATGCCACATGGGCAGAAAAGCATGGACGGTCATTATTTGCGGGGCGCTTATCTTGGCACTCGGTATGGGGATGCGTCAAAATCACGGTTTGTTTATTGAACCAATGCGTATGGATTTGGGCTGGCAGTTGGGCGTTTTTGCCCTCGCACTGGCCATTCAAAACTTGATGTGGGGTGTTGCCCAGCCGTTTGCAGGGGCTTTGGCCGATAAATATGGCACGATGCCCGTGTTGATGAGCGGCGTGTTCATTTATGTGTTGGGCCTTATCGGAATGGCTTTCCCGCAAGGACCGTTGATGTTTCATATGAGTGCGGGCGTCTTTATCGGCCTGGGTGTGGCGGCGATGGGCTTACCCGTGGTTTTAGGGGCCGTTGCACGCATGGTGTCTGAGGAAAAACGCAGCACCGCCTTGGGTATTGCCTCAATGGGTGGCTCTTTTGGTCAATTCCTTTTTGCACCGATTTCACAAACCTTGATCAATCAATATGGCTGGTCTTTTGCGCTTGCCTGTTTGGCGGCGATTGCGGCCTTGGGTGTTTTTCTGGCTTTACAGGTTAATGCAAAACCGGCAGACGGCAGTATTGAAACCCATGAACCGGAACAAACGTTGCGTGAAGCCTTGCATGAGGCGTTTGGGACCAACAGCTATATTTTATTGAATTTGGGTTTCTTTGTGTGCGGGTTTCATATTGCTTTCATCGTGACCCACCTGCCGATGTTTTTATCGACCTGCAATATTTCACCGGATGTCGGGGCGACTGCTTTGGCCGTTATTGGTTTGTCCAATATGGTAGGCACGTATGTTTCCGGTGTCTTGGGTGGGAAGTATTCCAAGAAATATCTCCTCAGTATTATCTATTTCAGCCGTGCCGTGGCCATCCTTATTTATACATTAATGCCGATCACCGTCTTTTCAACAATGGCGTTTTCTGTTGCAATGGGGGCGTTATGGCTATCGACCGTACCACTGACCAGCGGATTGGTCGGGGTCATGTTTGGCACTCGCTATATGAGCACCTTATTTGCCATTACGCTGTTCAGCCATCAGGTTGGTGCGTTTTTCGGGGCATGGCTGGGCGGTTACTTCTTCGATCTGACCGGTAGCTTCCAAGGTGGCTGGCTGGCATCTATTGCGCTAGGACTGTTTGCAGCCGTAGTACACTTACCGATCAAGGAAATGTCGGTGCGTGATTGTCGGGTGACGGCTTAACCTTTCTTCAAACCGGATTGGCGAACGGTTTCATCTTTCCAGATGTACATGGTTTCGCCAATCAAGTGACTTGTTTGTTGCCAGATGGGAAGGCGAGACAAAAGATAAAGATAAAAAGCGCGTGAAAAAATGGATTTACCCTGCTTGCGTTTTGCCCATTTCCATGCCCGACCCGCACACCGTTTAAAGGCGAGGCGTTGAAGATTGGCGCTTATATCGGGGTTATCCATCAGGAAATAATACATGGTTGCAGATAGGTCGTGAATAACAGTGGCCTGTGCATCCAGAATACGGCCATCGGCACTTTCGGGGCCAAAAACAACCAGCAAATCTGTACAAGCCATGCGATGTTTTTTGCTGAGACGTAGTGGGAGAGAGAAATCCTGAACGAAGACCCGTTCGTCGCAACCACCGACTTCTTTAAAAGCATGGGTACGGATCATGGTGGAGGTTGAGCCCCCCATACCGATTTTAAAAAATTCAGAAAGAGCATCATTTAAAATATCAAGGGATGCTTCGGTTTCCTGTGCATTTTGGGCAGCCGTTTCAATGTCTGGGCTGAGTTTCCATTCTGCAGCGATCTGATCAAGATTGTGCGCGCGCATCATATCCAGCAGACGGCGGCTGGCATAGGGCGTCATGGCATCATCGGCATCAACGATTTTGATGAATTCACCTTTTGCTGCAAAACCACCTGTGTTGGTCGCTACACTGACACCTGCGTTTTCCTGCTCAATAATACGAACATTGGGCCAATTTTTGGTGCGTTCGCGAATGATATCCAGAGAATGATCTGTGGACCCATCGTCGACAAAGATAAATTCACGGCTGAAATTGCCCTCTTGTCGTTCCAATGCATTCAGCATAGGGGTGATATGATCGGCCTTGTTATAAACAGTAATGACATAGGAAATGTCGATCATAATTCTACCACCAGATGATCGCGGTGGATCATTTCATCGCGACCAATATATCCGAGTTTTTCTTTAATTTCGCAGGACTTTACACCGATGATTTTGCGGGCATCATCGGACCCGTACGCAATCAGTCCTCGTCCGATTTCGCGACCATCCGGCCCTTTAACGCTGACGGCCTCACCACGCATGAAGTTACCATTTACAGCGCGCACGCCGATGGGCAACAGGCTTTTCCCGGCTTTCAAAGCTTTTAGGGCACCGTCATCGACAACAACTTCACCCATTGCTTTCAGGCTGCCGGAAATCCATTGTTTGCGGGCATTGCGTGGCGTGGCCTCGGGCAGGAACCATGTGGCTTTTTCACCGTTTTCCAGTGCTTTCAGGGGATGGGCACGTTCGCCTTTGGTGATGACCATACGACAACCTGCATTCAGGGCGATTTTGGCGGCGGCAATTTTTGTGGTCATGCCACCGGAACCCACATTGCTGGCGGCGCCACCGGCCATTGCCTCGATCTCGTCTGTGATTTGTTCAACAACGGGGATGAAACGCGCCTGCGGGTCTTTGCCGGGGTCAGCGGTATAAAGCCCGTCAATATCAGAAAAAAGAACCAAGGTGTCGGCACTGACCATTGCTGCAACACGGGCCGCAAGACGGTCATTATCACCAAAGCGGATTTCATCGGTGGCCACAGTGTCATTTTCGTTGATCAAGGGAATGGCGCCAACGCGCAGAAGGGTTTCAATGGTGTTGCGCGCATTGATATAGCGCCGGCGATTTTCGCTATCTTCCAAGGTCACCAGAATTTGTGCGACCGAGATGTGATGATGTCCAAGGACTTCCTGATAGGCATGGGCGAGTCGGATATTCCCGCAAGCGGCTGCGGCTTGTTTTTCATCCAGACGCAGACTGCCGTTTGGTAGATCCAGGTGTCGTCGTCCAACGGCAATGGCACCCGAGGTCACAATAACGACTTCTTGGTCGCGCGCACGGGCATCGGCAATATCTTGAGCAAGGCTTTCCAGCCATTTGCGATGAACGGTCCCGTGTTTTGCATCCACAAGAAGGGCAGAACCGATCTTGATGACGATGCGTTTGGCATCTGTGATCTGCGTGCTTTTTTGAAGATCGCCCATGATAAAGTCTTACCTTGAATTTGGTCCAATACCAAGTTTGAGACGTTTATAAGCCAGTTTTTTAATCCCTGTCACGCTAAAGGATCAAAAGGCTTTGATTCTTCTTCAAAAAACTCTTCTTCCGGATCTTCGACGGGACCATCATCCCATGGGCCGGCGGTAAATTCAATCGGGCCGCCATCTTCGCCTTTGATAATCCGGTGCATTTCCAGTAACAATTCCGGGACATTTGTGCGTGCCACACCGGAAATCGCATGAATTTTTCCGTTATAGACCTTTGCCAACTCTTCTTTTTGTTCGGCAACCTGTTCGTCCAGAAGCGCATCGCATTTATTCAAAGCAACGACTTCAGGTTTTTTTGCCAGTTCAGGACTATAGGCTTCCAATTCGCGACGAATTGTGGTGTAGGCCCCAGCAACATCGTCTTGAGTGACGTCGATCAGATGCAGTAAAACAGAACAGCGTTCCACATGACCAAGGAAACGGTCCCCAAGGCCTTGACCTTCATGGGCGCCTTCGATCAGGCCGGGAATATCGGCAATAACGAATTCGCGACCGTCCTTTTGATCCCCGGCATGAACAACGCCCAGATTGGGGTGCAGGGTTGTAAACGGGTAATCGGCAATTTTGGGCTTGGCGCGGGAAACAGCCGCCAGAAAAGTGGATTTCCCGGCGTTGGGCAAGCCAACAAGACCAGCGTCTGCAATCAGTTTTAGACGCAACCAGACCCAACGTTCCACACCCGGCCAGCCGGGTTCATTTCGCCGTGGCGCCTGATTGGTGGAGGTTTTGAACTGTGCGTTTCCGCGACCACCGTCACCGCCGCGCATCAAAACGCGTCGGACACCGGGTTCCAGAAAATCAGCGAGTACTGTTTCTTTATCTTCATCTAGAATTTGCGTACCGACCGGAACTTTGAGGACGATATCGTTGCCTTTTTTACCGGAACGATTGCGCCCCATGCCACCTTCACCGCGCTGGGCCTTGAAATGCTGCTGGTAACGGTAATCAATCAGTGTATTTAAATTGTCGACGCATTCGATAATGACGTCACCGCCACGACCACCGTCGCCGCCATCAGGGCCGCCGAATTCGACGTATTTTTCGCGTCTAAAGGAAACGCAGCCATTGCCGCCGTCACCGCTTTTGAGGAAAATTTTTGCCTGATCTAGAAATTTCATAATGATACCGTCCTCGCCCGGGCGGGGAGCTTTCTTGAGGTGAAGGTGATTATTCGGGGATGTCAGAATAACCGTCTTGTTTCAACGAAAAAAGAGGAATGGAAAACCACCCCTCTCTTTCCTAACCTTTTATAAGCGATAAATCGCTTATTCGGCAGCGTCTACGCTGACGTATGTGCGGCCTTTGGCTTTGGTACGGAAGTTCACTTTACCTTCTGCTTTTGCAAACAGTGTGTGATCTTTACCCATGCCAACGTTATCGCCTGCATAAAATTTGGTGCCGCGTTGACGGACCAAAATGTTACCAGCGAGAACGGCTTCGCCACCGAATTTCTTAACGCCGAGGCGTTTGCTTTCGGAATCGCGACCGTTACGGGACGAGCCACCAGCTTTCTTATGAGCCATAACTTGATCTCCTTAGTTTAACGGCCTTAGCCTTTGATAGACTTAATGCGCAAAACGGTCTGTTCCTGACGGTGACCTTTTGTGCGGCGATAGTTTTGGCGACGCTTTTTCTTAAAGATGATGACTTTATCACCTTTGCCTTGTTCGATCACTTCTGCTGTGACAGAAGCCCCTTTAACAAGCGGCGTACCAACAGTGGTTTTACCTTCTGCACCAACCAGAAGAACGTCTTCCAGTGTGATTTCAGAACCGGCTTCACCAGCCAATTTTTCAACGACGATAACGTCATTTTCAGCGACGGTGTACTGTTTACCGCCGGTTTTAACGATAGCGAACATGGTTCGACATACCCTTTAATAAACGCGCCTTACGGTGCCGATCAATGCGGACTTTCGAACTTGATAATCAAGAACCTCAAGCAGCGTGCTACAACAAAATCCGACTATGCGCAAACGCGCACTCGGACATAAAGTGGGCGAAATATACGTATATTTATTCAAGAGTCAATGTTTCTGTGGTTTTGGGCAAAATAAATATCTGAATGAAGTAGTTTTACTGATGTACTTTTAGAAGGGAGCTGCCTAAACTACAATGATAATAGCTGAAAAACGATAGAGGTTCTCAGATGGCGAATAATGACACCGCTTTAACGGGGGTTGAACGCGCATTTGGCGATAATGAGATTATTGTAAGTAAGACGGACCTGAAAGGCCGTATCACTTATGCAAACAAGATATTTCTTGATGTCGCCGGGTATCGATTGGATGAAGTGATGGGGCAACCGCACAGTATGATCCGCCATCCCGATATGCCCAGAAGTATTTTTAAATTGCTTTGGGATAAAATGACCAATAAGGAAGAACTGTTTGCGTACGTTATGAACCGTTGCAAAAACGGTGATCATTATTGGGTTCTGGCTCACGTCACGCCTAGCTTTGATGCTGACGCCAATGTGGTGGGCTACCATTCCAACCGGCGTGTGGCAAAACGTGATACACTGGATAATATCATTATCCCGCTGTACGGCAAACTTCTGCAAATCGAGCAATCCCACCAGAACCGCAAGGACGGAATGCAGGCTTCCACGCAGGCTTTGATGGATATATTAAATAATAAAGGGGTCGCATATGACGAGTTCATCCTCTCCATCTAAATCAAAAGGGAATGTTTTTTCCTATCTTGCTGCGGCAAGTTTGATCGCGCTGTTCGTCCAGATGGTTGTGACGACGGGATTTTCAATTGTTCCAGCCCTTTTAATCGTTGTGGCACTGGTGTTTGTGCTGTTTGGGATCTTTGCGGGTTCGGGGACAGCTTCTTTGGGGTCTGGTTCTGCGATTGATGAAGTGATCCATGTGTGTAATGAGATTGATCAAGGAAATTTCGAGGCGCGGATCACCCGTGGGGCGCATGGCAAAGAACAGGAAATGTTTGATGCGGTGAACGCGGCTATTGACCGGACAGATGCCTTTGTACGTGAAGCGGCTGCTGCGATGGAACATGTGGCGCAGAAAAAATATTACCGCACGATTATTGAAACCGGCATGACCGGGGCTTTCCTGAAAGGCTCGCGCGATATTAACGGATCCATTGCCAATTTGGCAGGGATGCAAAAATCTGCGCTGACATTGCAGGAGCAGGTCAATACGGTTGTTGAACGTGTTATCAACAATGCAAAATCCATTGTTAGCGAAGCTGAGAACATGGGCCAGCGGATTGATAGAAGTTCATCAGGGACGATTGAAGTCGCTGATTCTGCGATCCAAACATCAGAAAGTATTACGCTGGTTGCCGCCGCAACGGAAGAATTGGCGTCGTCGGTTGCTGAAATTACCCGTCAGGTCTCTTATGCCAGTGAAACGTCACAGCTGGCGATGAGCAACGTAACCAGCATTCAGGAAGATATTACCGCCCTGTCTACAGAAGCACGTAACATCGGGGAAGTTATTCAACTGATTTCTGATATTGCCGCGAAAACCAACCTTTTGGCGTTGAACGCAACGGTGGAAGCATCCCGTGCTGGCGAGGCAGGTAAAGGTTTTGCGGTTGTGGCAGCCGAGGTCAAAAACCTGGCAGATCAAACGGCAAAAGCAACGGACCGAATTGCGCAGCAGATTGGCAATATTCAGGATGCGACAGAAGGTGTTGTGCGTAAATCCGGCGAGATTTATCACACCATCAACGAAATTAACGAAGTTTCCAGTGCAATTGCGGCTGCTGTTGAACAGCAGGGGGCTGCCACCAATGATATTTCGGAAAAAGTGGGTGTTGTTGCTGATCAATCCAATATGGTGTCGGATCGTATCGGGGATATCGCGCAGGCTTCTGCCGGGTCTTATGCCGGTGCAATTACAGTGATTTGGGCGGCCGGGGATCAAATTGACCCGGTTCGCGAACTGGATGACGACCTGAAAAAATTCTTCAGCATGCTTTAATCCAGTAACATTTTAGAAGCCGGGAGAGGGATGATCTTTCCCGGCTTTCGCATGTCTCGGGCCAAACCTCGTCCATTAAGATATGCACTTTGTTCCTGCAAGGCCCACTCGATATCCTGCTTATTTTTTACGCCCCATATACAAAGATGTTTTTTGTGTTTATGGGCCGTTTCTGCAATCACGCTCAGATGACCTGTATGGCGGGCATTGGGGGAAGATAGCGACATGTCGTGGCTGATAAAAGATATGGCCTCATTTTCAAGAATATCGCGTGCGATATCTTGGTTTTCCATTTGAATGCCGATATGTGGCAGATAACGTTGATGTATTTGCAGGGCTTTGAAGAGAGCCTCACTTGATTTCAATTCATCAACTCCAATAATTTCAATCCAGAGCCTGTGACGCATTTGATCCGGCAGGTTATGTAACGGTTTGAGCGGGGAATATTTTTTTTCCGCTAAAATACTTTCCAGATGGAACGGTAAAAAAATTGTCTTTTGATCCGACTGACTGGTGTGTTCCAGATGTTGCACACCTTGTTTGGCAATGGCTTTGTCGATGCGGTGGATGGTTTTGGCAGGCGCAGAGGCCGGATAGAATTGATCGCCTTTGTAAAGGGTGTTGTCTTGATGGCGAAAAGCAAACCCGACATAACAATCAATACGTTCTGTATGACGTTGCCACGTGGGATGAAAGGCGAGAACCACATCGCCTAATTGGCGCAATCGGGTGGGCTGAACGCCCAGTGATTTGGGCGGGAGCGTTTGGGTTTGCAGCTCCGCTGCGGTGTTGTCGGGGGAAGATTGCGGTGTGTCGAGCCAAGAACGCGCTGTTTTGGCTTCATGGTTGTTTTGTGCTTTTTGTCCGGTTGTTGATTGCCATTGCTGTGCAGGTGGCGGATCGTTTTTCGTCGGGACCGATGTTGTGAGGTTGGTTTTGATTGATTTCGCCCGCATGGGCTGTGTGCTCCAGTCGGTCACTTGTTTGTCTTCTACCGGTTTTTTCTGTATCTTCCAGTCGCCATAATCTTTTTTTGCGGGACGTGGCGGCAAGGGAATGTATTGGGCGGGGTCTGTGGCTTCAATACTGATTTTCCCATTCTGCCAGTTGGTATCGGTTGGGCCGGATATGTTTTTTTCCGCCACCAGTTTGATGGCTTTTTTAGCCCGTTGAATATTGAATGTCCCATCCGGGTTTACGATGTCTTGCGGCAAGACACGGGTCATCGGAATGTCTGGTTTTCGTTCACCGCTGGTATAACGGTCCCCCAAGAGACGGGCGCCGATTTCGTCAATAATGCCAAGGGCGGCGTTATATTCCTCAACCGCATCATTTTTGTGAATGTGAAAGGCGTAAAACGCATCGACGTGCATATACCCCACGCCTTTTTCACCGCACCGTGTTTTTAAAATACCTTCCGTAACCGGAGGGATACTGGGGCGCAGTTCTTTGACCAGTGCTTTGCGAAAGGCGGATGTATCCAGCAAATAAGCGCGCGCACCGTGACGTCCATGTTGAATGTGAATAACATCGTCACCGGAAACAGAAGGTTTCTTGCCGGATTTTTTTTCTTCTTCTATTTGCGCCGCATATTGTTTGGCAAACTCAGCCAGTCCCCCGTCATCCGCTAACACATCGGGAGGGGGGGAAGCTGAACCGAAGATTTGATCCATAATGGTTTGAAATAGACCGACCATGAAGACCTCAAATACATCATAACCATTATACAACTGGATATATTTTCTTGAAAAACAAGGGGGACGTTTAAATCAATCTTATTTGTCAGATGTTTCGGCACGGGGAAGTAAAATAGTAAAAGTAGATCCCTCGTCTAGTTTGGAAATGACGGAGATTGTCCCGTTCATTTTTTCAAGTAAGGCTTTTGAAATGGTCAGTCCCAGCCCTGTTCCGCCCTTGTGACGTTGATCGGAACTGTCGGCCTGAATAAATTTATTGAAAATTTTGTCGCGCATATCACGGGGAATGCCGCGCCCGGTATCAATGACGGAAATGGCGATTTTGTCATTGCGCGTATGGGCGCGAATTTTAACCGTGTGCCCTTCGTGGGAAAATTTTATGGCGTTGGAAACCAAATTGGCCATGACCTGCATAAGACGGTCAGGGTCTGCAAGAATGCGGTAACTGTCGCCGGATTGGTCATAATCCAGATCCACCTTGAATTTTCCGGCGTAAGAACGATGATTCTCAATTACTTGTGGCAGGAAGCTGTCAAGCGAGATCACAGAAGGAGAAAAAGTTACATTCCCCGATTGCAATCGGTCCATATCCAGAATGTCATTCACCAGAAAGTTGAGACGTTCGCTGTTGTTCTGGGCGATGTGTACAAGCTTGCGTGCGGGTTCGGACAGTTCTTTTCCATAATGGCCGTCAAGCAAACCGATGGCACCGTGAATGGCGGTCAGCGGAGTGCGCAATTCATGGGAGACAATCGAGGTGAATTCGGATTTGGCCTGTTCCAGTTGTTTGAGTTCCGTGACATCGGTATGGGCGCCGATCATACGGATCGCGCGGCCTTGTTCATCGCGCAAGGCATAGGCACGCACCAAAATGAAAACCGTATGACCTTTTTTATGATGAAAACGCTGGATCATTTCAAAACGGTCCAACTCAGCGCGAAAATGCGCGTCCATCATGTCCATCGCTTTAATACGGTCCTCGTCGAAAATCAGATTGGCCCAATTTTCAAAACTGTTTGAGATTTCATCTTCTTCATAGCCGAGCTGCGCTTTCCACTGTGGCGAAAACCACATTTGGTCTGTTTGCAGGTCCCAATCCCAAATACCGTCTGATGTGGCGCGAAAGGCCATTGATAAGAGTTCTTCTTTACTGCGCAGGCTGGCTTGATGAACGCGTTCTTCGGTGACGTCCTGCAAGATGCCAAACAGACTGCGCACAACACCGCTTGCATCATATTCGCAAACCGCGCGAACGGCGACGGTGCGTCTTTCGTTGTCGTCGCGTTTGAGAACCAGTTCCGTACTGATCTCACGCCCATCATTTATGGCGTGTTGGATAAGTGACCAGAATTCCTTTTGGTGGCTGCCGGAAAAAGCATCAATAAAATCGTCAAGGGTAATAACAGCCTTGTTAGGGCGCCGTCCGTAGATGTTATAGACCTCGTTTGACCATTGAAGTTCCCCTTTGGAGACATCGAGTCGCCAATGACCGATCCGGGCGGTTTGTTCAGCCAGTTCCAGAAGGCGGACATCGTTATCAATAGCAATTTGTTTTTGTTTGCTTGTGCTGATATCGCGTGCACTTGCGCATATGGCTTTGTGAGGTAACCCGCTCAGAACAAGATTCCAGCTCAGCCAAATATATTGACCATTTTTTTGTCGCCAGCGGTTTTCAATGTTTTGCTGAGGCAGGTTTTCAAGCGCATTTTGTAAGGCCTCTCGCATGCTCGCGACATCTTCGGGGTGCAGAAAATCAACCAGTTGTGAACCGATTAATTCATGCTCAGTCCATCCGGTTGTCTTTGTCCATGTCGGATTTATTCGGTCCAGGCAGGTGGTTTCATCAAAAATGCACAAGAGATCAAGCGCATTTTCGAACCAGTCATTCAGCATGTTTTGTTGGTTTTCTGACATTTTTCGTCACTTCTTCTAAAACTTTGGCAAGCAAGATACAGTAATTGTTACAAAAAACCAATTCACTGGTTGTGAATTATATAAACGCTCGGCTACACTGCTGATCGCAAGTAACCGGTTTGGCAATAAAACAAGGACGAAACGTGTCTGTATTTAGTTTGAAGAACCTCCTCATCTGCGCAACAATTTGTGCCCCGGCTTTGATTACCGGTTGCACGACGGCCAGTGAACCGCAAATGCCTCCGTTAAAACCGGGTGAGTCCTCCTTGTCAAATTATCTTGTAGGACAATATGCGGTACGCCATCGTGATATGGAGAATGCAGCCGATTTTTTAAGTACAGTGCATGAATCGAAAGATTTCCCCATTGAACTAGACGATAATCTGAAACGACAGTTGTTTGCGATTTATGCCAGTGAAGGCCGTTTTGAACAGGCCGCCAAGATTGCCGGTGAGATTAATAACGAAAATCTGATGGCGAAACTGGTTCTGGCTCTGGAAGATGTGGTGGCGGGTGATATGGCGGCGGCACGCACCAAGGTTGATGATATACCGGGCAGCGGTCTTGGCGCTTATGTGAAGCCTTTAATCCAGACATGGTTAATCGCGGCCACCGATGGGGCGGATGCGGCATTGAAGGCGATTGCCCCGATGCAAAAAGAAAAAGGGCTGGAAGCACTTTATCATTTGCACACCGGCTTGTTGTACGATTTTAAAGGCGATGTCGGGAACGCAGAAAAACATTATAAATTGGCGGCGCAGGGTGAAAACGGTATGTCACTGCGTCTGGCGGAACTTTATGCAGCCTTGCTGGTCAAACAGAATCGGGTGAATGATGCGCAGGCTGTCTATGGACAGTATTTCATGGCGCACCCCGATTCCCTTTATATTCAGGCTTTGTTGGACGAACTTAATAGCGGCATGTTGGCGAAAACACCGGCGATTACGGTTAAAGACGGCTTGGCAGAGGCTTTGTTTGGTCTAGCTTCTTCCCTGCGCTCGCACAGTACCCGGCAAGTCGGCCTGATCATGGGCCATATGACCCTGCATGTGAAACCGAAATTCCCGATTGCGCGTATATTGGTGGCGGAAATTCTGGAAAGTGATCGCCGTTTTGCCGATGCCAATAAAATCTATGCGACGATTGATAAGGAAAACCCGTTCTCATGGTCTGCGCGTTTGCGTATGGCGCTGAACCTGGATGATCTGGGCGATAAAGACGGTGCAATTGCCATTTTGGAAGAAATGGTGGCACAACATCCGGATCGTCTGGAAGTTTTGGTGACGTTAGGCGATGTTTTGCGTCACCATGAAAAATTTGAAAAAGCGGAAAAAATCTATGGACAGGCAATCGGTTTAATTGGCCAGGAGGTTGCCGCCCATCATTGGAATTTGTTTTATTCGCGTGCCATTTCGCTGGAGCGTCTGAAACGTTGGGATGAGGCCGAACCTTTATTTTTAAAAGCCTTGGAACTGGAACCGAACCAGCCGTTTGTTTTGAATTATCTGGGCTATTCATGGATTGAAAACGGCCGCCATCTTGAACGTGCACAGGCGATGATTGAAGAAGCCGTCGCCCAACGTCCGCGTGATGGATATATCGTTGATAGCCTTGGCTGGGTGCTTTATCGACTGGGACAATATGAAAAGTCGGTTCCTCATCTGGAACGTGCTGTTGAATTGCAACCCAGTGATCCGGTGATTAACGACCACCTTGGGGATGCTTACTGGAAAGTCGGACGCAACCGCGAGGCCCGTTTCCAATGGTATCGGGCAAAAAGTCTCAACCCAACACCGGATGTTCTGGAAACAATCGAACAAAAAATTGCAAACGGTCTCGAGACGGAATGAGCATTACGCAACAGGCATATGCAAAGGTCAATTTATACCTTCATGTATGTGGACGGCGCGAAAATGGCTACCACGAACTGGATAGCCTGATCGTGTTTGCCCAGACGGGTGATCTGTTACATGTGGAAGCCGCAGACCGTTTGTCATTGGATGTTGTTGGCCCGATGGCGTCTTATATTGATGTGTCGGGTCCAGACAATCTGGTGATGAAAGCGGCTTTGGGGCTGCAAAAACTCTGCAAGACGAACTTTGGGGCTCAGATTACGCTGGATAAACGTTTGCCGGTGGCTGCTGGTATTGGGGGGGGCTCCGGTGATGCAGCGGCAACGTTGAAGGCGCTTTGTCAGTTATGGCAGGTTTTCCCCGACCCATTGGGGTTGGAAGAATTGGCCTTGTCCTTGGGGGCCGACGTTCCAATCTGTATGAAAGCCCATGCCAATCATGTGGGGGGGATCGGTGAAGTGATAACACCCCTTCCCCCCATACCGGATTGCTGGATGGTTTTGGTTAATCCGATGATTGCGCTATCCACACCATCTGTGTTTAAGGCCCGCACAGGCAGGTTTACGGATGCAATGCCGATGGGTGGGGAATATACGTTTGCGACTTTTATCAAGGCCTTAAAAGAACGCACAAACGATCTGATGGCACCTGCGGTCCAGATTGCCCCGCAAATTGCAAATGTCTTGGAGGCATTGTCTACGCAAGATGGATGCGCATTGGCCCGTATGTCGGGCAGTGGGGCAACCTGCTTTGGTTTGTTTGAATGCGAAAAGGATGCGCAAGCTGCTGAGAAAGCATTGCAAAAGGACTATCCGAAATGGTGGATTTCCTGTGGAAAAATAATTTAATTTTTTTTCAATTACCCTCTTGCACTTTCTAAAATTTGGTCGTATGTTCCGCGCCACCACACAGATGGGGCATCGCCAAGCGGTAAGGCAACGGTTTTTGGTATCGTCATCCCCAGGTTCGAATCCTGGTGCCCCAGCCAAAAGAAACCCGAGAGTTTTTGCTCTCGGGTTTTTTGTTTTCGAAAGCCTGTATTTCTCTATTTGAAAACATAAAGGGCGGTTTTATTTTTTGTTGGCTAAGCCAACTGTTCTAAAATGTACGACTTCAACCCTGAATATAATATTCTTTTGTGACGTTCTGTGCCCTTGTAGATGATGGAGTGTATCTATGGTAGTATTTATGTAATGCGCAAATGCCAATAGATGATCTCTTATGAAAAAAAAGAATTTGCGGCACTTGTACGCGCTATCATGTTGCGCGTATGATAGACGCCGTTGTCTATGCAATGTTCGTGGCTGTCTTGAGAGAGAGCACAAAAGGAGATTTGAATGCAAAGCGGTGAGCAACTAACCGTATTAGCGGAGCAGATTCACCATCTGGTGCGCTATATTACAAAGATCAAGGCTGAGTTGGCATCTATTCGACATCCGAAATCTCCGGTTGATCATTTCAATACGGTAGCAGAGCAACTCAACACGATCTGCGAGACAACGGAAGAGGCAACGAACACGATTATGGAGTCTGCAGAAGATATTTTATCGAACGTGGACGAGCTGAGTGCCAATATCAAGTATGAACCGGCGCAGGCTTCTTTTAATGCGATTCAGGACAGCACAAACAAGATTTTTGAATCTTGCTCTTTCCATGATTTGACGGGGCAGCGGATTTCGAAAATCGTACGTATTATGAATCGTCTGGAAGGAACGCTGGATAGTCTGGTTGATATTGTCGGGCGCGAAGGCCTTGGTGAAATGCCGGTCGATAATGATGAAACCATCGAAGATGTCATCGGGATGCGCGATGGTGATATTGCGATGCATGGCCCGCAAGTGAGCGGACAGGAAGTGTCCCAAGATGACATTGATGCTTTGTTTGGCGGGGACAATTCGCCCAAAGCAGGGCAAGCGGTATCGCAAAATGATATTGACAGCTTGTTTGATAGCCCAGTACCGGCCCCGGCAAGCAGCACACCGGTTTCACAGGGCGATATTGACAGCATGTTTGACCAGCCGGCAACACCCCCGGCAGCAAAACCGTCATCACCAGCCTCTGGCGGGGCGGTTTCACAAGATGATATCGACAATATGTTCGATACTCCGGCTGCGGCACCAGAAGATAACAAACCGCAAGCAAAGCCCAAGGCGGAAAATCCACCGGCAGGGCAAGATGTCTCACAAGACGATATTGATAAACTGTTTGGGTAGGGTCAGGACCTAGTGTCTTAGAATAAACGCCACTTTTTCTTTTTTGTCTCTGTCTCAGTCAACCAGCTTTCTGCTTGCCTTGCGTTTGCATCGCGTTTTTCACGTGCTGTAATCGGGCGGTGGCTATGACTGCGATATTCCACATCGACGAGATAGTTAATTGCACTGAAATCTTTACGTGGTAGATCGGCCTTTTTATAAAGGGCGGCGAAACCTTTTTCGCCGGGGTCTTTAATCAAAGTCCGGGCTGCTTGAATATCAATACCAACGCGATGTGCCATTGCATATTCAAAGAAAGGCCTGTCCCCGATTTCCAAGGCACGGAAAATCAATTCCGGGGTTAGCTTCCCTTGTTTATTCATGGCGAGAACGAGTTTCTCTGCGTCGCGTTTTGAACGGGGATCATGTAACAATCGGCGTTTGGCATCTTCACGTGATTCAAGCACCACACGTTCAATCAGAACAGGGGACAGTTTCTGATGGCTCAGAAGGTAGGTTTTTAACTGGTCACTGACGACATCAACCAACAGGTCAATGATATGGGGTGGCAGTTGATGGCGCGTCGCCAGACCTGCGTGAATGGCTTCGCTTTTTTCAAAACGCTGCAGGACAAGTTCATAGGTATTGTCCTCAAAGGAAGCACCTTCGTTTTTTAAGGTGCTTTCTACAACTGCTTCACTCCCCGCTTCACATAAACTGTGTGTTAAGCTGGGGCTCAGGGTTTGGCGATGGGAAATAGCCATTTGACGATCATTATCGCCCGTATGGATAATTTCTATAAGATCGCTGTCTTCCAATAAAGTGCTAAATTCCAGCATGGGAAGACTGACCTCAAGAATATCTTTTGCAAGGCCAAGGGCTAAATCTTTGGGAATGTCATTATTATTTTTAAGGGCGTGAGAGAGGGACCTGCGAACGGTGGTATCGACATCGTCAGCCAGTTTTTGACAAATCGCAATGGCAAGATCATATTCGGTTTCCGAAAGGGTCTTGTTTTTCAGATCATTCGCCAGTTTCTGTGCGAGGACAGCACGTCGTGCAGGCGAACTGTCGCCGTCAAGCAACTTCACATCGTTTAATGTAATTTCCGCCATGACCATATCCCTTAATACTGCCTCGCCTATTATATCAAAATTCTAATTTATTCCCTATAGTAGAATTAAAATGAAAGAATCTATGTGATCACGCGCACAGCAGGGTCACTTTTTTCAATCCCTTAAACCGGGATCAGTCCCGAATGACATGAGGGATGAAACGTGAGCTATCCTTGGTAATCGCACTGTTATCTTCGCGAATCCCGATGCCACAGGGCTGACTGGCGACCAGCCAACTGCCGATGACGGTGTGGTTTCCTTCAAAAATGGGAAGGGGATGTAAGGCCTGTACGATCATGCCTTCCGCCCCGTAAGGTCCCTCAACATTTTCCAAAGGCTCACCTGCCTGATGAATGCTGACATTGGCGCCTTCGCGTGACAGCAAAGGTTTGCGGACAAAGGCTTCCCCGACCATATGCGCATCGGAATCATCGGCAAAATAAGCGGGAAGGAGATTGGGATGGCCTTTAAACATATCCCATAAAAGGGGGAGTAATCCTTTATTGGAGAGAATGCTCTTCCATGCGGGCTCGATAAAAGTGGTCCCGGATGTCGGCATGGCTTCGCCGAATTCTTCCTGCATCATCCATTCCCATGGATAAAGCTTGAACAGGGTATGGATGACATTGTCCTGTAGATCGGTCAGTCGGCCTTTTTCATCAATTCCGATTTCTTCCATATGAATGAAATGGGTCTGAAGACCGGCTTGGGTTGCGCATTCTTCCAGATAGAGAACGGTGCCTTCGTCTTCCAGACTTCCTTGGCAGGAGGCCATGTGAAGGGGACTTTGAAGATCCATATTGGAAAAAGCACTGATAAGGGCTTCGTGGATCGAGTTAAATTGATCACAATCCGGTGGGATTAAACCTTGTTCCATTGCCTGTTCCATCCAAACCCATTGGAAGGCGGCACTTTCATAAAGGGAGGTTGGTGTATCAGCATTATATTCTAAAAGCTTGGCAGGGGACTGCCCGTCATAGGAAAAGTCCATACGGCCATATAAATTTTTTTCCCGGTTTAGCCAGCTTTGTTGCACATAATCCCAGTAAGCACGGGGGATGGCCAGTTTTTGCAACAGGGTTTCATCTTGAACGACACGCTCAACGACCTGAAAACACATTTGTTCGAGTTCTGCAGTTGGATCTTCGATATGGTTTTCAATTTGATCCAGCGTAAATCGGTAACAGGCACTTTCATCCCAATAGCGTTCGCCATCAATTGTATGAAAATGAAAACCGACTTCTTTCGCCAATTGTTGCCAGTTTGGACGTTCTTCAATGCTGATACGATGCATATTTTCTTATCCGCCGTAGCTGCGGGTGCTCATGCGGGCGGCAGTGGATCCAAAACCACCGCGACGCAGAGTCGAGGTTTTCGTGCTTGGGCTTTTAGTAACCTGTGAAGGGACTTTTTGAACACCTGTTTGAGTGGCGACTTTTTGATTGTCCCCTGTGCGGAAAGTTTTTGGATCGTCTTTTGAACGATAGAGCGGTTGGGTTGCTACGTTGGAACGCGTTCCACCACTGAGCATTGATCCCATCATATATCCCATCATCATCGGCATGAAAACCGAACCGCCCGATGTGGTTTGCATGGGGGCTTGTTCGCAATTTTCATTGCCGAAATCGGCTTGGCAATCTTCGACAGAGGTATATTTGGGTGCCGTGCGGATATGTTCAGCAGCAGCTTGTTCAAAACCTTGGCGGCATTGGTCCAGATCCTGTCCTTCATAACGTGCGCATTCATCGACATCTTCGAAAATCGCAGCAACTTCATCGCCACTGTCGCAAGCACTCATAGTAAGGATTGTTGCGCCCATCAGCGCCAGTTTTAAAGATTTGGAACGTTTCATATCACACCTGTTTTGACCTTTGAGTGTTAATCTAGTAGGAAAAGAAAAACACACAAGTGAAAGTTCCATGGAAAGACCGAATTATATAACGCCGCAAGGTTTGCAAAGGCTAAAGGACGAAAAACACCAGCTTTGGTCGGTGGAACGTTCCGAGGTGGTTAAGGTTGTTGCCTGGGCTGCGGGAAATGGTGATCGATCAGAAAATGCCGATTACCAGTATGGCAAGCGCCGTTTGCGTGAAATTGATCGTCGTGTGCGTTTTTTAACAAAACGGATAGAGGCCGCTGTTGTCGTTAACCCGGACGAACAAACCAGTCGGGATCAGATTTTTTTCGGTGCATTTGTCACTTATGAAAATGAACGCGAAGAAAAAGTCAACATCCGCATTGTTGGGGAAGATGAAGTCGATTCTTCGAATGGTTTGATCAGTTGGATCTCACCTGTTGCACGTGCGTTGATGAAGGCACGGGTCGGGGATTTGGTAACGGTTAAAACCCCAAAAGGCGATGATGAACTGGAAATTCTGGAAATCCGATATTGATAAGGGTTAAAGATCTTCGTGTTCGCCCTTGCGTGAGATGGTCACATCCTTGTGGATGGAGACGCTGAGCAACAGGCCGAAGCTGAAGAGGATGGAAATCATCACTGTTCCGCCATATGAAATCAGCGGCAAGGGAACGCCAACAACCGGTAAAAGACCCATCACCATCCCCATATTAATAAAGACATACAGGAAAAAAGTTGTTGTTACACCCAAGGCAACCAGACGGCCAAAATTATTACGCGAACGCATGGCAATCGCATAGCCATAGATCAATAACAACAGGTATAGCCCCATAACCACCAGTCCACCGATGAGACCATGTTCTTCTGCCAGCATGGTGAAAATAAAGTCGGTTTGTTTTTCCGGTAGGAAATTCAGGTGGCTTTGTGAACCCAATCCAAACCCTTTGCCGGCAATGCCGCCGGACCCGAATGCGATTTTGGATTGCATAATGTGATATCCGGCCCCCAAGGGGTCATTTTCCGGGTTTAAAAAGGTGAGTACACGTTTTTTCTGATAGGTATGCAGGAACTGCCAAGCCACGGGAATAGCGGCCAGAGCAGACGCACCGACAAGGATAAATTTCCACAGGCGCACACCGGCGAGGAAGAAAATAACACCACTGCCAAGGATTAACATCAAGGTCGTACCAAGGTCGGGCTGGCGCAAAATCAAGACAGAAGGGGCTGCGACCATAAATAAAGGGACGAACAGATAAGGAATACTTTGAATTTCTTCAAGGCTGCGTCCGTGGAAGTACCGCGCCAGTGCCAGTACGATTGTGATTTTCATCAGTTCGGACGGTTGAAGCTGGAAAAAACCTAGGCTGATCCAGCGTTGCGCACCCATCCCAATCGATCCTTTGACTTCAACACCAATCAATAAGCCAAGTGCAATGAAATAAAGAATATAGGAGTATCGCAACCAGACTCGGATATCGGTCAGCGCGACAATAAACATGATGCCCATGCCGCCGATAAAACGGATGAGTTGACGTTTTGCCCACGGGTCCCAGCTACCGATTGCCCCGGGGACGTCCGGGTCGGGGGAAGCTGCCGAATAAAGCATGGCAAATCCCACGCAGGCCGTTAAAATCAGTAAAAGAACAAACCCCCAATTTAATTCGAGAATTTTGCGACCAAGCGTGAGTTTATCTTGCCCGAGGCGATAGCGTGTCATCATGCTGGATACTTACGCCTCCTTCTCATTTTTTTTAGGGGTGGTTTTGGTGGGAACCAATAATTCACCGCGTGCTGATTCCCGTCTTTGGGCTTCCAGCAGAATGTCGCGGGCAATCGGTGCCGCCGTTTTTGACCCCGAGCCGCCGTGTTCAACCACAACAGAAACCGCATAGCGCGGGTTGTTATAAGGGGCAAAGGCGACAAACAAGGCGTGATCACGCAGTTCCCACGGCAGTTCATCATTTTTCAGCACCCGAGTGTCTCGCTCGGACTTGGATATACGGCGAACCTGTGCGGTCCCGGTTTTACCAGCCATTGCGAATTCAGGCTCCTTGATACGCGAACGAAAAGCCGTCCCACCCGGAATATTGGTGACCGCGTTCATACCGCGTTGAACAACTTTCAAATGGGCAGGAGAAATACCTAAGGGGTCGAATGTAGTGCGTACGGGAACTTCAACCGCATCACTTGTGGTGATTTTACGCGTCAGGTGCGGAATAACTTTTGTTCCACTGACAATGCGTGCTGTCATAACAGCCAGTTGCAAGGGGGTTGCCAAGACGTAGCCTTGACCGATGCCGGTAATCAGGGTTTCTCCGCCTTGCCACGGTGCACCGATAGTGGCCAGTTTCCAGTCCCGCGACGGCATCAAACCGGTGCGTTCGCCCGGCAGGTCAATGCCGTTTAATTCCCCAATGCCCAAACGGCGCGCCATATCGTGTATGCGGTTGATTCCGGTGCGTTTGGCAATTTCATAGAAATAGACGTCGCAGGAATGCATATGGGCTTCTTCCATATTAACATTACCGTGCCCGCCTCTTTTCCAGCAGTGAAAACGTGCATTGCCCAATTCCATGTGACCGGGGCAATAGATTTCCTGTGAGGGAGTGATAACCCCTTTTTCAAGGGCCGCAAGGGCGACAACCATTTTAAAGGTGGAACCGGGGGCGTATTGCCCGGCAATGGCTTTGTTGGTCAGGGGGCCGCGCGGATTGGTGATCAGGCTTTGCCATTCCTTATGGGACAACCCGCGATTAAAGGCATTTGGGTCATACGTCGGGCTGGAGGCCATAGAAAGAACTTCGCCGGTATGGATATCCAGAACAACGGCTGCTGCGGCTTCTTCCCCCAAACGTTCGGCGACCATTTCCTGCAAGCCGGCATCTAAGGTCAGGGTAATTTCTGCGCCGGGTTCCCCATCCTGACGCTGAACCTCCTGAATAACACGACCCAGTGCATTGACTTCAACCTGAGAGGTCCCACCCGTTCCACGCAGTTTTAAGTCATGGAGTTTTTCGATGCCGGATTTACCGATTCGAAAGCCGGGTAATTCCAATAAAGGATCGTCTTTTGCATCACGTTCGGTAACGGAAGCCACATAGCCCAGAACATGTGCGCTGTAATTGCCTTTGGGGTAATGACGGGTTTGACCGACATCGATTTCACTGCCGGGAAGGTCCGGTGTGTTGACTTCGATCTGTGCGACTTCTTCCCATGTCAGGTTTTCGCGTACGGTAACGGGGACAAAGCTACGTTTCCGTTTGATTTCTTTTAGGATTTTCTTTTTTTCTTTTTCACCGATTTCGATGATTTGACCCAATGTATCCAGTGTCCCCTTTGGGTTTCCATTGGTATCTTCGGCGGTGATGATGACCCGGTAGTTTTGTTCGTTGACAGCCAATTCTTCGCCAAAACGGTCCACAATATTACCGCGCGGAGGCGGCAACAGACGAATGGAAATGCGGTTTTCTTCCGCCATTGTTTTAAAACGCGGAGCTTCGACGACTTGCAGATAATACATGCGCCCGACCAGTGCAGACATCAAAACCAGCTTGCCACCGCCAAGGACGGCTGCACGCCTGCTGAAGAGTTTTGATCTGTCCGAACTGCGATGCATTTAAACGGGTTCCTTTGATTATCGCAAAATAGAGCGTTGCCAGCGGCCCATAAGCCACGCCAGAAGAGGGTAAAACCCGATGGTCATAAGGTATTGAAAGAAGACCGGGCCGGGGATAAGAACATGGACGTGGTAGGCGGACAGTAACAACCAGGCTTGCAGCGCGGCCCCAGCCGCGATGATGCTAAACCCCAGCCATTCCACCCAGAAGGTTTTACCCAAAAAGAAACGACGTTGCCCCAGAACGACACCGAATACAGTGAGGTAAACAATCGTGTTTAACCCCATCGGAGCACCACTTAACGCATCTTGCAGAATGCCGATGGCGAAAACCGCAATGATTGGTAACAGATCGGGGCGAAAAACGGTCCAATGGAAAATACCCATCAATGCCAATTGCGGTACGATGGACCCGTACCCCGGAATATGGGTGGGAATGACGCTGAGCAAAATAAGAACGACCGACAACCCCACCGGAGAGATATTGCGCGCCCATAAATCGAGACGCTGCCAAAAACCCGGTTTCATGGCTCTGACGGTCTCCTTTCTGTTCCCGGTTTTGGTACAACGGTGCGCATTTCAACCGGTGTATGAACAGGCTGTGTAACCGATTTTGCGGGAAGGTCATTTTTGGGAAGATCGGTTTTTAAACGGTCACGATCCAAAATGCCCTCCAGTCCGTAATCAATAATGCGCACGATCTCAAGACGGGAACTGTCTACGTACAAAGTGACCTCAATCGCTTTATCGCTGACAGAGGAAACTTGACCAACGGGAATTCCTTGCGGGAAAGCACCACCATGACCGGATGTCACGATGCGATCACCCGGGGAAACAATGGTGCCGGGCGGTAGTTTGCTTAAAATGGGTTTTTCTTCGTTGCGACCGATCATAATCCCACGCGCGCGGGAACTTTCGATCATTACAGGAATGCGAGAGTTTAAATCTGATAAAAGCAGGATACGAGCGGAACGATGGGCTACGCCGGCGATGCGACCGACAAGGCCTTCACCTGTGACGACGGCTTGTCCGTTTTTCACCCCTTCGCGAACACCTGCATAAACCAGCATGCTTTCCGAGAAGATCCCGCCGTCATCGGAAATGACGCGGGCGGCTTTGTAAGTGGCTTGCGGTCCCACTTCAAATTTCAGCAGGTCACGCAGAACGGCGTTTTCACTCTCAACCTGACGGGCAACAGTTTGCCATTTTAACAAACGTTTGTTTTCTTCGCTCAGGCGTTGGTTTTCTTCATGTACGGCTAAAAATTGCCGTGCTTCAGCCAGATAACCGCGCACGGTTTCTGCCGGTTCCGCAACCGCTTCGAGAATGGGGGCAAAAGCATCGTTAATGCGGGCGCGGGCTTCTTCGACAATGACCGTTTCGGCCTTGCCCAGCATCATCAGGGCAAAAGCCGCCAAAATCAGCCCGAGATATGCAAATCTCTGTAGCAGATTTCGGATCACATCGACCCGGTTTTGTGCGCCTGGTCCGTGCTTTACCAAAAGATGTTTCCCTCATTCTCAAGGCAAAAGCGCTTTAAGATAAAGCGCTTTTTTTATTAATACATAGAAGACAGGACATGCTTGAGTTTTTTCATTTCCTCAAGCGAGCGACCTGTGCCCAGTGCGACGCAAGATAGTGGATCATCGGCAATGGAAACCGGCAATCCGGTGGAATGGCGCAAAACAAAATCCAGATTGCGCAGCATACCGGCACCGCCTGTCAGAACGATGCCTTTATCAACGATATCGGCGGCTAGTTCCGGGGCCGTGTTTTCAAGGGCGACTTTGCAGGCTTCAATGATTGCACCGACTGGCTCTGTCAGGCTTTCTGCAATCTCGCGCTCTGAAATGACCAGTTCTTTGGGGACGCCATTCATCAAATCGCGGCCTTTGATTTCCATCGTCCGACCTTCGCCGTCTTCCGGGGGACAAGCCGAACCGATTTCTTTTTTAATTCGTTCTGCAGTACCTTCACCAACCAGCAGGTTATGCGTGCGGCGAATATAGGCGATAATGGCTTCGTCCATTTTGTCGCCACCGACACGAACGGAGCGCGCATAAACGATCCCCCCCAAAGACAGGACGGCAACTTCGGTTGTCCCGCCACCGATATCAACGACCATGGAACCGGTCGGTTCGGTCACAGGCAAACCTGCACCAATGGCAGCTGCCATCGGTTCTTCGATCAACATAACTTTGCGGGCACCTGCATTTTCAGCAGAATTTTGAATGGCGCGGCGTTCAACAGCCGTTGAGCCGGAAGGAACGCAGATCACAACCAGAGGAGCGGCAAAGCTGCGGCGATTATGCACTTTACGGATAAAATGCTTGATCATTTCCTCGGCAATTTCAAAATCAGCAATCACCCCGTCGCGTAAAGGGCGAATGGCTTGAATATTACCCGGTGTACGGCCAAGCATTTGCTTGGCTTCTTCACCAACGGCAAGAACCTGTTTTTTACCCATATTATCGGCAATGGCGACAACGGATGGTTCATTGAGAACAATCCCTTTACCTTTGACGTAAACCAGTGTGTTTGCGGTTCCTAAATCGATTGCCATGTCAGCGGACAGAACGCCGAACAGTTTTGAAAACATCTTGCCTCAACTCTCGTTTTGCAGGCCAAGCCCTGATAACCCAAATGGTTTCCCGAAAACTATTCCGAAAAACCGATTAACCTTTATAAGAAGTCGCGTGCCGCAATGCTAGTCCTTATCACGAGTCGCAAACATTTTTTTTGTAACAGTTCGAGACCTCACACACTTCTTAACCCATGCATGATGAAACAAAGAAGTTAATAAAAGATGAGGGCCGCAAAAAAGGGAGAAAGTGATGTGTGTCTTTCTCCCTTTTTTGTCCGTGATTTAGGCCGTTTTTAAATTTTCCTTTTGGTCTTTGGAATGGTTAACCAACAGCTTATTCAACGCGTTTAGATAAGCATTTATGGAGGCAACGATCGTATCGACATCTGCGCCACGTCCATTGACGGTTTTGCCGTCTTCTTCCAGACGGACCGTGACTTCAGCCTGTGCATCCGTTCCTTTGGTCACCGCATGAACCTGATACAGTTCCAGATGGGCGTCTGGCAGGGGGACGATTTCTTTAATCGCCTTAAAGGCGGCATCGACGGGGCCGTCGCCTGCGGCGATGGTTTTACGTTCTTCGCCGTCAACTTCGATCGCCAGAGCTGCAATTTGTTCTTTGACGTGGGTGCCGCAGGTGACTTGGAAATGTTTCAGTTTCACCCGTTTGACGCGCATGACTTCATCATCGACCAAGGCGATAATGTCTTCGTCATAAACATCTTTTTTCTGATCAGCCAGATCCTTGAAGCGTTTGAACGCATCGTTCAAGGCATTGTCGCCCAGCTCATACCCCAAGGCGGACAGCTTATCTTTAAATGCATGACGACCGGAATGTTTACCCAAGACAATCTTGTTGGCGTTATCCAGCCCGACACTTTCCGGTGTCATAATCTCGTAAGTTCCGGCATGTTTCAGCATACCATCCTGATGAATTCCGGATTCGTGGGCAAAGGCGTTCTTGCCGACAATGGCTTTGTTGGGTTGAACGGAAAAACCTGTGATCGCCGACACCATATGTGATGCCCGCGTGATCATTTCCGTTTTAATGCCGGTGGTGTAGGGCAAAATATCGGAACGGGTGCGCAAGGCCATGACGATTTCTTCCAAGGCGGCATTGCCTGCGCGTTCGCCCAGACCGTTGATGGTACATTCCACCTGACGGGCACCGCCCTGAATGGCGGCCAAGGAATTGGCAACGGCCAAGCCCAGATCATTATGACAGTGGGTGGAAATAATTGCTTTGTCGATATTGGGAACGCGGTTTTTCAACATCTGGATCATGGCATAATATTCTTCCGGCACTGTATAGCCAACGGTGTCGGGGATATTAACGGTTGTTGCTCCGGCTTTGATGGCGGTTTCAACGCAATAACATAAAAAATCCGGGTCGGCGCGGGTGGCATCTTCGGCTGACCATTCCACGTCTTCTGCCAAGGTACGGGCATAACGGACACTGTCTTCAATACGTGTGATCAAATCATCCGGTTCGATCTGCAACTTATATTTCATATGCAGGGCTGAGACGGCAATAACGATGTGAATGCGATGATGAACAGCATGACGCACGGCATCAAAACAACATTTGATATCCCCACGCACGGCGCGTGATAATCCGCTGATAGTGGCGTTTTTGGATAATTTTGCAATTTCTGAAACGGCGTGGAAGTCCCCTTCTGAAGCAATGGGGAACCCGGCTTCGATGATATCGACACCCATTTCTTCTAAATACGAAGCGATTCGGATTTTTTCGTCAAATGTCATGGTCGCGCCGGGAGCTTGTTCCCCGTCACGCAAAGTGGTGTCAAAAATAATAACGCGATTGGAATCGGTACTCATGTCTTTCTTCTTTCTCTAAAACAGAATTCATATGATTAATGAAATCGGCTTACACGCACGACAAGCCTTGTCCCCTAAGCGCGTGTTTCTTTAGAAGTGAGAGAAACAGATGTGCTTAGAGGCTGCTAAGTCGTGTGAGTAAACAGAGAGAAAGAAGGAGGAGGGTATTCAGGCAAACAGGGGCAATCGCGCAATATGCTGCGACGTTTGCTCCCTTTTTATGTTTGCTGAAAATGCCCATATCCATTTGTGTCCGATATGTGGCTTAGATGGTGCCGACGTCTTCGGGTTTACCTTTGGTGCGCTTGACCAGTAATTTGTTCACCGCATTTAAATAAGCCGTGACAGAAGCGACCATTGTATCGACATCTGCGCCACGTCCATTGACGGTTTTGCCGTCTTCTTCCAGACGGACCGTGACTTCAGCCTGTGCATCCGTTCCTTTGGTCACCGCATGAACCTGATACAGTTCCAGATGGGCATCTGGCAGGGGGACGATTTCTTTAATCGCCTTAAAGGCGGCATCGACGGGGCCGTCGCCTGCGGCGATTGTTTTACGTTCTTCGCCATCGACTTCGATCGCCAGAGCTGCAATTTGTTCTTTGACGTGGGTGCCGCAGGTGACTTGGAAATGTTTCAGTTTCACCCGTTCGTTGACGCGCATGACTTCATCATCGACCAAGGCGATAATGTCTTCGTCATACACATCTTTTTTCTGATCGGCCAGATCCTTGAACCGTTTGAAGGCATCGTTCAACGCATTGTCGCCCAGCTCATACCCCAGGGCAGACAGCTTATCTTTAAACGCATGTCGCCCAGAATGTTTGCCCAACACGATTTTGTTGGCGTTATCCAGTCCGACACTTTCCGGTGTCATGATCTCGTAAGTTCCGGCATGTTTCAGCATACCATCCTGATGGATTCCGGATTCGTGGGCAAAGGCGTTCTTGCCGACGATGGCCTTGTTGGGTTGAACGGAAAAGCCTGTGATAGCCGACACCATACGCGATGCCCGGGTGATCAATTCGGATTTAATGCCGGTATCATAGGGCAGGAAGTCCTTACGGGTGCGCAAAGCCATAACGATTTCTTCCAAGGCGGCATTGCCTGCGCGTTCGCCCAGACCGTTGATGGTACATTCTACTTGGCGGGCCCCTGCGCGTACTGCAGACAGGGAATTGGCAACTGCCAAGCCCAGATCATTATGACAGTGTGTGGAAATAATCGCTTTGTCGATGTTGGGAACCCGGTTCATCAACATATCGATCATGGCATAATATTCTTCGGGCACTGTATAGCCAACGGTGTCGGGGATGTTGATCGTGCGTGCACCGGCATCAATGGCGGCTTCGACACAACGACACAGGAAGTCTGCTTCGGTTCGAGTGCCGTCTTCGGCGGACCATTCGACATCTTCGACCAAGGAGCGTGCAAATGTTACGGATTCTTTGACTTTTGCCAAAACGGCATCGGGTTCCATCTGCAGTTTATATTTCATATGCAGCGGAGATGTGGAGATAAATGTATGAATACGATGTTTCGGTGCATGTTTAACGGCATTGAAACAGCGTTCGATATCTCCACGTGCTGCGCGGGCCAGACCGCAAATGCTGGCGTTTTCAGCCTGTTTGGCAATTTCGCTTACAGATTCAAAGTCGCCTTCCGAAGCGATTGGAAAACCGGCTTCGATGACATCGACACCCATTTCTTCCAGTGTGCTGGCGATGCGCAGTTTTTCTTCCAGGTTCATGGAGGCGCCGGGAGATTGTTCTCCATCACGCAAAGTGGTGTCAAAAATAATTACGCGGTTTGAATCGGTTGTCATCTATCTCATCCTAGAAATGGCATTTGCTACGAAAATTAGTGAAAACAGCTTGGAAAAGCAACAAGCCTTATCCCCTGAACGTTGCTTCAGGTCACTTTTTTCAAAGGATAGACAAGAAGCAGGGCTCGCTCAGGGGCGAGTAAGTCGAGCAAGGAGGAGAGAGAGTTGTTTTTGACCATAGAAACGCACGATCAAGGCCGCGCTTAAAGCGCCTGCACTTAAGATCATCATGCTTGTTTCAAAAGCGGTCATGGAATTGAAACCTTTAGTGTACGTTTTCTCTACTTACATAAAAAGGGATTGCGGGGGCTTCTGTCAACGCCTTTTTGGAAAATTCTTATATGTTGAATTCTTGGCGGAGAATTTTTTTTAATTATTCGCAAAAAAAAGGATGAAATAGATATAAAGTATGATACATTCAGACTCGAAGTCATACTTTAGGACTGTTATCGCCAGTATTAAGCAGTCCTGAAGATTTTCAGGGATAACTCTCCTTACGATTCCAGTCGATTGGATTGCCCCCACCTTCCCTGAATGCACATAGAAAACCCTGCGCTTATTATACCCCCCCCCCTCCAAGTGCAGGGTTTTTCTATGTGAGACGTCTAATTCCCGCAAAAAATTGACTTTACGACCAATCGGTGTTTTACTGTTGTGGTAGACGACAGAAGTGCGTTTTAAACGATAGAAGGACGTTGAAACATGGATATTACCGGACTTGCGGTGAGTGCTATGGCGATGCAAAAAGCTTCGAATAATCAGGAAGCGAGTGTCGCTATGACGCGGCAGGCGATTGAAAGCCAAACCGCTGCAGCCGCAACAATTGTGGAGCAAGTGAGTGAGCAGGCGAAAGCCTCTGCCGCCGCCGCTGCGCGGGGCGGGATTAATATTCTCGCCTAAAGCTTTACAGTTTGAATGCGTTACATCGGCTCGATAGCAATGTGCTGTCGGGCCGTTTCTGTTTCTTCCACCGAAAATAGTGGTAATTTTGTCGATGACTGTGTTTTCAGCCGGGCGAGAACAAGATGGCCTTCGACAGGTTCGCCATTTTCGGTGCGAATGGGAACGAAGCGTTCTTCGATGATATGAAACCCGTTTGCAGATAACCAATTACGCACAGTTTGCCGATTGTGGATAAAACGCTGCGTGTGATTCAGGTTAAAACTTTCACAGGCCGGGTCAAAACCGGAACTTTCCACACTGAAGGCGAGAAAGCCACCGGGATGTAGGCGTTGTACGGTACGCTGAAAAACCGTACTGAGATCACCAAGATAGTTAAAAACATCACAGGCGATCACCAGATCGAAACGCGGGGCATTTTCAGAAATTTCTGCAAGAATATCGCCTTGTTGTAAGCGGTGATATATTTTTTTCTTTTCCGCCTGTTTTAACATTTTTTTGGAAAGATCAATGCCTTCCAGACGACCAGCGATAGGGTGAATATGCTGTCCTGCCAAACCGGTACCACAGCCCAGATCAAGGACATGCGGTTTGCGCGGCATTTTGGCGAGATGAGTAAACAACAGATTGAAAACCTGCTCCGGTGCCTGATAGGACAAGTGTTTGAGCAAGTTTTTCTCAAAGCGGGGGGCGTAATCGTCAAACAGGGCTTCGACATAATCGGCAGGCAGACGCTGCATTTGTTCACAAGCTCCCAGCAAAGACAAACGAACACCTGCACCAAGATGATCCTGATCTTGCAAATGTAAGGCCTGTTTATAGGCGGCAATGGCTTTTTCAGGTTCTTTTATTTTTTCGTATAGTTCCCCCAGCACAAAATGGAATTGTGCTTCGTTGGGCAGGGCATCAATGGCAGCTAAGGTGGCTTCGATAGCCGCGTTCAGATCGCCTTCTTCCAACATACCAAGGGCAAAATCCAAACGCATAAAGGCAGAATGTCGCGACATGGGACCTACCGGGAAAAGGTTTCAATCGCGATTATCTACGAGAAAAGCTACGGTTCTATCAAACGAATAAAATCAAAGGGTAACTTCGATTTTACCGAAGTTACCGAGATGAGAAAGGCGAACAAAAAAAGAGGTCCGACAGATATCGGACCTCTTTCTTCTTGCAGTGCGTGCAATGCTCTCACCAAAGTGGAGCTACGCGTTCTAAACCCGAAGGCTTAGTTGCGTTCTTTGTCGACCAATGCATTGGATTTGATCCAAGGCATCATGCCGCGTAGTTTTTCGCCTGTTTCTTCCAGCGGGTGAGCCGCACCTTGTGCACGACGTGCTTTCAGGAACGGTTGGCCAACTTGGTTTTCCAACATGAAGTCGCGAACGAATTTACCCGTTTGGATATCAGTCAAAACGTCTTTCATACGATCTTTAACAGATGCATCAATAACGCGCGGGCCGGAAACATAGTCACCGTATTCCGCTGTGTTAGAGATAGAATAACGCATGTTGTGCATGCCACCTTCGTACATCAGGTCAACGATCAATTTTACTTCGTGCAAACATTCGAAGTAAGCCATTTCCGGTGCGTAACCGGCTTCTGTCAGTGTTTCGAAACCATAACGGATCAGCTCAGTCAAACCACCGCAAAGAACAGCCTGCTCACCGAACAGATCGGTTTCACATTCTTCTTTGAAGTTGGTTTCGATGATGCCGGAACGACCGCCGCCAACGCCACAAGCGTAAGACATGGCGATTTCTTTAGCATTGCCAGAAGCATCCTGATGAACCGCGATCAAGCAGGGAACGCCGCCGCCTTTAACGTATTCGCCACGAACGGTGTGACCCGGGCCTTTCGGCGCGATCATAATAACGTCGTTGCCAGCCGGAACTTCGATCAGGTTGAAATGGATGTTCAAACCGTGTGCGAATGCCAGTGCAGAACCTTCTTTCAGGTTCGGTGCGATTTCTGATTTGTAGATACCGGCTTGCAGTTCGTCCGGTGTCAGGATCATCAGAACGTCAGCCCAAGCCGCAGCTTCGGCAACAGACATAACTTTCAGGCCTTCGCCTTCGGCTTTTTTACGTGTAGCAGAGCCTTCGCGCAGCGCAACAGCGATTTCTGTGCAACCGGAGTCGCGCAGGTTCAATGTATGTGCGTGACCTTGGGAGCCGTAACCAACGATGGCTACTTTTTTGGTTTTGATCAAATTGACGTCTGCGTCACGATCGTAATAAACCTGCATGTTCAAATACCCCTTGAACTATAAGACAATAAAAAATTTAGACGCTTCCTTTAGAGCCCTTGGGCTCCGCGAGAAATTGCCACGACACCGGTACGTGAAACGTCAACCAGCCCCAATGGCTCCATCAGTTTAATAAACGCATCGACTTTGCCGGCTTTACCGAACACTTCGAACACGAAAGAAGAATTCGAGCTGTCGATAACGCGCGCGCGGAAAATATCGGCAATACGCAAAGCTTCTACACGATGTTCCCCCTCGCCTGCAACCTTTACCAACGCCATTTCGCGTTCCACACTGGGGCCATCGATGGTGAGATCGACGACCTTGCGCACAGGAACAAGACGATCCAGCTGCGCTTTGATCTGTTCGATCACTTGGCGCGTACCGCTGGTAACGATTGTAATCTTTGACAAATTATCCACATGGTCGACTTCGGCCACGGTCAGGCTGTCAATGTTGTAACCCCGACCGGAGAACAGGCCCACAACGCGGGCCAGAACACCGGATTCGTTGTCTACAAGAACAGAAACCGTGTGGCGTAGGAGATCATCTTTGTCGTTATTGGTCATTTTTTGTTACTCCTAAGCTTTAAACCAGAACACCGGATTCGACGCTGCCGCCGTTTTCACTGGACTGAGAATCTTCCGGGCCAAGAATGATTTCATTATGGGCCGCACCGGACGGGATCATCGGGAAAACGTTTTCTTCCGCATCTACCAGAATTTCGGTGATGGTCGGCAGATCAGAAGCAAAGGCTTGTTTAATCACGTCATCCAGTTCACCCGGTGTGGTCGCACGCAGGCCGGTTGCACCGTAAGCTTCGGCCAGTTTGACAAAATCGGGTTGAACGTCGATATGGCTTTCAGAATAGCGTTCGCCGTGGAACATTTCCTGCCATTGGCGGACCATCCCCAGATATTTGTTATTGAGGATGAAACATTTCACCGGCAGGCGGTAGGCCATTAAAGTGGCGATTTCTTGCAGGTTCATCTGGAAAGACCCATCCCCGGCAATGGCGACAACCAAAGCATCGGGATGTGCAGTTTGAACACCCATCGCAGACGGGAAGCCATATCCCATTGTGCCCAGACCACCAGATGTCATCCAGCGTTTGGGTTTTTCAAAGCACAAATGTTGTGCTGCCCACATCTGGTGTTGGCCAACTTCGGTCGTATAATAGGTGTCTTTACCTGTGTCTTTTGCCAGATCGCGGATACGTTCCAAGGCATATTGCGGTTTAATAACCTTGTTGGATTTGGTGTATTTCAGGCTGTCAACTTTGCGCCATTCATTGATTTGCTTCCACCATTTATCCAAAGCCTTGGCGTTCACCTGTGCTTGATCGGCTTTCCAGTGTTTGATCAATTCTTCCAAGACGTGGGCAACGTCGCCAATGATCGGAACATCCACGATAATGTTTTTGTTGATCGAGCTGGGGTCGATATCCACATGGATTTTTTTAGAATCCGGCGAGAATTTATCCAATGCGCCCGTAACACGATCATCAAAACGCGCACCGATATTGATCATAACGTCGCAGTCATGCATGGCGAGGTTGGCTTCGTATGTACCATGCATCCCCATCATACCGAGGAACTGGTCATCGGACCCTGGAAAAGCACCCAGTCCCATCAAGGTCAAGGAACAGGGAATGCCCGTCATTTTTACCAGTTGGCTGAACAGTGTGCAGGCTGCATCGCCGGAATTGACGATCCCGCCGCCGCCGTAAAACAAGGGGCGCTTTGCGTTTTTGATCAAATCAATGGCTTCTTTGATCGCAGCCGTATCACCCTTGACTTGCGGTTTGTAAGAACGATGTTCAACAGCCGTGTTTTTGCCCGGTGTTGTATAATTGCCAAGTGCCAGCAGAACATCTTTGGGAATGTCCACCAAAACGGGACCCGGTCGGCCGGAACGTGCGACATAATAGGCTTCGTGCAGGACACGGCCCAATTCGTTTACGTCTTTTACAAGATAGTTGTGTTTGGTGACGCCGCGTGTGATCCCTGTGATATCAGCTTCCTGAAAGGCATCGTTGCCGATCAGGCTGGAAGGGACCTGCCCGGTCAGGCATACCAGCGGTACACTGTCCATCATGGCATCAACAAGGCCCGTCACGGTGTTGGTCGCGCCAGGGCCAGAAGTCACTAGGACTGTTCCCACTTTCCCGGTAGAGCGTGCATACCCTTCCGCAGCGTGGACAGCAGCCTGTTCGTGCTTCACCAGAATGTGGCGGAGACCGTTTTGTTTGAACAGTGCGTCATACAGCGGAAGAAGCACGCCACCCGGTAGCCCAAACATCACATCCACACCTTGATCTTTCAAAGCTTGGATGATGATTTCAGAACCGGTCATTTGTTTCGTGGACATGCAATAATCCTCCGTCTCAACGAATTTTCTTGTGTCCGTTTTTAAGACACAAAAACTCCCGCGCAAGTGCTGCGCAGGTTCGAGCTGCGCAAACTAATGGGTCAACTGTCTGGGGTCAACAAAAAATGACGAATTTTATTATAAATCTCGTCACGCAAACTTTCCGAATATTGCGTATTGTGAATTTCTACCGCAGAAATCTGATTCCGAAACCAGGTGCATTGGCGTTTTGCAAATCGTCGTGTCTGCATTTGCGCCTGACTTCGCGCCTCATCCAGTGTGCATTCGTGGCGTACATAAGATAAGAGTTCGGGGACACCAAGTGCTTTCATTGCCGGAACTTTTGGGTCGAGTGCGCGTTTGGCAAAGGCGGTGATTTCCTCAACAGCGCCTTGTTCAATCATCAAATCAAAACGTTGGTCACAACGGGCATAAAGGATATCGCGCGGCGGCATAACCACATGGCTTTCGAAGCGGGCGTTCAGTGCGGGTGTGGGTTTTATGTCACGTTGTAATTGGGCCAGTGATTTGCCGGTGGTTTCCAAAACTTCCAATGCGCGACAGATTCGCTGCATATCACGGGGCTTCAGGCGTGCCCCCATTTCCGGGTCTCTGGTCTGTAATTCATCATAAAGGGCCTCGACCCCCAACTGGTTGCCGCGTTGACGGATGTTGTTTCGGATCTCATCGGGGATGGAGGGCAGTTGGGAAATGCCTTCTGTCAATGTCTTAATATATAGTCCTGTCCCACCCGTGACGATGGGCAGTTTATTTTCTGCCCACGCCTTTTGAATTTCTGCAACACAGAGTTTCTCCCAATATCCGGCGGAACAGGTTTCTGCCGGGTCCATGATTTGATAAAGGCGATGGGGGATGCGGGCTTCGTCTTCTGCACTGGGGCAGGCGGTGACGATGGGAATCCCCTTATATATCTGCATGGAATCGGCGTTGATGATGATGCCATTGAATTCAGTGGCGACATCCAAGGCAAGGGCCGACTTTCCGCTGGCGGTGGGGCCAGCGATGACAACAACCTGATTTTTCGTAACGGTTGGCATAGACTTTCTTGGTTTCCTCTGGCATAAAATGGCGCACCGCATAACTCTACGGCTCGTACCCTAATGTCCTATGTTCTGACTTTTATTGCAAACCCTGAAAAGCAACAAATTACGCCGGAGCAGATTCTGACTTATCTGCCGAAAGCAAAGCCGGTCTGTTTGTCAGAAGGGGAAGCCTATGATGTTGAAATTTCAGAGGTCGTTAATCTCAATGATCTTCGCTCCAAATTCACGCAAGCCGACGTGATTTTTCAAAAAGCGCAAGGGCGTAGGAAAAAGCTGCTGATTGCGGATATGGATTCCACCATTGTGACAGGGGAAACGCTGGACGATTTGGCAGAATTCGCCGGACTGAAAGAACGGGTTGCCGAAATTACTACACGCGCGATGAACGGGGAAATCCCCTTTCGCGAAGCTTTGCGCGAACGCGTTTTGATGTTGAAAGGCTTATCTGAAAGCTTTTTAGAAGACGCAATGAGCTTGGTTCGTCTGACCCCAGGGGCAAAAGAACTGGTCGCAACTATGAAAGCAAACGGTGCCTATTGCGCCCTTGTATCTGGCGGTTTCACCTTTTTTACATCACGTGTGGCCGCCGATGTCGGTTTTGATTTCAATGCGGGCAATAATATGGAAATTGTCGATGGGGTTCTGAGCGGAAAAGTCATTGATCCGATCGTGACCAAAAACAGTAAGCTTGCTTATCTGCAATCACTTTGTCGGGAACAGGGGCTTTCTGTGGATGACGCTGTAGCCGTGGGGGATGGCGCTAACGATTTGCCGATGTTATTGGAAGCGGGACTGGGTGTGGCCTATCACGCGAAACCTTCTGTGGTGGAAAAAGCGCGCCATAATATCCAGCATACCAGCCTGCGCAGCTTGTTATTTGCGCAAGGCTATGCGGAAAGTGAATTTTCTCGTTAAATTAATTGCTTGATATAAAAAGATAAATCAGGCAAAAAACCACAATTAAGCATTGTAATACCGAAATACCATTATTTGTACTTGACCTGCTTTTGTAATTGATTACATTTTTACAGACATTAATCGGATATATCAGGGTTAGAGCAATGGAAGCTGTAAAGAAACTGAAAGAGGGATATAAAAAGTTCCTCGATGGTTATTATCTGGAACATATTGATACCTTTAATGATTTGGTCGAAAATGGACAGCATCCAAAAACATTGTTGATTTCGTGTTCTGATTCGCGGGTTGACCCTTCGATTATCATGCAGATCGGGCCGGGTGAAATTTTTGCGGTGCGTAACGTTGGCAATCTGGTTCCCCCTTATGAAAAAGATACTCATCATCACGGGGTAAGCTCGGCGCTGGAATATGGCGTGAAGGTGCTGAAGGTCGAAAACATTATGATTATGGGGCATGCCCATTGTGGCGCCATTCAAGCGGCTATCGATACAGAAAATAATAAGGAGGCCTTGGGCACGGATTTCGTTCATCACTGGATTGGCATGGTTCATAATACTTTTGAAAATCCGGGATGTTGCGCAGAATCGATCAAGGCGGGTAACCGGATCCCTGAAGAAATTGAAAAAGCGTCTATCGTAAATTCCATGAACAATCTGATGGAATTCGATTTCATCAAGGAACGGGTGGAAAACAAGACTTTGAAAATTTATGGTCTGCATTTCGACATTGAAAGCGGCACCATGACGGCTTTTGACCGCAAAACAGGCGAGTTTGGCCCGCTTTAACTTGACCTAGGCGTCATATCCTCTTATGTCCTGATCATCTATGGAATTAAAAGAAGTAAGAGTTACGCCGTGGCTATTTTGGATATTTTGACCGCACCGGATCCGATCTTGAAGAAAAAGGCGGACCCGGTTGACGATGTCAGCGATGAAATCCGCACCCTGTTGGATGATATGCTGGAAACCATGTATGACGCACCGGGGATCGGTTTAGCTGCACCTCAGGTCGGTGTACTTAAGCGCGTAATCGTGATTGATGTGGCGGGTGACGATGAAGAACCCGCCCCGATGAAGATGATTAATCCCGAGGTTCTGTGGGCATCTGATGAAACAGGTATCTACGAAGAAGGGTGTCTGTCTGTTCCAAAAAGCTTCAGTGAAGTGGAACGTCCCGAACGTGTAAAAGTCAAATACCTTGATGAAAACGGGACAGCCCATGAAATTGATGCTGACGGGTTGCTGGCAACGTGTGTTCAGCATGAAATTGATCATTTGGAAGGCACTTTGTTTATTGATCATATTTCACGCATTAAGCGGTCTATGATTATGCGTAAGTTGACGAAAATGAAAAAAGCGGATTGATCTATCCGTTAAAAGGTTCCTGAAAAGATATAGACGCAAAAGAGGGCCGACGACTTGTCGGGTATAAAGGCGATGACTGAAAGTGAATTCCTCAAAGTAGAAAACCCCATGCGTCTGGTCTTTATGGGAACGCCGGATTTCAGTGTCTCTATTTTAGCGGGCTTGATAGATGCCGGACACGATGTGGTTTGTGTTTACAGCCAGCCACCGCGCAAAAGTGGTCGTGGACAAAAAGTCCAACTGACCCCCGTACATGCCTATGCGGAATCCCAAGGCATTGAAGTTCGCACACCAGTTAGTTTGAAGTCGACCGAAGAACAACAGGCCTTTGCCGATTTGAAAGCAGATTGCGCGGTTGTCGCAGCCTATGGATTGATTTTACCCAAGGCGATTTTGGAAGCCCCCGTTCATGGATGTTTAAATGCCCATGCATCCATTTTGCCGCGCTGGCGGGGGGCTGCTCCGATCCAACGTGCGATCGAGGCGGGCGACGATGTTTCCGGTGTTACAATTATGCAGATGGATGAAGGTCTGGATACAGGAGATATGCTGTTGATCCAACCAGTTGCAATCACGTCGTCAACAACGGGTGAGACTCTGCATGATAATTTGGCGTTGGAAAGCGCAAAACTGACATTGGAAGCCCTGCGTGCGGTTCAAGGGGGGTACACGAAGCCTCAAGCACAGCCGCAAGAGGGTGTGACATACGCCAAAAAATTGGAAAAAGAGGAAAGCCAGATTGACTGGAACCAATCCAATACGGTGATTGAACGCAAAATTCGTGCATTTACCCCGTGGCCGGGGACATGGTTTGGCGTGGGGAAAGACCGTATCAAGGTGATCCAAGCTGAATTATGCGATCTATCGGGCGAGGCAGGGACACGTCTGGATACGGATGGTCTGGTGATTGCTTGTGCAGAAGGGGCTTTACGTTTAATAAAGGTGCAACGCAGCGGCAAAGGTGTAACCGATGCGCAAAGTTTCTTGCGTGGTTTTGATGTTCCTGTTGGGCAAAAGCTTTGATGACACCTGCTTAGGTTTAGATGTCACTCGAAACTTGGATGCTGTTTCAAGGAGATTTTAAATGGGTGGCATGCAAGAAAGCTCACGCCTTGACGGGTTGGATCTTGCACGTTTAGTGGCGTTTGTCGGAATGGTCATCGTCAATTTTAATGTGGTGATGGGCGGTCAGCAGGCGGATGCCGGTTTCCTAAGCGTCTTTGTGCAGGCTTTAGAAGGCCGTGCCGCAGCCACTTTTGTCGTATTGGCCGGTATTGGTTTGGGATTGGCTGTCAAAAACGACAATGGCACTCAGTCTGTGAGTGACACCATAAAACGAGCTTTGTTTTTATTGGTGATCGGTTTGTTGAATACACTGATATTTGACGCTGATATTCTTCATTATTATGCTTTTTATTTTCTTTTGGGTGTCCTGTGTGTGCGCCTTTCTTCCCCGTATTTACTAACCCTGATGGTTCTTATAAATATTCTTTTCTTCACGATGCTTTTGGCTCTTGATTATGATGCGGGTTGGAATTGGGCGGATTATAGCTACGTTGATTTTTGGACATTTTTCGGATTTGTACGCAATCTTTTTTTCAACGGGTGGCATCCTGTCTTTCCTTGGCTGAGTTTTCTTCTTTGGGGACTTGTTCTAAGTCGCTTGTCTCTTGATAAAAGAAATACGCAAAATACTTTGATTATATTTGGCTTTCTCGGGCTCTTGGGCGTTGAGCTTCTGTCACTTGCGGGTATGGGACTGTTAAGCGGGGCTGATCCTGAACTCTTATTGTTGTTTGGAACCGGGCCTGTGCCACCGTTACCCCTGTATATTGGGGCGGGGATCAGTGTTGCGTCACTGGTTGTGGGCATCTGTCTGAAAAGTGCACGCTGGATGCAGGAGTGTAGTGTTCTTAGAATCGTACTTCCGGCGGGGCGCCAAACCTTATCACTTTATATCGGGCATATTGTTGTTGGCATGGGCACACTTGAGGCTTTCGGCCTGCTGGGCGGGCAATCCGTCTTAAGCGTGCTCACGGCAGCTTTGTTTTTCTGTGTCGTGGCGATTGTTTACGCGTACTTTTATGCTCAGCGCTTTAAACGCGGTCCCATAGAAATGCTGATGAGAAAAGTAACCGGTTTCTAAGCGTCTGCGTTAGTCTTCCTCAACATTGAGAACAGCGCCCATCGGTTGGGCGCGTTCCAGATCGCGCATTCGGTCAATACCTTGCTTCATTTCCGACATGATGAATTCAGAACGACGCACAGGCCCGCCAAGGTCGGGGTCCGGGAACAGGCGTTTCCAGTGGATCATTTTTACGGTCAGACCGCAGAGGATACCACCGATGACGGTATGATAACTTTCGATCATGCCTTTGACCTGACGGAAACGTTCCGCATTCAGGTTTTTCCACATGTTTTTTGATGCCTTGTTAAAGGTTTCAAAACGACCGGAAATAGAGGCGCAGGTCTCGTTAATGGTATTTTCAACCATCGTGCAAGTTTTCATCAAGGCAGGGTCATTGCGCAATTGCCAGTTGGACCGGATGCCTTCCATTGAATCGAGAAACTCGTTCACGATGGGCATGATGTTGTCCATACTGTTGCGATAGTAGGATAAAGACAGGAAGATATCGCCGTAATCTTCAAGGAATTTTGGGACTTCCATAATGTCGATATCCAGCTTTTCAGCCATTTGTTGCAGTTTTTCACGTGCTTTTTTGACATCAGGGTCTTTAAACAGGCCGACCACATCAGAGAACGATTTGATGGACATATCGTCCGTTCCGTAGATCTGCATGATCAAAGGCATGGTGAAGCTGCGCATATATCCGGCCAGCTCGGCCTGTTTTTCATCAGATAGTTTTAATGCAATGTCATCGTTTACCGGGATGCCATGTTCGCGCAGGGTAATGCGCAGGGAATAAATATCATAGCTTTGTAAAACCGCGAGTTTGCGCATGATAATCAGGTCAGGGTGTGTTTTATCTTCCGGCCAATCAAATTCGGCTGGAAGGTCTTCCACATCCAGTTGACCGGACCCGGTTTCACGGTCTGCGAAAACCTCAATTGCGCTTTGCAGTTTGACGTTTTTCACCATACGGGCGCGTTTCAGACCCTTGGTTTCCAGAGGCAGAATGGCAAGCGGGACGGCAAAAAGCGAGTCCATATCCTCTTGCACGCGTTGGCGGTCTTCTGCTTCATAATCCCGTTCTTTTTCCGGGAAGCGTACGCCTTTTTTTGCCACTTTATGCCCCTTAATTCTTAGTCATTACAAATGCATAAAATATTCCTAACATATATTTTCAGATAAGACGAAAAAATATCGCAATAATTTTCTCAAAAGATTACAAAGGGCACATGCCTAAGTATAAACTGACCATAGAATTTGACGGAACCGGCCTTGTGGGGTGGCAGCGTCAGGATAACGGGATGAGCGTTCAGCAAATCATTGAGGACGCTTGTTTGATTTTTGCCGGTCACGAGGTGCGCCTTCATGTCGCGGGTCGGACCGATGCCGGTGTGCATGCCTTGGGCATGGTGGCCCATTTTGAGATGGAGAAAGATATCCCGCCTAATAAGGTGCTGCTGGCGATCAATCATCATGTTAAACCGCACCGGGTTTCTATTGTCGAATGTGAATATGCAGATGAGGAATTCCACGCTCGTTTCAGCTGTCTGGAGCGAAGTTATCTTTATCGTATTTTATGCCGCCCGGGCCGTCCGGCGTTGGAAGATGATCGAGTCTGGTGGACACAAAGAAAACTGGATGCTGATGCCATGCATGAGGCGGCACAGATTTTAGTTGGCAAACACGATTTTTCAACTTTCCGGGCGGCGCAATGTCAAGCCAATAGTCCGCTACGCACCTTGGATGAAATCAGCGTCAGGCAAGTTGGTGAGGAAATTCATGTGCGGGTGCGTGCGCGTTCTTTCCTGCATCATCAGGTGCGCAATATTGTTGGTTCGTTGGAACTGGTCGGGCGTGGGAAATGGACCAAGCAGGACTTGCAAAACGCGTTGGATGCGAAAGACCGGGCCAAAGGAGGGCAAACCGCCCCGGCACATGGGCTTTATTTTGTTGAGGCGAAATATTGAACGGTTTTATTGAACTTGATGGACAGAAAATTCCGGTTCAAATGCGCCAAAATGCACAGGCGCGACGATTGATTCTGCGCTTAAACCCCAAAGAAGACGGTGTGGTCGTAACCTTACCCAAAGGGATAAGCCCGGAAGAAGGCTTGAAAATGGCGGCGCGCAACAAGGTCTGGATTGCCAATCAATTGGCGAAGTTGGCGCCAAGTTGCAGCTTGGGCGATGGATCGGTTGTTAGCTTGCGAGGGGTCGATCATACATTGCGCCATCGCCCAAATGCGCGAGGGACGGTTTGGTGTGAAGGTTATGAAATTTTTATCACTGGCGAGATGGAATTTTTCCAACGCCGCCTTGTGGATTGGTTAAAAAAACAGGCTAAGGTCGATATTCAGCCCCAAGCTCATAAAATGGCGGCACAACTGGGTAAGCAAGTGAAGCGTATTTCAGTACGTGATACCGTGTCGCGCTGGGGATCTTGTTCGTCTGCGGGGAATCTGTCATTCAATTGGCGCTTGATTATGGCCCCGCCCGAAATCTTGCGATATGTGGTGGCACACGAAGTTTCCCATCTCAGGCACATGGATCATAGTGCCGCCTTTTGGGCGACGGTGGATTGCTTTGATGTAGATGCGAAAAAATCACGCCATTGGTTGAAAAAACATGGAACGGCCTTGCAACGGATATGCTGAGGTCTTCTTGGAACTTTTATAAGTTTACGCCCCTAGACGTTCATGTTATATGACCGACAAATTTACTGAGATATTAGTTTAGGAAGTGACGATGACACAATATACGGTCGCAAGCCCGTGTAACGGCGTTTGCACATTGGATCCGCGTGACAAGGTTTGTCTGGGATGTTTTCGCACTGGTGCGGAAATTGCCGGATGGCGGGCCAGCAACGATACGGAACGTCGTCAAATCCTGAAACGCGTTGAAGAACGAAAGATTGCCCGCACATGAGTATGCCCGCATTGCCTACCGTCACCCGCCCGGAACGTTCCGAACTGTTGATGCCTGCCGGATCGTTGACGAAGTTGAAAACCGCTATCCTTTATGGCGCCGATGCGGTCTATGCCGGGACACCTGATTTGTCACTGCGGACCCAATCGTCCTTTTCGTTGGAAGAATTGGTGGAAGGGGTCAAATTTGTCCATGAACACGGCAAGCGTATTTATCTGACGCTGAACCTGTTTACCCATAACAGTGATATTGAAAAGCTGCCCAAGTTTATTGAAACAATCCGTACCGTTAAACCCGATGGTGTGATCATTGCGGACCCCGGTGTGTTTCAGTTTGTGCGCCAGCATGCCCCGGAACTGGAAGCCCATGTGTCCACGCAGGCCAATGTCTGTTCGTGGCTGACGGTGGATTTCTGGAAAAATCAAGGGGCTTCGCTCGTTGTTCTGGCGCGCGAAACCAGTTTCGAAGAACTGGCTGAAATTCGCGAAAAACAACCCGACATTAAATTGGAAGCTTTTGTTCAGGGCTCTATGTGTATGACGTATTCCGGGCGTTGCCTGCTGTCCAACTTTATGTCGGAACGCGGGGCGAACCAAGGGAACTGTGCGCATTCGTGCCGTTGGAAATATAAGCTGCATCTGAAATTAAAAGATGGCACCGACAAGGCGATTGAAATCACCGATCAGAATGCCGATCTGTTTGAATTTTTGATGGAAGAACAGTATCGCCCCGGTGAGCTGTTCCCGATTGAGGAAGATAACTTCGGGTCTTATATCCTGAATTCCAAAGACCTCTGTCTCATGCCGGTTTTGCCGGAATATTTGAAACTGGGTGTGGACAGTCTCAAGGTCGAAGGGCGCAATAAGTCGGAATATTATGCAGCGATTACCGCGCGGGCTTACCGTCTGGCCATTGATGACTGGTACAAAGATCCTGAAAACTGGGATCCGGATCCTTACTTGCGTGAGCTTTATACTCTGCAAAACCGGGGCTTCACGATGGGTTTCCATGAAGGGCGCCTAACTGGTGTTGCCCATAACTATGATCGTACCAAACCAGTCGGCGGCTGGCAATTCGGCGGGATTATCCGCGAATGGGACGGTGACGATATGATTTTCGAAATCCGTAATTTCCTGTTGCCTGGTGATGTGATTGAATTTTTACCACCGCATGAAATTGAACCTATTCGTTTGCGTCTTTATGAATTTATTGATGCGAAAACGGGTGATGTGACCGACAAGGTCAACCCGGGGCAAGGCAAGGCTATTCGTGTACCGATTTCAGTCTTTGATCAAGAAGATACCGAAGTTCTGAAAAAACGTATCCCGGCCTTGACTGTAGCGCGCCGCGAAACACCGATGAGCGAGGAAGAACGCGTCAGTCGTTTGGCAGAAATCCGGGCACAGGAACTGGAACGTGGCCTGATTAGTGAAGAAGAATATCGCGCGATCATGGATGACCCGGAATTGTTGGGTAAACGAATTTCCATGAAAGCCACCAGCGGGCACCGCAAACCCAAACAAGGTTTGGACAGTTGTTGTGGCAAGGGCTGTAATGGTTGCTTGATGTTTTGGCAGGATGACAAATACGCCAAGGCGCGCGAAAAGATGAAACAAAAGAAAATCGGTGAAATGCTGGAAGAAAAAGTCGTTTAATTGCTTTTGGCAACAATCCGTTTCTATTTTATCGGCTAATCAAAGACTCGGGATCGGCATATATTCTCTGTAACAAAGAAAACAGGAGTATATCATGTTGATGCCGAGTCTTTTTGTCTCTCATGGGTCCCCAACAGTGATGATCGAACCGGAAAGTGCAGGCCGGGCGTTTTTGTCGGGCCTGAGTGAGATTTTACCCAAACCGTGTGCCATCGTGGTTGTCAGCGCCCATTGGGAAACAGATAAACCGATTGTGACAGGAAGTCCGCAACCGGAAACCATTCACGATTTTTATGGCTTTCCCGATGAACTTTACCAAAAACGTTATCCGGCCTCAGGTGATCCTGTGCTTGCTCATCAGGTTGCCCAGTTGGTTGGGGCCAAAGTGGATGAAAGCCGTGGTTTGGATCATGGGGCATGGTCGCCTTTATCTTTGATCTATCCAGAAGCTGACATTCCGGTTGTGCAGTTAAGTCTGCAACCGCTGGAGGATGTGCAATATCATTATGATATCGGAAAACGCCTGTCTGTTCTGCGAAACGATGGTGTTTTGATTATGGCGTCGGGTTCTGTTACACATAATTTACGCGAACTGAAATGGTATGAAAATACACCGGATGCATGGGCGCGGGAATTTGAAAACTGGTTTGTTAATGCCATTCAAGATAATGATCACGAGGCCTTGTTGAATGCACTACAGCTTGCCCCACATTATGAGCGTGTCCATCCGCGTGATGAACATTGGCTCCCTGTTTATGTGGCCTTGGGCGCAGCACGCCAATGTGCGACGTTGCTTCATCGGGGATTTGAACATAAAAACCTGAGTATGGCCGCTGTGCGCTTTGATTGAGCTGCGCAAGAAAATAGGTAGGCTGGTATGGTCCAGGAGGAAGGAAATATGCGCCAGTATCAAACGAGTTTTGACATTCAGACACGAGGTCAAGGGCTTTATGAGTTTACCCGTGATGTGGTTACTTGGGTAAATGAGTGTGACATCGAAACTGGATTGTTGACTTTGTTCTGCCGTCATACCAGTGCCAGCTTGACCATTCAGGAAAATGCCGACCCTGATGTGCAATTGGACCTGAACGAATTTTTCGCCCGTCTTGTGCCGGAACATATGGATTGGTTACGTCATACGATGGAAGGACCGGATGACATGCCAGCACATATTAAATCAGCACTGACGGATGTATCCTTAAATATTCCGATTGCAGGTGCGCGTCCTGTTTTGGGGACATGGCAGGGAATTTATTTATTCGAACATCGCAAAATGGCCCATCGACGCAGTGTCATTGCCCATATAATCGGGGATTAACGCGCGTTCCAATATTCTTCAGGGATCATACGGTTGTCAATCTGGCGGCGGACATCATCTGCCCAGTCTTGCCCCTTTTTCTGGATTATGCTGCGTTGCAGAGGTTCAGCCCCGCGATCTTTTTTGCGCACAGCCAGTTCCAGCCAGGCAAAGGCATGATCCAGATCAAAACGAACCCCAGTGCCTTGGTAATAAGCCAGACCCAGTTCCCGCATGGCGCGGGCCTCACCTTTTACAGCGGCTTTTTTATACCAATATATAGATTGTTCATGGTCGTTTTTTCCGGCGAAAAATTGGCCGAGCTTCGCCATTGCATCATCAGAGCCCGCGTTTGCGGCCTTTTCAAGCCAATATTGAACACGGTCCAGATCAGGGGGGACTGCTTTGCCCTCTAGATACAACTCCGATAATTTCAACATGGCACGGACGTAGCCTTGCAGGGCTGCGCGTTCAAACCATTCAAGGGCGGTGATATAGTCTGGATTGACTTTTTTGCCATTGGACCAGAGTAATCCCAGTTTATAGGCGGCTTTGACATCCCCGTTTACGGCCTTGACTTCCAGTCGTTCCGCCAGATCCCGTACATCATTTGCCGAAGCGGATGACAGAGTGAGCATCACAAACAATAAGGCAAAACGGACGAGACGGGTCATGGGATCCTCGGTTATCAACTTAAGATTACACAACCAGTCTAGTCCGTGCGTTAGGCTTCTGACAAGAGTGGATTATTAAAACGTTAGCTTCCGGCGATATCGACAACAACCCGTCCGCGAACATTCCCGGCGAGAATGTCTTTTCCCAATTGAGGGAGGTCTTGCAATTTGGCCTCGCTGGTCATGTTTTCCAGTTTCTCCATTGGCAGGTCAGTTGCGATCCGTTGCCATGCGCGCAGGCGTTTTTCTGTGGGACACATAACGGAATCGATCCCCAGCAAATTGACGCCACGCAGCAAGAACGGAATGACGGTGGCGTCCAGTTTATTGCCACCAGCCAAACCAATGGCAGCGACACTGGCGCCATATTGCATTTGGGCAAGTGCGCGTGCCAAAGTCGTGCCGCCAACAGCGTCGATGCAACCGGCCCAGCGTTCTTTTTCCAACGGGCGTTTGGACGGTTCGTTCAATTCGCTGCGATCAATAATGGTGGTCACACCCATATCGCGCAAATAATCATGGGTATCGGCCCGTCCGGTTGATCCGGCAACGCTGTAGCCAAGGTGGGCGAGAATGGCAGCGGCAACGGAACCAACGCCGCCAGCCGCACCGGTGACCAGAACGTCCCCTTGGTTCGGGGTTAATCCATGATCTTCCAAGGCCATAACGCCCAGCATTGCGGTAAAGCCAGCGGTGCCAACGGCCATTGCTTGACGTGGGGTGAGGCCGTCAGGCAAGTGGACAAGCCAGTCGCCGTTGACGCGGGCTTTGTGCGAATAACCGCCCCAATGAACCTCGCCGACACGCCAGCCGGTAAGAACAACTTTGTCACCAACTTTGAAATTTGTGTGGTCGCTGCTTTCAACGGTACCTGCAAAATCAATACCGCCGATATGTGGATAATCGCGAACCAAACCGCCAAGTCCATTCAAGACAAGCCCATCTTTATAATTCAATGTTGAATAGTCGACTTTTACCAGAACGTCGCCTGCAGGGAGTTGGGCTTCATCCATCTCGGTGATCTGTGCACTGACTTTATCATCGGTTTGGGAAAGCAGGAGTGATTTAAACATGGCGTACCTCAAAAAATATCATCTGCTGTGAAGGATAAAGTTATTTTTATATTTGTCAAACAAATTAACAAATGGGATAATTCAGTTGATATTTGGGAATTAAGGGGGCATTGTGCAAGTATGAAACACACGAATGAGATGAAAGATACATGGGGCTGAAATTCGAACCATTGGTCACCGAAAGTCTGGCCAAACAGATTGCGCAAACCCTGCGGCAAGCTATTGTTGATGGGGACTTGAAGGTGGACGAACGCTTGCCAACAGAACCGGAACTGGCACAGCGTTTTGGTGTATCGCGCCCGACAATTCGCGAAGCCTTAAAACGGTTGGCCGCACAAAATCTGATCCGTTCACGCCGGGGGCCAAGTGGCGGCACCTTTGTTAATCGCCCGGATAGTGACGAGGCACAAAATGCGCTGATCAATATGACATCGTTGTTGACGACGATGGGGGAATTCGACTTGTCCGACATTGCTGAAGCCCGCCGCGAACTGGAATTGGTTTGTGTTCGATTAGCAGCACAACGCCGTGAACAAAGCCATATCAACAGTATGATGTTTGAATTGTCTTTGCAAAAAAATGCAGCCATGTCGGATCAGGATTTCTGTGCCTCCGATGTGCGCTTTCATCGTGCAATTGTAGATGCGACCGGCAATACGATGCTGCGTTTTATGATGTCATCTGTGATCGAAGCGGTGCAACCGATCGTCAACTTGATCATTTTTCGTTTTTGGGATAAGGAAAAAACAATTGCACAACATGAACGCATTTTGACATCGATCGAAGCAGGCGATGGCGAAGGGGCTGCCGCCGCGATTGCAGAACAGATGGATGATTTGCGCGAACGTTATGCAAAAGCACAGGAAGTGCGGAACGAAAAAGCATAAACGGGGACGCGATATGTCAGTTGTATCGACCATGAATTCCAAGCGGGCAACAGATGAAGTCCGCCACGCCAATGATGAATTGGAACATTTTTATCTGGAAGCCAAACGCAATAAAAAAATTGCGAATTGGGCGGCAAAACAACTGGGTCTGGATAAGAAAGAATATTTTCTGGAATTAATCAGTGCTGATTTGACAAGCGCAGGTCCGAAACCTGTTATTGACCGTATCCTAAGTGATTTTGCCAAGGCAGGTCTGCAGATTTCTGAAGAAAAGGTCTGGGAAAAATTACGTGGTTTTGAAAGCGAAATTCTCGGTGAAATGCTTCTGGCGCAGGCAAAAAGAACAAAGGCAGAGATAAAAGCCAAAGAAAAGAAAGATAAAAAGAAGAAAAAGAAATAATCACTTTGATTATGAATATGACCGAATTCGGCTGGTATGTCGGGTCAAGCCCTGCTAATTTGGGCAAACGGAATTTATTCGAAACGGCTGGCCTTTTTTTATGACTGAAACCGAAGATACAGGTGCCTATCGCGTGCTTGCGCGAAAGTACCGTCCCTCTACATTTGAAGAATTGATCGGACAGGATGCGATGGTGCGCACGCTGTCCAATGCGATTGAGTCCGGCAGACTGGCGCAAGCCTTCATGTTGACCGGTGTGCGCGGTGTCGGGAAAACCACAACGGCTCGTCTGGTGGCACGTGCCTTGAATTGTGTTGGGGAAGATGGTCAGGGCAAGGAAACGATTACGCCCTGTGGTGTGTGTGAACAATGTAAAGCCATTGCACAAGACCGTCATGTTGATGTGATTGAAATGGATGCGGCCTCGCGTACCGGTGTGGATGATATCCGCGAGGTTATTGAATCTGTACGATATCGGCCGACGTCAGCGCGTTATAAAATTTATATTATTGACGAAGTGCACATGCTGTCAAAAGGCGCCTTTAATGCGTTGTTGAAGACATTGGAAGAACCGCCTGCGCATGTGAAATTTATTTTTGCGACAACCGAAATTCGCAAAGTTCCGGTCACGGTTTTGTCGCGTTGCCAACGTTTTGATCTGCGACGCATTGATCAGGATATGCTGGCCTCACATTTTAAAATGGTGGCCGAAAAAGAAAATGCCGTTGTGGATGTCAATGCCTTGGCGATGATTGCACGCGCGGCAGACGGGTCTGTACGCGATGGGCTTAGTCTGCTGGATCAGGCAATTGCTCATTGTCACGGTGAAGTCGGCGAAGAACAGGTCCGTGATATGTTGGGGCTTGCGGATCGGGGGCGCACGTTCGATCTGTTTGACGCTGTCATGCAAGGCGATGCCCCTGCGGCGTTGGCCGTCATGGATAATCTGTATGCGGCCGGGGCGGACCCGAACGTGGTCTTGCAGGATATGCTGGAACTGACCCACTGGCTGACGCGTGTTAAAGTGGTTCCCGATGCGGCGCAAAATGCGGTCGTTTCCGAAATGGAACGTGTGCGTGGCAAGGAAATGTCAGACAAGCTCGCCATGTCTGTTTTGGCACGTGCGTACCAAATTTTGATGAAGGGATTGGGCGAAGTTCGCAATGCCCCACATCCTCAGCAGGCGGCTGAAATGGTGGTGATCCGCCTGTGCTATGTCGCCGATTTACCGACACCGGAAGAAGCCATTCGGCTGATGAAAAATAACCCGCAATCGGGTGGTCCGGGCGGTGCTGGCCCGTCTGGCAGCGGTGGCGGTAGTGCTGGACAAATGGCGCAAGCTGTCGGGGCACCGGCAATGGGGGGATCAAGTGGTGGCAGCAGTGGTGCACCGACGACCAGCATGCGTGTGGTCAATGGTGGTGTGGCCCAAGCCCAGCCGCGTGTGCAGGACGAAACGAAGGCTGATCCGCAAAGCTTTGTTGAAGTGACCGAACTTGCCGAAGAAAAACGCGACATTGTTTTGAAGGCAAACCTGATGAATAACTTGCATCTGGTGTCTTTTCGCCCCGGTAAAATCGAATTTCGCCCCGGTGAATATGCACCGTCGACCTTGGCGGGGGGTCTGAAAAAGTTCCTCGATACCCATACCAACCGGGTGTGGGCTGTTGGGGTATCGCGCCATGAAACCGGTGATGTGACATTGGCCCAAGTCCGGGATGAAGCGATTGCAAAACGCAAGCAGGAGGTTGCCAAACACCCCTTGGTGCACGATATCCTTAGGAGCTTCCCGGAAAGCGTGATTGAAAAAGTACATGAGATTAAGCTGGATACGCTGGATGCGGCGATTCAGATCGAAGAAAACCCCGGTGATCCGGATAATACGAGTGGAGATGAATAACCCATGAAAAACATGGCAAAAATGATGCAACAGGCGCAGAAAATGCAAGCCAAGATGCAGGAATTTCAAGATGGTCTGTTGGAATTGGAAATCTACGGCACCTCTGGTGGCGGTATGGTCAATGTTGTGATCAACGGCAAGGCCGATGTCAAAAAAATTGATGTGGATAAAAATCTGGTCGATCCGGAAGATAAGGAAGTAATGGAAGACCTGATTGTTGCGGCCTTGGCGGATGCGAAATCCAAGATGGAAGAAGAAGTCAACAAACGCATGTCTGAAATCACCGGTGGTTTGCAGTTACCGCCGGGTATGTCCCTGCCGTTTTAAGCGGGAACAAGATGGCTGCGCCTGAAATCGAACAACTGATTCAGCTTTTATCCAAGCTACCCGGTCTGGGGCCGCGTTCTGCCCGGCGCGCGGCCTTGCATCTTGTGAAAAAGAAAGAGACCGTTTTGCAACCCCTGAACCATGCCTTACAACGGGTGGAACAAGCGGTAAAAAGCTGTTCGATCTGTGGTAATCTGGATGGCAGTGATCCTTGTTCCATCTGCACAGACCCGCGTCGTGAAGACCGGGTGATTTGTGTGGTGCAGGACGTGGCTGATCTGTGGGCGTTGGAACGATCCAACAGTTTTCGCGGGCGCTATCATGTGTTGGGGGGTACATTGTCAGCGTTGGACGGTATTGGCCCGGATGATCTGAAAATCGACCAATTGGTTGAGCGCGCCCGCGATAGTGGTGTGGAAGAAATTATTCTGGCGACCAGTGCAACGGTCGACGGTCAAACGACCGCGCACTATATTGCAGACTGTCTGGAAGATTGCGACGTTCTTGTTTCCGGCCTTGCCCACGGGGTTCCGGTGGGAGGAGAGCTGGATTATCTGGATGACGGCACCCTGAGTGCCGCATTATCTGCGCGTCGCAAAATTGATTAAATTTGAATATGGCGTTCTGCAAAAACCTTTTTGGCAACGGTGATGGCATTTAAGGCAGCAGGAAACCCGGCGTAAAGGGAAATATGGATCATGGTCTCAATGATTTCCTTAGCACTGCATCCGACATTCAACGCGCCGTTGACGTGGACTTCCAATTGAGGTTGGCATCCGCCCATTGCGCTGAGGGCGGAAACGGTGATGAGTTCGCGTTGTTGCAGATCAAGGGTTTCGCGCCGATAAACATCGCCAAAGGCAAATTCAATAATATATCGACCAAGATCAGGGGCGATATCGGCAAGGCTATCGATGACATTTTGTCCTGCCTGTCCATCAATTTCTGCAATTTTGACAAGGCCGGCTTCATAACGTGTGGGGGACATGAGTTTCTTTCTTTCATATACATTGTTTCTGACATGAAAGAAAGGCTACGCCTTGGAGTATACTCTAAGTCAATAGGCTAATTTCCAGAAATTTGTTTCCGGTAAAAGGTGATTTTTTGTCTCAGCTTGTCCAGATGTTCATTTTCCTGACGCAAGCGTTCTTCTAAAACGTCGGCATGACTTATCAAAAGGTTCATGCGATCTTGCGCTGTTTCATCCCCTTGGGCACGCAGGTCAGCATAACGTTGAATATCTTTTAGGGCCATACCTGTTTCTTTCAGGCGTTTGATAAAATCAATCCAGACCCGTTCATTTTCGCTGTAATCACGATGACCATTTTTGTTGCGTCCAACATCGCGTAAAAGCCCAATCTTTTCATAATAACGAAGTGTATGGGCGGAAACGCCACTCAGTGCTGCGAATTTTTGGATATTCATGTGGGACTTCCACCGGCTTTATAGGGCGGCAAGCTCCAACCAAATACGATGGCAAGGCCACGTACAACAAAAGTAGCCGCCACGCTGATAACCATTGCGCCTTGTTCCTCCAATCCCAAATGCAAGAAAAACAGATAAGCGCAACTGCCGACAATCGCGGCGAGGGCATAGATTTCCTTTTGCAATAAAAAGGGGACTTCGTTGCAGATGATGTCGCGCACCATGCCGCCAAATGTGCCGGTGATCATTCCCATGACAACAACCATGACGGGGTGAATGTCATATGTCATGGCAATCTGTGTCCCCATAATGGTGAAAAGCGCCAGCCCAAAGGCATCGGCCCACATCAAAAGGGTGTAACGTTTGCCTTCCAGTCGATGAACCTGAAAGAAGGCAATGACGGCAACGACGATGACAACATAAAGGAAATTCAAATCTTCAATCCAAAAGACCTTTTCGGCATTGAGCAAAAGATCACGCACGGTCCCGCCACCCACGGCCGGGGCAAGACCGACAATAATAAAGCCAAAGATATCGAGTTCCTTACGTGCTGCAGCCATTGCCCCGGACAAGGCAAAAACAACGGTGCCCATCATGGTGAGGAAATAGATCGGATCGTGAAAGAACTCATACATTCTTTTGCATCTCCGCCCAGACGGATTCCAGACCGCTGCGGTGATCGGGGTATTGCAGAGCGTATCCCAGTTCGTTTTTTATTTTACTGTTGTCGACTCGCTTGTTGTCATTCCAGAAGGTTAAAGCCATCGGGGTCATTTCTTTGGCAGCTTCGTCAAACCGCTGGATCGGGGGCATATCGACTCCCATAAGGGTACAAGCCGTTTTTAAAACCGCAAGCGGTTCCAGTGGTTCGTCGTCACACAGGTTATAGATGCTGCCCGGATTGGGCTTCTGGATGGAAGCTTCCAGAACGCCTGCGATATCTTCGACATGGATGCGCGAAAAGGCATGGCCGGGTTTATCTATGGCTTTGGCCCGTCCTTTGGCAATCGAATCGAAAATGGATCGGGTGGGGCCATAAATACCGGCAAGGCGGAAGATATGCAGGGGCAGGCGGGTGGAAAGCCAGTTGTCCTCGGCCTGCTTGCGTGCGCGTGCGCGTGCGCTGGTGGGGTGGCGGGGGCTGTCTTCATTTACCGTGGCCCCGTCAGCGGTGCCATAGACACCGGTGGTTGACAGATATCCCATCCATTTTAAATTCGGCAATTTTTCCAGATCACGGGCATGCAGATTGAAGACGCAATCACCCGTTTCCTTGTGCGGCGGAATGGAATGCAGGACATGGGTTACATCCTTGAGCCGTTCGTGAAAATCGGAAATGGGTTTTGTCCCGTCAAATGCGATGAGGTCGATTCCCTCAACAGCGACTGGTTCGCGCGATGTGGCGATGATGTTCCAGCCTTTGGCCTTCATCCGGCGGGCGAAATGTCCGGCACTGAATCCCATGCCGAAGATAAAGAGTGTGTTCATGCTGTGAACCCGTTACAAAGAAAAAGTGTTTCTTGATATTTTAAGAGGTTTGAAGTGAAACGTCAGGCTTTTCTATCTGCTACTGTTATTTTGTCGCTATACGGTGTTGCGGCGCAAGCCGAACCGATTGATCATGCGAAACAGTATAAAGCCTGTATGCAGCTTGTTCGTCAAGCGCCACATAAGGCTTTTGATAGTGGGTTATCGTGGAAAGGTCTGGGCGGCGGGGAAGCGGCAGAACATTGCATCGCCAGTGCACTCATTGCGATGAAGCGATATGAGACAGGGGCACAACGCATGGAAAAGCTTGCCGATAGTTCACGCCGATCCAAAGAGTTTAAAGCACAGATTTTGGGGCAGGCCGCACAAGGCTGGTTTTTGGCCAATGAAAATGATCGTGCCCGTGCCGTGCTGAGTACCGCGATTAATTTGGATGCAGGCAATCCCGACCTGTACGTAGATCGTGCCCATGTGCGTGCCAGTACACGACATTATACGGACGCGCTGGACGATTTGAACAAGGCAGTGTCGTTGGATGAAAACCTTGTAGATGCCTATGTCTTTCGTGGCACAATTTATCGCCTGACCGAGATGTTTGAAGAAGCATGGCGTGACATTAATCATGCACTGGCCCTGATGCCCGACAATGCGGATGCGTTGCTGGAGCGCGGCATGTTATACCGTATTGAAGGCTATAATGACCTGGCCCGGCAAGACTGGATGTCGGCAATTGAGGTGGACCCGGTGAGCGAGACGGCCCAAACAGCCCGGTTGAATCTTGAAAAGATGGATGTAAAGACGACGGAGTGATTGCTTAATCTAACAAAGCTCGAATAATTGCTTTTTTAATTATAGGAGCAACAGTATCAATATTAATATTTTTTTGTTTACAGTAATTGGATCCAAGCCAAGTAAGCAATTCCTTAGAGCCTTTACTTGCATTACAACTGCAACAGCATAGAGCTATGTTGTCCCGAGTGATAATTGTTGCATCATTGATTATATGTTCCCAACTAACAGAACTTTTTTTTGATATATTTGATGGTGTAAATTTTACACCACAATAAACACATGCTTGATCTCGCATGCGAATTTCTTGTTCCAACCATTCTGGTATATTCCAGCTATTTACCATGGATACACTGCTTAACAAAGGAAAAGCCGGATCCCCCCCAGAATCCGGCTTTGTAATTCGAAAGAGACAGCTCTATCGAATTATGATGCAGCGCGAATACGCACTACTACATCAACGCTTTCCACTTCGGAACCGTTGGGCGGTGTAGGAACACCGGTGACTTGCAGTTGACCTTCCGGCACATCAGACAGGATACCTGTGTTTTCATCAAAGAAATGATGGTGGCAGGTTGTGTTTGTGTCAAAGTAGGAGCGACCCGCATCGACGACGATTTCGCGCAGCAGGCCGGCAGAAGTAAACTGGTGAAGAGTGTTGTAAACGGTCGCCAGGGAAACGCGGATATTGCCTGCCAACGCTTCGGAGTGCAGTTGTTCGGCTGTGATGTGACGATCACATTCATCAAACAATAATTTTGCAAGGGCGAGGCGTTGACGTGTCGGGCGAAGACCAGCATCACGTAGACGGTCTAACGCGTGACTGAAAGGGCGTATTTTTTCCATGTTAACCACCTGTTATCGACTAAACGGTTATGACATATTCTATGAAGAAATTCGTACTTTAAAATTAGAATGTTTCAACATTGCGCTGAATATGTCAGAAACCGTTTGAAGAAAAATTGATACAGGTCAATTAACCCTAAAAAAAATCAGTTTCCTGTTAATATCTGTTGAATAAGTTGTTCAACCGTGGGGAATTTGCCTTCACGACCGGATTGGAAAATCGGGTCATTGGCAAATTTGAATGCATTGTGTCCGGCAAAGGCAAGGTTGTTGTCCACAGACCCACCATGTGCAATATCCTGCAAGGTTTTCTGGATACAGAAAGAACGCGGGTCTGCCAGACGGCCCGTTGTATTTTCTTCGTTATCTGCCCAGTTGGAGAAGTTACAGGCAGACAGACAGCCCATGCAGGCGGCTTGATCTGCGAGAATTTCACGGGAACGTTCCGGGGTGACAAAAATCATGGTGTCGTCCGGTGTGCGCATGCCTTCGGTATAACCTGCCGCAATCCAACCTTCAACGCTGGCTTGCTGGTCTGGCGCGACATAGATCGGGCGACCACGTGCGCCAACTTTAACTTCTGCGCTGAGATCTTCTGTTGGCTTCCGGGAGAAAGCAACCTGACGGGAGGCACGTGCCCCGAGTTCTTTCAGGAAGTCATTATTCAATTGTGATGAATAGAAACCTGTCGGGCTGTATTTGTTCAGCGAAATATCGCCTTCTTTCAAGTTCAACAGGCGTTGTTTCCAGTGATCGGGAATGGGGCTTTCCTGCGTCAACAAGGGACGGGAACCAAACTGAAAGGCCACCGGGCCAATTTCCGGGTTATCCAGCCATTCGTCCCAGTCACGCAGATACCAAACGCCACCTGCCATGATGACAGGAACATCGTTTAAGCCGACACTGTTCATAAATTTGCGGATTTCAGCAACGCGCGGGAACGGGTCTTGTGGTTCGTCATGGCGTTCGGCGTTGGACAGACCGTTGTGACCACCAGCTTTCCACGGGTCTTCGTAGACGACACCGCCTAAGAGATTGGCGTATTTGCTGTAAGAGCGTTTCCACAGGGCACGAAAGGCGCGCATACTGGAGACGATCGGATAATAATAAACATTATACTGCGCGGCAAGTTCTGCCATTTTATAGGGCATGCCCGCGCCGCAAGTGACGCCGTGGATTAAACCTTTGGCCCCTTCGAGAACGCCGTGGATGATACGTTCAGTGCCACCGGCTTCCCACAGGGTATTCATATGCAGGCGGCCTTCACCGTTGGAGGCTTCGTGTGCGATACGGGCCTGTGCAATACCGCCTTCAATGGCGTAGGCGATCAGCTCTTCGAAACGTTCTTTACGGGTTTTGCTGTGATAAACCTGCGGAATAGGGTTGCCCTGTGCATCATAAGAGTCGGCATTGACACCGGAGAATGTCCCCACACATCCGGCAGCGGCAAATGCGCCGGCACTGCGACCATTTGAAACGGCAACGCCTTTGCCTCCTTCAATAATCGGGTGTACTTCACGTCCAGAAATGAGAACAGGTTTAATGGACTTCACGGTCATCTCCAACTTCAAGATGCATCCCCATTCAGGTCTGCCAATCAAAATACAGCTATGTAATCAATATTACATATATATTCATTTGGGCCGGACACTATAGGAAAATGGATTCCTTTACCAGCCTCAAATCGCCATTGGGGAGGAGTTTTTCAACCCTTTATCTGGAAATTGAAATATTGGAAACAATTTTGTTGTTTTGAGAAACTGTACAGACGGGTGGAACTCCTGTTAGAAATATTCTAAGCACAGGAAAAGGATATAATAACGTGAATGAGTTAGACTTAAGGAAGATGGATAGCTATTCCCATTGGACGGATGAAGTTATTCGGTTTGCCGATCTGGACCGTGTCGGGCATGTGAATAATACGGCTTTTGCAACTTATTCGGAAAGCGGTCGGGTTGATTTTCTGGAAACGGTTTATCCGGGCAGCACCGGGGGCCACGGTATCGGTTGGGTCATTGCGAAAATTACCATTCATTATCTTGCGGCGGCTTATTATCCCGGCAAAGTTAAAATCGGTACAGTCGTACGCAAAATTGGAAATTCATCCGTTGTTATCGAACAGGGACTTTTTTGTAACGATAAGTGTTTCAGCACCATCGAAAATGTGATGGTCTGGGCGGATACGCAAAATGAAAAATCTGTCGCCTTACCGGATGAACTTAGGGAAAAGTTGCAAGCTTATTTGCGTTAGGTCCTTACTTTTTGCGCAATAAGTCCCCGATACCTTGGAACAATTGTTGTTCTGGGCTGAGGGACTGGGTGTTGTCGTTTGCGGCACTGGGCGGTGGCGGCGGGGCGAGTGTTTCACTATCGCTTTGTGGTGTGGGCAGTGTTGTCGGAGTTGTTGTTTCTTTAGATTGTGTGTTTTGCGTTTGACCACCTGATGCACCAATGAGGCCGCGAATAATATTGCCGTAGCCTTTTTTCTCCAGTTTATCGGGCAGGGGAATAATTAATCCACCGCCGCTGCTGAGACTGCCGGTATCCAGTTTTACATTGGGCGCATCCAGTGGCCCTTTAAGGGCGAAGGGATAGTCTTGTTTCATTTTCGCTTTTTGTGCCAAAAGACCGACCAAGGCATTTTGCTTGATATTTAATGTTCCGCTGACATCCATATACCATTTGGGCAAATCCAGTTGTCCTTGTGCACTTCCACCTGCGATGGGAGACGTCAGGCTCGCTTGGCTGAGTTTGGCGACACCCTTGGTGATGTCGGATTGAATGGCAATATCGGCTAATCCTTTAGCAGGGTCTTTACCGGATAAGGTTGCCAAGAGGTTGAGGATATCAAAAAGAGACCCGTTTTTCCCTTTGTTGGAAACGGACACCTGATTCAGATTGAGTGAACCGTTACCATTCAGATTGGAAACAAAATCATTTTCACTTTTGCCTTGGGTAGCGAGCGTCGTATTCAGGACCAATGTGCCATCTGCCACAGTTGCGGAACCGATTTGGCTCAGCAGGGATTTTAGTTTCAGGCCGTTGGCATCGATCGTGGCCTGAACGTCGTTTGTTTTACCGGCGACAATTTTTGAGACGACTTTGGCTTGTCCGCCAAACAGGTTTGCGCTGGCATTATTAAGATCAAGCTGGGAATCTTTTAACTTTCCTTTCAGTGTTAAATTATCCAGCATGACTTTTTTATATAGAAGCTGTTTAGCATGCAGTTGAAGATCAGCATCCATCGTTTGCATGAAGCCAAGATCAATGGTGTTCTTTGACCAGCGACTTGAAGCCGTGGTGGCTTGTGAAGGGGCCTGCGATGTGTTTGACGTTGGTGTATCTGATGTTGCTTGAGGATCGTTCGGCAAAAAAGGTGTGACGTTCAGATGATCGGTCTGCAAATTGATATCAAGATGCGGCCGGTCTTGTTGTTTAAAAAGAATATGTCCGTTGATTTGATCTTTCCCAATTTGGGCAACGATATTTTTCAGGTCGGTTTGCGTCAGGTCCGCATTGAGGTCTGCGCTGATATCCAGTTTTGTCAGGGGGCCACGTGGGCGATAGCTCACTCCAAGACCTTGGGTTAATTTCGCAAAATCGGAAATGGCAAGGTTGATGCTGGCTTCCGCTTTGGGTAAGGGAAGAAGATCGGCTTTGGCTGCGGCAAACAAGGTGGTACCAAGGGCGGTTACGTTAATATCCATATCGGGGGATAAAACAGGACCATTAAAGGTGATGCTGGCATTTCCTGCGCCAAGTCTGGACCAGTCAAGAGCATCTTGAAGGCCAATAAGCGTCGCTGCATCTGTGAAATCAGACGCATCTAGGGAAAGAAACAGGTTATTGGTATGATAGCCGTTTTCTGTCGGGGCAATACCCCCTTTGGCTGACAAGCGAACATCGGCTAACTTTTTGACCCGTGCATCTTGAATATCCAGTTTGCCATCAAAAATCGTGGCGGTTATCTGGATGTCTTCGATGTTTTGTTTGTGATAGACCACTTGGCCTGCGCTGAGGTCAAGATTGGCATCGAAGGTATCCAACAGTTTTAAGGATTGCAGTAAAGGGGCGGTGGGGCTTTGGGCCGTGCTGTCTTTGACGGGTCCGTTCTGTGCTGTACTGTCGTGATTTTGCGTGGAATTTTCTAAGGATTTTTTGGCGGGCAGATAGGCATCCAGATTTAATTGGTCCAAATGAAAAGAAGCACCGAAGGAAGGTCTGGATTGCAGGGCGACGGTTAGGCCACCGTTCAGGGTGGAGCCATCAAGTTTTGCTTCCAAATTCAGAAGGTGAAGTTGTTGCCCCGTCACATTGATATCTGATTTGAGGGTGACTTGTTGCAAACGTTCCAGTGGAACGTGGCTCGTGTCGACCCGGAGCCAGTCAAGGGCACCGCGCAAATGTGCGACATTTAAATCCAGTGTTCCGTCAAAATTCAGTTTTCCTGCGCGATCTCCGGCAACCCCCAGAACGGTTAACTCCCCGGCCCCCGGCAAAATGGCGGAAAGACGTTCAAGTGCGATTTCCCCCTGTGTCAGGGATATATTGGCCTGTGCCTGTCGAATCGCCTGTTCTTTGAATAAAAGGGCGTCAATATTAATGGTAACAGTTGCATTCAGATCGGTTGGGATATTCGGTGAAGAGGGGGCTTCGGGCGATTGTTGAGCAGGGGGGGGGGCACTGCCGATGGCTGCCGAAATTCGACTGCCTTGCTGGGATTGTTTGGTCGATAAGGTGATAACCGGCGCTAAAGGGGTCGGCTCAATGACTTTATAGGCAGGGGCATTTAACCAGGCGTCCCCGTCAATTTTGCTGAAATTGGCTTTGACATTCAGTTGTTGAGTTTCTTTTTTCTCATATTCAACATGCAGAGTGCCACGATCTTCCCCTACCATAAGGGCGAGGCCGTCTTTGCCCAGACTCAAGCCATTGGGGCCGTAGGCGACTTCGCCACGGGCGGAAAAAGAACGATCCAGCCCGCCCGCCATTTGATCGGTTTTTTTGAAGGCACTGATGAAGCCGGCGAGACTATTTCCTTTTAAATCAAGTTTGGCACTGACTTTAGGGCCTTCGGCAAGGTTGACTAAAGTGCCGGTGATGCGGGTGGTGGTTTTGCCATGCGCAAACCTGATCTGGGTGGCGAAGGATGCGGTTCGCCCATGTATGATTTGTCCGATCGACCCTTCAATACCGAGTGGAATATCACGCACCAGCATGGTTCCTGCGGCTTCGAACGGGCCATTCAAACCGGCAATGGCAAACCTACTATTGATATCACGCACGTCTTCACGGATTTGATTGGCTTTATCCAGATAGATGAGCTGACCTTGTTCAATGATCAGGTTGTCGATTTGAATGGGCAGGGAAGATGTCTTGGAAGTGTCGTTTTCGATGAAGGCCGGATCGTTGCTTTGTTTTGTTGTTTCGATATCGTCCGGTATGGTGTTGTCCGACGCAAAAAGCCAGTTACCTTTGCCGTTTTCCAAAATTTCCAACTGAATGACGGGGCGGATGAGGCGGATGGATTGAACGTGTATGTTACCGGCCAACAAAGGAAGTAAAGAGACACGCACATCAAGTTGTTCAACCGCAACCATATCGCTGCTGCTGGCGTTTGCCGCATTAGCAAGATGGATATCTCCGATTTTTAAGACAGGGGAAGGAATAAGTGTGAAGGCAATATTGCCACCGATGATAAGTTCACGCCCGGTTGCTTCTTTTACTTTTTTGGCAATTTCAGCGCGATGACCGGACCAATCAATAAAGCTTGGAATAACGAGAATCGCTGCAGCCAGAACAAGGACAAAGATGAACAGCGCGATAAGAACTTTCTTCACGACAAATACCCTATTGAAAATCAGTTCGTATCCATAACAATTTGTGGATAACGCACGATAGTACTTTTGTTAATAATCATAAACAATTGAATTCCGTCAACCAGACCTAGAAACTGTAAATTGAGGAGAACATATGCAGGTTTCGAAAAAATAACCCTTGCAAGACTTGAACTATAACCTATAGATGATCATAATTTTATAAATAACATCGTAAATATTTATAATTAGAATGGACGTTTTACCGGGGTGACGCGCATGTCTACGCCACCAAAAGAAGGATCATCAGGACCCGATAGTACACCTATCGGTGGTGTGAATGCTTTTGCCCAGTTGATGAACCTTGGGCCGGATACGGACAGAGTGACACTGATGGGTGTCATTGATGATGCAGTAACGCAGATTTTATCAGAATTGGCGAATCACGAGAAGGGTGATTTAACACCGGATATGCTGGTGAAGGTTCAGACAGCCCTGAGTTTTCTGGAAAGATGTCTTGCGTTCAAGGATCAGGAATTTTCAGCGTTTGCCCGTAAAAGAGCGGGAGAGTTGGAAAATGCACTGGCCAATACAATCAAGCGCATTCAAGCGGCGCAACGCAAACCCATAGAAGCGAAAAGACAGAGAGAAACGGAGGAGCCAGTGCAAGCCCCTCAAGCTGTTTCCGAGCCTGAAAGAAGCGAACCTGTTTCTGTGCCTCAAGAAGATGAAACTGTCCCGGCGGTGAAGAAAGGTTTTCTGTACGAACGCGAAGAAAAAATTCTGATCGAGTATGCCTATAACCGTTTGTGTAAACGTTTGGCCTTTTTACGTGGGGACAGCACTGTTGTCGAAAAGGGCAAGGCTGTTGAGGTCAGCGGGATCCATGAAGATGGTGTTGCGCCTTTATTTTTATTGTCGCCTCGTTTTCCTGAAATTTTACGACAGCCTTTTGTCGAATTAATTCGTGAGAAACGCGATTTGTTGTCGCGCAGAGTCTATAATCATACGGACAGTTCAGATAGTGATGAAGAGGTTCTGCGTTTATATAGTGAAGACCGCTATCGCGATATTGACGGGATTGTCGGTCTGGCGTTTGATGATTGGGCAGGCGAAATTGCACGCGCCGGGATTGCGGGATTGCCGCAGGAAATTAAAGTTCTTGGTGCGAAAAAACGCGATGAGTCTTCCGGGGGGCTGGGTTCCAGTCTGAAGAAAGTTTTTGCCTTTGGTAAAAAAGAGAAAAAAGAATCTGTTAAGACAAAGACACAAGAAAAAGAGACAACGCCCATCCGTGTTCATAGAGAATGGAAAAGATTGGAAAGTCAGGGCGTGTTTAACCTGTCCCAGCATTTTAGTTTCGGTTTGCTGTCCTATGCCTTGCAATTGAGCGAAAAGCAATTTGAAACAGAATATGAATGTATCAGCCAGATTGTAAACCAGCAGGAAGAACCCGATGTCGGCCCGGTTGTGACCAACTTGTCACGCCTTTATAAATTTTACGACAATATCTTTTTCGATCTGGTTATCGTGGTGTTGTTTCAACGCAAAAACAAATTTGACATTAATATGCTACAGGCAGCCTGCATGTCGCAAAATTTTGTCGTTGATCGCTTACCCCTGACAATGGACGAGTTACGCCGCCGACCGATGGAACATGCAAAATATGTTTTGTCCTGCCTGAACGATACGACCCTGAATCCCGAAAAACTGAAATCTGCGTTGAAAGATTACTTTTTTGTGCATGAAACAGTTCATGCTTCAAAAGTGGGTAAACGCATTCAGGCATCAGAAAATCTGTTAAAACGCCAAGGGGATAAGCTTAAAGGCGCAGCCAAGCAAATTGTGGAAGAAATTCTGACAATTTTAGGTGAAATTAAAAACCTGAAAAAAGAACAGGAAGAGGAAGGCGTGTTCCTCGGCGAAGAAATTCAAACAACGATTGATGAAGGTATCGAGCGCGCGTTGTTGTTTATCCGATAGTTTGTTTACTCAGAATTTCATCTTAAATTCACAACTCCAATTGTTGTGCGGTCTGTTTTGCAGGCGAAATTTTTCTAAACTGGAAAATTTTATTGGAATTACTATAATTTGTTGACAGTTGGTCTTTGTGTACACAATATCTGGGATACGAGAAAGCTGATCTTGGAATGTTTTTAACTGAAAAATGCTCCAACGACCGCCCGTTTCCCAAGGGAATCGCGGCGGTCGCTCTGCGAATCACCTCAGGCGGTCTTTAAAACGCCAGATTAAGGAACGAGATGAGGACGGTAGCGTTTTACGCAACGAAGATTTTTGTTCCTATATATATGAAATTGTACGCAAGAACGGAGGCGGAAAAAAAGTGGAATCAAGTATGCTTGATGTGGTTCAGGTCCAAGGTGGCGCACAAGTCCATGTGGATCACAGCCGTGATCAATATTTGACCGAATTTGGCAAATCGGTTTTAGCGGACCGTTATTTGTTACCGGAAGAAAGCTATCAGGATTTATTTGGTCGTGTGGCATCAGCATACGGGGATAATGATGCGCATGCGCAACGTATCTATGATTACATGAGCCGCCTGTGGTTTATGCCTTCGACACCGATTTTATCGAATGGGGGAACGACCCGCGGATTACCGATTTCCTGTTTTTTAAATGAAGCAAATGACTCATTGGACGGTATTGTCGGCCTTTGGACAGAAAATGTCTGGCTGGCTGCAAAAGGCGGTGGAATCGGGTCTTATTGGGGGAACTTGCGTTCTATCGGTGAACCTGTGGGGCGTGTCGGGAAAACCTCCGGTGTGGTTCCGTTTATTCGTGTGATGGATTCTATGACCTTGGCGATTTCTCAAGGTTCCTTACGCCGTGGGTCTGCAGCGGTTTATTTACCCGATACGCACCCAGAACTGGAAGAATTTATCGAACTGCGCCGTCCGACTGGGGGGGATCCCAACCGAAAAACACCAAATTTGCATCATGGTGTTCTGTTGTCTGATAAATTCATGCGCGCCGTTGAAAATGATGAAGACTGGAAATTGCTGTCCCCGCATGATGGAACCGTGATGCGTAGTATTAAGGCGCGTGCCATGTGGATTCGTATTTTGACGGCCCGTATTGAAACTGGGGAGCCCTATATTATCTATTCTGATCATGTGAATACGGCGTTGCCAGAACACCATAAACTGGCCGGGTTGACGGTAAAAACCTCAAACCTGTGTGCTGAAATTACCTTGCCGACAGGGATTGATCATCACGGGGAAGAACGTACAGCCGTTTGTTGTTTGTCTTCTTTGAACCTTGCAACCTATGAAGCATGGAAAGATAATCCCCGCTTTATTGAAGATATTATGCGATTCCTTGATAACGTTTTGGAAGATTTTATTCAGAATGCTCCGAATGAAATGGCGCGTGCGAAATATTCAGCGATGCGTGAACGCAGTGTCGGTTTGGGGGTGATGGGATTCCATTCTCTCTTACAAAAAAATAGGGTTCCTTTTGAATCGGCATTAGCGAAAGCATGGAATCGCAATATTTTTGCCCATATTCAGAAAAAAGCGGACGAGGCTTCTGAAGTTCTGGCGGATGAACGGGGCTCTTGCCCGGATGCCGCAGAATATGGAATGAAGGCGCGTTTCTCCTGTAAAACAGCAATTGCGCCGACAGCGTCCATTTCAATTATCTGCGGCGGTACATCGCCGGGGATCGAACCGATTGCAGCCAATAGCTACATGCATAAAACCTTGTCCGGTTCCTTTAATGTCCGTAACCCTTATCTTGCGGCTGTCTTGGAAAGCTATGGCAAGAATGATGAAGAAACATGGACCTCCATCACAGTGCAGGAGGGGTCTGTTCAACATCTTGATTTCCTGAGTGAGGATGAAAAGGATATTTTCAAAACCTCGTTTGAACTGGATCAGATTTGGGTGGTTGATCTGGCGGCAGATCGGGCGAAATTTATTGATCAGGCACAGTCTGTAAATTTGTTCCTACCTGCCAATATTCATAAACGTGATTTGCATCAACTGCATTATCAGGCTTGGAAACGCGGGTTGAAAAGCCTTTATTACTGCCGTTCCAAATCCATTCAACGTGCTGAAGTCGTTGCGACCAAGGACCATGTGCCAGAAAGCCTGCGTGTGTTGTTGGAAAAAGTGGAAACGCCGGATAACCCGCGCCTGCCCTTAAGTGATGAAAACAAATATGAAGAATGTCTGGCTTGCCAGTAAGGCGCTGACCCAAGACGAAACATAACGAAAGAAGAAACGATGTCCCTTCTGGATGCAAATCCCGTTTATAAGCCGTTCCGTTACCCGTGGTGTTATGAAGCCTGGTTGACCCAGCAACAGGTCCACTGGTTGCCGGAAGAAGTCCCTCTGGCCGATGATGTCAAAGATTGGCACAAGAACTTGACGGAAAGTGAACGTCATCTGCTGACACAAATTTTCCGTTTCTTTACGCAAAGCGATATTGAGGTCAACAACTGCTACATGCGCCATTACACCCGTGTGTTCCAGCCGACCGAGGTTCAAATGATGTTGGCGGCTTTTTCAAATATGGAAACCATTCATATTGCCGCTTACTCGCATTTGCTCGATACCATCGGAATCCCCGAAACCGAGTATGCTGCTTTCTTAAAATATAAGGAAATGAAAGACAAGTATGACTATATGCAGCAATTCGGTGTTGAAAGTAAAATTGACATTGCGACAACGCTGGCGGTTTTTGGCGCTTTTACCGAAGGCCTGCAATTGTTTGCCAGTTTTGCGATTCTTCTGAATTTCCCGCGTCTCAATAAAATGAAGGGGATGGGGCAGATCATTACATGGTCGGTCCGGGATGAGACGCTGCACTGTAATTCGATCATCAAGCTCTATCGCACGTTTCTGGAAGAGAATCCCGAGATTGACCGTGATGAACTTCATCGTCGCCTCTATGATGCTTGTGCGACCATTATCACCCATGAAGATGCATTTATTGATTTATGTTTTGAAATGGGTGCTGTGGAAGGTATGACGGCTGAGGATGTGAAACAATACATTCGTTATATCGGGGACCGCCGTTTGGAACAGTTGGGTATGACCCCGCAGTATCATATCGAAAAGAATCCAATTCCGTGGTTGGATGCTATGCTCAATGCGGTGGAACATGCCAACTTCTTTGAAAATCGTGCAACCGAATATTCCAAGGCCGCGACCCAAGGGTCGTGGGATGAAGCCTTTGATTAATCGTTTCATTGATTCTCCCGATATAGAAAAAGCCCCTTTTCAGAACGAAAGGGGCTTTTTTGTTGGTCTATAACGCGACCGTATTACTTTTTAAGGCGTAAATGAACCCGGCCTTTGAAATTATCCGGGTCGATGACTTCGCCTTTATGGACAATTTCAATTTGTCCGGTTTTACCCAGATGCATGGCCTGTTGTTTAACCGCCAGCATGTACTTACGCCATAACTGTGGGCCATCCTTGGGTTTGCGCCGTTGTTCTGCAATGGCGCGTGCGGTTTGTTCTACGGTCAGTGAGGACCCGTTCGCCAACGCATCAAGAATGCCGGTGACGATGGGGTCGATGACGGGTAATTCCGTCTCATCATTATCTTGTGTCATGGCGTTATCTTTATCATAGCTTACGTGTTTTATGTAAGGGGCATTCACCGAGTCCCCGTTAATTCAAATAATACTATTTAAATCATTCTTTTAAAACAATGGGTTAAATATGATGTGTCAGTTTATTTGACCTTTTTTTTCATTTTTTTGAAAAAAGGTGTTTACAGGGTGGTTTGAGGTCT
>CBDDLQ010000006.1:2742500-3693287 GCA_965230775.1 Terasakiella sp.
GTCGTGAGACAGTTCGGTCCCTATCTGCCGTAGGTGGAGGATACTTGACAGGATTTGCCCCTAGTACGAGAGGACCGGGGTGAACGAACCTCTGGTGTACCAGTTGTTCCGCCAGGAGCATCGCTGGGTAGCTAAGTTCGGACAGGATAACCGCTGAAAGCATCTAAGCGGGAAACCCACCTGGAAACTAGGTATCCCTGAGAATCGTGGAAGACTACCACGTTGATAGGTCAGGTGTGGAAGTGTGGTAACACATGAAGCTAACTGATACTAATCATTCGATAGGCTTGATGAGCAACCATCATGCGTAGAATTAAAAATCTACAAGTCAATTCTCAACAGAAACCTGTATAATATTATAGATAATCTTGATCTTTTTGGATGGCCTGGTGGTTATGGCACGTGGCAAACACCCGATCCCATCCCGAACTCGGCCGTGAAAACACGTTGCGCTGATGGTACTTCGTCTTAAGGCGCGGGAGAGTAAGTCGCTGCCAGGCCTTCCAAAAAGATCAAAACCTATCACAATCGTTCCTAAAGCCGCCCCTCAAAAGGCGGCTTTGTCGTGAAAAAATACCAACGCGGGGTGGAGCAGCCCGGTAGCTCGTCAGGCTCATAACCTGAAGGTCGTCAGTTCAAATCTGGCCCCCGCAACCACCGTGATCTGACTCCCGGTCCCAATAGGGTCCGGGAGTTGGTCTTTCTGGCCCTCAGCCGCATGACACACACTCAAAATCTGAGCGAGATCACCATAAAGATCAATCGCCAGATTGTTGTCTGCCGTCTCATCAGGTGTCAGGACAATTTTATCTAACATGCTTTGAATAAGCTCAATAGCTTGGGTGCTCACGCACTCACTGTTAAGCGCCTCCTCAAGACGTTGAACTTGGCGCGCATACAGTTCTTCGATGTTAGGATGAAGGCTGTAAACAGGGGCATTCTGCTCGGCTAAATCAAGTTCAGTTTGCAGCTTCGCTTTATCTTCTTCCAACCCTTCAAGGCGGGCCTTCATAGAAGGTGAATACAGCCCGTCTTCGATTGCGCGCATAATGCCTTCAATCTTGCTATCGATTTGCTTTAGCTGCGCTTGCAAGAGGTCTTGACTCTCGTTGGCTTTGGCAAACTTCTCTTTCATCGCTTTGGTATATTCAGCAACGAACGCTTTCACCAGTTCAGGCTTGATCAAGTTATGTTTGAGAGCAGACAGAATTCTGCTTTCAAGGACTTGGCGTTTGATCGTAATACTGTTCGTGCAAGAACTGGAGCCACGTTTGTGATTAGAACAGCCATAGCGATCTTTAGAGATAACAGAATAGTTGCCGCCACACTCTGAACACTTCAATAAACCAGACAGCAAGAAGCGTTTACGGTGAACACGATTAAGCGCATTACCGTTTTCATCACGTTCCATCTTCTTAAAGACAGACTTTTGACGCGCTTTAACTTTATTCCATAAATCATCGCTGATAATACGAAGTTCTGGAACCTCGGAAGTTTCCCATAACTCTTCGGGATTAGGACGTGCCACACGCTTACCTGTGCGCGGGTCTTTTACATAACTGCACATGTTCCAGCAATTGATACCAATATAAAGAAACTGATTTAAAATTCCTGTACCGCGATAGATTTGCCCTCGAATGGTGGTGTCTTTCCATTTACGCCCTTTAGGCCCGGGAATACCGTCTGCATTCAGGTCTTTGGCAATCTGTCTTGGGCTTTTGCCATTCGCGTATTCTTCGAAGATACGCACAACAACTGCCGCTTCAACCTTGTTAATCTTGCGATTGCCCTGAACATTATCCCCCTCTTTTGCAACATCATATCCAAACGCCAAGCCAGAGGGAACTTTGCCAGCATTGATATTACCAAGCATACCGCGTTTTGTTTTTTCTTTGAGGTCCTTAAGAAACATCTCGGACATCGTACCGAGCATGCCCACATGCATTGTTGTGATCTCACCGATATTAACGGTGAAAAGTTTCTTGTTATTGAAGGTCAATAATGTTGTGGAAGTGCGAGAGGTCTTCAAGGTTACGGCCCAAGCGGTCAATGGATTCACACAAAACAATTTGATACTTGCCTGTCTCAGCATCTGTCAACATACGTTTGAACTCTGGGCGCGTATGCTTGCTGCTGCCACTGATCGCGCGATCAACATAGATTTCAACGATTTCAGCACCGATTGATGCAGCATAGCGTTTGCAAAGTTCCAGTTGATCTTCGATAGATCGATCATTTTGCTTATCTGATGAATAACGCAGATAAACAGCGATTTTATATAGGGTAGCGGGTGGAATGGCAGTATCAGTGATGAAGGTCATAAGGCAATCCTTTGGGCATGGGCAATTGGGTTAAAAGGACCGTAAAGGGCGGTAATTGCCCTTTACAATCATCCATAAAATTACTTTGAGGCCAAGTATTTTATAATCTCGCTCGGCGGCCTCGCGCGCTAATAACTTAACAAGTTCAATTAAAGAAGAGTTTGGGGCCTCGTTCTGAGGCTGGGGAATATCTTTGGTTTTAATCGCAGGTTCGCTCATATAAATCTCCATTGTTGTTAGGGGGGAAGGAGTGGGGAGCTAGGCTCCCCGTTGCTTGATCGGTTACATTCTTGGTGGATTGTAACCTGGTTGGCGCTCGTCACTGTCTTTCGCACTTGGGCGTTTTAGGTTAGGAACAGGGCCTTTCATTTGGCGATCAAACCAAGAAAGATCGTCTGTATCCTCCTGAGAGCTACCTTCTCCACCGTGCATAGAAATCAACAGCTCCTTGATTTCAGACATGTCGCTTTCAAGGCGGACGAGGCGATTGGCATCATGGCTGTTTGCAATCTCGCGAAGCTCTGCTTCCATGTTGAAAGTGGTTTCTTCTCGAACGGTTGCCCATTTGTCGCATTCCTGCTGGATTAAACCTTCAAAATTAGAGAAGAACTCACGCTTTTCCTGCTCCCATTGGTGTAGTTGGCTTTCTGCGAAATGTTGAAATTTCTGAGCAAAATGTTGTTTAAGCTGTTTTTCAAAACTTGAAAGCTGGTCTAAGCGCTCTTTCAGATGATTAATCCGTTTGTATAGGCTAGCAATCTGTCGTTCCTGTAGCGTGTCCTCTTTCCAAGGGCCAAGGGATTTGAAAGTTGGCGCAATGACGCCTCGACCTAAGAATAAGGTGAAGATGGAAATTAGGAAAAAGATGAAATAGATGATCAGGTCAGATAGTTTGACTAAGGGTGAAGTGCCCTTCGCAGAAAAAATGGCCCAAATGACACCCAAAGCAAGACCCTTTTTCAAATCTTTCTGAGGATCATTTTGTTCAGTCACAGTGTTCTTACTCATATTATTATCTCCTTTGAGATTAAAGTTTAAATCCTGCGCAGCAACCATTGCCGTCGCAGTTTGTCGGCGCTCCACCTCGGCCTTCTTTACCCGTAACAAACGATGCAAAGCGCAGAGGTAGGTGCCGTCTTTCGTGACGATCCAGACGTTCCGTTTGGAACCCCGCTCAACCTTCAAACCAAAACGGTCAAGGTTGATCGGTTTTGGATCATCAGAAATCCATTGTTGGCGAACTTCGGCTTCCAGTTTCGGCATGGAGATGCTGAGCTTCTGGGTTTTGCGCTGCTGACCACTGGAGTAGCCTTCACGCGCCGGGTTGCCTTCGAGGAGTCCTGCTGACATCAGCATTTCAGCTTCCTCGAATAATTCTTCTTTGATTAGTCGGTTGTAGACGGCCTTGTTATGTCTGCCTTTGGTCAGAGGGTGACCAAATTTAATTTCCCAGCGACGCGCCCAATATTCGTTGTTCACTTTGGTGAAACTAGAAGGCAGGACTTTTGCTGTGACAGGGCATACTTCGGCGTAGACTACGTGATAGTGGGTTCCGTTGCCTTCACCCCGCGCACGGGGTTTTTTGTGTTCAACGAGAAACCAGGTGCGTTCTCCCAAGCCCATGTCCTTGAACTTTTCGCGCAGCATGGAGTGAACCTGCTGGCGAGTTAAAGGACGGGTGGGGGAAATCGCCTCATGTCTAAAGGCGTATCTTGGAACCCTTGCGCTGCGCGTCTTTTAACGCATACTGCAATTCGGTTTTGTTACCGCGCAAAATGTTCACTTCCTCGTTCTGCTGTGTGTTGCCAAGATGGGCAAGAAGGGCTTTGAGCGCGGATTGAGAATTTAGAATACGTGTCGTTTTGATAATCATTAATTCTTTTCCTTCTCAATCATCATGCGAATGCGCTGAAGTTCAGCGAGTGTTTTTTTGATCTGGGCGATTTCAACAGGGCGGTTCATGGTGTGGGCCAGCTTAAGGGCTTGGTTCAGGTTGTTGCCGAGTCCATAAAGTTGCTTTGCGACCTTGTTCAAAAAGGGGGCGGTAAGAGGCGGTTTGCGCTTGAGCTTTGGGTACGCAACTCTGAAAAACTTACCAACGAGAACACGAAAGAAATCTGAAAAGCCAATACGTTCAAGATCGCAAAATTTTACGATTTGATTGTATTGAGTTCGGGTAAAGCGAACGGTAATTCGTTGTGTGGAGGGAAGGGCCGTGCGGCTGCGACTTTGGGCAATCTGTCGTCCCATCTGGGATGCAGGTGCAACATTACGCTCGTTAAGGGAAGGGACATTTGTGCCGGACTGAGGGCGTTGTGAAGAGGTCATGGATTTATCCTTGGTCGATACTTTGAGAGGGTACACGGGAGACACTTCTTCCTGTCCAGTACTGGGGGCTTGTCTGACACATTGTCAGATGTCGGTTTGCCGACACCTCCACGGCTGGCTTATATGTCGGACACAAATCCGAAGCATAAAAAGGAAGCGGTTATTTGCGACCTATTCGTATGACCAAAAATTTAAACATGAAGATATCTCCAAAACGAAAGGCAAGGATGTGCGAAAAACACAAAAGGATTTTGCGAGAAGGGAGATTTATTTAGCTGGGAAAGTAGCAAACAAATCAGGCGACTTTTGAAGTATATGCGCCGATAAATTGCGAACGGATGAATTGCAGATATGCGAAAACAAATACTTCAAATTAAAGTATATATGTACCTATCTTTTTCATCATCGTTGCGGCTCCTAAGAGAGTTCGTTTGCTTATGTGAAAATATTTATACGGAAAGTAAATTCAGATTGCAAGAAAAAAATCAACAAAAACAGTGTGTTACATAATCTGGAGGTTGCCAGTTCAAATCTGGCCCCTAGATGGTTTGGAAGAAAAATCCAGCATTTCTGCGGTGTTGATGAGATAATGTAAGGAATTTATTCTAGGAATATATGCATAAATCTAAAAATTATTTTTTATTTTTTTCTAAAACTTCAACCAAACCAGCCAGAATTTCAATATCATTTTCATCTAAAAGTTCGATGGCATTGAGAACTTTTTGCGCAGCGGCTGAGTGTTTTTTATCTTCATTTTTGATGGTGATATCATCAAAAAATGCGGACGGGGAACATCCTAATTTTTCTGCAAGAGTTTCCAGAGCGACAAGACCTGGGACGACTTTTCCACGCTCGAAATTGCTGATTGTTTCCACAGATTTAAGAGACAATGAAGCTAATTGGGCTTGGGTTAAGCCCTTGCTTTCTCTTAGCGTCTTAATTTTACGCCCTACTTGTTGAGCTAATGTATCAGTCATGGATGCAATATGACTGTACTTTCCTTCTTTTACTATTGACCTAATTCTAGAAGCGGCCTAATAGATTTAATATTACGTGTATGTGAAACTTAATATTAGGTCGAATACAGGGAGGAAAGTATGAGCTTTAAATCAATTGAGGGGACTATCGGGGAACTCGGACCCAAGGCATCAGGGGGAGTAGGTTTTGCACAAATCAGTATGTTTTTACCCGGCGCATCTACGCTGGATTACGTGAGTTTGGAAACATCTCAGGGCGAGCAAACAATTGGCAACCTTGTCATGCCTGTGACGTTAGGGCGTAAGCTGCAATCCGGCAGAAAACTCAAATTGCATTTCGAAGAGATCATCGGTGGAAAAGGAAACTTCTTGGTTGCTGTGGAGGATGAAAACGGAAGCCAGATAGCGCGCGATGAATATAAAACCTATTGGCAGTTCCTGAGAAAAGGCACCATGCCAATGGCAATCCTCGGCTGGATGATGTTAATCCTTGGTATCCCTCTCATTTTCCTATTTGGCCTCGGATTCTTAGTCATGTTCGTAGGCGCAATCGCCCTGTTCGTCCGAGCCAAAAAAGCGCCATCAGTCAATAAGCGGTTAGGACAACTGGATCAGTACACAAAAGCCCATATGAGTGCTTAAGGTTCTAAATATATGAAAGAAAGCGCCTCTCAAGAAATTGAAGGGCGTTTTTATTTGAATGGATAGCTATAATATTTTTTCATTGAAGCGACTTCTTTAAGAGGGTAAATAGGCGCATGATCTAATTTATAGTAGTCCTTTGACGCCTAGACTTACCACATTAAGAAATATCTGAATGCACTCTGAAATAATTAAAATACTTGCTGTTGAGGAACCTCTAAAAGGTAGGGATATTGCAAAAAAACTTGATTTAGAGCGGAAGAAAGTAAACTCATTTCTTCATAAAAATTCCGATTTTTTTCAACAAGATGAAAATTCTATGTGGAGTTTACCTGATGATTATTCCCGATGTATTGAATTTCCAACAAGGTGGGTGACGAGTAAGGATTTTGAAAGTTCTTTTGCTAAATCGGGCGACCCCCTTGTAGATGATTGTCAATTAGTTGTGATCCTAATACCTGATGGTTGCCAAATTCTTCTTGAAGCATCGTCAAAGCTATTAGCGCTGTGTAATCAATTACAATATGCGGGTAAGGATGTTTTTATTAAATTTGATGATATAGGAACATTCACATATCTTGATAGATGTGGTTTTCTTGATCATCTTTCAGAAGAGATTAGGACAGAACCGGAACGCCCAAAGATTTCTAGAGCCGTAGAGTATAAAAGAAATAATAAGTCGGTCATTGAGATAAGGCAAATTGACCCTAATGAAAAAGATGAGGAAATTCCAAAAGAATTTACTGAAATTTTTGTAGAACATACGGGGGCTGATTTTACCGTATTGGCGCTTACGATTTTTGGAGAGTTGTTTGAAAATGTTTGTGAACACTCACAAACTGTCGTAAATGGTTTCGCAGCACTCCAAAAATACGCAAAACGTATTCAGGTAGCTGTATCAGATAATGGCATAGGTATCGCAAATTCTTTGAAACCCATTTTTTCAGAGTCTTACCCTGAACTAAAGCATTGTTTTAATTTAGATGATCCTGGTTCTTGCCTGGATTTGATAGAAAAAATGCTTACTGAAGGCGGTATCACGAGTCGGGTATCAACTGGAGAAAAAGGTCATGGTGGAACAGGCTTATTTAGAAGCCAAGGCTTTGCCCAAACATATTCTGCGACCATGTTAATTCGGCAAGAAACGTCAGAAATTAAAATGATATTTAAAAACGGTGAACTTTATAAAACAAACAAGGTTGTTGATATGCCAACAATACTTGGTACGCATGTGTGTTTCATCTTCAATCTTGACATCTAGAAAATTCTCCTTAAGTTAACATTATGAACCAGAAGCAAGCAAAAATTGTACTCTCTGAATTTGCAGGAAGCCAAACTCTGCTTTATGGCAATAGTGCAGGTAAGGAAGTATTCTCTCAGTTGAAAGATTTCATAGATGCGCACTACTCTGTGAACCTTTTTGAAATTTCGCTAGAGGGTATAAAAGCTACAGATGCTTCTTTTCCAAGAGAGAGTATTGTAGCATTAGCAAAGCAATATAGAGGTGAAAAAGGCTTTTTCTTAACTGGTATCACACATAGAGATTTAATTGATAATTGTGATTATGCAGCTAAAGCCAAAGAGCAGCCTTTGGTTATTTGGTCTAATGATGAATTTGAAATTATTGGTCCTACTATAAATTCAAGTATGAAAAATATAGTTGATTACGCTTATCAACATTCCAGCCTGACAACGTCAATGATTTCAGAGAAATTTGATTTGAGCGCTCAAAATGCAAGTGCAAAATTAAAAAAGCTATCAGATTTGGGGTATCTTCTGAGAATAGAAGAGGTGGCTGAGTCTGGTGGTCGGGAGTTTAGATATCTTCCTATGAAAAAATCTGATTAATACTGTTGACTTAAGCAGAGTAACCGGGCTATAGTTTAGAAAGAATCAATCGGGTTCATTTTTTTTGAATTCTGATTAACTGGATTAAATTAAGCAGAAAGTTAACTATGCCAAGAAAAGAAAAAGTAACTCGTGTTATCGATGGTGACACATTTCTAACAGCAAGCCGTAAGCATTCAATACGGCTAGCGAATGTTAATGCCCCTGAAATAGGGCAACGAGGTGGTGCTGCTGCGACTAAGGCACTCAAGAAATTAATTGAAAATCAAATTGTGACTGTTGAGACGGTAGCTCGCGACAAGTATCGCCGCTCTGTTGCAAAGGTCAAAGTTGGTCGTCGCTCCGTGAATAAAGCAATGAATGAAACACTGAAGTAAAAGGAAAATATTATGCCAAAAGGAAACGGGCACGATAAAGAAATTTCAATCATCATTAATGGTCGCGAGAAGACTGTTACGGGAAAAGAAATCTCTTTCAATGATGTTGTTGGACTTGCGTTTGATAACCCTCCAACAGGATCAAACACGATCTTCACAATCACATTTCGTAAAGGTCATCAAGATCATAAGCCGGAAGGCAATATGGTTGAAGGTGATGATATTCGTTTGAAAAAAGGAATGATCTTCAATGTCACATCAACTGATAAATCTTAATGCTGACCTTACGCGCTTGCGTAATGAAGGCTATGCGATTGAGGTTAAGGGGAGCCATTTATTGGTTCACGATATTCCTTACGTTAATCAGAACAGAGAAATTAAAGTCGGTACACTCGTATCAAACTTGTCTCTGACAGGACAACATACATGTCGTCCGAATACGCACATTGTCCACTTTATGGGGGAAGCTCCATGTCATAAAGATGGTCGAGTTATCGCGCAAATTGCTCATTCAAATAATAGACAAACTCTTGCAAATGGGATTGTGGTTGATCGGTCATTTTCTAATAAGCCAGCAGCAGGGTATCCAGATTTCTATGAAAAGATGACGAGCTATGCGCGGATCATCTCAAGCCCTGCTAATTCTATTGATCCTATGCAAAGCCCTCGAAGTTATCGTTTGATTGAAGAGAAAGACGACGACAATGTTTTTCAATATTGTGATACAGCCTCTAGTCGGGCAGGGATCGCTGCGCTTTCTTCTAAGTTTGAGACTGAAAAAGTCGCTATTATTGGCCTAGGTGGGACAGGGTCATATATTTTAGACTTGGTTGCAAAAACGTGTGTCCAAGAAGTTCATATTTATGATGCTGACAGGTTCCACCATCATAATGCGTTTCGTTCACCTGGGGCACCTTCTTTGTCATTGTTGAATGAACCACCGTTAAAGGTAGATCATTTTAAATCTATCTATTCGAATATGCATAAGCATATTGTTCCACATGCTTACCGTATTGATGATGCGAATATCGAAGAGTTGAAAAGCTATAGCTTTGCCTTTGTTGCTATTGATAACGGTGCAACGCGTGAAATGATTTGTGATGCTTTGGAAACGTATGATGTGCCTTTCATTGACTGTGGCATAGGTGTGCAGCTTGATAATGGACAGTTAGCCGGTGTCATTCGGACAACATGTAGTTCTGAAAAAATGCGAGACCATATTAAGATAAATCATCGTATTCCATTTGCGGATGACAATGAGATTAATGAATATACGCAGAATATCCAAATCGCGGATTTGAATTCTTTGAATGCTGTTATGGCTGTTCTTAAGTGGAAAAAAATGCGCGAATTCTATCGTGACTTGGAGCAGGAGCATCATTCTACCTACACGATTGATGGCAATCACTTGTTGAACGATGATCAATATGAATAGAGCAGCGAACCTCAAGCATGAGTTTGTAGAGTTTATCCCTGAGAAAATTAATTCAGGCGTACTTTATGTCAGTATTCCATATGCAACAGCAGTGCATAAATGTTGTTGCGGCTGTGGAAATGAAGTCGTCACACCTATAACCCCGACAGATTGGCAAATGATTTTTAATGGCGAAACAGTGTCATTAAACCCGTCCATTGGCAATTGGAGTTTTGAGTGCAGGTCTCATTATTGGATTAAAAATAATCAGATTGCATGGGCTGGTAAATGGACAGATGCCCAAGTGAAAGCGGGTCGTGATACAGACCAACGGCGCAAAGAAACGCATTTTGAACAGGTTAACCAGAAGTCGCAAGGCTTGTTGGCGAAACTTAAGCGATTGATTTTTGGCTTAGATAAATAATTAGGGGAAGAGAGAATATGTTTGGCAATATACCGTTAATGCAAATGGTACAAGAAATCTGTACCGCCAAATCAGATGATGAATTTTATCAAACGTTCAAATTATATGAAATGCCTTTGAAAGGTTGGCGTTTTATACGTGCATCTAAGAAAGGCAATATGCCCGGTTTGTCTGTCAATAAAACTTTCCCGAACGGTGCGGCAATTGTTGGGTTATTCTCTGAAGATAACTTGTATTTCATTGATAGTGAAACTGATCTAGATATGCAGAACCGTAAGCCATTTGGCATCGATTACTCTGTATGTCTGGATACAATGGCTGTAAGCCATTTGGAGGCTTTTATTGATAGGGGCAAAAAGCCTGACCGTGACTTTGAAGAGTTTTTTGAATTGGTATCTAGTCCGAATATTCGTTGTGATGCTTTTCCATACCTTCAGGAAAACGTATTTAGAATACGCAATGATGAGCATAGGATGGCAATTTTCAAGAAGCTTAAAGCATTTAACCAAATAAAATATTTAGACTATTCATCTTTCATAAAAGACAAAAAAGTTGTGTCAACTATTTCGGATGATGACTTAATCAAAGAAACTCAAGAGTCATTGTCAGTACTTATGATGCAACAAGAGAATAGTAATATTCTAGCAGAGTTAAAAAACCTTTATCAACGTTACTATCTAGTTTTGCTTAAGATTGTTGATATTCACTTTACGTCAAAAAAATCAGCAAGTAAGAAAATTTTAGATTTTTTTGATTTTATGCATTCTGAAATGTGTGTGATTACATATAAAGATGCGCTTTTAGCTAAGGCATATTTTGAAAAGCCAAGTTCGTTAAAGTTTTTTGGGAAAATCTTTAAGCGCCAAAATTTAGAAGAAACTGACGTTTTTAAAACTCTTCAGGGTATGGCGTGGGATATGAAACATATTCAAGAAGCTGTTTTGAATATCGGCCTTACTCCTGATGTTGGAGCACGATACTTTATTCCTTCCTTTTTTACTTTTGATAGAAAGTTTATTGATGTTCTTAGGCTTTCTGCTGCTCGTGCATGCGCGATTGATCCTAATGGGACCGTAATGCCATTCTTTTTATCGCAAAAAGAGATAATTGAATTGGCAAATGAGACAGGAGACGGTGATAGATTTATTCAGAAATTTTTAAGTGAAGAGGCTGTTTTGTATCGGGAGAAAAACAGAGATAAGGCACATTCTAATCTCAGGCCAAAAATTGACCAATTGGAATTGCGCGTTGCTGAATTACTTAACATAACCATTGATCAAAAGTTTGATCATGATTGGGTTGTGTGATTTCAAAACAATACATTATTGTGCAAAGTGTATTATTGTAGTCGAATGGGAAAGTGGCGGTGCCTCTCTTTTTTGTCCGCATAGGTCCATCTTCCTGTAGTGCATCCTATAAAGATGCGCAGAAATTTTATTGGATGTGCTTTTTACCAGTTTTCAATCTATCTACGAACTGAGAGGCATCAATTGAGAGAGTTTTTTTTCAATCCATTTCTTCGTAAGTTCAGAATATTGTGAAGATGGCTGGGCTCTGGAATATATTTCGTTACGAATTTTGATCTTCATTTGATTAAGTTTCTTCTCAATACCACTTAGGAAGGTTATTTGATCAAGGATATCCTGTTCAGGGTTCTCTTCATCCAGATCATCAATTTTAGATCGGATATCTGAGGTGACTTCAGCCAAATCAATCAAGAGCTCAAGAAAGAAATCTAGTTTAACCAAATGAAAGGTTCTTGCTTGGACAAGCCCTAGGCGATTGAGACCATAAATGGCAATCGACGCATAGCCCCTGCTATCATAGTTATAGGTATGCGCATTCTGTTCTAATAGAGTGATGTCTTCAGGAACATCCGTGCCAGATACTGGATCAGGGGGTGCGGTTGAAGTGGAAACGGGATGGACAAGACTTATGTCAAGCTTATCGGCAAGATCAAAAGAAAGGTGCTCTCCAGGATTATCAATACATGGGTCAAGCAATAATGGTTTTTCATTCACCAAATCCTGTGTGTCATAATCGGCTCTTACCCCACCAGCTCGTAACGGAAACAAATCCCCTTTGCCGACTAGTGATACCTTGCATCGGTTAAAGAGGTTTTCATCCCCATGAGCTGCCATCTGGCTCACTGCCATGGGTATAATCTGGTAGCGACGCCGATTGCAATCTGTACAACTGGGCAGCAAGTTTTCCCACTTCATTGCCAGCCACCAATAACCATCATGGTTATCCTCACCCTGCACACGGCCTTTGGGCCTGAAGTGTTCCACATCAACAGGTTGGGTCGCTGTATAGGAGCTTTCACAATAGGCGCATTTGCCGTGGAATAGTTGATGTAATGCTGCTTTGACCTGGCGATCCTTGTATCTTTTGAAGCTGAAAGATTTGGTGGAATTTCCACGATTTTTGTAGTACGTCGTTGCCTTTTCCAGTTCGGTTTCATCATCTGCGTCTTTTGCGGTCAAGATTGGGGGCTCTTTTACTCGGGACCTGTCGACTTTTCTCATGACAGCACCCCTTCAAGGAAGCCTGTGATTTCTTCCTTCACCTTTTTTTCTAGCTCCTTGATACGCTCAGTACTTTGTTTTCTGCGCCCGACCATATAGTCAGCGACGGCGCGGTGAACGGCAGTTGTGACTTCAGATTGCCCAAAAGGTAGCCCTTCACAAACCTCTCCAGTAAATTGTGCGAGAATATCCTTTTCTTCATCGGTTCTTATTTTGGGAGCCTTTGTCAAGATTTCACATATCCTGTCAAATTGCTTTTCAAGATCAGGGTCGTTGGGTGAAAGAATGTCGAACAGATTAGATGTAAGAAGTTGCTCAACGGTCATTTGATCCGTATTTAGCGGGCAGTTTATGACTTCCACTTTCTCTTGCGCGCTTGCAGCAGGGGCATCATTCTTCTGGAACCTGTTGACGATGAAAACCTCATTGGAATTCATCCCTCGAACACACAATGGATCATGGCTGCTAAAAATGAAGGTCGTATTGGGGAGTGCCTTTCGTAAGCTCCCAATAATACTGATTTTCCAGCGCGGATGCAGGTGGGCTTCTATTTCATCAATAATAACGACCGCAGGCAGGTTGCGCGCTTCTTCTATATTGTCTGTATGCTCAAGCAAGCCCCGGAATATATCGCATACAATTGCCAAGATGGCACTATAGCCGGACGACATAACGCTAAAGTCTTGCCCAATTGAATATTTCGATCCGTCAATTCGTGTTCTTTCCTGAATCATGAAAAGACACTCCTGGTCTTCCCTGTTCCGACCCGGCTCTAGAGTCTTAAATTCCCCATCAATGGAGATAATTCCCCTGAGTGCTCTGATAACACCTTGAAAGGCATCATTGTCTTTTTCCCATAATTGCAAAAGCCACCTTTCAGGGTTTGAGATGCGGGATGTATCAAGAAAAAGGGACTTAACCCGACTGATAGGGCTTTTGGCTGAAATTGATTTTCCAAACATACGATGTGGACCGTATGCAAATAAATAGGGATGTCTTTTATCGACAGACAGATCAGATGGCTCCCCGTAATGATTGGGCGCGATCTTTAAGGTATATTCAGTCTTATTTTGGAACCTAATGGAGGTATGACTGGCTTCTGGCTCATTACCTTCTTGCGCCCCTAAATAGAAGGGGTCCAATATCAGGTTATTAAAATTGATGTGATTTTTCTCGTACAGATGGTACCTTGCTTCAATATCCAGGCAAGCCAATGTTATGGCCTTTAGTATTGAGCTTTTGCCTGCAGCATTTTCACCCAGCAACATGATACAAGGTGCGAACTGGTCTTTGAGGGGATCAAAATATTCTGTCGATATATTTTCACCATCCACAATCGGTTCAGGTATTTTGATTTCCATGCTTTCAATTGTCTTGAAATTATCAATGGAAATACTAGTTATCGCATTGGCGATTGCTAGATTTTCTTCTTCCTTAATTTTACCTATTATTTCTTCTTGTACAGTTGCCTCTTCGTCCTGCTCTTCTGCTGGAAGGGCTGCTCCTGCTGCAACGCTTTTTTTGGCTTGTTCTTCTAACCCAAGCAGTTTTTTAACCCGGTCTATAATTTCCCGTCTTGTATAGCTTCGGATAAGGCTATCAGGGGTCGTTGAGTCGAACGTCTCAAAAGGAAGACCCGCAGAATGCACATATAGCTGCTTGAGAAATAAAAATCGCGCCCCTCCTAAGTCAATTCGCTCAAATCTGCGTGCCTTATCCCTTGAACCAAAAATGGTGTTCTTACTCAGGCATTTTATCTGGTACTGGATAGCCTTCCAGCGTTTTATCACTAGCGGACGTCTGTTCAGTTTGTATTGAGCAATGGTTTCTTGACCTCGCTCGGATGAAGAGTGCAATACGCCCTCTTCATTGATCCTGAATTCATTTAGAATACCATCTTCGCCAGGGTAGTACAGTAAAGGGGATTCAGGATTTTGTCGTTCCTGCATCCAATCAATACTGCGATGATGTTCTGGAATATTCTCTAGGTTACTTGGGGAATACTCTTCTCTTTGTTGGCTCGATATTGGGAAGTGACGAGGGTTTTCAGGAAGGCAGTCATTACAAATCGGATAAAAGTTTCTCCAATTCCAAGCGTGCCATAGATATGCGGATGTATTGGTGCCTTTCAGGTCTGGTAGAGCATGTGCCGGGGGGCGAAATCGGTATGGTCGCGTTCCAACAACATGACTGTCGCAAAATGCGCACTTACCATAAGAATGCCTTTCAAGGTGTATGGTTACATCGTCAGGTATTGATTGCTGCCATATTTTTGGAACATCTGTTTGTGCTCTATGTTTTTCACTAAGACTAAAATACCGCCTGACTTCGTCATTCAAGGAAGTCACGACTTCAGAACGAAAGAAATTGGGTACATGTCTTTTGCGCTTAGGGTGATTAAAGAAAAACATAGATAACGGCCACTTGAAAATTCTCGTTAAGGTAAGTATATATGGCTTGATATCGTTGTTTAAGTGTTATTTTTCACTTTTTGTTTTTCCCACAAGCTTTCCGTACAAGTTTGATTGCTCAGTTAAAAGTGGAAAGGGCAAATCTGCGATGATTGCATGACTTGCCCTTTATTTGTTATTTGACCAGATGGTTTCTTTCATGCATTACAATGAAAATTTCTTCACGTGTGGGGATGTGGTCTTTGTAAATGCCAAGTCGGTTGAAATAGGCAATTGCAGCTTTGATGCTTTTCTCCCCAAACGAACCGTCAACTGGGCCTTTATAAAAGCCGTAATGACGCAATGTTCTTTGTAATATAATTGACTGCTCTTGAGGGGTGCCAATGCGCCATTGTTCAAGTTCAGATAGCTTACCGTAATTAGAAAGGCATTTTCTTAGTGGTATGTTTGGAAACATATTTTCAACTAGCGAGATGACAAAAGCTTCGATCAAAGCTTCCTGTCCTTGTTGTACCGTCTCAATGCTGCCTCGTTCCAATTTGAAACCACCAGAAACAGCCCGATAGGAAACGCCAAATTCATACGTGCGACCACGCTTTTCGAGGAAAATGTCATGTTTAAAGCTATTGACGTAGTTCGAATGCATAGGGTGAATGAGGTGCGTAACCAGCCCAAGGCTGGCAATTTCGGATTTATTACCAATGCCAATGTTAATTCCGCCTTTGTTGTCCTCAAATTTCCCACTTCCACCAGGCGAGATGCTATTACCAGCCTGATTGTAATCAGTGAACACACCACTAACTACAAATGCGCGTCTTGAACGGACATCGTGTAGGTAATCTTTAAATTGGTCACGATTTAACTTAATTTCGGAATCCGGGATATGTGAAAGCTTATGAAAGCGATCTTCTGCACGTAAAGCATATTTAAAGGGGCTGATGCGTGATTTGCTAATGATGGTTTCATCAAAGTAGCTCAATGCCTTTAGCATCATAGACTTGCCGCCCGAGCTTAGTTCGCTTGCCATCGCATTGACATGAACAGTTTTATCGTCAATGGGAGACACATAAATAGATGTTGTCGGTACCTTATTCGGCGAATGACGTTTAAAATCTCGCAGCATCTTGTTTTGACATTGCAAAATCGGCGTATAGTTAGAAATATGATCTGTCGCTGCCCGCGCTGGAGTGGCTGCGGAAAAGCGATAATTGTGGACACATCCAGATAATACGCACGCGCACATCACCGGAGTAAGTACAGACAGTTTAGTAATCTTTTTAAATTGCATCTCCCATCCTCCTGATTTGGGTTGACGTTAATCGCAGTACATATTCAATTCATCAACACTTGCATGTTGCTCCGCTCCGGAAGCTCCATTGTTGACATTCATTTGAGCAATGCACTTTGGATCTAGAGGGCCGATGCCCGCTAGAAACTCTTTGTTAAGGTGAATGAATGTGTTTGGCGAAATTTTGCCGACAACTGAGGGCTTGCCGCCAACACGTTTTGAAATAGCTTTTGCGCCTCTTAAGACAGCTCCTGCAGAGCTGGCTACAAAGGATACTTGTGGGCCAAAAGCGCTAGCTGGGGGTGCATGCAAAAGGCAAAGAAGACCTGTTGCTGCAAAGATGTACTTTGCAATCATAATGTACCTCGTCATGAAAAAAAGGTGGCAGCCCTAAAAGGAGGGCTGCCTAGAAACAGGCCAACCCTTAGTTAGACCCCGGCATTTGACCGATATAGTTCAAAGCATTTGCAACGCCAGTTGAGTTTTCAGTATGAAACTCGACATCATCAGCTTTGAAAATCATTGTTGGGTTTGAGTTGTTCATGCTGCCATTGTTGATGATAATGGCGTTGCCAGCATTAACAACATTCGAGCTGTTTTCTGTAGTTGCCTCATAATCGTCAATGTCGACGGACATCATCGGATTGGAGTTGTTCATGTTGAAGGTGTTCTCCGCGATTGCTTCTGTTGCGAAGAATGCGGTTGTCATTGCAAATGCAATTCTCAAGCTCAATTTACGCATATCAAGATTCCTTTTCTATATGCAAGTTCAAAGTTGAACATATGGAGGAATGCATTGCCTTCTATGTGCTATCTTGATACACTCAATAATTGGTATCGAATGGGTGTAACGATATGTTATATGCATTCTTTAAAGGGCTCGGGATTTATTTCCGGGCCCTTTTTTTTGGCCCTGAATGTCCACCCCGAAGAGTTTTCTGCCTGACGTTTCGGCATTAATTAAAATATATCAAAAAAAAGTAGACATGGAAAAGGTATAGGCGTAAAAAAGATAATTTTATTTTAATTTGACGTACTGTACGTAACGAAAATTTCATTTTTCACGTACGGTACGCAAACTAGATATTGCGTTTAAACCTTAGGGTGTGCTATCTGAAAAGAAAATGGGAGTTTGTTTGACATATAATGTCTCCTTTATCTGTTTATCGTACGTTAAGTTTGTATTTACGGTATTGAAGGGTAATAAAATTACTTGGATAAAAATGATGAATTACGGGGTGTGAGTTGTCCGAATCGGGGAAGTTAAGCGTTAAAGAGGCTACAGCAGAATTAGTGATTCTGAATGCAGCAACTAAAAATGCGAGTGATATAAAAAAAATGCTCAAAGTTGATCGCGAACTATATCGTGGACAGGATTTGCTAGCTGCCAAAAATAAATTAAGAAGCATTATTTCAGGCGCAGATGAAACACCATCATATATTCGTGATGTTGAAGGGTTGATTAGAAAAATAAATACTATTGCGGATGTATCGTCACCTGATGTTGCTAATCGACTAAATGGATTTGCTAAAGGGCTGATGGAACAAGATGAAGGTATTCGGCACGCATATGCCATTAATGAAGTTTATTCTATTACGATAAGTGATGTTTGGGAGACATATAAAGAAGGAGCGCTGTTGCTTCTTCAAGAGACATATGAGTTAAAACAGTCTATCGGTGGCTTTTTTGAGAAGCTTGTTGCTTTAGAGAAATCCGGTTCACAAGAAGCTTTTAAGCTCCGAGGATATATATTATCTCGTTTATCTGGGCGTCTAGATTTGACTATGCCCAATCAAGCAGCGTCAATTGATGAAAATCGAACACCCAAAGAAGGTCGACATTGTCTCGTGAGGCTACAGCCAAGAAAATTGGCAAAATACCCAAGTATGGATGTTAAGTTTATCAGGATTTTCAAAACAGATGGATTATGGATTTATTCTGAAAGAGAGCAGGGTAAAAAAACTACAGGTGTAATTACTTTTAATCATGATGCTACTTTGATGCATTTAGTGCGCGTATATAAAGGTCGAATTTCAATTCTTGGTCTACGGTGTCCTGAAAGAAGGGAGGACCCATGGATTGGAGTTATGGCAGAAGATCAAAGTTTTGAGGGGAATAACCTTGGGCTTGGTTGGGGAGGCTTTGCTACTGTTTTAATGCCGTTGGATAGGTTTAAATTCAAACAGGTTAGTAAATCGATCGGAACGTATCAATTGAAACCTGGTCAGATTAAAGAATTTGAAGAGAGTAATGATTTCTTATTAGAGTGTTATGAAGCTTTAACTGCTGTGAATGTAGAAGCTAGTGATATTTCTAAAGGGCATTATACAGCTTAATATATAGAGAGATGTTTGTCAGATCACGGTGTGATCAGGCCCCCGCAACCAAAATTAAAACGGTCCTGTCCTTTATGGCAGGGCCGTTTTAATTTTTATTCCCGGGGGATCCAGTTTGACCTGCGCGAGATGTGCCGAAAGGCGCAGATCGCCTACAGTTCGGCCAAAGGCAACGGCGCAGCAAGCGTAGCGAGCGAGTACGGTAAATCTGGCCCCCGCAACCAACGATACAGAAACCTCGTCACTACAAGTGGCGGGGGAGTATTTTAAATAATTCAAACAAGTGAAAATATACGAGATACTGGTAATTTGCATGCGGAGGGAATTCTGATCTTGCGTTGAACCAGCCTTATTCTATATGGTGCAAACCTTAATTGTAGGGAGGGTGAACAATGAGCAAGGACCATTACATTCAAACCGGTGAGGGAGACGTGGTTTTGATGCTTCATAGTTCCATGAGCTCCAAATCACAATGGAAAGGCTTAATTGCCCAATTGTCTTCAACACATCATGTGATTGCAATTGACTTACTCGGTTATGGGAATGCACCTTTTCCCTTGCAAGGAGAGGATTATAGCCTCCAATCCGAAGTTCAGCAGATTGATCGCATTTTACGCGATCTTGATATTGCTGAAGAAACAACCGTGCATGTCATCGGTCATTCCTTTGGCGGTGCGACGGCCTTACGATGGGCATATGAGCATCCCCTGAAAGTAAAATCACTACATCTGTTTGAACCTGTTGCCTTTCATTTGCTGCAAGAGCCCTGTGAGGGGCTGAGCCAGATCCTTGGGGTAATTAACGGGTTATATGAGGACTTAAAAGATGGAAACAAAGTTCGCCTCTGTCAGTCATTTATAGATTACTGGTCTGGTAAGGGGGCTTTTGACAGCTTTCCTCTAAATGTGCAGCAGGCCATGGTTGCTCAAGTGGATAAAGTTATTCTCGATTTTGAAGCTTTATTAAAAGAGCCTCTTTCTTTAAACGATTATGCCTCGTTTTCTTTCCCAATCAGCCTGATTATGGGAGAACGTAGCCCGATATCGTCGCAAACCATAGCGCATAAATTAAAAGACACATTGCATCATTTGACATTCTATCGAGTGGATTGCGGGCATATGGGACCGATCACGCATTCTGATTTGGTCAATGAGATTTGGTATAATGAAATTGCCAACAATACGATCTCAGAAACGGTATTAACTTCTTCATCATAATGATAATAATCAGCTCCATATTTTAAATATCAATTGGGGGCTTAGTGCGTACCGTTTTGTTTGACTGGGCGGTCAACTTCCAATTTTGAATAATTATGATAAAGACAGTTTGTCTCTGTGAAGTAATTGTATTGTGATATTTATTTTGTCTCTATTAACATATGTAAATGACGAAATGACGTTTTCCTCCTACTCCATAAGTTTGGAAAGAATGACTAAGGAGACCGGAACATGTCAAATAAACTCGTCGTAACAAGCCTGATGGCACTCGCTATGATGACTGCACCTGCTCTTGCAGATGGCGATGCAGAAAAAGGTGAACGAGTTTTCAAAAAATGCAAAGCCTGCCATACGATTGAGCAAGGCGGCAAACATAAAGTCGGACCGAACCTGTTTGGTGTCGTGGGTCGAAACGGTGGTTCTGCAGAAGGCTATAAATATTCAAAAGGCTATTTGGCTGCTGCGGAAAATCTGAGCTGGGACGCGGCCTCTTTAGATGAATATTTACAGGATCCTTCCAAGTACCTGTCTGCCAAGGCCGGTAAAAAAGTTAAATCAAAAATGACTTTCAAGCTGAAAGGCAAGAAGAAGGCGGATGACCGCGCGGATGTCATTGCCTATTTGGCGGCACAGAAATAGTTATCTGAAGATCAGCACCCGCCTTCTGGCGGGTGTTTCTTGTGTGGCCTGTGTTGATTAAAATACGAATTATTTTAGGGCACTGTCGGATGGATCGACATCCGACCAAAACATTTTGCATCCAGAAAAGAATAGACAAGAAACGGATCAAGTTATGAGTGAGGATAAGCAAAACGACGACGGAAAAATTGTCGTCAAAAACTTATATAAGGTCTTTGGGAAAAACCCGGCCAAAGCAATGAAACTTCTGAATGAGGGGGTGCCGAAATCAGAAATTTTTGACCGCACCGAACAAGTTGTCGGTGTTTGTGACGCGAGTTTCTGCGTCAAGGAAGGTGAGATTTTTGTTGTTATGGGGCTGTCCGGTTCGGGAAAATCCACTTTGGTACGCCTCCTCAATCGTTTGATCGAACCCACATCGGGGCAAGTGCTGTTTGACGGCAAGGATATTGCCAAAATGTCCGATAGAGAACTGATGGACCTGCGTCGTAACGATATGAGCATGGTTTTTCAGTCTTTTGCTTTGATGCCACACCTTAATGTTATTGATAATGCGGCTTTTGGTCTGGAATTATCCGGTGTTGACCTTGAAGAACGTCATAAACGCGCCTTGGAAGCCTTGGAACAGGTCGGACTGGAAGCCTTTGCACACAGCTACCCGGATGAACTTTCCGGTGGCATGCAGCAACGTGTCGGGCTGGCGCGTGCCCTTGCAAACGACCCGGCTGTTATGTTGATGGATGAAGCGTTTTCCGCCCTTGATCCTTTAATTCGCAGTGAAATGCAGGATGAACTTCTAACCCTGCAAGAAAAACATAAGCGCACGATTATTTTCATTTCGCACGATCTGGATGAAGCCATGCGCATTGGAGATCGTATTGCCATTATGGAAGGTGGACGGGTTATTCAAGTCGGTACACCAGAAGAAATCCTGAACAATCCAGCCGATGAATATGTGGAATCTTTCTTCCGTGGCGTCAACGTTTCCACGGTTCTCAGTGCCAAAGATATTGCACGTAAAAGTCAGGTTACCGTGATTGGGCGTGTCGGGGTTGGTTTACGCACCGCCTTGGAAGAATTGCGTCAGGAAGACCGCTCTTATGCCTATGTTCTTGGGAAAGATCGAAAGTTTGCCGGAATTGTCTCGTCCAAATCTTTAAAAGAGGCGATCAAGATTGATCCGGCGCAAGACCTTTCCTGTGCCTTTCTCAAAGATATCGATACCTTGATGGCGGATACGGCCCTTTCGGAAATTATCGGCAGTGTCGCCAATGCCGAATGTGGTCTGCCCGTTGTCGATGAAAATCACAAATATATCGGTGTGGTCACGAAAACATCCTTGCTTGAAACACTGGATCAGGAAACGGAGGAAGTGGCACATGGCTGATCAAGCAACAACAAACCCGTGGGGCGCGGCCCCTGAAGCTGCTGCACCTGCGACGCCGGCTGCCCCCGCAACTGGCAATGAAGGCACGGCATGGGGTGTTTCAGAACAATCGAGTTCTGCCCCACAGGCCGATTGGCTGGCCAGTTCTCAGGCCGAACAGGTGGATTTCAATATCCTTGATCCATTTTCCCAAGCCGTTATTCCATTGGATGTCTGGGTGGAAAATGGGCTGGAATGGCTCGTTACCAATTTCCGCCCGGTCTTTCAGGCTGTTCGTATACCGATTGATGCGACACTCAGCGGGATTGAGGCGGGTCTACAAGCGATGCCTGCGGCCCTTGTTATTGTGATCTTTGGACTGATTGCTTGGCAAATGGCAAGTAAGCGGTTGGCTTTGGCCTCTGTCGTTTCATTGGTTACGATCGGTTTGATCGGGGCATGGTCTGAAACAATGGTGACCTTGGCGCTTGTTTTAACGTCGGTCTTTTTCAGTATGGTGATTGGCTTGCCCATCGGCATATGGTTGTCGCGATCAGACAAGGCGGCAACGACGGTACGTCCATTGTTGGATGCCATGCAGACAACCCCGGCCTTTGTCTATCTGGTGCCGATTGTCATGTTATTTGGGATTGGTAATGTGCCCGGTGTGGTCGTCACTATTATCTTTGCCTTACCGCCTTTGATCCGTTTGACCAATTTGGGCATCCGTCAGGTTCCTGATGATTTGATTGAGGCATCGCGTTCTTTTGGGGCCAGCCCAAGCCAGCTTTTGTTTAAAGTCCAGCTTCCGCTTGCCATGCCGACCATTATGGCGGGGGTTAATCAGACGTTGATGTTGTGCCTGTCCATGGTGGTAATTGCTTCCATGATTGCTGTGGGTGGTCTGGGGCAAATGGTTCTGCGCGGGATCGGGCGACTGGATATGGGGCTTGCGACGGTTGGTGGTGTCGGCATTGTTTTGCTGGCCATCGTATTGGATCGTATTACACAAGCAATGGGTGAGGAAAAACGCCACAAAGGCATCCGCCATTGGTATGAAACCGGACCCATCGGTTTGGTTCGCAGTCTGGTTGTGAAATCGTAAAACGTCATTTTAATCACTTAAGCGTTATTAATAATTTTGAGGAGACAATTCATGAAATTCAGTCATTTCATTCGTCACGGTGCAAAGGCAGCGGCTTTTCTTGCTGGTGCAATGATCTTGTCCGCTCCGGCTATGGCCGATCATCATATGCCGGGTAAAGGTGTTGTTATTCAGCCCGGTCAGGACAATGTGGATGGGGAAAATTTCCAAACCATTCTTGTGATGAAAGCATTGAAAGAGCTGGGTTATGACGTAAAAGACGTCCAAAATGCCAAATATCCGGCCTTGCATATCTCTATCGCAAATGGCGATGTGACGTTTATGGCGGATCATTGGAACCCGCTGCACCAAGCATTTTATGACAAAGCGGGTGGTGATGAAAAACTATCACGCACAGGCGGTTATATCGAAGGTTGCGCCCAAGGTTACCTGATCGATAAAAAAACGGCTGAGAAGTACAATATCACCAACATCGGTCAACTGACCGATCCCAAACTTGCCAAGTTGTTTGATGCCAATAACGACGGTAAGGCTGATCTGGCGGGCTGCGTTCCCGGTTGGGGTTGTGAACGTGTAATCGAACATCAAATGGATGCTTTTGATTTGCGCAAAACAGTAACTCATAACCAAGGCGAATATTCTGCCATTATCGCAGAGACCATTACACGTTATAAAGAAGGTAAATCGATCCTGTACTATACATGGACGCCTTATTGGGTTTCCGGCGTGTTGGTTCCGGGTAAAGACGTGACCTGGATTGAAGTCCCGAAATCAGCACACCCGAACGGTGTTGATACCAAGCTTCCTAATGGTAAGAACTACGGTTTTGAAGTGAACGCACAGATGATCGTTGCAAATAAAGCGTTCGTCGAGAAAAACCCGGCAGCTGCCAAGCTGTTTGAAGTGATGTCTGTTTCCGTGAATGATGTTTCTGCCCAAAACCTGAAGATGAAGGATAAAGGCGAAGGCGGCTGGAAAGCGGCTGAACGTCATGCGGATGCTTGGATTGCAGCAAACCGCAAAATGTTTGATGGTTGGCTGGAAGCTGCACGCGCGGCAGCGAAATAAGCGACTTTTGAATGAAAGCAAAAGCCCTGATGTCTTTGGATATCAGGGCTTTTCTTTTGCCTATTTTTTCTTGATCTTTGTGAGAACAAGAAGGCCTATAAGCGTTAAAGCAACAAAGGTGGAACTGAGAGGAAAAGCCAGCGGGATACTGGCAACAAGTGTCAGCATTCCTAAAAGGAAGCTGCCAAAAAACGTGACGGCCAACATCAGCAAGAAAAGTAAAATCAGGACCCCCAAGGCAAGACCCAATAAATTTTCGACGTGGCGTTTCATCAAAGAGAATCCGATTTTGAAATATCTCGAAGCTTAACACGGGAAGGGACATAAGAAAACAGCCCCACCATTAGGCAGGGCCGTTTATATAGCAAGGTCAATGATGAGGGTTTAAGCCGCAGCACTATCCAGTTTTTCAGGGGCTTCCATCAGGGTATCATGCAGGACTTTTACCGCCTGGGCGAATTCTCCTTCATGGGTGACAAACTGCATATCCACATTACGACTGCCAGTATGGCAGAATAAAGTCGCAATCCCGTTTTCATGTAATGCCGAAACAGCACGCGGGAAGTAGGTCTGGCACCCTAAATTGGCACCAATGATAGAAACAAGGGCGACTTTCTGTGTGTTGATCTCAACATCGTCTGGTAAAATCTTTTCCAATGTTTCCACGCAACGGCGCACCTGTTTAATAGGGGCGGCGACATAATGGGTGATTGTATTGGCATTCATACTTTTGGTGACAGTGCGTACGTTAAAACGCCGGAAAGTCTCCAATACTTTTTCCTGATTGCCGAAGGTGCCGACCATATGCTGGTTGAAAATCTCAACTTCATAGACATGTTCCAGACCGGTGACAATCTCGGCCCGTGGTTTAGGTGGATAGAAGTTATCACGAATGATTGTTCCTGGGTGTTCCGGTTCAAACGTGTTTTTAATCCGCAAAGGGATGCCCAGCTCACGCAATCCTTTGGCGGCGAGCGGGTGAATGGCTTCCATCCCCATGTTGGACAGTTGATCTGCGACATCATAGTTGGTTTCGCCAATCACATGGACATTTTCCTGACCAACAAGTCTCGGGTCTGCACTGCTCAGGTGAAATTCTTTATGAATGATGGCTTCACGGGCTTGTGTCAAACAGGCAATCCGCGAGAATGTCACCTCGCTATAGCCACGTCCATAATGTTTCATCAAGCCGTCGGATGTTTGTGCATATCCGGTTACGATGGGCAGTTGTCTGGAAAGATCGATGGCATCAAAGGCTTCGTTGATGCGTTTTTCCAGCGTATAGCTATCCAAAGAACGCCACCCGGATAAGTCCACAAAGGTTGCATTGACCCCCCGGCGGTTCAAGAGCAGTGCCGTGTTATAGGCACTGTGAACTTCGCCAAGGGCACTGAGCATTTCACGCACAGTTGCTAGATGTTCTTCAAGCTGGAAATGTCCATAAGAACAAAGACGATGGAGATCAACCAGACAGGAACGCGTTCCTTCAATGCGATCTTCGATGAACTGGTTTGCCATTTGGCGATCAGCAGCTTCATGGAAAATTTCATCGTTTATCTTGCGCATTTCACGCGCAACATCACTGAGCGCATCCCCCCATGCCCAATCGCTCTCGCTATTGCTATAAAGGGCATAAACGCCGGGTTTCTGTGATTTTTTATGTTCAAGCAAACGGTCTGTCATGCCGCCATAGGCAGATACGACAAACACACGGTTATAGATATCGGCTTCTTCACGGTTCCCCAATAGGATGTTCTTAAATACAGCATCCACATTGGTCATAGACGTCCCGCCTATTTTCTCAACCGTATGGGAGTTCAGGCTATTGTCTTGCATTGTTTTCTCTATAAAAAATATCTAAAAGGCCTGCCTCCCGAAGGAGGCAGGTATAAACGGTTTAGGCACATTCATCCTCAATTAAAGGATAGACACCATCTGCGTCATGGTCTTCCAATCCGGTCAGAGCCGGGGTGAAAACGCAAATCATACGCAGGTCTGTTTTGGCCCGCAGATAATGCTTTTCATGCCCATTGAGCGCATACATGGTGCCATCACTAATGGGATGGATTTTACCGTCGCTCAGGTCTTCGATTTCACCTTCGCCGCCCACACAATAAACCGCTTCCAGATGGTTCTTATACCAAATCAGGGTTTCTGTACCGGCGTGAATAATGGTTTCATGGAATGAAAACCCCATACCGTCTTTGCGCAACAGCAAACGGCGACTGGTCCAGGTGTTGGTATCCCCGGTTACTTCGCGTTCTGTTCCTTTAATTTCATCGACGTGACGGACAATCATGATGCCTCCTGAATATATACAGTATTGTTTTGCTTTGTGAATTCACGAACGGACTCTTTAATGATCTCTAGTCCTTCGTTCAGTAGATCTGGATCAATGACCAGCGGGGCAAGGAATTTCAGGATACTGGAATCTGCACCTGCTGTTTCAATAATCAGGCCTTTTTCAAACGCGATTGCCGAAATCTTTGAGGCCAAATCCGGCGCGCCGAAGTCAAGGCCCCAGGCCATACCACGCCCGCGAACGGACAGGTTTAGATCGGGATGTTCTGCTACAATATCTTCCATTGCCGCTTTGACAATCTCGCCATACTGCAAGACCTGTTTGGTCAAGCTGTCGTCTTCCCACATCTTGAGGGCCTGAGTTGCGGCCACAAATGCAAGGTTATTGCCACGGAAGGTTCCTGTATGTTCCCCCGGTTGCCATTGATCCAGTTCCGGGCGCATTAACAGGATGGACATAGGCAAACCACCGCCCAAAGATTTGGACAATGTAATCATATCGGGGCGAATGCCGGATTCTTCAAAGCTAAAGAAGCTACCGGTTCTGCCATTCCCCATTTGAATATCATCAATGATCAGCAAAATATCAAAATCACGGCACAGTTTTTCAAGTTCCTGCAACCATTCGGTACTGGCGACATTGATCCCGCCTTCACCTTGAATCGTTTCGACAATCACGGCTGCGGGTAAATCAATTCCGCTGGATGCATCGCTTAAAACCTTGCGGATATAATCAATGGTGTTGACGCCTTCGCCAAGATAGCCGTCAAACGGCATAAAGTCGGTATTGGCGCGAACCCCATAGGATTCATCACGGTAGAAGCTGTTTCCGGTGACGGAAAGCGACCCCATCGTCAGGCCATGATATCCATTTGTGAAGGTTAGGATATTGGAACGTTGTTTGACCATACGGGCAAGCTTAATCGCGGTTTCTACCGCGTTCGTTCCTGTCGGTCCGGTAAACTGGACCTTATATTCCATATTACGCGGTTCCAGAATGGTATTCACAAAGGTTTGCAGAAAATCACGCTTGGCCGATGTCGCCATGTCCAGACCGTGAATAATGCTATTACCTTTTAGGTATTCAATCATCGCCTCTGTAATCAAAGGATGATTATGGCCGTAATTCAATGTGCCGGCACCGGCAAAGAAATCGATATAACGATTGCCGTGTTCGTCAAAGAGAAGGGCACCTTCGGCTCTGTCAAAAATAGCGGGGAAAGAGCGGACATAGCCGCGAACCTGGGATTCAACTTGTTCAAAAATTCTCATGAGGCTTACTCCGTAAGTCACTGTTTATCAAAAGAGATGATGATTTTTTTCTCGGCTTCGTGGTCTGATCCACCCCCGCTGAGTTGCTCTTCACTCAGATAATCGGCTGTGTTGACACGTGCGCTTTTACTTTTGGCAAAGCGGGTGAAAAAATTGTAGGAGGCCATATTGGAAGGGGTGTAGGTGGCCTCGACTTTTTCAACAGGTGTCGGATCATTAACGCCAATGAGACGTTCCAGCATCATATGGGACAATTTATGCCCCCGACATTTTTCGGAAACGGCAATTTGCCAAACAAAAAGAGTCTCTGGCTCTTCCGGTTTACGATAGCCACCAATAAAGCCGACTATTTCCTCTTCATTACCGATATCTCGACAAATAATACTGGTCTTTGAAAAGTGATCGCACAGTAAAAAATATGCATATCTGGAGTTTAAATCCAGAGGTGGGCACGACTTGATAAAGTCATAAACTTCTCGCCCATCCCTTTTTTCAGGGATTTCGAAAGTAAAGATAGGAGCCTCCTGCATCCGTTTCAGAATATGCACGGGAGGATACGCAGTAATGTTTATTCGACATTCACATATGTTAACGAGCTTAACTTATGTTAATCATATAATGAAAAAAGACAGAAATAAATCCGGTTGATCAGTAGTGATCTTAAACTCAGGTGTCAGGATCATAGTCTGCGATTTCGGGGTGCAGGGTCCCCTCAAGATGATTGCTGTCATATCCACAGATATTGCGCAATTTCTTTGCATTTTTCAGGATGACATATCCGTTATAATATTCCAGCAAACCTTCTTTACGCATGGCCTTCAGGGTGCGATTGACATGCACAATACTTAATCCCAGACAATCTGCGATCATTTCTTGTGTAATCGGCATGCCGTAGGCGAGTTTTTCGACAAAACCGACAATTTCCAGTCGCGAATGCAGTTCTAAAAACAAATGTGCCATACGTTCGCGTGCGTTGCGCCGTCCCAGACTGACGACATGTTCGGTTAACATGGCCTCTTCACGGGCGGACGCCCATGTAACCGCAGCGGCTAGACGGGGGGCCTCATAAAAAAGCCGGGCGATATCTTTGCCATCAATTAAGGTTGTGACGCAATCGGTCAGGGTTTCCGTATCGAAATCAGACACACCGAACAAACAGGCACGCACGCCGGTTAAATCACCGGGCAGGACAAAGCTGGTAATCTGGCGGCGACCATCGGATAAAATCTTATAACGACAGGCCCAGCCATCCATCACGAGAGAGACATTTTCAGAATCCGCAGGGATCAGGGATTGTCCTTTGGGCAACTTTTGTGTCTTAAAACTTAAATCCAGAATGACCTGTATCTCATCGTCGGTGAGATCCATCAAAAGCTTCAATTTCTCAATGAGTGGATTTGTCGCTAAAGTTTCCATAGCGCAATCATAGTTTTCCTGTATGAAAAAGCAACGTTTTTACCGCATGATACGAAGGGAAGGGACGATTTTATAACACTGTTATTTTGGCTCTTTTAAGAGGTATTACATACCTTGATATTTCTATTTTGTTTATCTAAGATTGAGTAAGGGAGAAATAAATCTCATGCTTAATCATATTGCGCGCTTTTTTAGTATTTTTGCCTTGATGTTCACCTTTGTTAAAAACGCGCCAGCGTCAGAGGTTGCAACGATTTTTACGTCCTATTTCCCAACGGTTGTGATTGATAACCCTCAAACCCCGGGGCTGGCCTATGAAATTGTTGCAGAGACGTTTAAGCTTGCGGGTAAGGAATTTAAAATTATCCACCTGCCGTGGGCGCGTGCGCAATATATGGCAAAGCACACACCAGAATCTCTTATTTTCCCATTTTCTTGGACGAAGACCCGTGACAAGGATTATGTCTGGCGTATTAATATTTTGAATAATCGCACTCATTTTATCACCTTCAATAAAACGAAGTTAACGGCTGAGAGTGCGCGTGACAAATATATCGGAGTACAATTGAAATCCAGCTGGGACAACTGGTTGACGGAACAAGGATATCAACGCGTCTATCGCGTTCCGGAAGATGGGAGTGAGCTGATTAAGCTCTTACGTCTCAACCGGGTTGATGCATGGTACACTGATCAAATTATTGCCGACGGTGCTTTAAAGAAGCTCAATGACCCCAATATCACCTATAGTGACCCCATACAGACGTTTAAAACCTATCTGGCAACCAGCAGTGCAGCCCCCTATCCTCATATGGATAAACTGGAAGTTGCCTTTGAAAAACTGCGTGAGTCCGGCAAACTGGATCAACTTTTTGATAAATACGGCATCACCCCGAATTATTAAGCGATGTAGTATTGTTTTTCAGTTATCTAAAATAAAAAAAACGCACTTAGATTGATTTTAATAATTCTAAATCAACTTTTCACACTTACACATTTGTTGTATAGCTATAGTCCAAAAATATAAGCGAAATGCCTTAATAGTTGGGCGTTACAAATAATATAAATGTAAAAGTGTGGAATGATGCGTTTTCGTTTTAAAACAGGATTGATTGTGGCCAGTTTTCTTTTAATTGGCCTTCCGTCTGCAACAATTTTGATTGCTCAATGGATTATAGGGCAAGAAGCGGCTCATAAAATTGCTCATAATCTTTTTGAGACAACATCGCGCCGTGTAGTCACCCAAGTGGATAATCTGATCGATATTCCCATGAAGATGTCGGGTGTGTTTGCAAACAGCACTGTCGCAGATAAGCCGACGGATGACGGGCAGGCAATGGCTGTTCAACATCAGGTTTTTAATGTTTTATCGGAAAACAGTTCTCTTTATTCCATTTACTTTGGATTTGATGATGGCAGTTTCTATCAGGTGATTGCAACACGGGGGAATGATAAGGTCATCGTAAAACATAAGGCCCCGGAAAAAACAGCATGGATTGTTCGCACAATCTATATCAATGATAGTCAGGAACGCGTTCAAAGCTGGACATTTCTAGATGGAGACAAAAATAAGCTGGATGCACATGTGGAGCCAGCACCGGATTATGATCCGCGTAAACGTCCTTGGTATGATGCAGCCCTTTCAGCTGGAAAGGCGACATTATCGGATGTGTATGTTTTCAATTCGCTTGGATTGCCGGGAATTACCGCTTCCCAAGGGTTGAAGCATAAGAAAGGTGTTGTCGGGGTTGATATGACCCTTTCAGACCTTAGCCAATATGTGAGTGATCAAACATTGTCTCCTAACAGTCTTGTCTTTATTTATGATGGGAAGAACCGGGTGGTGGCCTTACCGAATAAGATGAAAGACATCGCTGTTTTAAGTGATATCAAGGCAGTTGCTTCAGATGCGATCCAAGCGGTATTTAAAGACGGGGCTGCAGACGATTTTTATACAAGAGTTGTTGCTCTGGATATGGATGGGCCGGGGTTTAAGGTTGGTATTTCCGCACCGACGTCGGATTTCACGGAAAGCTATCAGGATATGCAGCAAAAGGTCTTTATGATTATTGTGGCCTGTCTACTGATTATTGTGCCGTTTGTTATTTATACAAGCCAGCGTCTGTCCGTCCGGGTGAAAGAATTGGCTGATGATGTTCAAAAAATTCAAAAGGGTGATTTCACCTATACAGAGAAAGCTCCGGCCAATGTCATAGAGCTGGCGGAACTGGAAAGCAGTTTTGCCGATATGCGCGTGGCTTTGGCCGAAGTGGAAAAACTGCATCTTGAAAAAGAAAAAGAGCAGGAAGCCAAAATTCAACGCCAGTCTCAGCGTGAAAAAGATATCCGGGAATTTCAGGCAGGGATCGCTTCGGTCTTTGAGGGGCTGGATACAGCAGATCGCACGATGAAAGTAACGGCTGAAGAAATGAAGGGTATTGCGCAGCATACACAACAGCAGTCTGCTTCTGTTTCTTCATCGGCAGAAGTAACATCTGGCAATGTGGAAACAGTTGCGAGTGCTGCAGAAGAGCTTTCCGCGTCGATCGGGGAAATTGCAACACAAGTAAATCTGGCGGGTGAATCGACATTACGTGCGGTTCGTGAAGCCAAGGATACATCCGATAAAATCAGTGTTCTGGAACAAAATGTATCTCAAATCAGTGAACTGGTGGTGTTGATTAATGACATTGCCTATCAAACCAATATGCTGGCCTTGAATGCAACGATTGAAGCCGCGCGTGCTGGTGCTGCAGGTAAAGGGTTTGCGGTTGTCGCCGGAGAAGTGAAAACACTGGCGAACCAAACAGCCTATGCAACGGATGAAATTGCGAAACAGATTGAATTGGTACAAACCTCCACACGGACATCGGTTGAGGCCATTAACAGTGTGTCAAATGTGATTGAGGAAATCCGGGTGGTGTCGACATCTATTTCAACGGCGATTGAACAGCAAAAAGCAACCACGGTTGAAATTGCCCGCAATGTGGAACAGGCGGCAAACGAAACACAAAATGTATCGCAGGAAATAAGGCATTTGCAGGAAACGGCTGATCGGTCTCAAAGTGCTTCAAATGATATTGACGTTGCGGCGCAGGACTTGTCTTCTCAGGGTGATATCTTACGCAAAAAAATCACGGACTTCCTTGAACGGGTTAGTTGATAGAACTCTCTAAAATAAAAAACAAAAAAAGCCCCCGGTCCGATGGCCGGGGGCTTTTTTTTTGTTTGCTTAAGACGCTGAGATCTTAGTAACGGTAGGTATCCGGTTTGAACGGACCATTGACCGGAACACCGATGTAGTCAGCTTGTTCCTGGGACAGTTTGGTCAGTTTTACACCGAGTTTTTCGAGGTGCAGGGCAGCCACTTTTTCATCCAGATGTTTCGGCAAAACGTAAACATCTTTGGCGTATTGACCGTCTGCATTGTTCTTATACAGTTCGATCTGTGCCAAAACTTGGTTGGTGAAAGAGGCTGACATCACGAAGGACGGGTGGCCTGTTGCGCAACCGAGGTTAACGAGACGACCTTCAGCCAACAGGATGATTTTGCGACCGTCCGGCAATTCGATTTGATCGACTTGCGGCTTGATGTTGGTCCATTTGTAGTTTTTCATCGCTGCAACTTGGATTTCGTTGTCGAAGTGACCGATGTTGCAAACGATTGCACCATCTTTCATGTTATCCATGTGGTCTTTGCGGATGATGTCGAAGTTACCTGTCGTGGTGACATAGATGTCGCCTTCGGGCAGGGCGTCTTCGATGGTGACAACTTCGAAACCTTCCATTGCCGCTTGCAGGGCGCAGATCGGGTCAATTTCAGTCACGAGAACGCGACAACCGCAAGAACGCAGTGATTCTGCAGAACCTTTGCCCACATCGCCGTAACCGCAAACAACAGCCACTTTACCAGCCATCATTACATCGGTTGCACGGCGGATACCGTCCACGAGAGACTCGCGGCAACCATATTTGTTATCAAATTTGGATTTGGTCACAGAATCGTTGACATTAATCGCCGGGAACAACAATGTGCCTTTGCGTGCCATTTCGATCAGGCGGTGAACACCGGTTGTTGTTTCTTCGGTAACGCCCATGATGTCTTTAGCAGCGTTTGTGTACCAGTTGCCGTCTTCTGCCAGTTTGGCCTTAATGGCAGCAAACAGAACTTCTTCTTCTTCTGAACCCGGATTGTCGAGAACGGAGATATCTTTTTCAGCATCCTGACCGAGGTGCAACAACAAAGTTGCGTCCCCACCGTCATCGAGAATCATGTTCGGTGTGGAGCCATCATGCCATGTAAACAGGCGGTGCGTGAAGTCCCAGTATTCTTCCAATGTTTCGCCTTTATGGGCGAAGACCGGAATATTGGCCGCAGCGATTGCCGCCGCTGCATGATCCTGTGTGGAGAAGATGTTACAGGAAACCCAGCGAACTTCTGCACCCAAAGCAACCAGTGTTTCGATCAACACAGCAGTTTGAATGGTCATATGCAGGGAACCTGCAATTTTTGCGCCCTTCAACGGTTGGGATGCGCCAAATTCTTCGCGCAGTGCCATCAGGCCCGGCATTTCAGCTTCGGCAAGGTTCAGTTCTTTGCGGCCCCAGTCAGCGAGGCTGATGTCTGCAACCTGATAATCGGTAAAGTCACCCATGTGTCTGTTCTCCAGAATGTCATGTCATAAGAATGTTTGTTGTTTGAAAAACATGGTTGCCGAGAATGGGCAATCCTATGTGTTTCTAACTTGCCAACAATATAAAGAAATCTTTATATGTTTATCAAGAAGTATTTTGATTTATTTTTCTGGCATGTTTTCTGCTTAATTAATTGGTAATACCACTGGTGTAAAATGATAAAAACAGGAGAAAATCATGTCAGATGTAAGAATGCACATCCCGCCCAATAAGGATTATCAGGCCGATTTCGCACAACGCCTTGTAAATGCAGTTGGTTTTGAGAATGCCATTCGGGAATGTTACGAAAATCAATGGCTGGGCACGCTTATTCATGTTCAGCACTTGCAGCACCGTTATGGACAACGTGGTCGGTAGGATTTGCCGAAAACAGTTTGGAAATTACGAATTCAGCACTTCAGTATTGGGCTGTACAGAATGTGATTTCTTGAAACAGCGTAGGATAAAGCTGGAACGGGAATGTCGAATGCCTGGAATTTTATAAAGCTTTTCACGCAAAAATGCCTCGTACCCCTTCGTTCCTTTAACTGCAACTTTAAGCTGGAAATCGTATTCACCAGTGGTCAGGTAAACTTCCAAGACTTCGGGTAGAGCCTCCATCGCTTGTTCAAATCGCGCCAATATGTCGTCGTCATGTCGATCTAAAGTAACTTCGATGATAACCAGTTCGCTAATTCCCAATTTCTCAGAATTGAGCAAGGCAACATAGCCGTCAATATAGCCTTCGTTTTCCAGTCGTTTTACCCGTTGCCAGCAGGGGCTGGCGGACAGCCCGACTTTTTCTGCCAGTTGATTATTGTTTAACCGACCATTGGTAGAGAGTTCTTTCAGGATTTTAACATCCATCAGGTCAAGTTTCTTAGATATGCTCATAATGTGAAAATATCATTCTCAGAATATAAAATATAAAGAATAGTAATCTTTAAAACTACGAATTTAAAGAAAATTCAAAAACAAATTTTGAAGGGCTTCCCTTAGTATCGCCTCCTCAATTAAGGAGGAAGTCATGAGTTTTCTAAGTTTCAATTCCCACAATCCATTGGATGATATCCCGCGTGTACTGGACCTGATGCGCACCATGAGCTTTCATTTGGATGAGCTAAAAGTTCTTCCCAATGCAAACCAGTCATTTTGCGTGGAAATGACCTGTGCAGCAAATGGCCAGATTAACGCCCATACGCTTAAACATCGGATTGGTAAAATTAGAGGGATTGAGAAATTCCACTTTGTCTAAAAGTTCTTATTTTCTATTTGTGTCAGTAAAACTTCCAGCGTCTGTGTCAGGCGATCTAGATCGTGATCTTCGCTCAGGCGATGGTCACCGTTTTTGACAAAGGTGATTTCCACGTCGTTGGATGCAGTCATTTGTTGAATCCGCAAGGCAGTTTGCCACGGTACATCTGGGTCTTGCATGCCGTGGATCAGGCGCACGGGTATGTTCAGATCAATCGGTCGGCGCAGAAGCAGGTTTTCGCGCCCGTCTTCCAGCAGGGTTTTAGAAATGACATAAGGATCATCCCCATAATCGCTGGGCAGTTCCACATAGCCTTGTTCGGCGATTTTTTGATGTTGTTCGGCTGTGAGGTCGTTCATCATCAAATCTTCGGTAAAATCGGGGGCGGCGGCAATGCCAAGCAACCCGGCGACACGTTCGGGGCGTTTCAAGGCGGTCAGCAGCATATTCCATCCCCCCATTGAAGATCCGACCAAAACTTGCGGCCCTGTTGTCAAGTGATCAAGAACATCCACACTGTCGTTAGACCAGCGGGTCATGCAGCCGTCTTTAAACAGACCGTCCGATTGACCGTGGCCCTGACAGTCGAACCGTAAAAAAGCGTTGCCGCGTTTTTTGCAAAATTCTTCAAGGTGAAGGGCCTTGCCACCGTCCATATCCGACATCAAACCATGTAAAAAAATCACACCGGGCGTGCGCCCCGGGCTATAGTGATAAGCGATCTTTTCACCATTCACTTGTGTTAAGTAGGCGGGTGGAGTATTTCCTGTAGGCATATCGGATGTCATAATCTATAAAAACCTGAAGAATTTACATTCAAGAACGAAGCGCATGATTGATAGCATTATTCAGCAAGACCCGCAAACCCCGCAAAATACGAGTCGCCGTGCAACGGTGATGCAGGTGTTGCCTGCGATGGTAACAGGGGGCGTTGAACGCGGCACAGTTGAAATGGCAGAAGCCATTGTCAATGCTGGTGGCCGGGCCATTGTGGTTTCTGCCGGCGGGCCGATGGTCCATGATTTGACCCGTGTCGGGGCTGAACATATTCAAATGCCGGTCGATTCGAAAAACTTTTTTGTGATGCGTAAAAATGCCACGCGGCTGGTGAATTTGATGAAACAGGAAGGCGTTGATTTGGTGCATGCACGATCGCGCGCGCCGGCATGGAGTGCCTATTGGGCCTGCAAGCGTGCCCATGTGCCCTATATCACGACCTTCCACGGAACGTACAGTCACGGCAACCCACTTAAACGCTGGTATAATTCGGTTATGACCAAGGGGGAGCGGGTGATTGCCATTTCGTCCTTCATTGCGGGGCATATGCGCAAGATTTACGGGGTGCGCCGTGAAACCATTCGCCTGATCCATCGTGGAGTGGATCTGTTCCGTTTTAACCCGGAAAAAATTACGGCTGAACGTTTGGTGAAGTTATCGACGCAATGGAATATTCCTGACGGGGTGCCGGTCGTGGCCTTGCCGGGGCGATTGACGCGCTGGAAAGGGCAATTGGTCTTTATCGATGCGATTGCCAAGCTGGACCGTCGTGATATTTGTTGCTTGTTGATCGGGTCCGATCAGGGGCGCACGGAATATCGCAAAGAACTGGAAAAACGCATTCAGCACCATAATCTGCAAGGCGTGGTGACCATCGTGGATGAATGTAACGATATGCCGACGGCTTATATGTTATGTGATTTGGTGGTTTCGGCTTCGACGGATCCCGAAGCATTCGGACGGGTCGCGATTGAAGCGCAAGCGATGGGGCGTCCGGTTGTGGCAACCGATCATGGCGGGGCACGCGAAACGGTTATTGAAGATCAAACCGGTTGGCTCTGTAAACCCGGTGATGCGGATTCTATGGCGAGCGCGATTGAAAAAGGTCTCAATCTGTCGGTACAAAAACGCGAGCAAATGGCAGAACAGGCCAAAGCGCATATCGCAAAAGAGTTTTCCAAAGAAGCCATGTGTGCCAAAACGCTGGAAGTTTATAACGAAGTCTTAAGTCTTGATGCATAATGCCTAATCGTAACGAAAAACAAGAACGCATTCTTGTGATCAAATTGAGTGCACTCGGTGATTTTATTCAGGCCCTGGGGCCGATGAAAGCTATTCGCGATCATCATCGTGATGCTCATATTACTTTGTTGACGACCAAGCCTTATATGGCTCTAGGCAAAGCTTGCGGTTATTTTGATGCGGTGTGGGAAGATGAACGGCCTAAAGCATGGCAGGTGCGCCGCACGTTGAAGCTCCGTCAAAAACTGAAAAGCGGAAATTTTGACAGGGCGTATGATCTGCAAACATCTGATCGATCTTCGGGCTACTTCAAATTGATGGGCAGTGCGGTGAAATGGTCCGGGATTGCGCGGGGCTGTTCACATCCCCATGCCAATCCACAGCGCAATTTTATGCATACCATTGACCGTCAGGCCGAACAGCTGGAAATGGCTGGGATTTATAAGACACCAATGCCGGATTTAAGCTGGGCAGAGGCCGATTTGTCACGTTTTGATCTGGATAGTAATTTTGCTTTATTGGTGCCCGGTGGTGCCCCGCATCGCCCGGAAAAACGCTGGCCTGCGAAAAATTATGCCGCATTGGCGCAAGCCTTGATCGAGCGCAATATCCAACCTGTCATGTTGGGCACAGCCAAGGAAGGTGACGTCTTGGATGAAATTCTGGATCGTTGCCCTGAGGTGTACGACCTGTCCGGTCAAACCGATTTTATTGAAATTGCGACCTTGGCACGACGTGCAAGGTTGGCCGTAGGCAATGATACAGGACCCATGCATATGATTTCATTAGCCGGGTGTCGGTCTATTGTACTTTATTCCCATGCCTCGGACCCGCAACTTTGTGGGCAGCGTGGACCGGATGTCACGATTTTGCGTGAACAAAGCTTAAACGATCTATCTGTTGATGCCGTTTTATCCGCGATTGAAGGTTAGGTCTAAAAATCGCCACGGTCACTGAAATCATCCAAGAGCATGGCAATCCGACCACTGTCGGTTTGATCCATAATAATATTGGCACGTTGCACGGCGGATTGTTCTGCCATTTCCAGAATGCGTTGTTTGATCTTGGGGATGTTGGTGGCACTCATGGACAAATCACGGATCCCCAGCCCAAGTAACAGGGCCGTAAAGCGCGGATTGCCAGCCATTTCACCGCAAAGACTGACTGGGATATTGTTGCGCAGAGCCGCTTGCGTGGTGAATTGGATTAATCGTAAGACAGCTGGATGCAAGGGATCAAATAAATGGGCGACTTGTTCGTCTGCCCGGTCTGTCGCCAGCGTGTACATGGTGAGATCATTTGATCCAATAGCAAAAAAATCACAGACACGCGCAAGGGCATCGGCTGAGAGGGCGGCGCCGGGAACCTCAATCATAGCACCCAGCGGAGGCAAGGGATCGGGAATATCCATACCTTCTGCGCGCATTGTATCGGCAATTTGTTGCAGAAAAAGGCGGGCTTGGCGGACATCGTTGATCGAGGTGACCATTGGCAATAAAATCTTGATCGGGCCATGTTGTCCGGCTCGCAGCAGGGCACGGTATTGAGTTTCCAAAATATCAGGGCGGTTTAACGACAGTCGAATACCACGCATCCCCAAGGGCGAACAAATGGAATTTCCGAAATCCTCGATCAGGGATTTGGCGGTTTTATCTCCGCCAATGTCCAATGTGCGTACCGTTAAGGGTTTGCCGTCCAGACGTTCCAGTAATTCTTTGAATATATTATACTGAACGTGTTCATCAGGTAGGCTGTCGCGGTTCATGTACATGAATTCACTGCGCAACAAACCGACACCTTCGGCCCCGTTGTTGATGATATTGTCAATCTCGACCGGCAGTTCCATATTAGCTTTCAAGATGACTTTGACGCCGTCTCTGGTCAGGGCCTCGCGGTCTCTTAAATAGGCAAGCCGTTTCTTTTTTTCTTCATTTTCAATAGCGCGGCGTTGGTAAAAACTGCGGGTTTTATCACTTGGGTTCACAATAACGCGGCCGGCATCCCCATCAATAATAACAGTATCGCCCGTATTGATGGCACCAATGACACCGGTGGCCCCCAAAACAGCGGGTAGGCCAAGGGCACGTGCCATAATGGCGGTGTGGCTTTCCGGTCCCCCCAGTACAGTCGTAAACCCGGCAACTGTTTTCGGGTTCATCAAGGCGGTATCTGCCGGGGTGAGTTCTTCAGCGATAATGACGGAATTATCAGGCAGGTCATTAAAAGGTTGATGGGGTTCTTCGCACAGGTTGCGCATAACGCGGGCTGCAACCTGATGCACATCGGATTGGCGCGAGGCGATATAGGCATCATCCAGTGCCTTGAAACCCTCGCTGATTTCATCCAGAACGTGCTGCAAGGCAGCTTCGGCATTGATTTTGTAATCGCGGATATGCTGATTTACACCACGCACCAGACGGGAGCCTTTCAGCATATGGAGATGGGCATCCAGAAGAAAGCCCAGCTCTTCGGCTGCAGCCGGGGGCAACTGACTTGCTTTTTGCCGAAGTTTTGAGAGCTGGTTACGCGATTTTTCAAGCGCATTTTCCAGACGGATCAGTTCGTCGTCTATATGGTTATTCGGGATGCAATATTCGTTGATCTCGCACACGCCGCTTTCGCGGATATGGGCGATACCAAATCCGATACCGCCTGAAACGCCGAGACCGTCGAATATTTGTTCCATGTAATCGGCCTAATCTTCGCCGAATTTGTCGTTTACCAGTGTGGAAATAGCACTTAAGGCTTCTTCGGCCTGTGGCCCATCGGTTTTGACCTCGATCGATGTTCCGATGGAGGCAGCCAGCATCAATAATCCCATAATGGAATTGCCGGATACTTCCTGTCCACCTTTGGCAACCATAATGTTGGTGCCTTCGAATTCAGCAGCGGTTTTGACAAATTTTGCGGCGGCACGGGCGTGCAGGCCGCGTTGATTTTGGATTTCCAGTGTTTGGGAAAGGCTCATGTGATAATCGTCGTCTTAATCTTGTCCCAGCAGGCTGGAAGCTATGTTGATATATTTACGTCCGGCGTCTTGGCCTTGGGCTGCGGTTTCTGCCAAATCTTCGTTTTTACGAACACTGGCGAGTTTAACCAGCATGGGCAGGTTGACCCCGGCAATGACTTCGACCTTGGCCTTGTCCATAATGGAGATCGCCAGATTTGAAGGTGTACCGCCGAACATATCGGTCAGCAAAATGACCCCGTTGCCGTTGTCGCAATTGGAAACCTGTTCAAGAATATCGCTGCGCCGCTGTTCCATATCATCGTCGGGCCCGATGCACACCGAGGATACATTTTCCTGCGGTCCCACAACATGTTCCAATGCTGCAATAAGTTCGTCTGCCAGACGACCATGCGTTACCAACACCATACCGATCATACGATCACTTCCCTCTCAAATCTCGTTTTAAGCGCGCTATCTTGGTTTAGTGTGCGCTGTTCGTCAACTCACGATGTTGCAATTGCGCATTTTCACCACTTTCTTGCAACCATAAACATAATTTACGCGCGACATAGACAGAACGATGTTGCCCCCCTGTGCAGCCGATGGCAATCGTCAGATAGCTTTTGCCTTCTGCGCTATAACGCGGCAACAGGGGGTGGATCAGATTTTTTAAATTGATAAGAAAATCGGCAAATCCATCGTCTTGTTCAATATAAGCACCGACCTGATCATCTTGCCCGGTCAAGGGGCGCAAGGCCACGTCATAAAACGGGTTGCGTAAGAATCGCACATCAAAGACAAGATCGGCTTCGCGTGGGATACCTTTTTTATAGGAAAAGGAAGTCACAAAAACGCTCAACGGCTTTTCATCGCTGAGAGCATATTGGCCTTGCAAAATACGTTTACAATCCTTAATTGCCATTTCTGTGGTGTCGATCACTAGGTCAGCCCGTTCGCGCAAGGGGGCAAGAATTTGCCGTTCGTGGCGAATACCATCGGCAACGGGGCGATCATCGGCTAAGGGGTGGCGATGGCGGGTCTCAACGTAGCGTCGCTCAATGACAGCATTGTCACAATCTAAAAACAGGAGGGAAAGATCAAGCCCGTCTTGCGCTTTTAAATGATCGAGTTCTTCGAGCAAAGAAGACACACCAAAACCACGCGTTCGGATATCAACTCCAATGGCAAGCGGGCTATCTTTGCCAACCAGTTGCCCCAGCAGGGACAAAGGCACGCCATCAATGGTTTCATAGCCCATGTCTTCCAGAATTTTCAGGCTTGTTGTCATGCCTGCGCCGCTGAGGCCGGTGACAACCAGTACTTTTTGCATCATTCGATCCGTTCTATATGTCCCAGTGCGATGGCCAATCCCAAGGAAGCTTTGGCAATGGCACTTTGTTCAAAAGGATTGAGGCGAAGGTGAGCAAGCTCAACCCCTTCTATTTCAATATGGGTGGGGGCAGGCATACGTTCCAGTTCTTCCGGGGAACAAAGGTCGATCACCAATCGAAGGGGGGCCGATTCCAGACTTTGTAATTTAAGAATGCCCAGATGGCGCACTTCAAATAAATCTTTGATGGCTGCCGGGGCGAAGGCAATGACCTCGTTTCCTTTTTTGATCAATTCCACCCGGTCATCGCTGACGAGGCGGGCGCCCTGTTCGATAAGACGCAAGGCAAGGTCGGATTTACCGGCACCGCTGGGGCCGCGTAGCAAGATGCCCTGTTCATCAATGGCGATAGCTGTAGCGTGAATTTGGCTCATTTTGCAGGTAAGCTCACGCGAAAGCGTGCTCCTTTAATCTGTCCGTCTTCCATGCGATTTTCGGCAACGATCGTCCCGCCATGAGTTTCAACAATTTGTTTGGAAATGGCAAGCCCCAGGCCGGAATGGTTGCCGAAATCATCACTGTCCGGGCGTTCGGTATAAAACCGTTTGAAGATTTTTTCTTCATTGCCGGGGGGGATGCCGGGACCTTGATCATCCACAATAATATCGATGGTATCTTTGTTTTTTTGCAGGCCCAAGGTGATGACCCCACCGACAGGGGAAAAGGTCAGGGCATTACCGATCAGGTTTTGGAAAACCTGTACGAGCCGCCCGTCCATGCCTTCAACAACGTAAGAGGTCTGGGCATCGGCCTGCAAAACAAGGGTTGGTTCGGTTTGCGACGTTTTATCTGTCTCGATTTGTGTCTGGCGAATATCGACCAGAGTTGAAAGCATGGCTTTAAGGTCAAGCTTTTCGGCCTTGGCGCGTGACATTTCCGCATCCACGCGGGAGGCTTCGGAAATATCGCTGATCAAACGATCCAGACGTGATACGTCATGCTGAATAATATCCATCAGGCGTTTTTGGGCGTCCGGGTTATTGATATGGCTGACAGTTTCAACGGCGCTACGCAAGGATGTCAGCGGGTTTTTTAATTCATGCGAGACATCGGCAGCAAAGCTTTCAATTGCATCCATGCGTTGCCAGAGGGCCTGTGTCATTTGGCGCAGGGCTGCGGATAAATCGCCAATTTCATCATTGCGATTGCTCAGGTCAGGGATTTCATCGCGCTGGTTCATGCCGGTGCGCAATTGGTGCGCGGCTTTTGAGAGTTTGCGCAAAGGGCGTGCGATGGTTCCGGCAAAATAAAGGGACAGTAAAATCGTGACCCCGAAGGACAGTAAAAAGACCTTGAAGATATGTAGGCGGACATCAAACAGGGCGGCTTCGATATCTTCCGATCCTTTGGATAACATCAATGCGCCGAGGATATTGCCTTCGCGTGTCACAGGAACGGCAACGGAAATCATAATCCCGCCGTCGACGGTTTCACGGATCATGCCGCCATATTCACCGTCCAGTGCCATGCCCGCTTCGGGAAAATTTTTGGCACTTTGCATTGGTGGTTCGATATAAAGCGGCAGGTCCTGTTCCCCGAAAATCACGCGGGAACTGAATTCCTGGGCCAGGCGCAATCCCTTTTCAATCAGGCTTTCGTTTTGATGAATGGGATTGTCGGCGCTGCGTAAAATCAATTCACCACTATCGGCCATTAACGAACCATCCAACGCAAAAAGGCGTGCACGGGTGCCTTTTTGCACCAGTCGGGCGACCATTTGACGGGCAACGCTGAATACCAGTTGGTTGTTTCGGTTGAGTTCACGTTGTTTGATCGAGGCGCCTTCACCCAAGGCGGCGGCAAACATTTCGCCTTGGATTTCAAGGCCGGACACTTCGCTGAGGATCAAGGCGCGGCGATATTCACCCAGATAAAGAATACCGATGACCAAAATGCCAAGTGCAAGCATGTTGACGGCCAGAATGCGTAATGTAATCGGTGAAAAAACGCGTTTCGGGCGCTCAAAGCGGGCAAAAGGTTGCATGGTGGATTATTCCACGTTTTCGCGGTAACGGTAGCCAACCCCATATAGGGTTTCGATTTGGTTGAAATCGTCATCGACCAGTTTAAACTTTTTACGCACGCGTTTAATGTGGCTGTCGATGGTGCGGTCATCCACATAAATATGTTCGCCATATGCGGCATCAATGAGTTGGTCGCGGCTTTTGACGTGGCCGGGATGGCGAGCAAGGGATTCCACAATTAAAAATTCGGTCACGGTGAGATTGACATGTTCTTTTTTCCAGGCGCAGAGATGGCGCCCCGCGTCCAACAGCAAAGGACCGCGTTGCATGACATCTTTTTCATCCCGTTCCTTGCCGTTTTGCTGACGCATGGCATCTTGGCGACGGATCAAGACACGGATGCGTTCCAGTAACAGGCGCTGAGAAAACGGTTTGCGAATAAAATCATCAGCCCCCATGCGAAGACCGAGCAGTTCGTCAATTTCATCGTCTTTGGAGGTCAGAAAAATGACCGGAACATGGCTTTCTTTGCGCAATTGCCCCAACATTTCCATTCCATCCATGCGGGGCATTTTGATGTCCAGAACCACAAGGTCGGGCGGATTGTTGGTAATGCCGGCAAGACCTTCTTCGCCATCACGGTATGTTCTGACAGTATAACCTTCAGCCTCCAATAAAATGGAAACAGAGGTGATGATATTGCGATCGTCATCTACAAGTGCGATTGTATGTGCCAAGGTTTTGTCTCAATCGGTTAGCATAGGAAATTTGAATGACTATATGGTCCTATGGCAGACAGGGTCAATGAAAAGAAAAGGGGAAAGCGAATGACGATGGGATTTGAAGCCCGCAAAATAGCACGTTCTTGTCGAAGCGGTGCATTGGCGACATTAGATCGTAATGACCAATCGCCTTATGTTTCTTTTTGCGCAACCGCTTTTGATATTTCTGCACAACCGTTGTTTTTATTGTCAGACTTGGCCGATCATACGCAAAATATCAATGTTGAACGGCGTGTATCGTTTTTATGCGAACAGGCCTCAAGGCGCAGCAACCCGCAAAGTGGCCCCCGCGTAACATTGGTGGGAAGATTGGAGAAGGTGCTACAGGATGATCTTGTTGCGCGCTATCTGGAAATTCATCCATCGGCAAAAATGTATGCTGAATTTAGCGATTTTAACTTTTACAGACTGATTGTTGAAAAAGCACATTTTGTGGGTGGGTTTGGTCAGGCAGAATGGTTGCAAGGGAAAGATTATCTGGGCGACTCGGCAGCTTTCTTGAACTTTTCCAAAGAACAAGAAGGCGTAATTTCGTACCTTAATACCGAATTACCCCAACTTTCTGCAATTTGCGCAACAAAATTACTCAAGCAACTAGGGGAGGCTTGGCAACTGTTGCGTATAGACGGGGATGGAATGGACTTGAAACTGGCCTCACGGATAATTCGTTATCCTTTTGAAAAAGAAGTCAAAACAATGGAAGAATTAAAGAAAGTTGTGCTCGATATTTGTTCGTGAAACTTTTGTTGCAAAAAAAACGAAATAAAAATGCAATGAGGAGGTTGTCTCCCCGGCTCTCAGAGGTTATTCTCCGCCCGCTTTTTAGGCAGGAGTGCGCATCGCAATTGCATTCTACCTTTTGAGAGAAGGAAAAGTGGTCGTTTCGCAGAGGATTGTTTTATCAAAGTCTTGTTGTGTTATGTTCGAATTTAACAAGATTTTTGTGAAAATTACCTCAATGAAGTGACTTTATGAAAAAACACGGCACCAAAGCTTGCAAACTATGACACCGGAGTTGTAAATGAGCCCGACCCAAACGAATATCGACCTGTCGAAGTACGGTATCGAGAACGTCCAAGAAGTAGTCTATAACCCTTCGTATGATCTTCTGTACGCAGAAGAAACCAAAGCTGGCCTGGAAGGCTTTGAAAAAGGAATCGTGACTGAGCTTGGCGCAGTTTCTGTTGATACGGGCATCTTTACCGGTCGCTCTCCAAAAGATAAATACTTTGTGAAAGACGACATATCTCGTGACACCGTTTGGTGGGCGGACCAAGGTAAGAACGACAACAAGGCGATCTCCGAAGAAGTTTGGGCTGACCTTAAAAATCTCGTGACCACACAATTGTCCGGCAAGCGCCTGTTTGTGGTTGATACATTCTGCGGTGCCAACGAAGATACCCGCTTGAAAGTACGCTTCATTACAGAAGTTGCTTGGCAGGCTCACTTTGTGAAAAATATGTTTATCCGTCCGTCCGATGAGGAACTCGTAGGATATGAGCCCGATTTCGTTGTGATGAACGGTGCAAAAACGACCAACCCGAACTGGGAAAAACAAGGTTTGAATTCTGAAAACTTTGTTGCCTTCAACCTGACGGAACAAATCCAGTTGATCGGCGGTACATGGTACGGCGGTGAAATGAAAAAAGGTATGTTCTCCATTATGAACTACCTGTTGCCGCTTAAAGGTATTGCTTCCATGCATTGTTCTGCCAACGTGGGTGCAGATGGCGATACGGCTGTTTTCTTCGGTCTGTCCGGGACAGGTAAAACAACCTTGTCAGCGGACCCGAAACGCCAGTTGATCGGTGATGATGAACACGGTTGGGATGACAACGGTGTCTTCAACTTCGAAGGCGGTTGTTATGCAAAAACCATCAATCTGTCCAAAGAAAACGAACCCGACATCTACAACGCAATTCGCCGTGATGCTTTGTTGGAAAACGTTGCGGTAACGGAAGACGGCAAAATCGATTTCGACGATAATTCCAAAACAGAAAACACACGTGTTTCCTACCCGATTTATCACATCGAAAATATTGTTAAGCCGGTTTCCAAAGCGGGTCACGCGAAGAAAGTTATCTTCCTGACAGCGGATGCGTTTGGCGTGCTGCCCCCGGTTTCCAAACTGACACCGGAACAAACACAATATTATTTCCTGTCCGGTTTTACTGCGAAATTGGCCGGTACAGAGCGTGGTATCACTGAACCGACACCGACGTTCTCTTCTTGCTTTGGGGCTGCGTTCTTGTCTTTGCACCCGACAACTTATGCCAAAGTTTTGGTTGAGCGTATGAACGCTTCCGGTGCAGAAGCATATCTTGTGAACACGGGTTGGAACGGCACAGGTAAACGTATCTCCATTAAGGACACACGCGCAATCATCGACGGCATTCTGGATGGTTCCATTGAAGATGCAGAATTCAAACAACTGCCGTTCTTCAATCTGGCTGTTCCGCAATCTCTGCCCAATTGCGACCCGAACATTATGAACCCGCAAGACACATATGCTGATGTGGCGGAATGGGAAGAAAAAGCCAAGAAACTGGCTGCTATGTTTGTTGAAAACTTCGGTCGTTTCACCGACAACGAAGAAGGCAAAAATCTGGTTGCAGCGGGTCCTGCCCTGTAAAATACAGTTCAAAGTACCAGTATATTCAAAAGAACACCTCGTATCTATTTGATGCGGGGTGTTTTTTTATACTTTTTCTTAAGAAACCAATTGCAAGGTTGGCGTGTCCGAGACACATTAGGGATGGGGAATTTGTTTGTTTAAGAGGCTGTGATGCAAAACCGTGTGGTTACACTAGAGACAACAAAGGCATATCGGGACGCCTTTAATAATCGTGACCTTGCGGCGATTGCGGATCTTTTGGATGATCAAAATGTAATCTTTAGCCGACAGGAACAAAATACCATTGTCGGTAAGGAAAATGTTCTGCATCGGATCAAAACGCTTTTTAAACGTACAGATGAACGCAATCGAAAACTGGAATTAATCAGCGCAATTATTGATTTGGGTAACAGTAAAGCACGTCCCTGCCTTTTGTGCTTGATGAACGGTATTCCGGTTGCTGTCTGTGTGATCAGTTGCAAGATCAATGGTAAAATAAATGGGATTGCTGTTTTGCTTAATGGGGCGGTTGTCTCAACGGCACGTCCGACGGAAAAGAAATATTCCGACAAAGGACAATTACCCGCAGAACCCAGCCGCAAGGCAGTCTTGGCCCTAACGAAAGCCTATATCAACGCGTTTAATAAACGCGACTTGAATGGTTTGTCCGATATGTTAGATGAAAGTCAGTCGGTTTTCACACGAACGGATCAGGAAGCCATTGTTGGACGAGATGCTATTTTAGACCGTGTACGTGATTTATATCGTCGTCTGGACAGTTATGGGCAGGATTTAACGGTCATAAACGGGATTATTGATCATAAAGAACGCAAGGCGTGGCCCTGTTCTATCGGTGTTCTGGATGGGAGTATTATTTCAATCGCCATATTAAGCGCAACGCCGACCAATTGTATTTCGGAAATCAATGTGATTTTGACCCCGGCGATCGTGGAAAAAGCCCGCCCAACCGAACCTGTGCCGGAACCCAAAAAAGAACATCCGGATGCGGCGGTCCTGAAGGAACGCGAAGCCTGGTTGTTGGAACGTGCCAAGAAAATTGAGCGTATTATGAAACGTGACGGGCGTTTACCCCATTTGATTACAAAGCAAATTCGGGTAGAACAGCAATTGGAGAAAATTGCCTTTCTCAAACGGAAGCTCGGCATAAAGACTTGATTGAATGTGCGTTTGGGGTAAATTTAGACTTGTTCTGAATTTCTTCCCAAGAAAAGGCATAAAATTATGTTCTGTGTTGTCTCCCCTGCAAAAAAACTGGATTTTGATACACCGGTTTCCGGTCTATCCTATACGCAGCCCTATTTTCTGGAAGACACAGAAGAACTGTCGCAAACAACACGCAAACTGACACGGGCTGATTTATCACAACTGATGAAAATTAGCGAGGCATTGGCTGATTTGAACCATGCCCGTTTCCAAGGGTTTTCAACACCGTTTAACCCGGATAATGCCAAACAAGCCGCACTCGCGTTTAGCGGGGATACTTACGTTGGTTTGGATGCCAAAAGTCTGAATGAAGAAGATTTCAAATTTGCCCAAGACCATTTTGGAATTTTATCCGGTTTTTATGGCTTGTTGCGCCCGCTTGATTTGATCCAGCCTTATCGTCTGGAAATGGGAACACGGCTTTCCAACCCGCGTGGTCATAACCTGTACGATTTTTGGGGAAGCCGGATTCCTCAACGTTTAAACGATGTCTTAAAAGATCAACCGCAAAAGGTTTTGATTAATTGTGCCTCCAACGAATATTTCAAGGCCGTGGATAAGAAGGCACTGGATGCCCAAGTCATCACACCTGTTTTTAAAGAGATCAAACAAGGCGTGGCAAAAACCATTGGTCTTATGGCAAAACGGGCACGCGGTGCAATGGCGCGTTATATCATCCAAAACCGCCTTGAAGACCCGGAAGGTATTAAAAATTTCGATCTGGCCGGGTACACTTATCGCGAAGACCTTTCAAAAGGCAATGACTGGGTCTTTACTGCGGAACGCGATTGACCGGTTGAAAGTAAAGCTTGAGTGTGTTCTGATATTTGCAACCAATATAATGTGGAGGCAAATATGGGACGGACTTTTCAGGTTTTCTTGGCAATATTTCTTTTCATATTTGGGCTGCTTGTACAGTCCCCGATTGCCCGTGCCGCAGATAGTTTAACCGTCGGGCTTTATCCGTGGGTGCCGCGTTTACAACAGTTTCAGGATGCAATTTCGACGCAATGGGCAAAGGTTCAACCCGATGTGAACCTCCACTTTTTAACATCTGATGAATGGGATGGCGGTTATCATATGAACCCGCCCGCCAACGCTGATGTTTATGTTATGGACGCCATGTTCCTGAACTATTTCAATAGCATTGGCTCGGTTGATCTTTTGCAAGATGATGAAGTTCTCAACAAGCAGGATTTCTTTGATTATGCAATTGATGGGGTGAAGAATCCATCCGGTGGATATCTGGCGGTTCCTATGTTGGGCTGCGCGAACGTGCTGTTTTATCATCAAGATGATAGTGCCGTTGCTGCGGCACAAACCATTAGCGCCTTAAAACAAACTTTAAAGACTTGTACCTTTACCAGCATGGTGCCGCCGGGTCCGCGCGGATTGATGATTGATATGCAAGGGGCTTCGACGGCGGCGTGTCGCTATATTGAATCCGAAGCCGGTATTCAGGGCACATGGCCGATTAGCCTGCCGGAAACCATTAATCCCACCGCGATGGGTTTTTTACGCACCATATTGGATATGACAAGTTTCTATAATGCGACCAAGGCTGGCGACAATACCTATAACCGGGGGACATGGTATAGCGAAGGATATGGTCGCGTCTTTGTCGGATATACCGAGACATTTTCCGCCATGTCGGCACAGACGCGGGCGACGACAAAAATTAAGCCCTTCCCGGCATCTGATAATGCCGATGCCCCGACCATGTTTTATTCCGACCTGATTGCGGTTAATCCAACCAGTATCAGCCGTGGAACACGCGATTTGGCGGTTCAACTCGCCAACGTCATTGCTGATGCACAAACCATTACGGCCAGTATCGGTCCCGGTGATGGCAAAGATTATCCACAATATCTGATGCCCGTGCGCCCCAGTGTGTTTGATACGCTTTCTCAGACCTATCCGAAATATCAGGAAATGAAGGAAATGGTGGAAAACAGCAATGCGACCCTGTTTTCGCTGGATAGCAATTCACGCGATTGGTTTGATGCCATGCAGGATAAAATCTTGGCTGCAACGCGCGCCGATTATCCATGTGGTTGTGATATCGAAGCGATCTATCCCATCCCGGATAATGCGCGTGCCGGGGCCATTTGTCCACAAACCTGCGCACCGCATGGCGGTTGGAATGGCCAATGGACCAACCAGTATCCGGCAGCACAAAATGGTTCTGTCTGCGGGTGTAACACATGCCCACCGTCTGTTGAAAAAGAGATAACACCCCGGGCCAATGATTGATGATTAAAATAGATTCCGGATCGGTGTGTTGCTGCCCAGGATGACGAGATTAAAACGTCATCCTGGCCCTGAGTTTTTCTACCTCCGACCATGCGGTGAGGTGAAATCAATGTCCGGCCCACATGGAATAACGCCTGTGGGATTGATCGTATCGTGGCTGGCGTAATAATGGGTTTTGATATGGTCCATATGGACGGTTTCTGCCACGCCGGAAACTTGGTAAAGATCTTTCAGGTATCCCCATAGGTTCGGATAATCGACAATGCGTTTTTTGTTGCATTTAAAATGCCCGACATAAACGGCATCAAAGCGCACAAGAGTGGTAAACAGGCGCCAGTCGGCTTCGGTGGTATGGTCTGCGACAAGATAGCGGTTTTTCGATAAGATATCTTCGACCTTATCAAGGGCGGCAAACAGGTTTTCAAAGGCTTCTTCGTAAGCATCTTGCGTGGTGGCAAATCCTGCCTTGTACACACCGTTGTTGATATTGTGATAAACGAATGTGTTGATCTCGTCGATTTCGCTGTGAAGGGCATCGGGATATAAGTCAGCGCATTCCTTTGTCGCAAAATCATCAAAGGCGGTATTGAGCATTCGGATGATTTCAGCCGATTCATTACTGACAATCGCATTGGATTTTTTATCATATAAAACGGGTACGGTTACCCGGCCCGTATAGTCGGCTTGAACGTGGGTATAAAGGGTGTGCAGGGGATTGCCATCCGGGAGTATCCATCCGTTTTCTTTCATAACAGGATCGACGACAACCACATCAATGATGTCTTCAAGCCCCTTAAGTGTGCGAAAAATAAGCGTACGGTGCGCCCAAGGACAAGCATAGGAAACATAGAGGCGGTAACGATTAGCTTCGGCCTTGAAACGGCTGTCGCCATTCTGACTGACCCAATTGCGAAAACGGCTGTCTTGACGTTTGAACTTCCCGCCAGTGCTTTTGGTATCGTACCATGTGTCTTGCCATTTGCCGTCAACGAGTAGGCCCATTTCCTATTCTCCTCTTGTCAAAATTCATGGTGCATGATGTACTGTTCGATAGGAAATGATAATGGGGCAATTTGGAATATAATTGTTTCTATGAGGAAACGATGAATAATCTGACAGGCATGATGATTTTTGCACAGGTGGTGCAATCGGGAAGCTTTTCAAAAGCGGCAGATGATCTGGGGATGTCGAAAAGCTCGGTCAGTAAGAAGGTTACCTTTTTAGAAGATCGTCTTGGTGTTCGCTTGTTAAACCGGACGACACGTAAGCTGAGCTTAACTGAAGTCGGGCAGGTTTTTTATGAACGTTGCGAACGGATTATGAGCGAGGCTGAAGAAGCCGAACTGGCCATTACACGTTTACAGGACGAGCCACGCGGGCACCTTAAAATCAGTGCCCCGGTAAGTTTTGGTGTTAAACATTTGGGCCGACCTCTTGCGGCCTTTATCGGCAAATACGAAGACCTGAGCGTCGATGTACAGCTGAATGACCGGTATGTCGATATTGTGGATGAAGGATTTGATCTTGCCATTCGCATCGGTCGTTTACCTGATTCTTCCCTGATCGCGAAGAAAGTTGGTTCCAGCCGGATGGTGGTGTGTGCCTCACCGGACTACTGGCAAAAACATGCCAAACCCACCCACCCCCGCCAATTGGAGGATATGAATTGTTTGATCTATACCCTGTCGCGCAATAGTGGCGGCTGGTCTTATCAGGAAAACGGGAAGACTCACTTGGTGAAGATTGAAGGAGATGTGAAAGCCAATAATGGCGATATTATCCGTGATATGGCGGTGAATGGAGCAGGAATTGCTGTTTCGCCAGCCTTTATTGTTGGCCGAGAACTCGCAAATGGATCTTTGGAAGCGGTTATGGAAGAATATGAGGTCGAACCGATCAATATTTACGCGGTTTATCCTCATAATCGACATTTATCTGCAAAAGTACGTCTGTTTGTGGATTTTCTGAAAGACTGGTTTGGCAATTGTCCTTCGTGGGAAGATATTCGTTAAAGTTTTAATTTTATGCAAATGCGTCGCCGCAACCTGATTTAGGTTGCTCGGGATTTGCTAACGGCTTTCGCGCCACCATGCCAAACACCAGCAAATGGCGGCCGCTATCAGGATCATCCAGATGGGAACGAGATTGCTGCGCTTTATGCCAAGGACGCTTTCCTTATGGCGTTTGGGTAGGCCAATCCAGTTTCGACCAACCGTTTCGCTTTTGGCGGAAACCCGTTGCAACATAGGTATGCCGTCTTCCAACCAATGCAGGCTTCCCCCCAGTTTTTCAGCTAGGGGTGCGACCAGGGTTTCGGTTGCGCGGGGATCTTCGAGTTCTTTTGGATTCAGGCTGCCTTTGATCAAGGTGGTGCGGTGTGTCGCATCTTCCCCATGATAAATACCCATTTGTGGGGCATGCAGTTGTTGTTTAAAGACGCCTTTGCCTTGTGCGTTCAAGGTGACATTTTGTTGTGTCCCATCGGGAAAAGTCATTTGAACCGACGGATTTTCCGGTGTCAGGCTATGGCGGATAATTTCGATGGTTTGTTCGTCTTTTTGATGCAGGCGCAGGGTGTTTTCTTCCAGTTCCGGTTCTTTCATCAACCAGTGAACAAGGTTGCGAACCAGTGCGTTATGCGGGCCACCCCCGTCAAACCCCCGCGCCCAAAGCCAAAGATGATCGCTTAAGAGCATGGCAACACGGCCCTGTTGAATACGGTCTACGATTAAAAGGGGGTGTTGATCTTCGCTTTGTAAAATAGTTTGACCGGAAATGATTTGGCTGGTCACAATCCGCATCCACCGTCCCCAATCTTTTTGTGGACTGTTGAGTTGGGTTGTGATGGGGTGACGCTTGCCCAGTTCTGTTTTTTGCAGGTGATAGGGGGCATCGTCTTTCACCTGTCCGGTGGGCAGGGCGGGTAACACGGTTCTTAATCCGGTCTGGGCAAGGCTGCGTGTGCCGGCGAAATCCGGTCCGGCAGAAATTAACAGGGCCCCGCCCTTTTCTACATAATGTACGATGTTTTGAAAGTAGCTCTCATTCAGGACATTATGTCGATAATAACGATCAAAAATAATCAGGTCGAAATCATTGAGTTTTTCTTCAAAAAGTTCACGCACCGGAAAAGCGATAAGTGAAAGCTCATTTAAGGGAGTAAAGTCTTCTTTTTCCGAGGGGCGAAGAATGGTGAAATGAACCAGATCAACAGCCGGATCGGATCGTAATATATTGCGCCATGTCCGTTGCCCCTGATGTGGTTGCCCGGATACGAGCAAAACGCGTAAACGGTCACGCACACCGTTAATGTTCAGGGCCACTTTGTTATTGTTGAGGCTCAGTTCATTTTCAAGGGTCGGGGTTTCAAGCAAAAGAATCTGTGATCCGGCATGATCTGCAATATAGACCGTTTCTTGAATACCGTCTTCAGCCGGGGTGAAGCGTTGTTTTTTACCGTTTTCATGCAGCAGAAAAAGTGGTGCTTTTGCATTGGTTTGTGCATTATCCAAAACACGTACACGTAACAAAACGGGTTTGCCAACGATGGCATAACGCGGGGCATCGACAATTTCAATGCGTCGGTCCTGGTCTTTTTTGCTGCCGGTAATCAGGACATGAAGAGGACCGGGCAGATTGTGTGCATCCTTCAGGTCGTGAATTTGTCCGTCGGTGATGAGGACGCTACCAGCGTATCGCTCAGGATCAATGGCGCCAAGGGCCTGTTTTATCCGGTTGATGATGCGTGTGCCTGATTTATCCTCGTCAGGCTGGGCAGCTAAATCAATGGTTCGGACTTCCAGATCCTGATAGGCAGAAGCATCGTTCTTTAACTTTTCAAGCGCCTGTTGCCCTTGTGCCTTTCGATCACCAAGGGATTGGCTGGTGGAGCTATCTTTTAGAATAAACGCGATATCCTTTTCCTGCTTGGTGTCGGTGCGCGTAATTTGTGGGACACTCAGGGCCAGAAGAACGAGAAGCGCACCTAGCAAACGCAAGATAACCCCACGCTGTTTTTTTCGTATCGACAGGATTGTCAAGACACAGACAATTCCGGCCAAACTGAACAGGGACCAAAGGGGAAGAAGGGGGCTAAATGAAATTTCCGTCATAGGCCCAACCTTTGTAAAATAGCGGGAATATGGACTTGATCGCCTTTATAATTCCCGCTCAGGATATACATGACAAGGTTGATCCCAAAGCGCATGGCCTGTTCGCGTTGTAATTCCCCCCCCGGTATGACGGGATATAAGGGACGTAGGTTGTCATCGCGTGCCCAGGCTTGCGCCCAGGCATTACGACCGATTAAAACAGAAGAGACCCGGTCGTTTTGGGTATCGCCATCACTTTCCACCCAGACCCCATCAAAATCAAAACGGCCGGGGAACCGCTGCAACAGATAAAAGGCACGTGTCAGAACGTGGGTTTCCCCCACAGGATCCAGTGGGGCGATATCCAAATTCGCGGTTGCCTGTGTTAATAAAGCGGGACGATCTTGCCCCATTGTATCAAACAGGATAAACCCACCGGTTTTTAAAAAACGATTGAGCTTTTCTGTCGCTTGGGGGCTGAGGGGGCTTTGCTGGCTTTCAATTGCCCAATAAATCATAGGGAAGAGAGAAGGGTCGTCTTTTTCAGGGTTGAACGCCATCGCCGGGGCAAGCTCAACGGCGGTGCGTCTGCGCAAGACAGCACCCAGACCGTTTAGTCCTCGTTTCAGGGTTTCATTAAGTTGTGGGTCCTGAGTTTGCATGTATGCCAGTCGCATTTGATTGGCAGCGGCCAAGGCTTTGTTCCAATCTGTTTCGCTGTGGGCAGGCAAAATAGAAAAAAGCATCACACCTAGGGCGCTTCCGCTTATAACAGCAACTTTTTTGAACCGTATGCTTAAAAGCCAGTCAATTAATGCAAGCAGGAAGGCCGCAAATAAAAACCAAAGAGAAAGGTCTTGTTCGCTTGCTTCGTGGAAGGTGCGTTGGGTGATGGATGGTGGGATTGGGCCAAGGACAGAGAGGCCTTTGACAAAGGGACCTAAATTATAAGCTTTTGGCGCTTGGGAGGTTCCGTATAAGCCGGGTGGATGGGAAGCGTTGGGGCTTTTACTTTCCAGCTCATTTGATGTAAGGGGCGTAAATTGCGTGCTTGCAGCACTTAAAAAACCATTTCTGTCAAACAGGCGGTAAGGAGAAAGTGGCCCGTCTTGCAAAACCGTAGTTTTACGTGTTGTCAGACTTAAAAGCCTTTTCAGCATTTGTTCAAAGGTGCCGGATAAGGGGAGTTTTGACCAACCGGGTACGGCTTCGATATGGAAAAGAATACTCCATCCTTGGCCTATTTGTGAGGCTGTAACCAACGGGGTCCCATCACTAAGACGTGCCCATGTTTTTTCGCTTAAATCTGCACTGGGGCGCGCCAGAATTTGTTTATTGATCGAAATGTCATCCGGCACGGGTAAACCGAAAAACGGACTGTGACTGTCAAAGGGAGCCAAACGATGGGGCTTGTCCCAACTGAGACTGCCGCCAAAGGTACGTTCGCCGGGCATGAGTTGCACGGGTAATAATGGATCAAAACTTGTCCCGTCTTTTGTGTCGCTTTTTCGGGCGCTGGCAAAACGAACAAAGATACCGCCTTGTTGTAGCCAGTTTTCCAACCGTTCATTTTGTTGGGGACTAAAGGCTGTATAATCCACATCAATAATCAGGCTGAGCGATTGGTCCAACAGATCGTTTAGGGATGCGTTTTGAATATGGCTGTAAGGGGCAAGACTTTTTTCAACATAGTATGACGGAGCGAGAAGTGCCTTATCGCTGCCCTTTGGTGTAATCAGGCCCACACTTTGATCTCGCCACTTTTCATCCAGCAGATATTGCGCACCGGGATTTGTAAATCCGGCAATGCGAATGCGTTCTGTCCGACTTTTCAGTTCCTGTGGGATATCGATAAATTGTTCGTGAACTTTCTCGCCAGCTTTTAACCCATATTTCTTTTGCAGGAGAACCTGTGCCTCCCCATTCAGAAATTGAAGCTCCAACGCTTTGTTTGAGGGAGAGGTCAGTTCCGTTATGCCAATGTGGAAACCTTTACCTTTTCGTGCGACATGGTGAAGAACGGGTAAAGCGGGGAGGGTATTTTCAGCAATATAATCAATATCCCCGATTTGCAGGAGGGCTTGTAAAAAAGGATCCTCTTGCGGGTCTACAAGGCCATTGGATATCCAGCTTATTTTAGGGCGTGTCGATAACGTGGATTGCAGTTCTTGGACATAGTGTAGCACTGTTTCATGCGCGGTTGGCCAAGGCTGTGCAGATAGGCGTTCGGCGTCATAAATCAGACGGTCATTGGATTTTTGTTCGAAAGGAACAGGTTGGCTGGTTCCCATAATATAAACGGGCTGTTCTGTATTTTTTGCGCCTGCGGCCAGTCGCAATAGTTCCTTATGGCGCTGATCCCATCGATCCATGACCGACCAGTCGTTATCGATCAGAATGATATGGGGAACTGGATCAGTTTGATTGGATTGTGTCGCATTTAAAACAGGCCCGGCCAATGCGATAATCAAACATAAAAGCAGCAAACACCGCAGCAAGAGAACCCACCACGGCGTCTTTGCTGCCAACAGGCGCTGGCTGGTTAATTCTTGCAACAGCCGAACCGCCGGGAAAGGAATGACTTTTGGCTTTGGCGGTGTAGTTTTCAGCACATACCACAACAGCGGTAAAAACAATAAGGTGCTGAAAGCCCACGGGCTGACAAAAGAAAACTGGCTTAACCCTTCCATTGCGTCCCCCGCCCTTGTGTGATGGAAAGGTAAAGAGTGAGAAGGGCACTTGAGGCTGATTGCGAGGTATCGTGTCTCTGGAAGCTCCATCCCAAGGAATGAGCTAAAAGGTTTAAAGTATGGCGGCGGGCTTTCAAACGTTCCTTGTAGGCTTCGCGCACGGTTTCAACATTGCCGAAATAGGCGCTGCCTTCATTTTCCAATCCTTGAAATTCAACGCGCCCGTCAAAAGGAAGGCTTTCTTCTGCCGGGTCCAGTATCTGTATCATATGTCCGCGCACATGACGGCGGCTATAGCGTTTCAGGGCTTCTTCTATTTCGGGTAATGGAGAGAGAAAATCACCGATCAAAACCAGTTCACCATGGCGGGGTAAATGGGCATGTTCGGGCAGGCTTTGCAGGGTGTCTTTTCCACTTCGGTTGTATTCCAGTATGCTGGCGAGGCGATAAAGGGCGGCACGCCCCCGTCCCGGTGGATTGGCATCCCCTAATAGGGCGATTTGTTCGCCGCCGCGCAGCAGAAGGGAAGCAAGGGCCAACGTGATTAATTCTGCCCGATAACGCTTGTTCTCAAGGGTCGGGGAGGAACTGTAATTCATGGATGCAGAAGGATCGCGCCATAACCAGACGGTTTGTGCGGCTTCCCATTCATATTCGCGCACAAAATGATGTTGGGTTTTGGCAGATTGCCGCCAGTCGATTGCACGGGTGGGCTCTCCGCTTTGATAGGGGCGAAATTGCCAGAAGTTATCGCCTTGTCCCCGCCGTCTGCGACCATGAACGCCTTGGGACACAGTCGCAGCAACGCGCTCAGCTTCCACCAACAAGGCAGGTAGTCCGGCGCATTCGGCTTCTGCACGATGTATGGTGGGGCGGTGGGTCATCTTTGGGTGATATCCTATCCGTTCAGGGTTCGCGTGATTAATTGTTCGATGATGGTATCCAGCGATACCCCTTCGGCACGGGCGGCAAAATTCAAGGCCATGCGATGTCGTAAAATCGGGGAAGCCAAGGCGATGACATCGTCAATGGACGGGCATAATCGGTTGTGCAACACACATCGGGCACGTACGCCGGACATTAAGGCCTGACTGGCACGTGGTCCCGGCCCCCATGCGACGTGTTTCTGGACATCGTTTAAGGTACTGGTTTGGGGGCGTCCTTCGCGCACCAATGTCAGGATGGCTTCGACCACGCTTTCACCGACCGGGATATCACGCAACAGGGTTTGGGCCTGAAGAAGTTCTGTTGAACTGCAAATACGTTTGGGGATTTTGTTATCGTTGCCTGTTGTGGTCATCAAGATGGCGCGTTCGGCATCACGTTCCGGATACTGGACGTTGATCTCCATGAAAAAGCGATCAAGTTGCGCTTCGGGCAGGGGATAGGTGCCTTCTTGTTCCAATGGGTTCTGGGTAGCCAAAACGTGAAAGGGTTGGGGCAGGTCATGGTAATGACCCGCAACGGAAACACGTTTTTCCTGCATGGCCTGCAGCAAAGCCGACTGAGTGCGGGGACTGGCCCGGTTAATTTCATCGGCCATGAGCAATTGGCAGAATGTTGGGCCTTTGACAAAGCGAAAATGACGTTTACCCTCGTCATCTTCGTCTAGAATTTCGGACCCGATAATATCACCGGGCATCAGGTCCGGGGTAAATTGAACACGGCGTTCATCCAGACCGAGAACGGTGCCTAAGGTTTCAACCAGTCGGGTTTTACCAAGACCGGGCAGGCCGATTAAAAGGACATGTCCACCGGATAAGATACTGACCAAAGTTTCTTCGATAACTTGATCCTGACCGAAGATAATGGCATTTACTTCGCGGTGAACCTCGGCCATTTGTTTGCTGAGGGCTTCAAGGGCTTGAACGGCTTTGGGATTGTCTTTCACAATAAATATCCTTGTTTTGCCATGATAAAAGTCCTATCTCAAAGATGTGGTTGCATTTGTCAGTAATGCAATTTTAACCGGCTCTGAAAATAAGGATAGGTTCGAACGTACGGAAAACCAAACAATTATATGTGATCTGTTTAAGAATTTATTTTAAAGAAGGGTGAGTTGGGGAGGAGCGAGAAATGATGAGTACGATTGCGCAATCCAATGCGCAGCAATCTGCACAACCGATGTGCGGCGATATTGATATTAAAATTGCAAAAGACGGCACGTGGTTTCACGAAGGCGGGCCGATCGGACGTAAAGAACTGGTCTGTTTATTTGCAAGTATTCTGAAACGTGACGAATACGGGGAGTATTGGCTGCAAACCCCGGTTGAAAAAGCCAGAATTGTCGTAGAAGATGCCCCCTTTATTGCGGTTGAGCTCTTTGCATGCGAATGTGGGTGTGATCAAAAACTGTCTTTACGCACGAATGTGGACGAAGTTGTTCCCATTGGGCTGGACAATCCCATTCGAGTGGAACATGATTCAAAAACAGGTGAGCCCGCGCCGTACGTGACATTGCGTCAGGGGGAGGGTATGTTTCCCATTGAAGCAAAGATCAATCGTGCCGTTTTCTATGAATTGGTTAATCGTGGTGTTGAAGAAACAATAGACGGGGAAGTGTATTTCGGAATATGGAGCAACAACGAATTTTTCCCACTGGGACAATTGGACGAGGATTAACGCCAGAGAGTTTGCGTGATTTTTTTGCATCGTATCAGCCGGACCCTCAGGATATTCGCGGGGACCATGACCTCAACGGGTTTCGACCGAAACCGGATAATCGCGCCGCTGCTGTTCTTGTTCCCATCGTTAAACGCCAAGATGAACTGAGTGTCCTGTTTACCAAAAGAACCGACCATTTAAACAACCATCCCGGCCAGATCAGTTTTCCCGGTGGCCATACCGAAGAAGAAGATGAAACGGCTGCGCATGCCGCCCTGCGCGAAACCGAAGAAGAAGTGGGGCTGCCGGACCGATATATTCAGGTGATCGGGCAATTAAACGATTATGTGACACGTACGGGATTTCGGGTCACGCCCATTGTAGGACTGGTGGATTTTCCTTACCCGATGGACCCCGATGACCATGAAGTCGCCGAAGTTTTTGAGGTCCCGCTGACCTTTTTAATGGATCCGGCCAATCATCAGAAATGTTCGCGTATCTTTATGGGGAAAAGACGTTATTTCTGGGCGATGCCTTATAATGATTATTATATTTGGGGGGCAACCGCCGGGATGCTTCGAAATTTTTATGATGTTTTGTCAGGTGTTAAATAATGCGCTTTTTGCTGCAATATATTCTTCCATTGGCTTTTCCTACTGCGCTTTATCTGGTGTGGAAACTGTATCATAAAAAAAAGGCAGGCGAGGAAGCCCATCATATTGATTTAACCAAAGGGCCGTGGTTGCGTTTATTCGGGATCGGTGTGGTTTTGATGGGGATCGGTCTTGTCTTCTTTAATGTGATGGACGGGGAAAAGCCGGGCGGAGTTTATCAGCCACCGGTCTTTCAGGATGGCAAGGTTATTCCTGGTCATATCATTCGTGACGAATAACGATGCTGAATATTACCAATCAGGACTGGTTCTGTGATCCTGTCAGCAGGCGTATCATGCAGGTTTTGGGTTCGCGGGGTCATCCGGCCCGTTATGTCGGGGGGTGCGTGCGTGATGCCCTTTTGCGAAAGTCGATTAATGATATCGACATTGCAACACCTGAACTGCCGCAAACTGTTCTCGATTTGTTGAAACAGAATGACATTAAAGCAATTGCAACCGGCATTGAACATGGCACAGTTACGGCTGTTTGTGAGGGGCGTTCTTTTGAAATTACCACATTGCGTTCGGATGTTTCCACCGATGGTCGGCGTGCAACTGTTGCTTTTTGTGAAGACTGGTTGGAAGACGCCAAGCGGCGTGATTTTACTTTCAACGCCATGAGCCTTGATGCCGATGGAACGCTTTATGATCCGTTTGACGGGCTGGCAGATTTAAAGGCCGGGCGTGTTCGTTTTATTGGGGGGGCGCAAGACCGTATTCGCGAAGATTACCTCCGCCTGCTGCGGTTTTTTCGTTTCAATGCCTATTATGGGAAAACAATGGTCGACCCGGAAGGATTGGAAGCCTGTGAGCAACTGGCAGAAGGGTTAAAGCATCTGTCCGGGGAACGGATTACGCAAGAGTTTTTACGATTGCTGGAAGCGCCACGTCCGGCAAAATGGGTGGATATGATGATCAGGCATAATATTCTTCAAAAGATCATTCCTGATATCTTAACGCACCCTCAGCTTGAAATGTTATGTGCCTTTGAAGATCAGCCGGATGGACTGCGCCGCTTGGCCTGTTTGCTGCCAAATGACCCGCATGTAATTGCAGGGGTGGTAAAACGGTTTCGCTTGTCCAAGGCGGCAGAGAAACGTTTGAGGGCGGCACGATGCAGTGAAACCATGCTTGACCCGATGAAAGGGCAAGATGAACTGCGTTGTTTTCTCTATCGTAACGGGGCGGTGGCGGCGCGCGACCAGTTGTTTTTATATTGGGCGGAAAAAGGGTTCAGCGGCATTGGCCCACGGGAACAACAGGTGATTGTCCAGATTGACCAATGGCAGGCTAATCCAGTTGTTTTTCCGATACAGGGGGCTGATTTATTGGCTCGTGGCTTTACAGCCGGACCCCGGATGGGGGTGGTGCTCAAAGAAATAGAAGATTGGTGGTGTGCCGGGGGATGTTGGGCAGAAAAAGAAGACTGCCTGCGTGAGGTTCAACACAGGCAGTCTTCGTAAAACCTTCTAAGCACTGGCCATATCTTGAAGATAGGTTTTGATCTTGTCTTCGAGTTTATGGGTATTGTCGGCAACCAGCTTGGCTGAAACGAAGACCTCTTCGGACATACGGCCTGTTTCTTCATTGGCTTGGGCGACACCTTCGATGTTGTTGGAAACATCCCGGGTGCCAGTTGCCGCTTCATTCACGTTCTGACTGATTTCGCGGGTTGCGCTGCCTTGCTGATCAACTGCGGAACTGACTGTTGTGGTGACATCGTTCATTTCTTCAATCGTCTGTGTGACACCGGCGATGGCTTCGACGGCACGCATGGTATCGGACTGAATGGTTGTGATTTGACGGGTGATGTCATTGGTTGCCTTGGCAGTTTGATTTGCCAGGTTTTTCACTTCGGAAGCCACAACGGCAAACCCTTTCCCCGCAACACCAGCGCGTGCCGCTTCGATGGTTGCGTTCAAGGCCAGAAGGTTGGTTTGTTCCGCAATATCGGTAATCATTTGAACAACCTCGCCAATTTGGTGAGCCCCATCTGCCAGACCTTGAATGGTTTCTCTAGCTTGGCGTGCCGTTCCGCTTGCTTCGTTTGCGATGGTGGAAGAATGCACCACTTGGCGGGAAATTTCCTGAATGGAGCTGGAGAGTTCTTCTGCAGCTGCTGCAACAGTTTCCACATTGGATGTGGCTTGGCTGGCGGCGGAGGCAACCGTTGTTGATTGCGAGCGCGATTGTTCTGTGGCGGCAGACATGGATTGTGCGTGATGTTCCAACTGAGTGGCTGCATCGCCCATCTGTTGTAAGGCAAGGGCCACTTCATCACGGAAGATATCGGTCATCTGCAAACGGCGTACGCTCGTGCGTTCGCGAACGGTTTGTTCAATACCTTGTTTCGCCTGTGCCATATTTTTGCGGATGATGCTTTCCTTGAAACGTTGGATCGAACGAGCCATCTGGCCGATCGAATCAGACTTATGGCGCCCGGCAATCATGGTTTCGGTTTGGCCTTGTTCCAATCGTTCGAGAGAATGTCGCAATGAATTCAGCGGGATGACCACACTGCGGATGAGGACAACCATCAAAACGGTGAGAACCAGAGTAATGGCCAATGCAAAAATAGACAGGCTGATATAGCTGGAATATGCGGTGGATTTCACGGTTTCTGCAGATTGGCGCAGTGTTTCTGCCATAAAATCTTCAGATTTCTTCAAAAGATTGATCTTTTGTGTGATGGTGTCAAACCATTGTGGTCCGGTAATGGATTTAAGATCGCCAGTGACTTGACTGTCGATGGCAACGGTGCGCATTTCGTTGACCTTATCAATGGCTGGGCCGCTGATGGTCTGCTCCAGAAAATCTGCAACTGTTGGCGTCGCAAATGAATGAGCGACGTTCATATAGGTGTCTTGTATGGCAATCAGGCTGATAAAATCTTTTAATAAAGCAGGGCTGAATTGTCCGCTGCCGAAACCGGCGGCCCCTTTTGCACGTTCAATCCCTGCGCGTTCTTTACTTTGCAGGAAGTTTACAAATGCGGAAATTTGGTTGGACAGATCCAGATTGCTGGAAATTTTTGACATGGAGGCAATCGAATTCAGCAAGGCGCTATTAAGGGTGGAATAATAGCCGACTTCTTGGGCAACACTGACTTGTTGCGCGGATATTTTCTCACGCCATTGCGGGAGTTCGTCCAACAAGGTGCGAACTCGTTTGATGTCTTTTGTTAATCCGACCCGTTCACCGATTGAGAAAGCTTCGCTGATACGGGTGGCTTTACTGTCTGTGTTTTTGCGTTGTTCGCTAACATCATCACCGAAAGCCTCCCCCTTGGAGGCCAGAAAACCGGCGGATGTGCCGCGTTCTTTTTGCAGTTCATGGACAAGGTTGGAAAAAATGCTCGCCATAGAAGATAGTTGTTCGATCTTTTCCATTTCCTGCACGGTGGCGCGTTTTTCCAAAACAGCATCGCTGGCAAAATAAAGCATGATGGCTAAGGGAATAACCGCAAGGGCCGCGATACGGTGGGTAAGGCGGAATTTATCCAGAAAACGTTCTATAAAGGACTGATTGGCATGATCGCTTTCAATCAGACCGACACGTTCGAGATCATCGCGCATTTTATAGTCGCTATCGACAATATGATCGATCAGACGATCATAAAAGGCATGGAGTAGATCCCGGATGTTTAGGGAATTGGGGTCGGATTTATAGGCTTGTGCAATATCCGTGAAATAGACGAGCGTTTCATTGTGAAAACGGATATGTTCTTCACCTTCAGCATTGGGCTGACACTGGCGGATGATATCATTTTCACGGGTGAAATGGATGTCGAGATGCGTAACGGTGCGCTCCAGTACATCTTGAATATCATCATGTGATGCGTTGTTTTTTACGAGACCGTTTAATTCGTTAATTAGATCAATCAAGACAATATGGTCTTGATCAATTTCTTCAATGCCCAAATTAAACGCACGATCCCACGTGATCAGGATGTCGCCTTCATCCATGTGCATAGTCCCCTCCCTTAAACTATAGCTAGAATAAATAATAAAATGATTTATCCTGTATGCGGGAAGGTAATCTAAAAATAAAGTTTTGAAAACCGTTATCTTTTAGAATGAATCTATCAAATGAAAGAACGATCCGAAACAATTATTGCGTGTCAAGCCGGATGGCCCAAGTGTAACCCCTGATGCATTTGTGCACTCAAAGAGGGCGGTCCCTTCTTCTTTGATGATGGTGGCATAATGGAATTCATGCCCGCGCAGGCGCTGCCCAATGGCGCCGAAAGGTGTATCCGTTTTGCACACGACATCACGATAACCAAGATGAAGTTTACGTTTGGCAAAGGAGGTTTCCAGATTAAGAATGCCTGCCATTTCGTGGCTGCGCCCGTCCCGGTCAGTCAGAACTTTACCTAAGGTCATATAGCCACCGCATTCCCCAAAAATAAGGGTGCCTTTGTCGTGGTGTTCGCGCAAGGCACTCAGGAAATCAGCATTCCCGGCGAGCGTTGTAGCATAGAGTTCGGGATAACCACCGGGTAGGTATATAGCATCACAGCCCTGATCCGGTATTTCGTCTTTTAACGGGCTGAAAAACGTAAGCTCAGCCCCTGCATTGCGCCAATGTTCCAAAAGAGCAGGGTAGGCGAAAGCATATGCTTTGTCTTTGGCAATGGCGATACGTTGTCCAAGCGGGGCGAAGAACGCATTGCGTTCACACACACTGGGAATAAAGCTGCTTTCGGCCAATTGCACGAGATTATCCAGATCAATGTGATCTTCAAGGAAATCGGCGGATTTGTTTAAAAATTCTTCCAGTTCGGGATGTTCTTCGGCCAGAACAAGACCAAGATGACGTTCGGGCAAGGCAAGTTCGGTTTTGCGCGGGACATAGCCTAAAACCTGAATGTGTGGAATATGGGTTTTACAGGCGTTTTCCAGCAATTGAACGTGACCGGGCCCCCCCACCTTATTAAAGATTACGCCTTTAATATGGACATCTTTATCAAAGGTCGCAAAACCGTGGATCAAGGCGGCAGCCGATGCGGCTTGGGCGTTGGCGTCAATGACAAGAACCACCGGCCAGCCGGTCCGGCGGGCAATATCGGCGGGACTTCCATCTTTGTTGGAGGGCGAATTGGCGGGTAGGGTTGCGCCGTCAAACAGGCCCATAACACCTTCGCATACAATCAGGTCGGATTGATTGGCGAGATTATCCAGCAGATAATGCAGGCTGTCTTCACGCATGGCCCAGCCGTCCAGATTGGGGCAAAGACGTTTTGTTGCCGCGCCATGAAAGGCCGGGTCAATATAATCGGGGCCAACCTTGGCGGATGAAACCGATACGCCTTTGCGGGCCAAGGCCCGTAATGTTCCCAATGTAATAAAGGTCTTACCGCTGTTGGAATTGGGGGCCGCGATAATTAATCCTTTGCCGGTACTCACTTGATATAGGCTTCCAGTTTCTTCGCCATATCTTCCGGTGAAATACCGTGCGGGAAATGGGTTAGGTATTTACCATCCGGCCCGACCAGATATTGGAACGCGGAATGATCCATTAGATAATCATCTGCTGCTTTGCCGTCTTCGGTGACTTTTTTATAATAGACGCGATAGGCTTTGGCGGCTTTGGCGACTTGTTCGGTTGATCCGCTGAGGCCAATCAGGCTTTCATGGAAATGTTTTGTATATTCACCCATGACTTTTGGTGTGTCGCGTTCCGGGTCGATGGTAATAAACAAGGAAACGACTTTGTTCATTTTTTCCTTGGGTAACATGTCCAAAGCCATGGCTGCCGTTTGCAGGCCTGTTGGACAGACATCCGGGCAGAACGTATAGCCGAAATTAATAAGGGTGTAGGATCCGAGCAGGTCTTTGTCTGTTACGAGATTACCTTTTGGATCGACCAATTCAAACGCTCCGCCGATGGCGACTTCGCCGCTGGATTGACTGCCGGAATCGTCCATCAATTGTGGCAGGCGCATGGTAATGCCGACAATCAGAAAAATGGCTGCGACCATGAAGTATAATAAAATCCGCGTGCGAGAACCCATTTTCAGACCTTTTCTGTTAGATCACCAATGTATAGGCCAGATAGGCCAAGACACCGGCGTTGATAATCAAAAGCATTGGAGCAAGATCGGTAACGACCTGTTGCCATTTTTGCCCGGCGAGATGACCGGCAAACCCGATCGCCATTAAACTCGGCACTGTCCCTAGCGCAAAGGCGGCCATGCCAAACGCACCGGCAACAAAATCACCCGTTGCTCCGGCGGCAGCCAAGGCACCATATAACAATCCGCAGGGCAAAAAGCCAAGACCGATCCCTAAAAAATAACCGTTTAATCCGGTGGGGCGTGCAAAAAACGGTTTAAGAATTTGTCCCAGTTTATCAGAAAGTGCGCTTTTTTCACGTTGGTTTTGCGTGCCGAAAAAGGGCATGTTGGGGAAGCTGACACCTAATCTTTTCAGGGCGTATCCTAAAAAGAAAAGGGCGGCAAATAGCAGTAATCCGGCAGAAATCCATTTCATGCCACTAAACTGAATGGCCCCTTGCGCAAGCAATCCAACGAAAAAACCCAAGATAATATAAGTTGTCATACGCCCCAAATGATAAGGCAGCAGAGCCGCCCCGCTGATCCGTTTGAATTCCGACATCTGGGAAAGGGGAATATGTTCCAGCCGGGTGGTAACTTGCGACAAGACAAAAGGCGCGCACATGGTGACGCAATGCGTTGCACTTCCGACAAGCCCTGCCATAAACAGGCTGATGAGCAAACTGCCGTTATCTTCGACAACAACTGTGCAGTGGGCCAAGCCCGCTTGCAGCATTGTCATAAGAAGCAGTTCGGATTCCATCAGTTTACTACCTAGTTAAAACAATTCATCAATCGCGCCCGGAAACCAACCGTTGGGCCGACAACCATAATTGCAGGTGATCTTACATTAGAGTTTTCTAAATCTAAAGCGCAATTTTCCAAAGTGGTTTCGAGTACTTGTTGCGCAGATGTGGTTGCGTTGGAAATGACAGATATCAATTCATCTGGTTTTCGGCCTGCATTTAACAATTCACGCTGGATTTTATCGATATGTTTAATCGGCATATAAAAGACGATGACGGGGGAGCTATCAGCAAGGGCTTTCCAGTTGACGGCGGGCACCTGACCGGATGTATCGTGTCCGGTGACGAAACTGATGACTTGATTGGATTGTCCGTCACTAACCGGAATGCCGGCATAGGCACTGCCCGCAATGCCGGCGCTAATACCGGGAACAATGCGCACCGGGATATTTTCTTTTAAAATAGGTAAAGCTTCTTCGGCACCACGTCCAAAGACGAACGGGTCGCCGCCTTTTAAACGCAAGACCCGTTTGCCTTGCCCCGCGAGTTCGATCAAACGTTGGGTGATTTCATGCTGTTTAGGCGATGCCTTACCACCACGTTTGCCCATACCTTCCAAAACCGTGGTGGAAGGGGCAAGGGCCAGTATTTCCGGGGCAACCAAGGCGTCATGTACAATGACGTCAGCTTGTTGCAGCGCGTGATAGGCATAAAGCGTTAAAAGCTTTACATCACCCGGTCCGGCACCAACCAGCCAGACACTTCCAGTTTGGAATTCGGGGAATGATATCTGTGTCAAATTTTCCATGTTCTTGTGATACTCCAAAAAGCAGACGATGACAAACCTCAGAAAATGGTTATGTTGTGATTATGAATAAAAAAGAACTCAGAAAAGGATGGACGACAGGTGCCTGTGCAACCGCAGCGGCACGTGCGGCCTATGGTGCTCTGCTGACAGGTGAATTTTGTGATCCTGTGCAAATCCGCCTGCCCAAAGGCCAGACCCCGTCTTTTTGTCTGAACCGTCAGGGGGGGAATGAACAATCAGCATGGGCTGCGGTGATTAAAGATGCTGGGGATGACCCGGATATCACCCACGGGGCTGAAATTGTCGTGCATGTTGAAAAAGGTGAACCGGGCAGCGGTATCGTTTTTAAAAACGGGGATGGGGTTGGTGTGGTGACAAAACCGGGACTGCCGCTGACTGTGGGGGAACCGGCGATTAATCCCATACCGCGTCAAATGATTACGGATAATTTAAATGAGCTTCGAGAAAACCCTGATGTGATTGTCACCGTTTCCATCACCAAGGGGGAGGAACTGGCGCAAAAAACCATGAACCCACGTCTTGGTATTCTCGGTGGCCTGTCGGTATTGGGGACAACCGGAATTGTGGTGCCTTATTCTTGTGCGGCGTGGATCCATTCCATTCATCGCGGCATTGATGTTGCGCGTGCCTTGGGAATTGATCATATGGCAGCGACGACCGGGTCAACATCGGAAAAAACGGTTGTGGCAAAATATGGTTTGGAAGAAAGTGCCCTGATTGATATGGGAGATTTTGCTGGTGGTGTTTTAAAATATATCCGGCAAAAACCGATTGATAAATTAACCTTGTGTGGCGGATTCGCAAAATTGTGCAAATTGGCACAAGGGGAGATGGACTTGCATTCCTCACGATCACGTCTTGATTTTGACCGTCTTGCACAATGGATGAAAGAAGCCGGTGCCGATGAAGATTTGCAAAACCAAAGCCGCAACGCCAATACGGCCCTGGAAGTTTTGACGCTGGCAGTTGGCCACGATATCGCGCTGGGGGATTTGATTGCTTGTCGCGCCAAAGAAGTTGCACAAGCTGTTGTCTCCGGTCATTGTCATATTGAGATCATTGCGATCAATCGTTTTGGAGACATTGTTGGACATGCCGAATAAAAAGTTATTGATCCTTGGGGGAACCGGGGAGGCTGCACAATTGGCCCGACAAGCGGTTGATGTTTTTGGCAACAAGCTAGAGGTCGTGATTTCCTATGCCGGCGTGACGGGGCATCAGCCGGATTTGCCTTGTGAAATTCGCGTTGGCGGTTTTGGGGGACCGTCGGGGTTGATTGATTATCTTAAAGAAAATAGCTTTACACATCTAATTGATGCAACGCATCCCTTTGCCGAAAAAATATCCATGCATGCTTATGTAGCTGCACAAGATCTGGAAATTCCGTTTTTGATCCTGTGGCGTGATGAATGGCGGGCACAAATTGGGGATCGTTGGCTGGATGTATCGGATATGGAGGAAGCCGCCCATCAGGTTGCTGCTTTCGGCGTGAAAACTTTCTTAACGATCGGTGTCAAGGAGTTGTCGGCCTTTGACGATATTGCTGATGTAGCGATGGTTGTTCGTTTGGTAAATGAACCAGCGCAAAAGCTGCCGCTGGCCAATTATGAATGCGTGATTGCGCGTCCGCCTTTTTCTGTGGAAACGGAACGTCAATTGATCCGCGATAAACAGATTCGATTGCTCGTTTCCAAAAACAGCGGAGGCGAAGCAACACGTGCGAAGCTGGAAGCAGCCCGTCTGGAGGGGGTTTCCGTCATTATGGTCCGTCGCCCACCGCAAGAACCGACCGATTATGTAAACCATCCTCGTGAAGCAATTCAATGGCTTAACATGCATGGCGTTTGAGCTATGCAAAGATGGTAATGCTGCAATGCACAAAATATAGTTGCGACTGCGAACAATAGATCCTATCTCTGCGTAATAGGAACTGGAAATATTACAAACAAGAGAGAGACGAGTTCTATGAGTTTACCTTATCCGATTACGTCATACGGTAGCCGCCATGTCGAATTGACAGGTGGATTGCTGACCCGTTTTGAAGACTTTGTCATTGCACAATTCACGAAATTGAAAGAGCGTCACCGCATTCGCTATGAAATGAGCATTATGAGTGATCGTGAATTGAAAGACCTTGGCATGACCCGTTCTGATATTGCCTTGCTTGCCGATGGCAAGTTCAATGCCATTCAGGACCAGCGTCGCTAAAAAATAGCGCGTTTTCTAAACTGGAAAACGCAAGCGTGCCCGTAGACCGCCTTGCGGGGAGGTTGCAAGTTGAATATCTCCCCCATGTGCGCGCACAACATCACGAACAATGGATAGGCCAAGGCCAACCCCACCTGTTTGAATATTACGTGATTTATCAAGTCGAAAGAAGGGTTTGAAAACCTCTTCGCGCATATCTTCAGGGATACCGGGGCCATCATCGTCAACCGTGACTTCAATCGCATCGTTACGTTGATCAAGGTTCAGCCAGATATGTGTGCCGTATCGACCGGCATTTTCCACTAAGTTCGTTACGCACCGTTTGAAGGCATTAGGCCGGACTTGCAGGTAAACATCCTCGACCTTTTCATAATTGATGGGGATGTCTTTGCGTTTGATGCCTTGCACAATGGATATCAGGATTTGTGAAATATTGGTGTTTTCGGGTTCTTCTTCACCGTCACCGCGTACGAAATCCAGATAGCCTTCCAGCATATGTTCCATTTCCTGAATGTCATCGCGCAGATCTTTGATGTCGTCTTCCTCCCCCATCATGGCGAGTTGCAGCTTCATGCGGGTTAAAGGGGTGCGCAAATCATGGGAGACACCGGCCAGCATATGCGTGCGTTGTTCGATCTGACGTTCGATACGTGCCTTCATTTTTAAAAAAGCAGTCGCGGCCTGTCGCACTTCGCGCGCGCCTTCGGGTTTGAAACGTGCGACACTTTGGCGTTTCCCAAAGGCATCGGCTGCTTGTGCCAGTCGTCGGATCGGGCGAACCTGATTGCGCATGAAAATAATGGCAACACCGAATAAAAGCATGGAACTGCCGACCATCCACAACACAAAAACATAGGTTGTCGAACTGAATAGACGTTTACGCAGGGCGGTGACAGATAACACACCGTCACTAAGCTGGACTTCGATGGTCAGGGTCTTTTTGTCAGCCGGGGCAAGAATGTGGTAGGGCAGGCCAACGCGTTCATCCAGTGCGGAGAGCAAAAACGGATCGGGGATGCTGCCTTCTACGATATTTGCATTGTTGGCAAGGATTTCGCCTTTGCGCAAACTCGCAGCCATATTGAACCGTTGTCTGGAAATAAGAAACGTGCGCGCCAATCCGTCTTCGCTGGGGTCATTGCGGATCATATCGACAAGGGCACCGACATCACCGGCCAGACCGCGCGCCAGATATTTTGACACTTTATCCCAATGGGCCTCGTAGAAAATGAAGGCCGAAATGACTTGCAGCAGGACCAGCGGAACCACCAAAATCATTAAGGAGCGCCCCAACAGGCTGCGCGGCAATATTTTCTTGATCATTGTGTCCATGATGTTTGATTTAACTCGGTCGCAGGACGTAACCCTGACCACGTACGGTTTGCAGATAACGCGGCATTTTTGGGTCAATTTCGATCTTACGACGCAGACGGGTGACTTGTACATCAATGGTTCGATCATTTCCGGCAATACCGGAAAGTTCGGCCAGTTGTTCCCGGCTGAGGACTTCATTTTCGTTTTCAGCCAGAATAACAAGCAAGCTGGCTTCGGATGCGGTTAAATGAATTTGTTTGCCATTGCGGCTCAGGATATGGCGCTGACTGTCAAAGACCAAGCCCCCCAGATGGATCAGGTCTGTCTGGTCTTGAACTGTTCTGCGCACGACCCGTTTTAAAATATTGTTGATGCGTAAAACCAGTTCACGCGGTTCAAACGGTTTGGTCAGGTAATCTTCCGCCCCGCATTCCAAACCGGAAATACGATCTTCGCCTTCGCTCATAGCAGTGAGCATCAAGATCGGTGTGTCATTGGAGGAGCGGAAATCACGGGCAAAATCCAGACCGCTTTCTCCCGGCATCATCAGGTCCAGTACAATCAGGTCGAATTCCAGCAACCCCAATTTATTGCGGGCATCTTGTGCGTCTTGCGCGATACTGACGTTAAAATCGTTTTCGCTGAGAAATTTTTTCAGCAATCGGCGTAAACGTTCGTCATCATCGACAACGAGAATATGAGGCTGTTCGTTCATCATGGGTGACAGTATGCCACCGCACCGCGCCTGTTTAAATCAAAATCAATCCTGTAGATCATCATTGAGTTGGGCAAAACGTTCTTTTTCGTCTGTAATACCCATCAAGACCTTGCGAAACCCGTCAACGGCATCGGCCCCGGCTAAACGATACGCTTCGGCAATGCGGCGGCTTTGGCTTTTTGAAAGCTGCTGTTCCAGTTTCTGGCCTTTGGTCGTCAGGTACAACAGACGTTGGCGGCGGTCATTTACGCCTGTGCGTTGTTCGATAAAGCCTTCATCGACCAACTGGCTGAGGACGCGCGACAGACTTTGTTTCGTAATGGACAGAATGTGCAGCAGGTCCTTTACCGACATGCCGGGTTCACGTCCGACAAAATAAATGACACGGTGATGCGCCCGTCCGAAATTATACGATTCGAGGATACCATCCGCTTCCCCGGTAAAATCACGGTAGGCGAAAAAGAGAAGTTCCATCGCGAGGCGAAGTTCTTCTTCTCGCAAAAACAAAGGATTGGCGCGTCTTTTGATATCGGACATTTTTCAAATTATTGTAAACTACGTCAGCAATGTTGACATATATGCCAGAACGAGCTAATAGTGGCAACATCATTTATGCAAAACCCTGCATAAAAGCAACTTTGTTACAAAAGAAGAGAAAAACCATGTCCAACCTTTCGTTTGACGACCGTGACGGTACGATCTGGCATGATGGTGAAATGATCCCTTGGCGCGATTCCAAGGTTCATGTTCTTTCCCATGCCCTGCACTATGGATCTTCTGTTTTTGAGGGTATCCGCGTATATGGCGGGAAAATCTTCAAATTGACGGAACATAGTCAGCGTCTCGTTGAATCTGCCAAAATACTCGGTTTTAAAATTCCCTATACAGTGGAAGAAATTGATGCGGCGACTCAAAAGGTGGTGGACGAAAACAATATTGTAGATGGTTACATCCGTCCTGTTGCCTGGCGTGGTTCTGAAATGATGGGCGTTTCAGCACAGAAAAACACCATCCATCTTGCGATTGCCGCATGGGAATGGCCGTCTTATTTCGATCCGGAAGCCCGTATGAAAGGCATTCGTCTGGATAATGCGATTTATCGCCGTCCGAACCCGGAAACAGCGCCAAGCCGTTCCAAGGCAGCTGGCCTTTATATGATCTGTACACTGTCTAAACATGCTGCTGAAGATCGTGGCTATCACGATGCAATGATGCTGGATTGGCGTGGACAGGTTGCCGAAGCAACCGGTGCCAATATTTTCTTTGTGAATAAAGCGGGGGAAATCCACACACCGACACCGGATTGTTTTTTGGATGGGATTACCCGTCGTACAGTGATCGGTCTGGCAAAAGACCGTGGGTATAAAATCGTTGAACGCGTGATTATGCCGAACGAGTTGGGTGATTTTGAAGAATGTTTCCTGACAGGGACAGCGGCAGAAGTGACCCCGGTTGCTGAAATCGGTGAATATAAATTTACACCGGGTGATATTTCACGCCAACTGGTGGAAGATTATGATCGTACCGTTCGCGGTCAGGCGTTGGAAAAAGTCAACGTTGCTTAAGAACATGATCTGATTATGAAAAAAGGCCTCGTCGGTGTAGACGAGGCCTTTTTTATTATGCGTTGAGAAAGTCCTCAGTCGATAAGATACGAGCATAACTCATACCAAGTGCCGCCATGAAAGAGGCATGCACCTGCGGGGCGGAAACCGTTTCCCCCTTAAACGTCAGGGCGCGGGCGGCGCAGGCATCCTCAATGACCGTTACGGTGAAGCCAAAATCGACCGCCGCGCGGGTTGTTGCTTCAACACACATTTGGCTCATGGCGCCGCAGACAATTAAAGAATCGATATTCTGGACTTTTAGGCTGTCCAGTAAGGACGTTTCAAAGAAACTGTTGGGGCGATGTTTTAAAATGACGATTTCGCCTGCTTGCGGGCTGACGCTGGCATGAATCTCTGCGCCATCTGTATCAGGTAAAAAGAAAGAGGCGTTTTCAGCAAGGCTTTCGTGACGAATGTGAAAGATGGGGGAACCTGCTTGGCGGAAGTTTTCCAAAAGCTTTTTCGCATTTTGGGCAGCCTGTTCCATTTCATGCAATTCAAAAGCACCGTTTGAAAAATAGTCGTTTTGAATATCAATGAGGATAAGAGCGGTTTTTGTCATTGTGATCTCCTGAACTATGAATGGCGCTGATTATTCAGCGATTTGAAAAGAAAAGAAATTGGCGGAAATGACATTTTTTATGCTATATTCGCCAAATGAAAGAAACATGCCATAAAGCTTCAATCGCAATTCTCGCCTATCCCGATGCGCAACAGGCAGCTGTTCTGGGATTGGCTGATTTGTTTGAAGTGGCAAACCGCAATAGTGCGGCGCAGGTTGGGGGCCAATTGGATGTTTGTATTCTTTCGGCAGATGATCTTAAAAAACAGGAACGTCTCTTCTGTGACGTCATAATATTACCACCGAGTTTATCGCAGGGTCGTCGCTACGATGATCAAAGAATCCTTGATTGGATCAAGGCTGGGCACGGGCAAGGTGCGACGGTTTGTTCCATCTGTGCCGGGGCGTTTTGGCTGGGGGCCAGCGGGCTTTTGGATGGTCGTCCGGTCACAACACACTGGTTACTGGAAAAAGATTTGCAACGTCAGTTTCCCAAAGCAGAGGTTAACAGTGAACACATTTTAATTGATGATCATGATATCGTCAGTGCGGGTGGTCTGATGGCATGGGTTGATTTGGGATTATTTGTGGTGACCCGTTATTTGGGGCAGCAAATCACGAGTGTGACCGCGCGCCATTTATTGATTGATCCCAGTGGGCGGGAACAGAAAAATTATCGCAGTTTCCGTCCGGTTTTGACACATGGGGATCCTTCCATTTTATTGGTGCAGCACGGTTTGGAAAAAAGCTATGCGGATGAGGTCAGCGTGGAATGCCTTGCGAGGCAAGCCCGTATGTCAGCGCGAACGTTTTTGCGACGTTTCAAGGCGGCTACAGGATTAACGCCGACGATCTATCTGCAAAATTTACGTATCGAAAAGGCACGTGGTTTGTTGGAACGCACACGCCTACCCATCGGTGAGGTTGCCTGGCGTGTCGGATATAAAGATTCCTCGGCCTTTAGCCGGGTTTTTAAAGAGATAACCGGCCTGAAGGCAGGCCGGTATCGGGAACGGTTTAGTGTTTTAGGATCAAGCCAAGCCTAATTCATAACCGGTACTATATCCGGTGCGTTCAGGAATTCCTCTTTATCCAATGTTTTGGCGATTTCTTCGAGGCGAGCCATAACGTTTTCCGCATCCGGGTAGCTTTTATGTAAAATCAAATAGACGTTGGTCTTTTTTAATGTACTAAAGGCGATATCCTTAATCGGTGATTTTTCAAGGATTTCTGCGGCTGGGAAAGCGTAATCCAGAACATAATCGGCACGTCCATTTGAGAACATGGAAAAGGCTGCATTATGATTTGGAGCCGGGTAATTCTGAATTTTATTTTCTTTTTGTTGAATATATTTTAGTGCCCCGGCGTAACTATATCCCCGGATTGTGATCACACTTTTCCCATTCAGCTCTTCCATTGAGGTGACCGCTGGCGTACCTTTTCTATGAAAAACACGAATTTCGACAACGGCAACGGGGTTTTTGCTAACCAGACAGCAGTCCTGCAAAATGGACGGCGCATTGACCAGCATGGAAAATTTAGATACCCCTTCACGCAGGTTTGCAAACATGCGTTTGGCAGGGTAATCCTTGGCATGCCAAGGGATGCCCGCTTTTTCAAATAAGGGTTGGGCAAGACGGACCAATGGGTTTTTCAATTTTCCATCGGCATCACGTTGTGTGGTCCAAACAGAGATATCCGGGTAGGCATATTCAATCTCTTCCGGTGCGGCTTGTGCGTCCAGCCAGACAATTGCGTTGCAAAATGAAGCAATTAGCATCAGTCGTAAAAACAACATTGTCGTCTTCTCCCCTCTATCCGTTCAATACTGAATTAACAGTTTTAATCAAGGCCACAATATCAACGGGCTTGGTTAGGAAACTTTGGAAACCCTCTTCTATGCCGCGCCGGATGGTGTCCGGATGGACATTGGCGCTGAGAGCAAAGACAGGAATATCTTTTGTTTCTTCTTGTTGTTTCAAAATTCTTAAGGCTGCAAACCCATCCATACCGGGCAGATTCAGGTCCATGAGAATAAGGTTAAGCTGGTTTTTGGATGCCAACTCAAGGCCTTCTTCTGCTGTTTGGGCTTCCAAAAGTTCCGCATGGTCGAATTTGTCAAAAATTTCTCTAACCAGCATCATGTTTTCGGGATTATCTTCCACATACAGAACCCGGCAAGGCAGGAGTTCGAGCCTTTGGTTGTTCAGGGAAAAGGTGGTTGTGGTTTCTTGATGTTGAACAGGGCTTGCCTGAACGACTTCAAATTCGAACCAGAACGTACTGCCGACACCAGGGGTACTTTCAACACCGATCTGTCCATGCATCAGATGAACCAGTTTTTGGGAAATGGACAAGCCAACGCCTGTACCTTCTGTATCCGTAGCTTCTGCCCCTAAGCGATTAAAAGGGGTGAAAAGCTGATCGATTTGATCCGAGGTCAATCCGTTGCCCGTATCCGTCACATTGATGCGCAACCAACGTTTCTTTTCAACGCAGAGCGATATTTCCACGCGGCCTTGCGGGCGATTATATTTAATTGCGTTAAAGCATAAGTTCATCAGAACCTGACTAAACCGCGTCGCGTCCGCAATAATTTGAACGTCTGACGGAACGTTGTCATAGTTCGTGGAAATGGTGACTTCGTAGTCACGGGCGGCGGCTTCCAACAAGTCGATATTGTCGTTTATGGTATCAATCGGGGAAATCACTTCCATATCAAGATTGATTTTTCCGGCTTCCACTTTTGAAAGGTCGAGGATTTCATTAATCAGGGTTAGCAAATGATTGCTGGCCCCAAGAATTTGATCGACATAAAGAGCCTGTTGTTTATCAAGGGCTTTCTTCGGGTTCATAACCAAAAGCTGTGCAAAACCAAGGATACCGTTGAGTGGTGTGCGTAATTCATGGCTCATGCTGGAGATGAATTCACTTTTCGCTTTGCTGGCTACATCGGCCTTTTCTTTGGCTTTTTGTAGTTGTTCCTGATAGTGAACCTGATCGGTCACATCCCGTGCAGCCCCGCGATATCCCATAAAGTGATCATTGGTGTCATAGTAGGGGCGCCCGCTTAGTTCGATCACGCGAATCTGTCCATTGCGTGTTTTTAAGCGGTAGCGAAAATCTTCAAGCGGTAATTCATTCCTGAGGATTTCGTCGTAGGCCTGCCATATATCGGGTTCATAATCAGGCGAGAGATAAGCTGCAAGGGCGTGGCGTTGCTTGCCCAGAATATCTTCTTGTGAAAGACCTGTGACCTCGTAACAACGACCGGAGACATAGGTAAAACAGTGATCCTCGCCCGTTTCCCAAAACCAGTCTGAGGCCGATTCTGCGATATCGCGCAAGCGTTGTTCGCTATTTTTTAGAGATTGCTGAACATATTCGCGTTCGATGATTTCCTGGCTCAGATGTTGGGTGCGTTCATGGACGCGCAATTCAAGCTGGGAATTGATGGTTTGAACTTCTTCATAGGCATGTTGCAGGCTTTTATTGGTGTCAGCCAATGTGTTGAATGTCGCGCGCAGTTTGTCACCCATATGGTCGAAGCTTTTACGCAGAGACTGAATTTCATCATCTTTTGGGTCGTTTTCGTAAAGTCCGTCAATATCTGACTGCGCCAGTTCCTGTGTGATCCCTTCTACTTTTTCAGCAAGGGCGCCCAACCTGCGCGCAACCAAGCGGTAGAAGATGGCAAACATAAACATGGCAACAAAGAAGGTTTTGATGCCGTTGCTTAATAAAATACCGAGTGCCTTTGAAAAAACACGTTCGTAAATCTGATCAAGGCTGGCAATAACATTGAGGTTTCCAATATTTACCTGTTCACCGCGTTTATCATAAATCAGAGGATAGGTACGTTCGATCACATGTTCGGATTTTTGGGCACCGGCTTCCCAGGCGCTTTTTCCATTTTCGGTTTTGACGACGACATGTTCGATATTGCGTAGGTTGACCAAGCCTTCCAACGATAAAAGAATCTGTTCCTCGTCGAAGCTCCAGACGCTACCTGAGATTGTTGGGACATTGACGGTAACGCTGTTGAGTGTGACGTCCAGATCATTGCGTTGTTCGGTATAATCTAAAAACAACTGTATCGCAGTTATGAAAAAGGTAATCAAAGAGCTGAACGCAATGATAAGCGCCATCAGCTTTTTCCCGATTTTATTTCCTTTTTTCGAATACGAAGCCATCTTGTGAACGTGTCTCTGAGTAACGAACGTGATTTTTATAAAGATGATAGGGGAGGATAAAACGAAAAGATAGTGTTTATCTTGCCTTAAATGGTCAAACGATGTGAGTTTTGACCAACCTCAATTACCTAGCAGGCCTGCTTGGCTAGATTTCAGCATAGGTTGAAGTTGTACCTGAGGGGGCGCTTCCGCCATATTGTGTTTGATGGAGATTAAAATGAAAGACCGCTTAACGATTAGTGCGGCTCGAAACATTTTCTTCGGGGGAACAATTTTCTTCTTTGCGATTTTCACTTTGTTGGTCGTCCAATCTGTTATGTTTGTTGACGAATCCTCAAAGCCGGAAAATCTGAACGAGAAGATCGCCCTTGGGAAAGAGGTTTGGGAACGGCATTCTTGTGTTAACTGTCACAGCTTGCTTGGTGAAGGCGCTTATTTCGCACCGGAACTGGGTAACGTTTGGGTTCGTCGTGGTGGACGTGACGATGCCGCGGGGGCAGCCGATTTCATTAAAGAATGGATGAAAGCCATGCCTACAGGTGTTGAAGGCCGCCGCCAAATGCCGCAGTTTAACTTGACGGAAGAAGAACTGGACGGGCTGGTTGAATTTTTCAAATGGACCAGTGAAATCAATACCCAAAACTGGCCGCCGAATGACGCGGGCTAATGGGTGAAAGCTGAGGACATTATTATGAAATATCAATCTCAAAAAGTGGCACTTTACTACTTTACGGGTGCCCTCGTTCTGTTCGTTGCCCAAGTATTATTCGGCCTGCTCGCCGGTGCTGTTTATGTGGCTCCGAACATGTTGGCAGACGTTCTGCCGTTTAACGTAATTCGTATGGTTCACACCAACGCACTGATCGTATGGTTGTTGATGGGCTTTATGGGTGCAGCTTACTATCTGGTTCCGGAAGAAGCGGAAACAGAATTGCACAGCACCAAATTGGCGATCATCCAGTTCTGGGCGTTCTTCCTGGGCGCTGCTGCGATCGTTGTCAGCTACCTGTTGGGTAACCACGGTGGCCGTGAATTCCTCGAGCAACCGCTTTGGGGTAAAATCGCGATTGTTATCGTAGCCCTTATTTTCCTTTTCAACCTGACTATGACAGTGTTGAAAGGTCGTAAAACAGCCGTTTCCTTGGTGCTGTTGGTCGGTCTTTGGGGTGTTGCGGTCTTCTTCCTGTTCGCTTTCTACAACCCGGTAAACCTCGTACTGGACAAAATGTTCTGGTGGTGGGTTGTTCACCTGTGGGTAGAAGGTGTTTGGGAATTGATCATGGCATCAATTCTGGCCTTCCTGATGATCAAACTGACCGGTGTTGACCGTGAAGTTGTGGAAAAATGGCTCTACCTGATCGTATCTTTGACATTGTTCACAGGTATCTTGGGTACAGGTCACCACTACTACTGGATCGGGACACCTGGTTATTGGCAGTGGATCGGTTCCATCTTCTCTACTTTGGAAGTTGTTCCGTTCTTCGCGATGGTCGTCTTCACATTCTACATGGTTTACAAAGGCGGTCGCGACCACCCGAACAAAGCAGCTCTGCTGTGGGCTCTGGGTTGTGCTGTTATGGCCTTCTTCGGCGCTGGTGTATGGGGCTTCCTGCATACATTGAGTGGCGTAAACTACTATACTCACGGTACGCAGATTACAGCTGCACACGGTCACTTGGCATTCTATGGCGCTTACGTCATGGTTAACATCGCCATCATGACTTATGCATTGCCGAACCTGCTGGGCCGTTCGCCTTACAACCAAATGCTCAACATGTGGGGCTTCTGGATCACTACTTCTGCGGTTTCGTTCATGACATTCGTTCTGACGTTCGCTGGTACGGTCCAAACTCACCTGCAACGTGTTTTGGGTGAAGGTTTCATGGACGTACAAGACCAACTTGGTCTGTTCTACATGATGCGTCTGGGCTCTGGTGTTGTTGTGGTACTTGGTGCGGTTATTATCGTCGTATCACTGCTGCTGCCGGGCAAAGAGAAACAGGCATAATTCTGCCATTCTCTTAAGGTAAATGGGGGGCTATAGGGTTGTATTATCAACCTTATAGCCCTTCTTTTTGGAAAAATGTTAACAATAGAAAAAGCTAATATCATGACAAAATCCATCCCTCATTACGTCGAAGCATCCAATGAATGTACCCTGTTTGAACAGGCATTTCAGAATAAGCTCCCCCTGTTACTTAAAGGGCCGACCGGGTGCGGGAAAACCCGTTTCGTCAGCCATATGGCCGCGCGACTCGGTTTGCCGCTATATACAGTCTCTTGCCATGATGATTTGACGGCGGCAGATTTAACAGGTCGTTATCTGCTTAAAGGCGGGGATACAGTTTGGACCGATGGTCCCCTGACCCGTGCTGTGCGTGAAGGCGGGATTTGTTATTTGGATGAAGTCGTTGAAGCGCGTAAAGACGTAACGGTTGTTTTGCACCCGTTGACGGATGATCGTCGTGTTTTGCCGCTGGATCGCACCGGTGAGGAATTGGTGGCACCGGGCAATTTTATGCTGGTTGTCTCTTACAACCCCGGTTACCAGAATGTGATGAAGTCCTTGAAACCGAGTACGCGCCAGCGTTTTCTTGGTGTCGAGTTTGATTTCCCGGAACTGGAGCTGGAAACAAAAATTATTGCGGGTGAAAGTGGTCTGGAAGAAGATCGCGTACGTCCACTGGTTCGTTTGGCCAATAAATTACGTGAAATGAAAGGTCAGGATCTTGAAGAAGGGGTTTCCACACGTTTGATCGTTTATTGTGCAAGTTTGATTAAGGCGGGTATGTCAGTCGATGCTGCGGTTTTACATGCGATGATTGAACCGCTGACCGATGAACCCGACGTGAAGGAAGGCTTGCTGGAAGTCGTTCGCGTCACATTCGGATAAAAGAACATGAGTTGGATGGAGGTCATAGAGGTCGAGGAATTCGTCGGCTCGCATTGGCACAGAATCATCAGCAACGGGGTGGCCAGTTATGGTTCTCACCCCGATGCGGCGGTGACACTGGATCAGGTGCGTGCGTCCCTTGGCGTCTTTTTCCGGGGCCTTGGCGGTGCCAAGGGCGTGGAAATCGCAGCGGCGAAGAATGAAACGTCGCACCACCGACTGTCGTTTCGTCAACGTTTGGGGATGGGGGAAGAACGAACGATTCGCCCGACACTGGACGGACATACGTTAATGTTGCCGATTGAGCTGGATATATTCCCCGAAAAGCAGTTGAATAAAGAACTTTTCTACTGGCTGTCTGCCTTTTTCGCTGCCAGCCCGGATGATAAGCTGGAAGAAACGGACAATGCCTTTCATCGTGATTTGATGTTTTTAAAACGGGTATATGAAGTCCAGCTTTCTGTCTTGCAGGAATTACCCGGTATTCGTCCGATCTGGACGCGTCTGTCTTATGGGTTGCGGATGATGCGCCCGAAAAAAGGTCTGCCGCCGCTGGAAAATATGGTTGAAGATATCGTCCTTTATTTGTTGGGCGGTGAGAAACCTGAAAATTCAGCAATGGCTTATATCTTTGAAGGCGGTGCGTTGCCGGATGATGAAGTCTTGCAATATAAGCCGTTTTTGCCTGTCCCGTTATGGGGGGAGATTCTTGAACGTGAGATGTCCAACGTTAAAAAAGGCGATCAGGAAATGGGCGGCGATATGTCGCGCAAGCAGGCGACGGATCGTAAGTTGCGTTCACAACGCCGTGAATTGGATCAGGCCAATCGCGATGATGGGTTCTTTTTACACATTTACGACAAGATCATGTCCATTGCCGATATGTTGAATGTGAACCGTAATGTGGAAGACGAAGAAGAAGACGAAGCGGTTAAGGCCATTGACGATCTGGAACGGGTTACGGTTAGTGAGCATGACAAAAAGGCAGCAACCAAGATCAAAATGGATCTGGACCTGCCTGGTGACGAGGTGGATGAAACCCGACTGACCGGAGAAAAGCTGGTGCCGGAATGGCATTATCGTAAAGGGATTTACCTACAGGATCATTGTCGCGTTCTCATACGTACAGGTTTGGAAGAAGGTGAAGATTGGACACCGGATGAGGCCGCCAGACGTCGTATTCGCCGGGTGAAGCGTCAGTTTGAGGCCTTGCAGGCCAAGCGCGAAGTCTTGCACGCCCAACCTGATGGGGAAGAATTGGATCTTGAGGCCGTCGTGCGCGCACGTGCTGATATTCAGGCCAGTGGGCGTTCCAGTAACCGCCTTTATTTATCCAGTCGCATGCAAACGCGTGATCTGGCAATTTCCTTGCTGGTTGATGTTTCGCTTTCAACGGATAGCTGGCTGGATAACCATCGGGTGATTGATGTGGAAAAAGAAGCCCTGACCATTTTAGGAAATGGTCTGGCAGCATGTGGGGATGATTTTGCGATCAATACCTTTACATCGCGCAAACGCGATTATGTTCGGGTGGATTGTTTAAAAAGCTTCGATGAAGCCTTCGGTCCACAAGTACAACGTCGGATTTCTGCCTTGAAACCGGGGTATTATACCCGTATTGGGGCGGCGTTGCGGGCGGCTGCAGAAGATTTGGCAGAACGTCCCAACCGGCAAAAACTTTTGTTGGTGATTACCGATGGTAAACCCAACGATGTCGATCATTACGAAGGTCGGTACGGTATCGAAGACAGCCGCAAGGCCGTACAGGAATGCCGCCAAATGGGCTTGACCGTTTTCGGGGTAACGGTAGACCAAAAAGCACAAGATTATTTTCCTTATATTTTTGGGCGGGGGTCTTATCAAATCGTTGGGCATGTCGCCAAATTGTCGACGGCCTTACCGAAAATTTATCGCCAGTTGGTAAAGGGTTCATAGATGGAACAAGTTGAAGAACGTGGTGGCTGGGGGGCGCTGGACGACCTGCCCGGCAACCCGATGATGTGGATTTTGATCATCAGCGAATTGTTGGTGTTCGGTGCATTTTTTCTAAGCTTTGCCGCTTCGCGCATGTTGGACCCGGTTGGCTTTGGTGAATCGCAAGCCCTGTTGGACGGTGTCTATGGCGGGGTAAACACGATTGTGTTGATCACCAGCGGGTTTTTATGCGCGGTCGCGGTGGAAACAAAATCAATACAACGCGCCCGTGGCTTATTGGCCGGTGCGATTGCCTTGGGTGGCGTTTTCGGCGTGATTAAAATGATCGAATATGGTGATAAGTTCGATCATGGTATCGGGATTGAAACTGACACGTTCTTTACGCTGTTTTTCCTGATGACCGGCTTTCATTTTTTGCATGTTATTTTTGGCATGATTTTGTTGGGAATCGGTATCTGGAAGCCGCGCCGTGATATTTTGGAAACGGTTTGTGCGTTCTGGCATATGGTCGATTTAATCTGGGTGCTGTTGTATCCGCTGGTTTATTTGGCGAGGTAGAAAAATGACACGCTTATTTATCGTATGGGCCGTGTTGGTCGGCTTGACCGTTCTGTCCATGATCAGTGGTCAGGCCGGCAGTGATGTGCCACACCTTTCCGTTCTGGCATTGGCCTTATTGTTTGGCTTCAGTGTTTTAAAAGCTGAAGGTATCTTGCGCCATTTTCTTGATTTAAGATCTTCCAGCCCCGGGTGGCGTGGTGGATTTACAGCCTTTTTAATCGGTTTAGCGGTTGTTCTGTTTGCCATGACCGCATTTAAAATTTAACGGTTGTTTTGTTCTGCCAGGCCTTTTTCTGTATTTAATAGAAAAAGGCTTGGCGCTTCCGTGGCTTACTGCTATGGGACATTATGCAATGGACCATAAAAACGGAAGCGCAGTGTCCTGTAGATGAAGAAAAAATCTTCGCACTTGTTGCACGGGCGCTTGGGGAAAACTGGACAACCAAATCTTCCCACCAACTTCGGATCGGTCGCGATCCTGTCAAAGACCTATCACTGGTCGCCTTTTTGAAGGATGAACTGGTTGGAACTGTGCGCCTGTGGGACATTCAAGCCGGTAATGCCGGGGATGCCCTGTTGTTGGGACCACTGGCTGTTGAACCAAGATTACATGGTCTGGGTTTGGGAAAGGCCATGTTGTTAAAAGTCATTGATTTGGCCGGTAAGGCCGGATATGGCGCGATTGTGTTGGTGGGCGATGCACCATACTACGAACGCGTAGGCTTCAGCGCAAAACCAACATGGTTGATGCGCATGCCGGGGCGTTACGATCAAAACCGTTTGTTGGGATACGAATTGATCGAAGATTATCTAAGCGGCAAAGACGGCGTGATTACGCGGTAGATTCCCGACTTATTATTTGGACGCAAATGCGTCATCGTAACCTAATATAGGTTACTCGGGATTTGCTTTAGAAAAAGAATCATACTCCTGTCTTCAAAATGTAATGACCTGCATGTTTGTCTCTATCGGTTGTATCGATGGGGAAAGGTTCGGTTTTGCATATTTTGATTGTTACAGACGCGTGGCACCCGCAAATTAACGGGGTGGTGCGGGTACTGGATACATTGCGCACACGTTTGATGGATCGTGGGTTTGAAGTCAGTGTGATTTCTCCCAGTGATTTTATAACCGTCCCCTGTCCGGGGTATGCCGAAATTCCACTGGCCGTTTTTCCACAGCGAAAAATCCGTTCCATGCTGAAACGGATGCGTCCGGATGTGATCCATATTGCGACGGAAGGTCCGATCGGCTGGTCGATGCGTAAGGTCTGTCTCAAAAAGGGGTTACCTTTTACAACCGCTTATCACACCAAGTTTCCGCAATATGTCCATGAACGTTTACCGTTTTTGTCCCTTGATCGTCTTTACGGCGTGATGCGGAAATTTCATGGGCCAAGCAAATGCGTCTTTTCCCCATCGCACAGTGTGGCTAAAGAGCTGGATCGTTATCGGTTTGAAAATGTTTTTGAGTGGTCGCACGGGGTGGATACGGATACCTTTAGTCCACAGGAAAAAGATTTTTTTGATTTGCCTCGCCCGATCCATATGTATGTCGGTCGTTTGGCGGTGGAAAAAAATATTCCGGCTTTTCTCGATCTGGATTTGCCCGGTTCCAAGGTCGTTGTCGGCCCCGGCCCATTGCGCGAAGAACTGATGGAAAAATACCCGGATGTCTTATTCCATATCCCCTACAGCGATCGTGAATTGGCCCTGTGTTATTCGGCAGCTGATGTTTTTGTCTTTCCCAGTTTAACAGATACATTTGGCCTTGTGATGGCGGAAAGTCTGGCTTGTGGTGTGCCTGTGGCGGCTTATCCGGTGTCTGGCCCGTTGGATGTGTTTGGACAGCAGGCGGCTTGCGAAACATCCTTTGGTGCCTTGCATGATGATTTGGGCAAGGCGGTGAAAAAAGCATATGGCAAGCTTGTTCCAGCCTGTCGTAGTCATGCCCTTCATTTTTCATGGGATCGCGTGGTTGCGGAATTTCTCGACAACATTTATCCGATTGACCCGGCCTTGAAAGACAAGCGTTGGAAAGTGCGCAAACGTTCTGCAAAGTTTATTAAAGAGGCGTCTTAGTTTTTTCTATCTTGGCCGCACAGGTCTTGACCTCGGGTATTTTACCGTAAGGGTCAAGTTCCGGGTTGGTGAGAAGGTTGGCTGCTGCTTCTTTAAAACAGAATGGAATAAATACCATACCGGGTGGGACATCGCGGTCCGGGCGTGCATGAATATCGACAGTGCCGCGTCGCGTGGAAACGGTGATGATGTCACCGGCTTCGATATCGCGTTTTTTCATTTCCTTCGGGTTTAAGCAGGCAACGGGCAGGGCTTCGATCTGATCCAGTACGCCTGCACGTCGTGTCATCGCCCCGGTATGCCAATGTTCCAGCATGCGTCCGGTTGTCAGAACGAAAGGATAATTCCTGTCCGGCACTTCATCCGGTGGGATCAAATCGGTGGGTACGATGCGGCCTTTACCTGTTTCGGTGGGGAAACCGTTTCTGAATAGAACGGCTTGATCGTTGGGGTAGGTCAGGCTGTTTTCAGTTTCCAGCCGTTCCCATGTAATGCCATTTAACGAAGCCATGACGCTGGACATTTCACGGTAGACATCACGCACATGATCATAAGACCAGTTGAGCCCCAGACGGTTGGCCATCTCGCAAATGATCCAAAGGTCTTGTTTGGCTTCACCCGGTGGGTCAAGGGCTTGTCGGCCCAATTGTACCTGCCGGTTGGTGTTGGTGAATGTGCCTGTTTTTTCAGGAAAGGCGCTGGCGGGTAAAACCACATCGGCGTACATGGCTGTTTCTGTTAAAAAGATATCCTGTACAACCAGATGATCTAAGGAGGCCAAAGCCTTGCGGGTATTGGTGGTGTCCGGGTCCGACATGGCGGGATTTTCACCCATGATATACATGGATTTAATCTGTCGAGCCTGAATGGCATGAATAATTTCAACAACGGTCAGGCCGGGGGTTGGATCAAGTTCAGTCTGCCAAAAATCGGAAAAACGGTCATGGATGGTTTTATCGCCAACAGCCTGATAATTGGGATAGACCATTGGGATTAATCCAGCGTCCGATGCGCCTTGAACATTGTTTTGTCCCCGCAAAGGGTGCAGGCCGGTGCCATCACGCCCGATTTGCCCGGTGATTAGGGCCAGTGCGATCAGGCAACGGGCATTGTCTGTGCCGTGGACATGTTGGCTAACGCCCATTCCCCAAAAGATCAGGGCACGTTTTGCCCCGGCATAAAGGCGGGCGATTTTGCGAATTTTATTGGGGGCAATGCCGCAAACCGGGGCCATGTCTTCCGGGCTGAAAGATTGAATACGGCTGCGTAGTTTTTCAAAATCCTGTGTGTAGGTTTTGACATATTCGTGATCAACAAGGTTTTCGTCGATAATGGTGTGGATCATGGCGTTGAGCAGGGCAACATCGGCCCCGGATTTAAACTGCACCATATGGTCGGCAAACCGACTAAGGGCTTGGCGACGTGGGTCCATGACGATCAGTTTGGCCCCTTGTTTGACCGCCTTTTTAATGTAAGTGGCGGCAACCGGATGATTTTGGGCCGGACGTGCGCCGATGACGATAATGACATCGGATTTCAACGCATCCATAAACGGGGCGGAAACGGCGGCAGAGCCAATGCCTTCCATCAGGGCCGCAACGGAAGATGCATGACACAGGCGGGTGCAGTGATCCACATTGTTGGTGCCAAATCCGGTGCGGATCAGTTTTTGAAACAGGTAGGCTTCTTCATTTGATCCTTTGGCAGACCCGAAACCCGCCAGTTCCGGTCCCTTGAATGATTTAAAACCATTGGCTGCTTTTTCCAGTGCTTCATCCCACGTGGCTTCGCGAAAATGGCTCAGGGGATTGGCGGGATCTATTTGTTCTTTTGATGCGCCTTCCTTGCGGATCAAAGGCTTGGTCAGGCGTTGCGGATGATGGATGTAATCAAAACCAAAACGCCCCTTTACACAGAGCTTTTCTTCATTTGCCGGACCATCGCGGCCATCGACACGTACAAGGCGGTTATCCTGTACATGATAGGTCAATTGACAACCGACCCCGCAGAAGGGACAAAGCGAGTCCACACGTCTCAAACTGTTTGATGCTGTAACAGTTTCCCCCGTTTGTGGATCACGCGGTAACAAGGCCCCCGTTGGGCAGGACTGAATACATTCCCCGCAGGCCACACATGTACTGTCAAATACCGGATCGTTTTGGTCAAATGCAATGGTTGAACCTGCGCCTCTTCCAAACATGCCAAGGACATCATTGCTTTGCAGGTCCTGACAGGCGCGAATACAGTTTGTACATTGAATGCAGGCGTTCAAATTGACAGCCAAGGCCGGATGGGTGAAATCGGGTTCGAGGGTTGGGCGTGGCGAAAAGCGTGAAGTTTGGATTCCAACCTCATCCGCCATTTGCCAGAAGTGCGCGTTCGGGTCTGGGCTTTGGTTGCGTTCGGGGTGATCTGAAATCAACAACTCCATAATCATTTTACGTGATTTTGTAACCCGCTCGGAATGGGTGTGAACCTTCATGCCATTGTGGGCGGTGCGCTTACAGGATGCGGTTAACGTGCGTTCACCTTCGACTTCAACAACACAAAGGCGACAATTTCCGTCCGCCTTATTGTGTGTATGATAACCGGAACAAAGATGCGGCAGGGAAAGGCCTTCGCGTTTGGCAATATCAAACAGGGTTTCATCTTGTTCTGCGTGAACGGTTTTGCCGTTCAGGGTGAAGGAAATCATGCAAAATCCTCCGCAAAATATGTCAGGGCAGAAACCAGCGGATTGGGGGCTGCTTGTCCCAGTCCACAAATGGAACTATCGCGCATGACCGCACATAATTCTTGTGCCAAGTCCGTATCCAGAGTGTGACGGAGCATTTTAGAAAGTTTGTCACACCCCACGCGACAAGGCGTGCATTGCCCGCAGCTTTCATGGTTAAAGAAATCAAGCAAGTTTGTGCAGACGGTTTTCATATTGTCGTGATCTGATAACACGATGACGGCGGCTGATCCGATAAAACAGCCGTATTGTTCTAATTGCCCGAACCCTAGTGGCAGGTTTGCCAGATGGGCCGGTAAAATTCCGCCGGATGCCCCACCGGGCAAATAGGCCTTGAATTTATGGCCTTCCAACATGCCGCCACCATATTGGGTGATCAGTTCGTGTGCGGTGATGGTCAGGGGGGCTTCGTACACGCCCGGTTTTTGGATGCGACCGGATAGGGAATAAAATTGTTTTGATCCGGCCTCAATCCCGTTTTGCAAGATATCTTGCACCCGCCAAAGCGTTTCCACATTATTGATCAGGGTCGGGCGACCAAATAATCCTTGCTGGGCGGGATAGGGGGGCTTGATGCGTGGAAGTCCACGTTTCCCTTCCAGACTTTCCAGAAGGGCGGTTTCTTCCCCGCAGATATAAGCACCAGCCCCACGGCGCAGGCGAATAACACGCCCGTCTGTATCAACCTTTGGCAATTCGGTTTGCAGGATTTGGCGGATATCGGCATATTCATCACGTAAATAGATATAAATATCTTTGGCGTTAATGACATCGGCGGCGATCAAGGCCCCCTCAATCACCTTATGCGGGTTTGTTTCTAGACAGTGGCGGTCTTTGAATGTGCCGGGTTCCCCCTCATCGGCATTGATGACCAAAACGGCGTTTGAGGCCTTGTCAAAAAAACGCCATTTATCAGCGACTTTAAAGCCGGCCCCGCCTAAACCGCGTAGGTTTGCCGCCTCCAAGGCGTGTAAGACCTGATCCGGCTGTCCTTTATATTGGCGATAGATGGCATAATCGTATGCCGCATAATCTATATAAGAGGGTGCCGTTTTCTGTGTGTGCGGCAAGGAAACCGGGGCTTCGGCACACCGCCCCACGCATGGTACAGGCGTCCCCTTACCGACCCCAAACATCGCGCATGTCAGACTGACACAGGATTGCTGCGGGGCAGGTGGCCCGTTTAAATGAAAATGTGCATAAAAACTGGCAACTTCATAAACTTGAGCCTGTGACAGGCGCATAACCTCGGCCAAGGCGGAGATACTTTCTTTATCCAGATGACCGAAAGCATCCTGAACGATATGCAGGTTTTCGATCAACAGGTCGCGCTGTTGTGCATTGGGCCCAAGTAACTGAGCGATCATTTCACAACGGCCCGGGTCCGCAATGCGGCCTTTGGGAAAGAATCTCTTTTTCATAGACGAACTATATCAGATATCAGCCATTTTCACGCCGGTTTTCTTGCAGACGGTACGTAAGGCAAAACTGGATCGGATGCGGGAGACACCGGGCATACGTGACAGGTAGTTGCGGTGGATATGTTCGTAACCTTCCGGGCCAGCGCACGCAATGCGCAATAAATAGTCTGCATCACCTGACATCAAGTAACAGCCGCGTACGTCCGGGCAATTGATAACAGCGTGTTCGAAGGCATCGACGGTTTCCTCACTGAGACTGCGCAAGGTGATTTCCACGAAAACATTGGTGGGTTTGCCGACGGCAGCCTGATTGACCAGCATGGCATAACCATCAATGAACCCGTCATCCTCCAATCGTTTTACACGGCGCAAGCACGCCGAAGGGGATAGGTTGACGGCCTCTGCGAGGTCCGCATTGCTCATACGACCATCACGTTGCAGGAGGGTGAGAATCTTACGATCTGTTCTGTCTAGTTCATTCATTGCATGATAATTCTGTAAAATTAAAAATAATTCGAATTATATGCGTTAATTGATGGTTTTCATAGTGCGATTTCGTAGCACATTCGAGAGATCTTGATATAGCATCATCGCATAACAAAATTATATGTATTTAAGGGATGAGTCACCCTGGTTTTCAAGGAGAGAGAGAATGCTTATCGGTGTACCCAAAGAAATTAAAAACCATGAATATCGCGTTGGTATGACGCCGAGCTCCGTACGCGAAATGGTACATCACGGCCACGAAGTTCTGGTCGAAACGTATGCCGGGAACGGTATCGGATTTAGCGACGCAGATTATGAAGCTGCGGGTGCCAAAGTTGTTGGAACGGCGGCTGAAATTTTTGATCGTGCTGAAATGATCATCAAAGTCAAAGAACCGCAGAAAGTTGAATATGAGCAACTGAGTGAAGATCAGTTGCTCTTTACATATCTGCACCTTGCTCCTGACCCCGATCAAACAGCCGGTTTGGTGAAGTCTGGTGCAACTTGCATTGCTTACGAAACCATTACAGATGCACATGGTGGTTTGCCTTTGCTGGCACCGATGTCTGAAGTTGCGGGTCGTATGTCCATTCAGGTGGGTGCAAACGCCATGCAAAAAGCCAATGGTGGCAGTGGTATTCTGTTAGGCGGTGTGCCGGGTGTTCAGCCGGGGCGCGTTGTTGTTATTGGCGGCGGTGTTGTCGGTACAAGTGCGGTCCGTATGGCAATGGGATTGGGCGCGGACGTAACCGTGTTGGATAAATCACTGGCACGTTTGGCTTATCTTGATGATATTTTTGGCTCACGTTTGAAAACACAATATGCAACGGTCGATGCCACAGAAGAGCTTGTCTATGGCGCTGATCTGGTTGTGGGTGCGGTCCTGGTTCCGGGTGCTGCTGCACCTAAGCTGATCCGTAAAGAGCAATTGTCTTCAATGAAAAAAGGTTCCGTCATTGTAGATGTTGCGATTGATCAGGGCGGGTGTTTTGAAACATCCCGAGCCACGACCCACCAAGACCCGACTTACATTGTTGATGATGTGGTTCATTACTGTGTAGCCAATATGCCGGGTGCGGTTGCTCGTACATCTACATTTGCATTGAACCATGCCACCTTGCCATTTGCCTTGGCGTTGGCTGATAAAGGCTGGAAGAAAGCCTGTGCAGACGATGCGCATTTGATGGCAGGTCTGAACGTTCACAATGGCCGTGTGACTTACAAGGCCGTTGCGGATGATCTGGGTTATGATTATCTCGATCCGACAACCCTGATCTAGGAGCCTGAAATCAGGTTCTTGAAACCGGTGCTTCTTTGTTGCCCGTAAAGAAGCACCATTCTTTTCCAATGGAATATGGTGTTTTAGCCTATTGCTTTAGACATATTGTCCGGCGCAATAGCCGGATGCCCATGCCCACTGGAAATTAAAGCCTCCTAAATGCCCGGTCACGTCAATAACCTCCCCGACGAAGAAAAGACCGGGCACTTTTTTTGCCTCAAACGTTTTGGATGACAGCTCGTTGGTATCGACACCGCCGCGCATAACTTCGGCTGTGCGATATCCTTCCGTCCCACTGGGCAGCAGGTGCCAGTCATTGATGGATGCAGCCAGGGCATGCAGTTTTTTATCGGGTTGATCAGCGAGCTTTCCTTTGCAATCGGCTTGTTCACTCAAGCGTTGTGCCAATCGTTTGGGCAGGATGGTCGCGATGACGGTTTGGGCTTCTTGTTTTGGTTGGTCCTGTTTCGCTTTTTTCAGCAATTCAAAGACGTCTGTGTCGGGGGCAAGGTTAATCTGGACTTCTTGGCCCGGTGTCCAGAAGGATGAAATTTGTAAAACGGCCGGACCGCTAATGCCCTTGTGCGTAAACAATAAAGCTTCGCGAAACTCGGTCTTGCCCAGTTTGATGGTTGCTTCAAGGGCAATGCCTTGAAATCCGGCTAATTTATCGCGGGTGTCCTGATCAAAGGTAAAGGGGACAAGGGCAGGGCGGGGATGGATCACGTTTAACCCCATTACTTCGGCCTGCTTCAAACCGAAATTGCTGGCTCCGATTTTGGGGATGGACAGACCGCCTGTGGCAATGACGAGATGTTCACATTCAATTTCGTGTTCGTTGCTCATAATTAGAAAACCGCCGTCACGCATGCTGACACCTTCGACTTTGGTGTTCAGGCGGATGTCTACATTGGCTTTTTTGCATTCTTTTTCCAGCATATCGATGATTTGCTGGGCGCTGTCGTCACAAAAAAGTTGCCCGTGGTCGCGTTCATGGTAGGTGATACCGTATTCGGAAATCAGACTGATGAAATCCCAGTTGGTATAGCGTTTCAGGGCGGATTTACAAAAGTGCGGGTTTTCGGACAGATAGTTTTTTGCTGTAATGTCCATATTGGTGAAATTGCAACGCCCACCGCCGGAAATCCTAATTTTTTCCGCCAGTTTCTTGGCATGGTCAATCACCAATGTTTTACGTCCGCGTTTTCCGGCTTCAATGGCACACATCATGCCGGCTGCACCGGCCCCGATAATCAGTACATCCACTTTTTGAGTCGCCATGACATCTTCCATATTGTGCAGGCTAAAAAACTACCTTCTGCATGAAGTTGGTGGTTCTGTCCAGCTTTGTACATGTGAAATGACTTTTGGGAATTGATTTTTCTAAAGAATGTGACAGATTGTTCAACATAAACATAAAGGTGATGAAGCAATGACGATTGCATTTGCGGCAAAAGCCGTGCCGGAACTGATTTTTGCGCGCGGCGCTTTTGACAGCTTGCCAAAACGTGCAGCAGCTTATGGCACGAATGTTTTGCTGATCGGGGATGCCTATTTGCAAAACCACCCGAGCCTGCTGAAAGAAGTGACAGACAAACTGATTGTCGCGGGATTGCGGGTGGATCATGTCAGTGCACGGGGAAAGCAAACGCAGGAAGCCAGCCGTAAAATCACAAACGTTTATGATCTGGCACAATATGATTGTGTGATCTCGTTAGGGGGCGGGCGCGCAATAGATACGGGCAAGCTGGTTGCAAAATCGTGCCCTCATATTGCCGTGCCGACAACGGCTGGGTCCGGTGCTCCGATGAATGGCGTGATTTTTGGCGGGGCCGAAGCCGTTGAAGAAACGTTCAATTCATTTCTGGTACCGGATCTCGTGATCGGCGATCCGGCATTTATTGATGAAATGGACCGTGATGATTTTGCCGCTCGGGCCTTGACCGTTTTGATGCTGCTGGGGGAAGCTTACGTGTCGCCCAAGGCATCGGTTTTATCGGATGCCTTGGTCTGGTCGGGACTGGAAGCCTTTACGCGTGGCTTTGTGCGTGGCGTTGAAGGCGATCCGAAGGGCCGCGATGACGTTTTTTATGCCTCTTTGATGGCAGGGGTTGGAACCGGGCAAGCCGGGTTCGGATTGACCCATCGTTATGGTGCCATCATTGAACAAAAAACAGGTTTAACCTATGCACAGGCTTGTGCGACTGTGTGTGCGGAAACAACGGATTTGCAGTTGCAATTGCTGGCTGATTTTTTCCCCGACCATGCGGCAATGGATAAATATGCCCTGATCGGGGAATTAATTGCAGAACGTCCTTTTGAAGACCGCGAAGAGGCTTATGCGTCGCTGGTCGGGACATTGCGCCGATGGGTCGCGCGTTTGAACTTATCCAAAATTTCGCTCAAAGAAACAGCCTTAACCGGTATATGTCGCACGATTGAACGCGATTGGGATGAGACGGTCTTGCCAATCCATCCCGATTTAAATGATTTGGAAACGCCGCTGTTACGGCGTCTCCTTTAAAGCATTTGGCAGGCGGGTGCTTGAATCGGTAATCGCGCGCCGAATTTGTTCGCGAATTAAACCTTGTACAGATGTCAAATTGACGCCGCGCAAATTTGCGCGATGCAGGTTGGCCCCGCTTAAGTTAACACCGCGAAGGGATGCGCCTTCTAAATTGGCACCAGCAAGATCGGTTCCCAGCATATTGGCCCGATCCAACCGCGCGTTGCGCATATCTGCACGGGTCAGGCGAGAAACGCGCAGGTCGGCACTGGAAAGCAGGGCATCTTTGAATGTTGATCCGCTTAGGTCAGCCTTGCGAAAAACGGCACTTGTGCAATTGACAGCTTCAAAATTGGATTGCGGAAGGATGGCTTTGGTAAAGTCCACTTCCATAATGGATTGCCCACGAAAATCAGAATGTGGGCGATTGGCTCGTAAGCCGTCGCGCCCCCCACTGTTGACCCATAGTTTATGAAGATCTAAACATTCGTCTAAATCAATGATTTCTTCAAAATCATCGCTGTCGGGGCCGACAGGCTCGACGCTAGGTGCGGTTGATTTCTCAACTGGTTTTGAGGTCACCGCATCGGTTTTGTCTGCATGTTGTTCGGTTGTTTTTAGATCTGTTTTTTCTGTTGCTTTTGATGAATTATTTTCTTTAATTGCAACAGGGGAAGCTTTGGTTTTGTCGATCAGATCGTAATTGGGTGGGGCTTCTTTCGAAGGGCCTGTTAAATCACTATCCTGAAAAGACATGCTGCCTTTATCGGCATCAGGACGGGTTTGGCTAGCACCCCAGTCAAACGCCTCGTCCTGAGCGGACGTGTTTTGTGTTTTTTGGGACGATCCCATTAAGTTATCAAGTGATGTTTTTGGGGCTTGATTGCGACCACCGGAAGAGCTCCCCGCACTTAAGGTGACGCCGCCGACCGGGCGTGAACGGGTGTAACTGTCCAGTTTGAAATCATTCTGGTTTAAGGAATCCCGTCGATCCTGCCCCTCAAAATGGGGGTCGTCACGCATACGGCGTTCGGGGCCGAAATATTTGGCAACGCAAATAAAACGCCGGGGCTTCAAGATCACCGCTCGGGTAAAGCGCAGGAGTTTTTCCGGGCTAAGCGGTTTGCGCAAAGCCCCTTCGATACCCGCGCGACAGGCTTCGCGCAGCATATGTTGTGAAACTTTTTCCAATAATAAAAGGATGGGCGTTTTATAAAAAGCACCATCGTTCAGACTGCGGATTTGCCGCACAACCTCAATACCGTTTGTATCCGGAAATTTCAGGGCAAGAAGGATAAGATCCGGGTTGATATTGTCGATATGTTCAATCGCTTTTTGTGGCGATGGGGTTGCAATGAAATTACCAATATCATTGTCCATATAGGTTGTTCTTGCGATATCAATACTTTCCGGGTCTATATCGCAGAAAATAACTTTATGTGTGCTAAAATCGAAATCCGTCATCTGGGGGGCCTATGTTAGACATTTTTCTTCAGATTGTTATCCCACAAAAGTATAATAAACGGATAATAAAACAGTTCAACTCTTAAGCGATTTTTAAAGGAAATTATTTCAAACCCGCATCCGGGCGTGGCCCAAAAACGCTCTCCAATTGGTTTTGAACGTCATTGACCTGTTCTTTCTCTTTTTCACCCAAAACAAGGGTAATTTCGACACGTCTGTTTCTGGCCCGACTTTCCGGCGTGTCATTAGGGACAAGCGGGCGCGAATCGCCAAAGCCCTGTACAGCCATTTTACTGGGTTCAATGTCTGAATAATTCAGAAAGTGGTGAACTACGGATGTGGCACGCGCGGCCGATAGTTCCCAGTTTGAGCGATAGGGACCACCGCTGCCCAGTGGGATGTTGTCGGTATGACCACCAACGAGAACTTCACCTTTGGATTTTTTAATGACATCGGTAAGTTTGTCGAGCAGGTCGGCAAACGCCTGACCGATATTGGCGGAACCGGAATCAAAGGCGATCTCACTGGGGAAGCGGATTTTAACCTCGTTCCCGTCACGTTCGACATCGACACCTTTATCTGCGGCTTCTTCCGCAATGATTTTGGCGACTTCGTTTTCAACGTCAGAGGCTTGTTCTTCCGGTGATTCGGCCGGGTTGATATCGAATTCTTCCTGATCTGTGGTATCAGGTATTTCCATGGATACGGTCGGAACCGGTGATTTCGTCGGTGAAATATTACGGGCGGCTTTGCGTTCAAGTTGCCCATCGACTTCGATAACGCCAGCCAGACGGTCCTGTTTGGAAATACCGAACGCATTGCGCATGGCACCAGCCATTTGCTTGTATTTGATCACATTCATTTCAGAAAAGGTCAGCAACAGAACAAAAAGCACCAATAGCAAGGACATCAGGTCGGCGAAAGTCGCCATCCATGCCGGTGCGCCCGTAGGAGGACATTTTTTCTGTTCTTCAGCCATTGGCTATAACCTTACTCACCATCTTCTTCGGCAGGTTTACCGCCCGGCAGATACACACCCAGCAATTCTTGCAGAACCATCGGGTTCTGAGACGCATGGATTTGCATCACGCTTTCGATAATCAAAGCGCGGGTGTTTTTGGTGTTGTCGATTTTAATTTCAAGTTTGTCAGCCAACGGAATAGCAATCAGGTTGGCCAGAACCGCCCCGTAAAATGTTGTCAACATCGCAACAGCCATCGCCGGACCAATGGCGGCAGGGTCTGACAGGTTTGCCAGCATTTGTACCAGACCGATCAATGTTCCGATCATCCCGAATGCCGGGGCCATATCGCCGATACCGCGCCAGAAACTTTCCCCGGCCATTTCGGCCTTGATCGCCATATCGACTTCTTTGGTGATACTTTCTTTAATGACTTCGGCAGCCATACCATCCACACACATGCGGATGCCACGGGCCATTAATTCGTTTTCGATGGCGACACTTTCCAGACCCAGCAAACCTTTCTGGCGTACGATACCCGCCAGTTCGATGGCGATATCATAAACACTGCGCGGGTCATCGGCGGAATTTTTGAAGGCAATCTTGCCGCCGATTTTTAAGGCGGCAATACATTCTTTAAGCGGGAATTTTACAAGGGTAGCAGCTGTTACACCACCGAACACAACGACAATAGAGGGAATATTGACAAACGAACCAATGTCGCCACCCAACATGATCGAAACCACGATAAGGACGAGACCGATAGCGATACCTAATAGCGTTGCGAGATCCATTTAGTTTTGCCGTTCTTGTTATCTGCCTGCGGTTATTCTTCAAGCTTAGCGATGAGTTCTTACCAAGTTCCTAATTCCGATAAAAACATCCCCGTTCACCCATTCCTAAGTCACAGTTTTACATTACGTTTATCTGGTGGGGCAACAGGCAACTGTGGAAAAGTGTTTCTTTTCATACATACATACGTATAAGACCTTAGCTGAACGTGGCGGTTCATGCGAGTTTTCGTTTGGTTTTCCCTGTGGCTTGGGCTGCTATCGGATTATCGGGCCAAGGGTGCTTTGGGTAGCGCCCTTTCATTTCTTTTTTCACCGAATCGTAGCCATTTTGCCAAAAACTTTCCAAATCTTCAGTGACTTGCAGGGGGCGCCCAGCGGGTGAAAGTAGGTGAATCTGCATACTAATTGTTGCATTATCTATGCGGGGCGTATGAGGCTCGCCGAACATTTCCTGTAGTTTGACTGACAAAATCGGTTTTTCGGGGTTGGTGTAATCCAGTCGAATCTGTGACCCACTGGGGACGCGGTAATGGGTGGGGGCACGTTTTGCAAGTTCCTGTTGGGCTTGCCAGTCAAGACAGGAGAGCAGGGCCGCATCCAGATCGATTTTTTTTAATTGTTCAATCCGGCTGACACCATTTAGATAGGGGAGCAGCCAGTCTTCAAGGGTTTTCAAAAGACCCGCTTCACTCATATCGGGCCATTTGTCATCACGTTTGCGTAAAAACTCTACACGCTTGCAAAAAGATTCGCTGTCTTTTGTCCAAGGCAGAACGTGCAAACCAAGCTGACGAATACCGTAACACAATCCACGGGCCTGTTCTTCAGGATCAATATGGCGCAAAGGGGTGGATTTCAGGGGGAGGGCGCCAAGCTTGCGTACACGGGAGGCACTGACGCTTTGGGTGCGTTTGTCCCAGCCTATTTCTGTTTTTTCTTGAATAAGGTCGGAGAAATTATTTTCAATGTCTTGAATATGGAGGGGGGCGGCGCTGAAAATGCGTGCCTGTGCGTTGGCGCCATCCATATGGGCAATAACCAGAAAGGGTTCGATAGATAAAGCATCATGTTCCGGTAAGCTGGCCCCCATGCCCGCACTCAGGTGATAGCTGCTTTGTCCATTGTTGCGCTGTTTGGCAATCCGGTCAGGATAAGCCAAGGCCAAAATCCGCCCCGTTTCCAGATAGCTGGTGGATAGAATATTTGAAATTTTCAGCCGTTTTCTTAGGGCTTTTGCGGTTTGTCGTGCCCGGTGCAAGGCCCCTTTTGAGATGTTATGTGTTGATCCCGTCTGATTATGTAAAACGGCAAGGCTTGTGCGCAGATCGCAATCACGCGAACCTTTTAACAGAGGACCGTCTTGTAAAGTGGCGGCAATATCACAGGCCAAAGCGGCATCATTTTTGTTTGTATGAGAAGATGTTAGGATCATATGGGCAAGGCGAGGGTGAAGGGACAGAGCCAGCATCTCTTTGCCATGCGCGGTTATTTTACCGTTTTTATCCAGTCCGCCTAATTGAAACAACAAGTCTTGAGCTTGTTGAAATGCATTTTTAGGTGGATAATCCAGAAGCTTCAGGTCTTCGGGTGCATGAACGCCCCAGGCGCTCAGTTCCAAGGCCAGTGGCGTCAGGTCACTTTCGAGAATTTCAGGCGTATCGCGTTCTGCCAAGGCGTGTGTTTCGGCTTGTGGCCAAAGCTGATAACAAATGCCGTCTTGCATGCGCCCGGCCCGGCCTTTGCGTTGTGTCGCTGCAGCCTTGGAAACACGCACGGTTTCAAGGCGTGACATGGATCTTGCGTTGTCAAAACGGGCAACCCGTTTATAGCCACAATCAATGACGATACGGATGTCTTCAATGGTCAAGCTGGTTTCGGCAATGGTTGTAGAAAGAACGATCTTGCGCACACCCTTTGGGGCCGGTGCAATGGCTTTATCCTGCTCTGTTGTGGGCAAAGCGCCATATAAGGGGGCAATCAGAATGTGCGGGTCCTGTGCGTAACGCTCATTCAGCAAGGATTGTGCCTTGCGGATTTCACCTTCCCCGGGCAAAAAGACCAACAGGCTGCCGCTTTCTTCTTCAAGTGCCTTGGAAATGGTGCGGACTGTATCGTTGACCAGAGAGAACCTGTCTGGGCGGGGCAGGTTATGGATAGCGACGTTAAAGGCACGCCCTGCGCTGGTTATACGTGCAGCATCCCCTAAAAAAGAGGCCAGATTTTCCCCATCAAGGGTTGCCGACATGACCAGCAGGCGTAAATCATCACGCAAGGCGTCCTGTGTTTCCATGCAAAAGGCCAGGCCAAGATCGCCTTGCAGGTTGCGTTCGTGAAATTCGTCAAAAATAACCAAACCAATGCCGCCTAGTTCCGGGTCGGATTGGAGTTGTCGGGTCAGGATCCCTTCTGTAACAACTTCTATACGGGTGTTTGGGCCTACGTTTTTATCTTGGCGAATACGATAGCCGACAGTTTGTCCGACTTTTTCCCCCAGCAAGTCAGCCATACGTTTGGCAACCATGCGCGCCGCCAGCCTGCGGGGTTCGAGCATAATAATCTTTTTACCAGCCAACCAAGGTTCATCCAGTAAGGCAAGGGGAACCAACGTTGTTTTCCCTGCACCGGGGGGGGCTTCCAATAAAGCGCGTTGTTGGGAATGCAGAGCTTGTTTCAGGGCAGGGAATGTTTCCTGAACGGGGTAGCCTAATTGCGCGATGTCGTGTGTCATACCTCGTCTTCTATCGAAACGACATTGGCAAGAAAAGTGGAAAAATCTTTTCGTTGTTTTTTGCTGTAACGTTTTTCAAAGATGTCATGTTCGTCATCGGATAAGTTGGCGAAGGCATCAAAGATACACATCATTTGTTGTTTAAACTGGAATTCGCTAAATGGATAGGGGCCAATGCCTTGCCCCGGTGTGTCGGGATCACTTTGCATGACCCGTTTGTACCATTCTTTACGCAGATTGAACTTTGTAAAGAAATCAGCCAAGGCAACGAAACTGTCCCAGCGAATTTCCCAACATGTTTCGGTTTCATACAGATCTGAATATTTAAACTCGTTTCCTCGATCACGGGAAACCTGTTCCATCAGGCGCAGGGAACGTTCCATGAGGTTTTCATATTCTGCACGCCCCAAAATGGCCTGAATGGCATGGAAAAAGTTAACCAGTTGACCACTGGCCATAAGTGGAGGTTCTTTTTTGAACAGATGTTCAAACGGTTCTGAAATAATCCGCCCGTAGACATTAATGCGTGGCGTATTTTGCAAGGATAAACGGACATATTCTGCACAGCGTTCAAACTGTGTATCACAGTATTTTTTACGTACTGTTGGATCGTTTTGAATGGCATGGGCGACAATATCCAGCGTATCGACACTGATAACACCGTTTTGCGCGCGTTCTTTGGCAAGCTGCAAAAACAGATTAACGGCCGCTGCATATGTTTGGCGGCAGGGGATATCTGACTCTTCGGTCTTACGTTCAGCCATAGATGCCTCCTTATATCACCCTATAACCTAGAGATTGAGATGGCCTATGACAAGAAAAGAGAAGAACGTTCTGGTTTATTCTCTTTCCAGTATGGCGGCAAAAAATCCATCGCAACCGTTCAGGTAAGGGCTAAGGCGCAAGTAGTTCGGGTCTTTTGCCGGATAGGCGCTTGTGATGCGTTCCTGCCAGATATCTTGTGCGGACAGGCGTTTAAAAGCCGTGTTGCTGGATAGAAAGCGTTCGATCTGATCTTCGTTTTCTTCGGGCAACAACGAACAGGTGGCGTAGATAAGCCGTCCGCCGCTTTTTACAAGGCGTGACGCACTGTTCAGAATCTCTTTTTGCAGTTGAACCAGTTCTGTCAAATCGGTTTCATCTTTTGACCATTTGGAATCTGGGTTGCGTCGCCATGTTCCAGTACCGCTGCAAGGGGCATCAATAAGAACACGATCAAATTTGCCCCGGCTTTTTTTCACCCATTTATCAAAAGTGGTTTCAAGCTGTCGGCGTTCGGTATTGACGACACCGGCACGTTTTAAGCGCACTTTCGCACGATTCAGGCGTTTGCTATGGACATCACAAGCAACCAAATGTCCTGAATTTTCCATTTCAGCAGCCAGTGCAAGGGTTTTCCCACCCGCCCCGGCACAGAAATCAACAACCTGCATGCCTTTTTTTGCCCCGACCATCAAAGCGACCAATTGGGACCCTTCGTCTTGAACTTCCAGCCAGCCTTGGCGGAAGGCTTCGGTTTCAGAAAGGATCGGTCCACCGGGTTGGCTTTGGCGCAATCCAATCGGTGAAAGCGGCGTGGCTTCAACCTTGAAACCTTGCGATGCAAGACTTTCAGCGGTACTTTCCGGGCTTGCAAGCAATGTATTTACACGAAAATCGGATGTGGGTTTGTCGCCCAAGGCGCGCATTTCAGCGGCAAAATCATCGCCAAAAATTCGTTTGAGGCCCGCAGCGGCCCAGTCAGGGCATTCGGCCAACATGGCTTCGTTCATGTCAGGGTGATTGATATCTTTACCCAGCAAGCGTTTTAAGCTGGCGATTTCTTCTTTGCGCAACATATCCATGCGGTTATGGGCACCGTTACATAATTTTTCCAACTGAGGAATATCCGCATCGTCGTTTAAAATCATATCGGCGAGCAGCATGGAGCGCATGTTTATGTCCAGACGAACCTGTTTCAGCCACCATAACAGACGACGATAATGCAGCAGAACGGAACGCACACGTTGTTCAAGATCGCGGCGGTCACGCCGTTCCAGTGCATCCTGCAAATGGCGAAAACGACTGGACAGGATGGCATCCAAAGGACGCGAAGTTTCAGCGAGTTCGGTTAAAATCTCGTATGCCAGATTAAGACGGGCGGCGCGGCCCAGTCCATATGCCGACTTGGTTTGATTTTCGCTCATAACTTGAAACCTTTTGTCTGGAAAGATGGCGCTTCATATCATGGATTTGAAAATTTGCCACGTAAAACACTGCAAAACAGAAAAATCACATGATTTGCACTTTAACACTTGTTTTCATTATACGCATAGTGGTACTACCAATTTTACAAAAGTGGAATACAGGTAAGGGTTTAGGATAAATGACTTATTTGGGACAGGAACATCCGTTACGCGACACACTGGATAAAGAAATCCGCGCACGGCCTTATATTGCGCTGGATATGCCGGAACGTATCACGCATCTGGCGGTTTTATCTGGCGAGGATGGCGGGGATGCGGAACGTGTTCATTTGGCCCGTCTGTGTGAAAAGTTTGATGTTGCCAAACCTTTGGATGAAGCAACCCATTTTATTTCAGAGATGGGACCCTTTCGTTTGCGTTGGGAACGTCATACGGAATTTTCCACTTATACTTTTTTTCGCAATGAACCTTGTGAAGAACCTTTCCTTCATCCGGTAATTGATTTCGTGCCACAAGATTGGATCAGTGAAATCCCCGGTCAGGTGATGAATGCCGTGCATTTGGAGCTGGAAACAAATGATGCACCGGAACGTAGCCCGATTGAGATGTCGCGTTATTTTGACGGCCATACCTATGTGGGCTGTGAAATGGCGGGTGGGGCTGCGTTGGTCTGGACGGATATGCGTGTGCATGATGATCGCTTTATGCGTATTCTCATGCGCAATATTTCCATGCCTGAACGTCAAGCTGGTCGTGTTGTCCAGCGGGTGCTTGAAGTGGAAACCTACCGGATTATGGCCTTGCTTGGTTTCCCTTTGGCGCGTGAGGCCAGCCCACGCATCCGGGCAATTGACGAAAGTCTGGCTGTGATCGCCGCCAAGATGTCGGATCGGGTCCATCCGCAGAAAGATGGTGATCTGTTGGAAGAATTGTCCGTTCTGGCTGCCGAGATCGAAGCAATTTCTGCCCGCAACAGTTATCGTTTTGGGGCGACCAGAGCGTATTATGCCATTGTACAGCAGCGCCTGAATGAATTGCGCGAAGGACGCCTAACAGGATTGCCGACTTTATCGGAAACCATTGAACGGCGTATGGCTCCGGCGATGAAAACATGTGACCATACCAGCATGCGCCAACATTCCTTGTCACAACGCATCAGCCGGGTCGCGAGCTTGTTGCGCGCCCGTGTTGAAGTGGAACTGGAAAAGCAAAATCAGGAAGTTCTGAAAACCATGAATAAACGGGCTGAACTTCAACTACGTTTACAGGAAACAGTTGAAGGGCTTTCTGTTGTCGCGATCAGTTACTATTTGGTCGGCTTACTGGGCTATGCCTTTAAAGGTGTCAAAGCAGGGGGTGTGCCGATCAACCCGGATCTTGCCATTGGCATTGCTGTTCCGGTCGTGGCGGTTTTGATCTGGACGGGATTGCGTAAGGCCAAAAAAGTTTTGCTGGGTGTGTGATTTTTGGTTTTAGGCCGTTTGAATGCTGGTGCGATTACGGCCTTCCTTCTTGGCATGGAGCAAGGCCTCTTCGGCGGAAGCAATCATGGCATCGAAGGTTTCGTGAACGTGATTGCACACACCGATACTAACGGTTAGCTTTAATGTTTTCTGGCCTGCCTTGAAGTCATGCATTTCGATCATCTTACGTAATCCGTCAAAAAAAGCATGACATTGGTGTGCCGGTAGATTGTTGGCAATAACGCAGAGTTCTTCGCCGCCCGTGCGTGCAAGTACGTCTGAGCGACGACAGCGTTCATTTAAAAGTTCCCCCAGTTGAATGAGGATTTCATCGCCCGCACTATGCCCGTATTCATTATTAATTTTTGAAAAATGATCGATATCCAGCAAGGCGACACTCAGCGGCATATCGTCACGCAAGGCACGTGCGACGGAATTGCCACCGATATCGTTGAGGAAACGTCGATTGTGCAGGCCAGTTAAGAAATCATGGGTGGCGGCCGATTTCAGATCGTCCATATATTCGATCAATTCGACGTTTTGGCAGACCCGACAGAAAAACTCTTCGCGCAAAAAAGGTTTATTGAGGAAATCATTGGCACCGTTTTTGATGAATTGGGCGGATAAAATGTTACTTCCGGCAGTGGACAGGCCAATAATACCGATTTTGTGTTTGGGGTATTTGCGTCGAATTTCGCGGGTGAGCTCGAACCCATCCATATGCGGCATGTTATAATCGGTAATGACCAACCGAATATCGGGGTGTTTTTCCAGCATTTCCAGTGCATCAATGCCGTTTTCGGCTTCTTCAACCTTAAACTGGTAGCGTTTCATCAAGTCCATGACGTATTTACGGGCAGTGGTGGAATCATCCACCACAAGAACCCTGATGTTGGCATTAAAATAGAGGCGTGAGATTAAGGAAACCAGATAGTCCAGACTGGATGGATTTTGTTTGACGACATAATCAATTACGTTTTTGGATAAAATTTGATCGCGGGTATCTTCGCTGAATTGGGCAGAGAAAACCACAGAGGGTATGCCATAGCCAATGACCAGATCAACGATTTGACCATCGGGCGCATCCGGCAGATTCAAGTCGAGAATGGCCAGAAAGTAATCATCAAATCCATTTTTGAGAACGGCAACGGCTTCGGCGTAGTTGGTGCAGGAAACGACATCGATATCCAGATTACGTCGCACATGCTTTTCGACAAGCGAGTTGAAGAATTTCATATCTTCAACAAGAAGCAGTTTTTTCATCTCGGCCTCAATTATCTATTTGAATATAAATGTAGGCTTTAAAACCACAGTTTACAATTGTCTTTATAGGGTATCGGTCAGTCCGAAAGCATTAAGAATGCGTTGTGCGCCAACAGTGGCGGTTAATTCGTCACGTGTAATGGCGTCGTGGACCGGATCAATTAAATTGACCACATCGGGATGGGATTTCAGTGCATCCATCAAACGGTCTTCGACCATTGCCCACATCCAGCGAAATTGCTGTTCGGTGCGTTTTGTTTTCAACTCACCCGTTTCGCTTAATTTCATGCGATGGTCTTCAACTTTGGCCCACATTTCGTCAAGGTTCATATTGGATAGACCGGAAATACAGACCACAGGCGGGGACCAGTTCGGACTTTGTGGGCGCATGATATGAAGGGCGTTTTTATATTCACGTGCCGCCATTTTTGCGCGTTTTTCGTTGGGGGCATCGGATTTGTTCACGGCGATCATATCGGCGAGTTCTAACACACCTTTTTTGATGCCTTGCAGTTCATCCCCGGCACCGGGCAACATAAGGACAAGGAAGAAATCTACCATATCGGCAACAACGGTTTCACTTTGTCCTACACCGACGGTTTCCACCAACACAACGTCGTAGCCGGCCGCCTCGCACACAATCATGGTTTCGCGGGTCATTTTGGTAACGCCACCCAATGTACAGGAACTCGGACTTGGTCGGATAAAGGCGTTTTCCTGAATTGCGAGATTATTCATGCGGGTTTTGTCGCCCAGAATAGAGCCACCGGAAACAGAACTGGTCGGGTCAACAGCGAGAACGGCGACCTTGTGACCGGCTTCACATAAATTGCAGCCCAAGGCCTCAATCGTTGTGGATTTACCGACACCGGGCACACCTGTTATTCCGACACGGTGTGCCTTACCGCTATGGGGCAGCAGTTTTAACAAAACTTCCTGTGCGATTTTACGGTAGCGTGGACTGGTGCTTTCCACCAAAGAGATCGTTCGGCCCAACATTGTCCGGTCCCCGCTTAAAACGCCTTCGACATATTCGTCTACAGACGGTTGTCTGCGCCGACGAACCGGGCCTTTTTTTACGGAATGATTGACAATGTCGTTCATGGGAAATCTCTAATTATGAATCCGGATTTATAAAACACATCATCCCGGATAAGCGCAAGTGCTGATCCGGGATGATGTTTGTTTGCTCAGGACTTAGTCTTCGATACCAACAACTTCGTTCAGCTTTTTCATCAAATCGATGGCGGCTTCGGAAATAACGGTGCCCGGTGGGAAGATCGCTTCTGCGCCCCCTTCATATAAGGCGTCGAAGTCTTGCGGCGGAATAACGCCTCCGCACACGATCAGAATATCGTCGCGTTCCAGTTTTGCCAGTTCTTCGCGCAGTTGCGGCACCAAGGTCAGGTGACCCGCAGCCAAGGAGGAAGCACCCACAATATCGACATCGTTTTCAACCGCTTGGCGCGCAGTTTCTTCCGGTGTCTGGAACAACGGTCCGATATCCACATCGAAACCAAGATCGGCAAAGGCAGTTGCAATCACTTTTTGACCGCGATCGTGTCCATCCTGCCCCATTTTCGCAATCAGGATACGCGGGCGACGCCCTTCATGGTCTTCGAACTTTTTAACCAGCTTGGTTACGTCTTCGATCTTTTCGTTCATTTCACCCACTTCGTTTTTATAAACACCGGAAATAGCGCGAATGGTGGCCTGATGGCGACCATAGACTTTTTCCAATGCAAGCGAGATTTCACCAACGGTGGCCTTGGCACGACCGGCTTTAATTGCGAGATCAAGCAGGTTGCCGTTTTCGGTTTTTGCGGCTTCTGTCAAGGCGTCCAGTGCAGCTTGTGTATCGGTTTCATTACGTTCTGCACGCAGGCGTTCCAGTTTGGCAATCTGGGACTTGCGCACTTCGGAGTTTTCAACCTTGAGAACATCAATCGCATCTTCGTTCTCAAGCTGATATTTATTGACACCGACAACGGTCTGACGGCCACCGTCAATGCGGGCTTGGGTCCGTGCTGCGGCTTCTTCGATACGCATTTTAGGAATACCGGCTTCGATGGCTTTGGCCATGCCGCCTTGTTCTTCAACTTCCTGAATATGCGCCCATGCCTTTTCGGCCAGATCCTGTGTCAGTTTTTCAACGTAGTAAGAACCGCCCCACGGGTCGATTACATCACAGGTGCCTGTTTCCTGTTGCAGGAAGATTTGTGTGTTACGGGCAATGCGGGCGGAGAAATCCGTTGGCAAGGCCAAGGCTTCGTCCAGCGCGTTGGTGTGCAGGGATTGCGTATGACCTTGGCTTGATGCCATGGCTTCGATACAGGTACGGGTGACGTTGTTGAAGACGTCCTGTGCCGTCAAAGACCAGCCCGATGTTTGGGAGTGTGTACGCAGGGCCAGTGATTTCGGGTTTTTCGGATCAAACTGGTTCACCAGACGCGACCACAACATCCGTCCTGCGCGCATTTTGGCAACTTCCATAAAGAAGTTCATGCCGATGGCCCAGAAGAAGGACAAGCGCGGGGCAAAGGCATCGACATCCAGACCGGCAGCAATACCGGAACGCAGATATTCCACACCGTCTGCCAATGTGTAAGCCAGTTCCAGATCGGCTGTCGCACCGGCTTCCTGCATGTGATAGCCGGAAATGGAGATCGAGTTGAATTTCGGCATTTCTGTTGAGGTAAAGCCGAAGATATCGGAAATGATCTTCATGGACGGGGTCGGCGGGTAGATATAGGTGTTACGCACCATGAATTCTTTGAGAATATCGTTCTGGATAGTCCCGGACAGCTTGTCCGGTGTGACACCTTGTTCTTCAGCGGCCAGAACATACAGGGCCAGAACAGGCAGAACAGCACCGTTCATGGTCATGGAAACAGACATTTGATCCAGCGGGATCCCGTCAAACAGGGTACGGGTATCATAAATACTGTCAATCGCTACACCTGCCATGCCGACATCCCCGGCAACGCGTGGGTGGTCGGAATCATAGCCCCGGTGTGTGGCAAGGTCAAAGGCAACAGACAGACCTTTTTGACCAGCTGCAAGGTTGCGGCGGTAAAAGGCGTTGGATTCTTCGGCTGTTGAAAAACCCGCATATTGGCGGACCGTCCACGGGCGCGTGGTGTACATGGAATTGTACGGACCGCGTTTGAACGGCGCAAACCCCGGAACACTGTCGAGACTGTCCAAACCGTTCAGGTCTTCGGCTGTATAAAGCGGTTTAACACCGATACCTTCAGGCGTGTTCCACGTCAGGTCGTCCAGTTTCTTACCTGTCTGACCTTCGATACGGTCTTTCCAGTCGCTGGCTTGTTCTTTGTTCAGGCCGGAAGTGTCCAGCGCAACATTTGCAAAGTTAGGAATATTGCTCATCTGTCTTACACTCCCAATACAGTGTGGAGGTCCTGCAATGTGGCGAGCACATCGCTACCCATGCCGATAGTAGCATCGACACCGTCAAATTCACCGCGTCCAGCGAGGAATACTTTTTTCGCACCAGCGGCTTTTAAAGCTGTGGCAAAACGGACGGCGAGCTCTTCATACTGATCGTCACTGCCACAGAGAACGGCAACTTCAGCTTTACTGTCTTTAAAGGCGGCAACCGCGTCATCAACGTTGGCAAAACCGTTGTTGGTTACGGCCTGTACACCGCCAGCTTCGAAGAAGTTTTTGGCGAACGTTGCGCGTGCCGTGTGTTTGGCAATTGCGCCCATATTCGCAGAGAAAATTTTCGGGAAATCACCGTTTGCAGCTTTGTAAGCATCGGCAGCATCACGCAGTTTTTCAAATCCTTCGGCGAGACGATGGGCGGGCAGGGCCGTAATGGTTGTCGCATCCCCTTGTGTGGCCAAGCTGGCGATGGTGACATCGGCTTTGTTGATCTTGGCGATCAAGGCGGCGTAATCAGGGGCGCTGCGAACAACAGTTTCTTCCAAAATATTTGGATATTCGGAAACGCCTGTGACCGCATCTTTGCGTTTGGCAATGTTTTTAAGACGAGCCTGCCAGACATCAGCGATTTGAGACTGAATAGACCCATCGGCAAGAACCGCAGCCATACCACCCCGGCTTTCGATATCCTGGAACAATTCCCATGCTTTTTTAACATATTGTTCGCTCAGGTTTTCAATAAACCAGGACCCGCCTGCGGGGTCGATGACTTTATTGAGTGAGCTTTCTTCCTGCAAAACAATTTGTGTATTGCGGGCAATGCGGCGGGCAAAGTTATCTGCAACACCACAATGATAATCAAACGGCAAGACGGTAATGGCATCTGCACCACCGATGGCCCCGGCAAAACAGGTCGCTGTTGTGCGCAACATATTGACCCAGGGGTCGCGTTTGGACATGGCGCGTGCGGCTGTGGCAGCATGCAATTTCATACCTTGCGCCTCAGCAGAACCCCCGGATGCTTTGACGACTTGCGCCCACAGGAAACGCGCCGCACGTAATTTGGCGATCCCTGTGAAGATATCGGCACCGTTGGCAAAGGAGAATGTGATTTGACGTGCAGCCTCATCCACACTTAGACCCGCATCGACCATTGCACGCAGGTAACTGACACCAGTTGCCAAGGCGATTGCCAAATCTTGAGTTTCTGTAGCACCTGCACCGTAATAGGCGGAGGTATCCACTTTCACAGAGGTGACCTTGGGATAATTTACCGCTGTCTCTTTGGCGAGGTTCGCCATATCGGCAAGGGCGTCTTCAACGGATGTCGGCAAGGTACCTGTCGCTGCCAATGTACCCAGCGGATCAAGGTTGAAGGCCCCCATAGCTTTATCATTGGGGATGTTTTTATCATCCCACAACGCTTTCAGCAAAGAAGCTGCCGCCCCACCTTGTGCACCGGCTTCCAATGAAACAGCCGCGAGATCAAGAAGAACGCCGTCCAAAACATTAGCGAGGTCTTCTTTGGAATAGATCATAATCCCGCCACGACCAGCAAGGTCGGGGGCATCGGCGCCGTTTTTACCGGCACGTGCGGCTTCGTCAAACTGTAAAATAATCGAGGTGACGCCGCGTTCCAGATCTTCAAGAATTTGATCATTGGCAACAGATTTGTCTGCATGGGCGTGAATTTGGCGAATATCCCATCCATCTACGCTGCGACCCACGGCTGAATTGCCGCGTGTGAACGGGGCGCTGCCGGGGAAACCGGACGGATTGCCGTCTGCGTTCCAATCTGCTTTTGTATAAAGAGGCTGGATGTCGATACCGTCATAGGTTTTGACAACCATCTTTTTTTCAAAAGGGGCACCTTTGAGAACTTTCTCCAAAGACTCTTTCCAGGCTTCTACAGAAGTTGCCGGAAATTCAGCCGCCAAGGCTAAACGTTCTTCGCTCATGTTAATCCTTTGCGAGACACATCGATAAATAAATACGCATTACGATACCGTTTTACCAAATTAAAACCGTAATGGCTATAGGGTAATCTGTCAAAACAGGCGTTTTTTCGCTCTCGGGTTATAAAGATTTGTCGAAAGTTTCGCAAGCCATGAATGTTATTGAAATATTATTGCGGGCAATGTTGATCTTTGAACGGCTGTTATATGAAAAATCAGATGAGATTTATCCCCTTGCAATCACTTCCGAAAAATATAACTCTAATTTTGTAAAACATTTTTTAGTTATATTTTTATGGAGAAGAACCCATGTCTAATGAAGGTTATCACGAACCGGTTGAGGAATTGACGGATGAAACGCGCGATTACCATCGTGCGGTTGTTTCTTTGATGGAAGAACTGGAAGCTGTCGATTGGTACAATCAACGCATTGATGCCTGTAAGGATGAAGATTTGAAAAACATTCTGATCCATAACCGCGATGAAGAAAAAGAACATGCGGCAATGGTGCTGGAATGGATCCGACGCAAGGATAAGGTGATGGACAAGGAATTACGCGATTACTTGTTCACCGATAAAGAAATCGCACATAAATAAAATTGGATTTGGATGCAGGGGATATGGCGTGGCCCGCCATGTATCCTGCATGCTCATGGGGTTAGAGGGAGAAGAGGCCAACACACGAGATAAAATTGGAATAGAGACCCGTAAAAGAGAGGTGGCACATGCCCCAATATGGTCAGGACACATTAAACACCAAACGCACATTGACGCTTGGTGAGACGCAATACAGTTATTTCAGTCTGAAAGCACTGGCTGAAAAAAGCGGTGCGGATATTGACCGATTACCGTTTAGCTTGAAGGTTTTGCTGGAAAACCTGTTACGTTGGGAAAACGGTAAGGATGTTCATGTTTCCGATATTGACCAGCTTGAAAAATGGCTGGATCAGGCGTCCTCGGACTGTGAAATCGCCTTTCGACCCGCGCGTGTTTTGATGCAGGATTTTACCGGTGTTCCCGCTGTTGTTGATCTGGCTGCCATGCGGGATGCCGCCGCCGAACGAGGTGATAATCCGGCTGCAATTAACCCGATCTGTCCGGTTGATCTGGTGATTGACCATTCCATTATGGTGGACGATTATGGTCATGCCCAATCCCTTAAAATAAACGAAACGCTTGAATTTAAAAGAAACCGCGAACGTTATGAATTTTTGCGTTGGGGGCAGCAGGCGTTTGAAAACTTCCGGGTGGTGCCACCGGGAACCGGGATTTGCCATCAGGTTAATCTGGAATACCTCGCCCAAGTCGTTATGACACAAGATCAAGGCGAATTACTGGCCTTCCCCGATACATTGGTCGGGACCGATTCCCATACCACCATGATCAATGCGCTGGGTGTTTTAGGCTGGGGTGTTGGCGGGATTGAGGCCGAAGCCGCCATGCTCGGTCAACCCGTTTCAATGGTTTTACCCGATGTGGTTGGTTTTAAGTTAAGCGGACGATTGCGCGAAGGCACCACGGCAACCGATTTGGTTTTGCGTGTGGTGCAAATGTTGCGTGAACGCGGTGTTGTCGGTAAATTTGTTGAATTTTATGGTCCGGCGCTGGACCATCTCCCCTTACCGGATCGTGCGACCATTGCCAATATGGCACCTGAATATGGGGCGACTTGCGGCTTTTTCCCCATTGATGCAGAAACAATCCGTTATCTCAGCTTTACATCACGTCAGCCTGATCAGGTGAAATTGGTTGAAGCTTACGCCAAAGAACAAGGTCTGTGGCGAGAAAGCGCCGGACCCGACCCAATTTATAGCGATACGCTGGAATTGGATTTGGCAACTGTGGAACCGAGTCTCGCTGGGCCGAAACGTCCACAGGACCGGATTGCCTTGTCCGGGGTTGCTCCTTCCTTTGATCAAACCTTGCAAGAACTTGCACAGCAGAACAAACCCCGAAGTGTAGAGGTTCAGGGACAATCGTACAGTCTGCATGACGGTGATGTTGTGATTGCGGCGATTACATCCTGTACCAATACATCTAATCCCAGTGTGATGCTGGGGGCAGGGCTTTTGGCCAAAAAAGCTTTGGGAAAAGGTCTAAAGGTCAAGCCGTGGGTTAAAACCTCACTGGCACCGGGTTCACAAGTTGTCACCGATTATCTGAAGGCCGCAGGTCTACAAGGGGCATTGGACGAGTTGGGTTTCACACTGGCGGGATATGGCTGCACAACCTGTATTGGGAATTCCGGTCCTTTAGCGGCCCCGATTGGCAATGCGGTGGAAGAAGGCGATCTTGTTGTAGCCTCGGTTCTGAGTGGGAACCGTAATTTTGAAGGTCGGATCAACCAGCATGTCAAAGCCAACTATCTGGCCTCTCCGCCCTTGGTGGTGGCTTATGCACTGGCTGGGACAACGCGTCTTGATCTGGTGAATGATCCGATCGGGGAAGATCAACAGGGAAACCCCGTTTATCTGAAAGATATCTGGCCGAGCAACCGGGAATGTGATGATCTTATCCGTGATATTTTAACACCGGAAATGTTCCGTTCACGCTATAGCGATGTATTTGCAGGTCCGCAAAGCTGGCAAGATATAGCGGTCAGTAAAACCAAAACGTATCACTGGAAAAGTGAGTCGACTTATGTGCGCAACCCGCCTTTCTTTGAAGCTGGGCAATCGGTTGAAATTGCCAATATTGAACAGGCACGTGCTTTGTTGATACTGGGAGATTCTGTCACCACCGATCATATTTCCCCGGCAGGGTCGATCGCAAAGGATAGTGCCGCCGGGCAGTATTTAATAGAGCAGGGCGTGAAGCCGGCGGATTTCAATTCCTACGGATCGCGTCGTGGTAACCATGAAGTGATGATGCGTGGCACATTTGCCAACATCCGCATTCGTAATAAGGTGGCACCGGGAACCGAAGGTGGTTGGTCCAAACACCAGCCTGATGGCACGGTTATGAGTGTTTTTGATACCGCCATGAAATATCAACAGGAAAAGACCCCGCTGATTGTTCTGGCTGGCCATGAATATGGCACCGGATCGTCCCGCGATTGGGCTGCTAAGGGTACACGCCTATTGGGCGTGAAGGCGGTTATTGCGCAAAGTTATGAACGTATTCATCGATCCAACCTTGTCGGGATGGGGGTTCTACCCTTGCAGTTTATCAGTGAAACGGCCTTGGCAGATATGAACCCGGATGGCACCGAATTATTCGATATCCGGGGTTTGGACAGCCAATTGGTTCCTTCACAGGACCTTGAACTGGTTGTGACACGTGGGGATGGCAGTACAAAAACGTATGGTCTGCGTTCACGTATCGATACAAAGGAAGAAGCAGCCTATCTGCTCAAAGGCGGTATTCTGGAATATGTTCTGCAAAACCTGAGCACGAAATAGCCCGAAGGGGTGGGAGGTACGAATGAGTGGGAAAAAAGAAATGCGGGTTGAACGCGATTCAATTGGGGACATTGAAGTTCCTGCGGAACGATATTGGGGCGCACAGACACAACGCTGTTTGGGCAACTTCGATATTGGATGGGAGGGACTTCCGCCTGTGCTTATTCGTGCTTTTGCCTTTCAAAAAATGGCGGCAGCACAAGCCAATATGAATGTGGATGTTTTGGACGAGCGCCGAGGCGACGCGATTTGTCAGGCGGCATGGGATGTCTTGGATGGAAAATTGTCCGAAGAGTTTCCCATTCGTATCTGGCAAACCGGATCCGGGACGCAAACCAATATGAATGTGAATGAGGTTCTCGCCTCACGCGCAAATGAGATTTTATCGGGTAAACGGGGAACGGATGGCGAGGTTCATCCCAATGATCATGTAAACCGCAGCCAATCTTCCAACGATAGTTTTCCAACTGTGATGCATATCGCGATTGCCTTGCAGACACATGATCTTTTATGGCCGTCATTGAATCAACTGCATAACGCTTTAATGCAGAAGGCGGATGAATTTGATGGGATTATGAAAGTGGGACGCACGCATTTACAAGATGCGGTTCCGGTATCCTTAGGTACGGTTTTTGCTGTCTTTGCTCAACAAGTTGCAACAGGTAAAAAACGCTTAGAGGAAGCTTGGGAACGTTTAATGGTTGTTCCGCAAGGTGGAACGGCTGTGGGCAATGGTGCAAATTGCCCGCCCGGCTTTGTCGATTGTTTTATCGAACACATCCGTAAACTCAGCGGATTTGAATTCTGTGAAAACCCCTTGCCGATGGAAGGGCTGGCAACCCATGATGCACTGGTGGAATTTTCGGGCCAATTGAATGCGCTGGCAGTCTCGCTTAATAAAATCGCCAATGATATTCGCTTGCTGGGTTCTGGTCCCCGATGTGGGATCGGAGAGTTGTTGCTTCCCGCCAATGAACCGGGGTCGTCCATTATGCCGGGTAAGGTTAACCCGACACAGGCCGAAGCCCTGAGCCAGATTTGTGCGCAAGTTATGGGCAACCATGTGGCAGTTAGCATTGGCGGCGCACATGGGCATTTTGAACTGAATACCTACAAGCCGTTGATCGTTTATAATATCCTGCAATCGGTCCAGTTGCTGGCAGACGGGATGCGTTGTTTCACCTTGCATTGTGTGGAGGGAATAAAGGCCGATGAAGACCGTATTCAACAGCATCTTGATCAAACCTTGATGATGGTGACGGCGTTGGCCCCGACAATTGGTTACGAACGGGCGGCAGAAGTTGCAAAAAAAGCCCACCGTGAAAAGATGAGCATCAAACAAGCTGCCTTGGATTTACAGGTTGTTAGCGAAGAAGAATATGACCGTCTGACATCTTTGGAAAACTGGTTAAAATAGAAAAAAGGCCGGACTACGAAAATGTAGAGCGGCCTTTTTTCAGTCGTAAAATACGGGATTATTTTACAAGATGATATTTGTTGTCTGAATCATCGAGAAAATAATTGGGTTTGGCAGTATTGCTGATGAGTGGACGATCATCCATTTGACCTGCTGCCGTTTCGACTTGGCTGGGGTCAAATTCAGTCACAACCAGCTCGTAACCGTTTTCAGTACGTTCCGCACCTTCTTGGTAGGAATTCAATTGAATGGTGCGGGTAATGCGTGCACTACCGGTTTTATAACTGGTGTCATAATCAACATGAACGGTGCGTTCATAAGCTGCGGGTCCGCTGTCTGTGTTGTAAAAACCCGGTCTCCAGGTGTGGGAATATTCAGTGATGGTTCCGGCTTGGACAGCGCCTGCGATCAGAGTGACACCGAAGGCAAAAGAAGCGGCAAAGACGGATTGGCGAAGGTTTAACATTTTATGTTCTCCTGATTTCAATAAGGTGATGTTTGTCTCGGAAATCAAAATAGGAAGATGTCTGATCACTTGCAAATCAGCCTTACGTGAGAAAATGCTCACATAAAATCACGAGAATGTGACACAGAAAAAATCATAAAATGGGTCGCCATAACCCATGTTTATTGACAGCGTAAACAAGATTGTATTTTTCGGCGTATTCTTGTTCCTGAACAGGGTGATCGACGGTGTTATCTAAAACAAGGAAAGAACCGTCTTTATTGTCAATTCCCAGACAGGCATGGGCTTGAGTGCTGTTTTTTTGCGTAACACCCAGCAGGAACATATCTTCGCTTGGAAACCCTAATTGTGCGAGTAGGTTATATTTTGCCAGCGCATAATCTTCGCAATCCCCGCCGTTCTGTACAAAATCTGCGGGTTCAATCCATATATCAGCGCGGCCATAACGGGTCTGGTCACTGACATAGGGCGTTTGATTGATGTCTGTGTTGATCTGGACGATCTGAATAGGGGGAGGGAGTTGGCTATAATGACTAAGATTGAACGTGTCAGGTGCTACTTTCGATGAAAGCTGGGCAAGATAGGCGGCTTTTTCTTTTCCCCAGCGATTGTTCCTATCCAGATAAAAGTCACGCCCGAAAAAAGTTCGGCTTGTTTCCCGTCCACTTGCCAAACTTGTCCCCAGACAGGTCAGCAAACTTCCTGTGCAAACAAGTGAGAATATAAGTGTGCGGCGTGAAAACTTTTTCATAGGCACCTGTATTTTATAAGAACTATTTCTTTATACAGAAAACATTTCTCTGAAGCAACTTGACCATAAGTTTAGACTCTTTTGAATATAAAATGCCCCGTCCTGATTTTTAAAACGGGGCATTCAGGCTGTTGGAAAAGGATCGATCGGTTAAACTACGGTCAGGATACTGGCGACCAATGGGTGACGTACAATATCGCGGTCTTTCAAGCGGATCGTTGCAACATCTTCGAGTTGTTCCAGCTTATCGGCAATGTCTTTCAGGCCGGAAATACCCGGTAACAGGTCACTTTGGTCGGGGTCACCGGTTAAAACCATTGTGGAATTCCAACCCAGTCGGGTAATGAGCATTTTAATCTGGCCGTAGGTGCAGTTTTGTGCCTCGTCAATCACGACAAAGGCGTTATTCAGCGTGCGCCCGCGCATATAACCAACAGGGGCAAGCTCAATTGTGCCGTTGCTCATCATTGCTTTGAGCCGTTTACTGCCAAGGCGGTCAGTCAGCGCATCGTAAAGTGGGCGCAGGTAAGGCGCGAGCTTTTCTTCCATGTCACCGGGCAGGTAGCCAATACTTTCCCCGGCTTCAACAGCCGGTCGGGACAGGATGATGCGTTCTATTTTTCCAGCATCCAAGGCTTCGACAGCTTTTGCGACGGCGAGATAGGTTTTGCCGGTGCCCGCGGGACCAAGGGCGACAACCATGTGGCGTTCATCAATGGCTTGCATCAGTTGGGCTTGATTGTCACTTCTGGGGCGAACATTTTTAACGTATTTTTGATCCCTCGGAGAATCGGGTTGGTGAGAACCAAGCGGGTCCCATGCTTTTTTGCTCATTTCCTGCTCTCTTTGATGGTCGTCGAAAAATAAAGCTCTGACATCGGCATCGACTTTGGCGGATTTACGTACGCGTTTACCCATGTGTCTCTCCTAACAGCTTGGATAATGCCCATAAAAAAACCTCACACAAGGCGTGCAAGGCGAAAGGCATTTTTGACGTGGAATGTCCAGAATGGAAAGAGTGTCAGTCGGACCCGGCGACAACTCAGCATCCAGAAAATCTGGCGGCGCTGTCTTGCGATCGGTTGATATAGACAACCTGAGAAGCTGCATATGCATCTCCTTGAATCCGTCTGCAGTAGAGAGATTCTAACGTGCGACTCGGCAAATTCCTAATGGTTTTTTTGCTTGTCAAAAAATTATAATAAAAAGAATCACTTATTCTTTCGTATAGGTCGATTGTTCGGGGGAAACACTTCCCATTGTGGGGATATTGGATTAAATAAGAAGTCCTCGGGTTAATTTGGAAAGGACCATAGAATGAAGAAAATACTGGCAGGTATGGCAACTTTGCTGGGTCTGGTGGCCTGTGGCGAGGACGCCCCTTATGGTTCCGTAGAAAAATTCTCCGCACGTGATAGTATGGAACCGTACTTTTTTACGGCAACTTCACGTGGGCCGCTTTTGGTAGATATACATGGCACCTATCCCGGTTTTGAAGGGGCAGACGTTGTAAACGCTATTACCAAGGGGATGGAACGCGGGATGCAAACGCGTCCGTTTAAGGCAACAACCCGTATGGAAGAGGCCGATTCACCAGCCTATCGTGTGATTTGGGTCATCGCCCCACCTAAAAACTATAATGCCAATCGGATATGTAAAGGCGACATCCCGCAAAGTCAGCCGGGGGAAAAGGCAACGTTTGCAATCGTCTTTTGTGTGGATGATGAAGTCTATCGCAATATGTCAGGCTGGATGCATAAGGATTTTGATGCCACTTCGGAACATTTTACGAAATTTGTCGGTGTGGTGACGCGCGATTTGTTTAAATAGATCGTGCAGAGATAAAAACGCAGACTTGCGCATACGGGCGGCTCGGTATAGGGTTTGCCCAAATGTAATACATATTTAAAGGGATCTTGATGGACGTCGTACTCGTGCCCCTGTTTCAAGTGCTTCTGGCAATTTTGAATATATATGAATTGATCGTGGTTGTGACGGTTGTGATGAGCTGGTTGTTCCATTTCAATGTCATCAACTACAGCAATCAGTTTGTTCGGATCGTATGGGATATCTGTTCGAAGTTGACGGAACCGCTGTTGTCACGTATCCGCCAGTTTTTGCCGGACATGGGTGGAATTGATCTTTCGCCGATCGTTTTGTTGTTGGTTGTCTTTTTCCTGCAAAGCGTCGTTCAGCAATTGATGTTTAAACTGGTTTAATGGTCGGCGCTTTTTTTAATGAAGTCACCGACGGCCTTCTGTTGCGCTTGAAATTGACACCGAAGGCGAAGAAAACGGCGATCAATGCTATTATGGAAGAGGCGGACGGAACGGTTGTCCTGAAGCTGTCCGTAACGGCGGCGCCGGAAAAAGGGAAAGCCAATGCTGCCTTGGTCAAGTTTTTGAGCAAGGAATGGAAGTTGGCGAAATCGGATATGGAACTCACCGCCGGAGAACTGTCCCGGCACAAAACGTTGTTGTTAAAAGGCGAGCCAAGTGTCTTGAAACAACGCCTTATAGATTGGATGAAGCAGAACAATGTCTGACGCAAAAATCATTGATGGTAAAGCCTTTGCACAAAATGTGCGCAAACGTGTCGCCAAACAGGTGGAAGAGCTGAAACACTACGAAAACCTGACGCCGGGTCTGGCGGTTGTTTTGGTTGGCGAAGACCCTGCAAGTCAGGTCTATGTGCGCAACAAGGTGAAGCAGACCGAAGAATGTGGAATGAAGTCGCTGGAATATCGCCGTGATCCTGATATTTCAGAACAGGAACTTTTGACCTTGGTGCAAAGCCTGAACGAAAACCCTGAAGTTCACGGTATTTTGGTTCAGCTTCCCTTGCCCAAACATATCAGCGAAGAAAAAGTGATTGAAGCGATTGCCCCGGAAAAAGACGTGGATGGCTTTCATGTGATCAACACAGGGTTGCTGGCAACCGGGTCAAAGGATGCGATGGTTCCTTGTACGCCATTGGGTTGCCTGATGATGTTGAAAGATTATTTTGGTGGCTCACTGTCTGGGAAACGTGCTGTTGTTGTCGGGCGGTCCAATATCGTCGGCAAACCGATGGGTGCCTTGTTGTTGAATGAAAGCTGTACGGTAACGACGGTTCATTCACGCACCCTTGATATCGAAGAGGAATGCCGCCGTGCAGACATTCTCGTTGCTGCTGTAGGGCGTGCGAAAATGATCAAGGCAGATTGGATTAAGCCCGGTGCTGCGGTGATTGATGTTGGCATCAACCGTATTGAAACCCCGGAAGGCAAAACCAAACTGGTTGGTGATGTGGACTTTGATGAAGTTGTCGAAGTTGCCGGTGCCATTACGCCGGTTCCAGGTGGGGTTGGTCCCATGACGATTGCATGCTTATTGGCAAATACAGTCACTGCGGCATGTCGTCAAAACAAGATCGACGAACCGAAAATCGATTAAATCTAAATGCATTTAAAAAAAGCGGCTGACCTGATTTCAGGGTGCCGCTTTTTTTATGTTAACCTTTGTTTTTAACCACCAGCCACAAGGCATGGATCATGCCGGGGAAGAAGAAACACAGGGTTAAAATAAGGTTCAGCCAAAAATGCAAGCCAATGCCGACTGTCAGGAATGCAGCCAGCGGTGGGATGAAGATGGCGATGATAATGCGAAGAATGTCCATGTAAACGGCCTTTGTGTTCTTATCTTTTTCGATAAAGGAAATGTTGCAGGCAGGAGCAAATTTTGCAAGTTCATAATTTATTTTTGGCGGTTCATTTAAAAAAATGAAAGCAGATGTCCTGATTTATAATGGTTATTTGACCTTATAGTGTGCCGGAGGAGCAAAAAGAGTGCGTGTTTTACTTGTAGAAGATGAAAAAGGTCTTGGGCAGGCGATTAAAGAACATGTTGCCGGTGAAGGTCATGCAGTTGATTGGTTTACGACCCTTGCTGATGCGTTTGCCAGCCTTGCCACGACACAATATGATCTTATTTTGCTGGACCTTATGTTACCCGATGGTCAAGGAATTGATCTTTTAAAAGGCCTGCGACGATCAGGGGGGCAGGTTGGTGTTATTATTCTGACGGCGCTGGATCAAATTTCTGATCGTATTGAAGGGTTGAATGCCGGTGCCGATGATTATTTGGTAAAACCCTTTGACCTGGGGGAACTCAGTGCTCGAGTGACAGCAATGCAACGTCGTTTGAATATGACAGGACCAGTTGCGTTGGAAATAGGGGAACTTTCCATCGAAATTGACCATAAAGTGATATCGTGTGGCGGGCAGGCAATTGATCTGAGTGCAAGAGAATGGGCGGTTTTGGAGCGCTTATTGCGCAAGAAAGATGCAATCGTATCCAAAGTGCAAATTGAGAATTGCCTATATGAATATGGTGCGGAAGTCGAAAGCAATACTGTTGAAGTTTATATCAGTCGTTTGCGAAAAAAAATTGGGAAAAAATATATCGAAACACTGCGCGGTGTTGGGTATCGCTTTAAAGTGACAGATGATGAAATCAAATAGCCTTAAGAAAAAGCTGATTTTATATATAACGCTGAGCGTTACCATGATGTGGTTGATTGCAACAGGGGTATCCGTTTCAATTTTATTCCAGGAAATGGCAGAGACATTTGACAGTTCTTTGGAAAAAACAGCGCAACGCTTGTTGCCTTTTGCTGCAGCACAGCTTTATCAAAAAAATGGGAATGGTTCCATACCGCATAATGTAACGTCCCTTCCCAATCAAGAAGACGAATATTTGCGCTATCAGGTCCGCGATGCTAATGGGAACGTTCTTTTGCGTTCTGACAATGCACCATTGACGCCGTTTTTAATTGCGTTGACACCGGGGTTTGCAGATACACCCGATTACCGTTTTTATACAAAAACCACTCCGGAAAAACAGATATTTGTTCAAGTTGCTGAGCCCAAGGAAGAACGCTGGGAAGCAATTGTTGATAGCGTTAAGGGACTGTTATTTCCTATTCTATTGCTTGTTCCCTTAGTGGGGCTGATCGTTTTTTGGGTGGTTGATAAAGTCTTGGCCCCTTTGATTTTGTTGGATCGGGAAATTAGCCAGCGCGATGCGGGTAATTTGGTTCCCTTTCAACATGAAGACGCGCCGCAGGAACTTTTATCTATTCTCCATTCTTTAAATGCCCTTATGATCCGCATCCAAAAAGCGATTGCGGCCGAGCGTGAATTTGCATCCAATAGTGCGCATGAACTACGAACACCGATAGCAACCAGTCTTGCCCAAACACAGCGTTTAATGGTTACGAGCCAAGATGTTGAGACCCAAAAACGTGCGCGGGAAATCGAGTTCAGCCTTAAACGACTGCAAAGATTGTCTGAGAAATTACACCAATTATCACGTGCGGATGCTTCTGTTTTGCGAACTGGGGACAGATCACAAGTGTATCCCATTCTGTTGATGTTAATTGATGAAATAAAACAGGGAAACGATAAGGCGCGTTCCATTGAAATCATTGAGGATAAAACAGTTGATCTGTTTTGGCCTGTAGATATGGATGCAACGGCTATTATTTTACGAAACCTGTTGGAAAATGCCTTGCGTCATGGGGGGGGCGATATACCAATTGTGATTTTCTGCGATGATGAAAATGCCCTTCATATTCAAAATGGTTGTGATGTTTTAGCACCCGAGAAATTAGATGTTTTGACACATCGTTTTGAGAGAGCGGGCTCGCAAGCTGATGGATCTGGTTTGGGATTGGCAATTGTCGATGCGTTTATCAAAAATGGCGCCGGGCATTTAAACCTCTTTTCACCACGGATTGGACACTCAAGCGGTTTTGAATCTGTTGTTAAATTTGAATAGCGTTCAGCTTGCTGTCAGCTAGATCGATAACAATGTCTCCAAATTTAATTTTAATTTGGAAGAATTGGGCATGCAAAATCGAGATAGCCGTAATCACGCCATTCATTTCTGGATTGCGTGCTTTGTTATTTTTACTTTAGTGAACGCAGGTGTTCGTTGCATTTTGATTGGCATGTCTCTGCCACAGGCCCAATATATCAGCACGCAAACAATAGCGGCCCTGTTGATGGGGGCTGTGAATGATATTGCGATTGGTGCGCTTTTAAGCACCATCTTTTTTGTTGGATTGCATCTTTTTAAAAACTTCTGGAATAAAATCGTCGGAAAAACGATTGCGATTGCTCTATTTCTTTCAACCTTAGTGGTGTTGAATTTTACCGCATTGGCAGAGGTTGTCTTTTGGAATGAATTTGATAGCCGTTTCAACACCACAGCGGTTTACTATCTTATTTTCCCGCGTGAGGTTTTGGGGAATATCAAGGAATCATTCGATCTGTCGCTTTTATTGCCACCGGTTTTTGTCGGGGCAATTGTCCTGTTTTTCTTAATGAGGCGAAAGTTTTTTGCAGCTTTGAATGATGAGACTTCTCTAGCGCAAGTGAAGAAGCCCGTTTTGCTGGCAGGTATGTTGGCATTGGTGTCCGCACTTTATATCTGGATAACACCGGTTTATTCTTTTGAAAATCGTCAGCTTAATCAAATTGCAGAGTCTGGTTATCATACTTTTCTCGCTTCGTTGATTCATCGCAAAACCGAATATCACGGAATTTATCCCGGTCTGGCTTCAAATGAAGCGCAACAAACTTTGCAATCGACACTTGTGCAGCAAAACACGGTATTTTTATCGCAAGCAAAGATTAAGAAACCAACTTTGCGTCATGTGACACCCGTGCACCCCGTGCAAGAAAAGAACGTAGTACTGGTGATTGAAGAATCTTTTGGGTCTGTATATTTCGATGATATGGGGGCGAAGGTGGCGCAAACCATCTCGCCGAATTTTCATAAAATTGCAGAACAGGGCATGTTCTTCAGTAACATCTATAGTACGGGTGATCGTACGGTTCGGGGGTTGGAAGCCCTGTTGACATCCTTTGCGCCGATCCCCGGCATTTCAACAGTGCGACGACCTGAACATGATCAGATGTATTCTTTGCCATGGGTCTTGGGTAACAAGGGGTACGAGACGGCTTTTCTTTATGCGGGACATTCCGGTTTTGACAATATGCGTCAATATTGGAACAGCATTGGTTTCCATCATGTCTGGGAACAAGATGATATTAAAGATCAAGGGTTTACAACAGTTTGGGGTGTTGCAGACGAATATTTGTTTAAAGAAGCCCTGAAACGAATGGATGAGCATACCAAAAAGGATAAACCGTTCTTTTTAAGTATGCTGACCACGACCAATCACCGACCATTCGTTTATCCCAAGGGACGTATCCAGGCTAACCCGGATGATAAGCAACGTGAAAATGCAGCAGCCTATGCCGATTGGTCTTTGGGGCAGTTTATTGAAAAAGCGAAAAGCCATGATTGGTTTGACGATACTATTTTTGTGATCATCGGTGATCATGGCCCTAAAGTTTTTGGTCACGAAACAGTGCCTATACAGGCCTTTCGCGTACCTTTGGTTTTTTACGCGCCGGGCGAAATTATGCCGTCCCGTCATAATGTAACCGGTTCCAGTCTGGATGTCGCACCGACATTGTTGGGCTTGCTTGGTCTTGAATATGATAGTCCGTTTTTTGGTCGGGACTTGCAACTGGTTCAGGCAAATGATGGACGGGCAAGCATGTCTTACAATTTCACGATTGCTTATGCACAGAATGATGAAGTGACCATCTTAAAACCGAATGGACCGAGCGAAGCTTACCGTATTTCCAAGGATCATCTCAGTTTGAAACGTGAAGATAATTTGCCGTTAGAACTTGAACGCAAAGTCATTGCACAAACGCAAACAGCGTACGATATGTTCTATTCTCATAACTATCACTTTAACTGAAATTAGGTTTGTTTTTCAGTAACTCGGATATGAAATGCAAATAGATTTAATACCCGTTATTAATTTATTTATATTTATAAATAATATTATAAAGTGTATATCTATTCTTATGTTTACTTACGTATTGTAGGTATGGATATCGGAGGGAATTATGAAAAGAAGCCTCATCGGCATTGTCGTGTGTTTATTCGTTGTTATTGGTTTTTCTGCTGCATTTGCAGACAGTTGCAGTGTTGTTAATCATACGGTTTGGAGTACGACCACACCAAAATTGAATCTGACCCATGTTTTTGAGGGTGAGATTAATAAAAAAGGTAAAGCGGTTGGCTTTCATTCCCGTTTCGGCGGTAAGGATCCAGCAGGGGCCCGTGTTGTAAAAGTGACAGCCGGTCCGAATGCAAAGGGGCTTTATACGGCGGATATTGAGGTCTGTAATGGACATAGCTGGAAGGGAAAGTTTAGCTCTTTCTTCCCGGATGCGATGAACCAGCAGCAGGTGACGGATTTGATTTTAAAGGCACATCAGGCAGCAGGTAATCCGATGAGCGGAAAATGGGGGGCGACAGTGGACGGCATTACGGTTAACGGGTATATGTGTCCGGATAATTCCCAAACCTGTCCGAAAGGCGCGATTAATACCGCCTATCCGGTCTATAACTAAATCAAGGTGGCGTATGAAACTTTATCGTGACGAACAAAATATTCCGCGCATTGAGGCGGAACCGGAATTTGCCGTTCTGGCAGAGTTTTTGGAAGACGATATTCAAAGCGATAAAGTTTCCGCCATTGAATTGCTGAATTTTTTGGAAAAGAAAAAAGGCGAACGTGTTGGCAATGCGTTTTGTGCGACATTTGACGATCAAAATGTGACGATTGAATGCTTGTTTGATGACAGCAAAGTGCAATCCTATGCCCGCAACATTTTTTTTCAGGCAGTTGAAGCCTGGATTGTTTTTATCAACGGTTAAAGGTTTATGCGGAGTTTTTCTGTCCAAACCTGATCGGGGATTTGCAACTCGTCAATTTGATAAACAGGACGAATGCCGACCAATGAATTGGTGAGAAAGGCCTCGTTACAAGTTTGAATAATCCCGGTTCCTATCGACGTTTCATGTGTGTTTAACCCAAGTGTTCGGGCGGTTTGCAACACATGGGCCCGCATGACACCCGGCAGGCAGCCGTCTTCGATCGACGGTGTGTAAAGCGCATTATTTTTGATAAAGAAAATATTGCTGACACTGCCTTCGGCAATATGTCCTTGTGTATTTAAGAGCAAAGCTTCGTCTGCGCCTTTTGCGACAGCTTCGCGCAGGGCAAAGATATTATCAAGGTAATTGAGGCTTTTGATCCGGCTGGTGGGATTGAACTCATTGCGCCTGACGGTGACCAATGCCAATTTTGCACTGGGGAAATGATCGGGAATGTCACTGGCACTGAGCAAGACCTGCGGCGTTATTTCCAAAGGGGGGAGTAGTCCGCGCGGGCCGCTGCCCCGGCTGATGGTCAGGCGCAAGGCGGCCCGTTTGTCTTTGAGTTGGCAGGCTGTCAAAACATCATTAATTGCCTTGCGGATCTCATCTGTACTGTAGGGAAGGGGGATATCCATCATATGCGCGCTTTCATGTAAGCGGGTCATATGCGCGTCAAAATGTGCGACTTGTCCGTGCGTTGACAACATGGTTTCAAAAAAACCATCGCCGAGGGTGAAACCCCGGTCTGTTGCTTTTATCGCGATGCCGTCCAGTGGTAATAATTCGCCGTTAAACCAGGCAATCATGTCATAATCCCCGCAAGTTTAAGAAAGTTTTTTAACAGGTCGTGGCCTTGTTCCGTCAGGATGGATTCCGGATGAAACTGTACCCCCCATAAAGGGCGCGTTTTATGGGAAAACGCCATGATCTCTCCATCCTCGCTGGTGGCATCAATAATCAAATCACTTTGTTCTGGAATAGTGATGCTGAGAGAGTGATAGCGCCCAACGACCAGAGGATTAGCGAGGCCATCAAACAGGCCGACGTTGTTATGTCTAATCCGGCTGGGTTTTCCATGAACAGGTTTCCCGGCGCGTTGTACCTGTGCTCCACAGGCTTGGGCAATAACTTGGTGACCCAGACAAACGCCCAACATGGGAATGTTTTTTTGATAGGAATTGACGAGGTTCAAGGAAATGCCAGCCTCATTCGGGCCACATGGTCCCGGTGAAAGAACGATGGCTTGCGGATCTAGTTCTGCGATTTCGTCTAGTGAGATTTCGTCATTGCGCACAACACGGGTATCTTCGTGAAGTTCGCGAAAATAACGCGATAGATTATAGACGAAAGAATCGTAATTATCGATCAGCAGGAGCATCGGTTTCTTTCATTCGGATAAGACGCTGCAAAGGCGTTGTATATCATTTTTTAAAAAGGCAGTGGATACGAAAATGCTTAAGCGCGTTTCAATTTTTTTAATCTTTATAATCGGTCTGACGATTGTAATGGCAAATATCTACAAGGATGCCGGATTGCATGTTGCAGCTCATTTCGGTCAATACGATCAGGTGATGGAACTGTTAAAAGATCCGAACATCAACGTGGATGAACGCGATAAATTTGGTGGAACGGTTTTAAATGCCGCCATTTGGCAAGATGATATTCGTATCATCAAGGCCTTGGTTGACTATGGGTTTGATATCAATGCACGTGGGACCGAAACAGGCTACACCCCCTTGCATGATGCCGTTAAAGCCGAAAATAAAGAGGCACTGATTTATCTGCTGGAACAAGGCGCCAATCCACATATTAAAGATAATCAGAATATGGATGCGATGGAATTTGCCCGTGAAGAAGAGGCAACGAAATATATTGCCATTCTGGAACCTTATTATAATGCGAAATAATTGAGAGCATGTTTCTTGTAATTTGAATCATATGCCATGCTCTAAATTCTTGATTTTACGCAAATGCGTCGTCGCAATCTAAATAGATTGCTCGGGGTTTGCTCTCGTTTCCCGCCACGTCCCTTTGGGGCGTGTTTAAAGCGCCACCCTTGGTGAATAAGGGCTGGCGCTTTTTTTATGAATAAAAACGTTAAAAAACAATCATAAACCAAAGTTATAGCACACCCAAATATGGATTGGGTTGATTGTGCAATGTGGGCAATAGGGGCACGTTAAGGCCATCGAAACACACATTGCGCAAGGAGATGAGACGTGGCGCTCATTGAACAAAATAATATCCAGCAAGAAGGTGCCGTTATATGGGATTTACCCTTGCGGTTTTTCCATTGGACGATGGTGGGCGTTGTCGCCATTGCAGCCTTGACTGGCTACCTGTTTGAAGGTTGGTGGCTTAATATTCATGTCTATGCAGGATATGCGTTGTTATGCCTGTTGCTCTTTCGTCTCGTGTGGGGATTTTTTGGCAGTTATTACAGCCGTTTTCGTCATTTCCCTTTGGCCCGTGGCGAGGTTGTTGCACATATCAAGAGCCTGTTGAAAGGACGATCAAAGGAATATGCCGGACATAACCCGGTTGGGGCATGGATGATTGTTATTCTGCTCTCGACGCTGGTTCTTTTGGTTTTTAGTGGTCTTTTTGTCTGGGGTGGGCAGGAAAATAGTGGCCCGTTGGCCTCTGTTATCAGTTACGGCATGGGTAAAGCCAGTGAAGAAGTTCACGAATTTTTGGCTGGTCTGTTGATGGCCGCAATTGCTTTTCACATCGGCGGTGTGTTGATTGAAAACTTCATTTTCAAACATCCTTTGATCAAGGCGATGGTTACCGGGCGCAAAGAAGGTGCCGTTGCACAAGGTCAAGTGCGTGTAGCCCATTCCGTTTTGGGGATCGGTCTTTTTGTTGCAATTGTCTGTGGTGTCGCTGTCTGGGTGAATGCCGCGCAAGGCCCCCATTTTATTGGCGTGCAAAATGCGACTTATACAAAGGAATGCGGGGACTGTCATCTGGCCTATCACCCCAGTATGCGCACAGGCGAAAGCTGGCAAAGAATGCTGTCGGATTTAGAAAACCATTATGGCGAGGATGCCAGTCTGACCCCTGAAAAACGCACTGAAATTTTAGTTTACCTGCAAGAAAACAATGCGACCACCTTCGATACCAAGCTGGCGCATAAAATTGGCCGGATTGAAACGGCATCCCTGCGTATGACGGATACACGTTATTGGCAGAAAAAACACGACGACTTCAAACCCGCAACCTTCACCCATGCAGAAATCGGATCAAAAGTAAATTGTAATGCCTGTCATCAGGATGCAACTGAGGGACGTTTCAGTGAAAGTGCAATTAAATTACCAAAAGGAGTTAAAAAATGAAAAAGATGTTTTTCACTTTGTTGGGCGTATCTGCCTTACTTGGAACCAGTTATGCAGCACAGGCCAATTCTGTGTTGATCCTTGAAGGCTATCATGCGCAAGCCCAAATGGACGACCCGGCTTTTCGTGAATTTTCTGCAGAGCGTGGACAAGAGTTTTTTTCACAAAACCATACGGGTGGCAAACCGCAAACCCCGTCTTGCACAACGTGTCATACATCGGACCCGAGTGGTGCGGGACAAACACGGGCAGGCAAAACGATTGCGCCCTTGGCAATTTCCAAAGCACCGGACCGATATAGCGATTTTGAAAAAGTGGAAAAATGGTTTCGCCGCAATTGCACCAGCGTTTTGGGGCGAACATGTACTGCCCGCGAAAAAGGCGATTTCATCATCTTTATGCAAACGCGTTAAATTATTTTTAGAGCAAGGAGTGAGATATGTTGAAAGTTAAAGCCCTTCTATTAGGCGGTGCCTTTATGATGTCGCAGTTTTCAATCGCAATGGCGGATGAACGTTATCGTCCGATTGATAACCCGGTTGTCGAGAAGGAATGCGGATCCTGTCATATGGCGTTTCAACCGCAAATGATGCCGAAACAATCCTGGGAAAAAATCATGGATAGTTTGGATGACCATTTCGGTGAAGATGCCAGCTTAAGCGCAGATGTTCGTCAGGAAATCCGGAATTATCTGGTTGCTAATGCCGCTGATGCCGGTTGGTGGAGTGGTAAATTCATGCGTGGTATAAAGGAGGGAGATGTGCCAATGCGTATCACCGAGATGCCTTATTGGGTCCGCGAACACAGAAAGGAAGTTCCGGCGCGGGCATGGGATGACCCAAGAGTCAAAACCAAAGCCAATTGCCAAGCCTGTCATCGAGATGCCAAGCGTGGCTATTATGATGACGACTGAGTGAAAGCCCCGTATATTAGGGATTGGTAGGAAATAAATCGAAATGGCACTATGAAACCGAATACGAATAAATTCGAAGTCCGTTCACTCATTTTTTCTTTTATTGTGATCAGTATTTGCGAAACGTTCTTCCTTTTGGATGTTTTTGCCGATTTTTTTCGGCTGAATATTGATACGCTTTGGATTGAACATCAACAGATCGAGTTGTTCTCAACCCTCACACTGGGACTGTCGATGATCGTTATCGCAACCCAGATTGTGAGATTGTTGAGACAAAATCGTCAGGCACAAAATACAATTGATGTGGCATCCGGGGAACTTTTGGGGGTCATTCAGCGCCATTTCGATATGTGGAAGTTTTCCCCATCCGAACGTGAAGTGGCTCTTCTTTTAATCAAGGGCATGTCCACTCAGGAAATTGCTGATATCCGCGATACCAAGATCGGTACCGTGAAAAGTCAGACCAGTGCCATATACCAAAAAGCAGGTGTGAAAGGGCGTAATGAACTTGTCGCCTATTTTGTGGAAGACCTGTTGGCTGGCGAACGTATGTTTCAGCCGTAAATCAGAAAATATGGGGGAATATTCTATGAAGAGGAAAGAGATTTCGTTTGAAACGCCTTATCCCTTGCAATCGCGGTTTCGAAAAATCGTTCTACCGGCTTTGCTGTTATTAACCGTTGCCATTGGTTTTTTAATGAGTAATGGCAGCACATGGTTGATCCAGAAAATCTATTTGGAAATTTCCGAAAACAGGGCCGGGATTATTGATCGTGCTTTGCAAGGCGAAGATCGAATTGCCTGGAATGATCTTCAAGTGAGTGATAATCCGTGGGATATTTTTAAGGACGATAAAGGCCGTCATCTTCTTGAGTCTTTAAGAGGAGAGGTTCAGGAACTTGGGCTATCTCATTTAAAAATATACGGCCAAGGTGGATTGTTGCTTTATTCCAGCGAAGAAGATCAGATTGGCAAGTTCGACCCCAGTGCAGGGTATTTGTCTGCGTTGAACGGGCAACGCAATCTGATTGAAAAGCAAGGTGCAGACGGTACAAAACTTTATGAACTTTATGTGCGCGCACCGGAAAATACCAACAACATTGTGATGGAACTTTATGAACCGGTGAATTATCTGGATGCCATTTCAATGGAAGTTATTATCCCGGCGACGATTGTGCCTGTTGCGGTGTTGATTTTTCTGGGATTTGGTATGAACACACTGGTTAGGCGCGCACAAAAAGATATTAATTACCGGACCGATTTGTTGGGTGAGTTTCGTATGCGCCTTCAGGAACTTTTATCGGATGAGGCCGTCCACACCTTGCGGGCGGCAACGGGTAAAGGAACGCTGACCTCCAAGCGGGTTAGGGCAACGATTTTATTTTCGGATATTCGGGGGTTTACAGATTTTTGTGAAAATGAAGCCCCGGAACGTGTTGTGGAGTTTCTTAATCAATCTCTGGGCCTGGTGATTGATGCTGTGCGCCAACAGGGCGGTGATATTGATAAAATGATCGGCGATGCGGTTTTGGCGCATTTTCAAGGTGATGATGCTGCTGATCGTGCCTTAAAGGCGGCACAAGAAGCATTGCGACAAATTAAGAGCGCCAATTTGGTGAAACAAACCGGGATTGGTATCTATAGCGGTGATGTTGTGATTGGGACGATCGGGGCGGCAAATCGCAAAGATTTCACTGTTATTGGCGACAGTGTCAATGTGGCATCCCGTTTGTGTTCGGCTGCAAAAGGCGGGGAGATTGTCATCGATCAGAAAAGTCTGGCAAGTTGTGACTGCAATGGGGCGATCCATTTGGAAACGATCAATGTCAAAGGCCGCAAAGATCCGTTGAATATTGCACGTCTGTAGAGTTAAACGTTTTTCTCAGTAAAAAGGCCCGTCTTTTAATGGACGGGCCTTTTTTCGTATTTGTGGACGTTTTTCTTAATCGCCGACGATACCGTCAAACAAAGCTGTAGAAAGGTAACGTTCAGCAAAGGAGGGCAGAATAACCACGATGTTTTTACCGGCCATATCATCTCGTTGTCCCAGTTCCAAAGCAGCTGCCAGCGCAGCGCCGGATGAAATGCCAACGGGAACACCGTCTGTTGCTGCAACTTCGCGCGCTGTTTGAAAAGCGGTTTCGTTGCCAATTTTCAGGATTTCGTCAATCAATCCGGTGTTGAGGATATCGGGGATAAAGCCTGCGCCAATCCCTTGAATTTTGTGTGGTCCCGGTACGCCACCGGACAAAACCGGGCTGTCTTCGGGTTCAACGGCGACCAGTTTGATATTCTGGTTTTTCTCTTTCAAGGCAGCGCCGGTTCCGGTGATGGTCCCGCCTGTACCGACACCGGAAACCAGAACATCAACTTTGCCGTCTGTATCGGTCCAGATCTCATGGGCGGTTGTGCGCTTATGAATAGCCGGGTTTGCTGCATTTTTAAATTGTTGTGGCATGAAGGCATCTGGCAATTCCTTGACCAGTTCTTCTGCGCGGGCAATGGCACCGGACATGCCTTTTGCAGCCGGTGTCAGTTCCAGCTCCGCCCCCAGAAGGGCCAGCATTTTGCGGCGTTCTTTGGACATACTTTCCGGCATGGTCAGGATCAAACGATAACCGCGAGAGGCACATACAAATGCCAGCGCAATACCCGTGTTCCCAGAAGTCGGTTCAACCAGAACAGTACCTTCCTTGATTTTACCTGCGGCTTCTGCCGCTTCGATCATGGCAAAACCGATACGGTCTTTGACCGAGTTCAACGGGTTGAAGAACTCACATTTGCCGAGGATATTTGCCTTGACGTTATGGGCTTTGGCGAGACCGGACAGTTTCACCAGCGGCGTGGCACCAATAGTATCGATAATGCTATCGTAGATTTTACCACGGGTCGGGGCATCAGATGCGAATTGCTCAGACATGTTGACTCTCTTTGTTCGGTTATATTCCACTATCTAAATGTATGGTGTTGGCAAGCGGGCTTGTCAACTCAAAGATAGGTTTAGACTGTAAAATTTCCAGTATCACAAAATAATTATGTGTATTGAATGGTCAGATGGTGAAGTCCAGATTTTGACGGCCTTCGCTCACAAGCCCGGCGAGGTTAGCCCGTGTACACAGGTCATCGATGCTGACTTCATCCAGTTGTTTCATCAACTCTTCCTGCATTTCCATCCAGACCGGACGCACAACCTTGTGGCCGAGTTCTGAACCTGCGGGATCATTGAGGGGATCATCCGCCGTTTCCATCTTTCGAACGATACGAACAATTTCACCAACAGTGATGCGGCGGCGTTCCCGGGCGAGACGATATCCACCACGTGGGCCACGTACGCCAACCAGAATTCCTTCACGGACCAGTTGTTGCAGGCCCTGTTCCAGATAACGCCGTGGAATACCCTGGCGGCGGGTAATTTCACGGCTTTGGACCGGCTGACCACCGCTGTGGTAGGCGATATCCAGTACAGCCTCGATCGCAAATAACATTTTCTTAGACAAACGTAACATCCTACTTTTTCCGCTTAAATATTATAAGTTCTATTTATTGTTCAGCCCCGTAGAGCCAAAACCGCCGCTTCCTCTTTGTGTATCGGGAAGTGTGTCGGTTTTCTCCCATGTAATGGTGCTAACCGGTGCGACGACCATTTGTGCAATACGCATACCGCGCTCAATGACAAAATCCTCGTCACCCAGATTGATTAAAATAACGCCGACCTCACCGCGATAATCGGCATCAATTGTGCCCGGTGCATTGGCGACAGTGACACCGTTTTTGGCAGCAAGACCGGAACGTGGGCGCACTTGAGCCTCGTACCCTGCGGGAAGGGCAATACTAAGGCCGGTGGGCACAATTGCGCGTTTCCCAACGGGCAATACGAGCTTGTCATCAATGGCAGCTAAAAGGTCCATACCTGCGGCATGTTCCGTTGCATAATGGGGCAGGGCCAAGTCGGCGCCATGAGGAAGCTGAACGACATTGACCTTTACTACATGATCCATTTGTTAATCTTCTTTCAAATAATCTGCAATTTTTGCGGCAAGACGTTTAGCCACCTCTTTTTTAGACAGAGTTGGCCAGTCTTCGCATTGATTTCTCGCAATGACGTGGACTTTATTTTCATTTCCCCCAAATGTCCCTGTAGATGGGGAGACATCATTGGCAACGATCCAGTCACATTGTTTGCGTATCCGTTTAGCACTTGCGTATTCACGGATATTTTGTGTTTCTGCAGCAAAACCGACAACCAGTTTGGGACGTTGATCACCGGCTTGGGACAGGGTCGCTAAAATGTCCGGATTTTCGGTGAGTTTCAGGTCGGGAATTTGACCAGAGCCATCTTTTTTCAGTTTTTGACCGGCTTCATTATCCACACGCCAGTCGGCAACGGCAGCCGCACAAACCGCAATATCGGCAGGCAGGGCGTTCTGGCAGGCGACAAGCATATCGCGTGCAGATTCAATTTCGATCAGCTTGACCCCATTTGGGGCTTCAAGGCGGGTTGGTCCGCTGACAAGTGTGACTTCACAGCCGAGGTTCGCCAATTCTGCGGCAATGGCATGGCCTTGCTTACCCGAGGAGCGATTGGCAATGTAGCGTACAGGGTCAATCGGTTCATGGGTTGGTCCGGATGTTACAATGGCTTTTTTGCCGAAAAGCGGCCCAGTTTTGAATAGGCGGTGTTTAACTGCTGTCACGATGTCCAGCGGATCTACCATGCGGCCCATACCATATTCACCACAGGCCATATCGCCTTCTTCTGGGCCGATCATTTCAACACCGCGTCCGGTTAACGTGTCTACGTTTGCCTGTGTTGCCGGATGGTCCCACATGCGCACATTCATGGCCGGGGCCATCATCACAGGTTTGTCCGTTGCCAGCAGTGTAGTGGAGGCCAGATCATTTGCCAGACCATGTGCGGCTTTCGCCATTATATCTGCGGTTGCCGGGGCAACGACGACCAAATCAGCACTGCGCGAAAGCTGGATATGACCCATTTCTGATTCTTCATCCAGATCGAACATGTCTTCATAGACTTTATCGTTGGAAACAGCGGCCAAAGCCAAGGGGGTAACAAATTCCTTGGCAGCGCGGGTCAGGATGCATCGTACATCGATTTTCTGTTCGCGCAGGCGACGAACCAGTTCTGGTGTTTTATAAGCGGCGATTCCGCCTGTAACGATCAGGAGTATTCTTTTGTTCTTATACACGACGTGTTCCCATGCGAATTACGCGCAAAATTTGTACATAACCTAGTCAGAAGGATGTAATGGCGCAAGGAAATATGTAGGGTTATTCAACAAAAAAGAATAAATATATGATTTAATTAAATATATTCTAATTAAAAATGAGCCCGCAACCCACCGTCAACAGTTAAAACCTGTCCGGTTACGTAAGAGGATGCTGCAGACGCGAGGAAAATGCAGGCCCCTGAGATCTCTTCGGGCGCGCCCCATCGTTGGAGGGAGGTTCGCATTTTTAAAAAGGTCGCGATGGTTTCATCATCAACCATTGTCTGATTGGCTTGGGTGGCAAAAAAGCCGGGGGCAATGGCATTGACGTTGATGCCACGCGGGCCAAGTTCTGCGGCTAATGCACGGGTCAATCCGGTCAGTCCCGCTTTGCTGGCGGTATAGATGGCATCACCTGCACGTGCGATATCTCCGGCGATGGAGGTCACATTGATAATCCGTCCGCCGACAGGCATATGACGAGCGACTTGACGGCTAAGCTCAAAAGGCGCGACAAGGTTGCTGTCGAATAAGTTGCGTACATCGTCCAGATCAAAATCATCTATGTTACGGCGATCTCGTCCCCCGACATTATTCACCAAAATATCCAGAGGGCCGAGGTTGGACAGGATCGGGGCAAGGGCAGAGCTATCTGTGATGTCAAAGGCTAAGGCTTTGGCGTTGGGGATATTCTGAATCGCGACTTCTAATGTGGCCTGAGCACGACCATTGAAATAGACGGTTGCCCCGGCTTCACATAAGGCTTTTGCCATTTCAAACCCCAGCCCCCGGCTTGCCCCGGTAACGAGGGCGGTTTTTCCACAGAGGTCAAAAAGCGCATTCATAGGATTTAATCCAGATATTCGACGATCAAAGCAGTCGCCAAACCAAGGGCAATGATCCATCCCAGCCAATGAAACCCGGTCCGTCTCACGCTCGGGCGTTTTCCGGTGTCCAGCTTCAAACCGTTTTTACCGATATCATCCAGTCGTTCTTCGATATTGGTGATAATACGGGGCAAGCGGAGCAAGGTTTCGCGTGTTTCTGCGGCAACCGCTTTAACGCGGGCTTGCGGACCAAGGTTGTCGCGCATCCAGCGTTCGATAAACGGTTCTGCCAAAAACCACATATTGACGTTGGGATTCAGGTTGCGTCCGACACCTTCTGCAATCAGCATGGTTTTTTGTAACTGAATTAATTGCGGTTGGGTTTCCATTGCGAAATATTCGGTGACTTCAAACAGCTGTGCCAGCAGGCGTGCCATAGAAATTTCATTTTGCGGCAAACCCATAATGGGTTCGGCAATTGAACGTGCGGCTTGGGTGAACAGTTCGACCGATTGGTTCATGGGAACCCAGCCTGCCTCGAAATGGACTTCAGCGGCCCGTTTGTAATCGCGCGTAATAAAGGAAAGCAGCAATTCACCAAGATGGCGTTGCGTTGCATGATCCAAACGCCCGGTGATGCCAAAATCGACCGCAGCCAAACGTCCATCATTCAGGACAAACATATTACCGGGGTGTAGGTCGGCATGGAAGAAGCCATCGCGGAACACCATGTTGAAAAAGGCCATAGAGGCTTTTTCCAAGATGTCGTTGGGATTATGCCCGGCTTTGTGAAGTTCTTCGATTTCGTCCACATTCAGGCCGTGAATACGTTCCAGCACCATGACGCGTTTGGCGCAATAGGGCCATTTGACTTCCGGGATATAGAAATAGTCGTCATCTTTGAAGTTTTCGCGCATTTCATCGGCAGCAGCGGCTTCAAATCGCAAATCCATTTCAAAACGCACGGTATCTTCCAAAGCCTGAACCGACTCGACCAATTTAAGGCGCATCAAATCAGGGCGGGCGCGTTCCACCCACTGTGCGATTGTGCTCATCAGGTGGAAGTCAGCCTTGAAATCACGGCGAATGTTAGGTCGTAAAACTTTGACGGCGACTTCTTCACCCTCAATGGTTTTTGCGAAATGAACTTGTGCGATGGAGGCCGCAGCAACGGCTTCATCATCAAATTCACTGAAGAATTTTTCGACAGGGCCGCCGAGGTCTTCTTCGATAATGCGTCGGGCCTCTTTACCTGAAAAAGGCGGCAGGCGATCTTGTAATTCGGTCAGATCGTCGGCAATTTCATCCCCCATGACATCGGGGCGTGTGGATAGGGCCTGTCCCAGTTTAATGGCGGTTGGTCCTAAATCGTGCAAGGCACGGGCAAGGCGCTGACCGGGGCGCATCTGTTTGATCCCGCGCACACGTCCAACCGGAACCAAACGGGCTATAAAGACGATGACCGGGGCAATGCCCAACTGTTCGAACAGGAATAAAACATCATAGCGCGCCAGCGTGAGAGCCACGCTCATCAGACGTTTCAAGATAGTGAGGGATCGAAACATCAAATCTTCCAACCTGAATGAATGGCAGCAATACCACCGGTAAGATTGCGGTATTTTACCTGATCGAAACCGGCATCGCGGATCATTTGTGCAAAGGTTTCCTGGGGTGGAAACTTGCGAATGCTTTCGGCCAGATATTGATAGGAATCGCGATCCTTGGCAACAACTGCACCAATTTCAGGCAACAGTTTAAAGGAATAAAGGTCGTAAATTTTATCTAGAACGGGCATGACCACCTGAGAAAATTCAAGACATAAAAAACGTCCACCCGGTTTTAGAATACGGTGGGCGTCACGCAAGGCTGCGGGAATATCGGTGACGTTGCGAATACAAAAGGCAATGGTGTAGGCATCCATTGAATTATCAGGTATGGGCAGTTGCTCGGCATTGCCACATAACCAGCTCAGCCCTTCAAGGCGATGGGCGTCAACGGAGCGACGCCGCCCGACCTTCAACATTTCATGGTTGATATCCGTGACTGTAATATGACCCTGACCGCCACGTTTTGTGAAGCGGTCCTGAATGCGAAAGGCAATATCACCTGTGCCGCCGCCGACATCGATAGTGTTCCATCCCGGTTGCGGGTTGAGCCAGTCAACCATTTGATTTTTCCACAGGCGGTGAATGCCGGCGCTCATCAAATCGTTCATAATATCGTAGTTGGACGCGACGCTGTCGAAGACACCGCGCACCATCTTCGCTTTTTCATCCTTGGCTACCGTACGGAAACCGAAATGTGTCGTATCTTGATCGGACATGCCTTAAATTCTCTTTTTATATAGAATGAGCGAGAAAATAGCCTAAGGTCATGCAATAGGCTAGCATTAATGGAGAAGAATTTGCCTGAATTACCCGAAGTCGAAACTGTACGTCGCGGTCTGTTGCCCGCCTTGGAAGGCAGAACGATCAAAGATGTGGTTGTCCGCAGGCGGGATTTACGTACACCGGTTCCTGAAGATTTTGAAGATCGTGTGCAAAATCAGAAAGTTTTAGGCTTGAGCCGACGTTCCAAATATATCCTCATTTTACTGGCAAGTGGTGAAACAATTATCGTTCATCTGGGGATGTCGGGCCGGATTAGAATCGAAGAGGGAAACCCTTGCGAACCGGATAAACATGATCATATCGAATTCATAACCGATTCGCGCCATTGTATCCGTTTTGGCGATCCGCGCCGTTTTGGTTTTGTTGACTTGATCAAAGCTGGACAGGTTGATCTTTACCCGTCCTTGGCTAAGTTGGGACCGGAACCCTTGGATGCTGCCTTTGAAGGGGGCGTGCTTTATGATCGATTGAAAGGGCGTCAAACCACGATGAAGGCGGTTTTGATGGATCAACGCATCATTGCGGGACTGGGGAATATATATGTCAATGAAGCCTTGTTTCGTGCCGGGATCGCACCGCAGAAAAAAGCGGGAAGCCTGAGCCGTGGGCAGGCTGAAAAACTGGTCACGGTGATTAAAGACGTTTTACAAGAAGCGATTCAGGCTGGCGGATCATCATTGAAAGATCATCGTCAAACGGATGGGGAACTGGGCTATTTTCAACATTCCTTTCAAGTCTATGGACGCGAGGGAGAGACTTGCCTGAATTGCCAAAACGGGATCATTCAGCGTATGGTTCAGCAAGGGCGATCCACTTTTTACTGTTCGAGGTGCCAACAATAAGGTATGAGGTTGGACATGAAACATGCATTGCGCATAGGATTGCTGGCGGTTCTGTTGCTTTTCAACAGGCAGGTATTGTCACAGGATCTGACATTTTTGTCAGCTCTTGAGGATGTGCCTTTGATGGAAGGTTTGCAGGAAGCAACGCAGGATACGGTGAATTTCGACACGCCGTCGGGTCGTATCGTCGAATCTTATGCGGTTGGCAATGTCACAAAAAAGTCCGTGTTGTCTTATTATAAAGAAAGTCTACCCGCATTGGGATGGAAGCAAATCGCAATAGGTACTTTTATGCGTGAGGGGGAGTATTTGAAGATTTCGGTCTCCACGCAGGACAACAATGTGACAGTTCATTTTGCATTGTCACCGAAACGAGGGAACTAAACGTTCCAGAATAATTTAGGGATAGGAAATATGGCTTACGAACATATTCTCGCAGAGAAAAAAGGCCGCGTCGGTCTGATTACACTTAACCGCCCCAAGGCATTGAACGCGTTGTGTACGCCGTTGATTGACGAATTGGGTGTTGCGCTGGATGCCTTTGAGGCAGACAGCGAAATCGGGTGTATCGTTCTGACAGGCAGCGAGAAAGCCTTTGCTGCCGGTGCAGATATTAAAGAAATGTCTGAACGTGATTTTATCGACGTTTATTCCAATGACTTTATTACAGATGATTGGGAAAAAGTGGCCAAGTGCCGCAAGCCCGTCATCGCCGCTGTTGCCGGTTACGCGCTGGGTGGCGGATGTGAAATGGCCATGATGTGTGATTTTATCATTGCGGCAGATAATGCCAAATTCGGCCAGCCGGAAATCACAATCGGCACCATTCCGGGTGCAGGCGGAACGCAACGTTTAACGCGTGCGGTTGGCAAGGCCAAGGCAATGGAAATGTGCCTGACAGGCCGTATTATGGACGCAGAAGAAGCCGAACGTTCCGGTTTGGTCACACGCATTGTTCCGCTGGATAACCTGCTTGAAAATGCGCTGGAAACGGCGGATAAAATTGCTAAACTGTCTCAACCCGTTGTGATGATGGCAAAGGAATCGGTCAATAAGGCGTTTGAGACGACTTTGGCGGAAGGTGTTATGTTTGAACGTCGTGCGTTCCATACCACATTTGCACTGGAAGACCGTAAAGAAGGGATGTCCGCTTTTGCAGAAAAGCGTCAACCCAACTTCCAAAATAAGTAGTTTGTTTAAAAAAGCAGGCACAAGAATCGTTGCCTGCTTTTTATGTATAGCTCATAAACCCCGCGACTTTTGACAGATGTCAGCTTTTTACATTTTTATAAGGTTGCGGGTTTCGCATTGAAAAGTGCCGTTTGTAACTTTTCTGCAATTGAGTCTTGACGTGGTTGTGGGAACTCCTTATAAGCCCCCAACCGATTTTAGAAATCAGATTTTTCAGGAACTAGTGATGGCTAACACCCAAAACGCAAAAAAACGCGACCGTCAAAATGCACGCCGCACTGCAGTAAACTCTGCACGTGTTGGCCGTATCCGCACCTTCATCAAAAAAGTAGAAGCTGCGATTGAAGCTGGCGACAAAGCCGCTGCACAGGCTGCGTTTCAAGTTGCTATGCCGGCCTTGCACGGTGGCGTCTCTAAAGGCGTTGTGCACAAAAATACAGCTGCACGCAAGCTGTCCCGTTTGTCTACACGTATTAAAGCACTCGCTTAATCGTAAGACAAAATCGGGATTCGAAGTTCTGATAAAAGGGTCGCAAGCATTTGCCGTTGCGACCCTTTTGTCGTGCTTGAAACCTAGGGTTACCTTGGGTTCTGCCGGTTGGCGTCAAGTTATTTTTTTCGTAATAGTACAAATGAAGCAGTGGACTCTTCGCGGTAGTGGCGATAAAGTTATCCACAACCTTGATCCGGTTATACGGTAGTGTCGATGATCACTGCGCAAAAATCATAACGACCGGATCTGTCATATAAAAAAATGAGCTACGCATAAGCGAGGCTTCTTCTTCATTGAAGGAGAGTGGTGCCTACGGTGATTTATTGGTTGATGGATCATGGTCAGGGGCCTTTAAGAATAAACGAGTTGGGCAATCGAGGGCGCCGGAGCGTGTAATCGATTCGGGTTAGGAATATTATTGGGCATGTCTCAGGCGAGTATGACATCAACATTGGACGGCGAATGGGCGCAGGTTTGTTCCCATATGCGTGACGAGATTGGCGAAGCGGCATTTGACAGTTGGTTTAAACCGATGGCTGTTCATTCGGTAGATGCGGGGACGGCAAACATCTGCGTGCCAACTCGATTTATGCGCGATTGGATTGCCAATAATTACCTGAACCAGATAAAAGCGTTATGGTCTTCGCTGAACCATCAGATTACCGATGTGGAGATCATCGTGACCAATACGCAATCCGGTCATGGGATTTTGGCACAAGCCAGTCAAAACGCCCGTCAAGCACAGGAAAATCAGGCGCAGCCAATACAGGGGGGGGTGTCTTCTGTTCGTCCGCAGGAAACGCCGAACCTTGCCGACCAACTCGGTGCGCAGCTTGATCCACGCTATACCTTTGATAACTTTGTGGTGGGTAAGCCGAACGAATTCGCCCATGCGGCTTCCAAACGTGTGGCCGAAGCCGAAATACCGCCTTTCAATCCGTTATTTCTCTACGGGGGGGTTGGTCTTGGTAAAACCCACTTGATGCATGCGATTGCCCATCATATGCGTCTCGTCCATCCCAATCGCACCGTGGTCTATTTGTCGGCAGAAAAGTTTATGTATCGCTTTATTCGGGCGTTGCGTGAACAAAAAACGGTCGATTTCAAAGAACAGTTTCGCAGTGTCGATATGTTGTTGATTGATGATGTGCAGTTTATTGCTGGGAAAGAATCGACACAGGAAGAGTTGTTCCACACCTTTAATTCGCTGGTGGATCAGGGGCGCCAGATTGTTTTGTCTGCGGATAAGTCACCGTCCGATATTGAAGGCTTGGAAGATCGTCTGAAATCACGCCTGAATCACGGTCTTGTGGCGGATTTGCACGCTACAACTTATGAACTTCGCTTGGGTATTTTGCTTTCCAAGGCGGAACAATTGGGTGTGGAACTTCCGACCAAGGTTACGGAGTTTCTGGCGCACAAGATTGCATCGAACGTGCGTGAGTTGGAAGGCGCGTTAAACCGTATTGTGGCGCACTCCCAGCTGGTTGGGCGACCCATTACGCTGGAAACCTCGCAAGAGGTGCTGCACGACCTTCTAAGGGCTAATGATCGTCGGGTGACGATTGAGGAAATCCAGAAAAAAGTCGCCGAACATTTCAATATCCGTGTTTCGGATATGCATTCTGCGCGCCGTGCCCGTTCTGTGGCGCGTCCCCGCCAAATCGCGATGTATCTTTCCAAGCAACTGACGTCGCGCTCGCTACCCGAGATTGGGCGCAAGTTCGGCGGGCGTGATCATACAACGGTTATGCATGCCGTCAAAAAGGTTGAGGAACTCGGTCTCCATGATCGTGATTTTGCCGAGGATGTGGAGCTTCTGCGTCGCATGCTGGGCGGTGTTGGCTGATCCTTTTTGGTAAAAAAATCCATATAATCTATCTTAGTTTGAACCGCATGGTTGAGCCTGTATGACGGGTAAGGGAAAGTCTTTAATTTTTCTGTGAAAAACAGGCGAAAAAGCTTCGATTTCTCGCAGGCTTTGTTATAATGGCGGACCGTTTTGTTGAGGTGAGGGTTAATCCCTTGTGAAATCAAGATAAAATGGTATTCAACGGGTAGGTAAAATCAGTTATTTGTAATCATATTTGAAGCGATAAGAACGTTATGAAAATTACTATCGAACGCGCAAAGCTTATGAAGTCTCTGGCTCACGTGCAAAGTGTTGTGGAACGTCGCACCACTATTCCGATTTTGAGCAATGTGAAACTGGATGCTCATGGGGGGCGTTTGTCTCTGAACGCGACGGATATGGACCTTGATATTGTTGAAACGGTTGACTGTGAAGTGATTAGCGAAGGTGCGACCACAGCACCAGCGCATATGCTGTATGATATCGTGCGCAAACTGCCCGATGGTTCGCAGGTTGAACTGGACAACGGTGCCAATGAAGAATTGCTGACCTTGCGTGCCGGGCGTTCCAAATTTACGCTGGCTTGTTTGCCTACGATGGATTTCCCGTTGATGTCCGGTGGGGAACTTGATCATAACTTCGCCCTGCCGGCGGGGGAGCTCAAAGGCATTATTGATCGTACCCGTTTTGCGATTTCGACCGAAGAAACCCGCTATTACCTGAACGGTATTTATGTTCACGCGGGTGAAAATAACGGCGTGCCGGTTTTGCGTGCGGTGGCAACAGATGGTCACCGTCTCGCCAGTGTGGAAGTACCGATGCCGGAAGGCGCATCCGATATGCCGGGCGTTATCGTGCCGCGCAAGACAGTTGCGGAGTTGCGTAAGCTGATTGATGAAACCAATGATGATGTTTCAATTTCTTTGTCAGAAACTAAAGTTCGCTTTGCCTTTGGCGAGGTGATTTTGACCTCCAAACTTATTGATGGGACTTTCCCGGATTATGAACGGGTTATTCCGACCAATAACGACAAGATGATGGAACTGGATTGTAAATCGTTTGCCGCAGCCGTGGATCGTGTGTCTGCCATTTCGACTGAAAAATCCCGGGCGATTAAATTGGCAATCAGCCCCGGTTCGTTGGTTCTGTCGGCAAGCAGTCCGGATGCGGGCAGCGCGACCGAAGAAATCGAAGTTAGTTACGGTTATGACAATATCGAGATCGGGTTCAATTCCAAATACCTGCTGGATATTGCGCAGCAAGTTGAGGGCGAAACGGCACAGTTTATGCTGTCTGACGGTGGGTCACCCACCATTGTACGCGATGCTGCCGATAGCAGTGCCCTGTATGTTTTGATGCCGATGCGTGTGTGATCGACGCGGGCAAAGTGATTATTCAAGGTGAATGAAGCCGTCGAAAAAAACGTTCTTGGGGGGGCGGTGCCGATCAGTGTGACGCGCCTGACACTCAGTAATTTTCGATGTTACGAATTTCAACGCCTTGATTTGGATAGCCGACCTGTGGTGCTTTGTGGACGCAACGGGGCAGGCAAGACAAATATCCTTGAAGCGGTGTCGCTGTTAACACCGGGACGGGGAATGCGCCGGGCCAAGGCTGTGGATCTTGCTCGTCGCGACGAAGGTTGTGATGAAGACAGTGGTCGCCCGTGGGGGGTGGCTGCAACGGTCCATACTGTTGGCGGTCCGATTGATATCGGTACGGGTCGGGAAGAAACAGGACGGAGCGGAACACGCGAACGTCGTGTTGTGAGGATTGAAGGCGAAACGGCACGGGGGCAAAATGCTTTGGCTCAATATGTCGATGCCGTTTGGTTGTTGCCGCAGATGGACCGTCTGTTTTTGGATGGACCGATTGCGCGACGCCGGTTTCTGGATCGTTTGGTGTTTGGCTTTGATGACAAACATGCCGGACGAATGAATGCGTATGAGCATGGGATGCGTGAGCGTGCCAAATTGCTCAAAACCGGTCGTAACGATGATCGCTGGCTGTCCGGTCTGGAAGATCAGATGGCAACCAAGGCGGTGGCTGTTGCGGCGGCGCGCAAGGACATTGGGCAACGGCTGAATATTCTGGCCGTTGAAGGCTATGGCCCTTTTCCTGGTGCGCGCCTGCAACCGACCGGGATGATCGAAAGCTGGCTGGATGAATTCAGCGCGCTGGAGGTCGAAGACAAATTCCGTGCCTTTCTGGCGGAGCATCGCGCTATTGATGCGCAGCTTGGCGGGGCATCAGACGGGGTACATAAAAGCGATCTTTCGGTGCGCCATGTGCCCAAAGATCAACCGGCGGAAGTTTGTTCCACCGGGGAACAAAAAGCGTTGTTGACCGGTATGGTGCTGGCCAACACCAAAGCGTTGGCTTTGGACCGGGGGCGGGTTCCGCTTCTGTTACTGGACGAGGTGGGGGCCCATCTTGATCAGGATCGCCGCAAGGCGTTGTTCGAAGCCATCCGTGCCATCGGCGCACAAGCCTGGATGACAGGGACCGATCAGGAGGTTTTTGCCCCCTTATCGGGACAAGCCAATTTTTTCAATGTGGAAAAATCGGTCGTCGAACAGGTAAACGAATAACACGAAGGTTAAACTTAGGTAGATAGACCATGAGTGAAGAAAACCAGATCAGCGGTGAAGCCAATATCGAAGCGTACGGTGCAGATTCCATTAAGGTTCTACGCGGTCTTGAGGCTGTGCGGAAACGCCCCGGTATGTATATCGGGGACACAGATGATGGGACCGGCCTGCACCACATGGTTTACGAGGTTGTCGATAACGGGATCGACGAAGCGTTGGCCGGACATTGCGATACTTTGACAGTCACGTTGAATGGTGATGGCTCGGTTACGGTATCGGATAATGGTCGCGGTATTCCGGTTGATATCCATGCTGAAGAAGGTGTATCGGCTGCCGAAGTTATTATGACCCAATTGCATGCAGGCGGGAAGTTTGACAGCAACTCCTATAAGGTTTCCGGTGGCTTGCATGGTGTGGGGGTTTCCGTTGTAAACGCTCTGTCCGACTGGTTGGAATTACGCATTTATCGCGATGGTAAAGAACATTATGTTCGTTTTGAAAATGGTGAAGCGGTTGCGCCGCTGACAATCGTTGGTGAAGCGCCCAAAAAAGAAGATGGCAGCTACCAGACAGGAACGTTTGTGACGTTTCATGCGTCGGAAGAAATCTTTGCGATTACGGAATATGATTATAATACGCTGGAACATCGTTTGCGCGAACTCGCCTTTCTGAATTCCGGTGTCGGTATGTTGCTGCGTGACGAACGCCATGCAGAACCGCATGAAACGGCGATGCGTTATGAAGGTGGCTTGCTGGAATTTGTTAAATATGTTGATCGTTCCAAAAACGCCCTTGTGCCGGACCCGGTCTATATGAACGGCAATAAAATTGATAATAACGGTGATGAAGTCGGCGTTGAAGTTTCCATGCAATGGAATGACAGCTATCACGAAAATGTCTTGTGTTTCACCAACAATATTCCGCAACGCGACGGCGGGACCCATTTGGCGGGTTTTCGTGGGGCCTTGACCCGAACGGTGAATGCCTATGCCCAATCAAGCGGTTTGGCCAAAAAGATGAAAGTGTCGATCTCCGGGGAAGATATCCGCGAGGGATTAACGTGCGTGGTTTCCGTTAAAGTGCCGGATCCGAAATTCTCGTCTCAAACCAAAGATAAGCTGGTATCCAGTGAAGTTCGCCCCGTTGTAGAAGGGGTTGTCGGGGAAACTCTGGCAGAATGGTTTGAAGAACACCCCAATGAAGCCCGTCAGATTATCAGTAAAATTTGCGAAGCGGCTGCGGCGCGTGATGCGGCACGAAAAGCGCGGGAATTGACTCGTCGCAAAGGGGTGATGGATATCTCTTCTCTACCCGGTAAACTTGCCGATTGTCAGGAACGTGATCCTGCCAAATCTGAATTGTTTATTGTGGAAGGGGACTCCGCCGGTGGATCTGCGAAGCAGGGCCGTGATCGTAAAAGTCAGGCTATTCTACCGCTTAAAGGTAAAATTCTTAACGTGGAACGCGCCCGTTTTGACAAGATGCTCAGCTCTGCCGAGGTGGGGACATTAATTACTGCAATGGGGACCGGCATTGGACGCGAAGATTTTAATATCGAGAAATGTCGCTATCATAAAATTATCATTATGACCGATGCGGACGTGGATGGATCTCACATCCGAACCTTGCTTTTAACCTTCTTTTTCCGTCAAATGCCGGAAATTATTGAACGCGGTTACCTTTATATCGCTCAGCCCCCGCTTTATCGTGTGAAGCGCGGTAATTCGGAAGTCTATCTAAAAGATGAAAAGGCTTTGGAAGATCATTTGGTCAATCTGGCTGTGGATGATTGCCTGCTGACACTTCATTCCGGTCATCAAATCGGTGGTGATGATTTGCGCTCGCGTATCAATAACGCCCGTCGAGTTAAGACCCTGTTGGCAAAATTGGCGACCAAGGTACCCTCTTCTATTCTGGAACAGGCTGCGATTGCCGGGGCGCTGGATGTGACACTGTTGCAGGATGAAGAACGTGGGGCGGCAATGGCGCAAAAAGTGGCTGAACAACTGGATGCCAATGAAATTGATCTTGCCCGTGGCTGGGAAGGTTCTGTTCTGGATGATGGTAGTCTCTCCTTTACCCGGACATTGCGCGGGGTGAAAGAAACGCATGTTCTGGATCATGGTATTCTGCGTTCTGCTGAAGCGCGTGCCTTGAATAATCTGGCGGAAGAATTGACGGAAAGCTTCGCGAAGCCGGCAAAGCTGGTTCAGAAGGAAAAGGAATACGAGATCAACGGACCGGTCAAACTGGTCGACACGGTGACCGAGTTGGGCAAAAAAGGTATGAATGTCCAACGTTATAAGGGATTGGGCGAGATGAACCCGGAGCAGCTGTGGGAAACCACACTGGATGAAAGTGCCCGTTCTTTACTGCAAGTGAAGGTCAATCATGTGGACGAAGCCGAAGAAGTCTTCTCGACCTTGATGGGCGATGTGGTGGAACCCCGACGTGATTTTATTCAGGACAATGCCTTGAAGGTCTCCAATCTGGACGCTTAAGGCTGTGTTCCTTGTTAAATACCGTATAAATCAAAAATGCCTCGATACGAGAATGTCGGGGCATTTTTTTATATTAGATATCATAACGACCCGAAACTAACCCGTGAGGCGGTTTATAGAGCTTTTTTGTGCTGGATGCAGAGGGCTTTGACGAAAGCTCTTTGGGGCTAAGTAAAAAGAGAAAATTCCAAAAGACGGAGTCAACCGTCCTTCCAAGCCCACGCGTCCCTTTGTGGGTAGAAAAAAAAAGCGCCCCGAGGGGCGCTGTTTTCTTGAGAAAGTGGCGGACAGAGAGGGTCCTGATAACAACCAATTGTTATTATTGATTTTATGCCGTTTTTGGCGGGGGTAAAATCATGATTGTGCTACTAAATTGTGATACAAAATCAATTTGGAATACAGAATGAAATTGCATATGAAATAGTTCAGTTCAGAATTAGTCTTCGTCATCATCTTCCAGTTCTTCGTCGTCGAACGTCAGAAGTGTCATTCGGTATCCATTGTTCTGGGTCAAGGTTTGTTCCGCGATGACAGAGAATGGATGCTTTTCAACATTTGTCCATACGCCAGCATCAACCTCATTCCATTCAGATGTGGTTCCCGGTGCACCGGCGAATGATGCCGCACATGATTGCCAAGGTAATTCAGCATCCATATTGAATTCCACGAATGGGAATTCTGGGTGGCGATATGCTCGTAGAAATTTTTTGTTTTGTGAAATTACGATGGCCCATATCGCGTAAATGCTGCCGGGGTCGTGGTAATCGCTTCCACGGGCCTGCGAGATGCCATTTACGCTGTCATAGACTGTGGTTGGGTAAAACTGTCGGATCATGGTATCAGTGCCATGCTGGACGACGTATGTGTTGAAATTGATGACGGTGATATTCTGGTTGTAAATCCGAAAACCGGGACCATGGAACGGAATTCAACAATCGGGATACATCTACCGGAATGAATGGGCTGTATGTTTCCACACAGCCCATTGAATTTCGAGGTTAGACAAAACCAAGAAAATATCCGAAGTTATCGGTCAGGTCTTTGGCATCTTTCTTTTTTACTGTCATGCCAAAAACATCTTCTGTTACAGGACCGATGATACCATCCTTTTTCAATTTCGGGATTTGATTATCGTCTTTGTTGGTTTCATTAATGGCAGTTTGCAGGGCCAGACCTACGGTGCTTTTTTTCTGATCCTTTTTTGATGGCAATAAAGGATCGAAGGTTGCAGTGACATCTTTAATCAAATTGTTAGTGTCACCAGATTTCTTGGCTTTGTCCGTTTTATATTGAAATTGCCCCAGTGCATTGGCTTCGGTCATTTTTGTTGGGCCAAGGGTAGCAATGGCTTTTTTCAGACCCATAGCCGATTTGGGACCAAACATACCATCAACTTTCAATGGTACATCCATATTCCCCTTGGTTCGGTTGATCCCGGTTTGCAGACCACGAATGGTATCAACTTTATTGTCTGATGATTTATCCAACTGGGCAACAACCGCCTTAATGGCATTTGCCATGGTTTGACCACCGGGAACCGTCAATGGTTTCGGTTCCTTCGGTGCCGGGTTGATGGGGACAGGTTGGATCATCTTACCAGTTTCATCAAATTTGACAGGGTCATCACCATAACGGGTTGAAAACCACTTGCGTTCTTTTTTGACCAATTCATCAAATAGAGGTTTGTCATGCTGGAAATTATTGCGTTTGACCATCAGGTCTTTGACTTCACCCTCGGTCAAATCTTCGGGTTTCTTGAGCAAAACATCTTCCGAAAAATCTTGGGTTTGTTCAATGATTTCATCAGAAACTGGTTTATCATTCTGATTTACTTTTTGTTCTGTTGTGTCTAGCCCGCTATTTTTTGTCGAACCTGTGACTTGCCAATTGTAATTTACATCAATAGGCAATGGGCTTGGAGTGCCCAATTTAAAGGATGGTTCAAACGCTGAGTTTCCATCAGTATGAACGGTTATTGAATCAAAAAACTCTTCATCAATCCAATCCCCATTTTCATTTACATATTTTACAATACCTCTAATGGGACCTTTAAATCTTGACCCTGATATTGATGTTGAGATTGAGATTGTAGCACCAACTCCACCCCCCATTATAGCCGTCATATAGACTGGTGAACTCCAGTGATTTGGAGCTAAGGTAATCCATCCATTTCCGCTTGGCATAATCGTCTCCATTAAAACTTACAATGAACTCAAAATGGAATATTTTCCTATATCGTCAAGGCCAAGGCTTCTATAAATTGTATATAATCTGATTTCAGGAGTTTAAGATGTTGAAAAATCTCGTAGGTATATTGTTTCTACAATCATTGATTTTTGTTGCCGCGACTACTGGGCAAGCCGCAAATTCTGATATCTCACCTGTGTTTCACTCAACTGAAAAACTTCTTGATCAAGAAGCTAGTCAGTTCTTTAATTACCGTAGTCAGGCAGAACTTCTGAATTATATGCAGAAGTTTGGTGATCAAACAGGTGTCACTCGACTTTCAGAGAAATTATCAACACAAAATTCCACGGAAAAAGAAGTAGGCACCTACACTTTCTTGGAAACCCAAATTGCGAATGCTGAAATATTTCTTGGGCAAATAGATAAAGCTAAACTTCGTGCTGAAAAAGCATTAGCCTACGCACCAACGCTTTGGCTCAGTCATGGCAATGACCGTCCGTTTAACTCTTATATTGATTTGATGGGTATATATCTTGAAACTGGGGGCAACATGAGTGGATTAACTCAGGCCAAGCATTTCCTTAACAAAGTTGCCAAGGGATATAAAGATAACGGCTGGCGACATCAGCTTTATCAAAATCTTGGAAGAATGTGGGCAAAAACAGGCTACATAAGCAATGCTCGAGAAGATTTTCAAAAAGCGATAGACGTTGCACTGACTTTCCCCACTGGTCAGGGACGAGAAAACGAGCGAATGAATTTCTTGCTCAGTATTGCAAGCTTTCAAGGTCAAGTCGGAATGTATGATGACATGGCTAAGACGATTTCCTTAATAGACACAAACGATGGCGAAGCGATCAATGCAGCATGGGAAACGATCAAAGCAACGTTTGACCTTCACTCCCAAAAAATGGATCAATAGGCTACGATTTCAGCTTTCATCGCGTTATGAACATCACATGGACCCGCTGCATTAAAGTGGAGGATATTTTCCTCTGTCATGCAGCCTTTATCTCAAACTTGATGGGGCTAAGATTTCCCAAGTATGAATGTCGGCGTTTTGGATTGTAGAATTTGTTGATGTATTTGAACAAGTCTTTTCCCGCTTGATCTCTGGTTTCAAAGGTTGTCCGCCAAACTAGTTCAGCCTTCAATGATTTAAAGAAAGTCTCCACAGCGGCGTTATCATAACAGTTCCCTTTGCCAGACATTGAAGTTTCGAAGCCATGCTTTTTGAGTAATTTCTGATAATCACGCGAGCAATATTGCGACCCGCGATCTGAATGGTGGATCACGCCTTTTGGCGGTTTTCTCAAAGCGATGGCCCGCTGTAAGGCTTGCATGACAAGGTCACGTTTTAGGCGTTTACTAACGGCCCATCCGATAACACGACGAGAATATAAGTCAATGATAACAGCTAAGTAAAGCCAGCCTTCTTGTGTTGGAATGTATGTAATATCGCCTGCCCATTTTTGATTTGGATCCGTTGTCGCAAAGTCACCTTCAAGCACATTAGGGGCAACATTATGAGTATGGTCACTATCAGTCGTGCGTTTGAACTTGTGTGTCCGTTTTATGTGAATGTTATTATCCTTCATCAAACGGGCAACACGACGTTGGCTAACTGCAAAACCTAAATCACGCAGTTCGGCAGTCATGCGTTCACGACCATAAGATTGATAATTCTCTTGATGAATACTGCGAATGTAAGCCAACAAAATCATGTCTTCACGTTGTCTGGGCGACATAGAACGCCTTTGCCAAGCATGAAAACCACTTTGACTGACGTTGAAGGCTTTACACATCAAAATGATGGAATGTTCAGTCTTCTTTGCATTGATAAATTCATATCTCACCGCATTTAGCTGGCAAAGAAGACCGCCGCCTTTTTTAAAATCTCCCGCTCCTCCTTCAAAATGCGGTTTTCTTTACGAAGGCGTGCCAATTCTTTTTGAACGTCATCGTGTGGGCCTGACATCAAGTCATCGTGTTTGGGCTGGGCGACCCATTTATTGAGAGTAGACATGCCGATACCAAGGTCCGCAGCCACCTGCTTGGGAGTCAATCCACTGGTAAGGGCCAGTTGGATGGCTTCCGATTTAAACGTATCTGATTTTTTGAGATTCATAAGTTCCTCCTGTTGATCTTAATCTAACAGAAAGTACTCTCCACTTTATAGGGACGGGACCAGGGAAAGTCCGGGTTTGCTTTCACGAAATCAGACACGTCTTTCGGTAGCCGCATTTTAAACGACCATTTCCCATCGCGTTGTGTCAGGTAATCAGGCACTTTCTTCCCCCCATTGTGCTACAATTTCATATCAAAGGGGGAGAAAAGTCAATATTTTCAATGATTTCAAAATCATAGAAAAAATGGCGGTGGTGGCAGTCTCAGCCGAACCAGTCTCGATTTTCCCTGTTTAACAGGGAAAATACAGGGAATTTTTACGTTTTCACCTCCCAAATCATAGAGCATGGCTCCCTAACCCCAGTAAAACATTAGCCATTTCGGCCATTTTCCCTAAGAATAAAACAGGGAATTAATTTTGGGGAAACAGGGATTATGACTAAAGAATTGACCAGAAAAGAGCTTTTCGATCAGGTTTGGTCGCAGCCTATGACCAAGGTAGCTGCTGAATATGGGATATCCGATGTTGGGCTCAAGAAAATCTGTGACAAGCACCGCATACCGGTACCAGGGCGAGGCTATTGGGCGAAGGTTGCTGCAGGCAAGAAGGTAAAGAAAGCTCACTTCAGAGAAGTGAGCGACCCGTCTGTCAACCGTATAAGAATTTATGGTAGCCCTTTCAATAAATTGCCAGAACCCGTTAAAAAGGCACAAGCTGAAGCCAAAAAGGTTTCCGAAAAAAGAGAGAATGAAGTCATTGTTGAACCAAACCCTACAGACTTGTTCCCTAAAGTTGAACGTTCCCGTAAGAAATTAAGAAGCTCCAAAGCACCGTCTGATGAACTCATCAAAATTTCAGGTTCAGACCTGTTTGATTTGACTATAGGAACTGAAAGCATTGATCGCACTATCGCTTTCCTCAACACTTTGTATAAAGCCGCAGACGAGCGCAAATATAAAATAGTTAAAGGTGACAATGCCCTTGTGTTTTATGTGGATGAAGAACCTCTTTCCTTTTCCATCGTAGAACAAACCACTCGCCAGAAACACATTCCGACAGACAAAGAAATGGCTGCACTTAAAAAGTGGGAAAAGCAACAAGAGCGCCGCAGATATAACTGGCATAGCGTGCCGTGGTCACCAAAGCCAACGCCACCTGAATGGGATTACATTCCAAACGGAAAATTGCAGGTTAAAATTCATAAGGATGATTATGCCTGTAATGGTATTCGTCGCACTTTTGGTGATGGCAAAGTTCAACGAATTGAAAAACTGATTAATCCCATCCTTGAAAGCCTGGCAAGTTGTGCCGTTGCAGTGAAGGAAGATCGTGCTAAACACGAACGTTGGAAAAAAGAAAGAGAAGAAAGGCAAAAACAAGAAGCGGCGCAACGGCGCATAAACTCACTGGAGAATAAGCGGATAGAGGCTCTTACTTCTATGCTAGAGAAACGGAAATTGAGCCGTGAAATTTTGGATTTTGTTCAAGATGTTGAAGAAAAACTTGCTGTAAATGACTACGAAAACCCCGAACGTGTTTTGGAATGGATCGAATGGGCGAAAGGACATGCATGTAAAGTTGACCCAATCAGTGAAGGCCTACCACTTCTTTTGCATTTTGATGATTTTAACCGATGGGAATTGTAATGGTTCGTAACAAATCAACCGATTTACAGAGATGCCATATTCAAGTACGAAATAAGGATAATAGATTTTAGGTTTTATGGTTATGAGCTTGTTACAGAATAGAAAAGAAAAAACTGACTTGACCAAAGAGGCATATATTCAAACATGTGAAGATTTTAGAGCTCTCAATAAGATCATGTGGCAAATTCCTGTTTTAGCTATGACATTAACCGGAGGAGCATGGTTTGGGGTTTCAAAAGCTGAAGGAAATCAAATGATTGAGCTCCTTCTCTTTTTTGTTGCATGTACGGGATGTATCGGGTTTGCTATTTCTTTAATTAGACTTCGTACAGGAGTAATGGAAAAACTGTTGCTGACAAAATCCAAAGTGGAGGGCTTTCAGTATCCAGATCCCAATCGGTACACGATAATTTTTATATTTTGTACGATATTAGTTATGACAGGATTAGTGAGTGCAATCATGTTCACATACTTGCTAGTTCAACTTTTGATGCCAACTCCAATCTGATAAAAGGGCATTAAAACCAAATGATCAACTCTGACCCAATACAATACGTAAATGAAAATGCCGAGAATCTAATTCAGCAATATGATTCGGTTGGGTTTGAGGATGTGCATCCAGAATTGATTGAGTATTTTAGTTCACCACCAGGGAAAATATTGGACATCGGAGCAGGGAGCGGTCGAGATGCTGCTTGGCTGCAGAAAGTGGGCTATGAGGTTATTGCCGTTGAACCTTCTGAAGAAATGCGAATAGCAGGCCAACGTAAAAATCAAAACGTTATATGGATAGATGACAAATTACCGCATCTGAAAAAAATCAGTGCTGATAATGGTGCGTTCGATGCCATTTTGATAAGTGGTGTGTTTATGTTCTTAGATAAATGCGATCAACAAAACTCTTTGAAACGTCTTAAACAACTTCTGAAAACTGGTGGAAGAATGTTTTTACTTGTCAGATTCGGTTCAGCTGAACCTGAGAGGGGGCTATATGATATTGATAAAAAAGATCTTCTGAATCTGATCGCGTCTGAAGGGTTTAAGGTTCTTGAAGAGAACCACGCCGAAGATCAATTTCAAAGGGAGAATGTGAATTGGTACTCACTGACACTAGGTGTTTGAAGTGACGGGCGAAAAAGCGGATTAACAACCAATCTTCTGCGAGAGGATTTGGATGGCTTCTTTGATTTGAGAGGTCGAATTGTTTAGACCAAAACTGAAGCGAATTACCCCATCTTCCAATGCTCCAACAGAGTTGATAGATGAAATTACATGGGATGGTTCTTGAAATCCTGAGGTGCACGCAGAACCTGTAGATGCTGCAATCTTATCCTGTATTCGTGTAAGCAATACCTCTGCATCTAAACCGGTAAAATGTATTGACAGGTTTGCGGCATGACGTTTCTCAATGTTAGGACCAATAAGATTTGCTGTTGGAATTTCTTTACGCAAATGATCCCAAAATTCATTTCGCAGTTTTAAAATACATTCTCTATACCGCTCACCATTTCCGAACCAATTTTCAGCCGCTTTGCCAAAGCCAACGCATAGAGCTGTTGGGAGAGTACCTGACCTTAGGCCCTTTTCCTGATCGCCGCCAAAAAGAATTGGGTGGATATTTTCTTTTACGTAGCGCGAAACATACAGCGCCCCAATTCCTTTGGGACCATTTAATTTATGAGCAGATAAGCTGAAAAAATCTACATCCAAGTCATGTACACTAATGCTTTGGTGTGTAACCGCTTGCGCTCCATCACAATGAAATAAAGCACCATGATTGTGAGCTATGTCGGTTAAGTTTTGAATATCTTGGATAGTTCCAATCTCATTGTTGGCTAACATCACCGAAACCAACGATGGCTTGTATTTCGAAAGCATTGTTTCGAATTCAATAATATTTACTTCGCCATTATGATCCACCGGGATATGTGGACGCTTGTCCTTATTGCGATGACGAGCAGCCTCTAAAACACATTTATGTTCAATGGAACTTACTAACACTCCTGTGTTTTCATCGGGACTTTCGTTCCCTGTCAGAATGGCTATGTTATTTGCCTCAGTTGCTCCCGATGTAAAAAAGATTTCATCATCGTCTGCGTCAATCAATTCTGCAACCTGCTTCCGCGCTCCTTCAATTGATTGCCCTGCCTCAAGACCCATCAGGTGATGACTTGAATGAGGATTGGCGTAATTCGCTTCAAAATATGGGAGCATTGCTTCAAGTACACCATCACCAAGAGGAGTACTTGCTTGATGATCTAGGTAGATGAATTCGTCTTCTTTTTTTTCTTCCTTCAACATCGGCCTACTATCGAGCTATTATCTACTGGAGACAATCACCAGTAACCTTGACTTCAGGTTGTGTATTTGCTTCATTGCGTACTGGTGAAACATACCAGTAACGGATTTAGAAATGAACTTCAACTTAACAACGTCAGAATATACACCTCATTTCTCGGGACATGAGTCATTCCATTTAAGATATGGCTGGCTCAAAAAGGCGTATGATGAGGTGAAGAAAACCATTGAAACCGGCGGTGATACACTGAAAACGTTTACTGATGCAGACGCCATTGCTCGGTTTGGAGTAGGTAAGAATATGGTAGCGGCAATCCGCTTTTGGGCTACTGCATGTGATGTGTTGAGTTATGAAAATGGTAAAATTGGACTTGGAGAATTAGGGAATCGATTAATTGATGACTCTGGATACGACCCATATTTAGAAGACCCTGCTTCAATATGGCTCATTCATTGGAACTTGGCCTCAAACCTATCAAGAACCACTTTCTTTTGGGCTTTTAATTACTTTAACGAGAATTCTTTCTCAAAGAAGTTGATGGAAAAGCGACTTATTGAATTTGCAGATAAACACGATTGGAAAAAAGTAAACACGGGTACTGTGGATAAGGATATATCCGTTCTTCTAAACACATACACAATGGCTCCAATACGAAAAAAAGGCTCAAAAGAAGATAGCTTAACTTCACCACTGTCTGAACTTGGCCTCATCCGACAAAATACCGATGACAAAGATTATCACTTAGGTTGGGGCACAAAGCCCAATCTATCTGATGCAGTGTTTTTATATTCTCTCCTCAGTTTTTGGGAAAAATACTCGAGTGCTAACACTCTAAATATTCAATCTATTTTTCTAGAACCCGGTTCTCCTGGACGCATCTTTCTAATGGATGAAAATGAAATGTCGGTCCGTCTTATGCGCCTTGAAGAGATCACTTCAGGAAAACTTATTTGGTCAGAGACTGCGGGCATGAGGCAAATCGTAAAGAATAAACCCGTAGATACAATGGATGCTTGGGAACTAATAGGTAGTAGAATAAATAATTCACATGCGGAGGTGGCGTAATGTCTTTACAAGAAAAGGTATCCATCTCTAGCCGCTTCTTGCGGTCTACACGTATTGACATAGATAATGCAGACGCTGCTATTGAAGGATTTGTTTTCCCTGACTCCTTAAAAGAGCTATTGGTTTCAATGGGAAAGCAACACCATGAGGGTAAACAAGGTGCATTCACATGGACGGGTCCCTATGGAAGCGGAAAGTCAAGCCTTGCATTAGTTCTGTCTCAGTTAATTGGACGAGATAAAGATGACCGAAAAAAAATTGCAGAAGATATAAAGGACAAGACTTTTACTTCAGCAATTGAAAAATTATATACGCCAGGAAAATCAGGATGGCGTTTTGTAAACATAATTGGTTCTTCAGAAAAAACGCACTTATCCCTGGCTAAAGGCTTAAAGACAGAAGGATTTAAAACCAGACAAAAGCTAGAATCTGAAGAGTCCGTTATTCAATTCATCAATAAAATCGCATCCTCAGATAAAGAAACATCTGGTGGTTTAGTGATTATAATCGATGAGATGGGTAAATTTTTGGAAGGCTCCGCTTCTGGTGCAAATGATATATATTTCCTTCAATTACTTGCAGAACAAGCTTCAAGAAGTAATGGCCGATTACTAGTAATCGGTATTTTGCATCAGGCATTTCAAGAGTACGCAAGCAAGCTAGGTAGGACTATTCGCGATGAATGGTCTAAAATTCAGGGGCGCTTTGCTGATATACCCGTTAATATTTCAGGTGAAGAGCAGATACATTTGCTGTCGAAGGCAATTGTTACAAGTAGCGCACCGAAGTTTGCTGTAACACTTGGGAAGAATACTGAAGCTGAGCTAAATAAGTCAGCTAAACCCTTTGGGAAAAATATTGGCAAGTACTTAAGCAGTGTATGGCCTTTGCATCCAATATCCGCCATTGTTCTAGGGCCAATTTCTAAACGAAGTTACGGGCAAAACCAACGTAGCCTATTTACGTTTTTAAGTGCTTCAGAGAAATTTGGATTTCAAGATTTTCTAAAAAACTCAAATACAGAAGATGATGTATTTTCCCCAGCTGATTTATGGGACTATCTTATGCAGAACTTGCAATCATCAATTGCTGTTTCTGGTGATAGTCATCACTTTTCCATCGCACAAGAAGCTATTGATAGATGCATTTCCGAGAACGGAAATGATAATGAAATTCGAACGATCAAAACGATTGCAGTATTGGAATTAACCAGTCAGCAAACTGGGCTTTCAGCCTCCCTGAAAACACTTGAACTATGTTTGTATGATTTATCCAGTCAGCTCGTACAAAAAACTGTATCTGAACTGGAAAAGAAGTCTCTTATTCTATTTAGGAAATACAAAGGCAGCTATGGTCTCTATGAAGGAAGTGATTTTGATATCGAGCTAGCATTGGAACAAGCCTCTCGAGAAATATCACATATAGACCTGACTGCAATTAGCAATGCATTAGGCATTACAATGATCAGCGCGAAAAGGCACTATCATCAAACTGGCACCATGAGATGGTGTGATTTTTTCATCAGTCCTGTCAGTGAACTGAAATCTATTAATACTAAGCGAACATCCCAAGCATTTGGCGTAGCTTCACTTGTTTTGCCTACCAATGACGAAAGTGCTATTGAGACAGATAAATTGATTCAACAAGCTCAGAAAGCGGCTAATGACTTCGACTTACTCATTGCAACATCTGAACGTACACATAAATTAGTCTCTTTGGCAAAAGAGCATACTCTGCTTAGCCATATCAAACAAAACAGAAGAGAAGTAGATCGAGATAAAGTTGCACGCCGAGAAATCAAAGATCGCCTTGAAGCTGTAACAAATATGATTAGTCAAGAAATTTGGTCTGTATTAGCTACGGCAAAATGGACTTCCAAGAATACAAAAAGTACCAATTTGACTTGGCCTCAAGTGAATGGCTTAGTCTCTGATTTAGCATCTCAAAGATTCCATAAAGCACCAATTATTCACAATGAATTGATAAATAGACGAGAGCCGTCTGGAAGTGCCAATGGTGCCTTAAAGCTTCTGCTTCATGCCATGGTTTTACGAGAAAATGAAGAGCAGCTTGACTTTGATAAATTCCCTGCAGAAAAAGGATTGTATTGCTCTATCATTGAGGCCAATGGTCTTCATGTAAAAGGGACAAAAGGATGGAGTTTCTTATCTCCACTGAGTATTCCGTCAAACACTCTTAGCCCATTGTGGAAAGAGACTTCGGATTTCTTGTCTAATAACGCAAACAGAAGTGTCTCGTTAAAAGAAGTTTTTGATCTATGGCGGTCAGAGCCCTTTGGGGTTTGTGATGGTATTATGCCCTTATTATCAGTCCTTTATATTCTGACCGAGAAGGCAAGTCTGGCGTTTTATCGTGATGGTGTTTTCTTATCTCAATTTACAGATATTGACGTCGACTATTTGATGAAAGCTCCAAACACAGTTGAGTTGCGCTGGATGGATATGTCAGATTTATCAAGGCAACTCCTGTCTAATCTCGCAGTCATTGCGTCTAAAACATCGGGTCGTCCGGTTTTAAACCTCCAACCCCTTGATGTGGCGAGAGCCTTAATTTCAGCTTATGAAAGTTCTGCGACATGGGTGCAACGAACCTCTAGATTATCGCAAAACGCACTAAAAATTCGGTCACTTTTTAAACGTTCTCACGATCCAAACCAATTCTTGTTTGATGATATTCCTGCTCTTTACTCAAGTGACGTAGATATTACGACTGAAGAAGGCGTAAACTATATATCTAAACATATTGAAGATGGGTTGGATGAGCTTTTGGGGCGCTATCCCGAAATGCTTCAAAATCTAAGAGATCAGTTATTACACGAACTGCAAGTGCCAAGCACATCCCCTCAGGCAATTCGAGAACTAAACGAAAGAGCTGAGAATGTTAAAGGCATCACTGGCAACATGCGATTAGAGGCCTTTATCAATCATCTAATTACATTTGATAATTCTGACACAGCAGTTGAAAAACTAGTGGGATTGGCAATCAATAAACCTGCAAAAATTTGGGTGGATAGTGATATTGATAAAGCAACAATTAGTATTGCAGAATTTGCCCAGCAATTTAATAAAAGCGAAGCCTTTGCCCGAGTGGATGGCCGCAAAGATAAAAGAGAAGCGATGGCAGTTGTCGTCGGAATGGATGGACGCCCTGTCCCTGTAATTCAAGAATTTGACGTACTGGAAAGTGAACAGGAAAAGGTAGCTTCTCTCGCTGCAGACCTTCAGAAAACATTGAACCGATACGATAATGCCCCGCAGAACATACTTCTCGCGGCATTGGCGACCGTAAGTGCGAATGTAATTGGATCTGCTTCGAACAAAGAAGAAGATGAGGTGCAACATGCCGACTGATAAAGTTAAGCATGTTCTTGGCTTGTCTGGTGGGAAAGATAGTGCCGCTTTAGCTATTTATATGAACCAAATGCACCCTGAAATTGATATCGAGTATTTCTTTACTGATACTGACAAAGAGTTACCAGAAGTCTATTCCTATCTATCAATGCTAGAAGGGTTTCTTGGAAAGGAAGTTACGCGCTTGGACCCTAGTCGCCATTTTGACTACTGGCTTGTACAATATAAAAATTTTCTACCATCCCCCCAAACTCGCTGGTGTACTCGGATGCTGAAACTTAAGCCATTTGAAAAATGGGTTAAAGAGAACTTTCTGAGTAAAGGATACAAAGTATATAGCTATGTTGCTATTCGAGCAGATGAAGAATATCGCGACGGATATGCTTCTAAGGATAAAAATCTAATTGTAAAACTACCTCTTAAAGATGCTGGGTACGATAAAGCAGGTGTACATGACTTACTCTTGTCATCCGGCCTAGGCCTTCCTGAATATTATGAGTGGCGCTCAAGGAGCGGGTGTACATTCTGTTTTTATCAACAAAAAATCGAATGGGTACGATTGATGGAACGCCATCCTGAGGCATTTGAAGAGGCTAAGGCATACGAAAAAGATGCCTTGGAACATGGCTCCCCTTTTACTTGGTCACAGGGTGAGTCTTTAGAAGAGTTGACGAGACCTGAGCGAATTAAAGAAATACAGGCTGATTATAAAAAGAGGCTAGAACGAGCTAAAAAGAAGAGAAAGGTTGACCCATTAAGACCTGATGCTGCGCCCATAGACATGGACGATTTATATGGTCAGCAGAAAGTTTGCGTCACCTGTCATAAGTAATACTGACCTTGCTCTTACAATTTTCCCTATTTCTATATAGAATAAAGCTATGGAATCAATTGGCCTAATTTTAGAGACAGCCAATACACTTTTGGCACTTGGACTATCGATGTTCGGTTTACGAAAAACGATAGCTTGCTATAAAAAAACACGATCATAGAATTTGATTTCTTGCCAGACACCCCCACTTTGTAAAACTGTTTAATTATTTCGATAGATGCAGTTCCTATTTTTTTTGCTAGTATTTTTTGAAAACACAATTGGGCTGTAAGCGGATTTCACCCAGTATTTCTTAAGCTGTTCGCGAGAGAAGCTATCTAAGTCATTATAATGCACTATTAAATGCTTGCATTTAATAGTGCATTTAAGTTTTTTTTGAATTATAAATTAACGCATAAATTGCAATTATTGTCTGGAGATAGCTTTTGTTCAAGATTTGCGCTAGAACTGTGTTGGAACTTGGTGCAGAGCTAATTAGCTCTGACGTAATTGCATTTTACGAACTTATTAAAAACGCATTTGATGCGAAATCTCCTTCGGGCGTAGAAATCTCTTTCCAGATTATTCTAAGACGAAATGATTATTTGAAATGCCGACAAAGAGCACTGGATAGCTCTGAAGATGTTGAACAGCTAAAAAAAGATGTGGAAAAATTACTAGCCCCCTCTGCCCAATCCGATTCACGGGAGCGTTTTCTTTCACTAATCAAGGATGCCAACGATTCAGAAGCTTTACTTTCTTCGCTTGATATTGCTTATGCCAAAGAAAATAAAATCATAATTTCCGATACCGGAACAGGAATGTCGAAACAAAACTTGATCGACAATTATCTTGTGATCGGAACAGCTTCCCGAAAACGACCGATAGATGCTGTACTTTCTAACCCTTCTAATACTTCAAAAGACACGCCCTATTTAGGAGAGAAAGGTATTGGACGGCTCTCAGCTATGCGCCTAGGAGATAGATTGACAGTTGAAACGGCTGAAGAAAAAGATTCTCGATTAAATCTTTTGGAAATCGATTGGGCAGAGTTTAACAATATTGATGCAATGCTTGATGAAATAGACGTAGTACCTGAAACTGGTGATGAGAAGCCTAAATCAGATTGGAGTGGTACACGTCTTATTATTGGTTCGCTTAGTGCTGATTGGACTTTTGATCGTGTCAGACAGCTTGGTGAGCACGATTTTGCCCGTTTAACTGACCCATTTTCTGATGCAAAGTGCCGACCTCGTATTGCTGTTTATTGGAACGGTACACGCGTTCCAGTTGCTCATATGGATAGTCATCTTTTGAGTCAGGCCCATGCAATGATTAAAGGAAAGTTCTTAAATGGAGAGAAGGGGCCAAAACTAGAATGCGAGTTTGAGGCACTAGACCTTGGGTTCGAACATTCGCGTGAAGTTGAGAAAGCTGAAATCGACCTGGCTGATCTCGAGGGTTTTATAACAGGAACGTCTCGCGAAATTCCAATTACAGCATTGTACGACTTAGGAGAGTTTGAATTCGAGGGCTATTGGTATAATCGTAGAAACCTTGGGGCTGTTGATAGTATTGGAGATAAAAAACAAGTCCAGGCATTGCAGCGCCGTTGGTCCGGAATTCTCCTTTTCAGGGATGGCTTCAGGGTGTTTCCATATGGAGAAGATGATGATGATTGGCTTGGATTAGATCGTCGAGCACTTGGGAGCTCTGGATATCTACTAAACAAAACACAATTCGTAGGGCGAGTGAACATTTCACGGCTAGGTAATCCATTGCTAATCGACCAAACGAACCGAGAAGGTTTACGAGTTTGTCCGGAACAGCAGGCCTTGATCGGCTTGCTTCAATTTGCAATACAGGACCGCTTGAGGGGCTTTTTAAAAGACATTCAAAAGCGTTATAAAGGTCAGCCAATAGATATGACTGGAGCAAAGACAGACGTATCAAACTTAGAAAAGAGGGCTAAAGCTGCTTTGCGCAAAATCAAACGAATGACACCAAATTCTGGTGAAACTGTTGAGGAATTGCAGCATACCTTCTTTGAAATCAAAGAATTTTTCGATCGAGCACAAAATAGAATAACTGAAGTTGAAAGCGAAAATCGACAAATGATGCAGATAGCTGGCGTTGGGTTGTTAGTGGAAGTTGTCGCACATGAGTTGGCAAGATCAACGGAGAACACTCTCTCAGTACTAGAAACCCTTCGAGATCAAAATGTACCTGACCAAGTAGAAGGATTGTTGAATTCGCTAAGATCTGAAATGACAGCTGTAAGCAAACGCCTTCGCATTCTCGACCCTCTCAGCGTCTCAGGTCGTCAACGGAAGGAAACGTTCGACTTGAACTCCCTAATTAACGACACCTTAAGTGGTCACGAGTTACAATTCGAGCGTCATAATGTTGAATTAAAAGTGGAACTCTCCAAAGAAGCAATGTGTATTCGTGCAGTCAAGGGAATGATCATTCAGATTATCGAAAACTTAATTTCTAATTCCCTTTATTGGCTTGAACTTCGGAGTGAGCATGAACGTGGGTTTAAGCCACGCATCACGATATCTATGGAGAATACCCCCTTAACAATAACTTACGAGGACAATGGGCGTGGTATTTCAAAAGAAAATCGCGAGAAAGTGTTCAGAGCTTTCTTCTCTTTGAAAGAAAAATCAAAACGCCGGGGACTTGGACTATATATTGCGCGTGAATGTGCCGAATATCACGGGGGGAATCTGGTGATAGATAATAATACAAATCCAGAAACAAGCCGTTTACATCGTTTTGTGCTGACACTGCCTGATGAAGTGGTGGTATCATGACAGAATTAAGAGAACTTCTGGCAGAGAAGGGAGTTCAAAAAGTTGTTATAATTGATGATGTATTCGATGACGAACCTCGTCCTGAAGAACTCAACGACGGTGATTGGACTATTTTTTTTGATGACCTCCAAGAAAAAGAGCACGAACTTCTTTCTGAGCTTTACAATAAATACAAAGATAAACAAGCTGATAAACTTAAGCTCGACCAAGAGTTTGTAACCCTCCTGTGGCAAAATCGTGAAAAACTACCAAAGATAGCTCTATTCAGGGAATATGAAGAGACAAAGGCAAATGAACGTTCCGGACTAGATACACTACTTAGTTCACTGGAAAACCTTGGATTATCCTGTTTGAAAATGGGTAGAGCATTTGATGAGAGAGCAAAAGAAGCTGACCTTATCTTCGTTGACCTGTTTCTTGGTTTTCAACAATCAGATGGCGATATGAAGCAGGCCATTCGTAGAATTTCAAGCCTTGTGACTGATCGTTCAAATAACCCACCTTTGGTGATCCTAATGTCTCGCAGCCATCGTCTTAGAGAGAAGCGGAACGAATTTCGCGATAATGCAGGGCTTTTGGGATCAACTTTCAGAGTGGTAAGCAAGGCTGACCTGGGAAAAGTTGGCGTTCTTGAGACAATATTGTTAAGGCTGACTCTACACTATGAAGATGCCAAACGAGTTGCAGGATTCGTTCACGCTTGGGACAACGGCCTGAATCAAGCTCGTGAGAAGTTTATACGAATATTGCGGCGCTTGGATTTGTCGGACCTTGCGCAAATAAGAGCACTACTTTTGAAATTTGAGGGAGAGGACCTCGGTGAATACCTTCTAGATGTTGCCGACAGGGTGTTACAACATGAAATCGAAGATGATGATGAAACAATTGCTGCAGCTTTAGAACTTAACAAGATTGATTTAAACAAGTACCCAGCTTCACATTTGACGGGCACACCCGATCTTCAAGACCTTGTTCATAGGATGGTATTTTTACATAATGACAGACTGCAACTATCTGAGAAAAATGGAATACCAGTATTAAACTTTGGTGATGTACTCCGCTGGAAAAAAGAAGATGAAGATGCGTTTAGCAATGAAGTCTCTCTTGTGGTAACTCCAGCGTGTGACTTAGCTCGAGGTGGAGTTGAACGCGTTATGTTACTTTCTGGCAGTCTAGAAGAGCTTCAGCCTAAAAACTGGTCATACAAGGAAGGGGAGGTGAAGACTGCAATTATAATTCTTCCAAATGAAGGCCGTAGATGGATCAAATGGAATTTGAAAGATGTGCGGATGTTGAGTTGGGGGAAACTTGATAGTTTTCTTGGTAAGGACGAATGCATGAGTAGAATTGGTCGTCTACGAGAAGTTTATGCTATCGAAATTCAACAAGCACTGCTTGCCGATATTGGACGAATTGGCCAGATTGCCAATATGCCAGTGTCATTTCCAGTTTCTGTGTCTTTATTTTATGTTAACAGCAACCGCAAAGCAGAAAGAATTGGTATCGAAGATATTGAGGCCGCAGCCTGTTACGTTGGACGAGATGAGGATTCTAAACCGGTGCACCGTCTTATATTGGCAGAACAAGATTGTGATCAGATCAGGCAGTCAGTTCAGGCTTTAAATACAGATGATGTTAGTAGTTCAGCAAAACAGAGCGTTGCTTCTGTTAAGGAAGATCAAGGTTTCTTAACGCGCTTTGAGAGAGGTGAAATTGATATGTCTACTGAAAATGGTATTAAATATATCAAAGGAACAGAAAATAAAATTTATGCCGCAATCATACGAGGAGGTGAATTTGAGGAAGGAGGTACCGTCACTGGGAATACAGGAAAAGCTGCGCTAATCCTCAAAGTAACAGATATTCTAGATAAAGACGGTAACGGATAAGGAATCTTGATCATTCAGAGTGCTGTCTTTTCCCTTTTTTCTATGACTAAAATGGTTTGTATAAGTTAGTCACCATAATGCTTTTTTATTGCAATATATCAGATACTTACAGTGCTTTACAAATTTCAATGTAACGAAAATATTAATTTGAGCAATGGGTATGCAAGATAGAAATGAAAAACTATTATCCCCTCTTGAGGCGGCCCATCACTTAGGCATAACCACAGAGCTTTTATTTCAATTTACCAAACTAAATTTTGGGAAAATAAATGGTTTCCGTCCGCTTCAGGTAAATGAAAAGAGCGGTAAGACTCTTTTCAAAATATCTGAGTTGGATACTTTTGACTCAATGCTTGCTGGGGTATGGAGTGATGGCACTGACAAAAGGCCGGCTATACCTAAGGCAATCCAAGATCATTTAAGGGCTGAAAGCCAGAATCAATGTGCCCGTTGTGGAAGTGGTATTGGCGTCGAAAACGCACATATCCGCCCTTGGGCAGCGAGTAAGTCTCATCACTATCATAATCTAATACGCATCTGCTCAGCTTGTCATAATGAGCATGATGTACAAAATAGTCTTTCGACAGACCAGTTGCAGGCGATTAAAGACCAGTTAATAGCTCGTACACGTGCTCATCTAATGGAGCGCATGCAGCCTTCAAGGAATCAACTGCGACCACCGCGCCCCTATCATGGATTTGTTGGTAGAGAAAAAGAGCTTAAAACTCTCATAGATGCTTTACGCTCCAAGCATTCTGTTGCTGTCTATGGGCCTGGAGGAATTGGAAAGTCCGAACTTGTCTTACAAGCTCTCAGCCAATGTGGATCAGAGCGCTCTGTTTTGTGGTTTAACATGGAGCAATACAAAACAGTTACAGATATACTGGCTGCACTTCGTACAGAATTCGCTCGCAATGACTTGGCCTGTAGTATCGACGATTTACCTCGTCGTCTTGATGAAACACATGCATGTATTGTTTTTGATGGAATTGAACAAGGGTGCCTTGATGATATTGATGGTTTTGAAGACACAATAAATGACCTATTCAACGCCACAAGCAATGTGCAGATTATATCAACAAGCCAAATCACACTGCATAGGCTACCATTTGAGAGTCAATTGAAATTAGGTGGGTTAGAAGGGATAGCTTGCCAAAAGTTATTGGAGAAATCTACAGGCTCTACTATTTGTAGCTCTACTGACAAGCTGTTGCAATTCTGTGATGGGCACGCTCTTACGATTAAAATTGCCGGAGTATTGATTGACTATTATGGCACACCGGTAGCTGCATTAGATGCAGTTCAGCGTCATGGAACTTCGTCAATCAGCCTACCTGGGCGCAAACAGAACACTCGTCAAACGTCCCTAGAATTATGCCTTCTGACTGCGTATGAAGCGCTTGATAACAATAGTCGAAAAGTTCTTTGGGCTCTTGCTCAAGCGCCAGCAGGGCTCTTAACTCCGGTTATCGTGGATGGTTGGTTGGATATAGAAAATGTTCCAGAGGCTTTTGCTGCGCTTCGTAAATGGCATCTATTAGAGTTTCTTTTTGCAGAAGAAGAAATTAGTCGTACACGTATGCTGTCACCAATTAGACAGTTCGCAATTGAACAGGCAATAAAGTCAGACCCAAAGTCATTTGAGAAAACTTGCGAACTGTTTATTTTGGATTTAGCTATAATGGTTGGGGTCTTTGAACAGAGATATGACACGTTTGATGAATTTCCCTATCTATTGTCCAGATACGGCCATGAGCTTCCAAACCTATTATATGCATTAGAAATTGCGAAAAATTATGAAAATAACAATGAGCTGGTGAAACAAGCATTAATGATCATTCAAGCTCTAATTCAGTACTTTTTTGTGCTCCGATTACCTGAGCAAGGAGCACAAGTAATGTTTGAGGCAAGTAATCTTGCATTGCGTACCGGAAAAATAGATCAAGCGAGCGGCCTTTTGACAAAGCTAGTCTGTCTCGCTCAGCGTACTGGTGAAGAAGCACTTTTGGAACAAGGAGTAACCTTGGCAAATGAAATATCAAATATTTCAAAAGATCCTGAGGTCCTTGCTGATATAGCAATGAGCCACGCAATGCTTGCAATGGGAAGCGGTGCTTTAAAAGAAGCTGAACGTTGGGCCCGTCAAGCATTTAATGGGTATAGTTCTAAGCTATGGTCTCTGAAACAGGATGCAAGTGAAGACGAAGATATACAACTCAAATGTGATGACCTACATAATGGTATTTCAACTGCATTGGAAGAATTGGGTCTTTCTCTACTCTCACAACAGAAATATGAAGAAGCCAAGGATGCGTATGAACATGCATTAAAGCATGAACGGGGATCTTCGATTGCGCTTAATAGAGGGCAAACTTTGCACCAACTTGGGAATTGTCATGGTAATCTTGGGAACCACGAAGTTGCAGCTCATCTCTATTTTGAAGCCGCCCTGATATTCCAGTATGTTGGTATGGGTGAATTTCTAAGCAATGCTTTGGGTGAATTAGGATACGCTCTCCTTGAAGGTGATGTCTCGAAAATTCTAAACCAATTAGATGACAGTATTGTTAACGACGGACTAATAGATTTAAAAGAGGATATTACGCGTGTTTTTAATCCATCAAAGCCCCTCGACCACCAACAATGCATAGAGAAAATCAGAAAACTTTTTGGGACCATTATTCTCTTAAGCTTTTCTGACTGTGCCGGAAAACTTGAAGGTTTCTGTGTTGAGCTAGGAAATGAAATAGTCCCAGAGTTTAGTAATCAAGTTATTGGAGGTCACCGCCAGAAAGATGAGCTTTTTCCTATTATGATGATTGATACCGCTCTACGATTAGGTGTTTTTATTTCTTTCTGCGATGAAGAAATAAGAATTAAAGGAGATGTCCAGAAAGAAACTCTTGATCATATCTTGCGTACTGTTTGCGAGGCACACCAGTGGGCTCAGGACACAATGAAAGCAATTGATTGGTTAGCCATTTACCTTACTCGGAAACTGCAATACAGAGAGGTGAAACCAGAACGATTACGAGAATTTGCAATGAATTATCGTGATGATGTAGTGGATTACTTAGACCTGGTAAGAGATTGAGCCTGTCCGATTAACCGAAAGCAATAGAAAGCAACTTCATTCAACTATCTAAAGCATTTACAAGTTCTTGCGTGTCAAAACTCAATAGGAATTGAGCATATGAGGCGCTAAATAAATCCGATAAATATTCAGTAATTTCAATGTCTTCTGACACATGGTCCTCTTGTCCATTTTTCTTTAGTTCATATTTCCGGTTTTTCGTAATGGCATACAAAAATAGTGTATGGAAATAAACCGCAGAGAAATATCTCTTATCGGCGACTTCTATACTCTCAACTGACTTAGCACTTTTCCGAAAATTAAGTAGAGCAGAACTATCCATGTTAATGAAAATCTGACTGAGCCCTTCTCCATCTTCAATCGGTTTTACTACCGTGTTGTGGTCAATCGTATGACCTCTTTCATCCATTTCATCCCAAGTTAAAGCTAAGCCATTCATATCTTCTTTTTTCTCGCGATAGATCATGATTGGTTCTGGTAATCCTAACCTATCATCCGGTTGATCGCCGGGCTTATCGACTTTTTTCTTTTTCTCTGGATCAGATATTTTGACCATAAAGATCTGGTCTAAATCACCTTCAGGGCTTGAAAGTGAAGCTCGGATTTTCAGAGTATCCCCGACATCAATTTCAGTTGATGACTTTAGGTGAACCCGAATTTCGCCATGACTCGGACTCGATTGGACAACATCAAGTACATCACTAATTGCATCAGGCTGAGGATTGTCATTTGGCTCAGTCCCACCTTCATGTTTTGGGCCAAGTAAAGCAATCTGCAATTCGCCAGGTTCTTGAACGCGGTCAAAATATTGATCTTCTACATCCGTCTCAAAGAGAATGCGTCTATTCCCATCTTTGGGGATTTTTATGAGTGGCAACCCTTTTTCTTCTTTGTGTTTACCCTTTAGTCGAAAAGTAGTTGGGAAACGTTGGGGGTTGAAAACTGTTTTTTCACCCCCATTCTTATCTTTTTCTTTCTTCTTCTTTTCCTTTTGTTGTTTTGTGCCAGAACGATCATCTTCTAGTTTAAATGTTTGATTGAGGAGTTTTGCTAAATCATCTTGAATTGGTAAATTGCGGGTAATGTTTCGTAACATTTCTTCCGCTTCGCCGCCCTCAACATTTAGAGAAGCTTTTCGAGAAGCATTGATTTCTTTTAATTTACTGTCTTTGAGGATTTCCGCGACTTTAGCCCTTAGTAACTTTGATTCCTCTCCATCCTTTAAGCGATCTCGAGAAGCCATAAATAATTCGTTTCGAACTTCAGTATTTACGCCGGAACAATCGACATGAATTAAAAGATGATTTTTAAGGAGAGGTAGTTTCAGGGTACGGGTAATAAATTCTGAAGTGAAATGCCCATGTACTTGCCCACTTAATGAAAACAGAACTGACATATTGTTTTTGAAGAACTCACGGGAAATGGTTTCTTTTGTTTTACGTGAATTTTTCCCGTCTGCACGTGCCTTAAAAACATAGCAGGTAACTTTTACCTTGCCGAAATCTTTTTCAACTGATTCTTCTGAAAAGAAATGCTCAATGTATTTCCCATTGTCATTTTCTAATCGCCGTTTCAATCCATACAAATGACGCTGTCTATTCACATTGTTGGGATAACGGTTTTCTTGTTCAATCGTATAAATTGGAAGTGCTGGACTGAATAAATACTCATTTATGCTCTGGTTTAAATCACGTGATATGTCATTTACGCCTGTAGGCAACTGATATGAGTACAACTTTAAGATTGTACCGGTTTTGAATTTTCGATTGTATAAACCTAAATCCATTTCTTTAGCAGAAAATGACGGTATCAAACCATCAATGCACAGGTATTCATACCAAGTATTTTTCTTAGTCGTCTTTTCGGTTTTTGACAATGGATGTCGTCGAACAATGGTAAAGCCAAATTTCGCGTCACCTTGGAAATGTTTTGACGCGATCAGTTGGTATCTCTGTTTGCCGCAGAAAACAACAGCACCTGCACCACCCATGTTATATTTTCCCTGAACAAAATGTATCTCGTTCTTGTTACCTCGAACTAATGATAAAAATGTTTTTTCGAAATTCTCAGGTAGTTGGCCAATACCATCGTCATAAACAACGAGAGATGTGTTTCTTTTAGGGCCTTGCGCAATTACTTGCAGCATCTCGGCTTGATCTTTTCTTCCTGTAGCAAGGTCCCAGTTTTTATGATTGGGGAAAAATTGCGCGACAGCTTCTTCTACGGATTGAGGCGCAGTAGAAGATTTCGGGTCTATGTCCTCTTCTAAGCACCTTTTCTCAAGAATAGCATCAATGCCATTGGTTAGTTTCTCAATTAGGGCTGGAACAGCAGCTGCTTGTTGGTTTTCAACAATCGCGTAATTGTTTTCATTATTCCCATAGGGTTTCCAGTTCTCAGCGCTTTCAATCAGGCCGTAATCTTTTAATATATCTTCGACTTCATCCTCTGTATGACTATTGAAGAACCTCCAAAATAGTTTTTCAATATCAAACATCAAACAGCTCCCGAATTATTTATTTTCGAAAACAACTTTAAAGTACAATTAATGCACGTCAAGAGGGATTTTCACTTGCCTGCACAAGCTTAAAATTGATTTCATTCTTTCGTGCTGTCAATTACTTCACTTGATTAAAGGCGTATCTCGTGTAGTCAGCATAATGCCCCTCATAGGTAACCAGCTTGTGAATCTATATGTAGGCGGAACCCAATGGTATCATTGGGGAGATATTGACGCAGGGGCATACGAATATCCAAGCATTTGGAAATTAAAGCATTTGAACCTAATTCAATCCCTTTGCGGCCTCATTTAATGTCACAGCAACAGGCCATGGACTTTGGACTCAAAGCAAAGAAAAGTCTAAATGTTAAAAGTATTGCAAACTCTAACAGCGCTATTGCCCCCTTAGCCGAATATCTTTGTAATGCTAGCCCATTCACATTAGAGCAAGAAAAACTGGAATTAAAGCCCCCTTTGGTTCAATAATCTGAATTATTTCCGATCTATCTAGCATCTACCAGTTTGAATTGAAAAGAGCGTAAGTTCAACAAACATCCTCTGGCAAAATCTCGTTGAGTTTGTTTTTTGCTGTGAAGCTCTTCATCTTCGAACTGTGTAGCCTTAAGGACATGTTTTCTTCGATTTGTTCAACAAGGTTACGCACCTCTCTGCCATTGGCGAAATGTTGGGATTGATCTGCCAGTTTTGCAGATAACTGATCTTTAACAGAAGCTAAAACACCCTTTGAATATCGAAAATCTTTGCTATCACAGAGGATTTCAAAAATTTGAAGAAGTTCAGTGACGTCATAATCCTTAAAATGGATAAAGCGCCTAAATCGAGAGCGAAGCCCCGGGTTAGCTTCAACAAATTGATGCATTTCGTCCTTATAGCCCGCGACGATTACTGCTAAGTCATCACGATTATCTTCCATCGCTTTAAGAAGTGTGTTTATAGCTTCCCCACCGAATGCATCATTTCCTTCAGAAAGAGAATAAGCCTCATCAATAAATAATACACCACCAAGTGATTGTTTGATCACATCCTGTGTCTTAATTGCTGTCTGTCCTAGAAATCCCGCGACGAGATCAGAGCGATCAACCTCAACTAAATGCCCTTGAGAAAGCAAACCCATTTCCTTATAGAGTTCAGCGATAATTCGAGCGACAGTCGTTTTTCCTGTACCAGGACCACCCGAGAAAACCATATGCAGGGAGGTGGTTTTCTTCTGGTCATCACCCAACTCATTTTGCCGCCATAGAAGGGCCTGAAGTTTTGAGATTTCTGACTTCACTTCATTAAGGCCAGTGAGGGCATTCAGTTTTTTGATGGCATCTTGGCTATTTGGTGTTACGGTCTCTACAGACGTTTTTGCAGTTTTTTTGAAGCGCGAGAATAAGCTATTATTTTCCTCCTCTTCTGCTTTTTTTTGCTCTCGTTCTTTTATTTCGCTTTCAACTTTGGTGGCAACTTGGTTTATGCCAGCAGATAAAGTTTCGTTATAGTATTTGAGAAAATCAGAATGGCCTTGGCACCGTTTACTTTCTGACGTTTCCTGTCCCAAGAAATTACATTTGGCTGCCGAAAACATTTTCTTTGGCTGAAAGTGAGAGCAGTTACCACAAGACAATTTATATTTTTCCAGAAGAAAGCTCTCTGCTCTGTTTGTGTTTTCGTTTACTTGATTGAGCAAACGCTGCGACTGTTTAATCAGTTCTTTTGTTTGTTCTCGCTTCATCTGCGCGACATCGAGAGAGGCCATAAAAGCAGAGAGGATAATAATTGGGAAAGGAACAAGTGGAAGCCACCCCTTACCGAATTCTGTGATCGAAGCTCCCGCTAGCTTTGCACCGCCACTAGTAGCAACCCAACCACCTCCAACAAGGACAGCAATCCACAGAACCAAAACGAGGGCGGATACCAAAATAAAATTGGAGATAAAACGCTCAGCCCATGTCATTCTTTGGCTCCTGTATCAAAAGCAAGGCTATTTTCAATTTGTTTAAGCCAATTTCGTTGATCCTCGTCTTTTGCAGTAATTTTCATATCTGCGCATAGATTGTCGAAAAGAGCGCGAGCATTGTCGAGCTTAGACAAGTATTTTTCAAAATGTGAAAAGTCTGGTCTGTCCGAAGTGCTGACAAGCTCCTTTAATGATGCTTCAACTGGATGAGCAGATGCTATGTTCTCCAAAGCAGATATTTCGTGAGGCTCCATCACTCCATCCGTCCAAGCCAAAGCTAGGCAAAGCGCATATTCTGGTGATTGATCCGATTTGGAAGATCGAATTTTAGCCCATGCACCAGTAAAAACTTCTCCGACATCCACTATCTTTTGAAAACCTTTCAAAATGAAATCGGGTCCCTGCTGGATGGCAAGTTTTGCAAAGGAAATAATTGTCCCCATGCCTGGGATATTGGAAGGTAAGGACAAGATGAATTCTTTGGCCGTGTTCGCATATGAGCTAAATAAGCTTTCTTCTTCCTGAAGCTTTAACGTCAGTTCTTGCAACTCATCTGGAGAGAGGGTTTCTTTTAAACGAAGTAATGCTTTTTCACGGACTTTTTGATCTCGGTCATCCAAGGCTGCAATCAGAGTTTCTTTAACTCCACCTCCTTCAATCCCAGTTAATCTTTCGATTGCATCTCGTCGGATTTCTTTTTCTGGGTCTCTTAAAGCAGCGCCAATGGCATTTAATGTTGATTTGGAAAACAACACGCCGAGAAACCAAGAAACAGTTTCCTTGTTTGATATGACCCGGGCAAGAGCAAGCTGTTTTTCTTCAGGTTTCAGCTCAGAAGAATAACCACAATCAGCAATGACTGTTGAAAGAACCCTTTGATTTTCTGGTAAGAGAATTTCATGAGCTATTTCTCGCCCATAACCAACATCAGTCATTAGGAAACAAAGTAAGGCTATTTTCTTATCCTTATCGTCCAAAAGTCCTGAAGCATCAAGAATTGCACGTTTTTCTTCATGAATGAAATTCTCGCCAAACAGCCAGTTTTTTATTTCAGAAATGGATTTATTCGATATAAATTGCACAATATTTTCTGGCTGGTTCCAAAGTGACTTTTCCATCGCCTATCACCCTTACTTTACAGACTTAAAGAAGCAGCTCGTGTAGCCACCATAATGTGCCCCATAGATACCGGCTTGGGCATATTGGTACGTATTCACATCTTCCAAAAAGAAAGTGATCAATTTATTGACGGGATCATTCGGGAAATGTGCACGATAAATTTCTGCCCAAGATAGGCTCATCGCACCCGGTGAAGAGTTTTTATAGGCCCAGCGGAGGTCTTGGTTGTTCGGTGAGGAGGAGGTGTAGTCCTCATTTTCTGCAGAGTTCAATAACCATCGAACTGCATCGCGCAATGTTTTTCCTTTGTCATTCTTAAGTTCAAAGCCCGGCATACCTAAGCGTTCTGCAGCGTGGGCTGCCATAACGGCGTACCCGGTGACCATGTTGGTATAACGAAGGTTCCCGCCACTTGGGACGTGTTGAGCATATTTGCCCGTTACAAACGGGCTGAAATGGCCATCGGCTTCAATATTTCTGATTGTCGACTGGAAGTGTTTGTATCCCGCATCAAAAGCATCTTGCGAACCTGTTGCTACGCCCCAGGACATCCAAGAGGCTGCGGTCGCAGACTTCAAATCAGGTGCGCGTGTGACGGCTTGCTCGTGATAACGACCCGTTGCATACATTTGATTACCCCAGGCCTTCATACGATTCAGAAATTCCGGGCTACTGCCAGAGTCCTTCATGACCTCATACCAGTAGGCAATATGATTGAGCGTAATGGCCTGGTCATAGCCCGGTTCTGCATACCCAGCATGTACGGCGTAGTGACTGATTTCGATAAGGGCTTGGGCATCAATCGCTGTATTGAAAATCTTTTCAAGTTCTTGAGTCGATGCGGGTGTCGGGTTGGAGAGATGAGTGCTGACCATAGGGGCGATGGCATTAATAAAATTCATTGCCGTTGATTCACGGGTGCGCAAACCACCTGTCAGAACGACGGTTTTTTGGGTGATTTTTCCATCTGAGAGCATTCTGATATCAGGTTCGATGACCGGGCAAATTTCAATACGTTTTGAACGATCTATGCGTGCAAGGTCTTTCATGCGCTGTTTGGCATCAAATAGCCGAATATCTTTTGCAATCGGTTGAAACTGTGATGGATCATACTGTTGTGAAGATACACCCGCTGTCTGACACGCCGAGGCCAGTAAGGCCAATGTCGTGCATGCGGTTGCCAGCTTTAAAGTTTTATTCATTTTCCACTCCCTGAAACGCATAGAAATTTGTTATCCATTAAAAACCTAGGGTAGTCAGTCGATTTTAGTTTTCATACTGGGGAATTTCCCTAGTATTCGATCTAACCAACTGAGGTTACAGTTAAAAATTAGCCGAATGTGTTAGCTGGGGAAGGACACATATAATGGAATTCAAAGGAAGTGAAGTCACAGCATACGTGATGCGCGGACTTATCTTTTCTGTCATTTTTTGGGCACTCTGGCAGTTTGCGGGAAACTTCAATGTCCTGCCCAACACAAAGGCGGTGAGTGCCTTTTACCCGGCACCCGCTTTGACTATGGCACTGGTCTCTGTTTTCGGCTGGCGTTACCTGCCCATTGTCTTTTTTGCCGCTTGTTTTGGGAATGCCCCGGATGTCGTGCCTTGGGATCAACCGACATTTATCTGGTTTAACAATCTGCGACAGGTACTGATTTATGGCGCGGCAGGTTTGGTTCTGGCCCGCCTTCTTCAAGGGGAGCGCAAACTTGATAATTCACGCAATGTACTGACCTTTGTAGGCCTTTCTTTTGTGACCGCTTTTATCTCTGCCTGTTTGGCTCTGTGGATTTATCACATCTTTAAGGTGATCCCGGAAAAGATTTATATGAATGTATTCTTTTCCTTCTGGGCTGGAGACATGACCGGGATCATGATGGTGGCACCGCTGGCTGTTTTGACCTGTAAAGCCTGGAAATCCAATGATGTTGGATATCAGTTATCCACTTTTCTAAAAGCCTATTCTAAGCAGGTCTTAATTGCCATTCTCGTTCCGGCATTGATCGCTGCACCAGCCTTCAGCTATATCATTAAAACACCGGATGCGTCCGGTTATGGCTATCTGATTATTATTCCGATTGTCTGGATTGCGGCCACCATGGGCGCGACCTTTGGTTCCATTGCCGCGCTGTGTGGAAACCTGGCCGCTGCAGGTGCTTACGCCTATTTAAACGGAAGTGCTTATTCACCCTCAGAGCTTCAAGTCTTCTTCGCCGTTGCTGCCGGACTAGCTTTGATTATTGGAGCTGCACGAGATGATCGCATGAAAGCGGAAGGGCGTGTTTTGGAACAAGAAGCCCGTATGGCCAATATGTCACGCATGGCATCTATCGGGGAGCTCGGCTCAACCATCGCCCATGAGATAGCCACACCGCTGCAAACAGCATCCATCAATTCTCAGCTTTCGATGAAACGCCTAAAAGAACAAGATGAAGGGTCTTTCGGTGAAATTCTGGATTATCAGAATGAAGTGCAGAATGCGGTGAAACGGGCCGTCGATATTCATAATCGGATCAGAGAATTCTCCCGTGGAAATTCTAGTATTACCATCCAGCCGACGGATGTGGCTTCTTGCTTTAAAGAGGCGCAACGTTTGCTGGACAGAACGTTTCAGCAGTCTAGGGTATCAGTTAAGGTATCAGCCCCGGGTCAAATTCCACTCGCGAATGCCGATCCGATCAGCATGCAACAGGTTTTTCTTAACCTATTGAAAAATGCTGTATCGGCGATAGAAGCAGCCAAGTCAGAGGTGCGAGAAATCTCATGCATTTTAAAGCACGAAGGCAATCGCGTGATTGCAGAAATTCAGGATAGTGGTCCGGGGTTGAGCAAAGAAGCTGCAGATAGAGCCTTTGACAGTTTCTACACAACTAAAGAAGATGGCTTAGGTCTGGGCTTGGCAATTTGCAGAACAACACTCGAAGGCTTAGGCGGCAACATCCAGCTTTTGAACAGCGACAAAGGAGCCTGCTTTGCCATTTCTCTGCCCGTTTATCAAAAAGGTGAGGCATGATTGGAACCGTACATATCGTAGACGATGACCCATCGCTGGCAAAAGCTCTGACGAATTTGTTTAAGCTGGAAAATATCGATGCACAGGCCTATGAGAGTGCCAACCATTTCCTAAAAGCAGCCAACGTTAGCTTTTACCCTGCCTGTCTTATCCTAGATTTACGTATGCCGGGGATGAGTGGCATGGAACTTCAGGAGAAACTCGCTTCTGACTGTCATCACTGGCCCATCATTTTTCTGACAGGCCATGGGAAAGTGCATACCGCTGTTGAAGCGATGAAACGCGGTGCCATTGAGTTTCTTGAAAAGCCTGTCGACAATGATGTCCTAGTTGAAGCTGCAAAACGCGCCTTGGAAAAAAGCACTAAACTATCTATTAGGGCAGAAGCGCGTTCTCAACTAACTAAACGAGAATGTGAAGTGTTAGACTGTATGGAATACGGTGACACCATCAAAGAAATTGCCCGTAAGCTGGAAATTTCGGAAAAAACGGTCGAATTTCACCGGGCTAATTTATCTAATAAAATCAATATAAAAGATTATAAAGAAGCGCGTATTTGTTGCGCTTATTAGTTTTCCCTTGACGTTTTATTATGTTTTTGACACTGTATAAATGCCTATCCGCTGGGGCGTAGGTTTAGAATTCGGATCGCCCTCTTACCAATGGGTTACACACCCTCTTACCATATCTTATTTTATTAACTCTTAGATGGTAGAGGGATGTTATGTCTTCACAAAAAATGCAACTTTCAAGGAGTGTCTCAGAGCGCAAGTCCTTTTGCGTGTATTGCGCCAAGTTGCACATCTTTTCGCCTCTACCTGGTTTGGAGAGAAATGATGACATTTCGAATGACCGAGCGCAGAAAACGCGTTCTTCAAATCCGTGATACTGCTTTGGCACTTCTAACAAACTATGGTCAAACAATGGATATGGGGCAGGTTAAACCTCTTGGTCTCATAACTGGCCCTTTGTCTATTCTACATAATACGCCGTTCAATCAGATGCCTCTCAGCCGAGATGTAGTTTATCAAGGTTTCATGACTGAGGCTGAGTATAAAAAAGAATTACGTGCGTACCACCTTAATATTTTCAATGGTGGAAAAGTTATGAACATTAAATGGTATGGTGACGAATTCCCTCACATAATTTTTTTCAAACGAGGTGACTGGGAAGATGAGCTTTTAACTATTTATGAGTGTATTAAATCTGAGGAGACAAAGCATGAGAATAAAAAAGGATAGATATCCAATCCATCGACTCAAACCAAAGACAGATAGTGATATGCAGAGTAAACCTTCTCAAGAATATATCAATCGCACACGCCAGAACGGAGAGCAGATTGGCTCTATAGTCGTAAACACCAGAGATGAAATATTGGAAGGGCTTGATACTTGGCTTGTTTTAAAAAAGCTCGGAAAATCACATGTCCAGGTGATCGTCATAACTGGTAACTGGGAAAAACTGGCTTTGGAACTGAAAGGAAAAACAATTAAGAAACGCGAAATTTACAGGCTTATTGCACAGCTTGTTTAGAAAACGAACAACACGTTTTATTTACTGATCTTACTTTATATTTACCAGAGACGCACAGTACAGAAAGGGTACGCGCTGTCTTCCTTACACATTCTTACCCTTGAAACTCAGCAACACTTTTTTGAAGTCGTTGCAATGTGTATTGGAGACAGATATGTCAAGCACATCGATTCAAATCGTCAATTACCCAATTGAAAAAATTGGTATTGCTCCTAATGACCCGATCCAAGTATCGGATGAACTCGCTAAAAAAACGGCTCACGTTTTAGGCGGGTTAGACTTCTTCCCTCCCTCTATCCTGAATAAATATGACCATCTGATGTTCGGGCATATTGTATATCGTGCGGCTAAAATGCTTGGTCTCAAAGAATTACCATGTGCTCGTATAGAAGATATGAGTGATGAACAAGAAATCGCTTTTCGGATCGCCTATGACGTTCTCAACAAAGAAAAGTCCCTTGATGAGAAAACTCTCAAACAAAACCTTATCAGCCTAGTTGAAGTCGAATTCGACATGAGTCTGACTGGACTATCAGAGCCAGTTATCGACAATATTATTTCTATCGGGGATGAACCTGAAAAAGTTGAGACTGATCCACTTGCAGTTTTGGATGAAGCAGATCAACTCATCAGCAAGTTAAATGATGTTTTCATCTTGGATGATCACCGCCTTATCTGCGGAGATAGTCGTTTCAAAGAAACCTATGAGCGATTAATGGGGGATGAAAAAGCAGACATCATTTTCTGCGACAGCCCCTACAATGTTAAAATCGAAGGCAATGTCAGCGGTTTAGGTAAGAATAAACATAAAGATTTTGAGATGGGTTGCGGTGAAATGAACCGTAAGGAGTTCATCTCGTTTTTAAAGACCGTTTTTGATCAACTTGTTAAGTTCAGTAAAGACGGAAGTATTCATTACCACTGCATGGACGCTGGACATGTGTTGGAAATCTCATTAGCCATTGATGAGGTCTATGCAGAACTTAAAACAATCTGCACCTGGGTGAAGACAAATGCTGGCATGGGTTCTTTTTACAGGAATCAGACAGAGTTCGTATTTGTTTGCAAAAATGGTAAAGCCAAACACACCAATAATATTCAGCTTGGAAAGCATGGGCGTAACAGGTCCAACTACTGGCTAATCCCTGGAGTCAATTCATTCGGGAAAAATCGTGACAAAGAGCTCTCAATGCATCCCACAGTAAAGCCAGTCAAACTGGTTGCAGATGTGATGCTGGATGCTTCCAACCGTGGAGAGGTTGTTCTGGACCCGTTCGGGGGCAGCGGCACGACTTTAATTGCGGCGCATCGAACAGGCCGTATCGCTCGCCTCATCGAAATCTCCCCAATGTATGTGGATGTGATTGTCAAGCGATGGCAAGAGGAGACCGGTAAGCAGGCCATTAATGAGGAAACGGGTTTAACCTTTGATGAACTGGCAAAAGTGCGTCTCAATGAGGAGGCTGCATCATGAAGAAGATTGGATATCGGAACCCACCCGAACACACCCAATTTAAACCTGGGCAATCGGGCAACCCTCGAGGACGTCCGAAAGGCTCTGGAAATTTGAAAACAGGCTTACGCGATCAACTCAAGCAACGCATGACATATCGGGAAAATGGTGAGGAGAAGAAGGCTAGCAAACAAAATATCATGCTAGCCAGCTTGATGGCGAAAGCCATGAAAGGCGATGTTCGTGCCATTCAACTCGTTTGTAACCTGACTATGAAACTGTTGGGTGATGACATGACTGAGCAGGAAATAACACCTCTTTCCCAAGACGACAGTGCTGTCCTTGAAGACTTTATTCAGCGTATGACAAAAGGAGATGAATGATGAGTGATTGGACACAAACAGACCTCTATGAGGCTTCGCGTCATGACTTTCTGATTTTCTTATACCTTGTTCAGCATAACCTCAATCCAAGTGAAAGACTGATTATAGGAAATCATATTCGAGCAATTTTATGGCACTTAGAGCAGGTCAGAAAAGGTAAAATCCGTCGCCTTCTTATCAACATTGCGCCACGGTCATTAAAGTCTGTCAGCGTTTCCGTAGCATTCCCCTTGTGGGTATGGACAAAAGACCCGGCGGCAAAGTTCTTATGTGCCAGTTATGGACAAGAACTGTCTGAAGAGTTTGCTCACCTTGCCAGAACGCTCATTGAAACTGAATGGTTTCAGACGACATTCCCTCATGTTGTTCTTCATCCTAAAAAGAATGAAATTGGGAACTACCGAACCACCAGAAATGGAGCTAGGCGAAGCACGTCAACTGGCGGAGCTGTCACAGGTTTTGGTGCTGACTGTCTGATTGTCGATGACATTCATAAGGCAGATGATTTCGATAAACCTGATAGCCTTCAGAACGATTATAAATGGTTCAAGGGTAGTTTTCTGACCCGCTTAAATGATCGGGAAACAGGTGCTGTGATTGTTGCGATGCAGCGTTTAGCTCCCGAGGATTTATCGGAGCAACTGATTCGAACAGGCCTTTGGACCCATTTGAATTTACCTGCAGTGGCCACAGAACATCAGCGCATTCAAATCGGCGACAATGAGTTTTGGGAGCGTGAACCTGGTGACTTTCTTGATCCTGTTCGGCTCGGTCCTAAACAGCTTGAAGAGGCCAAACTGGAAATGGGGATCGATAACTTCAACGCCCAATATCAGCAGAACCCAACCAGTTTTTCGAAATCTAAACTATTGCCAGAATGGATAAAATATCATGATTTACTTAAATAATCGAAAACCGGGAGACCGTATCGTTCACAGTTGGGATACCGCCTCTGAAACCAAGGGTGACAACAGCTATACTGTTTGTACGACTTGGTTGGCAAGGGGTGGAGAGTATTTTCTTCTGCATGTGGAAAGAGTGAGGGTTTCTTTTCCACGCTTAATCTCAATATTCAAAGAGAAATGCAGAAGAGATCAGCCAGACCTTGTCTTGATAGAAAATGCATCTAGTGGCAAACAACTGTTTCAGGTCTGTCAGGATCAAAAACTTGTGTCTCGCTACAATATCTCAGCTGTGACGCCTAAAGGAGCGAAGGAAGAACGTTGGGCGTCGGCCTTACTGGATTTCCAAGACTTGCGTGTCAACCTCCCACGAAAGGCGGTATGGCTGGATGCTTATCTAGAAGAAATTCTAAATTTTCCTGATTATAAATTTTCAGATCAGGTGGATAGTACGTCGCAATTTCTTCTTTGGATGCGCAAACATGGGATTCCCGCAGCACGCCAAATGGATGCCCCATTAGCACGACGTATCCAGGCAGGCCAAGGATATAAATCGTTGCCTCAAGCCAATGGTATATACCGTGTGGCTGGTGGGGCAGCCGTTCGAGCAAGTAGTTACAATATAAGTGGAACGCCTAGATCCCATCGAATAAGGAGAATCTAAATGTTCATCATATGTTCTTGACTTTATATCAAAGATAAGATACATATAACCTCAGTCAACAGGAGAAATGTGACCGGATGGTCGCCTTCTCCTGTTTTCGTTTCAAAGCCGTGTTTTCCGCATGTTCGGAAGACACGGCTTTTTTTGTGTGCACTACAAGGAACCTGCAATGTTTAAATTCTTAGATAATTTTGCCAATGGATTTGGCAACTTGTTCTCCGTCGATAACGGTTATTCACCCGATACACCCATGTCATCACCTGATGCCATTAAAACTGGAGGCGCTCTGTCTGACCTCGGCTTCTTTGGCAACAATAGCCAAGGCGTTTCTGATCTTAACAATAGCGTGAAGGCATTTCAGAAAACTAATGGGCTGAAAGTCGATGGCGTGATCAATCCTGGCGGTCCAACGGAAAATGCTATTTCCAATGCGCTTTCGCAGAAAAGTGTGTCGGCAACTGATCCGCTGGAAGGCGTAGCAAATGATCTGCCTTACAATGTAACTGTCAGCAAACCGGAAAGTTCTAAGCCGGATCAACAATCTTGGACAGCCTCAGCTTCTTTTGATGAACCTACAAAGCCTAAAAAGGCGAAGCTGCCAAAGATTGACCCCATGACAGGCCTGACCGATCCATTGGCCTCTGCCCCAAAAGGAAAAATACCAATGGCGAAGCAATGGGAAGAAGTTGCCAAGATGCAGAAGCAGAAAGCGACAACAGCTATTATTCCCAAAGGCGATACGGTTCAGCAGCGCATCCAATCCATGATGAGGGATAAGCGTTATGGCGACAAATCTGACATCCGCCTGCGTGATCATATCGTCAAACAGTTCCAAAAGGCCTACCCAGGCGAAGTACAATATGATGAGACTGGAAAAATGATCCAAGCCGAAGCCGTGATCCAACCTGATGAAGTTGAACCGTTTGACCCAGACCATGAGCTAACTCAATATGAATGGGATCTGGAAAACCCTAAACGCATATGGCTTGAGGAAGAAAAGCCCGCTAAAGCACCCGCACGAAAGAAGGCAATCTTAGGAGATGGAGAAGCTGATTTTAATGTTCACAAAAACCCGAAAGCAGACGGCAAAGAACCGATTTACGAAATTGATCAATTTGAAGAAGTTTCTAAATATGACAGCATTATCGAACAGAAGGCTGAAGAAGTTGGCGTGGAGCCAGATGAACTTCGCGCAATCATCTATATGGAAAGTACCCATGGTTATTATGACAAGCCTTTAGAATGGATAGACATGAACAAATCGCTGCGGCCTATGAATGTTTATGCCTCTTATTGGAAAGAGCTGGGGTATTCTCGTGAAGACTTGAAAGATCCTGCAAAGAATATTGAAGCGGGAGCAAAAATTTTAAAACGTTTGAAAGAAAAGATGCCTGATGCGTCCATAAGAGAAATAAGTACGCTTTACAATAATCTAAATGCAGAGCAAGTTAACGACTATGGCGCGCAAGTTGAAAGAATTTACAAGGAAAAGCCATGGCGAAAGTAGGATGAGTATCGAATGAAAAAAGTTCTAATCACTGGTATTGCCTTTGGCTTGTTTCTTGGCATCTTCATGATGTTCATAGGAGCTTCCCATAATTCTCAAGGTGAGTTCACAGGAGATCTTCCATACCTTCTGACGGTGGGGATAAGCTGGGCAATTCCTGTCTGGATTATCACTGCTTTAATTGCATTAATATTCAAATTTCGGCAAAAGAAGATTGAGGACTAGAAACACCTGCACAATTGTCAACTTTCGAGCGGTGGCAGCTATGCTGTCACCGTTGTTTTATCCCATTCTAGAATGCTGCTAACATGAATACTGAACCTAATATTACTGTAGAAGCCGCAATCAATCGTTTTTTCCGTAAATATAGTCATCTTTGCAAGTGCCCTGATGAGGATACTCTTTTTGATTACCTTGCAGCCTTGCATAGCCTGAATGACAAATTACGTAAAAATCAGTTTGGTGACTTGTTTCATTCAGATCGTTTTCATGCTTTGAAAGCTATGAGGAATCTATTTCATCATCAAGAAGAACTGATCCATGAAATCAAGATCATTCCTAACCAGGATTTGCCTCCTCTTTCCATTGAACTGATGTATGTGTGCCTAATTGACTCAGGCTTGGTTGATAAGGCGTGTGAAACAAAATATGCTGAAGAAAGAAGAGTAAAGAGTGCTTTTAAATGGTATGGCGAGGTAGCTGATATTCAGCCATGTCTTTTTAACTGTACAGTCGAAGTCTTTGAACATTTACAAGGTCAAGGATTGGAAACGCAGTCTCCAGAATTTCAGGAATTTGTGAACAGCTATAGGTTCGAAGAAGAAAATGGCTATTCCCACTATGTTGAAGGAAACATTTTTTGTCCTGCAGGTAGTGTTACTGAAGTGCTCAAAAAAGTTTTTCATTAAATATAGTGCACTTTCCACTGGACTTCTGTTGCCAACAGAGCGGTACTGTTGGTGGCTTTAGGGCCAGTGCTTGAAGGGAAATATCGATCTCTCAGGCCTTTGGGCAGTGGGAGCTTTTACATGATGTAAAAGCCGAAACTGACGGAGGCCTGATATGGCTGCTCAAGCAAATAAAACCACCAAAAGCAAGAAAGACACTGTCCTTGCTCTGCTCAAACGCAATCAAGGAGCCAGCGTTGCGGAAATTCAGAAATCAACAGGATGGCAACCTCATACCATTCGCAGTTTCATTTCTTTTACGGTGCGCAAGAAGCTTCAGTTTGAGGTTACTAGCTCACTGACCAAAAACAACGTGCGCCGCTACCGCATTCAAAAGCAGGAGGGCTAAGTCATGACCTCCTCGCATGATCATATAGCAAACCTGGATGCGCAGAACCTGCGTGTCCTCTGGCAGCAGGAGTTCGGTGTTGAACCGGCTCCGCGTCTTGGCAAAGACCTGATGATACGGCTGCTATCTTTCAAAGTTCAGGAGAAACAATCGAAGGGCCTCTCAAAACAATCCCTTCGCAAACTGCAAAGCTACAAAAAGCAATTTACAGAGAAAGGTAAGATTGCACCGACCAATGGCATTCGCATCAAACCAGGAACCAAGCTGATCCGTGAATGGAATGGTAAAACGCATACGGTTTTGAAAACAGAACAAGGCTTTGAATACGAAGGAGAGTGTTTCTCTTCACTTTCCAATATCGCTAAGCAGATCACAGGCAGTCATTGGTCTGGTCCCCGTTTCTTCGGTTTGAACAAAAAACCGACACCGCCGAGGGTTTCATTATGACTAGAAAAAAAGTTCGATGTGCCATCTATACCCGCAAGTCCACCGAGGAAGGATTGGATCAAACTTTCAACACTCTTCATGCCCAACGAGAAGCTTGTGAATCCTACATTCAAAGTCAGCGCCACGAAGGCTGGGTAACGTTGCCGGAGCTTTATGATGACGGAGGTTTCTCCGGCGGCAATATGGATCGCCCGGCTTTGAAAAGGCTGCTGGCTGATATTGAAGCTGGGCTAATAGATACGGTGGTCGTTTATAAAATTGACCGTTTGACTCGCGCACTTGCGGACTTCGCCAAAATGGTAGAAATCTTCGATAATCCAGACCATCCTGTTTCCTTTGTCTCTGTCACCCAGCAATTCAACACAACGACATCTATGGGGCGGCTGACCTTGAACGTTCTTTTGTCATTCGCCCAATTTGAACGCGAGGTCATTGGTGAGCGGGTGCGAGACAAGATTGCTGCATCCAAAAAGAAAGGCATGTGGATGGGCGGCATTCTTCCGCTTGGCTACGATATTGAAGACAAGCTTCTTATAATCAATAAATCAGAAGCCGAAACCATTCGAGATATCTTTCAGACATACCTAAAACTGAAATCGGTTCGTGAACTTAAAGAAAATTTGTATGAGCGTGGGATTGTCAGCAAAGTACGAGTTTCAAAAGAGGGAAACACATCCGGCGGCAAGCCACTTGCCAGAGGCGCACTTTACACCATTCTGCGAAACCCTACCTATATTGGCAAAATTCGGCACAAAGATAAGGTTTACGATGGGGGACATGAGCCGATAATCAATATGGAACTATGGCAACAGGTTCAAAATTTGTTGGATGAAAACCAAGCGAGGCAGGAAGGCAAAACCGATTGTAAGAATGGAAGCATGCTTGCGGGTTTAATTTACGATGCCGAAGGCAACCGACTCACACCCAGTCATGCGGCGAAGAAAACAGCATCTGGCAAGAAACGATATCGCTACTACATTTCCCGACCATTGACTACAGGCACAGGAAAAGGCCTTCGTCTCCCAGCTACTGACATCGAACAGATCGTGATTGTCAATTTATGCGCTTATCTGAATGACCCCAAGAATATCGCCACCCCAGAAGATCTTGAAGAATACACAGAATTTGCGAACACCTTGAAAGACGACAGCAGCTTCAATCGGATCTTCCTTCTCAAACAACTTCTGGAATCCGTTATCGTTGATACTTCCCAAATCACCCTGAACATCAGAAAGGGCGACAATATTGTCCCCACCAAAATCCCCGCTCAATTAAAACGATGTGGCCTGGAAATGAAAATGGTTTTAGGTGACGCAGAACAAAAACCAGAGAACGATCCGGCGTTAATCAGAGTTCTCACTCAGGCTCACGTTATTTACGATAAACTGACATCCTCGGATCGCATCAGCATTACCGAAATAGCCGAAGCAGAGAAAGTCACTCCATCTTACATCACACGTCTAATACGTCTGACTTCACTCTCCCCGAAAATTCAAGAAGCCATTTTGACTGGAAAGCAACCTCCTGAGATGACAGCTAATAAACTGATGAATTTGAAGGTGTTACCATTTGAGTGGTCAGAACAGGAATCTCTCCTCGGTATCTAAGATGTAAAAGGCAGGATTTGATCTGACATTTCCTCTATAATCAGCCCAAATGGGCGAAGGAGATGTCAGATGACTTACGACGAAAAAATCATCAAACCGAAACTTGGATTGTTGGAACTTGCCAAGCAATTGGGCAGCGTATCACAAGCCTGCAAGGTCATGGGTTACAGCCGTGACAGTTTCTACCGTTTCAAGGAACTTTATGAAACGGGCGGTGAAGAAGCCCTCAAGGAAATCAGCCGTAAAAAGCCTCTGCTTAAAAATCGAGTTCCCGATCATGTTGAACAGGCAATTGTGCAAATTGCAACCGATCTGCCAGCTTATGGTCAGCAACGAGCCAGTAATGAACTCCGCAAGCAGGGGATTATCATTTCTCCCGGCGGTGTACGAAGCGTCTGGATGCGACATGATCTGGAGACTTTCAAGAAACGCCTGAAAGCCTTGGAAGCTAAAGTTGCTCAAGACAACCTCATTCTTACAGAAGAGCAATTGGCAGCCCTTGAAAAAGCCAAGGTCGAAAAGGAAGCTCATGGCGAAATCGAAACGCTGCACCCCGGTTTTCTGGGGTCGCAAGATGTTTATTATGTGGGGAAAATCAAGGGCGTTGGCAATATTTACCAACAGACTTTCATCGATACCTACAGCCGGGTTGCCTTTGCCAAGCTCTATACAGACAAATCCGCCATTACATCGGCAGACATTCTGAATGACAGAGTTGTTCCGTGGTTTGACGAACAAGGTGTAAAACTGGATCGCATCCTGACGGACCGGGGAACCGAGTATTGCGGTAAGACAGAGCATCACGCTTACCAGCTTTATCTGGCGGTTGAGGATATTGACCACACGAAAACCAAGGTCAGATCACCGCAAACCAATGGAATTTGCGAACGTTTTCACAAAACCATGAAAGACGAGTTTTTCAACATCGCCTTTCGCAAAAAACTCTATCAAAGCCTTGAAGACCTGCAAGCCGATCTCGATGTGTGGATGAATAGTTATAACACGCTACGACCTCATTCAGGACGGCACTGCTATGGTAAAACCCCCATGCAGACCTTCGAGGATGCCAAACATTTGGCTATTGAGAAAAATCTTGATAACCTGATGCCTCAATCGGACACCACAACTTCAAACATTTTTGCTGTCCGATAATTCACATATGTCAGATCGAATTCTGACTTTTACATCTAAGAAAACTGTAATTCCCAATCCGCCCTTTCTCCAACAGAAAGGGCTTTTTCGTGCCTGAACCGTACCACCACTTTTCGCCACAGAGATATTTCGGATATATGCGCTCGAAATCGCCGTCTCAGGTCCGGTTCATAGGCCGCATATGATGCGCTACTTCCCACAACCCGTTGACTTTAAAAGACGAATACAAAGAAAAAGCGAACCGACTGAAAATCAGCGGTTCGCTTTATAAATTCTGGCGGACAGAGAGGGATTCGAACCCTCGATGAGCTGTTAACCCATACCCGCGTTCCAGGCGAGCGCCTTCAGCCACTCGGCCATCTGTCCGCAATATCTTTCGATAAGCTGATCTTGCATAAAGCAAGTGTGCTGGAACGAGGGCGGAAACTATAGAAAAGGGCGTAAGCCTGCAACTGTTTTTTTTGTTTTTGCAGAGATTATTTTTCTCACTTGCGCCATCGCAAGACAATCTAGTTGATTTTTGTTATAATAAGGGCTGAAACAGAATAGCCTGTTTTGTAGTCAGAATGCAGGGGAGATGTATCATGTCTATTGATGTACAAGGTGTCATTCAGGCTTTGAGTCGGGCGGTGGAAGTATCACCCGGTGATACAGACCATACACTTCATCCGGTGATTACAATTTCACGCGATTTGGGCACAGGTGGCGAGGAAATTTCACGTCTGCTGGCGGAACGACTGGGATTGGATATCTATGATGAAAACATTATTGATGCGATTGCCCAACGCTCTGAAGTGAACAAAAATGTTTTGAAAACGTTGCATGAAAAAGTCAGTTCAGCGAGTGACTCGTGGCTGTATGCGATGGTGACGGGTAAGAATGTTTCGCGCACAGACTATATCAACGCGCTGGTGACGGTCATCCGCTGTATTTATCACAAAGGCGGTATTGTTATTGGTCGGGGTGGTCATGTGGTTTTGCAGGGCCGTGATGTGTTACGGGTCCGTTTAACGGGTTCTAGTGAGGCTTGTGCAAGACGGGTGGCCCACCGTGAGCGCCTGAGCTTGTCTGAGGCAAAAGCGCGTTGTAAGGAGGTCAATCAGGAACGTGCGAAGTTTGTCTGGAATATGTTTAGTTCACGATTGAATGATCCGACAAATTTTGACCTGACAATCAACACAGACCATTTTGCCCATTATGAGCAAGTCGTGGAAATTTTGATCCGCAGTATGGAGATGATGGGGTTTTCGCAACGTAGAACAGGCACGACCAACAGGTAATTTCTTTCAAAAGGGCTTGTAAATGTCGAGACCCCCTTTACATTCAGGGGGGAGCGTGGCAAAGCAGTCAGCTCGTTTGACAAAAGCCCGAAAGGTCGATCTCCTGTGATGATGTATGTTTTGATTGCGATTGGTTTCGTCTTGCTGTTGGTAGGTGCGGAATTTCTCGTAAAAGGTTCTGTCGGCCTTGCCCGTCGCATCGGTGTGTCGCCCTTGGTGATCGGTATGACAGTTGTCGCACTAGGCACAAGTGCGCCGGAATTCGTTGTGAGCCTTGATGCCGCACTGGAAAATGCAGCCGGTATTGCCACGGGTAACATCATCGGATCTAATATTGCGAATATCCTTTTAATCTTGGGGGTTACCGCCCTGATCAAACCCATACAGGGAGATCCCGGCGCGGTTTTGCGTGATGGCGTGATCTTGCTGGTCTGTTCGGCTGTGTTTACCGCTTTATGCTGGTTTGGTGTCTTGGATGTGGTGGCAGGTTTCATCCTATTTGGGATGTTTATCTGTTTTCTGTTTTATTCCTATTGGCGCGAACGTCATGGCGTTGACCCGGAAATGGCAGAAATGCATGCGCATGAAGCCGAGGAAATTGAAGTGCCGGACAATATTTGGATGATGCTGGCGATGACCATCGGCGGGATTGCAGCGGTTGTATATGGTGCGGAACTGTTGGTTAATGGAGCCACAGAAGTTGCGCGCCTTTATGGTGTTTCTGAAGAAGTCATCGGTTTGACGATGATCGCAATCGGGACCAGTCTGCCGGAACTGGCTGCCAGTGGCATGGCGGCTTTGCGCGGGCATACGGATGTGGCCTTGGGAAATGTGATCGGTTCTAACCTGTTTAATATTCTTGGTGTTTTAGGACTGGTTGCTTTGATCCAACCTTTGCCGGTTGCTCAACAATTGTTGGATTTCGACCTTTGGATTATGATGGGAGCGACGATCTTGCTGGTGCCGTTTATGGTGACACGATGGGAATTGTCCCGCAAAGAAGGCTTTGTTTTCGTCCTGTGTTATGCGGCTTATATTTCAGCACAAGCTTATGGTGTTGAACAGCTTCTGGCACAATTTAGCTAAAATTGAAAGACAAAGGAATATTGGCGAACGTGAAGAAAGTTGCTTTAATCACCGGTGCAGCCCACCGCATTGGCGCTCATATTGCGCAGGAAATGGCGGCTCAGGGATGGGCGGTTGCGCTGCATTATCATGGCTCACACGAAGACGCAGCCCATGTCTGCCAAGTGATTAAAGAGGCTGGCGGGACGGCTTGTGCATTCAGTGCGGACTTTTCAAGCGAAGAGGATGTCCAAAATCTGATCCCAGCGGTTATCACGCAAATGGGGCGCGTGGATGCACTGATTAACAATGCCTCTGTTTTTGAAAATGATACGGCTTATGATGCAACGCGCGAAAGCTGGGATTTGCATATGGCGGTCAATTTGCGTGCGCCTTTTGTTTTATCGCAAAATTTTGTTTCCGCACGACCTGTCGGTACGTTTGGAAACATCATCAATATCATAGATCAACGGGTCTGGAACCTGACCCCCCATTTTGCCAGTTATACAATTTCCAAGGCGGGACTTTGGACAATGACGCAGACTTTGGCACAGGCTTTTGCCCCGAATGTGCGGGTTAATGCGATTGGACCGGGGCCGACATTGGCCAGTGCGCGCCAGTCGGCTGAGGACTTTGAGCAACAGTATTTGTCCGTTCCGCTAAAAAAACCTACCGATCTTGTGGAAATTTCCAACGCTGTGTTGTATATCCTAGGCGCACAAGCGATGACGGGGCAAATGATTGCCCTTGATGGTGGGGAACATTTGGGTTGGGCGCAAGGCGACAACCACACACCGCCGAAAGAATAACAGACCGATAGGTAAAGCCGATGAGCGCGTTTCAAGCCGATAATGTCCAACCGTTTCGTATTGCCGATGCGAAAGCCGCCGTGCGTCATGTATTTATTCGTGACCTCGTTTTATTATGTTCTATCGGTGTTTACGAACATGAGCACGATGCTCCGCAGCGTATTCGTGTCAATCTGGACCTGACGGTAAGTGAAAGCCATCATAACGACAATATTGATCATGTTGTCTGTTATGAACAAGTGGCCAATAAGGTACGCGAGATTGTGTCTGGCGATCATACGAACCTGTGTGAGACGCTTGCTGAAAAAATTGCGGCCTCCTGTCTGCAGGATATTCGTGTGCGCTGCGCCCGTATCCGTGTTGAAAAACTGGATGTCTTTGCGGACATCGCAAGCGTCGGTGTCGAGATCGAACGTTTCAACTCTGGGGTGTGATTTTAACGGGGAATCACGACCTGTTTTTTATGTTAGGTTGAACCGGATTTAGAATCGCTTTTTTGCGAATCGCAGGGAATCCGTAGGCAGGTCTCCTGCAAAGTTTTGCACATTCTGTAAAGAGAAAAAAAACGTTACATTTGCGTTAAGAAAATCTTACGACAGGAGTCTTGCCCTGAAAACGATTCTTAAAACTTTATATAAAACAACGACTTATTTAGATGCACAAAAAATAGGCATGTTTTAAGAATGCGCAGTTTTGCTGGCCTAATTGTACATCTCCAAGATTAACTCACAAACTTATCCACAAGCTTGGTGGATTAAAATTCTACGTCGCAGAAGTCCTTGGATTCCCACTTGAAATCGATTGGGCGATGGTGTTGAGTAAAAAAATATTCGTGGTCGAAAAATAAAAGTGAGCAGATGACAGTCAAGAAAGATATATGGGTTTTTGCATACGGTTCCTTGATGTGGCGTCCGGGGTTTGACTATCTGGAAAGCCGCAAGGTGACATTGGATGGTTATCACCGTGACCTGTGCATTTTGTCTCATGTCTTTCGGGGCACACCGCAGGTTCCCGGTCTGGTTTTGGGGCTAAACCCCGGAGGTACCTGTTTGGGCGTGGCCTTTCGTGTGGCGGGTTCTCACGTAGATGACGTGATGGATTATCTTTATGAGCGCGAGATGATCCATGAAGTCTATGAACCCAAATGGGTGAAGGCGATGGATGAGACGGGAGACGTGTTGGAAACCTATACCTTTGTTTCCATTGCAGGCCATCCGCAATATGCAGGACATTTTGACTCGGACAAAAAGGTCGACTATGTGTTGCAAGGCGTGGGGCAGATGGGGCGTTCCTTGGAATATCTGGAAAATACCTGTCGCCATATTCGGGCCTTGGGCATTGTGGATGAGGGGTTAGAAAGCATTTTGCGTGCTGCACAGGCCAAAGAAATGCGAAAAACCGACTGAAAAGGCGATAAAGCCGTGAAAACGGCCCTTTTTCGAATTGACAGAGGCGGGTGCAATACGGATACTCGTCGGCTTTCCTAACCGGAAAATATTTTTTCAACAAACGTGTGGTAAAGGTACCAAAAGATGACGAATGCAGTCATGAAAACCTATGCCCCGGCTGATGTCGTTTTCGATAAAGGCGAGGGTGTTTACCTAATCGCTGAGGACGGAAAACGCTTTCTGGACTTCGGCGCTGGTGTGGCGGTGACATGTCTTGGACATGCACATCCGCATCTTGTTTCTGCCCTGACGGAGCAGGCTGCCAAATTGTGGCACTGTTCCAATCTCTATCGCATTAAGGGACAGGAACGATTTGCCCGACGTCTGGCGGACAACACGTTTGGTGATGTGGTTTTTTCCTGTAATTCCGGGGCTGAGGCCAATGAATGTGCAATTAAAATTGCACGTAAGTATTTTGCGGCCAAAGGGTCGAAACGCTATCGTATTTTAACGTTTTCCGGTGCCTTTCATGGCCGCACGATGGCGACATTATCTGCCGGAAAACAAGCCAAACATTGTGATGGATTTGGCCCGATGCTGGATGGTTTTGATCAGGTTGCCTTTAATGATCTGGATGCGGCACGTGCTGCAATTACGGATGAAACGGCAGCCATTCATGTCGAACCCGTTCAGGGCGAAGGCGGCATGCGTCCTGCGGATATTGCCTTCCTTCAAGGTCTGCGCCAGTTGTGTGACGAACAGGGTATCCTGTTGATGATGGATGAAGTTCAAACCGGTGTCGGTCGTACAGGTAAACTGTTTGCCCATGAATGGGCGGGGATCACACCGGATGTGATGGCGATTGCCAAAGGTATCGGCGGCGGTTTTCCTGTCGGGGCCTGCATTGCAACGACTGAAGCTGCCAGCGGTATGGCACCGGGGGCGCATGGTTCGACCTATGGCGGCAACCCGTTGGCAATGGCGGCAACCAACGCAGTTCTGGATGTTGTCCTGGAAGAGGGCTTTTTTAATCATGTCACGCAGATGGGTGATTATCTGCAAAAACGTATGGGTGATGTGGTTGCAAAATACCCGACGGTTGTCAAAGGTGCGCGTGGTCTGGGGCTGATGGTCGGCTTTGAATGCGTTGTCCCGAACACCGATCTGGTTACGCAATGTTTTGCCAATGGTCTGCTGGCGGTGCCAGCGGGTGATAATGTGATGCGTTTGTTGCCCCCGCTTGTGGTTGAAGAAGAACATATCGAGGCGGCGATTGCGATTATCGAACGCTCCTGTAAAGAACTTTCGGAAAAAGTATAATGAAACCGAAGCATTTTTTAGATTTAAGTGAATTGGACGCGAGTGATCTGCGTCAAATTCTGGATCATGCCTCAAGCTATAAAAACGGCTTGAACGTTATTGGCGGAATGTCACCGCTTGCCGGTAAAACACTGGCGATGATTTTTGAAAAACCCAGTACCCGTACGCGTGTTTCTTTTGAAGTCGGTATGGTGCAACTGGGGGGACACCCGCTGGTGATCATGGGGGATAATTCCCAATTGGGGCGTGGTGAGACAATTGCCGATACCGCACGCGTTCTGTCACGTATGGTGGATGGCGTAATGTTGCGCACAGATTCCCACGAAAAATTGATGGAAATGGCGCATTACTGTACAGTACCTGTGATCAACGCCCTGACGGATAACAGTCACCCCTGTCAATTGATGGCGGATATTCTAACGATTGAAGAACATCGTGGCCCGGTGAGCGGCAAGGTGGTCACCTGGATTGGTGACGGTAACAACATGGCCAATTCTTATGTGGAGGCGGCGACCCGTTTCGGTTTTGAATTGCGTTTGTGCTGTCCGGATGAATTGATGGTCGATGATCATTATCTGGATTGGGCGGCGAATGAAGGCGGTAATGTGTCTGTGGTTAAAGACCCCAAGCAGGCGGCCAGTGGATCGGACGTGATTGTGACAGACACATGGGTGTCTATGGGCGATACGGACTATGATCGTCGAATGGAATTGTTGACCCCTTATCAGGTCAATGCGGATTTGATGGCACAGGCGGAAAATGATGCCTTGTTCCTGCATTGTTTACCAGCCCACCGTAACGAGGAAGTCACCGACGAGGTGATTGACGGGGTGAATTCCGTCGTTTGGGATGAGGCGGAAAACCGTCTTCATGCTCAAAAAGGCGTTATGGTCTGGTCAATGATGTAATCTGCGACTATATAACAGCCAAGGTTTAATTTTTGTTGCGCCCCTGATCCGCGTTATAGTGGTTGGGGGCGTATCTGTTCTGTTGAGTATGCAAAATGAGCAAACAATTGTTGGAAGATCGCGTTTTACCGTTTCAGGTTGATGAATTGGATATTCGTGGTCGTGTCATTCGTCTGGGTGCGTCCGTTCATAAGATTTTGGATGCCCATAAATATCCCAAACCGATTGCCGATATTTTAAGTGAAGCAATGGGATTGACGGTCGCGTTGGCATCCGGGTTGAAATATGACGGCGTTTTTTCCCTTCAGGCCATTTCCGAAGGCGAAGGGGCTGGTCCGATCAAGGCATTGGTCAGCGATATCACGTCTGAGGGTGGTTTGCGCGGTTATGCCGGTTTCGATATGGATAAACTGGCTGCGCTTGGCAAGGATGTTGAACCGAGTGTGGAAACCTTGTTGGGGACCGGGCGTTTGGCCTTTACCGTCGATCAAGGCAAACATATGCAGCCTTATCAGGGATTGACTGCATTGGAAGGCCAGTCTTTAAGCGAATGTGCCTATAGCTACTTTAAAAATTCAGAACAGTTGGATACGGCGTTTAAAATCGCGCATGGTGACAGCGGAATTTGTGTGGTGATGATCCAGCGTTTGCCGGATGAAAGCGGCAATGATGACGAGGCGCGTGAAAAATGGAACCATGCCTCTATTATGCTGAAAAGCCTGACGGATGCGGAAATGCTGGACGCCAACCTTGGTCTGGCGGACTTGCCTTATCGCTTGTTCCATGAAGAAGGCGTGCGTGTCTATGAAACAAAGACAATTCATCAGGAATGCCGCTGTTCAGAAGAACGTCTGGTGGCAACACTGAAGGGCATGCCCGTACCGGAACTCAACGATATGATCGAGGAAGGTGGAACGACAGTGACCTGTCATTTCTGTTCCACAAACTACACGTTTAGCAAAGATCGTCTGGCAGAACTGCGCGATGAAAAACAGGCGGAACAAGCTGTCAAACATTGACAATTCAAACGTTTGTGCGTTCACTGGGTGTCGGTGCAAATAACGACATAGGTATTGGACATGAAAAAATGGATTTTGACTTTCGCGGGTGTGCTTTTAATTTCGGCTTGTACAAATACGCCGCCTGTACAAAATCTACCGGAAATGACCTTTAAGCATCTTGCCCCCGTGCCGGTGCAAGCGGCAAAATTGGATGTCGTGAATAAAAGTGTCACCAGCGTTGAAGGTAAGGAAATTTCCCATCGTCTGCCGACTTCGCCAAAAAAGGCGATGACACAATGGGCCTATGACCGTTTGCAGCCTAACGGAGCCGGGGGGCTGGCCGTTTTCACCATTTTGGAAGCCTCAGCCGTTGAAAATAAACTGGAAAAAAAGACCGGCATCAAAGGTGTCTTTACCACCGATCAGTCCGAACGCTATGACCTGACTGTGGAAGGGCGCTTGGATGTTTATGATGCACAAGGCAAAAACAAAGGTTTTGCGACAGCAAAGGCGCATCGTTATATGACGGTTTCAGAAGACACAAGCCTTCTGGAACTTGAAAAGAAATGGTACGAGCTTCTGGAAAAACTGATGGCTGATTTCAACCAAGTGATGACGGAAAATATCCGTACACAATCGTTCTAGTCTTAACCACGCCAGAAAGTCGGCATAAACAGCACGAGGACGGTAAATAATTCAAGCCGTCCAAGCAGCATCCCGAATGACATCAACCATTTGGCCGTATCTGGAAAAGTCTGGAAGTTACCGCTTGGCCCTGCAACTTCACCCAAGGCAGGGCCGACGTTGGCAAGCGCTGTGGCTGCACTGGTGATGGCTGTCACGTAGTCCAGCCCCATCATACCGAGTGCCATTGTTAACAGGGCAAAGCAGACTCCGAAGAGAAAGAAAAAACTGAGAACCGAGGTCATAACTTCGTCCGGGATCGGACGACGGTTATAATAAGGAATGAAAACACCGTGAGGTTCCAAAAGGCGTCTGATCTGGGTTTTTGCAGCGGCATAAAGAACCTGAAAACGAAAGATCTTGATCCCGCAGGTCGTGGAACCGGAACAGCCCCCGATAAACATGATAAAGAAAAAAATCGGCCAGGCAAAATGGCCCCAGACCTGATAGTCGGTTGTCGCGTATCCTGTGCCGGTGATAATGGAAACCACGTTGAAGGCACCGTATCGTAACGAATGGATAGGATCGTAACCTTCTTGCAGCCATAAGAACCCGGTGGCCAGTGCGATCAATAAAAAGATAATCATCATAAACCACTGGACTTGTGAATCTTTGATCAGGGCCTGATAATTACCGCGCAAGGTTCGTAAATAGAGCATAAAGGGCAGGGAGCCGACAATCATCCCCAATGTAATGATCCCGTCTATTGTCCCGCTATCGAAATGCCCGACCGATCCATCAGATGTGGAAAAACCACCTGTGGCAATGGTCGTCATAGCATGGCTGACGGCTTCAAACGGGGTCATTCCTGCAAACCAGAGGGCGAGTGCCCAAAGAGCGGTTAATCCGAGATAAATGGCAGAAATGCTGGCTGAAATTTGTGCAGCCTTGGGCAAGGCCTTATCCGATGTTTCAAACGCTTCCACCTTAAAGAGTTGCATTCCCCCGACATGCAGCATCGGCATGATTGCAACCGCCATCACAATAATCCCGATCCCGCCAAGCCATTGCAGCAAAGCCCGCCATAACAGCAGGCCCGGCGGGGCATAATCCAGCCCGGAAATAACCGTGGACCCGGTGGTGGTGATGCCGGACATAGCCTCGAAAAAGGCGTCGGTGTAGGACATGTCCAGTTCGGAAAAAGCAAAGGGGAGAGCCGCAAAAATGGTCATCACAAGCCAACTGAACGTTGCCATGATGAACCCCTGACGAATGGAGAAATACATTTTTTCCCGACTGCGCCCTGCCAAGGCCAAGGCCATACCGACAAACAAGGTAACACCGGAGGAGAGCATAAAGACTTGCCAATCCGGGTTCCCTTGCGCCATGTCGACAATCATGGGAAGTACCATACCCAAAGCCAATGTCATCAGCAAAAGACCGATGATGAAATATATAGGTCGCAGGTCGAGTTTCATGTCAGCTTTATGTCAAGAGGTTGCCCGAAAGAGGGATTCTTGGCTGAAATGACATGGAAAGTCCATAAAAAACAAACGCCCTTTACCAATAAGGTGGTATGGCAGGTCGGGATCGTATTATTCAACGATCAATTTGTAATCCGGTGTTGGATTTAAAGGACAGGAATACAGGTATTCACCCGGTTTTAATTCAACTTCATAGTCCTGACTGACGCCTGTTGTCAGGCCACCGCCCGATATGCTGGTCTTGGTAAGTTTATGAAGCGGGTTTTTCCAGTTGTAATCTTTGTCGCGCAGCCAAAAACCGAGTTCGTAAGGCACATTTTCATTTTTAACGCGGAATGTATATGTACCGGCTTTCAGGGTCAGGACTTTTGCTGTTTTCAGGCGTTCTGCTTGTGTCTGGCGATTGAAGGCTTCGCAATCTTTGGCGGAAGTGGATTTAATGGCGTGATCAATCCCGTTTTCAGCTTCAACAAACTGGCATGAGGTTTGGGTCAGGGTAATTACTTGGGCGGCATCGGCGTGCTGGGATGCAAATGCAGACAATATGGTTAAAACAGCCAAGAAGCGAAACATGATCGAACCTTTCATCAATTGTGTATTTTGAAATTCTGCCTGAGATGGATCAGGAAAACAAAACACGTCTGCGTGATCGATTTTGAAAAGATTTTAAGAATGCAGGCTGTTATGGTGTAGCCTCTAATGAAACTCCACAGTAAGGTACAGAGACGATGGAACGCATCGGAAATTTTTATCGGGTCAGATTTTCCGGCCTGTTAGTTGCCCTGACGATTGCAATTGCAGCGGTGTTTCTGTCCGATCATTATGGTGCGCCGACGATGCTGTTTGCACTGTTGCTGGGGATTGCGTTTAATTTTTTGTCTGAACATGAAAAATGCGCCCAAGGCATCGATATGGCAGCCAAGCAAGTTTTGCGTATTGGCGTTGCTTTGTTGGGTTTGCGCATATCTTTTGCTGCCTTGCAAGACCTTGGTTTGATACCGGTTGTGCTGGTAATTGTTGGGGTCGTCAGTACGATCTTTTTGGGCATTGGTTTGACCCGTTTTTTGACGAAAAAGACAGCATTTGGGTGTTTGACTGGCGGGGCAGTTGCCATTTGCGGGGCATCGGCAGCGATGGCACTGTCATCTGTTTTACCGCAGGGAAAAGATGGGGAACGCGATACCATTTTCACGGTTGTCACCGTGACGGCCTTCAGCACAATGGCGATGGTGATCTATCCCATCATTGCAGCGGCCATTGGTTTGGATGAACAACAAACAGGCGTATTTTTGGGGGCAACGATCCATGATGTTGCACAGGTGGTTGGGGCTGGATATGGTGTATCCGATCATACAGGGGATGTGGCAACCGTTGTGAAGCTGTTGCGTGTCGCCATGCTGTTACCTGTTGTTTTGATTGTTATGATGGTGGCACGTGCCCATCTCAAGGCTGATAAGACGAGTGAAGCTAAATTACCGTTTCCATGGTTTGTACTGGGGTTTGTTGCCTTGGTTATTTTAAACAGCAGCGTGGACATTCCTGTTGCGATCTCCAGTTCCCTGATTGATGTCTCGCGCTGGTGCATTGTGATGGCGGTCGCCGCCTTGGGGATGAAGACGTCTTTTGCTGCTTTGGTCAAGGTCGGCTGGATGCCATTGGTCTTGATGTTGGTGGAAACACTTTATCTAGCCGTTCTTTCGTTGATCGTGATTGCATTTTGGATGGTATAACCGTTAAGCAACCAAACAATATCCTTGCCTTGATCGTCACAAAACGCTACATCATGGCCTCGAAATAAGGCTTGATGCTGTAAGGCAAAGCTTCACGGTCTGATGCTGTAAGGCAAGACATAAAATATAGGAGACGTCCATGTCCGATAAACCCGCTATTATGATCTGCGGTCACGGCAGCCGCGATGATGGTGCTGTTGAAGAATTCAATCTTTTGGCAAAAAATTTACGTGAACGTTTTCCTGACCGTGATGTCGAAAGCGGCTTTTTGGAATTTGCCAAACCGATTATCCGTACGGGTCTGGACAAATTGGTTGAACGCGGGGCCAAACAAATCCTGTGCGTTCCCGGTATGCTGTTTGCCGCTGGCCATGTTAAAAATGATTTGCCGAGCGAAGTAAACAATTTCGCCGCCGAACATGCCGATCTGGATGTGCGTTTTGGGCGCGAACTGGCGATTGATCGTCGTTTGCTGGAAGTCTGTAAACAACGTATTGAAGAAGCCGAAGCAAACTGTTCGGATGACGTGGCGCGCAAAGATACCTTGTTAATGGTGGTCGGGCGCGGTACCAATGACAGTGATGCCAATTCCAACGTCCACAAAGTCATGCGGATGCTGTGGGAAGGTATGGGCTTTGGCTGGGGTGAAGTTTGTTATTCCGGCGTGGCATTCCCCCGTGTCCCTGAAGGTTTGGAACATGCTGCAAAGCTAGGTTACAAGCGCGTTGTTGTAATCCCTTACTTCCTGTTTACCGGCATTCTGGTCAATCGGATTTATGATCAAACCGACGAGGTTGCAGCCAATCACTCGGATATTGAATTTGTCAAAGTTGGTTATCTGAAAGATCACCCGTTGGTGATTGATACGTTTGTGGATCGTGTGGAAGAAATGCTCAGCGGTGAAAACAATATGAACTGCCAGCTGTGTAAATACCGCGAGCAAATCATTGGTTATGAAGGCGAAGTTGGCGCTGCGCAAGTTGGTCACCACCATCATGTCATGGGGATTGGTACCGATGGCGAACATCACCACCATCACGGACATGACCACGGTCATCATCATCATCACGGGCACCACCATCATCATTCCCATGATCATGGGGATGATAAGTAAGGGCCGCCCCTTATGACGCACTTGTTTGACAGTTATGTCATGGTGGATTGGTCGGCATCCTCAACCCCAAAGAAGGGTGCCGACAGTATCTGGTATTGTGTGGTGGAACGCCAAGGTAGCAAACTGGTTGAAACGGCGTTGCATAACCCGACAACACGTGAAACCGCCATGCAGGATTTAGCTGATCGTCTTAGTGATCTGAGCGCGCGGGGTTTGCGCGTATTGGTCGGATGCGATTTTGCATTTGGATACCCAAAAGATTTTGCCCCCAGTATCGGCGCACAAAACTGGTCCGATGTATGGCAGCGGCTGTCAGTAATGATTAAAGACGGAGCGGATAATTCCAATAACCGTTTCGCCGTTGCGGCTGAATTAAACCGTAAAATCAGTGGCACGACGGGGCCATTCTGGGGTTGTCCGAAAGCACAACAAAATGAATTTTTGGAAAGCAAAAAGCCTTATATGAACCCGCTGACCAATGAAATGCGTTTATGTGAACAACGCATTTCCGGGGTAAAGCCTGTCTGGCAACTTTTGGGAACAGGTTGTGTGGGGTCACAGACATTGATGGGAATTTCAAGGCTGGAACAGCTGCGTCGGCATCCGTGGTTGCAAGATCAGATCAAGGTCTGGCCCTTTGAAACAGGGTTAAACGCGGATTCCTTAGGTGCAATTACCTTGGCAGAAATTTATCCTTCCCAGATCAAGGTACAGGCGCAGGGCAATTTGCCAAAGGATGCCATTCAGGTGCGCACACTTGCCCGCCATTATGCCGAATTGGATCAAGTCGGGGAACTGGCTCCACTGTTTGTGGGTGATCCATCGTTGAGTGATGATGAAAAAGACAGTGTTGTGCGCGAAGAAGGCTGGGTCTTGGGTGTTGGTCGAAGCGATAAGGACCAAGCCCTTGATTGGTTGAACAGTTATTTGCGCGCGCCAAACGATATCTATCACAAATCACAGGAAATGATTGAGCATGATATCGATGTTTCCGGTTTTGATGATGATATGCAGGATGTTGCCATTCGCATGATCCATGCCTGTGGGGATGTGGATGTCGGTGTCGATATCGCCTATAGTGCGGGGGCCGCGAGTGTGGGACGGGCAGCCTTGGCAAAAGGATGTCCGATTTTGGTGGATGTGGAAATGGTGTCACATGGCATTATCCGTAAACGCCTCGCCCAACATAATCCGGTTGTCTGCACCCTGAATGATACGCGTACGCCAGCCAAGGCGGATGAATTGGGCACCACCCGTTCAGCAGCTGCCTTGGAATTTTGGGGCGATTGGCTGGATGGATCGGTTGTTGTGATCGGCAATGCACCAACGGCCTTGTTCCATTTAATCCAAGGAATACTGGATGGGCGTTTTGCCAAACCGGCCTTGATTGTCGCCTGTCCGGTCGGCTTTGTTGGGGCAATGGAATCAAAAGAAACGCTGATTGCCTTGGCGAGTGATCTGGGCGTGCCTTATATTACATTGCGCGGACGACGCGGCGGCAGTGCGATTGCAGCCTCCGCCCTGAATGCACTTGCCAAGAAAGGGATTACACAATGATCCATATTATCGGTATTGGTGAAGATGGTCTGGACGGGCTAAATCCGACATCACGTGCCTTGATTGAAAGTGCGGATGTTTTGGTCGGTGGTGAACGTCATCTGGATATGGTGGCGACCTTGGCTGAAAAAATATCTTGGGGCAGTGGGTTGAACCACGGGATCGAGGCGATTAAAGATCGTCTGGATAAATCCGTGGTCGTTTTGGCAACGGGGGAGCCGCTATGGTTTGGCATTGGCACAACCCTGCTGAAACATTTCGATAAGCGGGATGTTACCATTCATCCGGCAAACGGTGCCTTTTCACTGGCGGCGGCGCGGATGGGATGGGCGATCCCGGATTGTGTCTGTATGACCATTCATGGTCGTGCGCTGGAAAGTTTGAACCGGTATGTGGCCGATGGGGTGAAAATCCTGATTCTCAGCCGGGATGGTAAATCCCCAATTGAGGTCGCCGATCTTTTGGCAAAATATGGCTATGGGGCCTCTCGTCTGAATGTGTTTGAACATATGGGCGGGGAGAAAGAAAACCATCTGCAAGGCAGCGCAACCGGATGGACGGCAAAAGTTGCGGACCTGAATACCATCGCGCTTGAATGCATTGCCGAAGAAAAGGCCCGTCGTCTGCCTGTGAGCAATGGTCTGGATGACGATCTGTTTGAACATGATGGACAATTGACCAAACGTGAAGTGCGTGCGGTGACATTATCCAGCCTTGCACCGCAACCCGGTGAATTATTATGGGATGTTGGGGCAGGATGCGGGTCCATTGCAATTGAATGGATGCGCGCGCACCCTAAATGCCATGCGATTGCGATTGAACAAAATGATAAGCGCCGATCCATGATTGCACATAATGGGGCGGCCCTCGGGGTGCCGACCTTGGAAATTGTCGATGGCCGTGCCCCGGCTGCACTGAACGGTTTACCTCAACCCGATGCTGTTTTTGTGGGGGGCGGTATCTCCATTCCCGGTTTGCTGGAAACCTGTTGGAATGCCTTGCCAACTGGTGGGCGATTGGTTGCAAATGCAGTAACACTTGAGGCTGAGCGCGAAATGTTGCATTTTGCGCACAAGTTTGGCGCACGGTTGACCCGTATCGCTATTTCGCGTGAAGAAAACGTGGGCAAAATGACGGCACTGAAACCGATGGCACCCGTCTTGCAGTTGTCGGCGTTAAAGGAATAGAACAATATGGCAGGTACCCTGTACGGTCTGGGCATTGGTCCGGGCGATCCTGATTTAATTACCTTAAAGGCGCTGAATATTCTTCAGGTCGCCCCGGTGATTGCCTATCCGGCCCCGGTTGGTAAGCCGAGCTTGGCGCGATCCATTGTTGAAAAACACCTTCCCGGTGGGCAGGACGAAATTAAAATTGATACGCCGATGATCCCCGGTGATTTCCCTGCCAATGATGTTTACGATCAATATAGCGAAAAAATTGCGCAAAAACTGACAGATGGCAAAGACGTTGCGGTTTTGTGCGAAGGCGATCCGTTCTTCTTCGGGTCCTTCATGTATATCTATGCTCGGCTGGCGGATCGTTTTGAAACGCGTGTTGTGCCCGGTGTGTCGTCTGCGATGGCGAGCTGTTGCCAGTTGGGTGTGCCGATTACATCACGAGCTGATGTGTTGACGATTTTACCAGCTCCGTTGCCCAGCGAAGATTTGTTAGAACGCCTGCAACTGTGTGATGCGGCTATCATTATGAAAGTGGGACGCCACTTTGCCAAGGTGCGTGATGTGATTGGCACCTTGGGGTTAAGCGAACATGCTTATTACATTGAACATGCCACCATGGAGACACAAAAAATGATGTCTCTGGACGAGGCAACTTTTGAAAAGGCACCGTATTTTTCGATGATTATTGTACATAAACGCGGCGAGGCGTGGAAATGACCCAGACAACACCGGCATTGATCTGTCTCAGCACAGGTGGGTATCAACTGGCACACGAACTGGCCCAAGCAATGGGGGACGTGGAAATACATGGTTTGAAAAAACGCCTCCCTGATTGCGTGATTACCTTTGACAATACCATTGAACATTTGCGCGCCCTGTTTCGCAAAGGCCAACCGATTATCGGTATTTGTGCCAGCGGTATTTTAATCCGTGCGTTGGCCCCGTTGTTGGCGGATAAATGGGCAGAGCCCCCTGTGGTTGCCGTTGCCGAAGACGCATCCTGTGCCGTTCCGTTGCTGGGTGGGCATCACGGGGCGAATGAACTGGCGCGCTGGATTGCCGATATTTTGGAAGGGGCTGCTGCCATAACGACAGCTGGGGAATTAAATTTTGGTGTGGCATTGGATGAACCGCCACGCGGTTGGAGGATTGCCAATCCCGATTACGCAAAAGATGTTGCCGCAGCTTTGTTGAACCATGATCCGGTTTCCTTGGAAGTTGAAGCGGGCGAAGCGATCTGGTTGGAAGAAAAAGGCCTGTCTTTTGAAGATGTCGGTTTTCCGCGCATTCGTATTTCTGATCGTGATGTCGAACCTGATGGTAATGAATTGCTATTCCATCCACCCGTACTGGCCTTGGGTGTGGGATGTGAAAGAAACTGTCCAGCAGATCATTTAATCGAACATGCCTTGGCAACATTGGCTGGGGCCGGATTGTCGCGCCAATCAGTCGGCTGCGTGGTCTCTGTTGATGTCAAAGCGAACGAAGCAGCCGTACATGCCTTGGCCGATGTGCTGGGTGTGCCGGCACGTTTCTTCACACCTGAAGAACTGGAAGCCCAAACACCGCGCCTGAAGAACCCGTCTGATATCGTTTTTGACGAGGTGGGGTGTCATGGTGTGGCCGAAGGGGCTGCCTTGGCAGCCGTCGGTGGTCTGGGGGAACTGGTTGTTGAAAAACAAAAAACGGATAAGGCAACCTGTGCGATCGGACGTTCCCCGGTTGATTTGCAACCCGGTGCATTAGGCCGGGCGCAGGGGTATTTATCCGTGATCGGTATTGGTCCGGGTTCTGATGAATGGCGATCCCCGCAGGCGACACAAGCCTTGCGTGAGGCAACCGACGTGGTGGGGTATGGTTTGTACCTTGATCTGGTCGAGGACTTGATCGTTGGGAAAGATCGTCACGAAAGCGGTCTGGCGAATGAAGAAAAACGTGCCCGTATTGCCCTTGATCTGGCGGCAGAGGGGAAACGGGTCTGTCTGGTTTGTTCTGGTGATGCCGGGATTTATGCCTTGGCAACATTGGCATTTGAATTGCTGGATAAAGAAAATAAACCGGAATGGAACCGCCTGCGTATTGATGTTGCACCGGGAATTTCTGCCTTGCAGGCTTGTGCCGCGCGCATCGGGGCACCGATCAACCATGATTTCTGTACTATTTCTCTGTCGGATCTATTGACACCGTGGGAAGATATCCAGCGACGTTTGAAAGCGGCGGCTGATGGTGATTTTGTGGTGGCATTCTATAACCCGCGTTCCAAACGCCGGGTCACACAGATTGAAAAGGCTCGCGATATCTTGTTGACGGGGCGTCCGGCAGCAACACCTGTTGTTTTGGGCCGCAATCTGGGGCGTGCGACGGAAAGTCTCGAGGTTATTACATTGGGCGAATTAACATCTGATCATGCCGATATGCTGACTATGGTTTTGGTTGGCTCCAGTCAAAGCCGCGTCATTGAACGCGGTGTCAATAAGTGGGTCTATACGCCACGTGGTTATGAAAAGAAAATGAAGGTGTAATTATGACGGTTTATTTTATCGGGGCCGGTCCGGGAGCACCGGATTTAATCACGGTGCGTGGAATTAATATTATTAAAGAAGCCCCAGTTGTGTTGTTTGCTGGATCGTTGGTGCCGGAAGGGATCGTTGCGCAAGCTGATAAGGCGGCGGTGGTAAAAGATACCGCACCGATGCATTTGGACGAGATCATTACTGAAATTGAAGAAGCACACAAACAAGGTCATGATGTCGCACGTGTTCATTCCGGGGACCCTTGTCTTTACGGGGCCATTGCGGAACAAATGCGTCGTCTGGATAAACTGGATATTGATTATGAGGTTGTGCCCGGTGTATCTGCCTATGCAGCGGCTTCGGCGGCTTTGAAAACGGAATTGACGTTGCCGGATGTTTCACAATCCATCGTTTTGACGCGCACAGCCGTTCGTTCTTCTAAAATGCCGAATAACGAGGATTTGGAAACCTTTGCAAAAAGCGGAGCAACCTTGGCCATCCACTTGTCGGTTAATAACCTCAAACACGTGGTGGATACGCTGAGCCCTTATTACGGTGCGGACTGCCCGGTTGTTGTGGCCTATCGTGTGTCATGGCCGGATGAAGCCTTTATTCATGGCACACTTTCTGACATCCGTGCCAAGGTGAAAGACAGTGGCATTACCCGCACGGCTTTGATTTTGGTTGGTCATGTGCTGGGCAGTGAGGACTTTACTGACAGCAAGCTTTATGACGTGGACCACACCCATGTGTTGCGTGAAAAGAAGAAAGCGTAAAGCCTCGCTCTCTTCTTTTTTCCGTACAGACAGGATTAATCCGGTACACAAACTTCGCATTTGAATAAGGCGATGACGGTGCGTAGGAACAGGCTGGCAATGACGGCCCATGTCAAGACGTAAAGAACTTGTGCGAGGTAGTCAAAAAAGGCGAGATGGGTCAATTGGCCCATCAAAAGGGTGGCACTGGTAAAAGCAGCCAGCGGGAAGGTATAGGCCCACCATGACATTGCAAACTTAATGCGCACCATACGGTGAATTTGAGAAAGCAATAAACAGAAGAAAAAGGCTGCCCAATAATAGATCAATCGTCCAAGTGTATCGAGTCCACCGGTCATTTGAATATAGGAGACAAAACCGATACTGGGCGGAGCAAGTAAAATAAATAAAGTCGGCAGTAGTTTTTGCGGCATGGGATTGTGAAACATCAATCGGTTGATGATCAGGATCAGCAAGATTACCCAGAACAAAATTCCCCAGGCAAAGAAAAACCAAGATAGTTCCAAGGGGGCGTGACGTACGCCGACCAAGGGCACGATAATATTACCAACGGCAGGGATAAACCAAGCCGGTGTACTATGGACAACTTCATAGCGGGCGTGATTGATCCAGCTATTGATGATGGCCATAGACAGAAAAAACTGGAAAAAGCACCCGGTTGCCCACAGAAAGAATGAGAGCCGTTCATTAATTGGGTAAAAGGCCGCGCCAAGTAAAAGCAGGCTGATACTCGCCGCAGGGAAAAAACTGATTTTGATCGGATGGTTCCAATCTGCCAGAACCGCCTGAGGATAACGCAGGGATTTGAGGGTATATGTTGCCAGAATTGCGAGGTAAATCCCCAATGTCAGATAGGCGAGTGTGTAAAATACAATACCATTACTGCCCAGCATCCATTCCATTTTATGTGAAATAATGGTCAAGCCGGACAACCCCATTGTTGTTGAAAACATGGGTAAGGGAAAATGTTGGAGGCTACTATGATTTTCTGACATGGACATGATCTCGAAAATAAAGGAAGAGGAAAGCTTAACTCTCCTGATCGTGATACGCAATATGCGCCCCTGCGGCATTGATGATTATCAATAAAGACTAATATAAGAATCAAAATAAAAAAAGAGCCTCCAAAACAGGAGACTCTTTTTTTAAGATGCGATTAGCCGATGAAGGCTATGCTTAGTTGCTCAATTGTGAAGGCAACTCGGCAATAGCAGCATCGATCATGGCATTGGCCTTCGGTGCGGAAATCCCTTCTGCAAGCAATTGCTCAGCAGCAGAGATCGCAACACGTGTTGCCAGATCCTGAATTTCAGCGATAGCAGAGGCTTCAGCTTGTGCAATACGAGCTTCGGCAGCGGCTTCACGACGCTTCAGGGCGTTTTCCAGATCGGTTTTCGACTTAGCTTCCAGTCGAGCCGCTTCGTCTTTCGCACGCTGCAGGATTTTTGCGGCTTCTTCTTCCGCTTCCTGTTGCTTGCGTTTGTAAGAAGCCAGAAGTTCCTGAGCTTCTTCACGAAGTTTTTCGGCTTCGTCCAGCTGTGCTTTAATCGTATCGGCGCGATCGTCCAGAGCCGTGGCCAGTATGCGAGCTACCGGTTTGGCTGCAAAGACCATCAAAACGACGAATGCCAGTGCAACCCAGAACGTGGGATCGTGAAGCATACCGCCGTCAGCGTGTTCAGCTGCACCAGAGGCAGCGTGTGCAACACTAATCATCAGTTTTGCTCCATTGCTTTGGCGACAGCGGCATTAACCGCTGCGTCGTCTACGGAAACACCCGCCAGTTTTTCAACAGTTGCCTTTGCGACATCTGCAGAAACACCAGTGATGTTTGCAAGCGCCTTGTCTTTTGCGTCCGCGATGCGGGCTTCAGCTTCTGACAGCTTTTTGTCCAGTTTGGCCGCCAGCTCTTCCTGAGCTTTGGCCTGAGCAGCGTTCGCTTGATCGATCACGACTTTTACTTCGTCCTGAGCTTTCGAGCGAGCCTCTGCCAGAGACTGTTCATAAGCAGCAGCAGCTTGTTCCGCTTCAATTTTTAAAGCGGCAGCCTTTGCAAGGTTGTCGTCGATGCGTGTTTGACGCTCGTCGAGTACCTCGGCAATGCGCGGCAGCGCCACCTTGGCCATGATGAAATACATCGCCAAGAAGGTGATCACGAGCCATACGATCTGCGGGGCAAATGTGGTCACATCTAACTGTGGCATATTGCGCTCCTTCCAAAAAAAGTTCGAAAGGTCACCGAGAATTCAGTGACCTATGAAACTTCGATTATCGACTCTTAGGTGAAGAGGATAAGGAAAGAGATGAGCAGTGCGTACAGAGCAACCGCCTCAACAAGTGCGAAGCCAAGCATAGCCAGGCCGAATACTTGTGAACGGGCAGCAGGGTTGCGAGCAACAGAGCCGATCAAAGAAGAGAAGATGTTACCAATACCAGCACCAACGCCAGACAGGCCGATTACAGCCAGACCGGCACCGATCATTTTAGCAGCAGCGAGTTCCATAGATCTAAGTCCTATAAGAAAAGTAAAAAAGTGAAACTTTAAAGGGTTTGAGCTTCGTCATCACCTGAAGTCAACAAACCCTTAAAGTCTGCGAAGTTCCTGTACCAAGTTGCTTAGGCTTAGTGCAGGTGAATGGAGTCGTTCAAGTAGATGCAAGTCAGTACAGCAAAAACGTAAGCTTGCAGGAACGCCACCAAAAACTCAAAACCTGTCAGTGCAACGTCAACGGCGAAAGGTGCCCACCCACCGAGGAAGCCAAGCGGCACGATGAAGGCAGCGAATACTTTCATCATTGTGTGACCAGCGGTCATGTTGGCAAACAAACGAATGGACAGGGAAACCGGACGGGACAGGTAGGAAATAATTTCAATCGGCACCAACAGCGGCAACATAACAGCCGGAACGCCACCAGGTACGAAGAATGTAAAGAAGTGCAGGCCGTGGCGCGCGATACCGATCAGCGTGACACCGATGAAAACGGCCATCGCCAAAGTAAAGGTCACGGCAACATGACTTGTAAATGTGAAGCTGTAGGGCAACAGACCAAGGAAGTTACCAAACAGAATGAACATAAACAGTGAGAAGATGATCGGGAAATATTTGCGGCCTTCATTGCCGACGTTATCCCGGACCATGTCCGCTACGAAGGAGTAGCTCAGCTCAGCCATTGACTGCCAGCGACCCGGTACAAGTGCGCGACCGCCCATGCCCATGATCAAGAAAATGCTGACCACAGCAACGGTGGCAACCATTGCAACGGCGGAGTTTGTGAAAGAAGCGTCAATACCAGCGAACTCTACAGGTACGATGGTGTTGATTTGAAACTGATGTAGCGGATTGTTCGACACAGTGCCCTCATCTTTGCCCTATTGGGCTAATCCCTTAAATTGTCGTTCTTTTCGCGCTTTTCAAAGTTCTCTTTATAACCAACGGCGATATCAAGACCCTGAACGGTGCGAAAAACGTTCATAATTCCGGCGGCAGCGCCCAAGAAGAAGAACAAGACCATTAACCACGGTTTTGTATCGAACACATAAGTGTCCAGTGCATAACCGATCCCGACGCCGACGACCAAACCTGAAATAAGGTCTGCACCGCAACGCAAGGCTAATCCCAAACCCTTGGGTGGTTCGTTGGTCGCTGCCTTCAAACCACGCGGCGCTGTGGAATTTTCACGCGCTGCGTTCAATCGGGTTTCGAACTGGTCCAGTTCGGAAAGTTTTTTGTCATCGTCACCCATTTAAATCTCCCATTAGACGGGAAGAAAAACGCGCAAGAGACAAGCCTTCCCCCACTTCTCGACTCATTAGCCGAAGTGCGTCGCAACATATATATGCACACCCTCTCTGTCAAGGGTCGAAAACCTGATTGTAATCTATTGAAAAATAAAAGAAAAAAGTGGAAATACCAGTTGTGTTTTTCTTGCTGGGAAGGGAATCTGTTAAAAAGGGCAGATGAAAGATTCTGGGATTCCTTTTTTCCTATGATATGATTTTCCGGAAGTTGCTAAATTGAAAGAAAATTATCCTCATGGATGCCATAGATAAGAAAATATTACGCCTTTTACAAAAAAATGCCTCAATGCCGATTGGTGAAGTGGCTGAAAAGGTCAATTTATCCACCACACCGTGTTGGCGCCGGATACAAAATCTTGAAAAAAAAGGGGTGATCAAAGGACAGGTGGCCTTGTTGGAGGAAACGCAGCTTAACTTGAAGACAACTGTTTTTGTCACTGTCAAGGCCGCCCGTCACGACCTTGAATGGTTCAAGACCTTTTCTGAAGCCGTGGCCTCCATCGACGAAGTGGTGGAGTTTTACCGAATGAGCGGCGATGTGGATTATTTGCTTAAGGTCGTTGTCCCCGATATTCAAGCCTATGACCGGGTTTATAAGCGTTTGATCCAGCAGGTACAGCTCAGTGATGTTTCCTCGTCTTTCGCGATGGAAAAACTAAAATGCACCACTGAGTTACCACTAGAATATGTATAAGGTGCTTTATTTGCTTCAATTGCCTTGATGTAGTTTTAGATATCTTTATAGTAAGCACAAGTTGTTATCAGGTTTTTGAAGTGAGGAAATATGTACAAGAAATTACTTCTTGTGAGTGGTGTTGTTCTTAGCTTAAGCGCGTGCCAAACTGTGCAACAGCATCAGAGCTCAGTGAATGAGGCGAACGATTCCATTGGCAGTCAAAATTTGACAATCGGGACGGTTCAGTCTCAGTTGAAGAAGGGAATGTCCGGGGGGGAAGTGGCTACCGTTATGGGCTCACCGAATATTGTAAGTACGGACCCAAATGGTAATGAAGTCTGGATTTATGATAAAATTTCCACACAGCGCAATTATTCAAAAAGTTCAGCTGGTACAGGTCTTTTGCCTGCGATTTTATTTGGGGGCGAATCATCTGCCGGTGCAGGTTCAACCAGTCAAAAAACGATGACTGTTGTTGTGAAGTTTGATGAAAACAAAGCTGTACGTGATATCGCTTATCATACTTCAAGATTCTAATCGATAAAGGGCAAGCGTAGAATGAAAAGGTTAATTGTACCGGCATTGGCGGTATTTGTGCTCGTGGGGTGTCAGCAGACGATTCCTAAAGAGGTTTTACAACTGTCAGCGACATCGTTGGAAGACCGCCAACTGCAAACTCGTCGTTTTGAAACGAAAGATGAAGAGGCTCTCCTGTCTTCTTCTGCCGGTGTTTTACAAGATTTAGGCTTCAATCTTGAAGAAAGTGAAACAAAACTTGGTCTGATTGTCGGCAGTAAAGACCGTGATGCAACTGAGGCGGGCCAAATTGCCGGAGCAGTTGTCATGGCGGTTCTTTTCGGTGTTGCTATGCCGGTGGATCAGGAACAAAAAATCCGGGTCTCGATTGCAACAAAGGCAGTTAACGATGACGGGACGGAACATGCCGTACGCGTGACGTTCCAGCGGGTTGTCTGGAATGACCGGGGGCAGGTATCAAAATCGGAAATGTTGAAAGAGCCGGAAATGTACCAGCAGTTCTTTGAAAAACTGTCCAAGTCTGTCTTTTTAGAAGCTCACAGTATTTAATTAAGGTATCATTACGATGAAAAAATTATATCAATTTATGGGGATGGCATTGATTGCAGTTTCACTTGCAGCCTGCCAAACGAATTCCCGTGATCAGGTGTTGAAAACCGATAAAAGCCAGGTTGAGTTGCGCAGTATTCAAACACGTGCCTTTGATACAAGCGACAAACCGCAAACATTACGCACAGTGATGGCGACAATGCAGGATCTGGGTTTTGTTCTCGACAAGGCAGACTCCGTTCTGGGGACTGTCAGCGGCACAAAGTTAAATGGGTATGCGTTGCGTATGACGGTAACAGTGCGTCCGCGCAGTGAAACACAAATGCTGGTGCGCGCAAATGCACAGTATAACATTCAAGCCGTTGAAGACCCTGCACCTTACCAACAGTTTTTTGCGGCCTTGGAAAAATCAATGTTCCTGACGGCCCATAACGTTGATTAATATTTGCCAATAGGCTTAGAAAAAAGGGGAGCAGGAGCTCCCCTTTTTTATTAACTGATCCAAATACCCGTTGCCATAAGCGGGTCTGAATTATCGTTCAATGTAATCGTGACCATAAAATCATCGTCGCTTTTGCTGAATTTACATTTATAGACCAGCCCGACTAAGCCTGCCCGCTTCAATGACGTGACGAAATGTGTTTTAACCACTTTACCCATTGAATTTTCGATGTTTTGTTGATTCTTATGGAAATCGCCTTTGGTAATGTTTTGCTTTAGGGCGCCTTCGAAATAGCTGCAAAAGGTGTCGTAATCACCGTCATCCTGCGCTTTTAGGATACCATCGACAATAGGTTGAGCTTTTTGTAAAGCTTCAATCTGGTTGGCCCCTAATTTTCCAAAGTTGTTTTCCATAAATTTAATCCTTATTCTAATCTGTTCCAAGACCTATGCCGGGGGAAGGCATCGAAATCAAGGAAAAATCCTGATTTACGAGAGATGAATCCAGCGTGTTTTAAGATAAAACAATGGCGGCGAGCAGTTTTTCAAGTGAATCCATCATGGTTTTTCCTTTTTAAAGCAGGCCTGTACTTTTGAAACTGTAATACCCTTTTCGACTGACGATGATATGGTCGTGGATTTCGATATTTAACGACCGGGCAATGGATTTAATGCGTTTTGTCATATCAATATCAGCAGGGGATGGGGTTGTGTCGCCGCTGGGATGGTTATGCACCATGATGAGGGCGGAGGCCTCCAGCTCCAAGGCGCGTTTTATGACTTCACGGGGATAGACGGGGGTATGGTCAATGGTGCCGCGTTGTTGTAATTCATCAGCAATCAGGATGTTTTTGCGATTCAGGTACAGCAGGCGAAACTGTTCCACCCCGTGATAGGCCATAGAAGCCCGGCAATAATCCAGCAGCATTTGCCATGAGGATAAGACCGGTTTATTCATCACTTGTTCCTGTGCCAGCCGGATCGCACTGGCTTGCGCGATTTTAAGTGCGCAGACGGCAGCCTCGCCCAAACCGTCTTCCAGGGCCAGTGTACGGACATCAGCACTGATTACCTCAGCAAAACTGCCGAAAGTCGTGATCAATCGTTTGGCAAGCGGCTTGACATCACCGCGTGGAATTGCGCCAAAAAGCAGAAGTTCAATAAGCTCATAATCGTGCAGGCTTTCGCTGCCGGTTTTCAGAAAACGCGCGCGCAGGCGTTTACGATGACCGACGTAATGGGGGGGAACACTCACTTTACAAACCTCAAGCAAACATAAAAAAACGACGCGAGACTTTTCTGGTTCCGCGTCGTTTTCTATGATCGGTCTTGAGGAGTTTTTATTGATAAGGCGGTTTGTCCCAGCCTTTTTCCGACAAGGTAAAGATTTCACATCCGTCTTTGGTCACACCGATAGAATGTTCAAACTGTGCAGACAGGGAACGGTCACGTGTCACAGCCGTCCAGCCATCAGACAGGATTTTGATGTCGAATTTACCGGCGTTGATCATCGGCTCAATGGTGAAAAACATGCCTTCTTGCAGGACGGGACCATCATTGGGTTTACCGTCGGCGTAATGTAAAACGTTGGGCGCATCGTGAAAAACACGGCCCAGACCATGCCCGCAAAAATCGCGCACAACCGAATACCGCTGGGCTTCTGCATGCATCTGAATAGCATGTCCAATGCGGTTCAGCGGCACACCCGGTTTGACTTCTTTGATGCCGAGCATGAGGCATTCATAGGTGATGTCGATCAGCTTGTTGGCCTTGACCTTGGTTTTTCCAACGGGAAACATACGCGATGTATCGCCGTACCAACCGTCCAGAATGGTGGTGACATCAATATTGACGATATCGCCTTCGATGAGCTTTTTATCACCGGGAATGCCGTGGCAGACTACATGGTTGATCGATGTGCAGATAGATTTTGGAAAACCGCGATAGTTCAATGGTGCGCAAATCGCCCCGTGGTCGGTGATGAAATCATGGCACAGTTTGTCCAGTTCGCCGGTTGTCACACCCGGTTTGACGTAAGGCGTAATGAAGTCGAGCGTCTGGGCGGCCAGCTTGCCTGACTTGCGCATGCCTTCGAAATCTTCGGGGTTATGAATTTTAATCGGTCCACGGGCCAATGTGCTTTTCCTTTATCTCTGGTATCTTTGGCGTTTTCCAAATGAATGGCTACCTGCCTTTATTTATTCCAAAATGCGCTAAAAGGCAACCGGCAGAGGGCTGTCCACTTTAATCTCGTCTGTTTCAACGCAACATTGATAGCAAATAACTTCGACGCCGCGTTTGATTGCCGTCTTTAATTCTTCATCATAGGTCGGGTCAATATCACGTGCGATATCCATGATTTTACAATCCGGGCGTTGTACCAGATAGAACATGACGGCGCGGTGGCCTTGCTCAACCATATCGCCGAGTTCACGCAGATGTTTGGCCCCGCGTGAGGTCACAGCATCAGGAAAATCAGCATTGTCCCCGCGCCGCAGGGTGACGTTTTTGACTTCGACATAACAGGTTGGTTTCTCGTCATCTTCCAGCAAAATATCGATGCGGGAATTTTGGCCATATTTGACTTCGCGGCGCAATTGGGCGTAACCGGAAAGTTCCTGAATATGACCATCCAGAATGGCTTCTTCGACGATTTTGTTGGGATGGGAAGTGTTGATGCCGACGTTATGCCCATCTACCTCGATAATTTCCCATGTATATTTCAGTTTGCGTTTGGGATTGTTGCTTGGGGATAACCAAACAGTTGAACCAGCTTCCTTAACCGAAAGCATGGACCCGGAATTGGCGCAATGGGCGGTAACCACATTGCCGTTTTCCAGTTCCACATCCGCCATAAAACGTTTGTAGCGTTTGATCAGTTTACCTTTGATCAGGTCTGTTTCAAACTTCATTTGGTTTCTCCGGTCAAGACATGTTCGGGCACGCCAAGGGCATCTGCCAGACTTGTTGCTGCCGCACCGGGTTTAAGGGGCTGGGGTTGGCTGGGGTCTGCCTTCCACGCGGTCAGGAACATAACCTGGAAAGTGGCGGGAATACGCTCGTCTGCGTCACGGAATTCGTCCATATAACGTTGCGCTGCCTTAAAGATCAGGCTGCGTTTCGTCAGGTTTTTGCGCCGTTCCAAAACCTTGTTGTTTTCGCCCATCCCTTTTAAATCTTTCATCAGTTTGAGCGGGTTTTCATAAGAAACGGTAATGGCATCGGCATCGACCACGGGCAGGGTAAAGCCCGCACGTTGCAGCAACATACCGGCATCGCGCACATCGGCAAAAGGTGAGATACGCGGGCTGAGGCCGCCGTCGACCTCCATCTCCGCATCGCTGAGGGATTGGCGTAATTCACGCAAGGATTCAATGCCGAACATCGTGCCGATAAACAGACCATCCGGTTTTAAACAGCGATTGATTTGTAGCAAAGTGCCGGGCAGGTCATTGACCCAATGTAGACTGAGGTTGGACATGATCAGGTCGAATTTTCCAGCCGCAAAGGGAAGAAATTCTTCATCGGCAATGACGGAGGTTGCGCCTTTTTCTTTGGCGCGCCCGATCATGCCTTCGGATAGATCGCATTGGATCAAATGACCGATTTTACTGCGCCCAGCCATCAATTCGGCAATTTCACCACCATGACAGCCAATGTCCAGTGCCAGCGGGAAATCGCGCACCACATCGTCCAGACGTTCGCATAGACGGTCAGCGACTTCTTTATGAAGAAAATCGAAATCCTGCCATGCGCGGGCCGCGCGGTTGCGGTGTTCGCGCACCATTTTGCGGTCAAAAACATTCATGATTTCGTGATCAGACATAAAAAAAGCCCTCATGCGTTCATAGAGAATGCAACACATAAGCAGCTACACCTGTGAGGTCAAACCCAAATGGCACCATTTTTAAAAGTTTTAGACCTTTTTTTACCGCCCCGGTGCATTTCCTGTCAGAAAATCGTCGTTGATCCTTATACCCTTTGTCAGGATTGCTGGGAACAGGCCTATTTTTTAAGTGCGCCCTGTTGTCAAATTTGTGGTTTGCCGTTTGAATTTGATGTTCCCGACAGTGCCTTGTGTCTGGATTGTACGTTATGTGCGCCACCGTTTGCACAGGCGCGATCGGTTTTTCCATATGATGATTTTTCGCGTGATTTGATTCTGGCGTTTAAACATGGCGATCGGACAGATTTGGCCCCGGCATTTGCCGGCTGGATGGCGCAAAGTGCAGCCTCCTTGATTGAACACTGTGATGTGGTGGTGCCGGTTCCCCTGCATTGGCGCAGGTTGTTGAAACGGCGTTACAATCAGGCGGCCTTGCTGGCTCTTGAAATATCAAAACGCAGTGCTTTAAGGTATGAACCCGCCCTTTTAAAACGTACCCGCCATACGCCTGTACAGGGCCATTTATCGCGTATGGCCCGGCAAAAGAATTTGCAAGGGGCTTTTCAGGTCATTGGTGATATCGAAGGGGTGCGTCTTTTACTGGTCGATGATGTAATGACCACCGGTGCGACTGTTTTGGGCTGTACCAAAGCGTTATTAGGGGCAGGTGCCAAGGAAGTCCGTGTCGCCACCTTGGCCCGTGTGCTTCCTAATAAAATCGTTTAAACAAACTGAACCGCTTTTCCATCTGCCATTGGAACGATGTTGCCTTCTTTGTTAAAGCTCAAGGCGATGCTGGAATAGCTGCCATTATCGGTGATGAGATCCTGATATTTTGCCAGAATGGCATCAATATCGGCTTGTGAATTTGCTTTTTGCATCTCTTCGATCATGGGCATGCGTTTTTGGATTTCCACATAATGACTGGTCAGGGCATTGACCGTATTGAGTTCTCGCGCAATCCCGGGGTTTTCTTCCAAGGCTTGTGTCAGCTGTTCGCTATAGGCGTAATCATCAGGGAAATGAATTTTTCCTTCCCGGTCATAGGTGATTTCTGCGGGGGCTTCGGGAATGCCATAGTCCGAAAGCATTTGACTAAAACGCCCGGAAACATGCTCAGACAAGGCCTGAATGTTTTGTGGACTTGGCAGCAATAAAGGAACATCGTCCAGATTTGCGACCGGGTTCGAGGGAGAAGCGGAGAAATATTCATCCAGATTGATGGGTATATTCCCTTTGCTGGTGTTCATTTTAGCCGTGGATGTGGTTTGCCCGGTTGTTTGTGCTTCTTGCAAGGCGAGAAGGGCCGCATTTATTTCACTGCTGGTTTTTGAGGGGGAAGATGTTGCCACAGGCGGGGCAATATTTGCCGCATTTGTGTCTGTGCCAGACTGTTTTGATCCTTGTGCTTCATACGACGCGGTTTGATTGGCTTGCGTGATGTAGGTCGTCTGATAATAAGGGTTTTGTGTGCCTGAAACGTACATATCTTTTTCCTGCCTTTGATCGTATTAACACAATTTTAAGCAATTAACGTGCCGAAAAAGGAGGAAAAAGGTCGGGCGTTTTTTGTTGTATGATGTATGCGTTTGTGAAGGGGAGGCTCACTAACCGATCACGCGAACTTGATCTGGCAAAAGTTGTAAATGATGCTATATCAGATACACAAACAGACGAAGATACAGAGATACGAATGACTAAAATCGAAATATATACGACCCGCACATGTCCTTATTGCCTACGCGCCAAGGCGTTGTTGCAGGAAAAGGGTGTGGGATATAAAGAAATTGATGTAAACTCCGCGCCGAATTTGCGACAGGATATGATGAAGCGGGCCAACGGTGGCTATACCGTTCCGCAGATTTTTATCAATGATGAACATATCGGCGGGTGTGATGAGATGTACGCATTGGAACGCGCCGGAAAACTGGACCCAAAATTGGCTTCATAAAAGGTGAATAAAGAAAATGACGTTATTCAAAGCCGCGTGTGTGCAGGTAAATGCCAGCAATGATATGGATACCAACATTGCCAAGGCGCGCGATATGGTACGCGAGGCCGCAGCGCAAGGTGCAAATCTGATTTGTCTACCGGAAAATGTTGCCATGATGGAATTTGGTGGCGAAAACGTTATTGCGAAATCTTATCCACAAACGGAACACCCCGGTTTGGGTGCTTTCCGCGATTTGGCCGTTGAAACAAAAAGCTGGATTTTAATCGGGTCACTCGCCATTCGTTTGGAAAATGGTAAAGTCGCCAACCGTTGTTTTTTGTTGAATGATCAAGGCGAAATTGTCGGGCAATACGATAAAATTCATCTGTTCGATGTGGATCTGGCAGGTGGTGAAAGCTATCGGGAATCCAATACATTTGATGGTGGGGATCGTGCGGTTCTGGCGCAAACCCCATGGGGACCATTGGGCATGAGCATTTGCTACGATGTCCGTTTTCCCCATCTTTATCGCGATTATGCACAGGCAGGGGCAAATATCATTACGGTTCCTGCGGCCTTTACCAAGCAAACAGGTGAAGCCCATTGGAAAGTGCTTTTGCGTGCACGCGCCATTGAAACGGGATCTTATGTGATTGCTCCCGGGCAGTGTGGGGAGCATAAAGGGGGCCGCCAAACATACGGACATTCGCTGATCATCAACCCGTGGGGTGAAGTTTTGGCCGAAGGGGCAGATGAACCATGTGTGTTGATTGCCGATATTGATATGGATGTGGTTGCGGCAACGCGTGGAAAAATCCCGTCCTTAAAACATGATCGTGCCTACCAACTGGATCGGTCTTAATCGGCCTGTTTTGTTTTATCTGGCGTAGGTTCTCCAGGGGCGCTGTTTGCTGATGGTTGCGCTGGTTTTGCCTTGGGTGGTGTCATCGGAAACCCCATATTAAACCCCTTATCCTGTTTGGGTGGTGCCTTGAGGACATGTACGCTCATATCCGGGGCAATACCATCCGTACTGACAGGTGCGCTCAGATGGGGAGGGAGGTATTCCTCGCCCTCACTATCGCCGCTTTGCGGGTTTATGCTTTCTTCCAGATTAATGTCTTCATAGGTAAGGGGCGGTGCTTTCCAATCCAGCAGATAGATCGGTTGAGGTTGTTCAAACCCTTTTAATTTTTGCAGGCCTTGATCCATAAAGGTGTAAACCGGCTGGTCGCCAAAGACATCTTTCAGGTCTTGAGAGATTGCAATCTGATTGCCTTCTGCTTTGTTACAAATGCGTGCCGCCAACTGAACGGCAGAACCAAACAAGTCATTATTCTTTTTAATCGGTTCCCCCATATGTAAGCCGATCCTTAGCTGGAAAGGAAATTCCGGGTTGGCGTTGTTATTGCCTTCTACGCGTTTTTGAATTTCGATGGCGGCTTGTAAAGCCAGATCGCAATCTTGAAACGATGCCATGATACCATCACCAAGATGCTTGACTTCCTTGCCTTCAAAATTGGTCAGGGCCGTTCGAACGGTAAGGTCATGGTTTCTCAAGGCTTCTTGTGCTGCGTAGTCCCCATGTTTTGTGGCCAGATCGGTGGACCCCACCATATCGGTGAACATAATGGTCAACAGGTTGGGGTTTTGTGGCATTTCCCGAGCGGGTTTCCAATTGACCCACTCTTCCATGACGGAGCGAATATATAGTGGTGCCGATTGATCGCCATCAGCGAAACGGGCTGCAATTTTTCCACTTTTTTCAAACAGAGCCAAATGACGTGGATGTTGCAGGTGTTTTTCATATTCTTCTTCAAACCGTTGGGCTTGGTCAGGTTTGGCCCCTAACATCTCAATAATACGATGCAGGATAACTTGTGTTTCATCTGCGCGCAGGTTGTGGTCTTTTGCCAGTCGTAAAACGGCTCCGGTCATAAACATGTTGAGTCCGAACCGGTTCAGATTTGCCATGCCGCTGTCCGGGCCTTTCAGTGCACCGAGGCAGGTTCCTAAAAAGTTGATCAGAAACATTTTCTGTTGCTGGGCTTCTTGTGATAATTCGACTTCGCCCTGTGTTGGCGGAGCGGTTTCTTCAATCACAGGATTTAAGTCAAAAATATTAAATTCTTCGTCCTGGTCTTCTGTTTCCTTTGGAACGATGACAGGTTTGACCTTGTCGATTGCCTCTGCCGCTTTTGCCATGTCGCGTGAAATCTTGGTTGGTTCCGGCAGTTTTGCCTTGCGGACGCGTTTTTTGAAAATATTCAGGTCGAAACGGTTGGTGTAATGGGCGTAGCTGGAACTGGCCGCAATCATAAACACCAGTGCGAACATCCCCATGAGCAGGAATTTCTGAACACTGTCGGCCTGAGAAATATCGAAGGCGCGAATAAGCAGGTATAACATTGCCGCTGCGGCTGCACCTGCACCTGCACCAATGCTGATAATTGTCAGCGAGATACCCAGAAACATCGGGGCGGAAACTTTGGCCTTAGGGGCAGTTTGCGTGTCTTCGGAAGTATCCAGATACATGTCGATATCGTCATTCAGATATCCGACACGCCCATTACTGGAAACAGCGATATTGGCCCAACTGTTTGCCCGTTTTGTTTTTGCAATTTTATCGACATCGGCAGGACTGATCCCGTTTTTATAGATCAGGCGTTCTTCGTGGCGTCCGGTTCTGGGGTTGTAATCTTCCAGAACGACGCGCACGGGATAGGTCTTTTTTTCTAGGCCCAAATCCTTGGCTTCGCGAACAGCGAGGATGCGTTCGTGATAAGGGTATCGGGCATGGACCTGCCAGCGCCCATTAATATAAATCTGGACCTCATAGGTCTGATTGTCGTTTGTACCCATTCTGAAACCTCGCTACTACTTTAGTAGCATGAACTAAGACGGGCCAAAAGAAAAGACCGTCGTGTGATCAATAATGAAAAAAGCTGAATGTTTGGAGGATATAAGCGGGTTGCCTTAATTGAACAAGGCGTCGATATCGCTTTGGTCCATCGTAACCTGACTTTCGTTTTCCATTTCTCCGCTGAGATCGGCGGTGCCGTGAATAATGGCGCTTAAGCGGTCTTGAAGGCGGTGGATTTCTTGTGCCGATTCGCTGACTTTAAAACGTAAATATTCCATATCGCCAGTGGCCAGTGCCTCTTCAGCATCCACGATGGCCTGAAAAATATTCATATCGACGAGGGCGATGGTATCTTCAAAAGCTTGTTTATAAAGCGGGGGAACGTGATCGTAGACTTCAATGGCGAGATCTTTATCTGCAATGGTGCTGTCGCGAAAATGATCTTTATACGGTTTGGGTTGCCATTCTTTGACCATATCCAGACAATCGGGCATGTCCGGCAACATATCAATCATCATAACGACTTCGTTGAAGTGGTTCAGATAATCTGTAGCCAGCAGCGTTTCTTCGCTGATGTTGGTGCCCTTGACCTTCTGCTGATAGGCCGCAAACTCTGGGCTCAAGCCCTCCGTCACTCTTTAGTCCTCTCGGTTATCCGTTTATTATTCTCTGGTTATTACTTCTTTAGATTTTTAAACCACAGTTATTATAAATACAAATGTATAAACAACATACAAGTTTTAAAGTGCAAAGATGGGTGAAAAATCAAAGGAACACTTGAGAAAGTGACAATAATTTTGCATTCTCCCCGTCTTCGATAAAAATAGGACAAAAATGATGACCAACGATAACCGAGTCTATCTCTATGATAGCACATTGCGCGACGGGGCGCAGACGCAAGGTGTGGATTTTTCGACAGCCGATAAAATTGCCATTGCTATTGAACTGGATCGTTTGGGCATTGATTATATTGAAGGCGGTTGGCCCGGTGCTAATCCCACCGATGACAAATTTTTTGCCAAGCCGCCGGTCCTGAAAAAAGCAATTCTGTCTGCCTTTGGTATGACGCGACGCCCGGGTCGCAGTGCGGATAATGATCCGGGGCTAAACGGGCTGGTGAATACAGGCGTTAAAACCGTAACATTGGTGGGTAAAAGTTGGGATTTTCAAGTTGATGTTGCCTTGGAAATTGAGCGCAGTGAAAATATTGCCATGATTGCCGACTCAATCGCCTATGTAAAAGACAAGGCGGGTGAAGCCATGTTTGATGCGGAACATTTCTTTGACGGTTACAAGGCGAACCCGGAATTCGCGCTACAATGTTGCAAGGCCGCTTATGAAGCAGGCGCACGCTGGATCGTTATGTGCGATACCAATGGCGGTACCTTGCCGGATGAAATTGAGAAAATTGTTGGTGAGGTAACCAAACATATTCCGGGGACGCATCTGGGGATCCATTGCCATGATGATACGGGCAATGCGGTTGCCAATTCGTTGGCGGCGGTGCGTGCAGGGGCCCGTCAAATTCAGGGAACATTAAATGGCCTCGGGGAACGCTGTGGCAATGCAAACCTGATTTCCATCCTGCCGTCTTTGATGTTGAAAATGGGTTTTGAAACGGGTGTCAGCGAAGACGGATTGACCCGTTTGGTGCATGTGTCGCGCATGCTGGATGAACGCCTTAATCGCGCTCCGGCCCGGAATGCGGCCTATGTGGGGGAATCTGCCTTTGCGCATAAAGGCGGGTTGCATGTCTCTGCCATTGAAAAAGATCCAAGTTGTTATGAACATATCACACCGGAAAGTGTTGGTAACGAGCGCACAATCATTATGTCCAATCAGGCAGGGCGCTCCAATCTGGTTGCCAAGTTCCGTGAAGTCGGTTTGGATGTTGATCCCAAAGATGCCAAGGTGAACGCGCTTTTGGATGAGATCAAGGAACTGGAAAGCAGCGGTTATTCCTATGACGGGGCGGACGCGAGTTTTGAATTGCTGGCGCGGCGCAAGCTGGAAAATGTGCCCGATTATTTCCATCTTGAATCTTTCCGTGTGATTGACGAACGGGTATGGGATGAAAAACACGTTCATGTTAAACAGATGTCGGAAACGACCGTAAAACTTTATATCGGTGATCAACGGATCATGGACGTTGCCGAAGGGAACGGCCCGGTCAATGCGTTGGATGCAGCCTTGCGCAAAATTCTCATCCCGTTTTATCCGCAACTGGAAAAACTGCATCTGGTTGATTTTAAGGTTCGGATCCTGAATGGCGATAAGGCAACAGGGGCAATTACGCGGGTTATGATTGAAAGCGCGGATGGGGAAGGCAATACATGGACAACGATTGGCATGTCATCCAACATAATCGATGCGTCTTATGAGGCCTTGCGCGATAGTTTGGTTTACAGATTGTATAAAGCGGGTGTGAAAGCTTATGGCGGGAACTGATCGTCGCCGCAAATCCGAAGCGGCTGATTTTTGCCGGGATGATGCCCCGGCGATTATTCTGGTAGAACCCCAACTGGGGGAAAATATCGGGATGGTGGCACGGGCCATGCTTAATTGTGGATTAATTGACCTGCGGATCGTTAATCCACGCGAAGGCTGGGACCGTGACAAAGCGGAAAAAAGCAGTTCCGGTGCAACAATGGTGTTGGAGCGTGCGCGCTTTTATACGTCGACCGCGGATGCGGTTGCGGATTTGGAAATTGTTTATGCGACAACGGCACGTCCGCGCGATATGGTCAAGCCGATGGTGACGCCGCGTCAAGCCGCCACAGAATCAGTGGAGCTGGCAACAAGAAAGCTGAAGACCGGGGTGCTGTTTGGTAAAGAAGCCAAAGGTCTGCATAATGATGATGTTGCTCTGGCTGATGCGATTTTGCATTTACCACTGAACCCGGCCTTTGCCTCGTTGAATTTGGCACAAGCTGTTCTGCTGATCGGGTATGAATGGTTCACCATGAATGACGAGACCGAAGGACGCTATATCCCCCAAGGACGGGGCAAGGCGGCCCGTCCGGCAACCAAGGATGAAGTCATCGGATTTTATGAACATCTGGAACGGGAACTGGATGCTTCGGGTTTCTTACGGGTTGAAGAAAAACGTCCGTCAATGGTGCGCAACATCCGTAACATCTTTGCCCGGATTGATTTGACCTTGCAGGAAGTCCAAACCCTGCGCGGAATTGTCGCATTTTTATCCAATGGCCGCAGTGGCGGCCCGGGGAAAAAAGATCAGGACTGATTTGTATCACCGCCATTTTCCAGTAAGGAGAATAGCGGTGATTTTTATTTGGGGGCTTTTCTGAATATAGCCGCAACTTCGACGTGATCAGACCATGTGAATTGGTCAACAGGCATAACCTGTTCAAGTGTGTAACCGCCTTCTATCAAGGCCACAGCGTCGCGTCCAAATGTAGCGGGATTACAGGAAATCGCAATAATGACGGGGACGTTACTTTCGGCCAGAAAACGCGCCTGTTCACGGGCACCAGCACGTGGTGGGTCAAACAGGATCGCGTCGAATTTGGACAGTTCCTTACCCATTAACGGTTGACGATCCAGATCACGGACTTCTGTTGTAATACGCCCGCCTAAACCTGCACGGCCTGCGGATAATTCCAGTGCTTTCAGGGCAGGGGCGTGGCTTTCAACGGCATGTACAATACCGACTTTTGCCAAGGCGAAGGTGAAACTGCCGCACCCGGCATAAAGATCAAGAATTTTTTTCTCGTTCCTCAGTGCAGACAAGGCAAATTCCACAAGGGCCATTTCGCCTTCCTTACTGGGTTGTAGAAAGGGGCTGGGGGGAAGTTCAACCAACGCATCGCCGAATTGTGTGGTGACAGCGCAACGTTGGATGATGGTTTCCGGTGTGCCTTTGCCATCTTGTTGCCAAGAAAGACGACCGATATTGTGTTTTTCCGCAAATGTTACCAGATGTTGATGGGCCTTGAATTCCATTGGGCCGGGTAATGCGAAAACGATATCGGCGGCTTCGCCCGGATAATTGACGATGATATCGCCGCGACCTTCACGTTTCATAATTAAGGGCATCAAATCGCGCAGGGCGCTGATCAGCGTATTTAACGGATCGGTCAGTAACAGACAGTGATTGATTTCTTCAATCCGGTGGCTACCTTTGGCATTGAAACCAAAAATAACTTTTTTGCCTTTTTTCAAAACAGCGAAAGAGGCTCGCCTGCGGCAATTGGGGCCAACAAGAATCGGTTTATCCAGATTGATGCTGATTTGACTGCGTTTCAGGATATCGGCAACCTTGTGACTTTTCCACTGGGCGTAGGTTTCCTGATTGATATGTTGCAGGTTACAGCCGCCGCATTTGGTGTAATGCGGACAGGGGGCTTCAATGCGATGTTCACTGGGTGTGATGATTTCGCTGATGTCCCCGACATAGTCATTTTCGCGTTTACCTGTGACGCGGACTTTTAAGACATCGCCTTCTGCGCTATAGGGGACGAAGAAACCGTGCCCGGTGTCATCTTTGCCCATCCCATCGCCTTTTGCACCGATGCCGTAGATGGTAACTTCCATCGGATCTTTTGGAAGGGACGGTCCTTGCGGTTTGGCGCTATGACGTCCACGGCGACGTTGAATGGGCGGTTTGGGCACGGGTTATCTCACATCATTGAGGAATTGCGTATAGATATCGGACAAGGCCCGATTGATCGTTTCGACGCTACCATGCACACCTTCCCCGGTTTGTGCAAGCGCGCGTTTATAGGTTTTGAGAACCAGTATCTTATCATCTGCGACCTGTTTTAATCCGATTTCCAGTTCAACAACGACTTTGGGGTCCCCGGAAAGGTCACGTTCCAGCCGTTTGATCTTGCCGGTCAGAAGGTAGTCTTCATTCATACGCAGTTCCGGCGTGACGATATGAGTGGCAAGGCCGGCCTTGCGTAAAAATGTAACCATTGCGTCCTGCAACAGATCGACCGGAGGTTCCACCCAGAAATGGTAATGATATTCAGACAGGTGCCCATGACCTTCACTATAGGCAATCGGGCGCCCGGAAATCAGACCGTCTGCGCGAAACCGTTCAACTTCCAACACACCGTTGAGTTTCAGCTCACCGGCGCTGGGTGGGGTTATTTCCAGTCTGTAATAATGATCTTGCGGCAGTTCCGGTTGTGTGCAGGCGGATAAAATCAAGGCTGTTGCGCCAATGATCGAGCCTGTCAGAAAATGCTTTTTCATAATGATCTTCTCCCCTGCCTTTTATTCTGCCCGGTCTTTGGGCGGTGTGCCCCCAAGCAATAGCCCCGGATTTTGTCGGATATGACGGCTGAACTCATACATATTGCGGCTGGTGCCTTCAAGGTTTTGTGAAATTGTATCAATATGACGGGCCAACGTTTCCATAACAAAGCGTAAATCGGCAATGGTTTTTTCCATTTCCGGTTTGCCGTTGGTAACCATGTTATCCATGTTGGTCACCATATGATCGGCTTTTTGCAATGATGATCCGATTTGCCCTAGTTCGGTGATGGTCTGGTTGATCTTTTCGCGATTGGATGCGGACAATATTTGGGTGAGTTCGTGTCCTGAACTGTTGAGATCTTGACTGAAGCTGGTCAGGTTATCTGCAATTTCAGGGGTGCGTGTGCCGATTTGATCAAGAATGCCTTTTAACTGTTTCGCCATGTCATTCCCGTCTTCGGCCAGCAGGATAGCAGCACTGTTGACGGCAGTGTTTAAATTCAGCAAAAGGGGACGGACATCGCTTTCCATCAGGGAACTGATTTGTTCCGCAAGCGAGGACATGGCGGCAAAAAGATCGGCATTTTCAACACCGCTGATGTTATCTCTGGGCTTAAGCGGTATTTTGCTGGTGCCTGCACGAATATTGATGGTCAGGGCGGAAAGTAAACCTGCTGAGGAAACAGCGGCAATACTGTCATCCGGGATATCCCAACCTTCAGCAATACTCATTTCAATTTTAAACCGCATCCGCCCATTGTGTTTTTCGGGAATGATTTGTTCAATCTGTCCCACCGGATAGCCTTCATAGACGACTTGTGTGCCAAATTTCAGGCCCTGTACTTTTCCATAATAGGTGTAGTAGGTATCGACCGCCCCCGTGCGACCACTTAAAAGGGCCACGGCAATGATCAATGACACAATACAGGCGATGACAAAACTGCCAACGATCATATAGTTCATCTTGGCGTTTTTAAGGGCGCTCATGTTGTCTGTCCTCTCCGGTTAGGCGACGAAGATAGGCGTCGGGATCGAGTTCTTCTTCCTCAATACGTCGATTAAGCAGGTTTTGAATGCGGGTATTGTCGGAATTTTTCATTTTTTCCGGTGTATCAATCATCAAAATATTACCGTGGTCCAGCATGGTAATACGATCGGCAATGCGAAAGGCGCTGTCCAGTTCATGGGTGACGACGACAATGGACATACCCATTGCATCGCGCAGGCGCAGGATTAATTCATCCAACTGGGCGGCAACAACCGGATCAAGCCCCGCGCTGGGTTCATCAAAAAATAACAATTTTGGGTCCATGACAATGGCACGGGCAACGGCGGCGCGTTTCAGCATCCCGCCGGAAAGTTCGCTCGGGGTCAAATCTTCAAAGCCTGCCAGATCGACCACTTCCAATTTCATACGCGCCATAATGTCCATTGTGAATTCATCCAGATCGGTATGTTCGCGCAATGGCAGTTTGATATTTTCGCCAACGGTCATGGAACTGAATAAAGCGCCACCCTGAAAGGCAACGCCGATTTTTTTGCGCAGGGCATAGGTGTCTTTAAGACCAAGGTCCGCGATGTTTTTCCCCAGAAGTTTCATCGTGCCGGATGTGGCGTGCTCCAGACTCATTAAATGGCGCAATAAGGTGGATTTGCCGGAACCCGATCCCCCCATAATGACCATAATCTCGCCTTCGCGCACATCCATTGAAATTCCCTTAAGGATCATGCGTTCGCCATAATGGGTGACGAGGTCTTCAACCTCAATCACTTTGGGGCGGGCGAGCAGTTCTACTTCTGTCGGTTTTGTCATCGTGTCACCATGAAGGCAAACAGCATATCGGTCAGGACGATGGCTGAAATGGATTGAACAACGGCGCGGGTGGTCACTTTGCCCACCCCTTCGGCGCCGCCGCGCACCCCGGCGCCATTGGCAACCCCGATGACGGCGATCAAGATGGCAAACAGGACGCTTTTTCCCAGTCCGTGCATGACATCATCGACCCGCAGCCATTCAAAGACCTGGTCCCAATAGGCGGCAAGGCTAACCCCTAAATCAAGGGAGACATAGATCCCGGCCCCCAATAATCCGATCACATCGGAAAAGAATGTCAGGCAAGGTACCATGATCACCATTGCCAGTAAGGCAGGTGCGACAAGAAAACGCACAGGATTAATTCCCATAACGGAAAGGGCATCGACTTCCTGATTGATGTTCATAATTCCGATGCGCGCGGCCAGTGCCGAACCGGATCGTCCAGCCACCAGAATTCCAGTAATCAAGGGGGCAAATTCACGCACGACGGAAAACGCAATACCGATGGTGACATGGCTTTCGGCCCCGAAAATCCGCATGGTATAGATGCCTTGAATGGCCAGCATCATACCAACCGTAACCGCCAACATGGCAACAATGGGAATGGCGCGGATGCCGGTTTCCATCATTTGTGCGAACAAGGATTGCAGGCGAACGGGCTGACCGATGGATTTCCCCATGAAGGCCCAATAGAGGCTTTCCCAGATTAAAGAGGCACAATAGCCAATTTCGGACACACCGATCATGGTTGTCCGTCCGACATCCTCTACTTTTTTTGCAACCGGGCTTTGCTCAGCCTCTTGTTCGCTCATGTTCCATTATCCCCAAAAAGACGGCCCTCTAGCTGCTTAGTGAATGCACAGCGTCGTCAATTGTTGCCTGTATTGTAAAGACTTTATCCAGTCGTGCCAATTGTAGAACGCGCATGGCGCTGTCTGAAATAGCAGCCAGAACAAAACCAGAGTTATTGCGTCGACTGGTTTGATAGGCTTCAACCAGACTGGCAATGCCGGAACTGTCGATATAGGCAACGCCACTCATACCGACGATGACGGATTTGCCGACATTGACGTGTTCCAACAGTTTTTTGCGCAAAGTGGGCGAGGTTTCCAGATCCACTTCGCCGTCCAGTTCGAAAATGACAATGTCGTTTATTTCTCTTGTCTCTATCTTCATTGTTTGGATGTACCTTTTTTGTTTACATCAATATTTTTAACCAATCTCAGCAGGTTGCCCTCGCCTTGTGAGGGGCGTAAATACTGGACGTCGTCCATAACTTCTTGAATAAGATGCGTGCCCAGCCCGCCGGGGCGGATATCTTCTAAATCACGTGGTTTGATAAATCCGGGCGCAACCATAGGCGCGAAATCACGCAAGCGGAAGACTAGTCTGCCGGGGCGTTGACGCACCGTCAGTTCAATTTCTTCATCACTGGGACCACCATAAGCATGACGGATCACATTTTGGCAGGCTTCATCGACGGCTAAAACGATATCGGTTGTGTCTGTTTCGTTACAGCCGACCTTCTGACAGGATTCACGAACACAAGCACGGGCGAGTTTCATCCAGCCGGGGCGTGCGGGAAATTTGAAATCAATCAGCCAATCCCCGTCTTTTTCCGCGCTATGGTCTGTTTCGTTTTGCCCGACTTTGGTTTCGCTTTCATGGACGGGGCGCAAGGCATCGGTCAAGGCCAGAACGGTTACATCATCGCGCAAGGCGCTGGGGTCGGGGGAAACAGCTTCGACCAGTCGGTCAAGCTGGATGGTTAAGCTCTCATGGGCATATTGTTGCAAGATGTGTTGAACGCCTTCTGCTTCCAGGGGATGTCCTGTCAGGGTGTAGCCTTCGGTTAACCCATCCGTATAAATATAAAGCGATCCGCCTTGCGGGAAGACTTGAACCTCGTCATAGGCGCCATCTTCGCCGGGTAAGGGTGGGACGATCCCCAAGGGCGGGCCATCCGCACCGTAGGTTTTGAACGAGTCGTTTTGAAATAACAGGACGGGTTCGTGACCGGCATTGGCCAGACGGATCAGACCTTCACACCCCGGGCGGGGGTCGTAAATACCGGCAACCATCGTGACGAACATGCCATGTGTCGCCGTTTCGCAAAGCTCAGCGTTGATGCGGCCCAACAGTTTGCCGGGGTCGCGAACCGTTTTACCCAAACATCGAAACAGAGATGCTGTTTTTGACATAAGCAGGGCGGCGTTGATCCCTTTGCCAGAGACATCGCCCAGTCCAAAATAAATACGACCGTCAGGCAGCTTGAAATAATCAAAAAAATCACCGGAAACCCCGCGTGCGGCCTTGTTGATGCCGAAAATAGTATTGCCAGCTTCGTGGGCATCGGGGAGAAAACGGCGTTGAATTTCAGCAGCAAGTTCCAGTTCACGTTTCACCCGTTCCTGTTCGACCAAGGCGCGGGCCATGCGGGCGTTAATAACGGCAAGGGCAGCAGATGAAGCGAGGGTTTCCAAGACCTTCAAGTCTGTTTCATCGAATAGATCGTCGGCCTTTTTCTTATTGACCAGTTCAATCGCGCCAACGCAGCGGTCTTTGACGCTCAGTGGGGCACAGAGGATGGATTTGGTTGTAAAGCCTGTTTGATCGTCGATAGCGCCGTAAAAATCAGGATCATTTCTGACATCGCGGACCAAGGCCCCTTGGTTGTTGGCAACGGATTTTCCAACGATCCCTTGACCATATTCCAGCTTAAGCCCGGTGATTTCAGTTGCACCGTAACAGGCGACACAGGTGATAATTTGGGTGGCTTCGTCCATGAGAAAGACCGCCCCGCCTTCGGCGTTCATATAATCCGTAATTTCACACAGGGCATTATGGAGGGTTTCGTCAACATTCAATGTGTTGGCGAATTGAGCGGTCATGTTGGCCAGCAGGCTGACCTGTCTGTCGATGCTAAAAGCTATCGATTCGTTCAGGTGCGTTTCCATATGCATACTATGACCGGATTATTTGTAAACGCAAAGGATAAGTTTAAAGCCTTTATGCACGTAAAGTCCGAGTCTCGTGATTGTTCTGTTTCAGATTTATTATAGTCCTGTGACAACGCAGGTTACGCAATTGACCTTGGCTTCTAGATCGCTTTTTTTGCAGGTATAGAAGAAGAAGGCTTAACGAGGCTCCCCTTGGACTTTACAAATAACCATAACCCAGAACCGCTGATGTTTGATTTTGACGATATTGCCCCTATGGGGCATGAAGACCCTACCTTTGAGGCAAAAGCATATTTGGAACTTGCAAAAAGTGAGATTGATTATGCTTTTCAGCCGATTGTGGATATCAATAACGGAACTGTGTTTGGTTATGAGGCCTTGTTGCGCGGGCATGAAAGACTCGGCGTTTCCAGTATTTTTGAAGTGTTTGATCGCGCAGAAGAACTGAAAATTCTACATCGTTTCGATATGATGATGCGCTCTCTGGCGATTACGAAATATGCCGCTTTGCCACGCTCCAGTCGCACCAAGCTATTCTATAATCTGGATAACCGGATTATTGCGTCGCCTGATTATTTCCGGGGGGGAACCAAAGCGTTATTGCGTGAAGTCGGTTTGCCACCCTCAGCCCTTTGTCTTGAAATATCAGAACGTCACGAAGTGTCCATGAAACAGGCGGCGCAAAACCTCGCCCTTTACTATGATGAAGATTACAGCACGGCGATTGATGATTTTGGGGCCGGGTATTCAGGGCTGAAACTGCTGCATGAACATCAGCCGGATTTTATCAAAATCGACCGGTCCTTTATCAGCGGTATTGAAAAAGACAAAAAGTGTAAGCTGATGGTGGCAACCATCGTAGATTTAGCTCATGTTCTTGGTATTTTTGTTATTGCTGAGGGGGTGGAAACCGAAGCAGAACTTATAATTTGCAAGGAAATCGGCTGTGATTTGGTGCAAGGATATTATGTAGAAAAACCGCAAACGGAAATCGGTTCTTTAAAACTGCAATATACGGATCTTGTTCATGTTGGACGGCGTAAATCCCATGAAAAAGATAACGACACACAGATTATTTATGAACAGATTGAGTACCGCCCACCTTTGAAGGTGACGGATACAATGGATACGGTCTTTGAAGCCTTTCGTCGCAACAAGGAGATGACCTTCTTTCCCGTGGTGGATGAAATCGGCAGTCCGTTGGGCGTGATCCGGGAACATATGTTGAAGGAATATGCCTATTCACCGTTTGGCAAGGATTTGATTGCGAACCGGGGAACGGGATTGACGTTACGTAAATTTATCAGTCCGTGTCCGATGGCTGATATTCAGTCTGGAACGCAGACGATTTTGGAAAATTTCAGTCTGTCGGAAAGCCCCGACGGGATTATTCTGGTAAAAGAATTCAGCTATCTCGGTTTTTTATCGGCAGGTTCTTTATTGCGTGTGATTAATGAAAAGAACTTGGCGCAGGCACGTGACAGTAGCCCGCTGACGAAATTGCCGGGTAATTCGTCCATTGCCAATTTTGTAACACAAGCCTGTCGTGATCAACAAAGCGAAAGTGTTCTGGTTTATCTGGATTTGGATAACTTCAAGGCGTTCAATGATGCCTACGGTTTCCGTCAAGGTGACCGGGCCATCATGTTGTTTGCGGAATTGATGCGCAAGAAATTCGAACGTGATGATGTGTTCCTCGGTCATGTCGGCGGCGATGACTTCTTCATCGGTGCTGAACAATCCTACACAGGGGATGTAGACCGGGAGGTGGCCGACCTTTTGACCAATTTTGCCCGTGATGTGGAAAGTTTCTATGACGCAGAAGCTCGTGAGCAAGGTTTTTTGGAAGGCAAGGACCGCCATGGTGAGGTTCGACGTTTCCCCTTGATGAGTTGCAGTGCTGCGGTCGTGCATTTAACGGCGGGGCGTGACGAAAATACCCCCAGTTTTGAAAATCTGGATGTTGTTCTGGCAAAATTGAAAAAAGAAGCAAAAGGCAACGATAGCCATATCGCATTTTATCGTTTCTAGCTTATTCAATTATTTGCGCATGTATGCCCAATCCGTTACTCTTTTTTTGTGAATAGGGAATAATGAGGTAACGGAGGGGCATATGTTTGAAACGGCTGAATTGGGACGTTCGATCCCAAAGAAGGAATTTGAAGAACAAGTTGAAAGTTTGCGTACAGAATTACTGGCCATCCAGCAGGATTTACGCAAATGTGATTTTCCCGTCATTATTGTTATGGCCGGTGTGGATGGCGCGGGCAAAGGGGCAACGGTTAATCTGTTAAACGAATGGATGGATTCGCGCTGGATCGATAACAACGCCTATGTCCGTCATAGCGATGAAGAGTCGGAGCGTCCCCGTTATTGGCGTTACTGGCGCGATTTACCGGCAAAAGGTAAGATCGGTATTTTCCTCAGTTCTTGGTATAGCTCACCGTTTCTGGATCATGTGTATGATAAAATCGGAAAAGCTGAATATGATGAGAGACTGGACCGGATCAAAGCCTTTGAAAAAACATTGGCGGATGATGGGGCGTTGATTCTGAAATTCTGGATGCATTTGGGCAAGGATGCGCAGAAAAAACGTCTTAAGAAATTGGAGAAAAATGAACTTCAGGCGTGGCAGGTAAACGAAAGCGACTGGGAACATTGGCGCATGTACGATAAATTTATCGACAGTGCCGAACGTTTGATCATGCGGACGTCCAAGGGCCATGCGCCTTGGTCGATTGTGGAAGGGGCAGACAGCCGCTATCGGTCATTGACGGTTGCCCAGCAAATTCGCGATGCCATAGTTCGCCATGCCGCCCTGCGCACCTCGCAAAAAGAAGCCTTGGTGCAATTGGCGAAAAAAGCTCAAACGAGCAAAAAAACACCTGAGAAAAAAATTAACAAGGATGCCCCGGTTGAAACCTTACCTTATCCGACGGTTCTAAGCCGCCTGGATATGTCTTTGACTGTTGAAAAAGAGACATACAAGACGGAACTTAAATCCCTGCAAGGCCGCCTCAGTCAACTGGCGCGCAAGGCGACGGAACGCGGCGTATCGACCATTCTGGTTTTTGAAGGATCTGATGCGGCAGGCAAAGGCGGTAATATCCGCCGTATCATATCAGCCCTGGATGCACGCAGTTATAAGGTTCTACCTTTTGCCGCACCCAACGACGAAGAACGGGCGCACCATTATTTGTGGCGGTTCTGGCGCCATATGTCGCGGGCCGGTCGTCTGACGATATTCGATCGTTCATGGTATGGGCGGGTTCTGGTCGAACGCTGCGAAGGATTTGCGCGCGAGGATGAATGGCGTCGTGCCTATGGCGAAATTGTCGATTTTGAAGACCAAATCGTTGATCACGGCACTGTCTTGTTGAAATTCTGGATCCATATTGATCCGGACGAACAACTCGCCCGTTTCAAGGCACGAGAGGTTACGCCGTGGAAGCAATGGAAGCTAACGGATGAAGATTGGCGTAACCGGGAAAAATGGGCGCAATATGAGGAAGCAGTCAACGATCTTGTTGAAAAAACCAGTACGTCGAATGCGCCATGGACTTTGGTGGAAGGCAACGATAAAAAATATGCCCGTCTCAAGGTCTTGCGCACAGTTTGCGACGCGCTGGAAGCACGCCTGAAAGATAAATAGAGCCTCTGTGGACGGGCTAGTCAACCAGCCCGTCCATAAATTTTGCCAATTCAATATCTTTTTTGCTGACCCCGTCCGTATCATGGGTGGTAAGTGTCACCTCGACCCGGTTATAGACGTTGAACCATTCCGGGTGATGGTTCATCTTCTCGGCCTTAAGGGCAACCTGAGTCATAAATGCAAAAGCTTTTATAAAATCATCAAATTGAAAACAGCGTGAGATGGCGTCGCGTCCGTCAACGTATTGCCAGTTTTTAAGTTCGGAAATATCCTGCATTATTATGGACCTCCTTGATGGTTTTTATATGGGGTTTGTTTTGCGTCTTTGCAAAAAAAGAGTACAATAATTACATAAAAACAAGCCGTTGAGGCCAAATTTAAACAAAAGGGGATGCATTATGAAAGCACTGAAACGCCAAGACCTGTATCGGGCCTGCGACCCTTCTTTGTTTGATTTCAAAACGACGCAGGAGTTGGACGACCTTGACCATTTCGTGGGACAAGATCGTGCCTTGCAAGCGGCTAAATTCGCTTTTGGGATGAAAGGGCGCGGCTACAATCTGTTTGCCTTTGGCCCACACGGAACAGGAAAAAGTTCATTGGTACGCCGTTTGTTGAACGAACGTGTCAAGGATATGGCCGTGCCGCGTGACTGGGTTTATGTCAATAATTTCGATGCCCCGCATAAACCGCGCGCGCTGGCGTTTGAAGCGGGCAAAGCGCGTGTCTTTAGTGATGCGATGACGCAATTGGTGGATGATTTAAAAGCCACGATCCCCCAGGCGTTTGAAAAAGACGAATACCGTCAACGCCGTGATGCGTTGGAAGCGAAGTTCAAGGGAATTCAGGATAAGGCGTTTGGTGATTTTCAGGAACGGGCGGAGGCACAAAACGTCGGTTTGTTACGTACCCCGACCGGATTTGCCTTGGTTCCCTTAAAGGAAGGCACAATTCTTAAGCCCGATGAATTCAAGGCATTAAGTGAGGAAGAACAAGAAAAACATAAGCAGGCAATTGATACCTTTCAGGAAGAACTGGAACAAATTGTCGAAGAATTACCACGTATGGAAAAAGAATATCGTGTCAGTGTGCGTGATTTAAATCGCGAGGTTACGCAATTTGCCGTGCGTCATCAAATTATGGAATTACGCAAAAACTTTTGTGATCACGACGGTGTGCAATCTTATCTGGATGCGGTGGAATCCGATGTCATTGAAAATGCGGATGATTTCCTGCCGGAAGAACAAGCCCCGCAAGCTCCTGCTGTCGCGGCAATAATGGGGGGCGGGCAAAAAGATTTTCGCCGCTATGAGGTGAATGTCATCGTGGATTATGCAGCTTGCGATGAAAAAAGCTGCCGCGTGGTGGAAGGTGCCCCGATTATAGAAGAAGACCATCCAACCTTGCCCAATATGGTTGGGCGGGTGGAAACTGTTTCTATGTATGGCACGGCCATGACCGATTTTACCTTGATCAAGGCCGGTGCCCTTCATAAAGCCAATGGAGGGTACCTGATCGTTGATGCCCATAAAATTCTGACGCAACCTTTTGCGTGGGAGGCTTTGAAACGTATCCTCCATACTGGGCGTATCCGTATTGAGTCGGCGGCAGAAAGTTACGGTGTCGGCCCCGCCATGATGCTGGAACCCGAACCGATCCCATTGGATATAAAAGTCGTGATGATCGGGGATGCGCAGATTTATTATATGCTGAACCATCTGGACCCTGATTTCCATGAACTGTTCAAGGTTGCAGCTGATTTTGATGATCAAATGGAACGCAATGATAGCAGCATGAAAACCTATGCTCAGTTGTTAGGGACATATGTTCGTCAGGAAGGACTGGCCCCACTGGATGCCAGTGGTGTTGCCCGCATTGTTGAGCAAGGCTCGCGTTTTTGTGAAGATGCAGAACGCTTAACCACCCATATGGCAAGTATTGTTGATCTGGTCCGTGAGGCGGATTACTGGATGCGTGAAGACGGGGCCAAGGTTATTTCGCGCAGACACGTGGAACAGGCCATTGATGCGAAAGTTTACCGATCCGACCGTATTCGGGAGCGGATTTTGGATGAAATTCACCGCGGTACCATTCATATCGACACGGATGGGGAAGTGGTTGGACAAATCAACGGTCTGGCTGTTTTGCAACTGGATCATTTTATGTTTGGCAGGCCGTCGCGTATTTCCTGCACCGTGCGTATGGGGCGTGGGGAAATTGTGAATATCGAACGCGAAGTCGCCTTGTCCGGCCCCCTTCATTCCAAAGGGGTTTTGATCCTGACCTCTTTCCTTGCACAACGTTTCGCGAAAGACCGGCCACTGAGCTTAACCGCCAACATCGTTTTTGAACAATCCTATTCCAATATCGACGGGGACAGTGCTTCATCGACGGAGCTTTACAGTTTGCTTTCTGCCTTGGCGGATGTGCCGATTCGTCAATCTTTGGCTGTGACTGGATCGGTTGATCAATATGGTCATGTGCAGGCGATCGGTGGTGTGAATGAAAAAATCGAAGGTTTTTTCGATGTTTGTATGGCACGAGGATTAAATGGCAAACAAGGGGTCTTGATTCCGCAAGACAACGTGAAACATTTAATGCTGCGTGCCGATGTGGTCGATGCATGTGAGCGGGGTGATTTCCATATTTATCCGGTGGAAACCATTGATCAGGGGATCGAGCTGCTGACCGGAATACCGGCTGGCGAGATGGACGAAAACGGCCAATATCCAATTGGTACGATTAACCGTTTGGCGGCTGTTCGGTTAAAAACCTTTAGCCGCCGCTGGTTTGAAATGGCGCATGCCGGTGCCAGTTGAGTTTTCTATTCCAGACTTTCTTCTGAATAAACGCCCCAGAATTCGGCTTTGCGCAACCAACCCTCATAGCCATCCGCGTCAATTTTGCACCAGGTTGTGCCTTGCGGACATTCAAGCAAGCGGGCGATTACGCCTTCTTCCAGACGGGCCGAAGGCGACGCGGAGGTTTTGGGTTCGCGGCGAAGTGTGCGCAAATCGCCCATAACAATGATGCTGCGTTTGCCAGAGAGCATCCCCTGATGGACCCAGCCTTGTGTGCCTTGCCAATCGCGAATTTTGCGCCATGTGTCATATTCGGCAACGACTTCAACAGGGAGATTGCGTTTTTTATAAACCCATTCCACCGGATAACGCACGCCCGGTCCGGCGCGCAAATTAACTTCACCTGCCCGCAATGTGACAAAGCGGGGAAGGGGGAGACCCGAGCCGCTTCTTGCCTGCGCAACCGCAGAAGAAACGCCCAATACAATGAAGCTTATCAGCAGAATTGAGGTGATTAGTTTTTTGCTGGTCATGGTAAAAACGTTCTTTTGTCGAAAAAAAGGTGAAAAAGTTACGAGTCCACTGTACCAATGAAATAGTTGACGTATTATAAACGTTCTTGAAAAAAATTGCCGTGGCCCTTAAAAATTGAGGGCAAATTAGAAAAAAGTTCCCAGGGGAAGGAAACCATGGTTCAAAAAAAACCCGTTGTTGTCGTAACACGTAAATTACCGGATGCCGTTGAAACACGCATGATGGAGCTGTTTGACGCCCGTCTGAATGTGGACGACACACCAATGAGCAAGACAGAATTGATCGAAGCGGTGAAAGAAGCCGACATCCTTGTCCCCACCCTGACGGATCGAATCGATGCTTCCGTTTTGGCGCAATCCGGCCCGAATCTGCGTTTGATTGCGAACTTCGGTACCGGGATTGATCATATTGATCTGAAATCGGCCCGCCAACGCGGTATTACTGTTTCCAATACACCCGGCGTTTTGACGGAAGACACTGCCGATATGACAATGGCGCTGATTTTGGCTGTGCCGCGTCGTATTGTGGAAGGGGTGCAACTGATTGACGGTGACGAATGGGAAGGTTGGGCACCGACCTCCATGCTGGGGCACCGTATCAATGGCAAACGTCTTGGGATCGTCGGGATGGGCCGGATCGGTCAGGCCGTGGCCCGTCGTGCACAAGCTTTTGGCATGTCCATTCATTATCATAACCAGCACCGTGTTCACCCGGATCTGGAAAACGAATTACAGGCAACTTATTGGGAAAGCCTTGATCAGATGCTGGCCCGCATGGATGTCATTTCCATCAACTGCCCGCATACACCGGCAACCTATCACCTGCTGTCTGCGCGTCGTTTGAAGTTGATGCAGAAACATGCCTACATCATCAACACGGCACGTGGCGAAGTGGTCGATGAACCAGCCTTGATCCGTATGTTGGAAAAGGGTGAATTGGCAGGTGCCGGTTTGGACGTGTTTGAAAATGAACCGGCAATCAACCCGAAACTGCGTAAGATGAAGAATGTTGTTCTCCTGCCGCATATGGGGTCTGCCACGATCGAAGGCCGTCTGGATATGGGCGAGAAAGTTATCATCAATATGAAAACATTTATTGATGGTCATACACCGCCGGACCGTGTGATCGATGCTTTCTATTGATCTCTACAAAATGTAATACAAAAAAGGCCCTCTTCTATTATGAAGGGGGCTTTTTTGTGGCAGGATTAAATCCCTGCGCCAGCTTCGATAATACCGGTGAGATATTCGACTTTTTTCAAAAGTTCATGCAGGTGAGGGTCAGCATAGCCGTTGGCTTCAAGCTCGCGTACACTGTTGATCAGGTAATCACGGTTCAAGCCGGTTTTGCCTTCTGCCTGCATAATCACCTCGGCGGATTTATCCAGCCCGAGGTCACCGGCATAAAGCGCGTGCGTCGGATCGGCGACGAAGGTATAAGCCTCAACTTCTGTACCGCAATCAAGTAAGACGGGTAAAGTTGCTGCCTGATAGGCATATCCACAAAGTTCGCGCTCGGTCAGATAGGCGACAACGGCGTCTTTTTGTTCAAGGTTGACGCGAAAGGCAACGCCGCGACAATGTGCCTCTTTGTGCGGATCTAGACCCAAGACGAGCCCCGGACGTTCCGGTGTTCCGCGATAATAATGGGAATAGACGCAAAAAGATCGGTTGTAACCGTGTAAGGTTGCCGGTTCGGCTTTTTCAAATGAAAAGCCTGGTCGCCACATCAGTGAGCCATAGCCGAAAACCCAAAAATCTTTCTGCATTTAATTTGTCCCCTTTCCCTCGGTCTTAAAGAGCGTGGGCTGAAAAGGCAAGGTTAGAAAATGGTTTCGAAAGAAATCAAATATGATAATTTTACACTTCTTAAATTTCTGTCGGCGCATTTTCTGGTAACATACGCCCAAAATTTGATTTAACAGAGAGACTTTTAAAATGAATGCCTGCCTTTGGACACCGTCTGCGGATCGTATCGATGCCTCAAACCTGAAAGCTTTTATGCAACGTGTAAATGAGGATTGGTCTGTTGATCTTCAAGATTATGATAGTTTGCATGCCTTTTCGATTAAGGAGCGGGAGAAGTTCTGGATAAGTATACGCGACTTTGCCGGACTAAAGGCCCAAACTTGGGGAGAACGGGTTCTTCTGGATGGCGACAAGATGCCGGGGGCGCAGTTCTTCCCGGAGGCTAAAATCAATTTCGCTGAAAACCTGCTGCGTAAAAACGATGCGTCTGAAGCACTTGTGTTTTGGGGCGAAGATAAAGTCAAACGGTCTTTAAGCTGGCAAAGCCTGAATGAAGAAGTGTCCGTCTTTGCACAAGCTTTGCGACATATGGGTGTGAAAAAAGGTGATCGTGTTTGTGCCTTTATGCCTAATATGCCGGAAACGATTGTTGCCATGCTGGCGGTGACCTCGCTTGGGGCAACCTGGTCGTCCACGTCACCGGATTTTGGTGTGAACGGGGTCTTGGATCGTTTCGGTCAAATTGAACCGACTGTTCTGGTTGCGGTTGAAAGCTATTATTACAATGGTAAATCACATGATTGTCTGTCAAAAGTTCAGGAAATCGTTGATCAACTGCCGACGTTGGAACGTTGTGTCATCGTCCCTTATACGCGGGAAAACCCGGATATTTCAGCCGTTGATAAAGCGGTTCTTCTGGATGATTTTGTGGCTGAATTCGACCCGAAAGAAATCGAATTTGAATATGTGGATTTCAATCATCCGCTTTACATTATGTTTTCATCCGGCACGACAGGGAAACCGAAATGCATTGTGCATGGAACGGGTGGAACTCTGCTGAAACAGGTTAGTGAACATTTACTGCATTGTGATAATGGGGATGGTTCGCGTGTTTTCTATTTCACGACATGCGGTTGGATGATGTGGAACTGGTTGGTGGCGGGCTTGGCGGCCGGATCGACCTTGTTGCTTTATGATGGATCACCGTTTTATCCGAACGGTAACATCCTGTTTGATTTTGCCGATGCTGAAAAAATGACGATGTTTGGCACGTCTGCAAAATATATTGATGCCTTGAATAAAGCTGATTTGAAGCCCAAAGAAACGCATGATCTGTCCAGTGTTTTATCCATGACATCAACAGGTTCACCTTTGGTGGCGGAAAGTTTTGACTATGTTTACGACGCAATCAAGGACGATTTGCATTTGGCTTCCATTTCCGGGGGGACGGATATTTTAGGGTGTTTCGTTTTGGGCAATCCGATTGCCCCGGTTTATCGTGGTGAAATTCAATGCCGCGCTTTGGGCATGGCGGTTGAAACGTTTGATGATGATGGTAAGCCCATTACGGGAGATAAAGGCGAATTGGTTTGTACCAAAGCTTTCCCGTCCATGCCGGTTGGGTTTTGGAACGATCCGGACAATGCACGGTACAAAGCGGCTTATTTTGAGAAATATGACAACATCTGGTGCCACGGTGATTTTGTTTCGATTGATAAAGAAACAGGCGGGATCGTGATTTATGGTCGATCTGATGCAACCTTGAACCCGGGCGGCGTTCGTATTGGGACGGCTGAAATTTATCGACAGGTCGAAGCCTTGCCGGAAATTCAGGAGAGTATCGTGATCGGTCAAGACTGGAAAGGTGATGTCCGGGTTATCCTGTTTGTCGTTATGAAAGGGGATAACGTTTTAACCGAGGAATTAATCGCAACGATCAAGTCCAAGGTGAAAACCGGCTGCACCCCGCGACATGTTCCGGCCAAAGTAATCCCGGTGAAAGATATTCCGCGCACAAAATCCGGTAAAATTACCGAATTGGCTGTGCGTGATGTAGTTCATGGCCGGGAAGTTAAAAACAAGACCGCACTGGCAAATCCAGAAGCGTTGGATCTTTACAAGGATATTGCTCAATTGCAGGAAGACTAATTGCGGGCGACACCACGCCTTTATAAGTTTTGCGGATACATTAACCTTAGGTTTATATTTTCTTATTGAAAAATTCTTTTTTTCTGATTCAAATGTAGAAGAGAAAACCTATATACTAATCTCCGATAAACGGAAATTAAGGGCGTGGTGTGCATATGGATATGTCAACTCAGGAAGGGGCGGGAATTGCAAAAAGCAATAAGACCGATATCTTTCTTATTTCAGGCAATGCCAAACATTTGCATGATGTGAGTGAGGCCCTGAAGTCCTTTTATATCGTGCATGCCTTTCAGGATGTGAACGAGGTTTCAGAAGCGTTGCATGCGTTTCATCCCACAGCAATTATCGTGGATGAAGAATTGGCATCCAGTCACGGTGGTTTGCGTTTTATCCAAGGTTTGCGCGCTGTAAAAAACTTTAGTCTGATCCCGGTTGTGTTTACGGCGCGCAAAGGGGCGCTGGAACAAATCAAGGCCAGCAAGACCATGCCCTTGGTGCGCACTTTGGTTAAGCCTTATCTGTTCAGTGCTTTGTTGAAGGCCATTTCCGATCAGGTGAATGCTCATGTCGAGTCGCAATGGGAAACCTTGCAACCTGTGCAAAAGGCCGCGTTAGAAAATACGTTATCGTCTTTTAATTCTGTTGCAGACCTGATCGCAGAAGGAAAACCCTTACCCTATAATGACATTCAGGATAGTTGCACGCCTTTGGTTACGGCTATTCAAAGCGGCAGTTACAAAGAGTTGCTGGCTGGGGTGAAGGGGCATGACAACTATTCTTATGTCCATTCTTTACGTGTGGCGACCTTTTTGACCCTGTTTGGCGATTTTCTGGGGATCAAAGGGGACGATATGAAGATTTTGGCGACGGGCGGCGTACTGCATGATGTCGGTAAAATGATGATCCCGCACCAGGTACTTAATAAACCGGGTAAATTGAATGATGAGGAATTGGTCGTCATGCGCTCTCATGTGACTGAAACCATCAGTTTTTTGGAAAATACCCATGGTATCCCACGCGGTGTTGCGATTATCGCAGGCCAGCACCATGAAAAGATTGATGGGACGGGCTACCCTTATGGTCTGAAGGGGAAAGAGCTGAACGAGCTGGCGCGGATGGCCTGCATTATCGATATTTTCAGTGCCTTGACGGATCGACGTTGTTACAAGGACCCTATGACCCCGGTTGAAGCCATGAAAATTATGGAAGGAATGGGTGATGGTCATCTGGATCGCCATTTCCTGACCTCTTTTAAAGAGCTTCTGTTGGATGCGGCAAGTGAAGGCGATTTGCATTAGAGCCTAAGTCGGAATAACCTTAAGATAATTCAAAATTGCCGTCTTCTACCATTGCCCCACGCGTTGAGTCCTGCTATAGGAAGGCCACATTTTCCATAAAGCAGGATTGATTGCCATGGCACGTCGTCGCCAGATTTATGAAGGCAAGGCAAAGGTTCTTTTTGAAGGACCGGAACCGGGGACCATCGTTCAGTATTTCAAGGATGATGCGACTGCGTTTAACGCAGAAAAAAAAGGCACCATCACAGGTAAAGGCGTGTTGAACAACCGCATTACCGAATATGTCTTTACCAAACTCGCCGATCTTGGCATTCCGACCCATTTTATTCGCCGTTTGAATATGCGCGAACAGCTGGTGCGCCAGTGTGAAATTGTGCCGTTGGAAGTCGTCGTGCGCAACATCGCAACCGGGTCATTGACCAAACGTCTGGGCATTCAGGAAGGCACGCGTCTGCCGCGCTCCATCGTTGAATATTATTACAAGGACGATGCGCTGGGTGACCCGCTTGTGGCGGAAGAACATATCACCGCATTTGGCTGGGCCAACCCGATGGAACTTGATGAGATGACAGGCATGGCCCTGCGTATCAATGATTTCCTGTCCGGTATGTTTGCTGCAATCGGTATTCAGCTTGTTGACTTTAAAGTCGAATTTGGCCGTATTTACGAACAGGATCAGGTTCGCCTGATTTTGGCGGATGAATTCAGCCCGGACAACTGCCGTCTGTGGGATGCTGAAACCGGCGAAAAGATGGATAAAGACCGTTTCCGTCAAGATCTTGGCGGGGTGGGCGAGGCCTATCAGGAAGTGGCACGCCGCCTTGGGATCGAGCCGGAAGGCGATGGGCCGGGCGACCACAAAGGCCCAGATACCGTTCAATAATTTACCCAAGGGTTTCGCACGGATCGTGCGGGACCCTTCTTTCGTTCAGATGAAGGAAAAGCACAGTGAAAGCTAAAGTCCACGTGACCCTTAAAAATGGCGTACTCGATCCGCAAGGAAAAGCGGTTGAGCATGCACTTGGTACCCTCGGTTTTGCCGGTGTTGGCGAAGTTCGTATCGGTAAATATATCGAACTGGAACTGACCGATGCGGCAGAAAAGTCCAAAGAGAATATCGAAAACATGTGTAAGCAACTGCTGGCAAACACAGTGATCGAAAACTTTGACGTTGAAATCGTCGAGTAAGAGACTGACGTCACCCGCAACAGGTTGCGGGACCGAGTGACAATGAAGGGAAGAGGTCTTTCAATGAAAGCCGCCGTAATCGTTTTTCCGGGTTCAAACTGTGACCGTGACATGATGGTCGGGATTGAACATTCCTTGGGCCGCAAGCCCGAGATGGTCTGGCATAAAGAAACAGAATTGCCGGATGTTGACTTTATCGCTGTACCGGGCGGGTTCTCCTATGGGGATTATCTGCGTTGTGGCGCGATGTCTGCCCATTCACCGATCATGCGCGAAGTGGTGAAAAAAGCCAATCAGGGCGTGCGTGTTCTGGGTGTGTGCAACGGTTTCCAAATCTTGACCGAGGCCGGCCTTCTGCCAGGTGTCTTGATGCGTAACGCGAAGCTGCGTTTCATCTGTAAAGATGTCCACCTGAAAGTGGAAAACGCGGAAACGGAATTTACCAATAAATACAGTGCCGGGCAGGCAATCCGCGTACCTGTGGCTCATCACGATGGCAATTTCTTTGCCGATGATGAAATATTGGCGGCCCTTGAAGGCAACGGTCAAGTGGCATTCCGTTACTGTGACGCGGCGGGTAATGTGAGCGATGAAGCCAACATCAATGGATCGCAAAACAATATCGCTGGTATTTTGAACGAAAAGAAAAACGTGCTCGGTATGATGCCGCACCCGGAGCGCCTGTGTGATACACAGTTGGGCGGGACCGACGGCAAGCCGATGTTTGATGCACTTGTGGAGGCGTTGTCATGAGCGAGATCACACCGGAAATCGTAGCTGAACACGGCCTGTCTGCGGACGAATGGAAGCTCTGCCTTGAGATTATGGGACGTGAGCCGAACCTGAACGAATTGGGCATTTTCTCCGTCATGTGGTCGGAACACTGTTCCTATAAATCATCTAAGAAATGGCTTAAAACCTTACCGACAGAAGCACCGTGGGTGATCTGTGGTCCGGGGGAAAACGCGGGTATTATCGATATTGGCGATAATCAGGCCATTATTTTCAAAATGGAATCGCACAACCACCCATCCTATATCGAACCCTATCAGGGGGCAGCAACCGGGATCGGCGGTATTTTGCGTGATGTTTTCACAATGGGTGCGCGTCCCATTTGTAACCTGAATGCGCTGCGTTTTGGTGAACCTGACCACGAAAAGACCCGTCACCTTGTGTCCGGTGTGGTCGAAGGGATCGGCGGTTATGGCAACTGCGTTGGCGTACCGACGGTCGCCGGGGAATGTGAATTCCACAAATCCTATAATGGTAACAACCTTGTTAACGCAATGGCTGTCGGTTTGGCAGATGCGGATAACATCTTCTATTCGGCCGCCGCTGGGGTGGGTAACCCGGTTGTCTATTTCGGTTCCAAAACAGGTCGGGACGGTATTCACGGTGCGACAATGGCGTCCGCTGAATTTACCGAAGACAGCGAAGAAAAACGTCCTACCGTACAGGTCGGCGATCCGTTTACTGAAAAACTGTTGATCGAAGCCACACTGGAATTGATGAAGACAGGCTCTATTGTTGCCATTCAGGATATGGGTGCGGCAGGTCTGACATCATCGTCTTTTGAAATGGCGTCGAAAGGTGGCGTAGGCGTAGAACTGGAACTTGATCAGGTTCCCATGCGCGAAGAAGGCATGACACCGTACGAACTGATGCTTTCAGAATCACAGGAACGTATGCTGGTGATCCTGAAACCGGGTATGGAAGATGTTGCCAAGGCCGTAATGGATAAATGGGACCTTGAATTTGCCGTGATTGGTAAACTGACCGATACAGGCAACATGGTTCTGAAATGGAACGGTGAAGTTGTCGGCGATCTGCCGATTGATCCGCTGGCGCTTGCGTCCCCTGAATATGACCGCCCGTGGGTGAAGACAGAACGTCCGGCAGAAGTTAAAGCTGCTGATGTGGAAAGCAATGTGGGCCGTATTGACGCGCTGAAAACCTTGATTTCCCATCCCAACATGGCGTCCAAACGCTGGATTTGGGAACAGTACGACCATATGGTTATGGGCGATACTGTGGGCCGTCCGGGTGGCGATAGCGCACTTGTCCGTGTACATGGCACCAACAAAGGTGTTGCGGTCACATCCGATTGTACGCCGCGTTATTGTTATCAGGACCCGTTTGAAGGCGGCAAACAGATCGTTGCGGAAACGTACCGTAACATCACGGCTGTTGGTGCTGTCCCGATGGCGGTGACCGATAACCTGAACTTTGGTAACCCGGAACGCCCGGAAATTATGGGCCAGATTGTTGGTTGTATCGAAGGGATCGGCGAAGCCTGCCGCACGCTGAATTATCCAATCGTGTCCGGTAACGTGTCTTTGTATAACGAAACCAACGGCACGGGCATTTTGCCAACCCCGACTTTGGGGGCTGTCGGTTTGATCCAGAATATTGACGATGCGGCCAGCGTTGCCTTCAAAAAAGAAGGTCAGGCGATTGTTGTTCTGGGTGAGACAACTGGCTGGTTGGGTGCATCGCGCTATCTGGAAGTTCTGTGTGGTCGTGAAGAAGGTGCTCCGCCGCCGGTCGATCTGGATCAGGAACTCAAAACCGGGAACTTTGTTCGTGAACAAATTCTGGCGAGTGTTGAGACGTGTCACGATATTTCTGACGGTGGTCTGGCAGTTGCACTGGCAGAAATGTCAATGGCAGGCAACATCGGTTGCACCATTGACATCCCGGCAAACGTGGATCAGGCCTATGCATGGCTGTTTGGTGAAGACCAAGGTCGCTACATCGTCACAATTGATGCTGATAAAGCTGGTGAGTTTGTGATCAAAGCAGGCGAAGCTGGCGTGGTTGCCAATATCATCGGTCAGACCGGTGGCTCAGATGTGGTTCTGGGCGGTGAAAGCGTCAGTGTTGCTGAATTGAAAGACCTGCACGAAAGCTGGATGCCGGATTATATGGCCGCTGGTGAATAAGCTGGTTTCGGCCCATACTTAAAGAAAAAAGGTCTCTGCTGATGAAGCAGGGACCTTTTTTGTTGGATGTTTTTTTAATACTTATACTAGAGGGGTTTCAGAACAGACTACCCCTTCCGGGATTGCTATGTTGTTTGCGTTTATGAACTTTTCAACATTGCGGCATCTTGTTTCTTTGTCGATGGATGGTCCAACGATAATTCTTTTTATGGGAAGTGTTATCTTTTGATCGTCAAATACTTTTATGTACGAAATAGGGTTGGTTATTTTTCCTCGATAATAGAATTGTGCTAGATTTTTGCGCGGATAGTCCTTGTCAGAGAATTTTTTTCGGCAATATTTGTCTGTTTCTATATCTATTGGAGAACATATAAGTCTGACTTCTTTTTCTTCACTAAAAGATTGATGTTTGAAACCTGTGCTACATCTAATTATCGCTTTTAGTGCTGTTTCGCTTGTCTTAGATGGTGGCTTTTTACTGTTTTCCATTAATTCTTTAAGCATATCAAACAACTGTTCACATCTTGGCGTAATATATTTTTCAATTTCTTCCTTATTATTATTATATATGACATGAGATAAGGAAGCCCCATTTGTTTGAGTGGTTTCAAAGTATCTCTCAAGTAGGTTTTCTAATTTTATAGTATCAAAAACAATAGCGTACCCTGAATTACCAGTATAGCCTCTCCATTGGCTTAATAGGCCATTTTGTTTTTCATATGTTTCAAGATGGCTACAAAAAGACGTGATATAAGGCTGAAATAAAAGCGGAGGCTTTTGATTCTCTCGAATCAACGAATTATAGAGCATATCGGCACCTAAAATGCCTTTTTCTAAGGCATTGGCGAAAGTATCTTCAAATTCGTAGTGAAATTTATCCCGAATAAAGCAGGCTAAATGATCTCGGAATAACAAGATCTCTTTTTGATCGTTTAAGTTTTTATAATGGGTCGCCCAAAGTGTATTGGTGCTTAAAATACCTAATAGACCCTCTCCCGTTGTATAATGAAAAAGCTCAGGATAAATTGCGCTTACTCTGGGTTCCATTTCGTAATCAAGTCCGAATGTTATTGTTAATTTTTTAATATCACATTTATGAAATGAGATCTTTAAGTGTTTCTGACTGTTTATATGTAATCTAGAATGATGCAAAGAAACGATGTGGAAAAGGAGATTCTAACGTGTTTATTACCATAGAGACGCAAGAAAAGAAGTATATGTTGAATGCGCTAGATATTAGTTATATCGAACCGGTGCAGACGGCGGTGTTTACCGGGGTGCGTGTGTTTATGCGTACGAAAAAGCCGGGCAGTGATTATCCGATTACGTTTGAAGCCAAGGGCACGTTGGAGGATATGACCGAACAACTGGAAATTGCAGCGGATCGCCATCGATTTAGCTGAAGCCACAGGTTATGTTTCATTTATAAATGAAAAAAACTTTCTTTATTGTGGACAACTGCCATACTCTGAAAGAAGGTTATAACGAACGTGATACACAACCATCCGTTGGATCTTTTTGAAGAGAGAGAACCATACCTGCCGGAAAGTTTTGGTCTTTATGAGTTTTAGCAACAAAAAAGTCTTTGGTTTTATTACTGTCTGTATTTTCATAGCGGACGCCTTGTTTGTTGCGATTAACTACTATAATGATCGGGAAAACCTTGAAGACGATTTGAGGTATGAAAGCAAACAATATCAAACGGGGTTTGATGTTGCGTTGACGATGACGATGGTCAATATGTCGCAATTGGCGACTTATGTGGCGCATGACCCCCGTATTCAAAAAATATTTGCCTTAGCAGCCGATAGCTTTCGGCGTGAAGAAGGGCAACTTGATAAAACGATGAGCGAAAAATGGCGCGCTGCCCTTTATGATCAGGTTGCAAGCAGCTGGGCGGAAATGAAGAAACAGTTTTATGTGCGCCAATTCCATTTTCATGTTCCGCCTGACATAAGCCTGTTGAGGGTTCATCGACCTGAGAAATGGGGAGATGACCTTTCACCACTTCGTTATATGATTGTCGATGTGATGAAAGATCAAAAACCGACACAAGGGTTTGAATTGGGTCGTGTTTATGCTGGAATCCGCGGAGCTGTGCCAGTTTATGGGCCGTCAACGAAAGACGAACAAAATATCTTTATCGGCGTATTGGAGGCCGGAACGTCTTTTGCTGAGATTGTCGGGACTTTGCAACGCCAAATCGGTGCGGATATTGCCATTTTGCTGAATGGGAAACGGGTTTCCAGCGTAAAGTGGAAATCTGGTGTAGGTGGGGCTCATGCTGACACATGCGCCTGTTTTATTGAGGCAACGACCAGCGACAAATTATATGACATATTAGACAAAGTTTCCCTGAAGTCTTTTGATCCGGTGGATCCGTTTAAACTCCAGACAAATATCGTTATGTTTGATAATGAGCGATATATGCTGACCAGTTTTGGATTGCGCGATTATATTGGTGTACGTGATCAACATAAAGAACCGGTGGGCCGTATTTTGATGTGGTCCAAGGTCGAACATAAATTTGATACGCTTTATAATAATACGCAAACCAACATTGTTTACGGCATTTTCGGTTTTCTGTTTATAGAATTGTTGATTTTCTTTGGGTTGCGCTCGGTTCAAGCCCACCTCAAAGAACAAGTGAAACGCCAAGCTGGTGAAATTAAGGTTTTATTGGATAAAACATTGGCGGCAAGCCGGGCCAAAAGTGAATTCCTTGCCAATGTCAGTCACGAGCTTAGAACGCCGATGATGGGGATTAAAGGTGGTCTGGAGCTATTGAAAAATAACAGCTCATTGGATGGGGAAGGCCGACAGAGTTTGCAGTTTCTGGATAATTCTGCCAATGCGATGATGTCGTTGGTGGATGATGTCCTTGATTTGTCCAAGATTGAAGCCGGAAAAATGCATATTCATGCGATGCCGGTTCAACCTTATGTGCAATGTCGCGACATATGTGATGTGTTTCGGGCCAGTGCAACTGAAAAGGGGCTTGTTCTGAACTTTACCTCTGTTGTGGAAGAAAATGACTGGTATATGCTGGATGGCTTAAGGTTCCGGCAAGTTCTTTCAAACCTGATCAATAATGCGATTAAATTTACGGAAGAAGGATCGGTTGAGGTTCAACTTGATATTCACAAAGGCGATGTTTATGACCGATTGAATGTGAATGTTATGGATACCGGAATTGGCCTCTCTGAAGAGCAACTGAAACGGATATTTGAACGTTTTACTCAGGCGGATGGTTCGACAACTAAAAAATATGGCGGCAGTGGCCTCGGCTTAGCCATTTCTCAGGAATTAACAACCCTCCTGGGGGGGGAGCTCACGGTCCAAAGTGAGCTTGAAAAAGGAAGCTGTTTTGCCTTTTCCCTACCTGTAACACGCTGTGAAGAACCGTATACACCGATTAATGAAAGATCCGACCTGCCGCCTCTGCATATTTTATTGGCAGAAGATAACCTGATAAATCAGAAAGTGTTGATGGCGATGTTGTCGCAGCATAAACATAATGTAGATCTTGCTGAAAATGGCAAGATTGCCGTGCAACGTGCGCAAAAAAAGCAATATGACGTTATTTTAATGGACGTTCACATGCCGGTTATGGATGGAGTTGCGGCAACACAATGCATTCGCGAGAATGAAGGCTGCAATCAGGACAGCTTAATCATCGCGTTCACAGCAGATGCCATTGATGAACATGCGAAAGAGTTTATCCAGAAGGGGTTTGACGATGTTATTGTGAAGCCGGTCAAATATGACGTTCTGGAAAGCAAGATTAAGAATGCTTTAAATAACCGGAATTAATGATCCAACTTGGCATTTTGGATAACAAACGGTTTGTCCAGACGGGTTAATTTGTTGTGATCAATCACAAGGTGTAGCTCCTCAATATAGGCGTGTTGACGTTCAGAATAGGAAAGAAGGCCTTGGGCCAGTTTTCGACCATTTAACGGTTGATTATTTTGACGCATTTTCGCACGCATGTTTCGAAAATCCTGATAGGCCGCATGTGTATTTAAATTCAGCATATAGGAAGCAACACTGTCGTATACCGTGTCGAAGGCTTCGACTTTGACAGCATGGCCCGGTTCCAGCCCTTGCGGTTGCAGGCCATGTTCCAAAGATGTGGTATGTTCCCCGCACAGGGCATTTCCCTGTGCGGCAAAACGCGATGTTCCCCAACCGCTTTCAAGGGCCGCTTGAGCAAGAGCAAGCGAGGTGGGGATTTGATCAATCCGAACCAAAAGATTTTCAAACGTTGCTTCGCCACCATATCTTTGTGCGAGTGCTTCCAGTTTGTCTTGTACATCTTGCGGGTAAGTCGCCGTCCCCTTCACCTTTGCTTGAAGTGCAAGTAATTGGTGACGTTCTTCAAGCAAGGTTGCATTAACGGCTTGGATCGGTAACAGGACAAAACCTAAAAATGTTTTTTTGCGTTCCTCAACATCTTTAATCTCTGCAAAATCACCCGGGACTTGTTTAGGTAAGAAGGCAGGCGGGCTATGTTGTGCCGCTAAAACATGGTCAATGTCGGTATCGGCATTTTTATAAAGATTTTGGATGTCTTTATAGCTTGGTGTTGTAATTTGAATAACATGATTAGCAGGAGTATTGCCCCGATTTACAAGGGGGCTGTTTAAGACAAGCTGGTGCTGTGTCCCTGTATGGCTGTTATTGGCAATGTCACAAGAAGAAATAAGTAAGGACAGACCAATAACGGCAAATATGATGTTTTTGTTTTTCTTATTTAAGAAAGTGTAGGTCATAATAAAAATGTTTACTCCTTGCTATGGGAAACATTTTTATTATGAGTTTATTGAAAGTTTTGTCTGTGATGCGCTTCACATACTATATTTATGTTATTGTTTTCAATAATAAAACTGTTGCTTATTCACCCTAAAAAGCCCTTGCCCCGAAAAAGGAAAGGGCTTTTTTAAAGGGGGATAGGGTTCAATGAACGCTGAGAGCGTGCATGTCATACTGAAAGGCGGTTGCAAATGCGATATCGCGACTATCCATATGACCAAGGTGTTCCCCGGTTCCGCTGTAGATGGAATAACCGGGCATTCCTTCCAGTGTTTCGGCAACAACATAAGCCAGACGATCATGTTCAAAGGCTTTCCGGGCCTCTGAGATGTCATATGAGATCAGCGCGTGTTCCTCGCTAAAAATATAGTTGGTCATGGCAGCCTCCATTTCTAATTCGACACCATGCGGTCATTATTATACAGCCTGCCCACGCGACCTTCTGCGCTGTGGCACTGGCACGTTTAGATATACAGTATAACAAAAACCGAAAGTTTAGGGGCAATTCTTAAGTATTAACTCTAAATTAGAATTAATTGAAAATATTTAGTCCGGCTTAACATCAATGGTTTTGGTGTTGGTAGGGATGGCCTTTTTTTCCATATCTTCAATCGGGATCTGGCGGATTTGACTTTCCGGTATAGGCAGAACCAGATCAATATGCAGCAGCCCTTTTTCCAGTTTGGCAGATTTGACTTCAACGCCTTCTGCCAGAACAAAGCTGCGTTGGAATTGGCGTGCGGCGATCCCGCGATGAATGAAAATCCGGTCACTATCATCTTGAGTATTTTTTGCACGAACCATCAATTGATTGTCTTCGATGGTAACCGATAAGTCATCCATAGAAAACCCGGCAACGGCTAAAGATATGCGCAAACCGTTTTGTGCAATCTGTTCAATATTGTAAGGGGGATAACCTTCTGCACTGGATTTCGATACGCGATCAAGAACTTGTTCGAAATGATCGAACCCTAGCAAAAGAGGACTGTTAAATACGGACAGTCGAGGCATGTCAGTATCTCCTTTTAAAAAGCGAGAGCGATATAAGCCTTCAGCCCTCTTGGAGGCACTGAAAAGCTATCTCTAATGTCGTCAGTTCCGGTTCAAGAGTCAAGTCTGCGTAATGCCGATTTCTTTTCCGGCTTGTTCCAGTACGTCCCCAACACGTTCCATATGATCGTATTTGGCAAATTGACCACAGATCAGACGAATGCGCTGTTCAGGCTCGGGTGGGCTTGTCAGATCGTAAAGGGGGGGGCAAAGCGGGTCAAAGGCCCGATTTTGAAATTCCAATGATAAGGAAATACGCGGTTCTATCGCATATTTCGAACTCCGCCCCGACCAATGCCATAAATCCTGTCGCCAACCTAAGAGCGAACCGGCTTTTGCCGGCAGGCAACGCACATCCTGTAATAAAATGTCAGTGGGTTCTTTGATCGGTGTTTCGTATTCTTTTTGCCGGGATAAGGGCAAAATGTTCATACAGCCATTTTCCGGTGTGGCATCGGTGAGAGGAATCCACAAAGACAAGCTGATTAAGTAGTCGTCGAAAAAGGCGCATTCTCCGCTGTAATCCACGTGAGGCGGCCACCCGGATGTTGTGCCTTTATCATCTTTATCGATATGCCATGCCCAAAAATGGGGGAGCAACCCATAGCGATCCCCCAGAAAATGAGAGAGAAAACCGTTGAGTTGGTAAAAGAAATCCCAGACCTGATCATAAACATAGATAAAAGCCGCAGGCCATCCGGCCTGAACGAGGTTTTCAATCCCCAGACGCAGGGCGGCGATATCTTTATCTTGCAGCAAGGGCGATTGATGAAGATAGCCGTCATGGTGCAGCGTATCAGAGATCTGATCCAGCCGAGCGCGTTCGATCTCTAACGGAGGGCGAAAGCTGGGCGATTGCGAGATCGTTAAATGTGGATTGAGTGCTTTCCAGTAGGAAAGATCAAGAAGTTTACGGGTATCTATCGTCATTTACATAGGGCGTTTTTCAGGATCATAGTCAAGGGGGGTGAGGTTAAGCTTGCGAAGTTCCTGATGGACGGCATTTGTGCATTTGCGCACCCAGCTTAAGGCTTTTTCCTGTGCTTCCAGTCGTTGTTTAATCGCATCGACTTCTTTATTGTAACGATCAATATTATCGCGGATATGATCCCGCCGTGCACTTCCGCTCAGGCCAAGGTCATCGGCTGCTTTTTGGGCCAGTTGCAGGTATTCCCCTTTTTGAGAGACACTGTCTTCAAGGACTTTTGTGCTCATTTCCAAATTTTTTTGTCCGGCTTTTAGCAGGTTCCCCATATCATATTCTTGTTCACGCCAGAATTTTTTGGGGGACAGGGCCGCATAGGTTTTATCCAGTGGGTCTTGTGGTTTGCAGTCGATATCCAAATTGGCAGTCCAGGCTGCCGGGGCAGGTTCACCACACGCGCTTAACATAAATATCAGGGCAAAGATGCATGTTTTGGAAAGATGTCTCATTCGGGTCCGCCCTGTTGTTTTACGCCATATCGTTACGGAACAGTCTACTAAATTAACTATTGTGCGGGAATGACAATATTCAGAGATATTTGGCAATTTTTTCGTGAACTTCCGCGACAAGTTCACGTTTGGACTTCTCTTCGATATCGATGACGATATCTGCGGCTTTTTCATAAAAGGGAAGGCGACGGTACATCACGTCTTCGGCGCTTTTGGTCTGTGACAGGCTGGGACGCGTTGCATCGCCTTTTACCTTGGCCGCGAGGCGGGAAATGTCGCCTTTCAACCAGATAATGCGCCCGTTTGCGCGTAATAAATTTATTTTACGATCTGAGAAAGTTTCGTGACCGTCTTCATCAATATCAACAATGATACCACCGCCACAATCGATGATGTTGCCGTCCAGTGCGGTGATTTTTTGCAAGGTGGTGTATTCCATGTCACGAAATTGTCGCCAATCACCGTTACATTCCTCAATAATTTCAGGGATGGATTTTCCACCATGGTCATATTGAATAAGGAGGTCTGAGGATAAAACGTCACGTTTGGTCAGGACGCTAAGGCGGCGTGAAATCTTTGATTTTCCTGCGCCTCGCATACCGATGAGAACAATGTTCATAGGCCTTATTTCCCCTTGATGTCCTTCTCTTCAGACTTAATCGCGGACCCTAAGCTATATAGGAAGGTGAAACAAGATTTAAATTAATGATCATTCTGCTTGGGGTTGGGGTAATTTGAAGGTATATTTTCTATAATAAATACAATGTAATAAGAACAACCTATAGATGAAGACGCAAGACTACAGTCATTTAACCCATATTGATAGCCTGGACGAGTTGCGACTCTATGAGCTGATCCCCAATGTTGTCTGGATTTTTGATCTGGACAAGCATGGTTGGTGGTGGGGCAATCAGGCTGCGATTGATTTTTGGGGGTTGGATACGCTGGATGACTTAATCAATAAAGATTTGTCCGATGATACCCAAGGCGCGCGGGATCGTACGGTTCAGACGTTTGATTTGGCTGTAAAGAATGGACTGACGATTGATCCGTGGACAACTTACCCCAACGGTAAACCCAAAACACTGTTTATGATGCATCGTGCTGTGACCCTTGGCCCTGAGCGTCATCGCGGCATCATTGCCTATATCAATGAAGAGGTGAATTTAGGAGAAGCACCTGAAAATCTGCTGCTGGTTGAGGCAATGCGATACACCAATGTGTTGGTAACCAGTTTTACACTGGATGGAAAAGCCGTGATTGAAAACCCGGCGGCAACGGCTGCTTATAAACATGTCCATGCAGAAGATTTGCCTGATGGTGTCGAAAGTGAATTTATTGCCCGTTTTTTCATTGCCGAGGATGGTCGTAAGTGTTTGCGTCATGCCATCGACCAAAAAGGTGGTCGATGGACTTATCAAATGAATACATTGGAAGGTAAGCGTTTACATACATTGGATATTCGTATGTCACGCCATCCCCTAAGTGGGGACAGCTTGATTCTGGTGGTGGAATATGATGTGACGGAACTGCATGATGCACAGGAAGAATTGCGCAGGCTGGCTCATTATGATGCGCTGACAGGGTTGCCCAGTTTACGTTTTTTACAGAGCAATGCCTCCAAGATGTTGGCGCATGCGGACCGTAATCACGAAAAACTGGCTTTGTTGTTCATTGACCTTGATGGATTTAAAGGGGTGAATGACAGTTGTGGACATGAAGGTGGTGACCAGTTACTAAAAGAATTATCCCGCCGGTTTACAGGTGTTTTGCGTAATGCAGACGATATCGCGCGTATCGGGGGGGATGAATTCGTTATTTTAATCACGGATGTGAACCGCAATAACGATGCCAGCGTTGTGGCGCAAAAAATTATCGACGAGGCTTGCCGTCCATTTAATGTGGCCGGGCAATCGGTTCAAATTGGCGCGAGTGTCGGAATTGCGTTCTATCCCGAAGATGGTCGCGATATACCTGCCTTGTTAAAAGCGGCGGACAAAGCCATGTACCGGGTGAAAAACACCGGAAAACGTGACTATTGCCTTGCTGCAAATGCAATTGTGAATTAAGCGGGGACTTCCCTGAGCTGGTTCTAACTGATTTTGGTCTTACATTTCAGGGGTGTTGAAGTGTTGTGTGCAGGGCTTCCCTGGTGCTTTTTTCAATGTGGAGATGGTTGGCTGTAAGCCCAAAGGTTGCAACGGCTTGTTTAAAGGTTTGGCGTAGCCAAAACAGGGCTTGATCTTCATCTTCTTTCAGAACGCTTAAATGAATGATCAGGACTGTTTCTTCAAGGAAGGGGCCGTCATATTCTTTTCTAAATTCATGGCCATCCATCGCCCAGAAACCAGTGCCTGTCTGTATTGTCACGCCGGCATATTTTCGGCTGATTTCCATGCCGATAAAGGTTCTAACAGCATTTTCTTTTTCGGGTTCAACGCTTAAGCAGCAGGTGTAGCAAATCCGTTTTATATTCATCATCGTTTCCCATGATACACAATGAATGCAATCGCGATGACGATAAAAGAGGCGATCCACAAGGTAATATCGGGTTGTAGCCACCCAAAAAAGTCAATCATGCCCGGAATGTTGTCATTGCGGATGTTTTCTGCGTTGGAGGACAGGCTGAGAACAAAATCAATAATGGAAATTCCGCCGATTGCCGCCAGAATCATTTCGATGGATCGGCTTATTTTAGTTTGATGTTTCTCTTTCACGCGTTCAACGCGACTTCGAATGAGGGAAGCACGTTTCAAAGCATTTTGTTCCAGTTCCTCAATTCGCCAGTTTGTTATGGCATGTTGCAGGAAGAAGGCGCGTTCAGCTTGCATCCCCCGCTTGACGTCTTCAAATTCCAATTGAATAAAATCCAGATGATCCAGACGTTTTGTCATTTTATGTAACAGCGTGGTCGCCCGTGAAATGTTGCTTTTATCCTCGAGACGGGAGAGATCAAGCAGAGTGGATTTTAATATGCCCCCAAATGTATGTTGCACGGCATAGTAAAACTGACAAACAGTTAAGGCCCGTAATAAATGATGGCAAATGGATGCGGAGTCATTAGAAAAAGTAAGCGCATTGCCGGAACCAATGTAAACTGCGTGCTGTGCGAAGGTTTGCAGGTTGTCTTCGTCGCATTTTGCCCAATCAAGTAATGATCTGCGTTCCTGAGATGATAGATTTTGTTCATTAACAATAAGCGTACGTCCAGTCCAAAGCACTAACTCGTCTGAAGGGACGGTCATTTTGCTGAAATTTAGATCTGAAAAAATGGGAAATTTGTTCGGGTTTGTAAAACGGACTGCTGTGTTGTTTATTTTTACTATGGAATCAATGTTCTCTCTAAAAAGGTCAAAGATGACTTTACAATAAGCATCCTTTGCAAATTGTGAGAGGGCAAGGTCCATATCCGATAAAATTTGTGCCATCAAGCAGGTGTCGTCAGGTTTATCAAACGAAAAATCTATCCGCATCAGGGCGATTGTATCATCGAAAATATATAGCTCGGCACGCGATAGTGAGAAGCCGAATTGTTTTGTTAATTGGTCAAGTTCGCACGGGCATATTTGGCGAAGTAATTTTTCAAAACAGCGTTTGAACAGGGGTTGGAAAAATGGTGGCAGGATATCATTATCAATTGTGCCGTAACCGTTGTCCCAATTCAGTTCACGGACAAAAATACCATCTTTCACAAAAAGATGATCCCAGTTCTTACCTTGCAGTGGAAACGTGAGATCATGGGTCTGTTGACTATAAGCCATATATTCACTCGTCACGCTGAGAGGTGAGCGAATGGGGGAAAGAGTAGAAATAAGGATAGACATCTACGTCACTTGCTTCCTTCGAAGGAGGTTATTTTTTCTTTTTCTTCTTTTTATCTTTCTTCGCTTTCTTTTCCGTTTTCTCAGCCTCTTCCGCTTCTTCGGGTTTTTCTTGTGTCGGGCCGAAGTCGATTTGCACGTTATGGGTGGCAAGCAGCCATATGTTCAACAGGCAAGTATTTTCCTTTGCCCAGTCGGGGGCCGGTTCTTCAACGGCTTGTTCAATTCGGGTAATATAGTCTGGCGATGGCGTGTTTTCGTCTGTATTTGCGCGTTTTATCAGTTCTTTCAGACAGTCTTTTGCATCACCCGGTACCCATGTCGCCAGCCATTCCTTGCCTTCGGCACGTTTGCGTTCCATGTAATTGGCTTGCGCGCTGGCATGTCGGGCGCGTTTGGTTTTCACATTTGTTTTGGGCGCAGTCTTTGTATCAGTCATGGCCTTTTTCCTCCCTGTTCATCAGACAGGGTAACAATTCGTTTGCGAGGCGTCAAAAAAAAGGGCTGGCGATTTTTCTGAATATGCCTATTGTCTGGAAAATTTATTTACTTTCGGACCAGCCATGACTTTCGAAACTGAAATCCACAAGCGCAGAACATTTGCGATCATCTCTCACCCGGATGCGGGTAAAACCACACTGACCGAAAAACTGTTGTTATTCGGGGGTGCGATTCAGCTTGCCGGTGCCGTGAAGGCCAAGGGAGACCGCCGACGTGCGCGTTCTGACTGGATGAAAGTGGAACAGGAACGCGGTATTTCTGTTGCTTCATCCGTGATGACATTTGACTATTTGAATAAGACCTTCAATTTGCTGGATACACCGGGGCACGAAGACTTTTCCGAGGATACGTATCGCACATTGACGGCTGTCGATTCGGCTGTGATGGTTTTGGATGCGGCTAAGGGGATTGAGAACCAGACCCGTAAATTGTTTGAAGTGTGCCGTCTGCGCGATGTCCCGATTACAACATTCGTCAACAAACTGGACCGTGAAGGCCGTGATCCGTTTGAAATTCTGGATGAGATCGAACAAGAACTGGCGTTGGATGTCGTTCCGGCCAGTTGGCCGATTGGTATGGGACGTAATTTTCTGGGGTGTTATGATCTATTCAATGATCGTTTGATCTTGGTTGCCAAAGGCAAAAACGACCAAATTTCTGAAGGGATTGAATGTAAAGGTCTGGATGACCCCAAACTGGATGATTTGTTGCCGAGTGATGCGGTGGCTAAACTGCGCGAAGAGGTCGAAATGGCCCGTGGCTTATGCCCGGAATTTGACCTTGAAAGTTACCTCGGCGGGCATTTGACGCCAGTTTATTTCGGATCTGCCATTAACACTTTTGGGGTTCGAGAATTGTTGGAAGGACTTGCCCAAATGGCACCAAGTCCGCGCCCGCAAGCCACAACCACCCGGGACGTTGAACCGACTGAGAAAAAAGTTTCCGGCTTTGTATTCAAAATTCAAGCCAATATGGACCCGAAACACCGTGACCGTATTGCCTTTGTACGTTTATGTTCCGGTCATTTTAAGCGCGGAATGAAGTTAAAACATATTCGTACCGGAAAAATGATTAACGTTCATAATCCGACTTTGTTTCTGGCACAGGATCGTGAATTGGCCGAAGAGGCAATGGCGGGCGATATTATTGGATTGCCCAACCACGGGAATTTGCGCATTGGGGATGCCTTGACGGAAGGTGAAGATTTACGTTTTACCGGGATTCCAAGCTTCGCGCCTGAAATTTTGCAAAAAGCTCGCCCGGAAGACCCGATGAAGGCAAAGCATTTGGGCAAGGCCTTACAACAAATCGCCGAAGAAGGCGCCGCGCGTGTTTTTAAACCCTTGATCGGTTCAGACTGGATCGTCGGGGTTGTCGGTGCCTTGCAGTTTGAGGTGTTGGCAGATCGTATTCGCACGGAATATAATATTCCGGTTCATTTTGAATCTACCCAGTTGTACACGGCACGCTGGGTCACTTGTTCCGATCATTTGAAACTGAAAAAGTTTTTGGATGAGAATCGCGGTGCAATTGGTGATGACCATGATGAGGAACCGGTGTTTTTGGCCCGAAATGCTTGGCATTTGGACAAAGCAATGGAAGATTATCCTGATCTGGAATTTCATAAAACGAAAGAACAAATTACCTGACGCTATTATCTTTTTGTATAGTATGCGAAAGACTGTATCAAGAGATTGCATCTAAAAGTTAAAACGCGTACTTTTAACTGGGAATTTAGTTTAATCGTAGGATTCAGTATCGCGTGTCTGTCTTATCCGGTAGTCGAAAGTCAATTGGTGGCAAACTTCGTTTGGCACTTATGCCACCTTTTGTTTTGGCGGCTGTGTTTATGGCTGGGCTTTTTTCATTCTTGACCTATACGGATCTGGATGAAGAACTGGAAACCAAGCAAAAGACATTGGCTGACATTTATGCCACGGCCTTGTCCGATGCTGTGTGGAACCTTGATCAATCCGGTGCCGAGGCCATTTTGGCGGCCTTGAGCCTTGATCCTGATGTCGCAGGGGCAGAAGTCCGCGAACAATTTTCCGGGGTTCTTGCAACTGTAGGCGGTGCGTTACCCAAGGGGAGCGAGACGCCCTTACTGGTGCGCCGTGCCATTCGCTCGGATACGGATGTCGGCGGGGAAACTATCGGTGAAGTCGTTATTTTGTTTCACAAGGAACGACTGGATGTCTTGTTGAAGGACTCCGTTATACAGATTTCCGGTTTGCTGTTATTGTTGATGGTGGTTTTAAGTGTCTCGGTTACAGGGGCTATTCGCCGTTTTGTATCAGACCCGCTGGAAACACTTCTGCACGGTATTCAAAAAACCGAAGGCCATCAACGCCGTGATCCGATCAGCTGGGATACCGAAGACGAATTCGGCATTGTAATTGATGCCTATAACGGCATGATCAATCGCCTTAATCAGGAAGAAGAAGCCTTGATTAAAGCCAAAGAAACAGCAGAAAAAGCCAACAAAGCGAAATCTTCTTTTCTGGCAACCATGTCACATGAATTGCGCACCCCTTTGAACGGAATTACCGGCATGGCGCAATTGATGGAAGATACCGGACTGGATGATCGTCAACGCAATTATTTACACAGTTTGCGCAGCTCCGGGGAATTGTTACTGTCGTTGGTGAACGATATTTTGGACTTTTCTAAAATCGAAGCTGGCGCACTGGAAATTGATCATCATGCTTTTTCCATGAAAAATGCGGTCAAAACGGTTGAACAACTGATTTTGCCTCAGGCCCGTGGAAAAGGGATTGATATTGAAGTTAATATTCAGTTGGGCAAGACCGAATATTTCTGGGGCGACGGGGCGAAGATTACGCAAGTTCTCACCAACTTGGCGGGCAATGCTGTTAAGTTTACGGATGAAGGCAAAGTCGCGATTTCAGTTAAGGTCGTGGAAAGCACACCGGAAGATGCGCTGATCCATTTTGAAGTGAAGGACACCGGCATCGGCATCCCGCAAGAACAGATCGATGGTCTCTTTAAAGCCTTCACACAGGTTGATACATCAATTTCAAGACGGTTCGGGGGAACAGGACTTGGGTTGGCAATTTCATTTGGCTTGGTGGAAACGATGGGCGGGGATCGGATTCACGTTGATAGCGTTCTTGAGGAAGGCACAACCTTCTATTTCGAATTGCGCTTACCGAAATCCCAGCCGCCGCAACATATCTGTGCCCCCAGCCCACAGGGCGAAGTGACAAAAGACCTTAATATTCTGGTGGTTGAAGATAATAAAATCAACCGTACCGTTGCGCGCGGGTTACTGGAAAAAATGGGCCACCATGTGACGGTCGCCAATGATGGGCAGGAAGGCGTGGATGCTGTTTTCGAATATGAGTTCGATTTGGTCCTCATGGATATTCATATGCCGCGTCTCAATGGTTTGGAAGCAACACGCAAAATCCGTGGAATGACAGACCGACAAAAAGCAAACATACCCATTTTGGCCCTGACTGCAGATGTGATGCAGGACAGTATTGAAGAGTATGCCAAGCACGGTATGCAGGGCTATGTGGCAAAGCCGGTCCGTCGTGAGGCATTGATGGAAGCCTTACTGCCGTATACCTATGTTGGCCATCAGGCTGGCGAATATATCTAGGCTGTAAATTTAATCGTTATTGCGTCTAAAGGGGGGCGGCGGTCGTTTAAAAGGCGGCGGTGGCGGGCGTTGATATCGCGACTGGGGATTATATTCCCTGTCATTGGCTTGCACATGGCGTGGTCGTGGGCAGATGTCGCGCATTTTATCGGCCTGACGGGCAAAACGATTGCGGTCTTGTTTTGATTTAAAGATAAAGGGGCCGTGTTTAAACAATTCGATCTTTTCTTTTTTCCAACCGTTTACGCCTCGGCTTTTGAGAATGTGTTTTTTATTGTCCAGCGTCTGCCAGAATGTAGCGTCGATCTGACGATCATAAATGTTTATCGTATCATTATGATTTAAGGAAATAGATGCGCTGAGCTTGCATCGATCAGCATGTACGCGGACCCAGTTATAAGAAAAAGAGGTCTGTTGATTGCCCCCTTGTCCAGGAAGAATAAAACTTTGTCTGGCAAGGATTGCCCCCATTGTTTTCAGACCACTTTCAATTTGTTCATAACGATCCAGAGGCGGGCGGGCGCGTTTGGGGGCGGGTTGTTCAATGGGTGAAGTGTTAACAACCTGCGGGCTGTTGGTTTCTGTTGCCGGTGGGGCCGGTAAAATATCCTGTGTGGAAAGGCGGGTGCGTTCTTCCAGTTTTTCCAGGCGTTCTTTTAATTCGCGAATGCTGCGGTTTTCTTCTTCGGTCGCAATGTCTTTTTCTTCCCCTAGCAGGTCGGCAAAAACATAGCCGATGATGCCGTCACCGCGTTCTACCGCATACCAGGGTTGGTCGATGATTTTTGCGGCAACATGGATGGGTTCACCCTTGGGTAACATCATCACTTTGCGTGCACGTACGGTGGGCAGGCGTCGCACATTGGCATTTTTCAGGGCGAACATATTTTGTTCAACGGGATAAAGGTCATAGGTTCCGGTATCGATTGCCGGAGGATCAATCAAATCTTCGCTTTCTTGTAATAAGCTCGGACGGGTGGGATAGATACCGTCAACAGCCGCGACCAGAACTTGATCGGTATTGCCTGAAACGTCGGGGACCTGATCCCGATTATAGGTTCGTCGCGCTTTATAGCGCATATCTTCTTTGAGAAAGGCGGAAACTTCGGCCAGTTTTATTTTCCCGTCATTGTTTTTATCGGCTTCGCCATACAGGGCGCGCAAAAGATATTCGGTAAACAGTCCGTGACGGCTTTCTTCATCCCAGCTTGCCAATTGATCGTTAGAGGCTGCGGTGATGACTGTCAGGGTATCATTCTGATTATCGTCAGGTATTGGGGCTGGCAGGATAGAGGCCCCGGAGGCTTGTGTGATCAAACTGCCGCCGTCACTGTTACCACTGAAACAGGCATCCAGAAAAACCATGACGGATTTTGCCTCAACCTGTTTCAGGTTTTTGTATAATAAATCTGTTGGATAGCCATTGATATCGGCTGTTGCAATTTCGGCATCGATAGGCAGGAGATAGCTTTTCTGATCATGTTGTCCGGGCAGACCGTGACCTGAATAAAAGACATAAAGTTTGGAAACACCGGGTTTGACGTATTGAAAGGCTTTGCCCCGATGATTGCCTTGGCGTCCAAAGGTGCTCTGCATTTTGGCCTGTGTGGCATCTTCCAGATAGATTATGTTTTCTTCGCGGATATTCAGTACATTTTGCACAAACTGCTTCATCGCTTTGGCATCATTATGGGCAAAACGAACTTCGGGAATATCTTGATCCGCATAGGTCTTGTTGCCAATGATGACAGCGACATCATCGTTGTTTTGATCGGTCTGGGCACTTTGGGCCATTGTTGTTGAAACAGCCCAAAGAAACCAGCCCATTGCGAAAAGATGCAGTGTTTTCATATTGTACCTGCCTGAATGACATCTGCGTTAATCATATAGTGTCAATCATACCAATGGCAACGTTTACCATTTTTATTACAGATAAGGATATCTTTGTCATAACGGGCCACGCGGTCCCATTTTTTGTGTTTGGGATGTTTGTACTCTTTAACCGGGACACGCTGATAAACAACACGAGTACGCGGGCGATCATAATCGCGATAATCCCGTTTTTTTGCATGGGCACGGGGACGATCATAAGGATCGTTGTCATAGGCGTCATGTGCGATTTCATGGCCGATCACAGCGCCGATTACGGTTCCAGCAGCCGTGGCAACCAGTCGACCTTTGCCTTTTCCCATTGCGGATCCGAGTAAACCACCGCCAACGGCACCGATAATTGTGCCGACAGTTTCATCACTGGCTTGAGCTTGCTGAGGCACGCTGGTGGTGAGAATCAGGGCACCGGCAAGTGCCAAAGGGATCATAAAACGTTTCATCGAACTCATCCTTTTCAAGTTGTCGAATTCTGTTACGGGCTATGAAGAGGGTAGAGGGCATTTTTTTCAGAAACTTTTTTCTGCTGGAAAATAAATTTCATCTCTCGGCCCTCCATAACCTTGCGCAGATGGACAACCACCTAAAACGAGGTGATGAAATGATGAAAAAAATAATGATGGTTTTGATGGCCTTGATGTTTGCTAGTCCGGTACTTGCAAATTCCCATCCGCGCATTCTTTATATGGCTGTTGATCAAGGACCAAACCTGCTTGATATCAATGACCCGGCGTTTCGGCGTATTTTTGAACATACCGGAAACTATCTACACCACCAAAACTTTCGACTATTTGAAGAAGACCGTCACGGAGGGCAAGGTCTAAACTTCAAAGAAGCAATGAATGTGGTTGCACAAAGCCCACGTCATAAGGTTGATTTTGCAGTGTTGGTTTCCTTGCGGCATATTCAGGAACAGGACGGGCGACGCCTTCGTGACCGTATGGTAGCAATTGCGAAAATTGTTGATGTCCGCACCCTTGATGTTGTGGAGACACTACGCATTAAAAGCCCGGTTGCAAAATTACAGGAAAGACGTTGCGGACCGGCCTGTTTTGATCTGATCATGCGTCGTCATGTGCGTGAAATCTTACCCCGTTTTAAAGATCAGTTGGTGGATCGTTTGGCGCAAATGGAACCGAGATATGAAGAAAAAGTGGTTTCATCCAGCAAACTGACCTTAACCTTAAAAGGGTTTAAGTCCCGTGAAATCCGCCATATCGAAGATCATCTTGTTCGTTTGGACAATACGAAAGACCTAAGCTCTTTAACCTCACAGCCCGATAAACCGGCCTTTTGGCTGGAACGTCGCGAAAACGCAGGTGATGTGCGTGATGATCTCTCTCAGGTTCTGTCGGAATTGGACCTGAAAGCCCGCATTATTCAAACACCCCATCATGTGGTTTTGGAAAAAATGGCTCAGGACCTTGCCTATCTGGATTAAGGGCTTGTGGTGAGAAGGAGAAAGATAATGAGCGATACAACACAAACCAATGCAATGGCGGAAATCGCTTTGGCCCTTGCGATGGGGTTTTTCTCCATCATGGTATTGACGATGGTGTCTATGGGCGGAGGAATGGTGAGCCAATCTGTGAAATCGGCATTAGATGATGATCCCATCGCACTTGCCAATACGGTTGAGAAAAATGAGCCAGACCAAGCGAAAGGCACAAGCAGCAACGTTCAGCCGGAAAACCTGTTGATCTATTATAAAGATCGTTTCCTTGATCATACATTCAAACCTGTGGATCCATCAGGGCTAACAGGGCGCGATAAAATTGTCCTTGCTGTTGATCCCGATTTGTCCATGTCCGTGACCATGCAGGTGCGCAAACGTGTTTCGGCACAGGATATCACCGTGGTTGTTTTGAATGACAAGTGGTTGAAGGCCTTACAGGAGGCAAAGCTATGAAAACCGTTTTAACTTTTATCTGGATCGTCGCCCTGCTTTTAGCCGCAGCCTATGTATCCACGGCCCATGCGGCAACCCGGTTTGAAGTCAAACAGATGATTGTGGAAGAAGCCGCACATAGCCGTGTTCCCGTTGCCCTTGTGATGGCGGTGGCGAAGGTGGAGTCTGATTTTAATGCACGCGCCTTAAGTTCTGCCGGGGCACGTGGTGTGATGCAAATCATGCCGCAAACAGCACGCGGTGAATTTGGCGTTGAACCTGATGCGTTATGGAACCCGAAAACCAACATTCGGTTGGGGGTACGTTTTCTGGAACGCTTATATGATCAGTATGACGGGCAATGGGATCTGGCTTTGTCCCATTATAATGGCGGCAGTCTGAAAAATAACCGCCCACATGCGCGCACCCGTAAATATGTGGCGATGGTGCAAAAATGGCAGAAAATTTATATTGAACAGGCCAGCTTGTGGGAGGGACCGGATGATCAAACAGACGATACCTTGATTGCGTGGTACGATGAAGATATCGACACGGTTGATTTGCGGGAATGGCGGGTACGTGAGGCAGCGGACCGATATGATGAAGATGTGAATACGGAAATTATCATTGTGGAACGATCTGATCGGTTTGAGCCGCGTTTTTATCGTGCCCCCCCCCCTCCACCACCGCCGCATCGTCGCGGATTTGGACGTCGTCCACCCCCGCGTCCCTATTTCCATTGATTGAAGGGTGTGATCTGGATATCCTCTTCTGGTTCAGGGAGGATATCGGTGGATCATACACAAAATATATTGAGAAACGCGGGGGGCAAGGACCCGTTGCTCGCAGATTTTACCGCGTTGTGTGAAACCACCACGTTGGACGGCGCGCCTAAATATACATTGCGCCCCACCTTGGAAACCTTGGCAAAATTTATATGTGCGCAAGGCAATGGTCCCAACAAAGATATGGCGCTTTTTGAACTCAGCCACCTGGTCTGCGGTGTGGGGGCGTTACACAGCACGGGGGGGCTGAGCAATTTTTTCCTGTCACCGAATAAAGCCACACCGGCATTTTACAAACAGGTCTTAGGCGGCACGGCACCGGGGGTGAGCGTTTCAGAAAGCGGGCTCGCCCTGAGGTATGGTGACAAATCCTTTGAAGTCCGGTTTGGTCGCATGCCGTTTTTGGTCGCGCTTTATGAATTTCTCTGTTCTATGGATGGCTTTTCTTATTTCCAGACGTTTAACGATCTTTTTGAAAGATTGCTGGAGGGACCGCCGCTGGAGAAAAACATAAGGGCATGCAGCAATGCTTTGGCTTCTGATCTTCGAAAATATCGGATTGCTTATCTGAGCAGTGCGCAGGCTGATGGTAAATTTTCACAGGTTTATAAATTCTTGCATGATCGTTCGGATGAAAAAAACGGGATTATTTTGCACGATGAATGCGTTTTCGACTTCTGGCATCTCCATAACCAAGGCAAAGATTATAGAGGATACCGAACTGTGTTTGATCTCTTTTGCGATTTTGCCCGTGCTTTTGAAGAAAGCAGACAGGCTAGGGCTGCGGCCCATGCAGCCCCCTTGGGACTGGATAGTGAGGCCGGCGAAGTTGATATCGCCAGTGATTTGGTTGCAGATGTGAACCTTGAAGATTGGACATCACCATTTGATATTTTTGATGAAGACGAAAGCGGGGATATCCGTTTCTTTAAGATAAAGACAGAACGCGCGCCTATTGAAAATTTGATGACCTATGGCCCAGATGCATTACGCCTGCCTTTGGCATTTTTGCGTTATGAAATTTTTGGTCAGGTTCAATCCGGGATTACAACGGATTTGCAGGTTGGACGACCCAAGGCCACCGTTGAAAAACGCATTGCTTGCGAGGACGTTCAAACATACGAAGAGCGTTTGCAGGAATGTCAGGCGATTTTGTCCCATATTAAAAACCTGCAAGCCGCAAGTTTGCATGTCTTAAATAACAATGGTGGGGATCATCTGGTGGTTTTTCCTGTGGCGGCTGTTGAACGTGGTGAACAGGCCTTTACGAAAATGAAACGCAAAGGATTTGATGATCAGGCGATGGCCCAACGTGATGTTTTTGAACGCGCCGCGCATGCCTTGGTGGCGATGGAAAGCCAGCTTGTGCGTTATATGAAGGCATTGGAAGGCAAAAAGGTACAAACACTTTTCCCGCAAGATCGGGAAAAATTTAAATCCCAGTTTCAACTCCTTTATCAGGAGGTCCGAACATGACACGTATACATCCCGATTTTCTTGAGGATGCTCAACAACGCTTTGCCGAATTGCACAACGTGCGCGAGGTTATGACGAAACGCGAAAGCGGTGCGATTTCGCTCGGGCGTTTATATGCCTATGTGCAAGGTGCACAGGATGACATGGTTCAGGATATTTTGGGCCGTGATCTGAAGGTGCGCCGGGTTTATCGCAGCTTATTACAGAAATCGGCCCTCGTTCATATGCCGCAAGCCTTGGCTGCGAGTACGCAAGATTATCCGGAACGCCATGCAGATGGCTGTCATATCCGGCTTCAGGCCTCAAGGGCGCAAAGTGACCAGCTTTATCTTATTGTGGAAATGAGCGATCAACGTCGTGATATGCCGCAAAGTCTGCATTTGTTTGGCCCGGATGAAACAATGGTGCGCGTTGCCTTGCCAGCGGCACGTAACGGTGTTATCCAAACCATTATCGAGAAAAAATCAGATGCTGCCCGACTGTTGGGTGAGCCAAAGACGGAGATTTTCCTGCGGTGAAGCGCATCGCCATTCTCATTGCGACAACAGGTGGCCCGGTCCTTGTGGATCGTATAACACCGGAACCGGCCCCACAATCCATGATGTGCCTGCGCCGTCAATCTGAAGTCCTGCCCATCAGTCTGGATTACGACGATTTTGTCCGTGCGGGCAGCGGTGTCATTATGCGGGAATTTGGTCCCTATGACGAAGGCGCTTTTCGTTTGGATGTTTCCGGTCCCATCGGGACAGGGTTAAGTTGGCAATTGGGGGTTTTTGCCGCCCATGCCGTTTTTAAATCGAAATCGTGTGAATTGTCCGATCTTGAAAGTGCAGATTTGATCGTTTGGCTTTCCGGGACTGTTGATAACGATCTTAATGTCGGTGATGTTGATCATATGGCGCAAAAGGTCGAAGCTTCGGCCGTGATGCTGGCGGAGTATATCGCCAAGGGAACGCCGATTGTATTTGGGGCAGGGGTGGAAAATGCCGCCTTCTTATCTGCCCATAAACCACCAGAAAGTATTGATGTTGCGTGTCTTAGAACAACCCGTGACCTGATGGATGTTTTGGGATTGGGCACGAAAGATAAAGATCAAGGGAACACGACCTTTTGGATGATGGCCGGTGCGGCAACGCTCGCTCTTGGGGTTGTTTTTGCATTAAGCGAAATACTTCCTCAAGATGGTGAAAAACCGATTGTTGAAACGAAAATTCCTGAAGCGCAACCCGAATTGACAATTGATATCTTTTCCGATCGTGGCCAGCATCCCACATATACGTTTGGTGAAGATTTAAATTTACAGGTCCGCCTGAATCGCAAGGCATGGTTGTTGTGCGATTATGAACAGGTGGATGGCAAGGTTATCCGCATTTATCCCAATGACCAGGTGCGTGATGTTCGGGCCTTTGACGCTCATACAGACCATATTCTAAGTGCCAGTCAGAATGCGCCGTTTCGGGTTCGTCTTGGCCCGCCTGCCGGTCAGGAAACAGTTACCTGTTATGCCAGTGAAAAACCTTTTGATGGTTCGACCCGTCCGATTGATGCGGTAATGGATCGCATGCGCGTGACGTTGAAACCGTAAATCGCTAAAAAAGAATTTTGCTCACTCCAAAAAACGCCTCTGAAGTCTCCATAAACTCATCAAGCAGTTTAAACAAATGGAGTCAGGAGCATGTCTGCTTTTATTAAAACAACATCCAAACGTCTGGCCTTCGGCGCAATGTTGTTGGGAACCTCGCTTAGTTTGAGCGCATGTGTCACCCAGCCACCGTCTTTTGGCGGCGGAATTGATTTTCGGGAAGCGCGTTATAATGAAATTTCGGCAATGCGAACGTACCGCGAATGTCGTGATCATGCCTTGGAACTGGACCGCGAAGCCCAGACCAATCACGACCCCGCTAAATATCTTGCCAGTGCGCGTATGATTGAAAAATGTGAATCCGATCTAGGACCGGATGTTGCCGGGATTGCGACGGATGAACGTATGCGTGCCTATGCCTTGACGGTGCAAAACCATCTTAAAGGCGGAGATGTGGAAGGGGCGCGGGAAAATCTGGATAAATTCGCCGCAAATTTTGATGGGCAAGATCTCTATTTTCCCGATGGATCGTCTTTCATTCAAACAATGGAAGTTTTGTTGGGTAAACGCGGGGCAGGGGCTATCGGGCGTTACAGTGATGCCAATGTCAATAATGATCTGAAATCCGAATTGCGCCGTGTGCGTTATTGGGAACGCAACTAGGAAAAAGGAAAGGGAGGCCCTTATGTCTGAATTACCTTTACTGATAGATCGCGTGGAACCCAAACGTTTGGCTTTGACATTAGGGGTCGTTTTTCTGGGTGGTGCGATTTTAATGGCGGGTTCAACCGTTGCATGGAGTGCACCAAACTGGACACCGCAAAGTTCGGAACGGCTTGTGAAGCTGCCGCCGAGCTATTTGCAAAAATCCATTGACCATGATTTTGCCAATTCCGAACTGGGGACAGCCATTCAAAAATCGGAAGAAGATATTTCTCTGAAAGGCAACACATTGGGGGATTTGCAAAAAGCGATTGAAACATCAGATGGTGAAGTTCGCGGTGATTTACGTCACCAGTTTTTAGCAGAAAAACGTGCCTATTTGAACATGATGTCGGATCGCAATGAATTGCGTCGCAAACATCTGGTGACCAAACGGCGTTTGTTTGACGACATGCTGGAACGTCTCAGCCGCGAAGAGGGCGAGATGACCCCGGAAAAAGAAGAATTGATTGAGTTGCAAAAAGCAGCAGCCGAACGGTTTGAATCTTCTGTTGCCAAGGTGGATCAGCGTTTGTTTGAAACGCCTGATCTGGAGGAAAGCAAATATTCCCAGCAATACAGCAAGAACCGGACGGCCATTGAACAATTGATTGCCCGCATCGACAACCACCGTATGAACGAAACTCCGATGTCTGACAATGGTGTGCCGTTGACACGGGTGGAACATGTTCGTCGCATGGTTGCCGATGTGCAAACCGAATTGGCGGTTCTGGAACAAGAAGAAACCATTCTTGGCTATATGGCGAAATTGGTTGCGCTGGATGCAATGGCCTTGGCTGAAGAAGGCATTGATGAAGAGATGATCGACAGCGATGTCGCACAATCCAGCCTGACACCTGCCGATAACGTATCGTTCTTTCTGAATAACTGATTTGAAGAATTGAAGGAGTATAGAACCATGAAAACGCAAATTTTTGCACTTGGTGCGGCGGCTTTGATTGCCATGAGTGGGATTGCACAAGCCGGAACCCTTGAAAACTTGGAACGTGAACGCGCCATGACGATTAAGACGTTTCTTGACTCATCCCTCACGATTGATGAACGACAAGCCAAACTCGACAGCCAACGTCGTCGTTTGGTTGATCTGGAACGCATTGTGATGCGTGATAAATCGTTGCGCGGGCAAAATACTAAAAATGTCCGAATTGCTTTTAAAAATTACGATGTCACGTTTTTGGGGCATGCATCGGTAGAAAAAGGACACACGATGGTGGACCATTGGTTGACGCAATTCGGTGTCAATACGGATAGCGTGATGGCCAGTCGCGTCGGGAGACGGTGATATGCGAAACGTCCTTCATATGGCTGATAGTGGATCACGTGCCTTAAGTTATCTGTTGGGCGCTTTATCCCTCGCTTTGGCGGCAGGGGTGTTTGCAACCTCAATGGCGCCGGCTGCGATTGCGCAATGGACGCTGGAAGTTTTTGGCGTATCTTTTGTGGCCTTATTTTCGTCCCTTGTTTTCGTCAGTTTATTTGCGTGGGTCCGTATGGGACAGTTTAGGGATCGCAAGGATTTCTGGCTGGAAGTCGGTTTACATGGGGCAAATGGCGTATCCACATTGGCGCTGACTTATACCTTGCTGGGGATCAGTTTGGGAATTGGGACATTGGCCCATCAGGAGCTAACACCTGAAACCGTACAGCCCATTATCCGTGATTTGACCAAGCATTTTTCGCTGGCTTTTTTAACTACTGTGGTTGGGTTGCCGAGTGCAGCCTTGTTGCGCGCCCTGTTATCAATCAGTCATCAAAGTTGTCTGGAAGAGGAGAAAAACCAATGAAGTATCTTGTTTTCAACGCGGTTGTGTTTCTCGCCCTTGGTTATCTGATTGCCGGGGGGGAACCAAAAGAATTCAAGTCAAATATGGAACAGTCGGTGCAAAAGGTGAAAGCCCAGACCCAAGCGGCGTTGGCAAAATCGGACCCTGTTTCTAAAGCAATTCCGATTGAAGCCAAGGTTGCTCAGCCGATTGAACCTCAACCGATTGTTTCGCCGGAAAAGCAGGTTGAAAAAATTGAACCGATTGAAGAAGCCAAAAAAACGACCACACCCCCACCCTTGCCAACCGCTGTAGAAGTAGCGAAGGTGGAAGCCAAGAAAGCATCGGCCCCAAGTGTTGAACCGATAGCGCAATCGGTTGAAGTTGCGCAAACGGCACAAGAACCGGAAGCAGCCCTGATGAGTGCAAAAGAACGCAGTAAAGCCTTACGTCAAATGGTGGCGGATATGGAACAAATGTTTGCTCGCAAGATGACACAGTAAAGGATAATCCGGTTATGATGCGCAGCCTTCCCCATAAACTTTCCCTGACGATGACGCTGGGTTTTGCGATTTGGATAGTGCTGTTGTGGGTCATGCCGGGACAGGAAGATCATAAGGTTGAGAAGAAACAACAGATCCGTGAAGCACAATCCATAACCCAACCTGTCGAAGATTCTCCGGTTGTGCAGGCGGCAATTATTTTACCACCACCGCCCAAGGTGGAAATTGCAAAGGTTGAAGCACCAAAGTCGGTTGTGAAAACCCCTAAACGGGTTGAACCGGAAAAAACAACACCGAAGACCGTTGAAAAACAATCTGTCAAACCAACACCTCAGCCCGTTCAGGTTAAGCCAAAACCAGCCCCCAAACCTGTTGAAAGACAAGCTGAACCAAAACCGATAAAGCCCGCCCCGCCGATTGAAACTGTTCAGGAAGTCAGTGTGGCACAGGCAACCGGGGGCCGCGCATTATTGCGGGTTTTGGAACATGGCAAAGGCCCGCAGATTGAAATTGCATGGCCACAAGAGGTCAAAGCGCGTGATTTATTGTTTGCACGCTTTCAACAATGTTTCGGGATGGAAAGTGTGGTGATGGATGGGGTGGGTAATCTGTATCGCACAGCCGACGTTCGCGGCACACGCTGGGAAATCAATATGGATCGTTATAGCGGTTTTTTGCGGCAGGCGGCCGGACAGATTCCACAAGCCGAACGCCGCATTGAACAGGCGATTTTGCGTCATCATCGGGGGCTGAACGATGCGTCGTTGGTTCGTATTTTCCCCCGCCGTGTCGATGCATCTTTGTTGGGTGGGCTTCAATCAATTGTTGGGCCAAATTATATGCAGGCCAATCACATTCGCGCACGCTATGAATTGCAAAACAATCGGGTTGTTGTACGTGATATTCGCCTGAATGGGGCGGTGATGGACGGTATGATCGCTCTTGCCCCATATAAACGATGTTGAGGGAGAAGGTTATGTTAAAATCAGTACTGATTATTTTTATCGCCTTCATGGGATTGAGTGCTTGTGTCAGCAATCCGCAATATCGTGACTTGAAACAGGCAGATGAGGCTGAAATAAAAGCCACAGATGTCAATTTTCATGTGTTTTCGCCCTTTTATCGCGATCCACCGGATTGTGTGGCGGTTATGATGTCCCACAACAAAGAAAACCCGCAAATGACTGCGTTAATCTCAACCGCATTGGCACGTCATTTGGGTGAAAAAGTGGATCGGGTGATTTTTCCTCGTAAAACCCGGCATTTGGCAAAACGTTTAGGACTTGATTTACAAGATAAAAGGGATCGGCAACGATTTTCCCGTCAGACAAGATGTCGCTTCTTTGCCTTGGCTGAACTCTATGACCTAGGAGATGATTATGTCGGTATCTTTGCTAAGAAACATATCGGGGTGCGGGTGGATTTAAAACGGATTTCCGATGATGGACTTTTATGGCAAGCGGCCCATACAGTGTGGCGCGCCGATGGTGGTTTGCCTCTCTCCCCCGTTGGGGCGCTCAGTGGTATGGCAAGTGCGACGATGTTTGCTCAAGATAATGAGATTATGCCCTCTTTGATTGATGATGCGCTGCGTCGAATGGTGCGGACATTACCCTATGGTATGGCAGAGGCTGGTTCTTAAGCGTTTTTTGCCTTCAGCCAGTTTCCAATTCCCAGTCCGGCACGTTTGCCAAGGGCAAAACAGCCTGTTAACAAATATCCCCCGGTCGGGGCGTCCCAATCCAGCATTTCGCCAGCGAAAAACAAGCCAGGGTGATTGTTGTGCATCAGGTTTGCATTCAGGTCGTCAAAACACACCCCACCGGCGCAACTGATGGCTTCTTCAATCGGACGTGTGGCTTCCAAATCAATCGGCAGGTTTTTAATGGATTCAGCCAGTTTATTCATATCTGAAAAAACATTCTTGCTGAGACATTCACGCAAGAGTGCGGCCTTGACCCCACTCAGCCCGGTTGTTTTGCGGATATGGTTGGATAAAGAGGCCCGCCCGCGTGGTTTGTTAAGGGCAGCTTTCAGGGTTTCAAGGCTGCGATCCGGGCAAAGGTCCAGATAGAGGGTCGCTGTCCCTGTCTGTTCTAAGGATTTGCGTAAAGCTCGGCTGTGGGTATAGACCGCACTGCCTTCAACACCGTTTTCACAAATGACGAATTCGCCTTTGGTGGTGACATTGTCGGTACGCAAGCCCACTGATTTGACAGGAGCTCCTGCAAAACGGTCAATAAAAACAGGGGACCAGTCACGTATAAAGCCGCAATTGCTTGGTTTGAAATCATGCACCTTGATATGGTGGATGGCAAATGGGGCGCGCCAATTGCCATCAGATCCCAATTTAGGCCAGCTTATCCCCCCCATAGCAAAAAGTGTGGCATCGCAAGAAAAGGCTTTTTCCCCATCCGGTGTTTCAAAGAGGTGGCCGTTTTCAGCCCAATTTAGCCAGCGGTGGCGGGTATGGATTGTTAAACCGTTACTGCGCAAGCGACGCAACCAACTGCGTAGAAGCGGGGCGGCTTTAAAATCGGTGGGGAAAACGCGCCCGGAACTGCCGATAAAGGTCTCGATCCCTAAATCCTGTGCCCAGTTACGAACATCATCGGGTTTGAAGTTGCCAAGGATATCCTCAAAATAGGGAAAGGTCGTGTGATAACGCGAACGGAATTTCTCAAAATCCTCAGCATGTGTCAGGTTCATACCACTTTTACCCGCCATCAGAAATTTGCGCCCCAATGACGGCATGGCGTCAAATAAATGAACGTCAAATTCTTTGTTCACAAGGTGTTGTGCGGCCATTAATCCCGCAGGGCCACCGCCGATAATCGCAATAACAGGTTTTGTCATAGTCGGGTACGCCCTAAAATAAAAAGAGAGGATGGTTCGGGGTGGACCATCCTCTCTATAGGGTCTATTTCAAACGGTGTCTAGAGGGGCTCACCGTTTGAAAGTGAGGCTTCTCTTAAGGGCAAGCAGAGAAGATGCTTATTTTATACGCCTGTTCCGGACAGTTTTTCTGTGAGGTGCTTCACAAACCTGTTATTTTATCTTCAACAATAATACCAAGGGCTAAAATCAAAGATGGTTGTTAGGGATAAAAAGGCACTTTTGTCCAACAGTGAATTACTGAGTGGTCTGGACGAAGCCATGCTTGATCGTCTGTTATCAATGACGGTAACGCGTAGACTGGATAAAAACGAGACACTTTTTGTAAAAGGGGATCCGGGCGATAGTTTGTTCGGGGTGCAGGAAGGTAAAATCAAAATTGTGACAACTTCGCCCAACGGCAAGGAAGTTACCTTGAATATTATCGAGGAAGGGCAATTCTTCGGTGAAATTGCTTTGTTGGACGGCATGGATCGCACCGCTGATGCCATTGCGATGGAAAAAACCGAAGTTTTGGTCATTCAACGGCGCGATTTCATTCCGTTTTTGGAAAAACATCCCAAACTGTGCATTCAGGTGATGCAGTTATTGTGTCATCGTGTGCGCCTGACATCGGAAATGGTCGAAGATGCGGCCTTTTTGCCACTGGATGGACGTTTGGCGAAACGCCTTTTAAACTTGGCGGACCTTTATGGGCAGGAGCAGCCCGGCGGCGGTGTGTTGATCGGTTTAAACCTTCCGCAACAGGAACTGGCTCGTATGATGGGAACCAGTCGGGAGAGCGTGAATAAGCAACTGCAAATCTGGCGTAATGAGGGCTGGATTGAATTGGCGCGTGGCAAGGTAACGATCTTGAATGAAGAGGCCTTGCAATTTGTATTAGAAGCCGCCGAGTTTGATTAATCCGACGGCTTGATCTGTTATTTGAGTTTAGGGGGCTTTGGACTCACTGCGTGCCATTTCTTCAATGGCATGGTTTTCCAGATAGTTTGTCAGATAATGATAGGCTTCGTCGATATCGTCGGTGACGGTAAAAAGTTTTAAGTCTTCGGGACTAATCGTGCCGTATTTGACTAAGGCCTCCAGATTGACCACATCATTCCAAAATTCTTTGCCATAAAGAATGATCGGCAATTTTTTGCTGACTTTTCCGGTTTGGATCAAGGTTAAGGCTTCAAATAATTCATCCAATGTGCCGAAGCCACCGGGGAAAGCGACCATTGCCTTGGCAAGATACATGAACCAGAATTTACGCATGAAGAAATAGCGAAATTCAAAAGAAAGTTGGCGGGTTATATAGGGGTTTTGGCTCTGTTCAAACGGTAACGTGATATTGAAACCGAGGTTCAGCCCTTTGGCTTCGGATGCACCACGGTTTCCGGCTTCCATAATGCCGGGACCACCACCGGTACAGATAACGAAACGTTTCTTGCTGCCTTCCAGATTTTTGGACCAAAGCGTTAAACGTCGGGCAAGTTCGCGCGCATCTTCATAATAACGCGACATTTTGAGGTCCATTTCCGCGCGGGTTAAATCACAGCCTAGTTTTTTGGCTTCTTCCAGTTTTGTTTGTGCAACATCATTTGGAAGCAGGCGGGCAGATCCAAAAAAGATGATGGTGTCTTCGACGTTCTGGGCCTCAAAACGGGCGTCGGGTTCCATATATTCCGACAGGATACGCAACGCACGACCTTCGCGGCCCTCGACAAAATGTTTGTTCAAATAAGCCTGAACGGGGGGATAGGGAGACTCAACCATACGACACCTCAATTTTTGTTGTTATTTTATAATAGTTTGTATTTGTTAACAAAAATTGCAAGGGGATGATGGCTTCTAAATTATTTATAAGGGCGTTATTTTTCCCATTTGGAAAGGGCGTCATCGTCGGATTCGCGGGCATCAACCCAATTGCCGCTTCCGCTCTCGTCTTCTTCAAGTTTCCAGAAAGGGGCTTGGGTCTTTAAAAAATCCATCAGGAATTGCGCGGCTTCAAAAGCCGCTTGGCGGTGCGCTGAAGCTGTAACCACCAAGACGATGTTTTCCCCCGGTTCCATACGACCATAGCGGTGAATGATCAGGACATCTTCTAAGGGCCAGCGTTTGCGTGCTGTTTTTTCAATTTCGGCCAGTTTTTTTTCTGTCATGCCGGGATAATGTTCCAGCGTCATGGCACAAACACGGGTGGCGTCTTCTTTGGTATGTTGGAAATCGCGCACCAATCCAACAAAAGAACAGATACCCCCTATGGCCGTGTTGCCGTTGCTCAAGGCGTTGATTTCCGCCCCGACGTCGAAATTTTCTTTCTGTACGCGGATCATAAAATCATCCCCCTGTAACAGGCGGGAAAATGGCAAATTCGTCACCGTTTTGAACGGTGTCGTCCATCTGGGCGTAATCCTGATTTAAGGCAACACGAATGACTTTGTCCTCACCCAAGGCTTCTGCATACGCATCGCCCTTGGTGCGCAGGTAATCCAAAACATCCTCAACGGTTTGAACCGTATCGGGTAGGTCGATTTCTTCTTCTGCGCAACCGATTTTTGTGCGCAGCCATGCGAAATAGAGAACTTTCATTACTGACTTACCTCGCTATAAGGGATGAAATCGACCAGATCGCCCGCTTCAATTTTATGTGCATGATCTGGAATTTCCACAAGCCCGTCGGTTTTGACCATTGAGGTTAAAACGCCGGACCCGGTGGTGTGGAATAATTCAACGACCGGGCCATAAGGTGTGTCTTTTAAATAGGCACGCTGCCATTCATAACGTCCACCTTTGTGATCTAATTCAAAAGCGGCGGCAACTTTGTAACTGCGACTCTGCATCTCGCGGCGCCCAGAAAAACCTGCAATCATAGGCCGTGCAATCATCATAAAGGTAACAAGGGTTGCAACCGGATTTCCCGGCAATCCAATGAAAGGTTTACCTGCAATATCCCCCAAGGCAATCGGTCGCCCCGGTTTAATAGCAATTCGCCAAAAGTCGATTTTCCCCAATGTTTTGACAGCGGATTTAACGTGATCTTCTTCCCCCATTGAAACCCCGCCGGAGGTAAAGAGAATATCGTGGTCCTGTGCGGCGTGGTTCAAGGCATCGGTAATGGTGGTTAAATTATCCGGTAGAATGCCAAGGTCTGTGATTTCGAACCCCATACTGTCGAGCATGGACATGACGGTGTAGCGATTGATGTCATAAATGCAGCCGTCTTCCAGATTTTGTCCCGGATCGCGGATTTCATCACCCGTAGAAAAAACAGCAATTTTTAAAGGGATGTACACATTTAATTCGGTCTTGCCGATTGAGGCACATACCCCGATGTCGGCAGCCCGCAGTTTACGCCCTTTTTTCAGGACAACGTCACCGGTTTGGATATCTTCACCCGCCTTGCGGCGGTTGGCCCCTGATTTGGCGGCACATCCCCGAACAAAGGTGACAATACCGTCTTTTTCACAGGCGTTTTCCTGCATGACAACCGTGTCGGCACCTTGTGGCATGGGAGCGCCGGTAAAAATACGAAAAGCTTCGCCTTGATTAAGGGGGCGGTCTACCGGGTGTCCTGCTGCAATGCGCGCTGTGACAGGCAGTTGTGTTTCGCCATCCGGATTCAAATCCGTGAAGCGCACAGCATATCCATCCATCGCGGAATTATCATGTGGCGGAACATTGCGTGGTGAAACGATATCTTCTGCCAGAATTTTACCGACACATTGGCGTAGAGGTAAAGACGTGGTTTTGGCAATTGGTTTAACCGTTTCTGCGATTTTGCGGCGGGCCTCTGGCAGAGGCATCATGTCATCGGCATGGGAAAAACAGCAGTCAAAAACGGGTGTCATGGTTCTCTCCGCAAATCCAGATGCGAGATAATAAAGTCGGCAATGCCGTCGATGTCTTTGAGGTCGATCAAGGGGCGGTCGATATTACTTAATTGTTCGTCACTGGCGACAGCAAGGATGGTGGGATCGTTGGGCCAAAGTGGTTCTCGTCCATAAGATGGGCGATGGACCTCTATTTTGGGATGGTTATTAAATTTAAAACCTTCGATCAGGATGAGGTCGACATCGCTCATATGCTGAATAAGGTCTTCGATTTCGGGTTCTTCATCCCCGCGCAATTCGTGCAGCAAGGCCCAGCGATGACTGGAAGCCAGCATGACCTCTTTGGCCCCGGCTTCGCGCTGGCGATAAGAATCTTTACCCGGTTGGTCGATATCGAATTGGTGGTGCGTATGCTTGATGGTGGAAACGTTAAAACCATGCTTGGTGATTGCCGGGATCAAAACTTCCAGCAAAGTGGTTTTGCCGCTGCCGCTTTTACCAACGATACCAAAAATCTTCATTTAATCGACCATATGTTTTAAACCGGTGCGCAGGTAGTCATACCCGGTAATCATCGTCAAAAGGGCTGCAAGCCATAATCCGACATATCCGACCGTAACGGTTTCAGCGACCCACAAATAAGGTCCGGCGTTTCCAACGATCAGAAAACCCAATGCCAACATTTGAATGGTGGTTTTCCATTTCGCCAGTAGGGTAACGGGGACGGATATTTTTGTTTCAGCCAAAAATTCGCGCAAACCGGAAACCAATAGTTCTCGCACCAAAATAACGCCTGCTGCCAAAACATGGATGCCTTCGATCGGGCCAAATCCGATCAGCATGACAATCAGCGTCCCGATCAGAAGTTTATCGGCAATCGGGTCCATAAATTTGCCAAGGGCAGATTGGAGGTCCATTTTCCGGGCCAACCATCCATCGAAGAAATCGGTGATACAGGCATAGACATATAACGAAAAGGCCATCCAGTTGCCTTCGGGTTCGCCAACCATATATAGACCGACCAAAACGGGGATGATCAGAATGCGTGACGCTGTCAGGATATTGGGAACGTTCCAGAGCATTTGAATTTTCTTTATATGAACAGGATGAGCGCAAAGGCCAAAATAGACTATAGGCCTTTTAAAAAAAAGCGGCTTTTTTCTTATCGTCTTTTTACAGAATTTGACAGGTAAATCTTTTCCTTTTTGCCAAGAAGACCATCCAAGTGTAAGCTAAAAGAAAACGGGCACGCACCAGAAGGGGGGATATTAGACTTTATGGGAAAGAAAATACTCATAAATATGTTTCTTTTGTGCCTGTTCTTATCGGCACCCTTGCGGATATCTGCTGCCAATCCTTCGCAAAGTTATGTGGAAGTTGCCGTCCCCATTATTTCACAATTGGTTCATCAGGATGGGGCCGGTAAATGGCAAGGCCCGTTGATTGATCTTTTAAAACGTGCAGAACAGGAAATTGGCATCCCTTTTCATTTACGTATGGTGCCTTTTAAGCGCGCCGTTGTTATGGTGGAAGAAGGCGATACCGATTTTGGTGTCTTTATGGAAAGCCCCAAACGCAATCAGCTCGGCATGCCGATTGTGAAGTTGGGAGATGCCCAATATATCATCGTCTCGTTAAAAGATAAGCCGATCCGTAGTATCAGTGAATTGGAAAATAAATCCGTTGCGCGCATTCGGGGCGGGGCGGAAATCAAGAGCCTGAAGGGAGTGCCGGGCTTGAAGTATTATTATTTCAATAATCACAATGATGGGACACGCCTTTTACAGTATGGACGGGTTGATGCTTTGGTGACGGCTGATTTTCGTCTGTTGGATGCAGTGGATCAGAATATGGTGACGTTTGCGGAATTGGCGGAACCTGTGCCGCTGGAACCACGGGAACTTTGGCTTTATTGGTCATGGAAATCAAATTTGGACTTCTCGTTGGTTCGACGATTGAAAAGTATCCCAAACCTGCATTTAGAGCCGCTTGATCCGGCAAAGCTGCGTGAACGCTATCTCGCGCAATAGATTAATTTTCGTGAAAATGATCGTAAATCAGTTTGGCGGTTGCTTTGTTAATTCCATCAACCGACTCCAGATCGCTTAAGCCAGCTTGTGCCACACCTTTGGCAGAACCAAAGTGATGAAGCAAGGCTTTCTTTCGTTTGGCACCAATCCCGTTAATATCATCCAGAACGGACTTTGTGGTGGCTTTGCCGCGTTTGGCACGATGGGTGCCAATGGCGAAGCGGTGGGCTTCGTCGCGCAGGCGTTGGATGAAGTGATTGACCGGGTCGGTATGTTCCAACTGAAACGGTTCCTGTCCAGGGATGACAATTTTATCATATCCGGCATTTCGTTCAGGCCCCTTGGAAATCCCGGCCAAGGTAACATCGTCGATGCCGAGTTCTTCAAAAACGGAAACAGCGACGCCTAATTGTCCTTTGCCCCCATCAATAATGACAAGGTCCGGCCATTGGCCTTTTTCCTTATCCGGGTCTTCCTTGATCGCGCGGCTGAAGCGACGGGTTAAGACTTCACGCATCATGGCGTAATCATCATCGCTTTGCGCTGTTTTGATGTTGAATTTACGATAGGCATTTTTGATAAAACCATCCGGTCCAGCCGCAATCATGGCTCCGACCGAGTTGGTCCCCTGAATGTGGGAGTTATCGTAAACTTCGATCCTTTCCGGCATACTGTCCATTTGCATGATGCGCTGGGTTTCCTGCAATAAACGACGTTGCGAGGCACTTTGTGCCAATCGGCGGCCCAAGGCTTCGCGTGCATTGTTCATGGCGTGGGCAATCAATTTGGTTTTTTCACCGCGTTTGGGACATTGCAGTGAGACCTTACGTTCGGCGCGCACGCAAAGAGCTTCTTCCAGAATGGCGTGTCCGGGTAGGTCATGGCTGACAAGAATTTGTTTTGGGGGCTGTTTATCGGCATAAAATTGTCCGATGAAGGCTTCCAGAATATCGGGCAATTCTTCTTTCGATCCATGTGCGGGATAATAGGCCCGGTTGCCGAAATTGGCCCGGCGCGAAAGAAAAAGACTTGAATGCATGTTTGTCCGCCATCAAGAAAACCGGCGATGACATCGGCTTCTTCTAATCCTTGAATGTTGATATCCTGACGCTGTTGAATGCGCGTCATTGCCGAAATGCGATCTCGATAAATTGCGGCTTCTTCAAACTCAAGATTTTCGCTCGCCTCCGCCATGCGTTGTGCCAATTCGTTTTGCAAGGTTTTGCTGTCACCGCGCAAAAATCGTTCGGACTGTTCAACAAGTTTCCCATATTCGCGCACGGAAATACGCCCGACACAGGGGGCGGAACATCGTTTGATTTGATATTGCAGGCAGGGACGTGTGCGTGATGCAAAAATACTGTCTGAGCAAGGGCGCAACAAAAACGCCCGTTGCAGGGTGTTCAATGTTTCATTAACGGCCCAAGCCGATGCAAAGGGGCCGAAATAACGTCCTTTACGATTTTTTGCACCGCGATGTTTGAGGACTTGTGGATAGTCATGGTCCCCAGTGACAAGAATCATGGGAAAAGATTTATCATCGCGCAGTAAAATATTATAACGCGGCTTTAATTTTTTGATCAGATTTGATTCCAGAAGCAAGGCTTCGGCTTCGGTATGGGTGGTAATAAATTCCATCGCATAGGTTTGCGAGATCATACGTTGAATGCGGATGGTCAGTCGTTGTGGTGTTGTATAGTTTGCCACCCGTTTTTTTAACGACTTGGCTTTCCCCACATAAAGGACGTCGCCTTTTTCATTCAACATCCGATAAACACCGGGGTGTGTATCCAGTGTTTTTAAGTATCCCTTGATTACATCCATACCCCGGGTGAGCGAGCCTTTAATGCCGCTGACCGGGACTTCCAATGTGCTGTTTTCTTCGTGTCTGATTTCGTTCATAAATTCAGAGATGGCCCATTCCCATCAATTCGTCAACCAATGTCATTGTCCTTTGCGGGATTTGTCGGCTATAACATTTGCAAAAATTCATTTTGGTTAGGACAAGAATGGCCCGCGTTCCCCACCCCACAAAAACGCATATTGCCCTGAATTATAAGGAACCGTTGTCGGTGCGCCTTGGGCGTTATGCGGTCTATAGCGGGGCGAGCTTTGCTGTACTGGCTATTCTTTATAGTCTGGCGTGGTTTGGAACATCCATGTTGCTACGCGCTGGCGTTCAGGACTGGTTTGCTGCGCGCAATGCGCAAGGCTATATCGCAAAATATGATGATAAAAAAGCACGCATTACAGGGTTTCCCTTTGCACTAAAAATCGGTTTGAAAGATGTTGTATTTGCGCCGCCCCTTGATGCATCAGGAAAGCGGGCGTGGAGCTGGCAAATCGCATCACTGGATTTATCGACATTGCCGCTGCCTTGGACATTGCGGACCCTCAGTGTGGATATGAGCGCCCCCCAAAGCCTGTCTATGGATGGCCAGACATACCGGGGACAGGCAAAAAGGTTTCAGCTGACGTTTGACTGGATGTCGAAGGGGGTACCGGATGAAATCGCGCTGGATATTGCACAATGGTACCTGCAAGGGGAACAGCGGTCCCTTAGCCTTGATCATGTGCAACTGGATGCCCTACGCCAATCGTCCGGGGATTATCAGTTTGAACTAAAGGGGCGGGATATTGATTTACCAAATGCCGTCATTGGTATGGGGAAAAAGCTTTCTGAAGTATTGGTGCGTGGTCATTTTACACATGATTTTGCGACACAGAAATGGTCGAAATCAGCGATTGAGGCGTGGCGCGATCGTGGTGGAACTTTAGAAGTTGAAAGATTGTTGATTGACTATGCGCCTTTGTCCTTGCAGGGTAACGGGACACTGGCACTCGATGGTGACTTGCAGATTGTAGGGGCCTTTAGTGCCCGTATTCAGGGGTTCTTTGAAACAGTGGAACGTTTGCGTCGTGCACGCGTTATTCGTGGCCCCGATGCCAGCATGGCCAAAGTTGTCTTGGGCATGCTGGCGAAATATCCAGGAAACGGCGGACCGGCAACGATAAGCGTGGCGCTAACTTTGCAGGAACGTGCCTTGTTTGCAGGCCCGGTTCGACTTATTGAAATACCGCAACTTAAGTGGTGAGAAAGATAAAATGACAAAAAATCCAAATTCTATTTCGGCGAAAGACCAGACCTATCACCTGCATCCTTATACAAATTTAAAAGTCCATGAAGAACAGGGGCCGCTTGTGATTTCACGGGGGCAAGGGGTGCGTGTGTATGGCGAAGACGGCAAAGAATATATCGAAGGTTTGTCCGGCCTGTGGTGTACGTCTTTAGGGTTTAATGAACCGCGACTGGTCAAAGCGGCGCAAGCGCAAATGGGAAAATTGCCATTTTATCATAGCTTCAGCAGCAAAGTGCCGGATGTTACCGCAGAACTGGCAGAACGTTTGATACAGGTGACACCGGATGGGTTGGACCGTGTCTTTTTCTGTAATTCCGGTTCGGAAGCGAACGATACGGCGATTAAGTTTGTCTGGTATTATAATAATGCCCGTGGCAAGCCGGAGAAAAAGAAAATTATCGCCCGTGAAAAAGCCTATCATGGTGTAACGGTTGCGGCTGGGTCTTTAACCGGGTTGGCCTATGCACAAAATGGTTTTGATTTACCGGCAAGCGAACGTATTTTACGCACAGGCTGCCCGCATTTTTATCGTTACGGACAGGATGGGGAAAGCGAAGAAGAATTTACCACCCGTCTGGCAAACGAGTTGGAGCAACTGATTCTGGCGGAAGGCCCGGATACTGTGGGGGCGATGTTTGCCGAACCAATTCAAGGGGCTGGTGGTGTTATTGTGCCGCCGCAAAGCTATTTCCCCAAAATTCAGGCGGTCTTGAAAAAATACGATATCCTGTTGATCGCCGATGAAGTAATTTGTGGCTTTGGGCGAACAGGTAAAATGTTTGGCTCAGAATATTTTGGTATTGAGCCCGATATGATGACAATGGCGAAACAGCTGTCATCCGGTTATTTGCCCATTTCGGCTTTGGCTGTATCCGATCATATCTATCAAACGATCAAGGAACAAAGCAACACGTTGGGTGTGTTTGGTCATGGACTGACCTATGGTGGCCATCCGGTGCCTTGTGCGGTGGCTCTCGAAGTTCTTAAAATTTATGAAGAACGCGATATTTTGGGGCAAGTCAATGCGGTTAGTCCGTATTTTCAGGAACGCTTGCAAAGCTATCGTGACCATCCGCTGGTCGGTGAAGTGCGTGGCGTCGGCTTGATCGGGGCCATTGAACTTAGCGCGGATAAAGCAACGAAAACACCGTTTGATCCTGGCCTTGCAAAGGCAGCGGGATTGATGAAAAAATGCGAAGAAAACGGTTTGATTTTGCGGGCCATGCCCGGCGATTGCGTGGCCTTCTGCCCGCCATTGATCAGCGAACAGCCGGATTTAGAAGAACTGTTTAATCGTTTTGATAAAGCCTTGGCTGCAATCGGATAGCATAAAAAAAGAGCCTCTTTCACGAGAGGCTCTTTTTTGTTTTGCAGTCTGAAATTTACTGTGCTGCAACCCAGTTATTTGCAGCGGTTAGGCCATCCTGCAGCATTTTGGGCAGCTCCGGGACAATCGGGGCAACATCTGGGCCTTCGCCGGTGACAAGTTTGCGTTCGATAATTGCACTTTGTTCGGAAATTTCTTTGAGTCCAAGTGTGCCTGTGGACGATTTCAGGGTATGAGCTTCTTTACGTAACTCGTCCATGTCGCCGTTTGCCAGCAAGTCCTGCATACGCGCCACGCGATTGCCGGCATCGTCGGTTAAATCGACCAAAAGTGTTTCGATCAATTCAATACCAACCTGTTCTGCCAGCTCTTTTAAGGTATCCTCACAGAGTAAATTGCTCATATGTAACTCATTTTTCTACATTAGACGTTTCACATTTTTATGTGATAATGACCTATCCGCCCTATCAATGCAATGTTGGATTGTCGTCTTTTGATTGCACACCGGGAATGCGATCTAACGGTGGCATTTTTATTTCGATGGTTGCCGTGGAAATATTTTCCGGTTCCACATCATCAAGATGCAAAATAATGGCGCGCCCGATTTGCAGAGAGGCGGCAATCGCCCATTCCAGTTGGGAAAGGGCCGTTTGATCCCCATGCGCCTGTGCTTCCGGCAGGATACGGTGTTGTAGGATATCCGCAAATGCCGCAAAGGATTTTGAGGCAAGCTGTCCTCGGCTTGCCAGCAAACTAATGCATGAGCCATTTTCCAGTTGATTGGCAGCTTGATTTAATTCAGCTGTCATTGCGTTAATTTTTACATCACTTTTATCTGTTTTTGCTGCGACAAAACGCAAAAAACCCGCATAAAATTTATAGTTTTTAGATATTTTCGTCATCGTCCAAATCGTCGTCGTGTATGTCAGAACCCGCCAGTGCATTGGGCATATCCAACCAATGCCAATGGCGATAGACTTTATCGCAGGCCTCGTCCAATTGGTCCAGAAGGTTTTCATCTTCTGAGGCGATGATATAGCTTTCTTCGTTGGCATCTTCAACCGCACAAGCAAGGAGCTCTTCCATCCCGGCCGCGCCGCGTTCGACTTGTATCAGGGTGAAAACATCTTCATCATCGGCATAACCGCTGCCTTCGATATTGACGATAATGATAAAGGGGGCGACTTCAAACTGATCCTGAACATCATCACCTTCCCGGTCCATAATGATATCACGGATGGTGGCAAGGCGCTGGGCGATAGCTTCCATGTCCTGTTGGCTCATGTTTTTCTTTTCCCTTTTATAACGGAATGCGACAGGTCACCATTGTGCCCTTATCAGGGATGGAATCCAAGGTGACGGTGCCGTTATGCAACTCAATAAAGCGTTTGACCAGCGTTAATCCCAACCCGGCGCCGCTTTGCCCGCTTGTATCATGGTCACCGCGCTGGAAACTACCAAAAATACGATCTTGATCGGCTTGCGGGATGCCGCTTCCGGTATCTGCGACGCTGAAGACCAATTGATGCGGGTCGCGTTGGGCGGTGATTGTAATCACGCCGTTTGGCGGGGTATAGCGAATAGCGTTGGTCAACAGGTTGAACATAACCTGTTTGAGACGTTTTTCATCAGCCGTAATGGACCCGATATCTTGTGCGCAGTTGAATTCGATGCTGAGCCGAGCATGCTTGGCACTTTCACGAACCAGTCCGAGAACGGACACCATCATGTTTTGAACGTCGAAACTATCCAGTTCAAGGGCAAGTTGCCCGGCTTCGATACTGGCGAGTTCCAGAATATCATTGACGAGGGTGGCAAGCTGATCCGCGCTGGTCTGAATGCCCTTGGCATATTCCATCTGTCGATTGTTCAGTTCGCCGAAATACTGTTCACATAACAGGGCGGCATATCCGGCAACCGTTGTTAAGGGCGTGCGAATTTCATAGGACACATTGGCGATAAATTCTGATTTTAGGCGATCGGCTTCGTGCTGGGCATCGGACCGTTCGCGCAGGGCCTGTTCGACCATCGCGCTATCGGTGACATCCAGATAAGACAGAAGCGATCCCCCATCAGGCAAGGGGACGGAGGCATATTCAAGGATGGAGCCGTCACTGCGTACAAGGCGTTGATTGTTGGGTTCGCGCATCATAATACGCGCAACCAGTTGTTCGCGGAAACTGGACCAGTTTTCAACTCCTTCGTAGAAATCACGGCATTTTTCAAGGACATCGGTGATATGGGGATGTGTGGCCATGAAACCGTCCGGCAGATGCCAGATTTGGCTGAAGGCAGGGTTTGATAAACGGACTTTACCGTTAGGTCCAAACACGACGACACCTTCAAACAGGTTATCAAGTGTCTCGCGTTGCACAGCCGAAAGTGCCTTGTTGGAACTTTCAAGGGCAAGTGTATCGGTAACATCTTCAAATGTCATCACCAGACCACTGACCGGATGCGGGCTGGTAATGGCACGCAAGGTGGAATTATCCGGCAGGTGCAAGCTGGTTTCTTCCGGGGCTTGAAGTTCGACAAATTTTGCCAGTTGTTCCTGTCTGAATGCCTTGAAGTTGGCATATTCCGGCAATTTACGGGTTTCGCGCAGCCGATCCAGCAGTTCCCCGTATGAAGGCTGTGTATTCAACCATTTTTTATCCAGCCCCCAAAGGTGAGCATAGGCACTGTTATAATAACTCAGGCGCGTGTTGCCGTCGAAAATGGCAATGGCGGTGACCAGATTTTCAAGGGCAGCGCGCAACAGGCTTTCACCATGTTTGGCATTTTTCATGGCAAGGTCAAGCGCACTGATGTCTTCGGCCAGACCGATTAATCCTTCGCCACCGGGCAGGGGGATTTCGGTGACTTCGAATAAACGGGCGTTTTGCGCAACCGGCAGGCTGACGCGTTCTTTTGCTGCGCGTCCGGCCTCGGCTGCGCGTTGGGCTACATGACGGGTATGATCGCCATCAGGGGCGGCCGGATTATGAAAGATGATATGACCAGCACTGTCGCGCATCCAGATGGGCAGGGGAAGGCTTTCCAGCACCGCGATGAGGCGGTCGCGCTCCTGTGTCATGGTTTGCAGCGACCTCGCCATCGGTCCGTTGGCAACAACGGCCCCGTTTGCAAGGCGCATCCATAAAAGATCGACCAAGGGGGCGCCGTTTTCACTCAGAACCCGTTGTCCGACAGCTTGCACAACCCTGTCATCCCCGCCATGAAGGGGCAGGATGATGTCAAAGCTTAAACCTTCGTTATGCAAGTCTGTGACCGCACCATTGAGTGTACGCGCCGCCTCTTCATCGAAGCACTGGAGAATATCGCCGTAACGCGATTGGGTTCCTTTGGGTAGGTCCAGCAAAACGGCCATACGGGCGGAACAATTTTCAACGCCATTGACCACGTTCCAACGATAAAGTCCGTCAGGGATGCCGACCAGAACTTCCTGAAGCTGGATAATTTGTTGACCAAGAGCTTCGCGTTCCTGCTTGGTCTTTTTATCACGTTGCCAAAGCCATACGATTGCGGGCACGCTTAAGCCAGCCATCGCAACCATGCCAATCAGGAACGCCCCTAATAAATCCATCTACCGTCTTTGCCTGAAATATTTTTTTCGATTCTACGCACTTATTATACAGAGTACAAGATTTGCGTCTAACGCATTAAATTAGCTGGAAAATTCTGTTTGGCAATGGGGGAGGTTAAAGAGGCACCTGAGAATTTTGAAAATTATCTGTAAAGGAAATCTTGGGTTGCTTTTTTCGGGATTGTGTTTGACCTTTACGTCTTTTCGGCCCATTCTATATATTCGGGGAAAAAGAGGAGAAAGTCTTTGATCAAACGCCTTGGATATCTATTGGTTATAGGGATAGTTTTTGCGGTTTGCAGCGATGTCGCACGCGCTATGGATCCGGCAGATCAACGGATTTATCAACAGATCACCCGTGAAATAGATAAAACATTTCAAAATAATCCGGCAGACCTTCAGGTTGATGTCAAGGATGCGATTGTCACGATAAATGGCTATGTCGATACCGGTGCGCAAAAATATGTTCTGGAAATGATTGTGCGTAGAAATTCCGATGTTCGTAATTTTAACAATCAAATCCGTATTCGCGGTGTGAAGGAAAAAACAGATTACACGTGGAATTAAGACGTATTTTTGATTTATGTTTCGACCAGCTCTTCCGCTTTTTGTAAATCAACAGAAACTAACTGTGAGACACCGCGTTCTGTCATGGTGACACCGAACAGACGGTGCATACGCGCCATTGTCATACGGTGATGGGTGATGATCAGAAAACGGGTCTGTCCGCTTTTGGACATTTCTTCCAACATTGTGCAGAAACGGTCAACGTTGGCGTCATCCAGCGGGGCGTCGACCTCGTCCAGTACACAAATCGGGGCAGGGTTGGTCAAAAACACCCCGAACAGCAAGGCCAAGGCTGTTAAGGCCTGTTCCCCACCGGATAACAGGGACAGGATTTGCATGCGTTTGCCCGGTGGGGAAGCTAAAATTTCCAGCCCGGCTTGAAGAGGGTCGTCATCTTCAATCAGTTCAAGGTGTGCCTGACCGCCACCAAATAATCGGGTGAAAAGTTCCTGAAAATGGCGGTTTACCTCGTTAAAAGAGCTCAGGAGACGGTCACGGCCTTCCCGGTTTAACTCGGCAATACCTTGACGCAGTTTGTCGATCGCTTTGAGAAGGTCATCGCGCTCACTGGTCATCGTGCTGACCTGTTCGTTCAGTTCGTTCAGTTCAGTTTCTGCGCGTAAGTTCACCGGTCCCATTGTATCGCGTTCACGATGTAGGCGGTCCACACGCTTTTCGGCGGCATCCAGATCCGGCAGTTCGGACCCTTCCTCAATCTCGGCAATACTTTCCAGTTCTTCGGCCTTGCAATCCAGACGGTCGCGAATACGTTCGGCTAAGGCCATGCACAGTTGTTTGCCTTGTTCGACATGGCTTTCAAAACGCACGCGTTCTTCACGGCATTTAGCCAGTTCGGCTTCGGCCATACGGGCATGTCCGTCCACTTCACGCAAATGCGTTTCAGCTTCGACGAGTTTGTCGGCACAGAGTTTTCTTTTTTCGTTTGAACGCTCAATACCGTCTAAAAGGGCATGACGTTTTTCTTCAATCTCTTGTGGGCGTTCGGCTAGGACTTCCAGTTCTTCAACCAATCCTTCGCGGCGCATTTGCAATTCTTCCATATGATGGAGGGCGCGTTCAGATCGTTTTTTCCATGTTTGGATTTCTTCACCGATTTCATTGAGGCGACGGGCACGGTTTTGTGCATCTTGATTGATGCGTTCATAAGCACTTTGATGATCGAGTAATAAATTGCGTTTATCGGCCAATTCTTCGCGCAATAGGGCAAGCTGTTCGCGTCCTTCGTTATCGGCAGGAAGTTCGCTTAAGGCTTCTTGCGCTTCGATCAGGCTGGCTTGGATATCCTCGCCTTCTTCGCGACTGCGTTCCAGTGTTTCAATCAAATTTTCCAGTTTGACCTCGAAACTGGCGAGTTTGTTATTCAGGTTTGAAAATTCGTTTTGCGCTTCGTTCAAGCGGTTGTTGGTTTGTCGCAAGTGTTCCCGGAAAATCTTTTCCTGTTCGCTACAATTGGTTTCGGCTTCTTTGGCGATCTCAAGGCGTGCCTGCGCTTCGTCGCTGTTTTCCCGGGCTTCTTCCCATCCGATACGAATTTCGGCCAATCTGTTTTTTTGTTTCAAACGTTGTGCCGCTGCACTTGGGGCACCGGGCAAGGTGACAAACCCATCCCAACGCCACATGCCACCTTGTTTGGAGACAAGGCGCTGGCCTTGTTGCAGTTCAGGTTGAAGGCGAGCGGCTTCAGGGGGGCTTTCAACAATGCCAACTTGAATAAACCGGCGTTGTAAGGCACTTGGACCTTGGGCGACATCAGAAAGCGGGGTGACATTATCCGGTAAGGAAAGGGGCTTATCCAAGGGGGGCAAGTCTTGCCAGTGCAAGCTGGAATCTGGGTCACAAGGTGCTGATAGATCATCGCCAAGGGCGGACCCCAAGGCAGCCTCAAATCCCGGTTGAACACTAATGTCGTCTAAAACAGGTTTGCCGGCTTCGCGTTCTTTCGGGTCCAGTAACTCAGCCAGTGCATCTTCTTCGGCTTCGAGTTTGGCCACGGCGCTTTCGCAGGTTCGCAACGCTTCCAAGGCTTTCTGGACATGTTGTTGCGCGGTACTGCGTTTCTCTTCAGCCTGTTCGATGGCTTCTTCCTGTTCGAGACGACGCTCGCTTAATTCTTCTAATTTTGCTTCGGCATGGGCGAGATCATCGGGTGAAATTCGGGTGGCTTCCAATTCGGTCTTTTGGCGCAGGATATCGTCCTGACGAGCCTTGTTTTTTTGAAGTTGTGCTTCGATCTCACCCATACGGCGTTGCAGGCCCGTGCGTTTTGCTTCGGCTTGGGCGACATCCTGTGTCAGTTGATTGAGGCGTTCTTCGCGTTGGTTGACCTCTTCTTTAATAATTTCCAATCGTTCCAAGGCTTCTTCGCGGAGCATGTCATCATCTTCACCCTGAAGCTGGATGGTTTCGCGTTCATTTTCCAAACGGCGGTGCGCAGCTTCGGCATCTTTGGAAAAATCGCTTTCGCGTTCCAGATCTTGCGCGCTTTGTTGAATACGGCGTGTCAGTTCAGCCTTTGCCTCTTCGAGGCGTTTCTCTTCACCGTCCAATTGTTCACGCGCAATAGATAAACGGTGCAGTTCAGCCGCCGCGGCAGCTTCGGCTTCACGCAAGGCAGGCAGATGGAGCGAGGCTTCCGCCTGTACTTTGGAAGCTTCCGCAGCACGCGCACTGAGATCATTGACCCGTTTCTCGGCTTCCTTGTAAGCGTTGCGTGTTTTGTCTAATTCATCGAGCGCATTTCCCCAGCGCATGTAAAACAAAAGGGCTTCTGCTTTTCGGATACGATCAGAAATGGTGCGGTATCGACTGGCTTGTCGTGCCTGTTTTTCAAGATTTTTTTGTTGGGTTTCCAATGTGATCAGGACATCATCAAGGCGTGATAAATTGTTTTCGGCCCCGCGTAGACGAAGTTCTGCTTCGTGGCGGCGCGAATGTAGGCCTGTAATCCCGGCGGCTTCTTCCAAAATGGTGCGCCGGGCTTGGGGTTTTGCACTGATAATGGCGCCGATTTTACCTTGTGAGACCATCGCCGTGGACCGTGCCCCGGTGGCGGCATCTGCAAACAGCAATTGGACATCGCGTGCACGAACATCCTGCCCGTTGACCTTATAAAGGGATCCTTTTTGGCGTTCGATGCGGCGGGTAACTTGCAGTTCAACATCATCGTTAAACAGGGCTGGTGCGGTTCGATCGGAATTGTCCAGCAAGATACCGACCTCGGCAACGTTGCGGGCTGGGCGTTTGTCGCTACCGGCAAAGATAACGTCATCCATTTCGCCGCCGCGCATTTGTTTTGCGCTGGTTTCGCCCATGACCCAGCGCAGGGCTTCGACCAGATTGGATTTGCCACAGCCGTTTGGCCCGACCACACCGGTCAAGCCGGTATTGATCAGGAGTTCGGAATGATCAACAAAAGATTTAAACCCGGTTAAACGGAGTTTCTTGAACTGGATCAATGTGTGGAACTACCCGTAAAAGCCTATTACAAAAAGAAAGACGCACCGGATATTAGTGGTGCGTCTTTCCAAAGGCAATTTTAAACTGAACAGAAGATTAGTCCAGTTTACTTTCGATAATCTCTTTAAAGCGATCATATTCGCCGCTGCCGACAACTTTTTCACCATTAATCAAAAAGCTGGGGGTGGAATTGAAGCCGTGTGTGTCCATTGCTTCTTTACGAACGGCAATGATCTTATCCAGCAGTTTTTCATCGGCTAGGCACGAATCGATTTTTTCTTGGGACAGGCCCGCCAGTTTTGCCAGTTTAAACAGGGCTTCGATCGGGTTTTTGGATGAGACCCAGTTGGCTTGTTGTTGCATCAACAGGCTGTTGAAACCATCAAAACGGCTGGGTTCAACGCAACGTGACAACATTGCAGCTGTGGCACCGATTTGTTCAAACGGGAAATCACGGAAAATGACTTTGACTTTTCCTGTATCGACAAAATCTTTTTTGATTTGCGGCAAAATATCATTGTGGAAGTCAGCACAGTGCGGACAAGTGTAGGACGCATATTCAATAATGGTGACCGGTGCGTCAGCATTGCCGACGACATGTTCTTTATATTCAGTTTCTGCATTGGCATTAAAACCGGCGAATAGAACAACCGCAGCAACGGCAATAAAACGGGCAATTTTTTTCACGAGAGGAGACTCCGCACATAAACAATTTATCTAGCTTATGGAGAAGCTAGAGCCCGATTGTGGCAAAAAAAGGATGATTTTGTAACTCAACGATTTCGGGCTTCGATGACTTTACCTAATTCTTCAAAGGCTTGGCGCATTTCCGGATCTTTGATGGAATGGATTAATTGGGCCATACGCGGTGAAAGTTGGGCAACAGGCTGCACACGTTGGGCCAGAACCTTGCGACTGACCTGATTGCCGGTGGTTTCATTTTCATCAAACGGGCGCTTTGAAATGCGAACCTCACTCACGGCACGAAATCCGAAATGACCGTTAATGCGAAAAATAATTTGTGCGCTGTGATGCTGCACGATGGTGTTGAAACCGGCGCGCACCTTTAAAAATAAAGTGGCGTTTGCCCGTTCTTTTGGCGGGAAGGTGATCCGTTCTGGGCGGGTGTTTTGGGCAAGCGCCTGCCCGACAATTTTATCCCAACTGCGCAAAATATCGGCACCGACCAGCCCCATCTGGTTTAATCCAGGTTCGATCACGCCAAAGGTCAGGTCGTCGACCTCTTTCATATAACCGTTTCTGACCGGGCGAATACGGGTTTTTGAGGCATCTTTGTAGTCATCGGGAAGAAGATGCGGATTGGCGCGGGCAAAGGCTCTTTCCGCATCTGATCTGGCCAGTTCACGGCCCATATCATCTTTGGCATTCAACATTTCTTCGCGGTACGGTGTACCGGGTTTGCCGTTTAACCAGTCTTCAAACACCTTTTGGAATTGTTTGAGGGACCGTTTGCGTTTGGCATCCTGTTTTTTGTAAACATCATCCGCTTTGTAAGCTTCTTCCGCCTTTTTCAACAACTGGACAGCCATATTCTCACTGCCGGGTTTGGCAAGTGTCCGTTCCAGATGTTTGGCAGTTTTTTCGCCTTTATCCGCGTTGAGCCAAGCGATAAAACGTTTGGGCAGGCTGCGGTTGCGCCGTCGTTCTTCACGGATAAGAAAGTCGTCGAGCAGGGGATACATGAAAGGTCCTTGTCTTTTGATGGAACAGAGAATACTCCTATCCTTTAGAAATTCACAGTGGGATATTGCATGACAGACAGAGCAACGCAATTGCTGGATTGGTACGACCGCGAACGCCGCGATTTACCGTGGCGGATGGAACCCGGTCAAAACGCCGATCCCTATAAAGTTTGGATGAGCGAAATTATGCTTCAGCAAACGACAGTGGCAAGTGTGAAATCCTACTATAAGGCCTTTCTGGAAAAATGGCCCACCGTGCAGGATTTAGCAGGGGCGGAACTGGATGAGGTGCTCCATCTTTGGCAGGGGCTTGGATATTATGCACGTGCGCGTAATCTGCATAAATGTGCCAATGTGGTAACGCGACAATATAATGGCCGTTTCCCGGAAGATGAAAAACGATTGCTGGATTTGCCCGGCATCGGCCCTTATACGGCAGCGGCCATTGCTTCAATCGCATTTGGGAATAAGGCAACCCCGGTGGACGGGAACGTGGAACGCGTGGTTTCGCGTCTGTTCAAGGTTGAGGAAAAATTACCAAAAGCAAAAAAGAAACTCGCAGAATTGGCCCAAACCTTAACGCCGGCGACACGTGCGGGTGATTTTGCCCAGGCAATGATGGATTTGGGTGCAACCATTTGCACACCGAAAAAGGCGGCATGTGGTTTGTGTCCGTGGATGAAGGAATGCGAAGCACGTTTGAATGCCGACCCTGTCGATTATCCAAGAAAAGAAGCCAAAAAGCCAAAACCGACGCGCACAGGGTATGTGTTTTGGCTGACGCGCAAGGATGGGGCAGTTTTAATGCGTCGTCGCCCGGAAAAAGGATTGTTGGGTGGTTTGATGGAATTTCCGTCAAGTGACTGGTTGGAAAAACCACAAACCCGACAAGACGCACAACGCAAGGCCCCCGCGCCAGCCCTTTGGTCGCAGTTGGATGGAACTGTGCGCCATACCTTTACCCACTTTCACCTTGAATTGACGGTTTTGAAAGGGCGCATGAGTGGCAATCCACCGACCACAGGAATATGGGTTCTGCCTGAAAATTTGCAGGATTATGCACTTCCGACCTTGATGAAAAAAGTATCAAAAAAAGTATTATCAGATAATTAATCTATTGAAAGTTGTCTTTGGTAAGTTAAAATACGTTGGTTATGTTCGAATAACCGGGGACTTGCCGTGCGTCTTTTTCATACAATTTTGTGTTTGTTTACGCTGTCGGCCTGCCAAAACAATCAACTGACTTATGTTTCTGCCGGAAAAATGACGGCTAAGAACAGTGGTGAAATGTACAGAACCGTGAGCCAAGGCACCCGTTACAGTGATTTGTCAGGTCGACCTTTGAACTTGGGGGACTATGATTTTTTCACACAGAGTGACTTTGCAAAAAAATGGTTGAAGCAACCCGGGCATAAGGCATTGGCAGTTGGTTTCCCGCAAGTATGTGCCGCCTATAATGGGCGTTGGCGACATGGAAAATTAAGTCAGGCAATTGAAATGACGATGAAAGATTGCTTACGTTCCGTTCAGGCCAAAGCCCAGATGTTTGATCGTGAATGTGGCTGTCGTTTGATTGCTGCGGATAATAAAATTTTCTTAAGTCCGGAGGAATTACCATATCGCAAAAGTCAGCCAGCGATAGTGCAGGTTGAGGATCAAACCGGAAAAAAAGAGATTTTAGGATATCTTGTGACTTCAGGTGGTGTGGGGCAAAAGCAGGGCCTTGAATTTTATTCAGAACAAGACCGACTGGTCTGCCATGGGACTTATAACCTTGGGAGATTATCCTCGTCGGGAAATGCTGAAATCAATTGTTTTGATGGCCGCATGAAAGGTTTTGGCTCCTTTAATGTCGCGGGGTTTCGCGGGGGGCGGGCTTATGGGACGGCAACGATAAAAGCCGGTTCGAACAATTTGCGCCTTGTCTATGGTATAAAGGATGAGGAGTACATGCTTCGGAAAAGGAAAATATCGGCAAAATGAGGTTTTTACATGTCATTACCTTTTGTATCGTTTCTTTAGGAAGCATTTCTGCCAACGCACAAGAGAGCTTTATGGATCTTTGGTGTGAATATGGGGGGAAGGGATGTGATCAGGCGTTGCCGCAAAAAAAGACAAAGCCCCCGCAAGCAGCAAAGCCGCAACAGGTTGAGAAAAAAATATCAAGGCCTGTTAAAGTATCGACGGTCCCCACTATACCGTTAATCAAAAGAAATGCTGTTTTAGCCAAGTCGGGAAATGTCAGTTTTGGACGGTATTATGCTTTGGTTATCGGCAATAACGATTATCCAAATCTGGATAAATTAAAAACAGCTGTCACGGATGCCAAGGAAGTTGCGTTACTGTTGCGCAAATCCTATGGGTTTTCAGTGACGCTTTTGCTGAATGGAACGCGTGATCAGATTATTGCGGCGTTGGATGAATATCGCAAAATTTTGAAAAAAGACGATAATCTTTTGATCTATTATGCTGGGCATGGCTGGATGGATAAAGAGAGTGAACGCGGATATTGGCTGCCGATTGATGCCGGTCGTGATACACGCGCGCGCTGGGTATCCAATGCGGATGTCACCGATACGTTGAAGGCATTGAAAGCGCGCCATGTGATGATTGTCGCTGATAGCTGTTATGCAGGCACATTAACCCGATCAGCGGGCGAACTTGATCAAACGCGCGGTTTGAAACTGACAGAACAACCCAGCGCGTATCTGGAAACACTTGCCGGGCGAAAATCTCGTACAGTTTTGGCATCTGGGGCGTTGGAGCCTGTAAGTGATTTAGGTGGGGGCAAACATTCGGTTTTTGCTTATGCCTTTTTAAAAAGCCTGCGCGAAAATACCAAAATGCTGGACGGAACCCAGTTGTTTGGGGAAGTCCGACGCCAAGTTTTATTGAATGCGCGCCAAACACCGCAATATTCCAATATCCGTTTTGCCGGACATGATGTGGGGGGCGATTTTATTTTCCTGCGCCGCGATCAGTAACAAGGCTGTGAGGTGGGCCTTGTATTGCGTGACCCCTCTTTCCATTTAAGTTACTGTTTGGAAAAACGGAAGAAATGGAATGTTGTGATGAGCGATAAAATAAAGAAAACGGATGAAGAATGGCGTGATCAACTCAATCCTGATGAATACGCGGTCTGTCGCCAGCATGGAACGGAGCGCGCTTTTACGGGGCAATATTGGGATACAAAAACACCTGGTGTCTATCATTGTGCCGGATGTGGAGAGCCGTTGTTTGATTCCGATACCAAATATGATTCCGGCAGCGGTTGGCCGAGTTTTTATAAACCCATTGAAGCGGAAAGTGTCGAAGAAAATCGTGATACGACCCACGGTATGATCCGAACGGAAGTGCATTGTGCGAAATGTGACAGTCATTTGGGTCATGTTTTTGAAGACGGACCGCAACCGACTGGATTGCGCTATTGTATTAATTCGCTGTCTTTAAAGTTACACGAAAAGTAAATCTTATGCGCAATTCGCCTGCGATTTGGGCGTTGGTCCTGCCGATTATTCTCTCCAATATCACGGTGCCCCTGATCGGTGCTGTGGATACGGCTGTTATGGGACATATGGAAACGGCGGCCTACCTTGGGGCCGTTGCGGTGGGCAGTCTAATTTTTGATTATATCTATTGGGGATTTGGATTCCTCAGGCTGTCAACGACCGGATTGACGGCACAAGCTTTGGGGCGTGAAGACGGGGAAGAAGTCCGTGCCCTGTTCGCCCGCGCCCTGATCTTGGCGTTGCTGGCAAGTACCCTGTTATGGGGGGCGCAATCCTATATTTTTAAGACGGCGGCCTATTTGATCGAAGCCAGTGCAGAGGTAGAAGCCTTGGCCCAAACCTATTTCCATGTGCGAATCTGGTCAGCCCCGGCGGCTTTGATCAATTATATCCTGATTGGCTGGATGCTGGCGTGTAAGGATACAAAATCTGTCCTGATACAACAGATTGCCACGAATGTTGCCAATGTGGTGCTGGACCTGTGGTTTGTTATGGGATTGGGCTTTGGGGTGGAAGGGGTCGCACTCGCCACCGTTATAGCTCAATATTGTGGGCTAGGTATTGGGTTGATTCTGATGCGGCGCAATTTGGTGAAAATCGAAGGAACATGGCGTCGAGAGATGATTTTTATCACCGATAAATTTACAAAACTAATCGCTATGAACAGTGACTTGTTCATTCGTACGGTATGCCTGTTGTCTGCCTTTGCTTGGTTGACGGCGCAAGGTGCGAAGATGGGGGATGTGGTTTTGGCAGCCAATGCCATTTTATTGCAGTTTTTGATGTTTGCCTCTTATGGCTTGGACGGTTTTGCTCATGCGGTCGAAGTATTATGTGGGCATGGAGCGGGTAAAAAAGATCGTATGGCCTTTCAAGGGGCCGTTCGGGTGACGACGAAGGCTGCGTTCTTAACGGCGATCGGGTTATCGATTGGGTATTTTCTGTTTGGGGATTTGTTGATTAATCTGTTCAGTGGTATTCCTGCTGTACTGGACACGGCAAAACAATATCTGGTCTGGGCTGTAATCTTACCTGTAATTGCGGTCGGGGCGTTTCAAATGGATGGGATATATCTGGGTCTGACGCAAACACGCATGTTGCGTAATATGATGGTGTTATCGCTGGCATTATATATTCCCTTAAGTTTGATTTTACAGCCTGTTTGGGGAAATCATGGTTTATGGGCGGCGTTTACCTTTTTTATGGGATTACGCGCTATAACATTGGGGATGACTTACTCCCGTGTTGAACAAAAGGTCTTTGCATGATTTCACGGCGCACTTTTTTAATGGGCTGCTTACCGGCGGCTCTGACGGCTTGTTCGACATCTGAAATTGTACGGACCATCAGCACGGCGGCACGTGGTGGATCTTTGAGTGGGGCTGTGCGTTCTGTTGCCACGTCTAAGGCAACAGGGTGGGCCAGCAATCCCAAAACACTTGTGCGTGATATTGAACGTCTGGATAAGTTTGCTCAACAATTTTTGAAGGATGTTATCACGGTTTGGGGGCAGGATAATGCCACTACGCCGTCCAAAAAAGTGTTTGTAAAATATAGCGATAATTATAAAAGCCGGGGCGTTATTGATTTTGACAAATCATTAGTCCGGGTGGAAACGCTGGAACCGGATCATTTAAAACGCGCAATCGTGACGACCTTGCTATCACCCATTGACCCGCGTGAGGTTGATTTGTTTTCTGCCGATCCTGTCAAATTGGGAAAAGAACCATTTTTATATGGTCAGGTAGTCGATCAGGATGGCAAATATGTCCGGTGGGAATGGCGTGCAAACCGATTTGCCGATTACTTGCTTAAATATAAAAAACAGTCGCGAACAGTGGTTCTGGAAAACGGCATATCCAAGACGGAAACTTTCGTTGAATTTCCCTTGGTGCGCAATCATACCAATACCCGTCAAAACCGATATGCCGGTCTGGTGAATAAATATGCCGGTCACTATCGTATTGAACGATCACTTGTTTACGCAATTATTCAAACGGAAAGCAATTTTAATCCTTATGCCGTCAGTTGGGTACCGGCATATGGGTTGATGCAGATTGTGCCGACAACGGCAGGACGCGATGCCTATGAAGTTGTACATGGACGGGCGGGCACACCAACACGCAGCTATTTGTTTGATCCTGAGAATAATATTCGGATGGGGTGTGCCTATATTCATATCCTGCAATCAAGATATTTAAAGCAGGTCAAAAACCCGACCACACGGGAATATTGCGTAATTGCGGCTTACAACGGCGGAGCGGGCAATGTCTTGCGCAGTTTTCATAAAAACAAGGATCAAGCCTTTGCCATGATTAATCAATCTTCCCCCCGCGCTGTGTATCAGCGTTTGCGAACCAAGATGCCCAAGGAAAGCCAACGTTATCTTGAAAAAGTGACAACGGCAAAACGAAAATTCTGATATATGGCGCAAATCATCGGTTTAGAAAGTTTTTACAAATACACTTGACACTTTTGTGGTTTAAGCCTATCTATGGCGTTCAATATTTCGCACGGTTATGCGATTCTGTTATTTTCAGCTTAGGCTGACGTACTACGTTTCTCTATACATTGTGATTTCAATTGAACGTATCTCCACGCGTTGTGGGATGCGTATATTTTCATTCCAATTAAAGGACAATGTTATGGCTATTGGAAGTGTAAAGTGGTTTAACCCGACTAAAGGTTTTGGTTTTATTGAGCCGGAAGATGGCGGACAAGATGCGTTCGTTCATATTTCTGCTGTTGAACAAGCTGGTCTGTCCGGTTTGAACGAAGGCCAGAAAGTCGAGTATGAACTCGAAACAGGTCGCAACGGTAAGAAGTCGGTAACGAACCTCTCTATCGTATAACGCTGTGTTGAAACTGTCCTCCCGAACATTCGGTTTGGGGGGCAGTTCCACATGCGAACGCGAAAGAGGAACCACCATGAAAAAAACCACTATGTCGAGGGCGGAAGAACTGGCTTTAAAAAGCCAATTAGACAGCGATAAATTTCTCGAAGAAAAACAAGATGCAGAGCGCCGCCGTACAGAGCGGATTGCAGATCTCAAGGCATTGAGACTTGAAAAAGAAGAAAAACAAAGAAACGCCACCCGAAAACTGGCTAGAGCGGTTCCAAAAAAATAATAATAAGGAATAATAAAATGAACCAAGGACAAGATTTTTTAATCAGGTATGGCATTCATAATTTTGTGAGTTACAACGAGCAGGGCAATAACCCGAGCTTTTTGATCCAAAAAACGGCCCATCACAAGATGGTGCAGCATGCACAAAAACTGATTCAAGGGATGTATGGCGAAACGACTGATATTCGTCTTGCTTGATTATTATCCCCGATAAGAAATGAAAAGCGTGGCTCGGTTTGAGTCCACGCTTTTTTTGATTTTAGCCTAACGACTTACTGGCCATTTCGAAGGTATCCCCGGACAAGCCATGTGTGTCGATGATACGTTGGAGTTGCGCTTTCATCAAGTTCTGACGTTTTTCATCAAATCGACGCCATTTGCCAAGAGGAGCAACCATACGGGCGGCAATTTGCGGGTTGATTTTATCCAGTTCCAAGATGCGATCAGCATGGAAGATATAACCGGACCCATCTTCATTATGATAATGCAATTGGTTGGCATGGGCAAAAACACCGATCAAAGAACGCACCTTGTTAGGGTTTTTGATCGAAAAGGCGTCATGCGACATCAGGTTTTGCACGGTGGCCAGTGTGCTGGGCAGGTTGGACATGGCTTGAACGCTCAACCATTTATCTACAACCAACGCATCGTTTTTAAAGCGGGTATAGAAGTCTTCTAGTGCTTCAACGCGCGCATCGGTTTCCTTGTTGGAGAGAATGGATAAAGCGGCCATACGGTCCGTCATATTGTTGGCATTGTGATATTGTGCTGTAATCAACGCAAGACAGGCTGGGTCATCACCTTCGGCAAGGTAGGAGAGGCAGGTGTTTTTCAAAGCACGTTGCCCACAGGATGCGGCATCCGGGCTATAGGGCTTGTCACTGCGCAAATCCCGGAATATCTGCAGGAAGTCTTTTTGCAAGTCTTCTGCAATATAACGTCGCAAGGCTTCGCGGGCTTGATGAATGGCAACCACATCAATGGTTTCCATTTGTTCTGCCAAATAAGCTTCCGTCGGTAATTGCAGGCACAGGGCAATAAAATCCAGATCCAGTTGATCGTTTAACAGGGTTTGGCGCAGGGCTTGGAGGAAGTCATTGTCTTTTTCAAACGGCTGTCCCTTTTGATAGGCTTTGACCATATCCAGCAACAGGTCTGTGCCATAGGTCTGTGCGGCTTCCCAACGGGCGAAATCATCACTGTCGTTTGCCATCAAAAAGGCCAATTCTGTCCGGCTGTACGAGGCCTTTAATTTAATCGGTGCGCTGAAATCCCGATTAAGCGAGATAACCGGCTCAGTTTCAATATTTTCAAAACTGAAGGTTTCCCGTGGCTTAGAGAACGAGAGAACATCACTTAAAATCTCCATACCCTCAAGATCAAGCAGGCCAACGGAAATTGGCATATGCATCGGTTGTTTTTCATTTTGACCCGGTGTCGGGGCAAGATGTTGGGCCAATGTCAGGTCAAACCGTTGGGCTTCATGGTCATAGGACCAATGGGCCGTGACTTCGGGTGTTCCAGCCTGAGAATACCAGAGCTTAAATTGTGTCAGGTCAATGTCGGAGGCATCCATCATGGCCGCAGCAAAATCATCACAGGTGACGGCCTGTCCATCGTGGCGTTCAAAATAAAGGTCCATACCTTTACGGAAATTGTCTTCCCCTAAAAGTGTATGCATCATACGGATGACTTCGGACCCTTTATTATAGACGGTTGCGGTGTAGAAGTTATCAATCGCCATATATTGTTCGGGTCGCACCGGATGGGCCAGTGGGCCGGCATCTTCGGGGAATTGCGCAGCGCGCAGAACTTTCACATTTGAAATACGTTCACAGGGGCGCGAGCGCATGTCGGAGGAAAATTCCTGATCCCGGAAAACGGTCAGCCCTTCTTTTAAGGACAGCTGGAACCAGTCGCGGCACGTCACCCGGTTGCCAGTCCAGTTGTGGAAATATTCATGGGCGATGACGCCTTCGATCCCGGCATAATCCGCATCGGTTGCCGTATCGGATTTAGCAAGGACATATTTGGTGTTGAAGACATTTAACGATTTATTTTCCATTGCCCCCATATTGAAATCACTGACGGCAACGATGTTGTAAAGATCAAGGTCATATTCCAGACCAAAGCGGTCTTCATCCCATTTCATGGCGGCCTTGAGACTTTCCATCGCCCAATCGACCCGGTCTTCATTGCCATGTTCGACAAAGATATGCAGGTCGACATTTCGCCCGGTGCAGGTGACAAAAGTATCGCTGACTTGTGCAAGATCACCTGCCACAAGGGCAAACAGATAAGAGGGTTTGGGGAACGGGTCTTGCCAAACGGCAATATGTTGATCATCTTCAACATCGTTTTGTTCAATTAAATTCCCGTTGGATAACAGGACCGGACAGGTTGTCTTATCAGCAATGATAGTCACATTATAGGTTGCCATGACATCCGGGCGGTCTTGAAAATAAGTGATGCGGCGGAAACCTTGTGCTTCACATTGGGTGCAATAGGTGGCGTTGGATTGATAAAGACCGCTGAGTTGGGTATTACCCTTGGGATCAATCTCGGTTTCAATGACCAGTTCAAAGCGTTCGGGCAGGTCGTGAATGGTCAGGCTTTTGTCATCGCAACTATATTCATTTTCGCCAAGTTCCCGACCATCCAATGAAATATGGAGAAGTTTTAAATCTTCACCATCCAGAACCAAGGGCGCATTTTCCGTGTTATTGGCGTAATAGGTTGTTGCGCAGACAACACGTGTGCTTTCACTTTCAAGATCGAAAACAAGTTCGACATTTTCTACCAGATAGGCCGGTTCACGGTAATCTTCCAGACGAATGGTTTGGGGGTGTTCAGTTTTCATGGGGGAAACTTTCTTATTATAGGGGCCTATCGGGTAATATGGGCGCGGATTAATTCTTTACCATCTGTTGTCGCGAGTAAAACGCTGCTGTCTTTTTCACTGACCTGCTGGACCATTGCCTGCACACTGTCTTCCAGTCGGCATTCGTTACGAAAAACGATATCCAGCGCCCGTGGCTGGAAGGGATGGCGCACATTATGTGCAGAGGCACTTAAGGCCCACTGGATCAGTTTGGTATTGTTCACATGGTTATAAAGATCAATGTCGCCTAGACGTGGTTTAAATGGCGGTTGCGGAATACCCAGAAGAGGCTTTTCCACGGTACGACGTTGAAAATCAATCGGGCGTTCCCCAGCTTCAGGCATGCGGGCAAGGACAAATTCCGGCCAGTCGGCAATACTGCGTGTTTTGAGATCAAACAGGGCAAAGGTCGATAAGGCAGTGGCGATCACCATGTTGTTTTCATCGCGCAACCTGTAAAAACGATTACCAAAACGTCCTTGTTGACCGGCATACCATGTTTGCACGGCAACCGCGTCGCCTTTGCGGGGATAATGGCGCACATGGATAGACAAGCGGGCCAGAACCCATGCCAAGTTGGTTCCTTGCAAAGCTTCCATCCCCAAGTTCAATAGGGTGGAGTTCCGAAAGGCACTTTCTTGCAGATATTCTGCGACATTACAGACGGAAAATAACCCGTTCGGGGTGATTTCGGAAACCCGGACGTGAAATATTTCTTGGCCCAATGTCGCCGGCGCCTTGGCTTTATCGACTTTTGCCCAATCAATCATATGGCTTTCCTTTTAGAAACATACCGTTTATGTAGGAGCCATATCTCTTTTAAGTCAAGGACCAAGCAATGATCACACGTGTTAAATGGGTTGAAGATCGCGTATTTATCGGTACGAGCGGCAGTGGCCACGGTGTTGTGATGGAAGCAAAAGGCCCCGGGCAAGGCAGTGTCGGCCCGAGTCCCATGGAAATGTTACTTTTGGGAATGGGCGGTTGCACGACATTTGATGTTGTTCATATTCTGGGCCGCATGCGCGAAGATGTGACCGACTGTGAGGTTGAAATCGACGGCATTCGCGCCGATGAAGATCCCAAGGTCTATACGAAAATCCATGCTCATTTCAAAGTGTCAGGGCGTAAGCTAAAAGAAAAGAAAGTGGCTCAGGCAATTGAGATGTCGGCAGAGAAATATTGTTCCGCCTCCATCATGTTAGGGGCAACGGCGGATATTACGCACGATTTTGAACTGATCAATGTGGAATAAATGATTGTCAGTTCAGACTTTTTCGTCTTTTGACTTCACATTCCGGGTCGGCAGCGCATAAGTTGGTCAATTCCAGTGCAATGCGTTGCCATTCACGGCGTTGCATGGTGTCTTCTGCTTCACGAATATAATCGGAAACCCGTGATAAAGCGTTTTCGAATCCTTGTGCGTTATATAATGCTGTGGCGATGAGACGTGTGTCATCATCGTCGTTGATGGTTTCCATCCCAGAGTGATCGGCATTCATCACATATTATCCCTCTATATTTATGCCTTATAGCCTGAATATAGAATTATTCTATTGTGAGAAGCCACCCCCATTTGGGTGAGGATTTGTATTATTTGGTTAAATCGTGCCAGCCTTCTTCGCTTAGAACTTGCACGCCTAGTTCTTCTGCTTTTTTAAGCTTGGACCCAGCACTTTCCCCGGCAACCACATAATCGGTTTTTTTCGAAACGGAACCGGATACTTTTGCGCCGAGGCTTTCTGCCTTAGCCTTGGCTTCGGACCGGGTCATGGTGACGAGTGTGCCGGTAAAGACAACGGTTTTGCCTGCAACCGGGCTTCCGTCTGTTTTAGGGGCTGTGAAATCTTCTATATGTAACTGGGCTTTCAGATCTTCCATGACATCGCGATTATGAGGTTCATGGATAAATTCAACGATATCCTGTGCCATTGAACTTCCGATCCCATCAATATCAATCAGGTCGGAAAATTCACTACTTTGTGGGTCACAGGCCTTGGTCATGGCTTGATACCAATTATCAAAACTCAGGTAGTTTTTGGCCAATGTACGCGCGGTTGCCTGACCCACCTGACGAATGCCAAGGGCATAAATAAAGCGGTCCAGTCCAATCGTCCGGCGTTCTTCAATGGATTTTTTTAAATTGGAAACGGATTTTTCTTTCCAGCCGTCCCATTTGGCAATGGTTTCAGCATGATCGCCCAGACGGAAGATATCGCCGGGTGTTTTGATTAATCCTTCCTGCCAGAACCGTTCAATGTTTTTAGCCCCCAGACCATCCATATCAAAGGCGTTGCGCGAGACAAAATGTTTTAATCGTTCTACGGCTTGGGCTGGACAGATCAAGCCGCCGGTGCAGCGTGTGGCTACTTCACCTTCTTCGCGCATGGCATGACTGCCGCATTCTGGGCATTCGGTGGGAAATATAAATTCGGCAGTCCCTTCGGGGCGTTTTTCAAGGACAACTTCAACCACCTGTGGGATCACGTCTCCGGCACGTTGGATGATGACACTATCGCCAACACGGACGTCTTTGCGTTTGATCTCGTCTGCATTGTGCAGGGTTGCGTTGGAGACAACCACACCGCCAACAGTAATGGGTTTTAAACGGGCAACCGGGGTAAGAACCCCTGTGCGGCCAACTTGAATGTCGATGGCTTCCAACACGGTTTGGGCTTTTTCCGCCGGAAATTTATGCGCAATCGCCCAGCGTGGAGATCGCGACACAAAACCGAGGCGTTGTTGCCAATCCAATCGATTGACCTTATAGACCACCCCGTCAATATCATAGGGCAGCTCGGCGCGTTGATCGTTGATATCTTGATAAAGTGCCATAACATCGTCGATGTTGGTGCAAACTTTGGTCAGGGGATTAACGGGTAACCCCCAAATGTTGAACGTTTCGATCGTCCCCATTTGGGTGTCGCTGAGGGGGGCGGACATTTCCCCCCATGCATAGGCAAACATGCGCAAAGGGCGTTTTGCTGTAATGTTGGGATCAAGCTGGCGCAATGATCCGGCTGCTGCGTTGCGGGGATTGGCAAAGGTTTTGGCACCGGCGGCTTCTTGCAGGCGGTTTAATTGTGCAAACTCATCTTTTGCCATATAGACTTCACCACGGATTTCAACCACATCAGGGGCGTTATCCGGCAGGTTTAACGGCAATTCTTTCATGGTAAGAATGTTTTGGGTGACATCTTCGCCAACCGCCCCGTCACCACGGGTGGCGGCTTGTTTAAAGCGCCCGTTTTCATATCGGAGTGAAATGGACAGGCCGTCAATTTTTGGTTCTGCGACAATTTCAACGGCTTCATCGGCTGATAACCCAAGAAAGCGCCGGATGCGGTCCAGAAAATCTTGTACGTCTTCTTTGGCAAAAGCATTACCCAGTGACAGCATGGGAACGGCATGGGTGATTTTGGAAAAGCCGGATTGCAGCGGCGCGCCGATTTTATCTGTTGGACTGTCCTTACGTTTTAAATGAGGGAATTTTTCCTCAATAGCCATGTTACGTTGACGAAGCGCATCATAATCTGCATCCGAAATGCTCGGTTCGTCTTTTTGGTAGTATGCCTTGTCGTGCGCGTGAATTTCGTCTGCGAGTGCTTTAAGCTCCGCATAGGCGTCGAATTCTGTCAGTTGATCAACTGAGATGGTGCGTAAGCTTTGGATCGCCATTTTTTAGTCTCTGTTATATGTGTGACGCCTAAACGGCATTGAGCAAGGTATCAGCTGCTGCACGGGCTTCGATTGTGATTTGTTCGCCGGAAATCATACGGGCGATTTCTTCGGTGCGTTCTTCGTCGCTAAGCGGGCGAATGGTTGAAACAACCTGTCCGTTATTTTCTGCCTTGGATACGCGCAAATGATGGTTGCCGCGTGCGCCCACCTGCGGGGAATGGGTGACGACCAGAACCTGTACATCACGGGCCAATTGTCCCAGACGTTCGCCGACTGCGGCGGCCGTCGCTCCGCCAATACCGGCATCGACTTCATCAAAAACAAGGGTCGGGATGGGATCGGCTTGTGCCAGAACGACCTTGAGGGCCAGCATAAAACGCGACAGTTCCCCACCGGAAGCAACCTTGGCAATTGGGCCAAGGGGCGCACCGGGGTTGGTGGAAATTTCAAAGGCGATTTTGTCACAACCCGTTTCGTTCCAGTCTGCGGCATCCAGTTTTTGAATGGTCGTCGCAAAGGTGGCACCACCTAATTTTAATGGTGCAAGCTCATCATTAACCGCTTTATCCAGTTTTTGTGCTGTACCCCGGCGTTTTTGGCCCAGATCTTCGGCGATTTGGATAAAGGCGTTGCGCAGGGTCGTTTCTTTCTGTCGTAGTTCATGCAGGGCATTGTCACCGGCCTCAACCGCATTGAGTTGAGCCTCGAAACGATCTTTCAGGTTGGGCAGTTCTGTGACCGGGACATCGTGTTTGCGCGCGGCTGCGCGTAAGGCAAACAGGCGTTCCTCCACGGCTTCAAGGTGGCGTGGGTCGAGATCGACTTCATTACTGGCCCGTTCCAGCTCCTGAATGCCAAGAGCAGTATATTCAGACGCCTTATCCAAGGTTTCAATAACGCTGTCCAATCGTCCTTCTGCTTTTTCCGCGATACGTTCCAGATGACGCAAGGCGTTGCGCAGATTGACTTCGACCCCTTTATGCGATGTCAGCTCCCCATGAGCCTGATTCATCCCATCGATCAGTTTTTCGCCGTGCATCAAGCGTTGGCGTTGGGCGGCGAGTTCTTCTTCTTCGCCTTCCTGCGGGGCAAGTTGCGTGAGTTCTTCTACCATATGGCGCAGATATTCTTCATCAGCACGCGCTTTTTCAAGGGCGGCTTCTGCTTCCATACGCTCGTGTTCCACCTGTTTCCAACTGCGAAAGGCAGTCCGTGTCCGTTTGGCCTGATCGCCTAAATTGCCAAAGGCGTCCAGCAAACCGCGATGGGTTACGGGATTAAGCAGGCCTTGGGTGTCAAACTGTCCATGAATTTCAACAAGGGCGGCCCCGGCTTGCTTAAGCAGGGAAACAGATACAGGTTGATCATTGATATAGGCACGTGATCGTCCATCCGCATTGACCACGCGGCGTAAGACAAGACTGTCGTCGCGTTCAATATCCTGTTCATCCAGTATTTGCCAAAAGGGATGATCGGTTGAAAGATCAAATTCCGCGCTGACGCTGCCTTTTTCACAGCCGTGACGCACAAGGGCGCTGTCGGCGCGTGCCCCAAGGGCAAGGCCGAGACTGTCCAATAAGATGGATTTACCCGCGCCTGTTTCCCCTGTCAGGACACACAGACCGTTTTTGAAATCCACATTCAGTTTGTCGATGAGGACGATATCGCGAATGGATAGTCTATGCAGCATGGCAGGATCACCAGAATTTCCACCAGGACTCTTCTTCGGTATTTTCGGGCTGTTCTTGCTTGGCACGCAGGTCTTCAGCCTTCTGACCGTCTTGTTCTTCCAAAGCCTCCAATGTGTCTTTTTCTTCAAACGGCCAATACCATGCGGGGTCTTCTTTATCGCGTATGCGTTTGCGTTCCACGATTTGATAGGTATCGACATACCATTCTGAACCGGGGAAGTTATGACCGAGAACAGCGGCCGTTCGTTTGGCTTCTTCATCCAGTCCCAATTGCAAATAGCATTCAATCATGCGATGCAGGGCTTCGGGGACATGAGTGGTGGTGTCATATTTTTGGACAACAATTTTGAAACGCGCAAGTGCGGCAATACATTGGTTACGTGATGTGTAATAACGCCCAATCTCCATTTCCTTGCCCGCCAGGTGATCAAAGGTCAGATCGAGTTTCAACCGGGCGTCACGCGCATATTTGCTTGTCGGATATTTTTTAATTAATTCGCGGAACGTTTTTTGCGCCTGATCCGTCATCATCTGATCGCGCCCGACATCGGAAATTTGTTCGTAATAGGACAGGCCCTTTAAATAAGTGGCATAAGGCACGTCCTTGTTCGACGGGTGCAATTGGATAAAACGATCCAGTGCAATAACGGCGTCGTCATATTTTTCACGTTCATAATGGGCATAGGCTGCCATAAGCTGCGCCTTGGTGGCCCATACGGAATAAGGGTGTTGGCGTTCGACTTCATCGAATTTTTGTGCGGCTTCTTTATATTTTCCAGCCAACAATTCGTTGTGAGCATCGTTGTAAAGCTGTTCAACGGGCAGTTCAACGTATGGTGTATCGTCTTTGTTTGAAGAACAGGCACCAAGCAAAGCAACGATTGCAATCGGTGCGGCCAGCTTAAGAACGGACTTGAATTTGATCTGTTTCATAGAAGTCTTGTCATTATCATCGGTTTGATCAGGATTAGCGAGACTATACCAAGAAAGCCCCGTTTGTCTCTATTCAAATCAGATAAAAAGTGACTTCCTTTACGTGATGACCAAAAGAGCCCCGCGAAAATAAGGCGGGGCGGGAAAACTTGTTGTAGGAAAGGCTGTGTTTTAGGCAGATTTGGCTGCGTTGCGTTGTTCAACGTAAGCCGCATCCAGATCGTCTTGTGTCATGGGGACGATGGACCATGCATCCTGATCAGCCATCAGGGCATGCAAGAGTTGGTTATTAAGATAATGACCAGAACAAATCCCTGTATAACGCCCAATAATCGGCATGCCAGCCAAGGCTAGATCGCCAACGGCATCCAGAATTTTGTGGCGAACAAATTCGTTTTCGAAACGCAAACCTTCTTCGTTCATCACCCCGTCCGCGCTAACAACAACGGCGTTGTCAAGGGAACCGCCACGGGCCAGACCGTTGGCGCGCATATATTCAACTTCATGGAGGAAGCCGAACGTGCGTGCGCGGGATAATTCGTCTTTAAAGACACCACGGCCCATATGGACGCTGTGTTCTTGGCGGGCAATGGCAGGGTTGTCGAAATCAATGGTGAAATCCAGAATGCTGCCTTTGCAAGGTTGGAAACCGGCAAAACGGTCTTTTTCATCAACACTGACGTTCTTTTCGATGCGAATAGCTTTGCGCGGTGCATCCTGTTCAATGGTGCCGGCACATTCGATTAAAAAGACAAACGGGGCTGCACTGCCATCCATGACCGGCATTTCCGGTCCGCTGATTTCAATTAAAAGGTTGTCAATGGCACAGCCGGAAATCGCAGCCATCAGATGTTCGATTGTTGCAATCGTAACGCCGTCGGTATTGCCAATTTTTGTGCACAGGGTTGTTTCAACAACATTGTCGTAGGTCGCTTTGATTTCAGCGCCGCCACCGGCAATGTCGATACGTTTAAAAATAATGCCGCTGTCTGCGGGGGCAGGTTTCAGGGTTATGGATACTTTTTCACCAGAATGCAGGGCGATACCGGAGCAATTGATAGCTGTCTTCAATGTCTTTTGGCGAAGAACTTTGCTTGCTTTCTGATTTTTAATATTGGTCATAACGCCTCTTCGGTGTTGGTTCGGGAAGGTCCCGTACTTTTTTCGAATTTCCTAGGTTGAATTATTACGGGGTTGAAGGCGAGAACTCAAATCAAGCTTTGTTACGTTTTGTTACAATGCAGTATAGATTTAAGTTATTGAAATAAAAGCCGATCCCAATTGCGCATACGCATATGCAATAACCGGGACCGGCATCAAGTCACGTTGTTTGAAAATAACCAATGGTTATTTTCATTGATCGATCAGGCAGGATCGATTCTGTTTAGTTTGCCTGGCGACGCAGGAAGGCCGGAATGTCCAACAAATCGTCTTCAGCCTGCTGAGAGGTAACCGGACGATCAGCCGGGGAAATGTCCAGACTCGGTTGGGACATTTCATGGATTTCGGCGCTTTCTTTGGTACGTGCAGGGCGTGATGTACGACCTGTTACACGGTCAAACAAGGAACGTGCGGCACTCGGGGCTTCGACTTTTTCTTCCTGTGCCGGAGTGTTGGCTTGGAAGGGGTTATGGGCCTGAACCGGTTCGTCCACGCTGTTGGCTTGTGCCGCAGCAGGCGGAATAAACGGTGCGCGTTGTTCTACAGGTGCGGTTTCAACAGCTGCTTGTTGCGGCTGGCGCAGTGTATTTTGGATACGCATGGCAACTTGTTCAGCATTCATCGCAACGTTTTCTTCTGCAACGACACTTTCTTTTTGCTCTGTCATGGTCGGTTGAGCAACGGACTGCATGGACAGAACTTTAGAAGCGACAGCTTGTGCTACAGTCGCATTGCGTTCTTCTGTGGAAGGTGCCGATTGTGTTTGTTGCGGGGCCGGTGTGTTTTCCACAACTTCCAGAACGCGGGGTTTCGGATTTTCTGCTTCCATAGCATCAATGCCGGTGGAAACGACGGAAACGCGCATTCTGCCTTCGAGGCTTTCGTCCAGAGTTGTACCAAAAATGATATTGGCGTTGGGGTCGACTTCTTCGCGAATACGGTTGGCGGCTTCGTCCACTTCGAACAGGGAGATATCCAAACCACCTGTAATATTGATTAGAACGCCCTTTGCCCCTTTCATGGTGCTGTCGTCCAACAATGGGTTGGAAATTGCCGCTTCGGCCGCTTCGACAGCGCGGCGTTCGCCTTCGGCTTCGCCTGTCCCCATCATGGCTTTGCCCATTTCGCTCATAACGGTTTTGATGTCAGAGAAATCAAGGTTGATCATGCCGGGGCGAACCATCAAGTCGGTCACACCACGGACACCGGAATGTAACACTTCGTCCGCCATTTGGAAAGCTTCGGCAAATGTTGTTTTTTCCGTTGCGATACGGAACAGGTTCTGGTTCGGAATGACGATCAGTGTATCGACATATTTTTGCATTTCTTCGATGCCTGAATCCGCCAAACGCATGCGGTGCACGCCTTCAAACTGGAACGGTTTTGTCACCACGCCAACGGTTAGAATACCGGCTTCGCGGGCAGCATGTGCAATCACGGGGGCGGCACCTGTGCCTGTCCCACCGCCCATACCGGCAGTGATGAAGACCATGTTCGAACCTGCAATTTGCTGCATGATGTCGTCGATGGATTCAAGGGCAGCGTCGCGCCCGACATCGGGTTTGGAACCGGCACCCAGACCGGATGTTAATTGTGCACCCAACTGAATACGGTGATCTGACTTGGATTGTGCAAGTGCTTGTGCATCGGTGTTGGCAACAACAAATTCCACACCTTCCAAAGAAGACTGAATCATGTTGTTGACGGCGTTACCGCCGGCGCCACCTACGCCGATGACTGTGATACGGGGGCCTGTTTGCACAGGGGCCGGATGATGTTCCGGTGCTTGAAAATTAATGGCCATTTTTGTCTGCCCTTTCGATTTACAACGTGTATTACTGCTTTGTTATCGCTCTTGCCAGTTCCAACTTTATTTTTTTGCGTTGGTTTGTGGCTGTTTGAGTAGTTTAAGGTCCAAATCTAAAAATTTTGTTTAAACCAGACCCCTAATTTTCCAAAAAGATGATTAGGGTCCGGTCCGGCTTGTGGAGATGACGACGGCCATGCTCCCTGTTTCTCGTGTGCATGTTTTAAAAGACCGATGCATGTTGAAAACTCCGGTCCGCTTGTTGCGTCCGCCAGCCCCTTTAAACGTTGGGGGCGGGCGATACGAATTCGTTTACTCAGAATGCGGGACGCCAGTTCCGGCACACCGCGTAATTGGGCCGCACCACCTGTCAGGACAACCTGACGGCCAATGACTTTATCAAGGCCTGAATTTTCCAGACGTTCGCGTACCAACTCGAATGTTTCTTCCAGACGGGGCTGAATAATGCTGACCAATGTGGAACGTGATTCCGTTGTGCCTTCGGCTTCGTCCTCTTCACCCAACACAGGTACCCGTAGAATTTCGTGATCATCGCTGGGGGCGGGCAGGCAACTGCCGAATTTGGTTTTCATACGCTCTGCATGGGCAACCGGTGTGTTCAGCCCGCGTGAAATATCGTTGGTGACCTGAATGCCGCCCACAGGTATGCTGTCTACATGGATCAAATTGCCTTCGATAAAGACGGCGATGTCTGTGGTTCCACCGCCCATATCAACCACGCAGACACCCAAATTCATCTCGTCATCGACCAGACAACCCAATCCACTGGCATAGGCACTGACGACTTCTTCTTCGACATCCAGATGACAACGTTCCAGACAGGTTTTTAAATTGCGTACTGTGCTGGAATTTGCTGAAATCAGGTTCATGCGGGCGCTCAGACGTTCCCCGACCATACCGCGCGGGTCACGGATACCGGCTTCGCCATTTACAGTAAAATCGGTCGGCATCGTATGCAAAAGAACGTGATCTTGCGGTAATTGGCCTTGAACGCGGGCTTGGGTGAACAGGCGCTGGATATCAAGGTCGCTAATCTGTGCGGTGTGAACATTGGTTTCCACATCCTTGATTTGCGCCTTGGGTTGTCCACCAGACAATGAAACGATGACACGGTCAATAGTGTCGTCTGCCATTTCTTCAGCAACATGAACGGCAGAACGGATAGAACGTTCGGCGGCTTCCATATCGACGATAACACCCCGGCGAAGGCCGTTTGCAATTTGATGAGACAGGCCGACGATTTCCAGTTCTTGCCCCTTGTGGGCACGCGCAACAAAGCACGACACTTTGGTGGTGCCGATGTCCAGAGCCGCAATCAGGCCGTTTCTGGTTTTCTTTGTCACGTTGCTCATATCCAAATCTTCAAAACATAGATCGGTTTAAAAATACCAACTTATGTATCTTGCCCCCCAACTGGTTTACGAATCGTTTCCAAATCGTCGATTTTCACCATAATTCTGTCCGGCAGGCGCATATCGATACTGGCAAGTTTCTTGTCAAACAGCAGATTTTCCTTGTTGTAGACAGCAAGGCGCGACCATGCTTTTTCTGGATTATCTTCGGGCAGGCGAATAAAGGCGCCATTTTCCATTGCGATATCCCAACGACGATCAGAGACACGCACCGCTGCTTTGACTTTTTTATTCAGTTCCGGTTCGGATTGTAAAATGGCCAACACTTGTGCGGTATGTTCGGGTGCACCTTCCCCGACGACCAATGGTAAATGGGCAAAAACCTTGATATCGTCACCGCCGGTGAGAATGACTTCCCCTTCTTTATTGATCAAAGAAAATGTCCCGTCATGTTGCCACATGGCAATGGGGCGATGTTCGTTCAGGCGGATATGTAAAATATCGGGAAGCTGGCGTTCAACGGATGCGGTGGCTACCCACGGTAAGGCCTCAATCCGTTCGCGCAAACCTTGCGGATTAATATCCAGAATAGGTTGGTCCAGTTCCAGATTGACGACGGCGCGCAAGTCTTTTAGCGGTGTATTTTCACGTCCTTCGACCAGAACATCACGCAGGATCAGGCCTGTCTTGGCTGTTGCGCTCAGGGTTGCACGTTCCAAGCGCATAGAGGCAATATCGGTCAAACCCGTTTTGACAGCATAGGTCAAAAGGGCGGCAACAATCCCCATAACGGCACTGAAAACCAGTGGACGCACGGTTGCCCGTTTCCACCAGACTTGTGTCCGTTTGCGTTTGTTTTGTGATGTCACGCTTAGTTGTCGCATCGCGCTTCCTCAATCATCCATGCAACCAGTTTGGGGAAGGAAATTCCAACAGCGGCGGCTTGTTCCGGCACTAATGATGTCGGTGTCATGCCTGGCTGGGTGTTAATCTCCAGAATGTAAATCTCGCCTTTATCTTCGTCATAACGGAAATCGGCGCGACTGACGCCGCGACATCCCAATGTTTCATGGGCTTTTTCCGCCAAACGTTTGGCTTTTTCTTCGATATCTGCCGGGATCTTGGCCGGAACTTCGTGCCAGGAGCCCCCTTCGGCATATTTTGCGTCGTAGTCATAAAATTTATGATCGGTGCAAATTTCGGTCACAGCGAGTGCCCCGCGCGAACCCATGACGGTGACGGTCAACTCGCGCCCCGGTACAAATTGTTCGATCATAACTTCATCACCATAAGGCCAGTCATCGTGGCTGAACGGCGGTTCGTCCCCATCCATGACAACTTTAACGCCAACACTTGATCCTTCGTTGGTCGGTTTAATGACATAGGGACCATCCATGACGTTACCTGCCAGAACGTCGTCGCGTTTGACGATTTCGTGTTTGGCACATGGAATGCCGACTTGTTCAAACAGGCGTTTGGACATGGGCTTGTCCATTGCAAGGGCAGAGGCCATGACACCGGAATGGGTGTAGGGAATATTGATGATATTCAGGAAACCCTGAATGCAACCATCTTCGCCGTAAGGGCCGTGCAGGGCGTTAAAGATCACGTCCGGTTTGGGATATAGCCGGGTTAACAGTGATCCCATATCGCGCTGGATATCAATCGTGGTCACGCTATAACCGGCTTCTTGCAAAGCCTTGGCGCAAGCGGCCCCGCTGACGAGGGAAACTTCACGTTCCGAGGACCATCCGCCCATCAGGACAGCAACATGTGTCGTCATTGGTCTTCTCCTTTTTCCAAGCCGATGCGCTTGATTTCCCAACGCAATTCAACTCCGCTTTGTTTCAAAACACGGGCGCGCACCTCTTCGCCCAATCCTTCCAGATCGGCGGCTGTGGCATCACCGGTATTCAGCAGGAAATTGCAATGTTGTTCGGATACCTGTGCGCCACCGCGCCTTAATCCACGACATCCGGCGGCATCAATTAATTGCCATGCCTTATAGCCATCCGGGTTTGCAAAAGTAGACCCGCCTGTGCGTGAACGAACAGGTTGGCTGTCCCCGCGCGCCTGTTGGATTTTGTTCATCTGTGCCGCGATTTCGGTCTGGTCTGCGGGGTGTGTGCGCAATCGTGCGGACAGGAAAATCCAGTCCTCGGACAGATCGCAATGGCGGTAGCTATATCCCATTTCGTTCAGACTTAAGGTTTTGACCTCGGCATTCGGTGACAAGGCGGTGGCTTCCATCAGCACATCTTTCATTTCACGACCATAGGCACCTGCGTTCATACGCAAGGCACCGCCTATTGTGCCGGGAATACCACTAAGAAATTCTAAACCGCCCAAAGAATTATCCAGCGCAACCTTGGCGACATTGCCATCCAATGCGCCAGCGCCGCAGATAATATCCTGATCTTCCACACGAATTTGTGCGAAATTGCGCCCCAGTCGAACCACAACGCCGGGGATGCCACCATCACGTACCAGCAGGTTTGACCCCACCCCGATAAAGGTAACCGGGACATCGGCGGGCTTGTTTTGCATAAAATCGCGTAAATCGTCGCTGTCTTCGGGACGGAACATGACTTCAGCCGGTCCGCCCACGCGGAACCATGTAATCTTATCCAAAGGCGCGTTGGCACTTAATCGTCCACGCACGGCGGGCAATCTGTCCAATAATCCTTCTTTGAATAAAACGTCCGAGGTCACGAAAATTATCCTTCTTTTACTTTACTGAGTTGATCCGGTAAGTCATAGGCCCATGCAGAAATACTGCCCGCGCCGCAACAAACGACATAATCACCGGGACCGGCGATATCGTTAACAATACTGGCCAGCTTGTCCTGACTTTCCAACGAGATGACATGGCGGTGGCCGTGACCGATCAGGCTTTCTACCAAATGGTCCCGGTCGATCCCTTCAATCGGTTGTTCACCGGCGGGATAGACATCGGCGACGATGACACTGTCTGCATCGTTAAAACAGGTGGAAAATTCTTCAAACAGGTCGCGCAAACGGGTGTAACGATGGGGTTGCACAACGGCATGGACCTTGCCCCGTCCGGCACTGCGTGCCGCCTTTAAGACAGAGGAAATTTCAACCGGATGGTGGGCGTAATCGTCAATAATGGCGATGCCATCGACTTCGCCGGTTTTGGTGAAACGACGTTTGACCCCTTCAAACGCGGATAAACCTTTACGAATAATGGCATCCGACATGCCGAGTTCCAGACCGACGCAAACAGCGGCCAGACTGTTTTGTACGTTATGTGCCCCTAACATGGGAAAATGCAGCCCTTCGATGGTGCGCGCCTCTTCGCCACGTTTGTTGATCACCACATCAAAACGTGCCCCGTCCGGCCCCATATCCACATTGGTGGCGCGCACATCGGCCTGAGGGGAAAATCCATAAGTGACGATTTTGCGGTCTGGTACACGGGGGATCATGGCCTGAACCTCGGCATGGTCAATACACAGAGCGGCAAAACCGTAAAACGGAATATTTTGGATGAAGGTATCGAAAGCCGCGCGCAATTTATCAAAACTGCCATAATGATCTAGATGTTCCGGGTCGATATTGGTAACAACGGCACAAGAGGCGGGCAGCTTGATAAAGGTCCCGTCAGACTCATCGGCTTCGGCAACCAGCCAATCGCCTGTACCCAGACGGGCGTTTGTGCCGTACGTATTGATGATCCCGCCATTGATGACGGTCGGGTCCAGACCTGCGGCATCCAGCAAGGTTGCAACGATGGTTGTCGTTGTGGTTTTGCCATGTGTGCCGCCAATGGCAATGGCTGCTTTCAGGCGCATCAGTTCTGCCAGCATTTCTGCGCGGCGCACAACGGGAATATGATTGTGACGGGCGTGCACGACTTCGGGGTTATCCGGTTTGACTGCGGATGAAATCACAACCACCTGTGCGTCTTTGGCATTTTCAGCCTGATGACCGACAAAAACTTTGATGCCAAGGTCGCGTAGACGTTTAACGTTTGCATTGTCGCTTAAATCGCTACCTTGAACGGTGTAGCCGAGGTTATGCAGAATTTCTGCAATGCCGCTCATACCGATGCCGCCGATACCGACGAAATGAAGGGTGCCAATGGATAAAGGTAAGGATTTCATGGTTTATTCTTTCACCTTGATTAAATCTTCGACCGCGTCGGCCAAACGGGTGGCGGCGTCGGGTTGACCCGCGTTATAGGCCGCGTCAGCCATCTGTTTCAGGGCCTGTGGGTTATCCAACAGATTTTGTAGTTCTTTCCCTAAATATTCTGATGTCAGTTTGTCTTGTGCGATTAATTTGCAGGCACCAACAGATTCCAGATTTTGCGCATTTTTGGTTTGATGGTCGTCGGTTGCATGGGGGTAGGGAACTAAAATGGATGGACGACCAATGGTCGTAACTTCTGCACAGGTGGAAGCCCCGGCACGAGCGATAAGCAAGTGACATTTTGCCAGCATTTCAGGCACGTCTTCAAAAAAGCTATCTAAATAAACGTACTGAACTAATTTTGTGGCATATGCTTCTTTTGTTTGAGGTAGAAGCTCTTCGCGACATTGTTGTGTAATGGAAAGGTGCGATTTGTCTAACAGGCTTAATTCATCCATTGCGTTGGGTAGAACATCACTGAAAACTTGGGCACCCTGGGATCCTCCTAAAACGAAGATACGAATGTCATCATTGTTTGTCTTTTCCTGATAAGGGGTTTGGCGTTTATCCAAAATAGTTTGTCGAACAGGGTTACCAGTGAAAATGACTTTCCCCTCATTTTCAGAACCAATGTGATCCACAGTGGCAAAAGACGTGCAAATTCGTTTAACCTTGCCTGCCAACAAACGGTTTGCCCGGCCCAAAACGGCATTTTGTTCATGGATAACGGTTGCATATCCCCCGAGGGAGGCTGCGACCATGGTCGGAACAGATGGATAGCCGCCAAAACCGACCACCACGCTGGGTTCCATTTTGGCAAGCAGGCGTTTGGCTTGGAAGATGCCAAGCCCCAAGGATAGGGCTGAACGAATTTTGCCGAAAAGACCGCGTCCGGCGACACTGCCAGCACTGATATGTCGGGTTTCCAGTTGACCAAGGACACCGCTGTATTTCGCACCGCGCTTGTCAGTAAAAAGGGCAAGGCGATAGCCACGTGCAAGTAGTTGTTCGGCGAGACTTTCTGCCGGGAAAACATGTCCGCCTGTGCCGCCGGCTGCCAGAATGATCAAAGGTTTTTTATCGCTCATAACTCCCCCCCGACGCGGCGGCGCGTCAGTGATAACAACATGCCCATGCCCAAAGCCAATGACAGCAAGGACGACCCGCCATAGGAAATGAAGGGCAAGGTCATGCCTTTGGTGGGCATCAGGTGCGTGGTCGAGGCCATATTGATAACGGCCTGCAAGCCAAATTGGGTGACAAGCCCGCCAACGGCCAACAAAACAAACAAGTTGGTTTCACGGAACATTTTGGAAAAACCGCGCAGAACAATGGTGGCAAACAGGCCGATAATGAACAGGCAGGCAATCAGGCCGAATTCTTCACCCGCGACAGCAAAGATGAAATCGGTGTGGGCATCGGGTAACAGATGCTTGATATCACCTTCACCGGGGCCTGTGCCGAATAAACCGCCGTTCTGAAACGCTTCGAGAGAGCGTGAAATCTGGTAGTTGTCCCCGCTGGCCGGATCAAGGAAACGATCTACACGGCTTTTAACGTGATCAACCATCATATAGGCGGCCATAGAACCGGTCATAAAGACGGCAGCAACCAAGACAACGAAGAACACGGGCAATCCCGCCAAGAAGAACTGCACCCCCCAAACAGCGGAGATTACGGCTGTCATCCCGAAATCGGGTTGCGTCACCAACAAACCGGCAACCAAGGCAAACAGGGCAATGGAAATGAAATGACCGGGGAAGGCCGTATCCTTGCGCCATTCACTGAACATCCAAGCGGCAACCACTGCAAAGGTGGGTTTTAGAAATTCGGACGGTTGAATGGTGAAGCCTGCAAAAGAAATCCAGCGTGCCGCCCCCTTGACTTCAGCCCCTAGGAAATGGGTGCTGGCGGTCAGGATCAGGAAAACAGCAAAAAGAACCGCAGCTAATCGACGCACCATGACAGGTTCCAGTAAGGAAACGAAGATCATGGTTAATAACGCCAAGGGGAGATAGGCAAACTGACGAATGGCAAAATGATATGTATCCAGACCGATGCGGGCCGCCACAGGCGGGCTGGCCGCCAAGGTCAAAATCGCCCCGACTGCAACAATTAATAAAATAGCAGAGAGCAACCAGCGATCAATCGTCCACCACCAACGCCCCAAAACACTTGTATCGACACGAGAGAAGCTGATCATCTAGGCGGTCTCCTCTTGTAATTTGAGGACAAGGGTACGAAAGGCATCGCCACGCGCCTCAAAACTGCTGAATTGATCCCATGAAGCACAGGCAGGGGACAATAAAACAACACCGCCTTTTTCATTAGCATCCTGAAAGGCTTGCGTGAGTGCTTTCTCCAGTATTTGACAACGTTGATAAGGCAAGGTGCCGTCCAATGTTTGGGCAAAGGCATCTTCGGCCTCACCAATCAGATAGGCTTTTTCAACGGAGCTCAATTGGTCCAATAACGAGGTGATGCCGCCTTCTTTGGCCTGACCACCCGCAATCCAGTAAATGTGGTCATAAGCACCGAGGGCTTTGGCTGTGGCGTCGGCGTTGGTGGCCTTGCTGTCATTGATGAATAAGACACCGTCAACAGTGGCAATGATTTCCTGACGATGGGCCAGACCGGGAAAACCGGCAATGCCGCGCACAATCCATGTGGGATCCGCGCCCAAGGCAATGGCGGTTGCGTAAGTCGCCAGTGCGTTTTGTTGGTTGTGTTTGCCTTGCAGGGTTTTGACAGAAGACAAATCCATGACCTGAATGCCTTCAGGATCAAAGGCTTCGTCAATCAGGATATCTTCATCAACGAAAATTGCATCTTCAACGGGGCCATTGGCTGTTATGGCAATCCGTTTTGCCTGTGTCAGGTCGTTTTCTGCAAAGACTTTGCGGCTATGATCGTCATCAATACCGATTACGGCAAACTGTTCAGCCCCTTGATTGACAAAAATATTCTTTTTGGCCGCGATATATCCATCCAAGCCACCGTGGCGATCCAGATGATCTGGGCTGATGTTCAACCAGACGGCCACATCCGCACAAAGTGAAGGTGTGCGTTCCAATTGATAAGATGATAGTTCCAGCACATAAACGCCGTCTTCATCCAGTTGGTCGAGATCAAGGGCAGGTGTGCCAAGATTGCCGCCAACCGCGACATCAAAGCCTGCAACTTCCAACACATGGGCGATTAGGGATGTGGTCGTGGATTTCCCATTGGTTCCGGTAATGGCAACATATTTGGCATTTGGGCAGGTTTGCACCAACAACTCCACATCGCAAACGATGGGACAATTATGTGCATGTGCCAATTCCGCCACAGGGTGTGGGGCCGGGAAGGTATGCGGGATACCGGGGCTCATAACCAGCAGGTCAATTTGTGTCCAATCCGCTTTGGTTAAATCAACCAGATCGTTGCGGGTTGATTTATCATCCCATGCCCAGACGCGCGCACCTGCATTTTGCAAGGCGCGTTCAACCGAAGCACCGGATTTACCGAGCCCGAGAACAGCGACTGTTTTGTTTTTATAGGCGGTAGGGATGATCACGTCCGGTATGCTCCTTTTAACGTAGTTTCAGTGTGGCCAAGCCGATCAAGGCGAGGATCAAGGCGATAATCCAGAAACGGATAACGATGGTAGGTTCAGCCCAGCCCTTTTTTTCGTAATGGTGATGTAGCGGTGCCATTTTAAAAACACGCTTGCCCGTCAACTTAAACGAGGCCACTTGTACGATGACGGACACGGTTTCCAAAACAAACAGACCGCCGACAATGGCCAAAACCAGTTCGTGTTTGGTGACAACGGCGATGGACCCCAAGGTGCCACCAAGCGCCAGTGATCCGGTATCCCCCATGAAAACCATCGCGGGCGGGGCGTTGAACCATAAAAATCCAATGCAGGCCCCGATTACAGCCGCACAGATAACAGCCAGTTCGCCTGCACCGGGGACGTAGTGAATTTGCAGATAATCGGCGAAGACGAAGTTGCCGACCAGATAGGAGAAAATCGCAAAAACGCCGACGGCAATAATCACCGGGACAGTCGCAAGACCGTCCAGTCCGTCCGTCAGGTTGACCGCGTTGGAGGATCCAATCATCACCAGAACGGCAAAAATCGGGAAGAAGATACCCAAATTGAGCAAAACATCCTTGAAGAACGGCAAGGCGAGATGGGTGTTTAGGCTTTCGGGTTGAACGCTGGCGACGATAAAGGCCGCAATTCCCGCAAACAAAAGTTGACCGAGCAATTTTAGCTTACCTGATAAACCCTTGGTGTTTTTCTTGGAAACTTTCAGATAATCGTCGGTAAAACCAATAATGCCATAGCCCAATGTGACCAGCATAACCGCCCAGATATAAGGGTTTGATAAATCTGCCCACAGCAGGACGGAAATGGTCATGGATGTCAAAATCATAATACCGCCCATTGTCGGGGTACCCTGTTTTTTCAAATGACTTTCCGGTCCATCGTCGCGGATGGGCTGGCCTTGACCTTGCCATTGACGTAACCAACGGATCAGACGCGGGCCGATGATAAAAGCAATGATCATAGCCGTCATAACCGCGCCGCCTGTTCTGAATGTCAGGTAGCGAAACAGGTTGAAGACCGCGAATTGATCGGCCAAAGGAAAGAGGAGATGATATAGCATGTGTCGGTTTCTCTTTCGTCTTTACGTCCCGTTGGATTGCAATTCAAGAAGGGCATCCAGCACCAGATCGGTGCGTGATCCCCGCGAACTTTTAATACTGATTACGTCACCCGGTTGCACGGCCTGCACCACCAATGGCGCAAGATGTTCGGCGCTGGAAGCATGGGCACCACGTTGATGGGCAGGCAATGCCGTGAACAGATGTTTCATTAACGGGCCGCAGGCAAAGACCAAATGGATGTTGCCGCAGGCATCCGCCAAATTCTTATGAATATCAATTTCATCAGGGCCGAGTTCCAGCATATCGCCTAGAACCGCAATGCGCCGGCCTGACTGGTGAGACAGAACGTCAAGTGCCGCACGCATTGAAGCGTCATTCGCATTATAGCTTTCATCAATAACGCGAATGTTACCCCCGGATATTTCAATTGTATGGACCGCTCCGCGCCCTTTTAACTGTGAGAGGTGGGCCAAATCGTGTGCTGCCTGTTCTACGTTTGCGCCTAGTGCTTTGATGCAGGCAAGAACGGCCAGACTATTGGCGACCCAATGGCGCCCATTGTGGGCGATTTTATAGTCAAGGGGCTGACCGTCGATGTTTGCAGAGATGAATGTGCCGTTTTCTGTTTCATCATTTTTAAATGATGTTGCGCTAAACGTGGCCTCTTGTTCACTTGCAAAGGTGATGATTTTGTCGACGCCCTGTGTCAGGCTGGCCTGTTTCATACGTTCGAAATAAGGGTTATCGGCATTTAAAACTGCGACACCGCCTTTTTTCAAACCTGCAAAAATTTCGCACTTGGCATCGGCAATCGCGGCTTCGTCATCAAAATATTCCAGATGGGCAGCCGCTACAGTTGTGATGACGGCAACATCGGGGTGGGCCATTTTCGACAGATCAATTAACTCGCCTGCGTGGTTCATCCCTAGTTCCAGAACTGCGAAGTTGCAGTCGCGTGGCATACGGGCCAAGGTTAAAGGCAGGCCAAAATGATTGTTGAGATTGCCAAGGGTCGCATGCATCTTGCCTTGTTTGGACAAGACACTGGCAAGGGCTTCTTTCACCCCGGTTTTCCCTACGCTGCCGGTGACGGCGACAATTTTTGCGTTTGAGCGCGCACGTGCAGCACGTCCCAAATCTTCCAATGCACGCGTTGTGTTTTTCACCAGTAGCAGTTTGTCATCCTGACGGCAATTTTGCGGAATATGGGAGACAATAGCCGCTGCTGCGCCGGCCTTTAGTGCCGCGTGAACAAATTGATGTCCATCGAAGCTTGGGCCTTTGATGGCAATAAACAGATCACCTTTTTCTACATTGCGGCTGTCGATGGAAATACCTGTGCATTCCCATTGCCCGAACGGGGTTCCGTCTACGGCTTTGGCCGCTTCGTCTGTTGTCCATAAAATATCAGCCATGGATCAACTCCCGTGCAAGGGCGCGGTCATCAAAGGGAAGAACACGATCACCAACAATTTGACCCGTTTCATGGCCTTTCCCGGCGATAAGAAGAACATCGCCTTCTTTCAATTCGGAAATGGCGGTTTTAATAGCAGCTTTGCGATCACCGATTTCGGTGGCATCCGGGCAGGCCGCCATGATTTCGGACCGGATAATTGTGGCATCTTCGCTACGCGGGTTGTCATCACTGACATAAACACGATCTGCAAACTGTGCCGCAATATTCCCCATTTGCGGGCGTTTTCCTTTGTCACGATCCCCGCCGCAACCAAACAAGACCGCCAGTTGCCCTTGTGTATGGGGGCGAAGGGCGCACAGGACGGTTTTTAAGGCATCCGGGGTATGTGCATAATCGACGTAAACGCCGTGGCCCATTGCCTCCATTCGTCCGGGAACCCCTTCCAGTTTGGACAACAGGGGGATGACTTCTTCCGGGTTATGTCCACTGGCAATGACGATCATGGTCGCACACATAATGTTTTCGGCCTGAAAATAACCTGCCAAGGGCAATGCGATTTGATAGTCTTTTCCATCTGCACGCAGGATAAGGTTCTGACCGTGCGGTGTGGGTTGGGCCGTGATCAACTGAATGTCATGTCCCATTTTTCCATAACTCAGTACTTTGTGGCCGGTTTGTTCCAGAAGATTGCGTAAGGTTTCAAATTCTGGAATATCGGCGTTTAAAACACCTATGCCGGATGGGCTGAGCAAATCACTGAAGAGCCGTTTTTTTGCACGCAGGTAATCTGCCATATCGACATGATAATCCAGATGGTCCCGGCTCAGGTTTGTAAAGGCTGCGATTTGGACCTTAACCCCGTCCATGCGGTATTGGTCCAACCCGTGACTGGAAGCTTCCATTGCAAGGTGGGTGACGCCTGACTGTGTAATTTCAGAAAGACGTTGATGTAAACCTGCCGGGTCCGGTGTGGTCAACTCCCCTGCAATATTCAATCCCGGTGCAGTGATGCCCAGAGTGCCGACGCTGGCTGCAGAATGACCAAGCATGGACCAGAGTTGACGGACAAATGTGACAACGGAACTTTTACCATTGGTGCCGGTAACGGCTGCACACAGATCAGGTTGAGTGCCATAGAAAGCCGCCGCCGCCTTGGCAAAACACAGGCGGGGGTTATCATCATAAATGAAAATGGTATTGGGATAGATATCCAGCCCTTCGGTTTTGCGGGGGACTAAAACGGCACAGGCCCCATTTCTGATCGCCTGATCAATAAAGGTGCGCCCATCTACGCGATTGCCGGGCAGGGCTGCAAACAGATAGCCGGGTTTAACAGCGCGGCTATCAACGCTGAGGCCGGTGATGTCCAGTTTGGATGTGCAATTGGGGAATAGAATATTGAGTTGAACCATGACTTACCCCTTCACCTTGATGAAAAGAGGGTCGCCCGGTTGATAGGCTTGTTCTTCACCTGCTGATGGGGCGAGACCCAGCATGGGGCCAACGCGGTCAACGACTTTTTTGGCGATGGGGGCGGCAACCCAGCCTGCTGTTGCATATCCGAATGTTTTTTTGTTGCCGACCGGTTCATCGACCATTGCAAGGATGGCATATTTCGGATTTTCAATCGGGAACACACCGGCAAAAGATGAAATACGGGCGCGACGGTTATAAGATCCACCTTCTTGCTTGTCCGCTGTCCCGGTCTTGCCACCCACACGGTAAAAGGCAGAATTCGCTTTTTTACCGGAGCCTTGCAAAACCACCAGACGCATAAGCTTGCGCATCTGTGCGGAGACTTCTTCAGAAATGACACGGCGCGGGGGCAAACGGTCCTTGAAATTGTCTTTTAACAGTGTCGGGTTGGGTAAAAGACCGCCATTTGCCATTGCCCCAACGGCACTGGTCAATTGTAACGGTGTAATGGCAATACCGTGTCCATAAGAAATTGTCATTGTATTGGCCTTGCGCCAACGTGTTGGATAAAGCGGTGTGCCGACTTCGGGGATTTCCAGTGAGGCGGTGTTCAACAGGCCAAGACGCCCCATATATTCACGTTGTAAATCTGTTCCGGCTTCCAAGGCGATTTGGGCGGATCCGATGTTTGAGGAAAAGACCAAAATTTCAGGAACGCTGAGAATTCGGTTTTTCCCGTGAAAGTCGTTGATGAAAAAGCGACCGATCTTCAATGGCTTACTGGCGTCGAAGTGATCGTTAAGTGTGACCGTCTTGCTGTCCAGTGCCATTGCTGTGTTGAACAGTTTGAAGATGGATCCCATTTCATAAACGCCTTTGGTCGCACGATTGAAACCGGCATCACCAACAAGCGTGCTTGTGTTGTTGGGATCAAAATCCGGCAGGGAAACCAAGGACAGAAGTTCACCGGATTGAATATCCATAATGATTCCTGCCCCGCCAATTGCCTTGAATTCATCAATGGCATCCTGCAAGGCGCTGCGCATAATGGATTGAATGCGAACATCAATGGAAAGTTCAAGTTTTCCACCCGGTGTGGTCAGTTGATGGTTGAAACTTTGTTCCAGTCCGGCAATGCCACGTCCATCGACATCGGTGTAACCAAGCACATGAGCAAGCAGGGGGCCTTGTGGATAAGTTCTACGTTCGTCACTTTGGTAATCCAAACCCGGAATACCAAGCAGGTTGACTTGATATTTTTGATTGGGTGTTAAAGTACGGACCAGATATTCAAAGCGTTTGCCCGAAGATAATTTTTTAACCGTGTCATCAATAGCAAGCTCAGGTAGGATACGCGCGAGTTTCAAGGCGGCTTGTGTCGGGTCTTCCCCGGCATCAAGAAAGGCTTTTGAATCCACGAATAACGAGTCAGCAGGCAAGGATGTCGCCACCAATACGCCGTTGCGATCCACGATATCAGCGCGTACAGCTTCCACGACATCACCCGTGCTAGGGCTATCGACAAGGGAAGGCTCCCGGCTGCCTTGCAAAAGGGAAAGGTCAACCACGCGCCCGGCAAGAACGATAAACAAAATAGCAAAAACCGCTCCCGTTACCAAAGCACGGTTATGCCCGGTTTCAATGGCTCTGCGGTTTTTAAGTTGTTTTTCGCGGGCACCTCGAAGTTCCATGATTAACGCTCCAGCTTTACAGGTTGGGCGTTGGGATCATCGGGCAGCAATTGCTTGTCAAACATATCCAGATTGATCAACTGATTGCCGTTCATCGGCTTGAGACCAAGATGACGACGGGCTAAATCCTCCAGACGATTGGGATCGTTTAGATAGCTCCATTCCGCTTTCAGGATATGGATGGTTTCCTGTTCTTCGAGAATTTGCTTGTTAAGTTCGCTCAGTTCTTTTTCCAGCTCGTCCACCTGATAGGTGATGCGAAAGACGCCGATAGACAGGGCGATTGCCAGAAAAACGGTCAGGGCAAGAGTCAGGCGGGTCATGGGTTCCCTCCTGTCCAGTTTGGTGCATCGGTGCGAACGCCAGCGCGCAATTTTGAAGAACGCGCACGCGGGTTTTCTTTTAATTCTTCTTCACTGGGGGCAATGGGTTTGCGTGTCACCAGTTTAAATGTTGGGTGTGGCCCATCTGTTGCTGCGTCAGGCATATAACGGTTGGTTCGTGCGTTTGCCCCGCTGCGCTCTTTGAAAAACTTTTTAACGATGCGGTCTTCCAAGGAATGGAAGGTGACAACGACAAGACGACCACCGGGTAGCAATAATTCTTCCGCAGCCGCAAGGCCACGTTCCAGTTCGCCCAGTTCGTCATTGACGTAGATCCGCAAGCCCTGAAATGTGCGGGTTGCCGGATCGATTTTGTCCTTGGCTTGCCATACGACGGAACGCACAATTTTGGCAAGTTGCGCGGTTGTGGTAATTTCTTCTTCTTTGCGTGCTTCGACGATGGCGCGCGCTACACGACGGGAATGACGTTCTTCACCGTATTTGTAAATAATATCGGCAAGGTCTTTTTCATCGTAAGTGTTGACTACATCGGCGGCACTTTCACCGGATTGGGCCATGCGCATGTCCAGCGGGCCATCTTCGCGGAAGGAAAAACCGCGATCAGCTTCATCAATCTGGAAGGAAGAGACTCCTATATCCAGAACCACCGCGTTCACCTTTTGATTCACAAGGGCCGCCATGTCCCCATAGCAGCCCTCAAACATTGTCAGCCGGTTATCCAAGGATTTGGATAAGGTGTTGCCCCGTTTGATTGCGTCCGGGTCACGATCTATGGCAAAGACCCGGCAATTGGCTGCATCCAGTATGGCTTTGGTATAGCCCCCTCCACCGAAGGTGCCGTCAATAACGATGTCACCTTCTTCAGGTGCAATGGCATGAACGATTTCATTTAATAGAACGGGGATATGTCCACTCATTGCACATCCTCCGGACTGACGCGTAGTTTCAAGGTCCGCTTGGCGGCCTTGGCGCGGCTGAAAGCCTGCTTGGCATGGGCTTCGTAGGCACTGGGTTCCCAGATTAAAATCTCGCGTCCGCGCCCAACAAAGAGGGCCTGATCGGTAATCCCTGCGTGTTCCAGTAATTCCTGTGGTAAAATGACGCGACCTTCGGTGTCAAAGCTTAGTTGGCTGGCGCTTTCCAAAATGACAGCCGCGAGGTCGTCCTGATCATCGGAAAAGAAATCCGTTTCGGCGGTGAGGCTATCGGCCAAAACGGTCATAAAGGTTTCGTCGCAAGCAGCAATCGCGGGGAATTTAAAGGAAGGATAAGCATACATCCCACGAAAGTTTTGCGTTTCAAAAGACGCGCGGAAAGGCTTGGGAACACTGGTGCGTCCCTTTTTATCTATCTTATTTAGATGCTTTCCGACAAAAAGTGCCATGATGGCGGTGCCTGCTTGCTAAAACGTTCGAACCTTGCCCATTGAAGAACAGTGAAAAGACCGGCATAACCGATCCCAATTTCCAGACAGTCCATTGTTAACGGATGGGCTGTCCCTATTATTCGATGGGATAATATGGGATATCATGGGATTTAATGGGAGGTCAACGTAAAAACATGGGAAAAGCCGCAGGAAACAAGGCTTAAGCAAAAGCTTTAACAGCTATATGTGGGGTGCTTGGTTTTCTGTAGCCCCATATATAGGTCTGGATAAGTTGGTGGCCTGTAGATAGATTTATAAAAAGTAAAGAAGATCAAAGGCTTTCTTAAAAAAAGCCCTTTGAGGGTATAAAGATGCTTTTTCTGTATCAAAAAATATCTGTAAATGAGTATTAGCAATTTAAAAAGAAGAGGGAGGGGCTTCTGACCTCTCTATGAGAAGCCCGATTCATTTTTTAAATTTGAGTGATCGGTGCCGACCTTTATGAAGTTAAAAGAGAAGGCATCATCGCGCGTGCATTTTCCTTAAAGGCGCGCACGGCTGCGGTTTCAATGCTTTCACGATGAGTAATCATGGAAATGATAGCCGTTCCGTCTTTTTCGGAAACTGCAAGTGTGTCGACATAAGGGGCAATGTGGGCGCGTTCGACCAGACATGCAGGGACAACGCCGATTCCGATCCCGCCCATGATGCAGGCCAAAAGCGTGTTGGTATTATAAAGATGAAGTTGGCGGGCCACGGTAATATTTTGCCGTTTTAATGCAGCAAACATGACATCCCGATAAGGGCAGGTGGAGGAAAAGGCTAAAGCTGTCACTCCTTTTTCTGCGGCAGGTTTATAGGTTTTAGATGAGGCCAAAACCAGATTTTGCGTCCAGTAATCAGCAGTTATAAGGCTGGAATGGGTAACGGGAAGTTCAGCAAAAGCAATATCGAGACTGTGGTTGAGCAAAGCATCTGGTAAGGCCCGGGATTCCATTGTCTGTACCGTCAATTCAACGTCCGGGCAGATCCGCTGAAAAGATTGAAGTAAAGACGGCAAGTACCCAGAAGCCACGGTTTCCGTTACACCAAGGGATAAGGGGCCACGGGGGCTTGCATCCTGAAAGGACAGGGCGGCTTCACGCGAAAGGCGGACAATCTTTTCTGCATGATGATAAAATTGCCGTCCATAAAGAGTTTGTTCAACATGGCGTGAATTGCGATGAAATAGTTGAACACCGAGTTCATCTTCGAGCTTTTTAATCCGGCTGGTCACATTGGGTTGCACGCAACAAAGCTTTCGTGCCGCGGCGGTAAAGCCCCCTTCATCGGCAACAGCTAAAAATGTTTTGAGATCACTAATTTCCATCTATATAAAATAACAATTAATAAAATCAAAAACAATTATTTTTAATTATTGATAGGCGGCCCTATCCTTTTCTTTGTGAATAAGTCCCCAAACACATAAAGAAAGGAGCCGGTATCATGCCCTTATCCCCGCTTGTTAAATATATGAAATCGATATGGCAAATGGTGCAGCACCAACGAGATCGTCGTTATCTTCTAAAGATCATGCGGAACATGGATGGATATATGTTGTGCGATATTGGGCTGAGCCGGGAAGATATCAAAAAACGCGAACGGAAAAGCTGGTTCAACCAGTAAACAACAGACCATGTGCGCCAAGAACGGCCCCGGCAATGGTGATGACGCTTATGCTTAAAAGCACCCAATGCATGATCTGTATAATCTGAAAGGTGCGGTCCGGGTTTTTCTGGGCCTGAGCATGAAATAGTTTATGTAAAATAAGGGGTTCCAGCACAAAAAGGATCAAGGTAAAGACGGCCCATACCCCTGTCATGGCATGCAGCCACCAATATCCGGGGGTTGAAAAAAGGGACCAGCCGTCCATTTTATAAAGCATGTAAAAACCGCTGAGCCCGGTCAGAAGGGTTGTCAAACGGGCTTGCAGGGCAAAGCGTCGTTCCACGGTTTCAAAGAACATAATTCTTTCTTCCGGCTGTTTCATTTTACGCACAGCCGGTAACAAAATGGTCGTAACCATCGCCACACCACCGATCCAGAAAACAACAGACAGAACATGCAGTCCACGTGCGAGTGTAAAGGTATCTAAATCCATCGTTCAGCAGTTCCTAGATATTGGGAGAGGGGAGGGATGATCTCAATTAACAAATCACTTTTGAGAATTATTCGCAATATTTTTATAAGTTTTTCTTAATTTAAACGGAAGGCCTTTTTGAATTCAGGTTTCCATTTAATAAAAACAGATAACGTCTCTTAAGGTGCGTTTAAGGTAAGAAGGCCATTTTCTTTTTGGAACGAAAATTCCCTACAGGAAAAGAAAATGAGGATTTACTCAATGTTTACGAAAACGAAGATCGCTTCAGCCCTATTAGCTACTGGTTTGTTTTTTGGTGCCATAAATTTAAGTTTAGCAGCCGATAGTCATTCACATGGTGAACAGGCTATGGTTGAAGCAAAGCTTAATGCAGGGCAAAAATGGAAAGGCGACAAACACTTACGCAAAAGTATGGGGGCAATTCGGACTTCTATCCATACTCGGCTGGGAGAGATCCATGAGAACCGCTTACCTTCAGATGAATATAAGAAGCTGGCAAATGAAATTCAGACCCAAATCGATTACATGGTCGAAAATTGTAATCTTCCTGAAGCAGAGGATGAGCAACTTCACATCATTTTGAATCCGATTTTCGAGGGTATCAGCGAAATGGGAAGTGGAAAAAATGAACGGGCAGGTGCAGTAAAGGTCGTTAAAGTTTACAATGCCTATGGCAAATACTTTGAAGATTCCAATTGGACGCCCTTGGGGAAATAAAATCATGCACGCTCTCAGGGTGTTAAATTCACAACAGCTTGAGAGCGTTCCGGCAGGATGCAGGGAAAATGTATGCGCATACTTCTTATTGAAGACGATATTCTGTTGGGGCAAGGGATCGTAACAGGACTATCACAAGGTGGTTTTGCTCTCGATTGGGTGCAAGATGGGGAAGATGCTGAAACGGCGATAAGAGGAACAGCATATGACGCTCTTGTGCTAGATCTCGGCTTGCCTAAGGTGGATGGTCTTACTTTATTGCGGCATATGAGAAAGTCAGACAATAACATGCCTGTCTTAATTTTAACTGCACGTGATGCGATAGAAGACCGTGTTGCAGGACTGGATGCAGGGGCGGATGATTATTTAATTAAGCCATTTGATCTTGCAGAATTACAAGCGAGATTACGGGCGTTAGTACGCAGAGCAAACGGGATATCGGATTCAACCCTGCACCATAACCGGGTGACTTTGATGATATCCAGCCGAACAGTGACACTAGATGATAAGCCGATCACTCTTTCTGATCGGGAGTTTGTCACTTTGCAGGAATTAATGTTGAATACAGGGCGTGTTCTTTCCAAAAATCAATTGGAAGAAAAACTGTACGGTTGGGGGGAAGAAATTGAAAGCAATACCATTGAGGTTTATATCCATCACATAAGACGAAAGCTGTATCCAGAACTGATTAAAACGATACGCGGTGTTGGCTACATGATCCCAAAGGAAGACCCATGAGACGGTCATTGCGCCAAAGATTATTTTTTATTCTTGCCGGAAGTGTCGTATGTGCATGGTTAGCGACCGCACTCTTTTCGTATTTTGATACAAAAAAACAAATAGATGAGATGCTGGATGCCAGCTTAGTTCAGGCGGGGGAATTAATACTCGTTTTGATGGCTGAATTGGAAACCGGTGAGGTGAGGGCCAAAACCGTATTTGAGCTGCCAGCGAACGATGCGCAAATGATTGCATATCGTGTATGGACGGTTGAAAAACATTTGCTGATTGCCTCACCAAACATGCCGCGTCTTACAACGGGTTCTTGGCAAAAAGGTTTTTCCAACAAAGTCATCGAAAATGAAAACTGGCGCTTTTACGGTATAAAAAATAATCATGGTGTCCATGTCGAGGTTGGCCAACGACACGATTTCCGATCAACCTTTGCAAAAAATGTCGCGACCCATTTATTTCATCCCGTATGGTTTGCCATTCCTTTGTTGGCGATCTTGATTTGGTTGTCTGTATCTTGGGGGGTGGCACCTTTAAAAGTTGTTACGAAGAATGTGATCAAGCGATCGGCTGATGATCTTGCGCCTTTAAATACAAAGAATGTTCCCTCAGAGATTATGCCGTTGATTGATGCCTTGAACGGCCTTTTTTCCAAAATAGGAAAGCTCCTTGAGAAAGAACGCCGATTTACGGCTGATGCGTCCCATGAACTGAGGACCCCCCTTGCCGCTATTCGAACCCATACTCAAGTTGCACAACATGCGCGCGATGAAAAAGAAAGGATGGATGCGCTTGATCGTATCAAGGAAGGTACAGACCGCGCTGTACGACTGATTGAACAGTTATTGGTTTTAGCCAGACTTGATCATCAAAACGTCTTTGGGGCTCAGGAAAAAGTCAATCTGAGTGATGTCGTTATTCAAGCTGTCATGAGTGAAAATACGCATTCAATGGAGAAGAAAATCGACTTGGGTTTTTCAAAGAGAACAGATGAAGAAGCGATTGTCGTAGGAAATGCTGATCTTTTAAGGATTTTAGTCCGAAATATTCTGAATAATGCAATTTGTTATACACCAGAGGGCGGAAAGGTAGATGTAAGTATCGAAAAATCTGACGAATGTATCAATTTACGCATATTGGACACGGGGCCGGGCATCCCTGAAGAGCGTCGAAAACGTGTGTTTGACAGATTTTATCGTATTGAAGGCAGTGGCGAAAACGGCTGTGGCTTAGGTTTATCAATTGTTCTAAGAATTGCAGAGATGCATGGTGCGTCGGTCCATTTAACAGATAACCCAACAGGGCAGGGCCTTTGTCTTGTCGTCGCTTTTCCTTCGTAGTTCTATCAGCTTTAGATCGATTTCTACCCATGTCGTTTTTGATGTTTGTCGAGCCATGCTTCCAGCATAAGAACGGTCCATAAAGGATAGGTCCACGCGCGTTTTCCGCTACGATGGTCTTGCCAACGGGCCATGACGACTTTGGCGTTATAATAGGGTGAGTTTTTGATGCGATCTGCGCTGAGAAGGTCGTCTGCCCAATCCTTGAGGGGGCCGCGCAACCAATCGATCAAGGGGGGTTCAAACCCTTGTTTGGGACGATCGACAATTTCTTGTGGGACGTATCGATAAAGAACATCACGCAAAATCCCTTTTTTATGATCATCCACGGTGTAAGCATCGGGTAAGGACCAAATAAATTCGATCAGGTTATGATCCAGAAGTGGCGCACGAATTTCCAGTCCGCAAGACATGCTGGCCCGATCCGTTTTAACCAAAAGGTTGCTGGGCAGATAGGCTTGGGTATCACGATGCATCAAAGCCCGTTCAAGGGAGATGTCATCGTTTAAGGCAAGATCATTATCATAAATATTCGGGCTGAGGCGTTCGGGGGGATAAAGCCCTTCGTCCACGCGCCAGCGGCTCATGTGATTGGCGTAATATTGTGCGGCGTTATCGTGATGTAAACGATTAAATTTCTTACGCACGTTGCGGGCAAGCCGGGAGGGGCTACCGGATAAGCCCATCAGTATTTTTCGGTTTAACGCTTTGCGCCATGCAGGCAGGTTGTGGACTTTGCGCCAATGGGCACTGGCTTCCCAATATCGACCATAACCGCCAAATAATTCATCCCCGCCATCGCCTGCCATACTGACGGTGACATGCTGACGGGCAAGGCGACAGAGCAGGGTTGTCGGTACCTGTGAAGGATCAGCAAAGGGTTCGTCATAGACATCCTGTAAATCCGGGATCACGTCGAGACAATCGCGCTCACTCATCTTAAACGTGGTATGATCGGTATTTAAATGGCGGGCAACGGCTTCGGCATGGGGGCTTTCATCAAAGCGCGGATTGTCAAACCCGATGGCGAAACTGCGCACCCGATCTGGGGCAACGGCCTTCATTAAGGCGACAACTGTGGAGCTGTCGATCCCGCCGGATAAAAAGGCACCAAGGGGAACATCGGCGACAATGCGTTGTTTGATGCCAGAAAGCAGACGATCATTTAATTCGTTTGCAGCTTGGTCTCGGCTACCTTGAAATGGGGTGCTTCGCGCGTGAATAAACATATCGCACGGTGACCAAAAGGCTTTGTTTATAACTTGTCCGCAAGAATCGATACGGACGAAATGCCCCGGTTCCAGTTTGGTTATGTTTTTGAAAACAGATAACGGGTCAGGGACGTAGGCAAAACGCAGGTAAGCAGCAACCGCACCATCATTGATCGTGGCGCTGAAATCAGGATGGGGGTAAAGGGCTTTAACTTCTGAGCTAAAGAAGAAGGTGCCGTTTTCCTGCCCGAAATAAAGCGGTTTTTCACCCATGCGATCGCGTGCAAGGGTGAGTGATTTTTCCTGTTTGTCCCAAAGTGCAATAGCAAACATACCGTTCAGTTTGCCCAAGGTTTCTTCAATTCCAAAACGACTGATAAGGGCGAGAATAACTTCGCTATCGGAATGTCCGCGCCATGTGATTTTTTCAACTTGGTTCAAGGTTTGGCGTAGGTCTTGGAAATTATAAATCTCTCCATTGAAAACCATAACATAGCGTCCGCAGGCGGATGTCATAGGCTGGTGCCCGGCTTGGGACAAATCCTGAATGGAAAGACGACGAAACCCCAATGCAACCCCATGTTCCGAATCGCACCACAGGCCATGATCATCCGGGCCACGAGATGTGATTTCGGTAGTCATTTCCGCAAGAATGCGGTGCTGATTCTCTTGATTGAGTGTGTTGTTATTAGGTGAAAAGAAACCGACCAAACCGCACATGAGTAATCTTAAGCCCTTATCTTTCGAAGTGATTAAGACAGTGATATACGCTTTTACTTGAAGATGCTACCAAGGATATGGCATTCGTTCGCAACGTATATGCTACAAATGTATTATTTTATTTTGTCGTGAACTCTTCCTCCCTTATAGTGCAACAGATTGTTGCGTAGGAGGGGAACTGTGCGCGTTCGTTTTAAGTTAAGTCTGACACTGGTGAGTCTAGCGGTCATTTGTTCGCTATCGATTGCTACATTATTCAGCATTTGGGTTTTGGGAACCCGGACAGCAAAAGAAGTTGCGGGGAACTTATTTACGGCTGTTTCAAATAATGTTGAAAACCAGATTGTGAATTTACTGGATCAATCGGTTGCGAACGCATCGTTATTAGCCAGTAGAAAGTCCGATGAGGCTGTTTTCGGTGATGGCTTAGACGCCAGTATCCTGCCTTTATATTTTAGTGTGCTGGAGCAACGCAAAACCATTTATTCGGTTTATTGCGGGCATTTGGACGGATCATTTCTGCAAGTGATTGCGACACGAGGGCGTGAAGCCGTGATTGCAAGTCACAAAGCCCCGGCAAATACAGTCTGGATCGTACGCACGATTTACTCAAAAGAAGGGGAACGTCTGCAAAACTGGTCATTTCTGGATGAACAGAAAAACGTGATTTCCCAGCGTTTGGAAGCCAATCCGAACTATGATCCACGTGAGCGACCCTGGTTTACCAATGCGATTGAAAATAGTGACCCACATTTATCGGATGTTTATGTCTATAATTCGTTTAAAACGCCGGGGATTACAGCCTCAAGACGCATGGCAAACAAACACGGCGTTGTTGGTGTTGATCTTACTTTAACGGAACTCAGCGAGTTCGTATCCAACCAATTTGTTTCTGAAAATGGAACGGCGTGGATTTATGACGATAAAAATCGCATTGTGGCTTTTCCCAAGGGGTTTAAAAGTATCCATCATTTAGGGGATTTGACCCGGATTGATGACCCAGCTGTCGATGTCATTCTTGGAAAAACAAAAGCAAAAGCCTTAGACTATTTTAAAAGCGTAGAAAAACTCAGTAAATATGGGGCGCAGTTTAATATCGCAGTGGCAGCCCCGCTGGATGATTTCCGGCAAAGCTTTATTACGATGGAACGCCGTGTTCTGAATGCCAGTATTTTTTGTATTATCCTGTTTATTCCGATCGTATATGTTTTCAGCGCGCGTTTAACACGGCGTGTTTCGCAGTTGTCTGAAGATGCAAAACAGATTGAACATCTTGAATTTAAGGCGAAATCCCGAACGCCATCGCATATTATCGAATTTTATGAGCTGGAAAATACATTTGATGAAATGCGTAGCTCCCTTGCGCTTAAGACGCAGGATTTGGCGACCAGTCAGGAAAAACTGAATAGACTGGTCGAGTTGGGTATTGCGATGTCGGCAGAACGCGATACGGAAAAAGTAATGGAAATGGTGCTGCTTGGCGCCAAGGAACTTGCCAATGCCGATGGCGGAACATTGTATAAAATTGAAGAACAGGCACTGAGCTTTAAGATTTTGCGCAATGATACGCTTAATGTTGCGATGGGCGGCACCAGCGGCGTGAAACCGTCATTTAATCCTGTCGCCCTGTTTAATGAGGCGGGAGAAGAAAATCATAAGAATGTCGTAAGCTATACGGTTCATGCATCAGAGTCTGTGAATATCATTGATGCTTATAATAACGAGGAGTTTGATTTCTCAGGGACCAAGGTATTTGATGATATGAACGGTTATCGTTCTCAATCATTCCTGACTGTTCCTTTGAAACCACGCGGGGGGGACGTTATCGGTGCTTTGCAACTTCTCAATGCGCTGGATGAAGAAGGCGAGATTGTCCCGTTTAGTAACGAAATTCAGCGATTTGTGGAGGCTTTGGCCGCGCAGGCGGCAACAATCCTGTATAATCGTGAATTACTGGATGCGCAGGAGAAATTAATGGATTCAATGATCCATTTGATTGCCGGTGCGATTGATGCGAAAAGCCCCTATACTGGCGGACATTGCGAACGTGTCCCGGAATTGGCAACCATGCTGGCCCGCAAAGCATGTGAGAGCAATAACGGGGGACTGGCTGATTTTCAGTTTAAAACGGAAGAAGAATGGCGCGAGTTTTCTATGGGGGCATGGCTGCATGATTGCGGCAAGGTCATTACGCCGGAATATGTGGTCGATAAAGCAACCAAACTGGAAACCATTTATAACCGTATCCATGAAATCAGAACACGTTTTGAAGTTTTATTGCGCGATGCAGAGCTGGCCTATTATCAAGGGCTTCTGGATGCTGGTGAACCGGATGAGTTAAAAGCAACGTTGGAAGAACGTAAAGCCAAGCTGATTGACGACTATGCCTTTGTGGCAGAATGCAATGTCGGTGGTGAGTTTATGGCGGATGAAAAGCTAGCACGATTAAAGTCAATTTCAGAAGAAATATGGGTACGCAATTTTGATATCAAATTAGGTCTGTCCCATCAGGAAGAACCTTTATATGCAGGTCTGCCGGATGCACCGGCAAAAGAAAAACTGTTGGAAGATAAGCCCTATCATTTGATTGAGCGCGAACGCGATATCAGACAGCAATATGAGGCTTTGGACTTTAAAACGCCAATCCCGCAATATTTATATAATCGGGGTGAGATCTATAACCTGAGCATTGCACGTGGAACTTTGACGGAAGAAGAACGCTTCAAAATTACTGAACATGTAATGCAAACGATTGCAATGTTGGAAAATCTTCCTTTCCCCGCGCATATGAAACGTATTCCTGAATATGCCGGAACCCACCATGAAACCATGATCGGGACAGGCTATCCACGAGGCTTAGGTGCAGAAGACCTGTCGATTCCAGCACGTATTATGGCGCTGGCTGATATTTTTGAGGCTTTGACAGCATCGGATAGACCCTATAAAAAAGCAAAAACACTGTCAGAGGCCATCAAGATTCTCAGCTTCTTTAAGAAAGACGAGCATATTGATGGAGAAGTTTTTGATCTTTTCCTCACCTCGGGCGTCTATAAGGAATATGCGGAACGTTTCTTGCTGCCCGAGCAAATTGACGAGGTAGATATTTCGCAATATCTTTCGTGAGATCTAGGTTTTCTGAATTTGCGACCCAACATGTTGTGGTAATAATATTTCATTTTTAAGTTGTAATTTTTACAAAAATGTTGCAATGCCAAAAAACTTCCCGTACTAATTTAGTCCATAAAAAAGACGCATAAAAAAATATCGCAAGAGGATATAACGTCTAGGAGAGCGAAATGGATCCCCAAATGGTATGGGATATGATGGATGAGTGCGATGGTCAGGCGGAAACGCCTATGACGATAAGTGCTGCGTCTGAGGTCGAGGACGAAGGGCAATCAAAACCCGAAGTCTCATGCAAGACATCATCCGGTTTTATGGGGTTTCCCGTCTTTGGCCTTTATCGTTAAAGGCTGCAATTTAAATTGTGTGTGTTATGACCGTCTCGCCTTGGATTGATCGGTTTTCTTCCTGTTTCCCATCAGATGGTATCGTTCTGGATTTGGCTTGTGGTAAAGGTCGTCACGGGCGTTTTTTACTGAGCCTCGGACATAACGTGTTGTTCGTTGACAAGGATGTCGATGGGCTGGGGGATTTGGCAGCCATTAAAACCGCCGAAATTTTACAATGTGATCTGGAAGATGGACGTGACTGGCCCTTTCAGAACGAACAATTTGATGGCATTGTGATTACAAACTATCTTCACCGCCCCCATTTACCCTTTCTTGCGCCCACATTGAAACAAGGCGGCGTGCTGCTATACGAAACCTTTGCTCAAGGTAATGAAAAATTCGGTCGTCCGCGCAATCCGGATTTTCTTCTGCGTCCCCACGAATTGCTTGAGATTGCCCGTGAAGGCGAGCTAAACGTCATTGCCTTTGAACAAGGCCAGGAAGGGGACAAAGTCCTTCAACGCCTATGTGCCGTAAAAGGCTGCGCACCGGCCTCTGTTTCTATCAAAACGCTTTGACACGGTGCGCGGTCATTACGACAAGAACATATCTACTTTTTTATTTTAAGCGTGTTCTTAACCATCTTGGCGAAAGCTTTTTCTTTTGATCGCTTTTCTGCCAATGATAGAGAGTTGAATTGGTCTTCTTTGATCAACTTTATCCATCTTTGGAACTTTTTTTCATCAAGAACGCCGTTCTCAATTGCATTAAGAACCGCACACCCCGGTTCACTTTCATGCCGACAATTTTTAAAACGGCACTGAGACGCAAGGTGATCGACATCTTCAAAAAGATTCGCGATCCCCTCTTGTGTGTCCAGTAATTGCAATTCTCTCATGCCCGGTGTGTCAATCACCAAACACCCATTGGTAAGTGCGTATAACTGTCGGCTGGTGGTGGTATGCCGACCTTTACTGTCATCTTCGCGAATGGATTGCGTTGCAATTGACGGGCTACCATTTAACGAATTAATCAGCGTCGATTTTCCAACACCTGATGAACCTAAAAAAGCAACTGTTTGCCCTGCCTGGCACCAATGGGACAATCTGCTTGCTGCTTCTTGCCCTAATGCATTCAAGGCAACAACGCAAACATCTGTTGAAATTTGGGATGCTTGATCAACATATTGATCCGGGCAATCACACCTGTCGGTCTTGGTAAGCACAATAACGGGGGGAACACCGACCTGAAATGTCATGGCAATATAGCGTTCCAGTCTGGCAACATTAAAATCGTTATTGCATGATGTGACGATAAAGACCGTATCCACATTTGCTGCAATATATTGTATCTGCCTGTTCGTTCCGGGCGCACGTCTTTTGAAAATATTTTTAGGCTCTAATCTTCTATGGATTCTTTGATTTTTCAGATCAACAAGAACCCAATCGCCGATTGTCGCCTTTTCAGTTGTCGCAATAAGTTGATTTATATTCTGTCCTTTAATGTGAACTTGATTACGATGTACTTCTGTAATTCTTGCCGGGCTGAAAATTTCCAGCTCTTCAATGCTACATTGTTGAATGAAAAACGGCTGCCAACCCAACTTGGACAGCTCTGATTTCTGGTGCCCCTTGTCAGGAATGCCACCGGGCAAAAATTTGGAATAGTCCTTTTTCATAGGAATACTTTCTAGCAATGCTCCACACGATATAGAGCAAATTAAAAATGCAAAATGAAAGTGCAGAAAAACGATCACTAACCAAAGGCGGAAAGTGCAACGTCATTATTTCTCTGCTGTGGGAACCACCTGTGTGTTCCCTTCCTACTCAGGACATCAAGTCTCCATAATTTGATAAATGTATATTAGAACATATTTATTCTGTCATCTATCAAAAAAATCCAAGGAAAAGATTATTAACGCAAAAACGGGTTGCTGCGTTTTTCATCACCGATGGTGGACAAAGGCCCATGACCGGGAATAAAGACCACATCATCGCCTAGCGGGAACAATTTGGTTTTGATGGCATGGATCAGGTCTTCGTGATTGCCTTTCGGGAAATCAGTACGCCCAATGGACCCTTGGAACAAGACATCACCAACAATCGCAACGCGGCTTTCTTTTTCAAAAAAGACCACATGACCCGGCGTATGCCCCGGACAGTGTAAAACGTCCAATGTAACCTTGCCAAAAGTAACGGTGTCGCCATCGTTTAACCAACGTGTCGGGGTAAAGCTTTCGGTTGGGGGAAAGCCGAATTGGACGGTTTGTTCCGGTAAACCTTCAATCCAGAAATTATCATCCTTGTGCGGGCCTTCGATCGGTAGATTTTCTTTGGCGGAAATTTCAGCAACGCCGCCGACATGGTCAAGGTGCCCATGCGTGCAGAGGATTTTTTCAAGTGTAATCCCTTCCTCTTTGACTGCATGCATTAACTTGTCAATATCCCCACCGGGATCGACAAGGCAGCCTTTCATCGTATCCTCGCACCAGATTAATGAGCAATTTTGGGCAAAGGCGGTGACGGGGATAATCTTGGCTTTCATGGCGTTTACTTTTTGTCCGGAAAATATTGAAAAACGTTGGACAGTATGGGTGCCAGGTTGACGAAAGTCAACGCACTGCGATTATAAAAAGGGTAATAACCAACTAGAATACTCAGTTTTATGAAGGAAGTCATGGCCCGCGTTTTTTTGGATATCGGTGAACCCGTTCAGCCCTACAATGGTCCGGTTCTGTTTTCATCCGGTCACCGCGTTTTTTTCCTGTTTACGGCCCTCAGCGGCGTTGCTTTTTTGCTGGCATGGTTGCTGGGCTATATGGGGATGATTGACCTGAGTTTGACATGGCATGGGCACGAGATGGTCTTTGGCTTTGCCAGTGCGGCCATCGGCGGGTTCTTGATGGCGGCAGTCCCCAAATGGACATCCAGCAAGAATTTTGTCGGACGACCTGTTGTCATTATGGCGATCCTCTGGCTATTGGGCCGTGTCGGTATCCTCGCTGCAGAAATGAACGATGCTTTTGTTTATCTGGCATGGTTGGATTTACTGTATTTGCCGATGTTGTCTTATGAAATCGCCAGTCGTATTGTCGGCGCACAAAATAAGCGTAACTTTATTGTTCCGCTGATTCTTGTGTTGTGGTGTCTGGCGAATGTGGCGTGGCATTTCTGGGATACGGCGAATGCGGTACGCGCTGGCGTTTACATGATTATCGCGATTGCCTCCCTGATTAGCGCGCGTGTCATTCCTGCCTTTACGCAAAATGCGTTGCGTATGAAACTGCAAACCAACATTACCTGCAACACACCGCAATGGACGCATCTTGCAACCGTTATTTTGGTATTGTTGTTGGCGATCGCAACGTTATTTGATGCCCCGGATGTGATTAAAGGTGTGATTGCAAGTGTAACAGCGATTGTTCTGATTTTTCGTATGGCGGGTTGGCATTCCTTTAAAACGCTGGATAATCCAATTGTATGGGTTTTACATGCTGCTTATGTCTGGTTACCGATCGGGTTTGCCCTGACAGGTGTGGCCCATTTGACTGATTTTCTTAATGCCAACCAAGCTTTGCATGCTTTAACAACAGGCGGGATCGGTATGTTGATTTTGGCGGTTGCTTCGCGTGCGGCATTGGGCCATTCCGGGCGTCCGTTGAAAGCCTCCGGTTTGACGGTTGCAGCATATCTGATTGTGACGGCGGCAACCTTTGTCCGGGTGATTGAATTAAATTCAAACTGGGTGATTGCGTCCGGGGTTTTGTGGGTGATCGGTTATGGTCTGTTTGCCACTGTTTACGCCCCGATTTTGATCCGCCCGCGAATTGACGGTCTACCGGGATAAAATCGTTTAAGTATTTCTTGCGATTGCAACTTTGATGGGTTGTGGGCATAGTTCTTCGAAATTCGTTTCAGGAGAAAACAATGTCACACAGCCCAACTGCAATGGTGTTCCGGGTGTTTATCCCCTTCGCCTTCGGTTATTTTTTGTCCTACCTTTATCGGGTGGTCAATGCGGTGATTGCACCGGATTTGATTGGCGATCTGGGTTTGGGCGCGGATATTTTGGGGCTGTTGACGGCGTCTTATTTTTTGACGTTTGCCGCGTTTCAGATTCCATTAGGGGTGCTACTGGATAAATATGGTCCCCGTCTGGTCGAAGCGGCCCTTTTGATCTTTGCTGCTTTGGGGGCCGCTGTTTTCGCGATGGCTGAAGACAGTGCCAGCCTGATTGCGGGTCGGGCCTTGATCGGTTTTGGTGTTTCGGCCTGTTTGATGGCCTCTTTTAAGGCATTTACCGTTTTTTACGATACGAGCAAACTCCCTTTGGTTAATGGCTTTATCATGGCGGCAGGTGGCATGGGGGCATTGGCCGGCACCGCCCCGACCGAACTGGTTGTTCAGGAAATCGGCTGGCGTGGTGGTTTTTGGGGGTTGGCGGTTTTGACGCTGGTCTGTGCGCTGTTTGTTTATCTTCTGGTTCCCCCGACCAAACGCCCGGAACATAAAACCACAATTTCCGAACAAATGAATGGCGTAAAAGAGGTTTTTACCAGTCGGTTTTTCTGGCGGGTGGCCCCGATTACCATGATGTCACAGGCCAGTTTTATCTCTGTTCAAAGCCTGTGGGCCGGGCCGTGGCACCATGATATCGGTGGGCTGGAACGCGGGGATGTTGCAGGCAGTTTGTTTTGGGTGGCTGCGGCAATGGTTGCCGGTTTTCTGGGGCTTGGCGCGTTGAGTGAACGATTGGGGCGGATGGGTATCAAGACGATTTATGTTGCGGGAACCGGTATGTTCTTTTTTATCCTCTGTCAAATCGGGATCATTATGGAATGGGCGATTGATTGGCATTGGATCTGGATTTGTTTCGGTTTTTTCGGAACATCGGGCATTTTGCAATATGCGGTTTTGTCACAACATTTCCCCACGCATCTGGCAGGACGGGTCAATACGGCGATTAATCTGATGGTTTTCATTACCATTTTTATTTTGCAGTCTCTCAGCGGACAGGTCATCAATCTGTGGGAAACCACGACCAGTGGTGGTTATGATCCAGTGGCCTATCAGGCGGCTTTCGGGATGTTTTTGTCTTTGCAGGTTGTTTGTTACATCTGGTTTATTCTACCGCGAAAGGGGGCCTGAGCCCCCTTTGCTTGACAAAAGGTTGTTATTTCAGGGCTTGTGTGGCTTGTGCTGTGGTTAAAACGCCATTAGCGATCATGCCATAATTGACAAGCGCAGCATTGTAGGCTTCTTCGCCTGGTGCGGCGACCGCATCTTTGACGACATAGACTTTAAAGCCGTTTTCCATTAGCGCACGCATGTGTGAATCGACACACAGGTTGGCAACCAGTCCCCCCAGGACAACAGTGTCGATGCCATGGGCACGCAGTTGATAGATTAAATCATTGCTTTCCGGTCCGTACATTTTATGGGGGGCAACCACGATGGTTTTGCCATCGTTAATGTATTTTTTAAAGGGTTCGTAAAAGTCGGCCCCTGTGCCAACCAGCTCTGCCGGGTCCAAGGTGTCGCTATAAAGGGCTTTCATTTCCAGTAGTTGGGCCTGTAAGGCACCGGCCTGATCCCAGTTGATATCCAGTTTAGTATAAACCAGCGGATCGACAGCCATGGTTAGACCTTGTGATTTTGCCGTTTTCATCAATGTTTCGATGTTTTTGATCGTACCAAGCTTTTCCATATTCGGGGCGACGAGACCGTAAAGCTTACCGCTTTTATCCAGAAAGTCTTTTTGCGGGTCGGTGATGACAATTGCGGTGCGGGCTTTGTCAAATGTGGGCAGCGGTGTTTCGTTGGCAGAGGCGTTGAACGCACCAAATGTCACACAGAGGCCGGTCAGAAGGCCGAAAAGAATTTTTTTCATAACGAATTGCCTTTTCCAAGTTGAATGATTTTTTACAACTAGGCCATTCGATGACTGCGTTATGTATCCTAGGATATATAACGCGATATTTTTTGGCACCTGAGGCACCGGAAATGGAAAAGAGTCACAATCCCCCTTCCAAAAATGACTCTTTTCTGCCATAAACCGCGCAAGTTTTTCCGTGTTGCAACATCGTTTGAAAAGAGAGTGCCATGATTCCGCGCTATTCCCGCAAGGAAATGACAGATATCTGGGAACCCGCTAATAAGTTCCGTATCTGGTTTGAAATTGAAGCCCACGCTGCCACAAAGATGGAAGAGTTGGGGGTGATCCCCGCCGGTACATCCAAAGTGATTTGGGAAAAAGGCCAGAAAGAATATACGCCGGAGCGGATTGCGCGTATCGACGAGATCGAGATGGAAGTCAAACATGACGTCATCGCATTTTTGACGGAACTGTCTGAAAATGTTGGTTCCGAAGCGCGCTTTGTGCATCAGGGCATGACCTCTTCCGATGTTTTGGATACCTGTCTCGGCGTTCAGATGATGCAGGCGGCTGATTTATTGCTGAAAGATCTGGATCGTTTGCTGGCTGCGTTGAAAACACGCGCTGAAGAAACAAAATATATGGTCTGCATTGGTCGTTCACACGGTATCCATGCCGAGCCCGTGACAATGGGTCTGAAATTTGCCCGTTTCTATGCGGAAATGAGCCGTAACCGCGAACGTTTGGTTCGTGCGCGTGAAGAAATTGCGACTTGTGCCATTTCCGGTGCTGTTGGTACATTTGCCAACGTTGACCCGCGTGTTGAAGAATATGTGGCGGAACAAATGGGCCTGACACCGGAACCGATTTCAACGCAGGTTATTCCGCGCGACCGTCATGCAAATTATTTCTGTGTACTGGGCATGATTGCCTCTTCAATGGAAAATATCGCCATTGAAATCCGTCACATGCAACGCACCGAAGTCCGCGAAGCACAGGAATATTTTGCACCGGGTCAAAAAGGCTCCAGTGCGATGCCGCACAAACGTAACCCGATCCTGACAGAAAACCTGACAGGTCTGGCGCGTGCTGTTCGTATGGCAGTTACACCGGCCTTGGAAAACGTGGCGCTTTGGCATGAACGCGATATTTCGCATTCCTCTGTTGAACGTATGATCGGCCCGGATGCGACCGTGACACTTGATTTTGCGTTGGGCCGTCTGGCTGGCACCATTGAAAAACTGGTTGTTTACCCGCAAAATATGCTGGATCACATGAACAATTTCGGTGGTGTGCATGATGCGCAGCGTGTCCTGTTGTTCTTGACACAAAACGGTGTGTCACGTGAAGACAGCTACCGCATTGTGCAGCGTAACGCCATGCGCGTCTGGAAATCCTATGGCATTGATCCCGATAACCCGGATGGTCAGGTTGAATTGGATGCGACGGAAAAAGAAGCGCAAGAATATGATAACCGCTTGTTCTTCTTCCTGTCCAAAGACGAAGGCTTGACGGAACATTTGACGGTTGAACAGCTCAAAACCCTGTTGGATGAAGATTCCATTTCTTATCACACCAAACGTGTGGATGTGATCTTCAATCGCGTATTCGGGTAATGTGATAAATTGAAATCTTCGTCTTGGCGAAGGTTCGATTTCTCTATAAACAAGGGCTGATCTCTCATAATGATCGAGAGAGCGGCCCTTTTTTACTTTTAAGGCAAAGCCATGACCAAACCTGTATTGAAACCTGCCAATCCCAATTTTTCTTCCGGTCCCTGTTCCAAGCGTCCCGGCTTTACGCTGGATGCGCTGAAAGGGGCGGCGTTGGGTCGATCGCATAGGGCCAAAATCGGCAAAGACAAGCTGGCGGAAGTTATTGATCGGACCAAAGCTGTGTTAAACATTCCGTCCGATTATCGTGTCGGGATTGTGCCGGCATCGGATACAGGTGCGGTGGAGATGGCGCTCTGGTCCATGCTGGGCGCTCGTGGTGTCGATATGCTGCAATGGGAAAGCTTCGGTAAAGGCTGGGTTGGAGATGTTAAAAACCAACTGGGTCTTGAAGATGTACGGGTCTTTGGCGCTGATTACGGGCAATTGCCGGATTTGGATGCAGTCGATTTTTCGCGTGATGTTGTCTTTACATGGAATGGTACGACGTCGGGCGTGCGTGTTCCCAATGGGGATTGGATTACTGATGACCGCGAAGGGCTGACCTTCTGTGATGCAACTTCAGCCGTTTTCGCGATGGATATCCCTTGGGATAAAATCGATGTGTTGACCTATTCCTGGCAGAAAGTCATGGGAGGTGAGGGCGCACACGGTATGTTGGTGCTATCCCCGCGTGCTGTGGAACGTTTGGAAAGCTACAAGCCGGCGTGGCCTTTGCCGAAAATTTTCCGTATGACAAAAGATGGAAAATTGATGGAGGGGATCTTTACCGGGGCAACGATCAACACGCCATCCATGTTATGTGTGGAAGATGCGCTGGATGGTTTACGTTGGGCCGAAGAAATTGGCGGTCTGGATGCTTTGATCCAACGTTCCCAAGCCAACCTGAAAGTGTTGGAAGACTGGGTGGAGGGTAATGAGAATGTCGCCTTTTTATCTGTAGACCCGGCAACGCGTTCCAATACATCGGTGTGTTTATCCATTACGGCGGACTGGTTTGCAGCTTTGTCCGATGAAGATAAGACTAAGGCTGCGAAGAAGCTGGTGGCTTTGTTGGATGAAGAAGAGGCGGCTTACGATATCGGATCTTACAAGGATGCACCAGCGGGTCTGCGCATTTGGTGTGGGGCAACGGTGGAGGCGGATGATCTGCGGTTGCTGACCCCTTGGCTGGATTGGGGGCTGGCGGAAGTCGCAGCACACTATTCCTAAAATAAAAAAGAACCCATCGTCTGATTTATTGTACGATGGGTTTTTTCTTTGACCTCTCAAGGGGGGATAGTGGCAGAATTCTGGGCAGCTTTTGCAGCAGCGTTTGATTTGATCTATGGGGCGGATGATAATCTGGTCGGGATTGTCATGTTGTCGTTGCGTGTCAGTCTGACGGCTGTGCTGATTGCAGCCCTGATCGGTTTACCATTGGGGGCGCTGGTTGGCTTTCTCTCTTTCCCGGGGAAACAGGCCTGTGTCGTGGTCTTGAACGCCCTGATGGGATTGCCCCCTGTCGTTGTCGGCTTACTGGTCTATCTGGCGTTATCGCGCGCTGGCCCGTTGGGGGTGTTCGGACTTTTGTTTACGCCAGCGGCAATGGTCATTGCCCAAGTCATTTTAATCACCCCGATCATTGCCGCCTTAACCCGTCAGGTCGTGCAGGATTTGTGGGGGGAGTATCGCGAACAGCTTACCTCGCTTAGATGCAGTACGGGGCAAGTGGTTTTGACCCTGTTATGGGATGGACGGTTTAGCCTGTTGACGGCTGTCTTGGCCGGGTTTGGTCGGGCCAGTGCAGAAGTCGGGGCGGTGATGATCGTCGGGGGCAATATCGACCATGTGACGCGGGTGATGACGACTGCGATTGCATTGGAAGTCAGTAAAGGTGATTTGGCTTTGGCGCTGGGGCTTGGGATTGTCTTATTGTCCTTGTCGTTGGGGGTGAATGCCATTGCATATGTGCTGGGTGAGTTTGCCCGAAAAAGGATGGGCGCATGAGCCAAACAATCCTCCCTTTGCAAGTTAAAAACCTATGTTTTGAAGCTCGTGGGATTCGCTTGATTAAAGACGTTTCGTTTGATTTGACTGCAGGTTCCCGTCTGATGGTCCTGGGGGCGAACGGCGCGGGTAAAAGTCTGTTGATGCGTTTGTGTCATGGCTTATTGGTTCCTCATTGCGGGAGGGTGCAATGGTCCGATGGGCAAGGGGAGCATTTGAACCGACAAGCAATGGTGTTTCAACGACCTGTTATGTTACGCAGAACGGCCCTTGCCAATATTGCCTATGGCCTGAAATGCAAAGGGGTTGCGCGGCAGTCACGTCGCGACATTGCGTTTGATTTTCTAAGCCGTGTGGGGTTGGCCCGTTTGGCAAACCATCCTGCGCGGCTTTTATCGTTTGGGGAACAACAACGCCTTGCGCTGGCCCGGGCCTGGGCAATGGAACCGGAAGTCCTGTTCATGGATGAACCAACCGCCAGTCTGGATCCAAGTGCGACTCATGCGATTGAAGAAATCACACGCTTGATTGCAGAAGAAGGCACGACCATTATGATGAGCACGCATGATTTGGGACAGGCCAAACGTTTAGGCAGTGATGTGCTGTTTTTGCATCGCGGGCGTGTTTTGGAACAAGCGTGTGCAGAAGATTTCTTCCAACAGCCTCAAAACGATTTGGCGCAGGCTTTTGTGCGTGGGGAATTGTTGTGGTGGGAGAAAAAGAAAGATTTATACCCCGGTGGCGGGATAGAGCAAATCCCGAGCGACCGATTTTAGGTCGCGATGACGTATTTGCGTAAAAATAAACAAATCCCGAATGATCGGACTTAATCCCGCGTGACTTTGGCCGTAAACATATAACCGCGATTACGCACGGTTTTGATAAATTTGGGGGCTTTGGGGTCACTTTCGATTTTTTTGCGTAGGCGTGTAATCTGCACATCAATGCTGCGATCAAAGGCCGGGGTATTGTCACCATGTACAAGGTCAAGCAATTGGTCACGGCTAAGAACACGATTGGGATGTTCGATAAAGGCTTGCAGCAGGTTAAATTCGCTATTGGATAATTGTGGCTGCATACCGTCCGGTCCGGTAATTTCCAGGGAAGCAAGATCGACTTTCCAGCCATCGAAAATAAACGACATATCCGAACGCTGTGCCCCGCTGGGTACAGTGGTTTGTGTTGTTGCTTGAGTACTGGGTTGTGTGCGCCGAATAATACTGCGCACACGGGCAAGTAATTCGCGGGGTTCAAACGGTTTTCCCAGATAATCGTCTGCGCCGACTTCCAGACCGATGATCCGTTCGGTGGTTTCACCGCGACCACTGAGGATCATGATGCCAATACTGGTACGGCTTTTAATTTCGCGCGTCAGCGACAGGCCATCCATATCGGGCAGGCCCAAATCGACGACACAAAGGTCAACATGTGTATCTGAGATAATATTCAGGGCAGCTTGGCCGGAAGACGTTATGGTGGTTTCAAACTCCGCATCTTCAAGGCATGCGGCGACCACGTCAGCCACAACCGGGTCGTCTTCGACGATCAGAATGTGTTTTGTTTCGCCCATGGTTAGCCCGTTTTTTATTTTTGTTGAAATATTTTGAAATAATATGGGCATATCACGTTTTTCGCAACTGCTAATTTCTATACAAACATATGCACAAGTTATATTTAGCGTAAATAACAGTGCTAACTCAAGATATATACAACTCTAGCGGAAGTAACAGGATCCCCGGCGTCCCGTTTTGTCGAAATAGCGTTGATGATACTCCTCTGCGCGGTAAAAGGTTCCGGCAGGGGCAACCTCTGTGACAACAGGGTCTGCGAATCGGCGGGTGACATTCAGGTTTTCGATCATTGTTTCAGCGGCTTGTTGCTGGCTGTCATCATGGTAATAGATGGCGGAACGGTACTGACTACCCATGTCCGGTCCTTGACGATTAAGGGTGGTTGGATCATGCAATTCAAAAAACAATTCCAGTAAATCCTCAAAAGAAACACGTGCTGGATCGTAGGTCAGGTGGACAGCCTCGGCATGGCCGGTGGTGTCTGTACAAACTTCGCGATAGGTTGGGTCAAGTTTGTGTCCACCGGTATAGCCAACTTCGGCATCAACAACCCCGTCCTTATCCCGAAACCGGGCTTCGACACCCCAGAAGCATCCAGCGGCGAATGTGGCTGATTTATATTCTTTAGACATGAGGTCACCTTTATCTTTTGCACTGTGTCATTCGGTTCTATAGATATGGCCTATTCAAACGGAATTAAACAGGCCGATCACGAAAATATGAAGACAGTTGTCTATCAGTCCTATCGAAATAGCGATGTGCCCGACTGGATTGCCCTATGTTTGCAATCGGTAAAATCTTGGGCGGACAAAATTGGTGTGGACTATCGTTTCTATGGGGATGAGCTGTTTGATCGGGTGCCTGCGTGGTATCTGGAAAAGACCAAAGAGCGCCTTGTCGTTGCAACGGACCTTGGACGCCTGATACTGGCGCAGGAGCTTTTGGCCGAAGGCTATGATCGTGTTGTGTGGTTGGATGCTGACATGCTGGTTTTTGCGCCTGAGCGTTTTGATCTGAAGATTGACACACAATATGCTTTCGGACGTGAAGTCTGGGTGCAACGGGATGAAAAAGGCCGATTGAGAGCATACCGCAAAATTCACAATGCCTTTTTTGTTTTTACACAGGAAAACAGCTTTCTGGATTTCTATATTCATTCCTGTCTGTCGATTGTCCGCCGAATTGAAGGACAGATGGTGCCGCAAATTGTGGGGCCGAAGTTTTTAACCGCTATTCACAATATTGTTGCCTGCCCGGTGGTTGAAGAAGCCGGAATGTGCAGCCCTTTTGTCATTCGTGATATATTAAAGGGTGGTGGGGCTGCACTGGATTTGTTCCATCAGGAAAGCCCCTCATGCGTATTTGCTGTCAATATGAGTGCTTCACTTGAGGGCGTAGAACTAAGCGCACAGGAAATGGAACGGGCCTGTCAGGTGTTGTTGGCGCGAAAAGAGTTGTAGTTATGGAAGATATCAAACAGAAAATCCGCGAACTTGCCTTGGAAATCGGGTTTGATGATGTGGGATTTTGCGCGGCCCAAACCACCGATCAACATAAGGCGGATTTAAAAGAATATAACGAACGCGGTTTCCACGGCACAATGGACTGGATGGAAACCACCGAAGAACGCCGCGCCGACCCGACCGTCCTGTGGGAAGAGGCCAAAAGTATCATTGTACTGGGGATCAATTATGCACCCAAGGGAGACCCGACGGCGTTATTGGATCATCCTGATCGCGCCATTATCAGCTGTTATGCCCAAAACCGGGATTATCATGACTTGGTAAAAAAACGCCTGAAACGACTGGCACGCGAGATGGTAGACCGCTGGGGCTGCGCGCTAAAGGTCTTTGTCGATACGGCCCCCGTTATGGAAAAACCAATCGCGTCGCAAACGGCGCTGGGTTGGCAAGGTAAACATACCTGTCTTGTCTCGCGAAAATTTGGGTCATGGCTGTTTTTAGGCGAGATTTATACAACGTTGGAGATCGAACCGGACAAGGCTCATAAACATAGCTGTGGATCTTGTACCAGTTGTTTAACCATCTGTCCGACGGATGCATTTATAGGTGAAGGCAAAATCGATGGGCGCAAATGTATTTCGTATCTGACCATTGAATATGACGGTGTGATTGAACCGGAATTGGCCTTGAAGATGGGAAACCGGATTTATGGCTGTGATGACTGTCTTGCGATTTGTCCCTGGACCAAATTCAGCGTACCGACCAAGGAAAAAGATTTTAAACCACGTGCGGAATTTATGGCCCCGCGTTTGGGAGATTTGGTCGGACTGAATGATGACGAATTTCGCGAACTGTTTCGGGCTTCACCCGTGAAACGCATTAAACGGCATCGTTTTATTCGCAATGTTCTGATCGCTATTGCCAATGGACGGTGTCTAGAATTGCGCGACAAGGTCGTTACCTTGATCGAAGATGAACATCCGGTCATCAGCGAGACGGCGAAGTGGGCTTTGTCAGTGTTGGATTCATCTGTTTAATATTGTAGAGTGCGGACAACAGGCCTCTCAGGTATCTATAAGGTAGAGTATGAATGAAACAGTATCTGGATCTTATGCGTCACGTGCGTGATAACGGCGTTTATAAAAGTGACCGCACGGGGACAGGGACCTATAGCGTTTTTGGACACCAAATGCGTTTTGACCTGTCGCAGGGTTTTCCGTGTTTGACGACCAAAAAACTCCATTTACGCTCAATCATCCATGAACTGTTATGGTTTTTGAAGGGCGACACCAATATTAAGTATCTTAAAGAGAATAAGGTCTCCATTTGGGATGAGTGGGCCGATGATGACGGCAATCTTGGCCCTGTCTATGGTTATCAATGGCGGTCCTGGCCGACACCGGATGGAAACCATGTGGATCAAATTGCCAATCTGATTCAACAGATTAAAAATAATCCAGATTCCCGTCGTTTGATCGTTTCCGCGTGGAATGTCGCCAATATTGAAGATATGGCCTTGCCGCCGTGTCATTGCTTGTTTCAGTTCTATGTGGCAGAAGGTAAATTGTCCTGTCAGCTTTATCAGCGTAGTGCCGATATCTTTTTGGGTGTTCCGTTCAATATTGCGTCCTATGCCTTGTTAACTATGATGTTGGCGCAGGTCTGTGACTTGGAAGTGGGTGAATTTATTCATACGTTTGGGGACGCACATCTTTATGCTAACCATATGGATCAGGTAGAACTGCAATTGTCGCGCACACCGGGGCCGTTGCCGAGCCTGAAAATGAACCCGGATGTGAAAAACCTCTTTGAGTTTACTTTCGATGATTTTGAATTGATGAATTACAACCCGCAGGCCCATATCCCGGCACCGGTGGCGGTGTAATGAAGATCAGTATGATTGTGGCGGTTGCCGATAACGGGGCAATTGGCAAGGATAATAAAATGCTCTGGCATATCCCGGAGGATTTTAAATATTTCAAAGCCACGACAATGGGGAAACCCATGATTATGGGCCGCAAGACGTTTGAATCCATCGGACGTCCTTTGCCCGGTCGTCTGAATGTTGTGGTGACGCGGGACCAAAATTGGCAAGCTGACGGTGTTTTGGTTTGCCATGATCTGGATGATGCCCTCTCGGCAGCTTTTGCCGAGGCCGAGGCGAAAAATGCCGGGGAAGTGATGATTGTGGGCGGCGCGCAGATCTATGCGATGATGATGGACCGGGCCGAGCGGATTTATTACACCGAAGTCCATTGTGAGTATGACTATGATGCGGCCTTCCCCGCACTGGATAAGGCGATTTGGCAGGAAGTGTCCCGCGAAGATCATCAAGGGGATGGACAAGGTAAACCCAATTATAGCTTTGTGGTGTTTGAGCGCATTTAAATTCGCGGTTTCATGGCATGTCTTTTGCTTTTTCTTAAGGAAACATTAACCCTTGAGGAAGAAAAAAATGGACGTTGTTGTTGATGGTAAAACCTATGCGGTGAACATCCCCCAAACAGGTCTGCGCAATATGGGGCAGGGCAAATCTCACGGTACAGATTTCGCCGCTATGCTGGAAGAGCAGAACCAGATTAAAAATCAAATCATGGATAAAGGTTTCGGGAAATATGTTTCCGATATGCAGCAGGAAAAGCTGGAAGAAAAAATCCGTGAGAAAGTGTTGGCGGCAATGGGTTTAACGGAAGAACAGTTTAATCAGTTACCGGCGGAACAACGGGCCGCAATTGAGCAGGCAATTCAGGAAGCAATTCAAAAAGAAATGATGGCACGAGCCGAAGAAAATGCAAAAGGGAAATCCAATCAGGCTGTTTCCGTCCCTCTTATTGCGATGAAGTAAGTGCGTGATTGATCCATAAGGTTGCGTCGGCTTCGTTGGAAAAGAGTTCAACCGTCATATTGATATATTTTTGAACCAGTTCTGGGTATAGCATATAGCGGGTGCGCACATTTTCGATATCATCCTGTTGGACAACAACCGCAAGAATACAGGTCTTGATGCCACACTCGTTGGCTTTACGGGCAAAGACAACGGCCCCTTCTTTTGGAAAAAGGGAGAGGCCGTTTTGTATGTCTAAAATAATGCCCAATGTCGCATGAGGCTCGGTAAAGATATAACCAAGAGCATGGGATAAATCCTCGCCTGTATGCCCGCCAATGGAACAAAGACGGTATAGATTGTTGAGATGCTTGGCCTGATAGGTGAGAAGATGCATGATATTGATCGATCAAGGGACATATATAAGTATTCTTAAAGTCCTATCATAACGCCAAGACATGATCAAACCTATTGCGTTACTCTGCATCCTCAACTGAGGTATCATATGAAAAAAGATCAGCGGGTTGACAATCCAGTTCACGACAAATGGCATCCAGAGTGGAAAGTCGGATCGCTTTGGCTTTGCCTGTTTTTAGAATGGAGATGTTTTGTTCCGTTATGCCGACTTTTTTTGCAAGCTCGTTTGAGCGCATTTTCCGTTTGGCAAGCATAACGTCCAAGTGGACAGTAATGGTCATTGTCTTACACCGTATAAAGTCGTTCTTCTTCCATTTGTGCAGCTTCATTCATAACCCATGACACCAGCAAAACCATGATCCCGACGGTGAGTGTGGTTAGATCCATTGTACCGATGGTGATTTGAAGCTGGCGTTCGCCTTCAGGCCGATGAAAGGTCAAAACGACGCTTAAGACGCTGTTGTAAATCAAATCTGTAAAGGCATAAATCAATGTGCCGTAACCGATGTGACGGTAACAAGTGACATTTTGGCGTGTGAAGATGATGCCTTTTTCATAAAAAGAAAAAAGACGGCGAAATGTATAAATGACATACATGCCCGCACCGACAGGCAGCATATTGACCAATGCGGCCAAGGCAATCTGCAGATCAGAAATTGCTTCTTGCGGTGGGATGAGAAGTTCGTCACGGAACCCACCCGGCAAGTCATTAAAATTAATCCAAAACACAATGGTTAAAATGGGGCAGGCAAATAAGAGAAAGGTAAATAACCAGCGAAAGAGGCAGCTCATTCGTTGGATGCGTACAAGGTTTTGCTGAGACATAATCAGGTCCTTTAGAATGTTTAATTTTCCTGATTATTAATAATAATTTATCGAAAAACAATAATTAATTGTGTTTTAAGTGAATTTTTTTGAAAGGCAAAATGTTGGGTGTAATAAAAAAAGCCCTCATATCATGGGATATAAGGGCTTTTAGAAAGTGATCTATGTGCGTGTTAGGCGTTTAGATCTTCGTCGTTTAAGACTTTTTCAATCAGTGCACAGCTTTTGTCCAGACCATAAAGGGCGAAGAAAGATCCCATACGTGGGCCGGTTTCCTGACCCAGCAGGGTTTCATATAAGGCGCCGAACCATTCGCGCAGGTTTTCATAATTATGTTCTTTGCCGATGGTATAGACTTCGGTCTGAACATCTTCGCCACTTGTGTCCGGGGCCAGTGTTTCCAGCTTGGCTTTTAAATCGGAAAGGGCAGCGCGTTCGCCATCTGTCGGGGTACGGAATTTCTTCGTAGGTTTAACGAAATCCTGATAGTAATTGATGGAATGTGCCACCAGTTTATCCAGCATCGGGCTGTTGTCCGGTGTTGCATCTGAATTATAGGTTTTGATGAATTCCCAAATGACGGACGGGTTTTCCGTATTCAAAACAGACACGAGATTAAGCAGCATATTAAAGCTCAGGGAATGGCTGTCGGCTTGCGGGTGACCGTTATGGATATGCCATGCCGGGCTGTCGATTTTTTTGGCATCGTCCAGACTGTCGAATTTCTGAACATGGCTGACATATTCATCGACGGCCTTGGGGATGACATCGAAATACAGACGTTTCGCTGTCTTTGGTTTTTGGAACATAAAATAGGACAACGTTTCAGGCGGGGCATAACGCAGCCATTCTTCCATAGACAGGCCGTTGCCTTTGGACTTGGAAATTTTTTCGCCTTTGTCGTCAAGGAACAGTTCGTAGGTGAACTGAACAGGCGGTGTACCGCCAATAGCACGACAAATTTTAGAGGACAGGTTCTGCGAATCGATCAGGTCTTTCCCGGCCATTTCGTAATTAACGCCCAAGGCTGTCCAACGCATGGCCCAGTCGGCTTTCCATTGGCATTTTACAGCACCGCCTTTGACGCTGGTTTCGACTTCTTTGCCGTCTTCGTTCAAATAGACCATTGTTCCGGCAGCCGGGTCGGTAGATACGACTTTCGCCAGCAGGACTTTACCGGATTCTGCATCAACCGGCAGAAGCGGGCTGTAGGTTGCGCGGCGTTCTTCCCCCAATGTCGGGCGGATGATATTGCAGACTTCTTCATGGTTACGCAGCAGGGCCAGTAGTGTTTCGTCAAAAATGCCGTCTTTGTAACATTGCGTTGCGCTGCGAAATTCATATTCAAACCCAAACTGGTCGAGGAATTGACACAGGCGGTTGTTGTTATGTTCGCCAAAGCTCGGGTGTGTGCCGAACGGGTCGGGCACAACTGTCAGCGGCTTGCCCAAATGCGGGGCAATGATTTCTTTATTCGGAATATTGTCCGGCACTTTGCGCAAACCATCCATATCATCGGAAAACGCGATCAGTTTGGTCGGCATACCATCTGAAAGAATTTGAAAGGCGCGCATAACCATTGTAGTGCGTGCCACTTCGCCAAATGTCCCGATATGAGGCAGGCCGGAAGGGCCATAGCCAGTTTCAAATAAAACGTAGCCTTTTTCCGGGCACTTACCGTTCAGACGTTTAAGGATATTGCGTGCTTCAACAAAGGGCCAGGCTTTTGAGTGGTGCGCGGCTTCACGCGCGTGCAGGGAAGGTGCATCCGATGGCATCGCAGGTCATCCTTAAAAAAGTGAATTGTTGGGGAGAATAATATCTCCAAGGCTGGGCAAACTAAGGCTATGGCTGACATTCGTCAATAGTTTCACGTCAATCATGTCATTTGTTTCACCTAAACGGCGAATGTAAAAATGTAAACTCTCCTTCTGCTTAATGTAAGAGCTTGAATTTTTTTTCAAATGATTCCATAATGAACAAGACAGAATGTATCTTATATAGGAGAGAACTCCAATGGGTAACAGCATGACAATTACGTCCTCGGACGGTCGTGTTGATATCGTTGCTGCACCCGATGGTGTGCAGACCGATAGTAATTTCGGACAAGGGTATCAACAAGGTAGCGGCCATTCAGAGGAAATCGAAGACATCGTTAGTATCGGCATCGCCTTGTCTACGGCGGAGAAATTGAAAGAAGCTCAAGACGAAGTTGAGCTTATGAAGATTCTCGGCATTGACGAGGAAAAAGCGCGTGAGCTCGTCGGTATCGTTGGTGAACAATATCAGGAACTTCCCGGTGAACGTCTCGGTAAAGATGATTTTCTTTATGATACCGTGCGTGAGGTCGTTATTGATATGCTGACAGCAAATGTGGGCAATGAAGATGAAGTTGTCATCTTCAGAACATTCGAGACACGTTTGGCTGAGCGAATTCGTGAAAAGCAAAGTGATCCTATTAATCGCGAACAGCTTAATAAAGCTGAAGGGATTGATGGGGAAGAGGCATCTGAGTAACGATTAAATTTGGGTTTGGCGGTTAAGCGAAGGCGCTAGGAAGGGATTCTTGGCGCCAATAGGTGTGCCTAAATTTAGAAAAATCGTCTCCGTGAAAGCCTGTGCTGGAAATTGTATAAAGTGCAGGCTATTGTGGCGAAATGAATGTCAAGAATGATACGTTAAACCAAAATCCCCAGCCGATTCGCATGCCATGTGTTCCCGTTCTGGTAACGCATGTGCGCTCGTGCGCGTGGTTGAGTTTGGATGGGGAAATCGAAACGCTATCGCAAAAAGAAGGCGCGCGCCGACTGTCCACCAGTGAAATCCCTGTACTGGTTTTACATGCCTTGGCGACAGCACGACGTTTGCGATGCGGTCCGTTTCCAAGGCTGGATATTCTTGAACTCTTTGCATTTGTGCGCCCCGCCCAATTTTGCTTACCAACCCCGCGCGGGATTGCAGACTGCCTTGGCTTGCCTAGGCCCTCGAGTCTGGAAGATGAAGTGGAGACATTACGCAATGCATGCCAGCAATTATTGGGGGAGTTACGGGAACGTTCCAGTAAGGACTTGATAACACTGGCCTGGGCCATGAAAACGGGCGGCTGGAGTTGGGGGAGTATCGTTCTGGATGCTTTGGGGGCCAAAGAAGGTGATGCCCCCCATAGCGGTGCGTTATTACGGTCGTTGCAAATTTGGCATAAGTTAAAAGAATGGGTGGAAAGTGCACCGCCACCGCAACCCGGTCATTTACCGGTTGAACCGGTGGAGGCACGCGCCCGTCTGGACCTTTTATTGGGTGCAGATGCTGAAGTTCGTCTGGAACAGAAAGATTACGCGGCGTCAATTTGTGAAGCGTTTCAAGCGCCGAACGCGGTGGGGGAACCTGTGATGGCATTGGTGGAAGCTGGAACAGGGGTTGGCAAAACGCTTGGCTATATTGCACCGGCGAGTGTCTGGGCAAAAAAAAATCAAGGCGCTGTCTGGATCAGTACTTATACCCGAAACCTGCAACGACAGTTGGATAGCGAACTGGACCGCCTGTATGGCGACCCGAACGAAAAGAAGCGTAAAATCGTTATTCGAAAAGGGCGGGAGAACTATTTTTGTCTTCTGAATTTTGAAGAGGCGGTTTCACGCTTACGCCTGCGTGCCGATGATGCGCCTGCCTTGGGTCTGATGGCACGCTGGGCCTTGGCAAGCCGGGACGGGGATATGATTGGCGGTGATTTTCCGTCTTGGTTAAAGGAACTTCTGGGGGCGCGTCTCACTGTTGATATGACGGATACACGCGGGGAATGCGTTTATTCGTCTTGTTCCCATTACGCGAAGTGTTTTATCGAAAAAACGGTCCGCCGGGCACGCCGGGCGGAACTGGTTGTGGCCAATCATGCCTTGGTGATGATACAGGCCGCGCTGGGTGGAACAGAAGAGGCCATGTTACCGACCCGCTATATATTTGATGAAGGACATCATGTCTTTGATGCGGCGGATAATGCCTTTTCAGCGCATTTGTCCGGTCAAGAAGGGGCGGATTTAAGGCGTTGGCTATTGGGCGCAGAAGAAAGCAGCCGATCACGTGCACGCGGATTAAAGGCGCGTATTGAAGATTTGGTGTCAGGACGCGAGATGGAAGAGGCCTTGGAAGAGGTCATGCATCATGCCCGTATCCTGCCGGGACCAAGTTGGCATCAGCGTATCAGCGGCGGTGAACCGATGGGGCCGTTTGAAGATTTCTTGCGTCGCATGCGTCAGCAGGTTTATGCCCGCGATATCAACAACGGATCGCCCTTTAGTCTGGAAGCTGCCATTCATCCACCGGTCGAAGGCGTGCTGGAAACGGCAGAGCGTTTAAAATCGGCGTTGGAGAAAATGCGTATTCCCATGCAAAGTCTGATTAAAGGAATGATGGCCTTGATGGATGAAGAGGCGGACGAACTAGACAGTGCCAATCGACAGCGTATTGAGGCCACGTGCGCCAGTTTGGAACGTCGCGGCGTTCAACAACTTTTGGCGTGGTGCGCGATGCTGGATAGCCTGTTTGGTGAGACACCACCACAATTTGTTGATTGGTTTTCAGTTGAACGGATTGAGGGCCGTGATATGGATGTGGGCATGCATCGCCATTGGGTTGATCCAACCATTCCTTTTGTCGAAGAAGTGGTGGAAAAATCACATGGGGTTGCGATTACGTCTGCCACGTTACGAGATGGCAGCGGTGATGAAGAACTGGACTGGAAGGTTGCGCAGGCACGTACCGGTGTATCCCATTTGGCACGCCCCGCTTTATTGCATGATGTGAAATCCCCCTTTGATTATCCAAAACAGACCCGGGTTTATATTGTTGATGATATCCGCAAAGATAATCTGGATCAGATTGCGACAGCGTATCGTGAATTATTTGTTGCAGCCGGTGGTGGCGGTTTGGGATTGTTTACGGCGGTAAACAGATTGCGTGGGGTTTATCAACGCATAGCCGAACCGTTGGATCGAACAGGGATTCAACTTCTATCACAACATGTCGATGCAATGGATGTGGGCACATTGATCGATATTTTCCGTGGGGAACAAAGCAGTTGTCTGTTGGGTACAGACGCGGTTCGCGATGGTGTTGATGTCCCGGGCGATTCCTTGCATTTAATCGTTTTTGACCGGGTGCCGTGGCCGCGTCCGACTATTTTGCATAAAGCGCGCAAACGATCTTTTCCGGCGCGGTCCTATGATGAAATGATTGCCCGTTTACGCATGAAACAGGCCTTTGGACGATTGGTGCGCCGTAAATCTGATCGGGGTGTTTTTGTCATGCTGGATCGACAAACACCAACACGCATGTTGGGGGCATTCCCTGACGGGGTTGACGTTATGCGCACCGGACTGGCGGAAACGATCAAAGGTGTGCACGAGTTTTTATCTGAAAAATAACCGTTCTGACCCTAGATCTTACTTTCTTCCAGAACCCGTGTGATTTCCGCTAAAGTTGACGCCACATCAATCGGTTTGGTTAAATAGGCTTTAAAACCGAGATCACGGCCCTTTTCAACTTCACGGGGCATGGCATTTGCGGTTAAGGCGATGACCGGGATATCGCACATGTTGGGATCATCACGCATAACTTCAAAGGCTTCGAACCCGTCCATGCCCGGCAGGTTAATGTCCATCAAAACCAGATCCGGTTTGCTGTTTTTGATCAGCTCAAGACCTTCCTCAGCCGTGCCAGCTTCGATAAAATCGGTACGTGGAAGCTGTGTAATCAATTCGCGCATGAGACGCATATTAGCGGGATTGTCTTCGACATAGAGGATACTGTTGGTGCCGTCGATGCGTTTGGGAAGGTGGTTGATTTCCAAATTCAGTTCCGGTGCATCGCGCACGATCGTTTCATCGGATAACGGAATATCAACCCAGAAAGTTGAGCCTTCCCCCAGTTTGCTGTCAACGCCGATTTCACCGCCCATAATTTCAATCAGGTGTTTGGTGATTGTCAAACCGATCCCTGTGCCTTCAATGTCGGTATTTTCCGCATTTAATCGATTAAAGGGCTGGAAGAGTTGGTCCTGATTGCCCTCTTCAATGCCATACCCGGTATCTGTAACGGTATAACGCCAGAAACCTTGCGGTCCCTCTGAACTGTCAAGAACGACTTTGCCGTTTGCAACGTTGTATTTGATGGCATTGGACAACAGGTTGGAAAGTACCTGTTTGAGACGGGTAAAGTCACCGATAACATATTTTTCGGGGTTGTCGTTACCTGTGCGTTGAATAGAAATATTTTGCTCGCTTGCATAGGCATCAATCATATCGACGCATTCACTGACGACATTGTTTGGATCGATATTTTCAATGGACAGGCTGATGCGACCAGACTCGATCTTGGCAAGGTCGAGAACTTCGTTAATGAGTTCCAGAAGCAAATTACCGGCCTTGAGGACGTGTTCGATATATTCAGACTGTTTGTCCGAAAGCGGATGGCGTTGATCCATCAACAGCAATTGTGCAAATCCGAGGATACCGTTCAGCGGTGTACGTAATTCATGGCTCATACGCGACAGGAATTCGGATTTGGCGCGGTTGGCTTTTTTTGCTTCTGTCGTTGCCGCCTGCAATTCATGTGTGCGTTCTTCAACGCGATGTTCCAGTTCGTCGCGTGCCCGACGCAATTCACGTTCGGCGCGTTTGATTTCCGTAATGTCGGTCTGAATCCCAACGCGGCCGCCCGCATGTGTGGGACGTTCACGAATAAGCAGGTGGCGACCATCTGTCAGGGCGACTTCGATTGAACCGCTTGTATCCCAGTTATAAGCACTACGCAGATCGTGGTAGGAGCGCCCAAAATGATCAACAGCCGGCACAACGCCGCGTTCGATATCCAGTTCAATAAGACGATTGTAGCTGATACCGGCACGAATATCTTCGTCGCTATATTCGTAGAAATCTTTAAAACGCGTATTGCACAAGACGAGGTTTTGTTGCTTGTCGAACAAAATAAAGGCTTCTGAGATATTTTCGATGGCGTCTTTCAGGCGGGCTTCGGCTTCGACGGCAGCATTACGGGCAGCACGCAGGGCAGCATCTGTTTCGATTTGATGGCTCATCATATCGTTAAAGGCGTTGATGACTTGTCCGACTTCATCAGAAGATTGCCATTTTACAGGTTCGTAATCATCCGTTACCTTGGCGCGACGGATCCCTTTGAGCAGTAAATCAAGGGGTTTGCCGATGAGGCGCTGCGAGGCAATGAACGTTCCGCCGACAAGCGAGGCAGCCAATAGAATAAGAATGAAACTGTCAAAAATGAGACGTTCCAACGCCTGACTTTGGACCTGGTCATCGCCAAAAATCAGCACGAGTTTGCCGACAACTTCATCACGTTCAGAACCCGAAAAGATAATGTCCCGGGTAACTTTCAGTTCTGGTACATTAGGTTCCGCCCCTTCTTCACCGACATGTTCCAGAACATGACCGTAATCATCCAACAAGGTGCCGCTGATAAAATGCGGATTGTTGGCTAACGTGCTCATTGCCAGTCGAATGGATTGCTCGTCGAAATTCCAGACAGGAACGGAGAGAGTAGAGCTTTGGAAGTCTGCGATTTGTTTGATTTGTTCGTGGAGGCGTTTATTGGCGTTGTGGTAATTGCGATATTCGAATGCTGTAAACAGGACGACCATACTTACACCTACGATTAATAAATAGGTGGCCAGCAGTTTGGTTCTTAAGCTCCAGGTTCGTTTTGTTTCAGGCATCCACTCCTACCCCGCTTTTTTTTACGGATACTCCTACGGTCAAGTTTAAAAGCTTTGTGTAAAACTACAACTTGAATTTCGTACTAAGTCCCATAAAGCGCCCAGAAATTATATATTTTAGAGTGTTAATGAATTTTTCCACCTTCGAAAATAGAATTATTCTAGAAATAATAGGTGAAATATGAGGCGAAAAACAATTAATGGTTACTTAATGATATTATTTGGTGATTAAAAATTGATTGTTGATTTTCTCTGTTCTGTGACCTCATTTCGGGGGAAAGGGAAAATATTTGGATCGAATCGTGTATTATGCAGGAAAAATCAGGGTTAGGCTGTTTTATGGAGCAGATCGTGCATGGCTTTGGTCAGTCGATCGATTGACACAGGTTTAGTGATAAAAAGATCAATCCCAAAATTTTCTGCGTTTTCCATTGTGACGGTTTGGTCGTAACCAGACATCATGATAACGGGGATTTCCGGTCTGATTTCATGGATGGCTTTAATGAGCTGGGCCCCATTCATTTTTGGCATTGTCTGGTCGGTCAGAATGATCTGGTATTTATCCGGGTTGGCCTTAAAGGCTTCCAACGCTTCCAATGCGCTGTTGAAACTGTCGAAGCTGTAGCCGACATCTTCAAGTAGTTCTTCCAGAAAATTGGTATTGAGAAGTTCATCGTCAACAATCAGGGCACATTCCATATTGCCTTCATAAATTTCTTCTGCCATCGGCATATGGGCAACGGGTTGGTCGCTGACGGGGAGGTATATAGTGAAGGTACTTCCTTTGCCAAGAATGCTTTTAACAAAAATATCACCTTTATGATCCTGAACGATGGCATGCACCATTGCGAGACCGAGACCGGTCCCTTTCCCGCTTTCTTTCGTCGTGTAGAAGGGGTCAAATATGCGGGTAAGGGTCTGTTCGTCCATACCATGTCCGGTATCACTGATTGATATTTTGACATGCGGTCCGACGTCCAATATGGGTGATGTATCCGCGATTTCAGCTTGCAACATGCAATGTTCCATACTCACGCGAAGGGTGCCGCCGTCTTTTTCCATTGCCTGATTGGCATTTGTACAAAGGTTTAGGATCATCTGTTGAATTTGTGTGTGATCGACAATAACTGGCGGGCAATCTTTGGGGATGCTGAGTTCAATGTCGATGTTTGATGGCTGTGTGGCTTTGATCAGTTGCAGGGTATCTTCCAATATGGGGGCAAGGAAGCGGCTTTCCATCTCGCTTTCACTGCGCCGGGAAAAGCTGAGGATTTGTTTAATCATATCGGCCCCGCGTTTGGCCGATTTTGCAATTTGAGTGATCCGTTCGTGATTTGGACTGTCTTTGTCAATCCGTGCAGACAATAACGAGGCATACCCTAAAATAGGTGTGAGAATATTATTAAAATCATGGGCAATTCCGCCAGCCAGTGTGCCAATTGTTTCCATTTTCTGAGCTTGGCGGAGCTGCTGTTCCAGTTTCTTTTGTCTGTGTTCCTGCTCGCGACGTTTGGTAATATCGGTGATGAAGGCAACTGTGCGTGCTTTGGCACTTTTTTCATATGGAAGTTTGGACAGATTGATTTCGACCGGAACACGTTTTGCGTCGCAACGCCTCAGTCGTAATTCATATGTCCGGTGCGGGCGATTATTATCGTGTCGGAAATAATCGGACAAAATATCCATATCATCGGGATAAATAAATTTTGATAAGGGAGAAAAGAGCATTTCCTCGCGACTGTACCCCAACAACTGGCAAAGGGAGGAATTGATATCTACCAGTTCCATTTTATCAATTTCTATAATGGCGAAGCCTTCCGATGTGGCTTCGATAATTGCGCGCAAACTCCCTTCGGTGGCTTTCAAGGCATCCTCGGCTTTTTTGCGGGCTGTAATATCCTGCCCGGAACTTAAGACACCGATTGTTTCACCGTTGCGGTTCACTTCGCGGGCATTGTGCCAAAAAATACGTCGACGCTCCCCCCGTTTGGTGATGATGTCATTTTCCAGATAGCTGGAAGGTGTCAGATTTTTAAGCTGTCCCTTTTGCGTAAAGAAAAGATTGTTAAAGATGCGCAAGGTATTGGCCCGGTTTTCACGCGGGATTGCGGTTTCGAACCAGTTCTTGCCTATAATGTCATCGGCTGTACACCCCATGACATCAAGGCCGCGTTGATTGATCTTGATGACACAGCCATTTATATCAAGGCGCAAAATGATGGCTTCGGCAATTTGGAGAAAACGTTCATTCTCTTCTTTTTGACGTTTGAGCTCACTTTCGGCTTTTTCTTTTTCCTTCAGGTGTGAACCGATAACGTTCAACATATTTGTACCGCTCAGGGTTACGCCTTCAAATTCTGTTCCTTTTAACGCCGGGGAAAGGGTGAGCTGGCTCTGGCTGGGCGCTTGTGGATCAATGCGGGTGAAATCATCGGCGAGACGTTGCAAAGGACGGGTGACGCGGTTGTGAAAAACATAAAACAAGAAAATGGCAATCAGGAAGCTTTGAACCAGTGCCAGACCTAAAATAATCAAGGCGCGTTTGAAAAAGGCCTCCGCCGTTTGATGGGGGACGACCTCAATATATAAACTACCGATACTTCTTTCGGGTTCGCGTTGTAGGTGTAAATCGATTGTATAAGCGTATTTTGGTTTGAAAAGATGCTCGGAAATGGCGGCAAAGGGCAGGGCACCCCGGTAACGTTCCAGTGTGGACATAATGGTGTTGTTTTCATCGCGAATGGTCACGCTGGAAATAGGAGGAAAGGCGAATAAACCATTTGCAACCTCGACGGCGAGCCCGGCGTCAAAGGTATAGACGGCCCGAACAGCGGCTTTTTCAACTGATCCCAATAAGCTTGCGATTTGGTTGTTGAAATTGTCCAAACGCTGTTGATAATCCCAGACAACAAGTAGGCTGCCGATGATAAGCCCAAGGCATAAAGTCAATAGAACAATAGTTCTGGCCATTCGATAAGCGATGGTATGTTGCGTCTGGATCAAAGATAAACTCGCATGTGCCCTGAAATTTGAAAGAGTATTAAACTTTCATGGCGGCTATTAGTGCAAGATGTTTTTCATCTTCTGTTTTAAATGGTTGGGATAACAAGTGTTGATTCTTGTCCCTGCCAGCCATGAAGAGAAAATGTTGCATCAATTCATATACGGGGATTGCTTAAAAAAGAAGCAATTTTGAAATAATTGCGGTTTTTGTTATCTGACAAAGATAGACGCGCTCATAAAAGCACGTTAGGGTATGTAAAACCGTTTTACATAACTAAATAATTGGTAGGTTCAACGTACCTATGGGGCAGATAAGAAAAGTTAAAGTATCCACCGGGATTGAATGGGTAGAAGTACCCGAGGCCGGTGTGTTCATGCTATGTGGCTGTCCGCCCGACAGCGTAAAACATTTGATGAAATGCGGATTGATTGTCCCGACAGAACGGGACGGCTGGTCGTTTGAAACCGGCCCCAATGTGATTATGCTATCCGATGTGATTTTGCAAAACGGTAGTTTTACCAACATGGCGGAATTTCCAGTTTTGCAGATGTTGTATCGCCAAGGGACCTTGATTCCGAACCATCCGAACAATACGGGCACAAAACCGATGTTGGTCGGGGCACAGGATCAAATTGATGCGCAGATGGAATATATCTATCGCGGAAACTACGGTCTGGTGAATGAAGAAGAATTGATCAAAGGTGGAGCCACCCCTGAGGAAGCAAAAGACATGATGCGCATGAAATTGCGCTTTGCTTTTGGGGCTATTCATCATCCCAGTGCATTGCTTGATCATCGGGTGATTAAAGAAGACGCTGTTGAAATTAAAAACGGTGTTTTTGTAAAACGCCTGTCTTTAAACAAATTCGAAGTCAGCTATGAAGACGAAAGCGTTCAGGTTGACCTTAATCTGGATGCCGATGCCCATTATGTACCGTCCTATCCGCTGAATTATCACGAGATTGCCCGCGATAGCTTTTCTGTCATTCATTCCGGGGACGGGGATGGCTGGGATGTCAATCGTCCGACCATGTCCAGTGTCATTATGTATCAGGGAAAAATCTATCTGGTGGATGCCGGCCCCAATGTGCGGGTGACGTTGCAGGCCCTCGGGATCGGAATTAGTGAAGTGGACGGGATTTTTCATACCCATTCCCATGATGACCATTTTGCCGGATTGCCCGCTTTTATCCGCTCTGATCGTAAAATTAATTATTATGCGGCACCTTATGTACGCGCTTCTGTGGCGAAAAAATTATCTGCCCTGCTGTCGATTGATGAAAGCAGGTTTGAAGATTTTTTCAATATTCACGATCTAAAAGTGGATGAATGGAATGACATCGAAGGATTGGAAGTGCGCCCGCGCATGTCACCTCATCCGGTTGAAACCGCTATTCTTCAATTCCGCGCCCTGGGACCAGAAGGCTATAAAACTTACGGCCATTATGCCGATATTGTTTCGTTGCAGGTTCTGAAGGATATGATCAACGAAGACGAAAAAGCCCCGGGTGTGTCCCAAGCCTTTTTTGATCGGGTTAAAGGTCATTATCTGGAAGAAATGGATGTTAAGAAAATTGACATCGGTGGAGGATTGATCCACGGAGAATCATCCGATTTTAAGGAAGACCCTTCCTGTAAAATTATTCTGTCCCATACGGCGCATCCTTTAACGGTTGATCAACGCGAGATCGGTTCCGGTGCGCCATTTGGAACAAGTGATGTGTTGATCCCGTCCTTTCAGGATAACACCCGGCGCTATGCCTATGCCTATTTGCGTAATTATTTTCCCACTGTGCCGACCCATGCCCTGCGTACATTAATGAATTCGACCTTGGTGACATTCAATCCGGAAACTATCCTGTTTAAAGAAGGGGAAAAGGTCGATAATATTTATTTATTGCTGACCGGCGCGGTAGAGATGATTAAAACGTCCAGCAATTTGCATGCGCTGGCATCAGCAGGGTCGCTGGTTGGGGAAATCGCAGCCATTCACCAATTACCCTTGATGGAAACATATCGTGCGACAACTTTTGTGCGTGCCATGAAAATTCCGGCGACACTTTATCTTAACATTGTTGAAAAATATCAGCTTTTTGAAGATATTCTGCGCCTGATGGAAGGCCGTGAATTCTTGCAAAACACCCGTATTTTTGGAGAGGCCTTGTCTTACGGGACACAAAACCGGATTGCGGATGAGATGACGGCTCATCACCTTTTTGCCGGTGATGAATATGCGCCGCTTAAAAAAGAAGGACTTGCGATTGTCAAAGAAGGCACGGCACGTCTTTATTGCGGGAAGCGTTTTATTGAAGAAATTGGTCGGGGCGATATTTTTGCAGAAGACAGTGTTGTCGGTAATCGCCGCAGCAAGCATCATATCGAAATAGACGGCAGTTTTGAATTCTGTACGATCCCGGCGGCCACTTTACAGGATATCCCGATTGTGCAATGGAAATTGATCGAAAGTTTTGAACGTCGCCGCCATATCGCAATGTCCTAGCCCTGTTGGGCGAAGGCGTCGAACAGGGCTTTGGCTTTGGTCAGGGTTTCTTCATATTCGTCATGGGGTAAAGAATCCGCAACAATGCCGCCACCCACCTGAATACAGACGGTTTTGTCTTTAAATAAAACGGTGCGAATGACGATATTGGTATCCATACTGCCGTCAAATCCGATATAGCCGATTGCCCCGCAGTAGACCCCGCGTTGACAGCGTTCCAGTTCGGAAATAATTTCCATTGCACGCACTTTTGGAGCACCGGTAATGGATCCGCCAGGAAAAGTGGCACATAACAGATCAACCCCATCAGAGGTGTCTTCCAGTTCCCCGGTGATGGTGGAAACAAGGTGATGTACGCTGGCAAAGGAATGAACGGTGCACAATTCGGGGACCTGTACGCTATGTGGTTTGCAAACGCGTGACAGGTCATTGCGCAACAAATCGACAATCATGGTGTTTTCTGCGCGGTCTTTTTCGCTGTTTGCCAGCTCTGTTGCGTGGGCTTGATCCTGTGCCGTATCGGGGTGGCGTGCCCGTGTTCCTTTAATCGGGCGCGTTTCGACCTGTTTGCCATCAAGTTTTAAGAAACGTTCCGGTGATGAGGATGCAATGCAGAAACCGTCGAAATTGAGATAGGCAGAAAACAGGGCCGGGTTGATTTTGCGTAAATTCAGATAAAATGAAAATGGGTTGATATCATCAGGTCGTTCCCCTTTGAAACGCTGTGTCAGATTGGCCTGAAAAATGTCACCGGCATGGATGTAATCAATGACAGATTGGACAGCCACAATATATTCGTCTTTTTGAAAATCGGATTTCCAGTCTAAGGAACAAGGATTAAAAATTGGAAGAGGGGTGCAATTCTCAAACAATTCAGATTTGAGCCAATAAGCACGATCTTTATTGAAGAGAGAGAATATCCACGCCTGTTTTAAATGATGATCAAAGGCAGCAATCACATCGTAAAAACCAAGGCAAATATCGGGAATACTTAAATCGTCTGCGGTTTGAGACGGAATTCTTTCAATTTGATGCAGAAGTTCATAGCCGAAATAGCCGACAGCCCCCCCCTGAAACGGGGGCAGGTTAGGATGTCTTTCAAAGGAATAAGAGGCGAGTTTTTCTCGTAGTTTTTCAAAACTGTTTTCATCGTGCGTAAAGATTTCAAACGGATCGATAGCGATAAAACTGTAACGCCCCTGTTCAAAATCGAACATGGCAGAATCCAGTAATTGCGCAAAAGGCTTATTTGCGTGCGGGGCAAACAGGATTGCGGGATCGCCATAGGGGATTTCTATATAAAAGGGCCGTTTCATAAATCGCTTCTTACACGAAAGCGACTTGGCTTGTCGAGAAGAGTCGGTTATGAAAGGAGCCGACCTGTTTTAATGCGAAGGAAAAACTGATGCCCAAGCAATTTCGCTGTCACCTGTTCTGGTGTGGACACGAACGCGACGACCCGACAAAGCCGTCCTGTGCAAAACGCGGTTCAATGGATATCGGGATGAAGCTGAAACAGGCTATGCGTGATCGGGGATTGCGTGAAGAAGTCGCCGTGACCAAGTCCGGTTGCCTTGGTCAATGCAGTGTCGGTCCGGCTATGATCGTTTATCCGGAAGGTGTTTGGTACAGCGTCCCGACCCTTGAAGACGCAATGGAAATTCTGGATAGCCATCTGGAAAAAGGCCAAGTCGTCGAACGTTTGGTGATCAGGGATTAAGTCGCTTAATCTTAGCACTGGGTTCCCGCTTTCGCGGGAATGACAAACCTTCCGTTATCCCTGTGAAAACGGGGACCCCGTGGTGTCCGTTTGTGCATACATTATTTTGTTTTCTTAAGCAGTGACGATCAAATCGGCGTTCAATATTTCATCAATAACCTTATCCCATTCTTCGGTACTGAGCGGTTTGCTCAAATCAATTACGGGGGCGTTTGCGGCTTCAATGACGATGTCAGCGTCTTCAAACAGGCCAGTGTTTAAGGTCAAGATCTTCATTTTAGAAACTCACCACTCTGTCGGCTTTGGCAATTAAGGCCCCGAGGTTCTGACACGGTGTTGTGTCGGGTATACCGGGGATCAGGCTTTGGGGGGTAATTTCGGCCAATTCAAACATTTCATGGTTTTCCACTTTACCATTTATGGCCAGGGGGGCTTCTTTCATAAAAACAAAGTCCACGGTGTTGTTACGGATGGTTAAACCGGCGGCAACCCGAATGGCTTCGCGCACATCGCGGCGCGCCAGTACAAGGATATGTTTGCTCATAAGCTGATCACCTTGTCAGCTTTGGCGACCAGCCCGCTGTGATGGAACTGACTGCCAAGATCGACGGGGCAATCAAGGCCGTCCATATGATCTTTCCAGGCTTCTGCGCAGACAACGGCCTCAATACAGTTTGAGGCCACGAGATCGCCAAAAGCATCGTCTTTTAATGTCTTGACGCCTTGCCCGGTGAAAAAGCATCCCCAATCGAGGTCGGCACGCACGCAGGCCTCGCCCAATGGGGCGGCGATTGTGCCGGCATCGGCACTTGAAATTACAAGCAGCAGGTCCATTGTCTTTTAAATCGTTTTCGGTTAGTGTGCGCCGCCTTGATAGCACTATTCACACCAAAGGGGAACCGTATGAAAGTCGATGATTTCGACTTTGACCTGCCGCGCGACTCAATTGCGCAGCGTCCAGTCAGCCCGCGCGACGCGTCAAAACTTTTGCGCATCGATGCGGGTTTAAGCGACCATATCTTTAAAGACCTTCCCGATTTATTGCGCGAAGGCGATCTTTTGGTGATCAATAATACCCGTGTTATTCCGGCGCGCCTCAAAGGCAAGCGTGGTGAGGCAAACGTGGAAGTTACCCTGCATAAGCATGAAGGTGATGGTACATGGATTGCGTTTGCCAAGGGCGCGAAGAAACTGAAACCGGGTCAGGTGATTACGTTTGATGACGATTTTAGCGCAGATGTGGTGGATAAAGACGGCGGCGAAGTGACTTTGAAATTCAACTGCGCCGGTGCGGCCTTGATGGAAGCCTTAGAAGCCCACGGCGGCATGCCGCTGCCCCCTTATATCAAGCGCGAAGGCTTGGCGGATGAACGTGATAAATCCGATTACCAGACCATTTTTGCCAAGGAAGAAGGTGCGGTTGCGGCGCCAACCGCCGGGTTGCATTTCACCCCGGAATTGTTTGAAAAACTGGATGCTAAAGGTGTACAAAAAGCATACGTGACTTTGCATGTCGGTGCCGGGACGTTTTTACCGGTTAAAGTGGATGATGTGAAAGATCACAAAATGCATGCCGAATTTGGTGTTGTGCCGCAGGAAACGGTCGATTTGGTCAATCAGACACGCGCCAAAGGCGGGCGGGTGATTGCGGTCGGGACAACATCTTTGCGCCTGTTGGAAAGTGCGGCCCCTAAAGTTGGTGAGCTGGCTGCGTTCGAAGGGGATACCGATATTTTCATTACACCGGGATATGAATTTAAGATCGTTGATATGCTGACGACGAATTTCCATTTACCGCGCTCGACCCTTTTTATGCTGGTCAGTGCCTTTGCCGGGTTTGAGCGGATGAAAAAAGCCTATTCTTATGCAATTGAAAAAGGCTATCGTTTTTATTCTTATGGCGATGGCTCGTTGTTGAGCCGCCATGACCAGATTGGTGATTGATAGATGACGGATACATTTAAGTTTGAATTGCTGGGCACTGATGGCAAAGCCCGTCGCGGGCGTGTTCATACCGCACATGGAGCAATTAACACACCTGCCTTTATGCCCGTGGGTACGGCTGCAACCGTAAAGGCGATGATGCCGGAATCGGTGGCTGAAACAGGGGCGGAAATCCTGTTGGGCAATACCTATCATTTGATGTTACGCCCGGGTGCTGAGCGCATTGAAAAACTGGGTGGCCTGCATAAGTTTATGAATTGGGATAAACCGATTTTGACGGACAGCGGCGGTTTTCAGGTGATGAGCTTGGCGCAACTTCGTAAAATCACCGAAGAAGGTGTTCGTTTTCGTTCCCATATCGATGGGGCCTATTACGATCTGACACCGGAAAGTTCAACGGAAATTCAGCGTCAGCTTGATGCCGATATCACCATGTGTTTTGATGAATGTCCGGCTTTACCCGCCCCGAAAGAACGGGTGAACGAAGCCATGCAGTTGTCTATGCGCTGGGCGCGACGCTCGCGTGAGGCCTTTACCCCTCGTCCCGGCTATGGTCAATTTGGGATTGTACAGGGCGGTACGGAAAAAGATTTACGTGAAGAGTCCGTTGAAAAACTGACCGAGATCGGTTTTGAAGGCTACGCCATTGGTGGTTTGGCTGTAGGGGAAGGGCAGGAATTGATGTTTTCCACCCTTGATTTCACCACACCTGTGATGCCGACGGATAAGCCACGTTACCTGATGGGCGTAGGCAAGCCGGATGATTTGGTCGGGGCGGTTGCACGCGGTGTTGATATGTTTGACTGTGTGTTACCAAGCCGATCCGGGCGCACAGCAGAAGCGTGGACGCGGCGCGGTTCTGTCAATCTGCGCAATGCACGCCATAAAGATGATCCGCGTCCCTTGGATGAACACTGCACTTGTCCGTGTTGTAAAAATTATTCGCGTGCCTATCTGTACCACCTGACCAAAACCAAAGAAATTTTGGGCTTGATGCTGCTGACATGGCACAATTTGCATTACTATCAAGAATTAATGGCGGGCATGCGCAAAGCCATTGAAGAAGAAACATTTGATAAATTTGTCGTCGATTTCCACGTGTTGCGTGAACAAGGCGATATTGAGGCCCTAACATGAGTGATCAAACCATCTACGCAAACCTTGAGCAACTTGGTTCTTCGACCGAAACCCCAACCAACCCGGATGAAGCCAAGCTGGAAGCAGTGAAAAATCCGCATCCAGGTACAGATTATCTGGTGCGTTTTACTTGCCCTGAATTTACATCACTTTGCCCCGTGACGGGCCAACCGGATTTTGCCCATATTGTCATTGACTATATCCCCGAAGATTTACTGGTGGAAAGCAAGTCCCTGAAAGTCTTTTTGACATCGTTCAGAAATCACGGTGATTTTCACGAAGCCTGTACGGTCGGGATTGCCAAACGTCTGATCGATCTGTTGAAGCCGAAATGGTTGCGCATCGGTGGTTATTGGTACCCGCGCGGCGGTATTCCGATTGATGTGTTCTGGCAGACAGGCGAAGCCCCCAAAGGGGTCTGGATCCCGGATCAAGATGTGCCCGGTTATCGTGGGCGTGGATAACAGGAAATAGATTTTATGTTAAAACTTTTTTATCTGCCGGATACAGCCTCGCTTGCCCCGCATATTATCCTGAATCGCTTAGGCGTTGCCCATGAATTGATCCAGATGGGCAAGGATGATGGTAGCCTTTCCGCTGAAGAATACCTCAAGATCAATCCCAATCGCCGTGTGCCGACATTGATTGATGGGGATCTAGTGTTGTTTGAATCAGCCGCAATTTGCCTGCATTTGGCCGATAGTGACCCTGATAGCGGTCTGATGCCGCCCTTGGGCAGTGCGAAACGGGCAACAGCTTATAAATGGTTGGTCTTTATGACCAATTCCATTCAGGCCGATATGATGCTCTATTTTTATAAAGAGCGTTTTTCCAAGACCGCGCAAGGGGCAGAAGAAGTCCGCGATGTTGCCATTGAACGTGTCAGTACATTTATGAGCCGCCTTGATGATGCCTTGTCGGATGGGCGCCCGTTTTTATGCGGTGGGCAGAAAACCATCGTGGAAGATTATCTTCTGATGCTGGGTCGCTGGTATGTGCAGATGGGGCAGGAAGAACAACTGAAATCTATGGCCCATCTTTATGCGTTGCTTTGCGTTTTGGAGGATGATCATTTTGTCCAGCAAACTTATGACGTTGAAGGCTGTCAACCGCTGTTTCGTTGTTAAAATTCGACACAAACCTTACCGAAGTGCTGACCGCTTTCCAGATATTTAAACGCGCTCGGCACTTCTTTGAATTTGAAGGTTTGATCAATGATCGGCTTGATATTGTGCTTTTCCATAAAAGCCATCATGCGTTCAAAGGCGGTTTTTGACCCAACGGTAACTCCTTGAATTCGGATATTGCGCATCAAGATCATCGGCAAGGGGATACTGGATGTATTGGCCCCTGTTAAGACTCCGATCAGGCTGATATGCCCGCCGATCCGTGTGGCGCGAATGGATTGTTCCAGTGTTTGTGCCCCACCCAGTTCGATAATGTGATCTGCGCCTTCCGACCAGACTTTCTTAACTTCCTGACGCCAAACAGGATGGTCGTAATAATTGACCGTGTAATCAGCGCCCAGTTCTTTGGCGCGTCCCAGTTTTTTATCACTGGATGATGTGATCAGAACTTGTGCGCCAGCTGCCTTGGCAAATAGCAGGGCAAACAGGGCCACACCACCTGTCCCCTGAATAACAACACAATCGCTGGATGACAGCGCAGATTGTTCAAACAGGGCACTCCATGCCGTAACAGCTGCACATGGCAGGCTGGCGGCTTCAAGGTCACTGAGGTAATCCGGGATGGGCACACAGGCGTTTTCATTAACAACCATATATTCACTAAGTGTCCCATCATAAGCGCCACCTAGGGCTTGTGGGATTACCGAGGGGCGCGCCGGACCATCTGACCAATCAGGAAAAAAGATTGGGCAGACACGGGCGCCAATCTCGAATCTGCTGGCGTTTGGCCCGCATTCAACAACATATCCAGCCCCGTCGGAGCAGGGGATCAAAGGTGTTTTTACCGTCTTGCCATATGCGCCCGCTACCGTCACAAGGTCACGATAATTCAAAGAGGCAGCGGTCATTTTTACAAGAACTTGTCCGGGATTTAACTTTGGTGCGGGAATATCGACAAGATTTAAATTCTCAAGACCGAATGTCTTCTCGATTTGCCACGCTTTCATAAAAATTCTCTCTTTGTTGGACGGTTCAAAAAACTGCCTTGATTTAAACATGATTTGGCATAAGTGTTGAAGCATTCGTTTCAAGAAAATGGAAAGAAAATGATTAAACTCGTTGGTCTTAAAAATTGTGATACATGCCGTAAGGCAAAGAAATGGCTGGAAAATGAAGGAATTTCTTTTCAGTTTCACGATGTGCGACAGGATGGCCTTGATCAAAATGATGTTGCCGCATGGGCTTCGCAATTGGGATGGGAAGTGTTGTTGAACAAACGTGGTACAACGTGGCGTAATCTGCCGGAAGATCAAAAAAATGATGTGGGTGAGTCCAAAGCCATTGCCTTGATCCTTGAAAATCCGGCATTGATGAAACGCCCGGTTTTCATTTGCGAAAATGAAATTCTGCTGGGTTTCAAACAAGAACAAATGAACGAACTTCAAAAATACAAATAATCAAATCAGGTTAGGGAATAAAAATGTCCACTCTTACTGGCGCACAGCTGTTGGTCGAACAGCTCTCTTTGCATGGGTCCGATAAAATCTTTGGCGTCCCCGGTGAAAGTTATCTCGCGGTGTTAGATGCTCTTTACGATGCCGACGGTCTGGAATTTATCACGTGCCGTCAGGAAGGCGGAGCAGCCATGATGGCAGAAGCTTATGGCAAACAAACCGGAAAACCCGGTATTTGCATGGTGACGCGCGGTCCCGGTGCAACGAATGCATCGGCTGGTGTGCATGTGGCGTTTCAAGATTCTACGCCGATGATCCTGTTTATTGGACAAGTTGCACGTGACATGATGGACCGGGAGGCTTTTCAGGAAATTGATTATCGTCGCATGTTTGGTCAAATGGCGAAATGGGTGGCCCAAATTGATGATGCGGAGCGCATCCCCGAATATATCGCACGTGCCTATCAAACAGCGGTGTCGGGCCGCCCCGGTCCCGTGGTGCTAGCGTTACCGGAAGATATGCTGAGTGGTCCGGCAAAACGTGGTCGTGATCTTGCGCCCTATTGTGTGCCGCAATCCTACCCTGCGCCGCAGGATATGGATGGTGTAAAAAATATGTTGGCGACTGCACAAAAGCCGATTCTGATTGTTGGTGGTGGGGGATGGTCCCGATCGGTTCAGGCTGGCCTTGAGACTTTTTGTCAGCGGGAAAAATTACCTGTTGCAGCTTCTTTTCGCTGTCAGGATTATATCAATAATGATCTGGCCTGTTATGCAGGTCATGTCGGAATCGGGATTGATCCAAATTTGGCAAAAGCCATTGATAACAGTGATTTGCTGATCGTGCTGGGGGCGCGTTTGGGGGAAATGACGACCAACGGTTATGAAGTTATCCAGCCACCTAAAACCAAGCAAAAATTAATCCATATCTATCCGCAGGCGGAAGAATTGGGGCGTGTCTACCAACCTGATTTGGCGATTGTCGCAACCATGTCTTCTTTTGTGGAAGCCTTGTCGGATTGCACGTTTGATAAGCAATCCATATGGTCGCCTTGGCAATCTGAATTGCGTGTGAATTACGAAAAGTTTAGTTCCCCGCTTGCTCATCGCGGTGATGTTCAAATGTGTGATGTTGTTGCTCATATGCGTCAGCAGTTACCTGATAACACCACCATAACAAATGGGGCAGGGAATTATGCCATCTGGACGCATCGCTTTTTTGCTTATCGTCAATATGGCAATCAGCTTGCGCCGACTTGTGGCTCTATGGGGTACGGTTTACCAGCGGCGATTGCAGCAGCAACCCTTGATCCAGAAAAACCGGTTGTCTGTATGGCGGGGGATGGTTGTTTTATGATGACGTGTCAGGAATTTGCCACCGCTGTTCAATATGGATTGAAGCTGATTGTTATTGTGGTCAATAATGGCAAATATGGCACAATCCGTATGCACCAGGAAAAACGTTTTCCAACCAGAGTGTCGGGAACGACTCTGCAAAATCCCGATTTTGCTGCAATGGCAACGGCCTTTGGCGGATTCGGGGTTCGGGTGGAAAAGAACGAGGATTTTGCTACTGCATTTGAAGGTGCTCGAAATTTTGATGGTCCGGCCTTGATTGAAATTATTATTGATAATCAAGTGATTACACCTTCTCAGACAATTGGCGACCTACGTTGTTAACTTATAGGTTGATGCTTATCGTTTTGAATAAAGTCATCTAAGCTCAAACAAATGCCTTTGAGGTTTCCGGGAATGCCTTTTTCATCATAATTGGTTGCATTCTATCGTATTTTAGAGTCAGGCAAATATGTCGTCCTGGAGAGGGTGTCTCCATGACGCTGACTGACATGGAGATTTACGATGGCTGACGATGATGTCAAAAAACCGGAAGACCAAGATGGTTCTGGCAATGATTCTGGCGTGACAACCGGTTCACAAGAAGATGCGACGGTTTTTGATGAACTGACCTCACTTCAGGATGTTGAGGACATAAACCTCGGCGGCCAGATGCAGGGTAAGGAAAACGCTGAAAGTGGCGCTGTTTATCAGGAAGACATGGGCTATATGGCTTCTGTCCACCAGGGTGGTTTTTCAACTGAACAGGATGTCATCGAAGGTATTCTCCCGGAAGAAGATGATGCCTTCAAAAGTGACGAAGGCATCTATATCGACGATGAAGACACTTTGCGTGATCTGGGGGACAATGAGGATGGCCCCCGTGAACGTCGTGAACTTGGACAACGACGTGAAGAAGTTCAGGATGATGAAGAAGTTCGTGAACCACGCGAACGTGCGGAAGCACCTGAGTTAGCTCCTGCAGACCCGGATGCCATTGACGGTTCTGTTGACACCCTTGATGTATTTGCCGCACCCATCGAAGATGATTTAATTATCGAAGAAGAGGAATCTGCTCCGGTTGAAGAAGAGGAGATTATTGAGGAAGAACCTCTTACTTTGCCGAAAGATTTCATCGATGGTATCATTAGCTATGATCAGGACCCTGATGACCCTGACGGGAAGCCAGGCCCGGAAAAACCGATCATTATTCGAGAAGAGGATATCATCAAGGCCATCGGGCCATTCGATGATATTGATATTGACGCTTTTTATCAAAATACAGATTCCTATTTGGGCGATGGTTCCAACGGAACCGAAAATGCCGCCCAGACATTGGCTGCAGGCATCAAAGAAGGCAATGAAGAAGGCGATGGTCGGATCGTTCTGGAATATGACGATAATGGCTTGCGGATTTGGAAAATTTATACAGGCTTTGAGCAGCAAGATAGCGATATCGGCCTGAATGTAACAATTACGCGCAATGGTCAAACGGCCAGTGCGTCTGACAGTTTTTCTTGGGATGTGGATAACACGCTTGCCGATGATAATGCAGCACTTGATTGGAATCAGACGGTTAATATCGACGTTCTAGGTAACGATACGCTTTATGATAATAACATCGATTTTGCCAATGGTGCCAAACCAGATGCAGGTATTATTACCAAGATTAATGGTGAGGATGCCGAAGTTGGTAAGCCGATTGATTTGATTGTTGATGGGACCAAAGTTGCGACTTTAACTCTGAATTCTAATGGCACAATTAAGTATGATCCCGAGATCCGCGAAGAAGCCAGTTATTCGTTTGAATATGAAGTAACGGATGATAACGGTGAAACGCAAACGGCCCGTGTTACAGTTGATGTGGATGGCAATGCGGCACCGGATGTCCGGGCTACGCATTTACCCGGTGGAACAGAATATCAAGAATATACCCTGACCAAAGAACAACTTCTCGCCAACGCAACGGATGCGGACGACGATACGCTCAGTATTACGTCTGTTACAGGCCGGGATGATGTCACTATCGTAGATAACGAAGATGGCACCTGGACAATCACATCGGATGAAGAAGGGTTGGAAGCCATCACCTTTACGGTTTCAGATGGCATAGAAGAAACAACGCAGACAACCACTATCAACTTTGCTGATGTGGATAACACAGCCAACGATGATGCAGCCACCTTGGCGGAAGACGCTACGAAGACCTTCAACGTTCTATCCAATGACCAGATTAGAGATGGTGGTGTCCTCAGCAATGTGACCCAGCCGGAAAATGGCGAAGTCACATTTGAATCTGATGGAACGGTGATTTACAAACCAAACCCGGATTTCCATGGAACGGAAACCTTTACTTATACGCTGACCGATGAGGATGGCGAGACGGTGACCGCGACGGTGACCATGACGGTGACGCCGGAAAATGACATTCCAGTGTTAAATGCTATCCATTTACCGGATGGGACGGAATATCAAGAATATACCGTTACTGAAGAACAACTCCTCGCCGCGGCCTCCGATGTGGATGGGGATGCATTAAGCATTACGGGTGTATCTGGCAGCTCCAACCTCGTGGTAACAGATAACCATGACGGCACGTGGACGATTATTTCTGATGAAGAAGGTTTAGAGGCTATCACCTTCACAGTGTCTGACGGCACAGCGGAGGTGACACAAACAACCGCGATTAAATTCGCCGATGTGGATAATAGTGCAACGGACGATGCGGCGACTGTTAGTGAGGATGGTTCCAAAACGTTCAACGTTCTGTCCAATGACCAGATTGTGGATGGGGGCGAGCTGACGTCTGTGACGCAACCGGCCAATGGTGAAGTGACCTTCAATGCCGACGGTACGGTGACGTACACGCCCAATGATGATTTCAACGGGACCGATACGTTCACTTATACGCTGACGGATGAAGACAATGAAACCGTGACCGCAACTGTGACCATGACGGTGAGCCCTGAGAATGACGCGCCTGTCGTGGGGGCAATCAGCCTGCCGGACGGGACGGAATATCAGTCTTACACGCTGACGGAAAGCCAACTTCTGGCGAATGCGTCTGATGTGGATGGGGATAGCCTGTCTGTGACGGGTCTGTCCGGTGGGTCGAACCTGACGATTATCGACAATGGGGTGGATAACGAGACGGGCGAGCGCAGCTGGACGATTGTGTCCGATGAAGAGGGGTCTGAAGACCTGAGCTTCACGGTCTCTGACGGCACGGCGGAAGTCACCCAGACGGCAACGATTGACTTTGCCGATGTGGATAATAGTGCAACGGACGATGCGGCGACTGTTACGGAAGACGGTTCCAAAACCTTCAACGTTCTGTCCAATGACCAGATTGTGGATGGGGGCGAGCTGACGTCTGTGACGCAACCGGCCAATGGTGAAGTGACCTTCAATGCCGACGGTACGGTGACGTACACGCCCAATGATGATTTCAACGGGACCGATACGTTCACTTATACGCTGACGGATGAAGACAATGAAACCGTGACCGCAACTGTGACCATGACGGTGAGCCCTGAGAATGACGCACCTGTCGTGGGGGCAATCAGCCTGCCGGACGGGACGGAATATCAGTCTTATACGCTGACGGAAAGCCAGCTTCTGGCGAATGCGTCTGATGTGGATGGGGATAGCCTGTCTGTGACGGGCCTGTCCGGTGGGTCGAACCTGACGATTATCGACAATGGGGTGGATAACGAGACGGGCGAGCGCAGCTGGACGATTGTGTCCGATGAAGAGGGTTCTGAAGACCTGAGCTTCACGGTCTCTGACGGCACGGCGGACGTCACCCAGACGGCAACGATTGACTTTGCCGATGTGGATAATAGTGCAACGGACGATGCGGCGACTGTTACGGAAGATGGTTCTAAAACCTTCAACGTTCTGTCCAATGATCAGATCATTGACGGCGGCGAGCTGACGTCTGTGACGCAACCGGCCAATGGTGAAGTGACCTTCAATGCCGACGGTACGGTGACGTACACGCCCAATGATGATTTCAACGGGACCGATACGTTCACTTATACGCTGACGGATGAAGACAATGAAACCGTGACCGCAACTGTGACCATGACGGTGAGCCCTGAGAATGACGCACCTGTCGTGGGGGCAATCAGCCTGCCGGACGGGACGGAATATCAGTCTTATACGCTGACGGAAAGCCAGCTTCTGGCGAATGCGTCTGATGTGGATGGGGATAGCCTGTCTGTGACGGGCCTGTCCGGTGGGTCGAACCTGACGATTATCGACAATGGGGTGGATAACGAGACGGGCGAGCGCAGCTGGACGATTGTGTCCGATGAAGAGGGGTCTGAAGACCTGAGCTTCACGGTCTCTGACGGCACGGCGGAAGTCACCCAGACGGCAACGATTGACTTTGCCGATGTGGATAATAGTGCAACGGACGATGCGGCGACTGTTACGGAAGACGGTTCCAAAACCTTCAACGTTCTGTCCAATGACCAGATTGTGGATGGGGGCGAGCTGACGTCTGTGACGCAACCGGCCAATGGTGAAGTGACCTTCAATGCCGACGGTACGGTGACGTACACGCCCAATGATGATTTCAACGGGACCGATACGTTCACTTATACGCTGACGGATGAAGACAATGAAACCGTGACCGCAACTGTGACCATGACGGTGAGCCCTGAGAATGACGCACCTGTCGTGGGGGCAATCAGCCTGCCGGACGGGACGGAATATCAGTCTTACACGCTGACGGAAAGCCAGCTTCTGGCGAATGCGTCTGATGTGGATGGGGATAGCCTGTCTGTGACGGGTCTGTCCGGTGGATCGAACCTGACGATTATCGACAATGGGGTGGATAACGAGACGGGCGAGCGCAGCTGGACGATTGTGTCTGATGAAGAGGGTTCTGAAGACCTGAGCTTCACGGTCTCTGACGGCACGGCGGACGTCACCCAGACGGCAACGATTGACTTTGCCGATGTGGATAATAGTGCAACGGACGATGCGGCGACTGTTACGGAAGATGGTTCTAAAACCTTCAACGTTCTGTCCAATGATCAGATCATTGACGGCGGCGAGCTGACGTCTGTGACGCAACCGGCCAATGGTGAAGTGACCTTCAATGCCGACGGTACGGTGACGTACACGCCCAATGATGATTTCAACGGGACCGATACGTTCACTTATACGCTGACGGATGAAGACAATGAAACCGTGACCGCAACTGTGACCATGACGGTGAGCCCTGAGAATGACGCACCTGTCGTGGGGGCAATCAGCCTGCCGGACGGGACGGAATATCAGTCTTACACGCTGACGGAAAGCCAGCTTCTGGCGAATGCGTCTGATGTGGATGGGGATAGCCTGTCTGTGACGGGTCTGTCCGGTGGGTCGAACCTGACGATTATCGACAATGGGGTTGATAGCGAGACGGGCGAGCGCAGCTGGACGATTGTGTCTGATGAAGAGGGTTCTGAAGACCTGAGCTTCACCGTGTCTGACGGCACGGCAGAAGTCACCCAGACGGCAACGATTGACTTTGCCGATGTGGATAATAGTGCAACGGACGATGCGGCGACTGTTACGGAAGATGGTTCTAAAACCTTCAACGTTCTGTCCAATGATCAGATCATTGACGGCGGCGAGCTGACGTCTGTGACGCAACCGGCCAATGGTGAAGTGACCTTCAATGCCGACGGTACGGTGACGTACACGCCCAATGATGATTTCAACGGGACCGATACGTTCACTTATACGCTGACGGATGAAGACAATGAAACCGTGACCGCAACTGTGACCATGACGGTGAGCCCTGAGAATGACGCACCTGTCGTGGGGGCAATCAGCCTGCCGGACGGGACGGAATATCAGTCTTATACGCTGACGGAAAGCCAGCTTCTGGCGAATGCGTCTGATGTGGATGGGGATAGCCTGTCTGTGACGGGCCTGTCCGGTGGGTCGAACCTGACGATTATCGACAATGGGGTGGATAACGAGACGGGCGAGCGCAGCTGGACGATTGTGTCCGATGAAGAGGGTTCTGAAGACCTGAGCTTCACGGTCTCTGACGGCACGGCGGACGTCACCCAGACGGCAACGATTGACTTTGCCGATGTGGATAATAGTGCAACGGACGATGCGGCGACTGTTACGGAAGATGGTTCTAAAACCTTCAACGTTCTGTCCAATGACCAGATTGTGGATGGGGGCGAGCTGACGTCTGTGACGCAACCGGCCAATGGTGAAGTGACCTTCAATGCCGACGGTACGGTGACGTACACGCCCAATGATGATTTCAACGGGACCGATACGTTCACTTATACGCTGACGGATGAAGACAATGAAACCGTGACCGCAACTGTGACCATGACGGTGAGCCCTGAGAATGACGCACCTGTCGTGGGGGCAATCAGCCTGCCGGACGGGACGGAATATCAGTCTTACACGCTGACGGAAAGCCAGCTTCTGGCGAATGCGTCTGATGTGGATGGGGATAGCCTGTCTGTGACGGGTCTGTCCGGTGGATCGAACCTGACGATTATCGACAATGGGGTGGATAACGAGACGGGCGAGCGCAGCTGGACGATTGTGTCTGATGAAGAGGGTTCTGAAGACCTGAGCTTCACGGTCTCTGACGGCACGGCGGACGTCACCCAGACGGCAACGATTGACTTTGCCGATGTGGATAATAGTGCAACGGACGATGCGGCGACTGTTACGGAAGATGGTTCTAAAACCTTCAACGTTCTGTCCAATGATCAGATCATTGACGGCGGCGAGCTGACGTCTGTGACGCAACCGGCCAATGGTGAAGTGACCTTCAATGCCGACGGTACGGTGACGTACACGCCCAATGATGATTTCAACGGGACCGATACGTTCACTTATACGCTGACGGATGAAGACAATGAAACCGTGACTGCAACCGTGACCATGACGGTGAGCCCTGAGAATGACGCGCCTGTCGTGGGGGCAATCAGCTTGCCGGACGGGACGGAATATCAGTCTTATACGCTGACGGAAAGCCAGCTTCTGGCGAATGCGTCTGATGTGGATGGGGATAGCCTGTCTGTGACGGGTCTGTCCGGTGGGTCGAACCTGACGATTATCGACAATGGGGTGGATAGCGAGACGGGCGAGCGCAGCTGGACGATTGTGTCTGATGAAGAGGGTTCTGAAGACCTGAGCTTCACCGTGTCTGACGGCATGGCAGAAGTCACCCAGACGGCAACGATTGACTTTGCCGATGTGGATAATAGTGCAACGGACGATGCGGCGACTGTTACGGAAGACGGTTCTAAAACCTTCAACGTTCTGTCCAATGACCAGATTGTGGATGGCGGCGAGCTGACGTCTGTGACGCAACCGGCCAATGGTGTGGTGGCGTTTAATGCCGACGGCACGGTGACCTATGAGCCCAATGATGATTTCAACGGGACCGATACGTTCACCTATACACTGACCGATGAAGATGGCGAGACGGTGACTGCAACCGTGACCATGACGGTGAGCCCTGAGAATGACGCGCCTGTCGTGGGGGCAATCAGCCTGCCGGATGGGACGGAATATCAGTCTTACACGCTGACGGAAAGCCAGCTTCTGGCGAATGCGTCTGATGTGGATGGGGATAGCCTGTCTGTGACGGGTCTTTCCGGTGGATCGAACCTGACGATTATCGACAATGGGGTGGATAGCGAGACGGGCGAGCGCAGCTGGACGATTGTGTCTGATGAAGAGGGTTCTGAAGACCTGAGCTTCACCGTGTCTGACGGCACGGCGGAAGTCACCCAGACGGCAACGATTGACTTTGCCGATGTGGATAATACGGCGAATGACGATGCGGCGACTGTTACGGAAGATGGTTCTAAAACCTTCAACGTTCTGTCCAATGACCAGATTGTGGATGGGGGCGAGCTGACGTCTGTGACGCAACCGGCCAATGGTGAAGTGACCTTCAATGCCGACGGTACGGTGACGTACACGCCCAATGATGATTTCAACGGGACCGATACGTTCACTTATACGCTGACGGATGAAGACAATGAAACCGTGACCGCAACTGTGACCATGACGGTGAGCCCTGAGAATGACGCACCTGTCGTGGGGGCAATCAGCCTGCCGGACGGGACGGAATATCAGTCTTACACGCTGACGGAAAGCCAGCTTCTGGCGAATGCGTCTGATGTGGATGGGGATAGCCTGTCTGTGACGGGTCTGTCCGGTGGATCGAACCTGACGATTATCGACAATGGGGTGGATAACGAGACGGGCGAGCGCAGCTGGACGATTGTGTCTGATGAAGAGGGTTCTGAAGACCTGAGCTTCACGGTCTCTGACGGCACGGCGGACGTCACCCAGACGGCAACGATTGACTTTGCCGATGTGGATAATAGTGCAACGGACGATGCGGCGACTGTTACGGAAGATGGTTCCAAAACGTTCAACGTTCTGTCCAATGACCAGATTGTGGATGGGGGCGAGCTGACGTCTGTGACGCAACCGGCCAATGGTGAAGTGACCTTCAATGCCGACGGTACGGTGACGTACACGCCCAATGATGATTTCAACGGGACCGATACGTTCACTTATACGCTGACGGATGAAGACAATGAAACCGTGACCGCAACTGTGACCATGACGGTGAGCCCTGAGAATGACGCGCCTGTCGTGGGGGCAATCAGCCTGCCGGACGGGACGGAATATCAGTCTTACACGCTGACGGAAAGCCAACTTCTGGCGAATGCGTCTGATGTGGATGGGGATAGCCTGTCTGTGACGGGTCTGTCCGGTGGGTCGAACCTGACGATTATCGACAATGGGGTGGATAACGAGACGGGCGAGCGCAGCTGGACGATTGTGTCCGATGAAGAGGGGTCTGAAGACCTGAGCTTCACGGTCTCTGACGGCACGGCGGAAGTCACCCAGACGGCAACGATTGACTTTGCCGATGTGGATAATAGTGCAACGGACGATGCGGCGACTGTTACGGAAGACGGTTCCAAAACCTTCAACGTTCTGTCCAATGACCAGATTGTGGATGGGGGCGAGCTGACGTCTGTGACGCAACCGGCCAATGGTGAAGTGACCTTCAATGCCGACGGTACGGTGACGTACACGCCCAATGATGATTTCAACGGGACCGATACGTTCACTTATACGCTGACGGATGAAGACAATGAAACCGTGACCGCAACTGTGACCATGACGGTGAGCCCTGAGAATGACGCACCTGTCGTGGGGGCAATCAGCCTGCCGGACGGGACGGAATATCAGTCTTATACGCTGACGGAAAGCCAGCTTCTGGCGAATGCGTCTGATGTGGATGGGGATAGCCTGTCTGTGACGGGCCTGTCCGGTGGGTCGAACCTGACGATTATCGACAATGGGGTGGATAACGAGACGGGCGAGCGCAGCTGGACGATTGTGTCCGATGAAGAGGGTTCTGAAGACCTGAGCTTCACGGTCTCTGACGGCACGGCGGACGTCACCCAGACGGCAACGATTGACTTTGCCGATGTGGATAATAGTGCAACGGACGATGCGGCGACTGTTACGGAAGATGGTTCTAAAACCTTCAACGTTCTGTCCAATGATCAGATCATTGACGGCGGCGAGCTGACGTCTGTGACGCAACCGGCCAATGGTGAAGTGACCTTCAATGCCGACGGTACGGTGACGTACACGCCCAATGATGATTTCAACGGGACCGATACGTTCACTTATACGCTGACGGATGAAGACAATGAAACCGTGACCGCAACTGTGACCATGACGGTGAGCCCTGAGAATGACGCACCTGTCGTGGGGGCAATCAGCCTGCCGGACGGGACGGAATATCAGTCTTATACGCTGACGGAAAGCCAGCTTCTGGCGAATGCGTCTGATGTGGATGGGGATAGCCTGTCTGTGACGGGCCTGTCCGGTGGGTCGAACCTGACGATTATCGACAATGGGGTGGATAACGAGACGGGCGAGCGCAGCTGGACGATTGTGTCCGATGAAGAGGGTTCTGAAGACCTGAGCTTCACGGTGTCTGATGGCATAGCGGACGTGACGCAAACAACTGCGATCAACTTCGCCGATGTGGATAATACGGCCACGGACGATGCAGAAACGGTTACGGAAGATGGTTCCAAAACGTTTAACGTTCTGAGCAATGATCAGATCATTGATGGCGGCGAGCTGACGTCTGTGACGCAACCGGCCAATGGTGAAGTGACCTTCAATGCCGACGGTACGGTGACGTACACGCCCAATGATGATTTCAACGGGACCGATACGTTCACTTATACGCTGAGCGATGAAGACAATGAAACCGTGACCGCAACTGTGACCATGACGGTGAGCCCTGAAAATGACGCGCCTGTCGTGGGGGCAATCAGCCTGCCGGACGGGACGGAATATCAGTCTTACACGCTGACGGAAAGCCAGCTTCTGGCGAATGCGTCTGATGTGGATGGGGATAGCCTGTCTGTGACAGGTCTGTCCGGTGGATCGAACCTGACGATTATCGACAATGGGGTGGATAGCGAGACGGGCGAGCGCAGCTGGACGATTGTGTCTGATGAAGAGGGGTCTGAAGACCTGAGCTTCACGGTGTCTGATGGCATAGCGGACGTGACGCAAACAACTGCGATCAACTTCGCCGATGTGGATAATACGGCCACGGACGATGCAGAAACGGTTACGGAAGATGGTTCCAAAACGTTTAACGTTCTGAGCAATGATCAGATCATTGATGGCGGCGAGCTGACGTCTGTGACCCAGCCGGCCAATGGTGAAGTGACCTTCAATGCCGACGGTACGGTGACGTACACGCCCAATGATGATTTCAACGGGACCGATACGTTCACCTATACGCTGAGCGATGAAGACAATGAAACCGTGACCGCAACTGTGACCATGACGGTGAGCCCTGAAAATGACGCGCCTGTCGTGGGGGCAATCAGCCTGCCGGACGGGACGGAATATCAGTCTTACACGCTGACGGAAAGCCAGCTTCTGGCGAATGCGTCTGATGTGGATGGGGATAGCCTGTCTGTGACAGGTCTGTCCGGTGGGTCGAACCTGACGATTATCGACAATGGGGTGGATAACGAGACGGGCGAGCGCAGCTGGACGATTGTGTCTGATGAAGAGGGTTCTGAAGACCTGAGCTTCACGGTGTCTGATGGCATAGCGGACGTGACGCAAACAACTGCGATCAACTTCGCCGATGTGGATAATACGGCCACGGACGATGCAGAAACGGTTACGGAAGATGGTTCCAAAACGTTCAACGTTCTGTCCAATGACCAGATTGTGGATGGCGGCGAGCTGACGTCTGTGACCCAGCCGGCCAATGGTGAAGTGACCTTCAATGCCGACGGTACGGTGACGTACACGCCCAATGATGATTTCAACGGGACCGATACGTTCACCTATACGCTGAGCGATGAAGACAATGAAACCGTGACCGCAACTGTGACCATGACGGTGAGCCCTGAAAATGACGCGCCTGTCGTGGGGGCAATCAGCCTGCCGGACGGGACGGAATATCAGTCTTACACGCTGACGGAAAGCCAGCTTCTGGCGAATGCGTCTGATGTGGATGGGGATAGCCTGTCTGTGACAGGTCTGTCCGGTGGGTCGAACCTGACGATTATCGACAATGGGGTGGATAGCGAGACGGGCGAGCGCAGCTGGACGATTGTGTCTGATGAAGAGGGGTCTGAAGACCTGAGCTTCACGGTGTCTGATGGCATAGCGGACGTGACGCAAACAACTGCGATCAACTTCGCCGATGTGGATAATACGGCCACGGACGATGCAGAAACGGTTACGGAAGATGGTTCCAAAACGTTTAACGTTCTGAGCAATGATCAGATCATTGATGGCGGCGAGCTGACGTCTGTGACCCAGCCGGCCAATGGTGAAGTGACCTTCAATGCCGACGGTACGGTGACGTACACGCCCAATGATGATTTCAACGGGACCGATACGTTCACCTATACGCTGAGCGATGAAGACAATGAAACCGTGACCGCAACTGTGACCATGACGGTGAGCCCTGAAAATGACGCGCCTGTCGTGGGGGCAATCAGCCTGCCGGACGGGACGGAATATCAGTCTTACACGCTGACGGAAAGCCAGCTTCTGGCGAATGCGTCTGATGTGGATGGGGATAGCCTGTCTGTGACAGGTCTGTCCGGTGGGTCGAACCTGACGATTATCGACAATGGGGTGGATAACGAGACGGGCGAGCGCAGCTGGACGATTGTGTCTGATGAAGAGGGTTCTGAAGACCTGAGCTTCACGGTGTCTGATGGCATAGCGGACGTGACGCAAACAACTGCGATCAACTTCGCCGATGTGGATAATACGGCCACGGACGATGCAGAAACGGTTACGGAAGATGGTTCCAAAACGTTCAACGTTCTGTCCAATGACCAGATTGTGGATGGCGGCGAGCTGACGTCTGTGACCCAGCCGGCCAATGGTGAAGTGACCTTCAATGCCGACGGTACGGTGACGTACACGCCCAATGATGATTTCAACGGGACCGATACGTTCACCTATACGCTGAGCGATGAAGACAATGAAACCGTGACCGCAACTGTGACCATGACGGTGAGCCCTGAAAATGACGCGCCTGTCGTGGGGGCAATCAGCCTGCCGGACGGGACGGAATATCAGTCTTACACGCTGACGGAAAGCCAGCTTCTGGCGAATGCGTCTGATGTGGATGGGGATAGCCTGTCTGTGACGGGTCTGTCCGGTGGATCGAACCTGACGATTATCGACAATGGGGTGGATAACGAGACGGGCGAGCGCAGCTGGACGATTGTGTCTGATGAAGAGGGTTCTGAAGACCTGAGCTTCACGGTGTCTGATGGCATAGCGGACGTGACGCAAACAACTGCGATCAACTTCGCCGATGTGGATAATACGGCCACGGACGATGCAGAAACGGTTACGGAAGATGGTTCCAAAACGTTTAACGTTCTGAGCAATGATCAGATCATTGATGGCGGCGAGCTGACGTCTGTGACCCAGCCGGCCAATGGTGAAGTGACCTTCAATGCCGACGGTACGGTGACGTACACGCCCAATGATGATTTCAACGGGACCGATACGTTCACTTATACGCTGAGCGATGAAGACAATGAAACCGTGACCGCAACTGTGACCATGACGGTGAGCCCTGAAAATGACGCGCCTGTCGTGGGGGCAATCAGCCTGCCGGACGGGACGGAATATCAGTCTTACACGCTGACGGAAAGCCAGCTTCTGGCGAATGCGTCTGATGTGGATGGGGATAGCCTGTCTGTGACAGGTCTGTCCGGTGGATCGAACCTGACGATTATCGACAATGGGGTGGATAACGAGACGGGCGAGCGCAGCTGGACGATTGTGTCTGATGAAGAGGGTTCTGAAGACCTGAGCTTCACGGTGTCTGATGGCATAGCGGACGTGACGCAAACAACTGCGATCAACTTCGCCGATGTGGATAATACGGCCACGGACGATGCAGAAACGGTTACGGAAGATGGTTCCAAAACGTTCAACGTTCTGTCCAATGACCAGATTGTGGATGGCGGCGAGCTGACGTCTGTGACCCAGCCGGCCAATGGTGAAGTGACCTTCAATGCCGACGGTACGGTGACGTACACGCCCAATGATGATTTCAACGGGACCGATACGTTCACCTATACGCTGAGCGATGAAGACAATGAAACCGTGACCGCAACTGTGACCATGACGGTGAGCCCTGAAAATGACGCGCCTGTCGTGGGGGCAATCAGCCTGCCGGACGGGACGGAATATCAGTCTTACACGCTGACGGAAAGCCAGCTTCTGGCGAATGCGTCTGATGTGGATGGGGATAGCCTGTCTGTGACAGGTCTGTCCGGTGGGTCGAACCTGACGATTATCGACAATGGGGTGGATAACGAGACGGGCGAGCGCAGCTGGACGATTGTGTCTGATGAAGAGGGTTCTGAAGACCTGAGCTTCACGGTGTCTGATGGCATAGCGGACGTGACGCAAACAACTGCGATCAACTTCGCCGATGTGGATAATACGGCCACGGACGATGCAGAAACGGTTACGGAAGATGGTTCCAAAACGTTCAACGTTCTGTCCAATGACCAGATTGTGGATGGGGGCGAGCTGACGTCTGTGACGCAACCGGCCAATGGTGAAGTGACCTTCAATGCCGACGGTACGGTGACGTACACGCCCAATGATGATTTCAACGGGACCGATACGTTCACCTATACGCTGAGCGATGAAGACAATGAAACCGTGACCGCAACTGTGACCATGACGGTGAGCCCTGAAAATGACGCGCCTGTCGTGGGGGCAATCAGCCTGCCGGACGGGACGGAATATCAGTCTTACACGCTGACGGAAAGCCAGCTTCTGGCGAATGCGTCTGATGTGGATGGGGATAGCCTGTCTGTGACAGGTCTGTCCGGTGGATCGAACCTGACGATTATCGACAATGGGGTGGATAACGAGACGGGCGAGCGCAGCTGGACGATTGTGTCTGATGAAGAGGGTTCTGAAGACCTGAGCTTCACGGTGTCTGATGGCATAGCGGACGTGACGCAAACAACTGCGATCAACTTCGCCGATGTGGATAATACGGCCACGGACGATGCAGAAACGGTTACGGAAGATGGTTCCAAAACGTTCAACGTTCTGTCCAATGACCAGATCATTGATGGCGGCGAGCTGACGTCTGTGACCCAGCCGGCCAATGGTGAAGTGACCTTCAATGCCGACGGTACGGTGACGTACACGCCCAATGATGATTTCAACGGGACCGATACGTTCACCTATACGCTGAGCGATGAAGACAATGAAACCGTGACCGCAACTGTGACCATGACGGTGAGCCCTGAAAATGACGCGCCTGTCGTGGGGGCAATCAGCCTGCCGGACGGGACGGAATATCAGTCTTACACGCTGACGGAAAGCCAGCTTCTGGCGAATGCGTCTGATGTGGATGGGGATAGCCTGTCTGTGACAGGTCTGTCCGGTGGATCGAACCTGACGATTATCGACAATGGGGTGGATAACGAGACGGGCGAGCGCAGCTGGACGATTGTGTCTGATGAAGAGGGTTCTGAAGACCTGAGCTTCACGGTGTCTGATGGCATAGCGGACGTGACGCAAACAACTGCGATCAACTTCGCCGATGTGGATAATACGGCCACGGACGATGCAGAAACGGTTACGGAAGATGGTTCCAAAACGTTTAACGTTCTGAGCAATGATCAGATCATTGATGGCGGCGAGCTGACGTCTGTGACCCAGCCGGCCAATGGTGAAGTGACCTTCAATGCCGACGGTACGGTGACGTACACGCCCAATGATGATTTCAACGGGACCGATACGTTCACCTATACGCTGAGCGATGAAGACAATGAAACCGTGACCGCAACTGTGACCATGACGGTGAGCCCTGAAAATGACGCGCCTGTCGTGGGGGCAATCAGCCTGCCGGACGGGACGGAATATCAGTCTTACACGCTGACGGAAAGCCAGCTTCTGGCGAATGCGTCTGATGTGGATGGGGATAGCCTGTCTGTGACAGGTCTGTCCGGTGGGTCGAACCTGACGATTATCGACAATGGGGTGGATAGCGAGACGGGCGAGCGCAGCTGGACGATTGTGTCTGATGAAGAGGGTTCTGAAGACCTGAGCTTCACCGTGTCTGACGGCACGGCGGACGTCACCCAGACGGCAACGATTGACTTTGCCGATGTGGATAATACGGCCACGGACGATGCAGAAACGGTTACGGAAGATGGTTCCAAAACGTTTAACGTTCTGAGCAATGATCAGATCATTGATGGCGGCGAGCTGACGTCTGTGACCCAGCCGGCCAATGGTGAAGTGACCTTCAATGCCGACGGTACAGTGACGTACACGCCCAATGATGATTTCAACGGCACCGATACGTTCACTTATACGCTGAGCGATGAAGACAATGAAACCGTGACCGCAACCGTGACCATGACGGTGAGCCCTGAGAATGACGCGCCTGTTGTGGGGGCAATCAGCCTGCCGGACGGGACGGAATATCAGTCTTACACGCTGACGGAAAGCCAGCTTCTGGCGAATGCGTCTGATGTGGATGGGGATAGCCTGTCTGTGACGGGTCTGTCCGGTGGGTCGAACCTGACGATTATCGACAATGGGGTGGATAGCGAGACGGGCGAGCGCAGCTGGACGATTGTGTCTGATGAAGAGGGGTCTGAAGACCTGAGCTTCACCGTGTCTGACGGCACAGCGGACGTCACCCAGACGGCAACGATTGACTTTGCCGATGTGGATAACACCGCCAATGACGATGCGGCGACTGTTACGGAAGATGGTTCCAAAACGTTCAACGTTCTGTCCAATGACCAGATTGTGGATGGGGGCGAGCTGACGTCTGTGACGCAACCGGCCAATGGTGTGGTGGCGTTTAATGCCGACGGCACAGTGACCTATGAGCCCAATGATGATTTCAACGGGACCGATACGTTCACCTATACGCTGACCGATGAAGACAATGAAACCGTGACCGCGACGGTGACCATGACGGTGAGCCCTGAAAATGACGCGCCTGTTGTGGGGGCAATCAGCCTGCCGGACGGGACGGAATATCAGTCTTACACGCTGACGGAAAGCCAGCTTCTGGCGAATGCGTCTGATGTGGATGGGGATAGCCTGTCTGTGACGGGTCTGTCCGGTGGATCGAACCTGACGATTATCGACAATGGGGTGGATAACGAGACGGGCGAGCGCAGCTGGACGATTGTGTCTGATGAAGAGGGTTCTGAAGACCTGAGCTTCACCGTGTCTGACGGCACGGCGGACGTCACCCAGACGGCAACGATTGATTTTGCCGATGTGGATAATACGGCCAATGATGACGCGGCGACTGTTACGGAAGATGGTTCCAAAACGTTCAACGTTCTGTCCAATGACCAGATTGTGGATGGGGGCGAGCTGACGTCTGTGACGCAACCGGCCAATGGTGTGGTGGCGTTTAATGCCGACGGCACAGTGACCTATGAGCCCAATGATGATTTCAACGGGACCGATACGTTCACTTATACGCTGAGCGATGAAGACAATGAAACCGTGACCGCGACGGTGACCATGACGGTGAGCCCTGAAAATGACGCGCCTGTTGTGGGGGCAATCAGCCTGCCGGACGGGACGGAATATCAGTCTTACACGCTGACGGAAAGCCAGCTTCTGGCGAATGCGTCTGATGTGGATGGGGATAGCCTGTCTGTGACGGGTCTGTCCGGTGGATCGAACCTGACGATTATCGACAATGGGGTGGATAACGAGACGGGCGAGCGCAGCTGGACGATTGTGTCTGATGAAGAGGGTTCTGAAGACCTGAGCTTCACCGTGTCTGACGGCACGGCGGACGTCACCCAGACGGCAACGATTGACTTTGCCGATGTGGATAATACGGCCAATGATGACGCGGCGACTGTTAGTGAGGATGGTTCCAAAACGTTCAACGTTCTGTCCAATGACCAGATTGTGGATGGGGGCGAGCTGACGTCTGTGACGCAACCGGCCAATGGTGAAGTGACCTTCAATGCCGACGGTACGGTGACGTACACGCCCAATGATGATTTCAACGGGACCGATACGTTCACTTATACGCTGAGCGATGAAGACAATGAAACCGTGACCGCAACCGTGACCATGACGGTGAGCCCTGAAAATGACGCGCCTGTCGTGGGGGCAATCAGCTTGCCGGACGGGACGGAATATCAGTCTTACACGCTGACGGAAAGCCAGCTTCTGGCGAATGCGTCTGATGTGGATGGGGATAGCCTGTCTGTGACAGGTCTGTCCGGTGGATCGAACCTGACGATTATCGACAATGGGGTGGATAACGAGACGGGCGAGCGCAGCTGGACGATTGTGTCTGATGAAGAGGGTTCTGAAGACCTGAGCTTCACCGTGTCTGACGGCACGGCGGACGTCACCCAGACGGCAACGATTGACTTTGCCGATGTGGATAACACCGCCAATGATGACGCGGCGACTGTTAGTGAGGATGGTTCCAAAACGTTCAACGTTCTGTCCAATGACCAGATTGTGGATGGGGGCGAGCTGACGTCTGTGACGCAACCGGCCAATGGTGAAGTGACCTTCAATGCCGACGGTACGGTGACGTACACGCCCAATGATGATTTCAACGGGACCGATACGTTCACTTATACGCTGAGCGATGAAGACAATGAAACCGTGACCGCAACCGTGACCATGACGGTTAATCCAGAGAATGATGATCCGATTGCGGTTGATGATATTACGGTCACCGAGGAAGATAAGGCTGTAACAATTGATCTGTTGGATAATGACAGTGACATTGATGGCGATAGTTTGAGCATTACACAAGTAGACGGTCAGGATATTGCAGCCGGTCAAACCATAACCTTGTCTGACGGGTCCGGTACAGTGACCTTGAATGAGGATGGGACGGTTAGCTTTGATCCAACCGATGACCTGAACGGAGAGGTGAATTTCAGTTACACCATTTCTGACGGTCATGGCGGAACGGATACTGCAACTGCCACGGTGACGATTGATGCTGTTAACGATGGTCCGGTTGCAGTTGATGATAGCTTCAGCGGTGATGAGGATACGACCATTACCTTTAGTGCCACTGATTTGTTAGGCAATGACAGCGATGTGGATAGCACTGGATTGTCTATAGCCCAAATCAATGGAGTCAGTCTGGATAACTTCCCGGCAGAAGGTATGGACCTTGGCAACGGAACGCTGACATTCAATAGTGCGGATAATACCTTTAGCTTCGCCCCGACCGAAGATTGGAGCGGGACGGAAACTTTGAGCTATACCGTAACTGATGGTGACGGTGGATCTGCACAGGCCAATATCGCATTGAACGTGGATGGTGTTGCTGATACGCCGGATCTTGCGGTTTCATTGGTTGAAAGCGGTCATACGGGTGATAGTGTCACGGTGACCTTCCAGGATACGAATGCCGGATACCATAACACCTATGGGTATTACATTCTGGATGAAAATGGTGAACCGAGCACAGGGCAGATTATCTTTGCCGACCTGCATGATCAAAGTCAGGGCGATAGTTTTGTTCTGGACGGGGTTGATCAGGACCGCGTTGGTTTCTTCCTATTGTCTGATGGCGATGGCGAAAACACAGGCCTGAGCAATGGAATGGATGTGACTTTCCAACAGGACGCTGCCGGAAATTGGCAGGTTGTTGCAAATGGAAACGTCCTTGAGCATGACAATAACGGCGGCCTGTATTTCAGTGATGAAGAGTTCAATGCGGATGATCTGGATCATTCGTTTGATGATAGCGATGTCATTGGAACGCAAAACTGGGAAGATCAAGCCAGTCAGTATGGCGGTAATGATTTTGACTTTGATGATGCATCGTTCAATGTGGAGTGGGATACGTCAAATTCCGAAACCACATATGATGTTAATATCTCGGCTGCGATTACCGATGATGATCTTTCTGAAAGCCTGACTGTAACGATCGAAGATTTCCCGCAAGGTGCGACCTTCAATATGGGTGAAATCGTTGACGGTAAGTTGGTGATTAGCGGAGATGATCTGAACCGTCTGGAAGATTTGACCATGACGGTGACAGGTGATGTTGCAGACTTCCAGATCAATGTGACGGCAACGGCGACAGAACCGAATGGATCAACAGCCAGCACATCGTTGACGGTCAGTTCCAGTTTTGATCCGGATGCGATTGATGACACGGGTTCCGTGACAGAAGGCCAAAGCATTACGATGGATGTGGTTGCCAATGATGTGGCGGGTGACAGTGAAAGCCTGAATATTGTTGAAATCAACGGACAAGCTGTTGAAGCCGGTGATAGCGTGAATGTTAATCACGGTACGGTGACATTGAACGAAGATGGCTCCATTACCTTTGCTGCCGATAATGGCTACGAAGGGCCTGCTGATTTCACTTATACGGTTTCCGATGGACAGGGTACAGATACGGCCACGGTCAATCTGGACATTACCGATGGGAATATTGCCCCAGTTGCCGGTGATGACACGGCCAGCACGAATGAAGATACATCTGTTGTCATTGATCTGCTGGATAATGACAGCGATGCCAATAATGATGCACTGAGCATTACACAGATCGATGGTCAGGACGTGAATGTTGGTGAAACGATTACGCTGTCTGATGGGTCCGGTCAGGTAACCCTGAATAATGATGGGACGGTTACGTTTGATCCAAGCGATAATCTGAATGGTGAAATCAGTTTCGATTACATCATCCGCGATCCGGAAGGTATGAGCGATACGGCAACGGTTACAGTTGATATTGGCGCCGTTAATGACGGTCCGGTCGCCGGTGCCGACAATGCCCAAACGTTGGAAGATAACGCGGTTACCTTTAACCCATTGGGCAATGACAGTGATGTTGACGGCGATAGTCTGAGCATTACCCAGATTAATGGACAGAACATTGAAGTTGGCGGCAGTGTCGAGTTGGATAACGGGACCTTGACGTTGAATGAAGACGGCACGGTCACCTTTAATCCGGATCAACATTATGCCGGAACGCAGGACTTTACCTATACGGTCTCTGACGGTCAGGGTGGGGTGACAACGGCAACGGCAACAGTTGATGTTGAAGCCGATGCAGATGCACCTGTGATTTCCATCAATATCGGCGCACCGGAAGCTGTCAGTGATGATGGTGCGGTTGCCGGTGGCAGTGTCAGCGGTGATGATGTGGCTTCTGGTTCTGTTCAAGGTGTGACGATTTCGGGCTTTGATTCAGAAGGGAACCCAGCGGCTGTTGAACAGGTGACCAATGGTCATGGGGGCGGCATTGGTGTTGCAGCCCATACAACAGGTCCAAAAGACCTGCTGGGTTATGACAGCAAGGAAGGTGCAAGTGAGAGCCTCGTCTTTGAGTTTGACGAAGATGTAAACAATGTCAGCTTCAACGTTGAACAATTCGGTGAAGGCGGCAATGGGGCGAATGCAAGCTTCGAACAGGGGATCTGGGAAGCCTATGACAATGGTGAACTGGTTGCCAGTGGTACATTCGATGGTCGTGGTTTGAACAATGCCGATGATACGGCCAGTGTGTCTATCAACGGTGTGACCTTCGATAAACTGGTTGTAAAAGCAGATACGACGATTAATGCGGACGGATCAACAGCAGCCGGAGACAGCGATTTCGCAATTGATAATCTTGAATTTACCTATGCTGATGCATCTGGGGAAGTCGCTTATTACGACTATCCGTTGGACGTATCTGCTGAACTGGTGGATCAGGATGGATCGGAAAGCCTGTCCGATGTGACCTTGAGTGGATTGCCTGAAGGGGCTGTTCTGACACAAAACGGTGTCGAAATTACAATTACGGATGGAAGTGCAATAGTCTCTGTCGATAATCTTGATGGATTGTCTTTGCGCGTTCCAGCCGATGCAGAAGACTTTAGTATTGATGCGTCTGTAACTTCAACGGATAGCAATGGCGATCAGGCAACATCCACGGCAAGCGATACGGCGGAAGTCCCTGATATTGATATCAACAACGGCCCGGATGCGGTCGCAGATAGCTTAAGTGGTGCAGAAGATCAGCCGATTACGTTTAGCGCCAGCGATTTGTTGGATAACGATACGGACGTGGATGGTGATAACCTGAGCATTGTCAGCTTTGATCAACCGGAATTCGGTACGATTACAGATGATGGCAACGGCAACTTTACATTCACACCAAATGAAAACTGGAATGGTCAAACCGACTTTACCTATACGATCTCTGATGGTCAGGGCGGGACGGATACGGCCACTGTTTCCATTACGGTTGATGGTGTCAATGATGGCCCGGTTGCGGCAAATGACGAAGCCGATACGTTGGAAGACAATGCAGTTACCTTCAACCCGTTGGGTAATGACAGCGATGTTGAAGGCGATAGCCTGAGCATTACGCAAATTAACGGTCAGGATATCGAAGTCGGCGGCAGTGTTAATGTCGCCAATGGTTCCGTCACCCTGAATGCAGACGGCACCGTGACCTTTAACCCGGATGGGAATTATGCGGGATCGCAGTCCTTTGAATATACAGTTTCTGATGGTCAAGGCGGCACAAGTACGGGGACGGCAAATGTCGATGTGGAAGCCGATGCCGATGTTCCTGACTTAAGTGTTTCTGTCGGCGAAGGTGTCACGCAAACAACAGGTGGTGAGCCGGTTGATGTGATGATCAATTCCGAAAATGCGACCAGCACAGGCGGTGGCTTTACAGTCACAGCACGCACGGTTGATGAAAACGGTAATCTGGAAGATACCGATATTGCCTATAACAATAATCCGGTTGGTTTCGGTGTTGCCGGTGCCTCTTCCGGTGCGGCGTCTGAAATCGGATATGACAATACGCATCAAGCATCCGAAGAACTTGTCTTTGATTTCGACAACGATGTATCTTCCGTTGATGTTTCCGTTTCATGGTTGCATGGCGGTGAAGATGCGATCTACACCATGTATAAAGACGGTGTGGAAGTTGGTCGTGGCATGATTGACGGTGGTTCTGATCGTGTTGATCCTGCTATCACTTTGACGGCTGATGGCGGCGTAGATTTTGACCAGATCGTCTTTAGTGCCGAAGGCAGTGGCGATGACTATCTGATCCATTCTTTGGAATTTGAAGTGTCCGATGGTGGGGAAACCACAACGACCTATCCATTGAATATCACGTCTAGTCTGAATGATCAGGATGGTTCGGAAAGTCTGAGCCTGAGCGTGGATGGCCTGCCTGATGGGGCGGTTCTGTCTGCCGGAACGCAAAATGAAGATGGTAGCTGGACACTGTCCGCCGATGATTTGGAAGGCTTGACGGTTACTGTCCCGGGTACAGGCGAAGACTTTACGGTCGAAGTCTCTGCCACGGCGACAGAAAGCTCAAACGGTGATTTTGAAACCGTAACAGCCAGTGCGACAGTGGTTGCCAATCAAGCACCAGAGGCCGGTGATGACAGTGGATCAACAACGGAAGATCACAGTGTTGTTCTGGATTTGACGGCCAATGACAGCGATGCCAATAATGATGAATTGAGCGTGACACAAATTAACGGTCAGGACATTGAAGTTGGTGGCAGTGTTGACGTGGGCAATGGTTCCGTCACTTTGAACGAAGACGGGACTGTGACCTTTAACCCGGATGGTGATTTTGCTGGAACACAGGACTTCACTTATACAGTGTCCGATGGTCAGGGTGAAACCAGCACGGCAACTGCCTCTGTTGATATTGAGGCAGTTGCGGATATGCCGGAACTCAGCCTTGAAATCGGTGAAGGTAATGCGGTGACCTTGGGTGCCTCTGAAGGAGAAAGTTCGACCATCTTTACAACGACCTTTGGTCAAACGGATGGCGGGTTCTATACTTCACCTGTCGATGGCTGGAACACATCTTCCGATGCGATTGAGGTCTGGGACACGGACGGGGACGGTTCTTATATCGAACTGAACGATGACAACCGTGACCATTATGCAGATGCCACCAGTATTAACCGAACAGTTGATACGGTCGAAGACGCGACTTATACGGTTGATTTCGATTATTCTGGTCGTGCGGGTTATGATGAAACCGTCAATGCCATTGAAGTTCGTGTCAATGGGGTTGTGGTTGCCGAGTTCAACCATGATAACGCCAATGGCAATGATAACGACTGGCAGGATGGTTCCTTCACCTTCACAGGAACGGGCGAGCCGATGACAATTGAATTTGTCAGTGTTGGCGAGGCGATCGATTATGGTCGTGGCATGTATCTGGATAATATCGAGGCTGTTCAAACCCTGCCTGATAATCCGGGTGAAGAATTTGTTGAATATCCACTGAACCTCAGCACCAATTTGACAGATATCGACGGTTCGGAAAGCCTGTCGGCTGTAACCTTGTCCGGTTTGCCGGAAGGGGCCGTGGTTTTGGTTGATGGTCAGGAAGTCACAGTCAGTAATGGCACGGCGTCTGTTGCCAGTAACAATCTGGATGATGTGGTTCTGCGTGTACCTGCGGATCAAACAGACTTTGATCTGTCTGCAAGTGTTACGTCCACGGAAAACTCAAATGGCGATAGTGAAACGGCAACGGTAACTGCCAGCGTCAACATTAACAGTGAACCGGTTCTCAGTGATGACAGTGCGGTGACAAACGAAGATACCAGTGTAGTGCTGGATCTGGTTGCCAATGATAATGATGCCGATAACGATACATTGACGATTACCCATATTAACGGGGAAGAAATCAGTGTGGGCGGACAGGTCGATGTTGGCAATGGGACGGTGACGCTGGAAACTGACGGGACGGTGACCTTTACGCCAAAAGGCGATTATGCCGGGGCACAAAGTTTTGAATATACGGTGTCTGATGGTGAAGGCCATAGTGCAACAGCAACAGCCGATATTGATGTGAAAGCCGTTGCAGATGCACCGGAATTGACGGTCAATCTGGGTGAAGGTCAACTTGTTGGTGGTGATAGCTCCGGTGGTGCAGGTGACAGTACTGGCGGTACATCCGGTTCCTATGACAATACAATCACAGGAACAACCGACAATGACTACAACATTGTTGGAACCAATGACGACGATTATATCGACGCGTCTCATGGCAATGATAGGGTCTATGCCGGTCACGGTGATGATTATATTGATGGCAATACCGGTGACGATATCCTTTATGCAGATAAAGGGGATGATACGGTCATTGGCGGACATGGAAATGACTATCTGTCCGGCGATCAAGGCGATGATTATCTGGATGGCGGGACGGGCCATGACCGTATTTACGGTGGGTCCGGTGATGACACTATCATCGGGGATCATGGCAACGATACGCTGTTTGGCGGATCGGGCGATGATACAATTTCAGCCGGTACGGGGAATGATTATGTTTCCGGTGAAGATGGTGATGATATTATCGATACGGATAGTGGTAATGACGTGATCTATGGCGGCAGTGGTGATGATACGATCACAGCCGGCATGGGGAACGATTATATCAATGGTCAGGGCGGCAACGATACGTTGGTCCTGAGCGGGAATTCCAGTGAATATGCCATCAATGCTTATGGTGGCGGCTATCTTGTCACCCATTATGGCAGTGACGGAACTGATTACATTGAAGGTGTTGAAGAACTGCAATTTGCTGATGGTAAAATTGATGTAACTGATTTTGCCAATGGCGGTTCTGTTTCTGATAGCTCCGGTGGTGGGGACAGCACAGGTGGAGGATCCAGTGGTGATGCCTATATGGAATATCCGCTTGATATCACGGTTGACGAAACTGATGTAGACGGGTCGGAAACATTGTCGGCTGTGACTTTATCTGGCCTGCCCGATGGTGCGGTTCTGTTGCTGGATGGTCAGGCTGTTTCTATTACGAATGGGACGGCAACCCTGTCCAGTGATGATCTGGATAACTTGACCCTGCGTGTTCCTAGTGATGCAGGCAGCTTTGAGTTGACCGCCTCTGTCTCCTCAACAGATGGGGATGACAGTGCGACGACCACTGTGAATACAGCGGTGGGCAATGACGCACCTGTTGCCAATAACGATTATGCAACGACGAACGAAGACACAGCAATTGTTCTGGATCTGGTTGATAACGATACGGATACAGGCAGTGATAGTCTCAGCATCACGCAAATTGACGGTGTTGATATCTCTATTGGTGATACGGTCAATGTTGGTAATGGTACGGTTACGTTGAATGCAGACGGTTCAATCAACTTTATGCCGTCTGATGATTTCAGCGGGGAAGTCAACTTCGACTATACCGTTTCTGATGGTCAGGGTGCGAGCGATACCGCCACAGCATCTATTGATGTCGCAGGTGTTGCTGACGGGGCCGAGGTCAGTGTGAATATCGGTGAGGGCAGTATTCAAAATGGTGCAGCTCAATCCGGGACGATCTCGCCGAGCAACTGGGATGAGGCCAACGACGGTATCAGTGTTACCGGTTACACCTATGACAGCAGTGGTGGCTGGTATTCCAGTGCAGATCATATTCAGGAAACGCAAGGCGGGCTTGGTGTTGCTGATAGCAGTGGTGGCAAAGAGATTACAGACGGTGAAAATATTACCTTCACTTTCGATAATGATCTCAGTCAGGCCACTGTGAATTTGAGCGGTCTGAAATCACAGGAACAAGCGGACTACACCTTGTTGGATGATAACGGTCACGTTGTTGGCTGCGGGACGATCTATGGTTCCGGTGATGGTGAAATTTCTGCGACCTTGACAGGCAGCAGCGAATTTTCACAAATTGTGATTACGGGTGAACATAAAACCAATAATTACTGCAAAACATCCAAGTTTGTGATCGACTCGGTTGATTACACACCGGCTGCTGCTGCCGCAGTTATGGCTTATCCGGTGACTTTCGCACTTAGCATGAACGATGCCAGTGAAAGCCTGCTTGATGACGCATTGAGTGTGGACCTGTCGACAATCCCGCATGGTTCCGAACTCAGCATCGGGGATGCAACGGTCAGTATTGACCAAAATGGCAGCATCTCGGTAACAGGCGGGGATGATGTCAGTGTTGACGGTTCAACCTTGAAAATCCCGAGTGCCACATTGGGTGAGGACCTCAGCGTCAGTGGAACCGTGACGGTTCCGGTTGACGAGAACGGTCATCACGATAGTTTCGATCTGACAGCCAGCGTTCAAACAGTGGATGGCATGGATGTCAGCATTGAAAATATCGATGCAGATGTTGCCGGTACCTACAGTGATGAAATCGGTACCGATGGCAATGACATCCTTTATGCCGATGATAACGGGGCTCAGTTGGCCGGTGGTGATGGTAATGACATCCTGGTCGATGGTGACGGGGATGATGTTATGATCGGCGGCGATGGCAATGACACATTCTACGTCAGTGATGGCGAAGATGTTATGAGCGGTGGTGACGGTAATGATCTCTTTATCTTTAGCGGAAGCGCCGACAGCGGGACCAGTGGTCAGGATTGGGTCGATGGCGGTGCCGATTTCGATACGATCCATCTCAACGGTTCGGAAGGCTGGACATTGACCATTACCAACGACGATGGTTCGCAGGATGTTATTTCTTCGGACTCCGCAACTGCCGAGCAAATGGCCGATTATCACGATGTATCTGGTCTGACAGGTCAGATCGAATTCGACGACGGTTCTACGGTCATCTTCGAAGGGGTGGAAAAAGTCGAGTGGTAAGCCCTTTGGCAATTCAGAAAAAAAGCTGCGGTGTCAAACCCGCAGCTTTTTTTTTAAGCTTGTGCAGGCGTTCTAATTTTGGTCTTCTCTTTTAATGAGACAGATGCCGCAAATCGCCTATGACAAGATAGGTAAATACAACGTAAAACGCATAATTCGGTCAACGGGAAGTTCTGACCTGTACGAATGTTTTGACCCTGATTTACAGACCCGGGTGGCGGTTAAGGTCTTTGATGTTAAAAAACGCCTGTTGAAGAAGTTGCCCTATTCGGTTGCAAGTTGGCGTCGGCGTTTTTTACGCGAAGCCCGCGTTTTGGCGCAAATTGATCATCCTCATGTGATTGCGGTGCGTGATCTCTCGTATGTGGAAGATAAACCCTTTTACGTCATGCCTTATATTGCGACAAATTTGTTATATGAGATGGGACGGGATGGCCCCGCACAGGGATATGCACCGGAAATTCAGGATGCGCCCGCTGCCCGTACATTGGATATTTTACGTGCGTGCGATATTTTGTTTCAGACAGGTAGTGCCTTATCGGCATTTCATGGGCGTGGCCTTGTGCATCGTGATATTAAACCTGCAAATGTTTTATTAACCCAGTTAAATGTCGGGTTGGTGAAGTTGTGTGATACCGGCATGGTTAAATTCCCGGATAGTGAGGAATCACAGGCTGGATACTGGATTGGCACCGAAGATTTCATCGCACCGGAACAAAAACGCGATTCAAAAAGCGTGGATGCGCGGGCCGATATTTTTGCGTTGGGCGTTTTGGGATATCGGATGTTGACGGGGGAACTGCCACGTGGGGCTTTTGAGAGCCCTAAAGAAATGCGCAGGGCTGTCCCGGAAGATTTAAGCCAGCTTGTGATGCGCGCCTTATCGCCTAAATTGGAAAGAAGGCCTGCAAACGCTTTGGCATTTTTGCAAGAGGTTGCACCGATCCGGGCAAATATACGTATGAAAGGAACGAAAATTGGCTGACTTGCTGGAAAAAATCAAAAGTTGGAGTTTCAATTGGCGGACCATTGCGCAGGCTGGGGGAAGTGAAGACGCATTAAACCTGTCCCCGGATTTGCCTATGCATCAATGTGAACAGGTGCGCAAGCAACTGAATGCCTGTTTGCAGTCCCAAGGGGGGGAGGTCTCAGCGCGTCAACGTGCCGCAACTTTGGGACAGGCTTATCTGGAGTTGAATGCAGAGGGACGAAAACGGTTTTTGAAAATTCTGGCAGAAGATTTTGGAACGGATCGTCAAGCGGTTGATCAATCGATCTATAATTTTCAAAATGCTACGGATGAAGAAGCCAAGCGAGGTTTTGAAATTGAATTGCGCCGCAATTTGGAACCTGCGCGTATGACGTTGCTTCGCCAGTTCAATGCGTTGCCGCAAGGGGTTAAGTTCTTGGTTGATTTACGGGCCGAGTTGATGCAAATGGCCCGTGAAGACAGCAGCTTGAAAGTGGTGGAACGTGATTTGAAAGATGTGCTGATTTCGTGGTTTGATGTTGGGTTTCTGGAATTGCGTCGTTTGACATGGGATAGCCCCGCCAGTGTTCTGGAAAAAATTGCGGAATATGAGGCTGTTCATTCTATCCAAAGCTGGTCGGATTTGAAAAACCGTCTGGCGCGTGATCGTCGTCTTTTTGCATTTTTCCACCCCCGTATGCCGGATGAGCCGCTGATTTTTGTCGAGGTTGCGCTGGTAAATGGTATGGCGGACAATGTGCAGGATTTGCTGGACGAAGATGCCCCGCTTTTGGATCCACAAGCCGCCGATACGGCTATTTTCTATTCGATCTCCAATGCGCAGGCCGGGCTGGCAGGCATCAGTTTTGGTAATTTTCTGATCAAAAAAGTTGTGGCAAGCCTGAAAAAGGATCTGCCCAACCTTAAGACATTTGCAACGCTTTCGCCTATCCCTGGTTTCAGGAAGTGGCTGGATGAAACACTGGCTGAAGGCGATAGTGCGCTTTTACAAACAAGTGAACGCGAAGCCTTGAAAATGGCGAGTGGACAAAAAGGGGCGAAGGGGGGGCTAAAGGCTCTGCTCGACGAGGGGCGGTGGGTTAACAAGCCGGAGGCATGTGATGCATTAAAGGCGCCATTGATGCGCTTGGCTGCGCGTTATTTGACGGAAGCAAAGCGCAAAGGGTCACGCCCGCTTGATCCGGTTGCGCATTTCCACCTTAGCAACGGGGCGCGTATGGAGCGCCTTAATTGGTTGGGGGATGTGTCGCAAAAAGGTATAAAACAATCTGCAGGCATGATGATCAATTATCTTTATAAGCTGAGCGATATAGAGAAAAACCACGAAGCATATCGCGGTGAAGGGCAAATTATCGTTTCCTCGCAAATCAAATCTCTGAAAAAAGGATAAACAACGTGTCGACGGCTTCAAAACTACGCGCTTTATTGGCGGGAGATGACTTTTTAATGATGCCGTGTTGCTTTGACGGCTTAAGCGCAACGTTGATTGAACGGGCTGGATACCCCTTAACCTTTATGAGCGGCTTTAGTGTCTCTGCTGCCCGTCTGGGGATGCCGGATACGGGCTTGATTTCTTATGGTGAAATGGTCGATCAGGGGCGTTCCATCTGTCAGGCGACGGCGTTGCCGGTTATTGGGGATGGGGATACAGGCTATGGCAATGCGTTAAATGTTAAACGCACCGTTCAAGGATATGCCCAAGCCGGATTTGCCGGGATTATGATTGAAGACCAGTTGTCCCCCAAACGGTGCGGACATACCAAGGGGAAACAAACAGTCGGTTTCGATGAAGCCTGCATGCGTATTCAGGCCGCTGTTGATGCCAGAAATGAAGGGGCCGACATTTTGATTATGGCGCGCACCGATGCCCGTCAGACGGAAGGATTGGACGAAGCTATTCGTCGTGTGAAGGCTTTTGAAAAAATCGGGGCCGATATCCTGTTTTTAGAAGCACCGCAATCTGTTGAAGAAATGAGGCGTTTTTGCACAGAAGTTAAAGGGGCAAAAATGGCCAATATGGTGGAGCAAGGCAAAACACCCATTTTACCGCCGGCGCAATTGGCTGAAATGGGCTATAAAATTGCAGCTTATCCCTTGACGCTGATTTTATCGGCGGTTCAGGCAATGGAAACCGCGTTGGAAGAACTGAAAGACGGGTATCACCCGAAGTCACTGGCGAGCTTTGAACACCTTCAAGAGGTTATAGGTTTTCCAGATTATTACCAGAACGAAGAGCGATATAAAACGTGAATGTAAAAAACGTTTATACTACCTGTCGGCTCAATGATAGCTCCTTCTCTGCCCCCCCCCCTCCCCATTCAATCAAAGTACATAAGTCATGGGAGAGCAATCTGATACACGAGCGCGACACTTATTCAGCGTTGCGACAGCCTCTGAGTGTTTGAAGTGTTATGTGTTTCGGGCGTCAAAGATCCAATCCTCGTTGGGTTTAACTCCATCCTGACAAATAAAAGAGGCAGAACGGTCATAATAAACCTTTCTGCCTCTTAATGTATAAACCTCGCGCAAACGGAGGTCCCTTCTCAATAGATATTTCTTCAATTGATCGATCAGCGATCATAACCCAAAACAGAAGAGAGAAGTTTTTCAGCTTCGTTTAAGGAAATTCCTTTGCGACGGGCGTAATCTTCGGCCTGATCTTTTTCCACACGACCAATACCAAAATATTTGGCTTCCGGGTGGGCAAAATAGAACCCGCTGACCGCTGCCGTCGGTGTCATGGCGTATCCGTGTGTCAGCTCAATTCCGGCTTGTTGTGTCGCATCCAACAAATCAAACAGGGTTTCTTTTTCTGAATGTTCCGGGCAGGCCGGATATCCCGGTGCCGGACGAATGCCTTGATAGCTTTCTTTAATGAGGGCTTCATTGTCCAGATTTTCATCGGCTGCATATCCCCAGAACTCTTTGCGCACACGTTCATGCATTCGCTCAGCAAACGCTTCAGCCAAACGATCTGCCAAGGCTTTCAACAAAATACTGTTGTAATCATCGTGTGCGGCTTCAAATTCTGCCAATTTCATTTCAATGCCATGACCGGTTGTCACGGCAAACCCGCCCATATAATCCTCGCCTGTCGGGGCAATATAATCGGCAAGACAATGATCAAAACGACCTTGCGCTTTCGGAATTTGTTGGCGCACCATGTGGAAACGTGCCAATTCGTTTTTGCGCTCGTCATCCTTAAATAGACAAATACTGTCGTCTGCTGTTGAATTTGCCGGCCAAAAGCCGATAACAGCTTTTGCTGTCAGCCATTTTTCCTCGACAATTTTTTTCAACATATCCTGCGCATCTTTAAACAGGTTACGCGCAGTTTCCCCAACGGTTTCGTCTTGTAGAATTTTCGGGTACGTCCCCGCCAATTCCCACGTGCGGAAGAACGGTGTCCAATCGATCCGTTCCACAAGATCATCCAATGGATAATCATCAAACGTTTTGGTTCCAAGGAAAGACGGTTTCACCGCCTGAAAAGCAGACCAGTCAATAGGGTGTCTTGCCGCACGGGCTTCTTCCAAACTCATGCGGTTGCCTTTGTTCTGCTTTTTGGCACGCGCAACGCGGGTCTTTTCATAATCTGCATTGACCTCCGCCATGAACGCGTCACGCTTGCTATCGGACAACAGGTTGGAGCATACCCCCACGGCGCGAGACGCATCCAAAACATGCACTGTCGGATGTTCATAAGCTGGATCAATTTTTACCGCCGTATGAACCTTGGATGTGGTTGCCCCACCGACCAGAAGCGGGATATTCATATTCAATCGCTTCATTTCGCTGGCAACATTGACCATTTCTTCCAACGATGGAGTGATCAGGCCGGACAAACCGATAATATCCACCTTATTTTCATTAGCAGCCTGCAAAATCGTTTCGGTCGGGACCATAACGCCCAGATCAATCACTTCAAAGTTATTACACTGCAAAACCACACCAACGATATTTTTACCAATATCGTGCACATCGCCTTTCACAGTGGCCAACAAAACCTTGCCGGCACTTTCTGAGCCAACTTCTTTCCCTTCTTCAATAAAGGGCATCAGATAAGCCACGGCCTTTTTCATCACGCGGGCTGATTTCACAACCTGAGGCAGGAACATTTTACCTGCGCCAAACAAATCACCGACCACGTTCATCCCGTCCATCAGTGGCCCTTCGATGACCTCAATCGGTCTATCAAACATTTGACGTGCTTCCTCGGTATCTTCCACGATGAACTGGTCAATCCCTTTCACCAGCGCAAAAGACAGGCGTTCGGCCACCGGTTTTTCACGCCACGACAGATCAATCGTCGCGGCCTTTGATCCACCTTTTTCCTTATATTTGTCAGCGATTTCCAACAAACGGTCGGTGGCATCCTCACGGCGGTTCAAAATCACATCTTCAACACGCTCGCGCAGTTCTGCCGGAATTTCGTCATATACTTCCAACTGAGCCGGGTTAACGATCCCCATATCCATACCCGCCTGAATCGCATGGTACAAAAAGACCGAATGCATGGCTTCACGCACCGGATTATTGCCCCGGAACGAAAACGAGACGTTGGACAAACCGCCGGAGATATGACAATGCGGACATTCTTGGCGAATAACACGTGTGGCTTCGATAAAATCAACCGCGTAATTGTTGTGTTCTTCAATCCCGGTTGCAACGGCAAAAATATTCGGATCGAAAATGATATCTTCCGGCGGGAATCCGACTTCATTGACCAGAATATCGTAGGAATTTTTACAAATTTCGATTTTGCGTTCCTTGGTGTCGGCCTGGCCTTTTTCATCAAAGGCCATAACCACGACCGCCGCACCGTATCGCTTGATTTTCTTGGCTTGGTCGATGAATTGCTCTTTGCCTTCTTTCAGACTGATCGAGTTCACAACCGCCTTGCCCTGCACACATTGCAGGCCCGCTTCGATTACAGACCATTTGGAACTGTCGATCATAACAGGTACACGTGCAATATCCGGTTCTGCGGCAATCAGGTTTAAAAAACGCACCATCGCTTTTTCTGAATCCAGCATGGCATCATCCATGTTGATATCGATGATATTTGCACCGTTTTCCACCTGTTGAAGGGCAACGCTCAACGCCTCGTCATATTGTTCTTCAATGATCAATCGCTTGAATTTGGCCGAACCGGCGACGTTTGTACGTTCCCCGATATTGATAAAAGTCGCTTGTTGAGTTGTCATAACTTTAATCTCTATTTTCTATCTATCGGTTGTACATCAAGACGCGATATTGAACGGTTCAAGACCGGACAAGCGCATTTTTGTTTCTAGCTCCGGCAGTTTACGCGGCGCAATTCCGGCAACAGCATCGGCAATGATCTTAATATGATCCGGTGACGTTCCGCAGCACCCGCCGACAATATTAATCAGACCGCTTTCTGCCCACTCTCTCAACGCCTTGCCCATATCTTCAGGCGTTTCATCATAACCGCCCATTTCATTGGGCAAGCCAGCGTTCGGATAGGTTGACACACGCACATTGGCAATATGGGACAGGTCCGCAATATGCGGACGCATTAAATCAGCCCCCAATGCGCAATTCAAACCAACAGAGAACGGATTTACATGACGCACAGAATTCCAGAATGCTTCTGCCGTTTGACCAGACAGAGTACGCCCGGATGCATCGGTCAATGTCCCGGAAATCATCACCGGGACTTTCCAGCCCTGTTCATCAAACAGTTCTTCAATGGCAAACAGGGCAGCCTTGGCATTCAACGTATCGAAAATTGTTTCCACAATCAAAACGTCTGCCCCGCCTTCAAGTAAGCCTTTCGCCGCAGATTTATAGGCTACGCGCAAATCATCAAACGTCACATTGCGATATCCGGGATCATTTACATCCGGACTGATGGAACACGTTCTGTTGGTCGGCCCCATCGCACCGGCAACAAGGCGCGGGCGATCCGGCGTTTTCAGTGTCATTTCATCAGCAGCTTCACGTGCGATTTTCGCACTTTCCACATTCATTTCGTAGGCCAAATCTTCCATCGCATAATCGGCTTGTGCAATCGTTGTCGATGAAAAAGTGTTTGTCCCTAAAATATCCGCGCCAGCTTCAAGGTACTGGGTATGAATTTCTTTGATCACTTCCGGCTTGGTCAGGGACAATAGGTCATTGTTCCCCTTAACATCCTGTTTCCAGTCGGCAAAACGCTTCCCGCGATAATCGGCTTCTGTCAAACCATAACGCTGGATCATGGTTCCCATCGCACCGTCGAGAATGATAATGCGTTTTTTCGACTCGGCTTCCAGATAAGCCAGACGTTCTTCACGTGTTGTCATTATTTGTTTCCTTTCGGGCGAACACCGAGAATATGGCAGAATGCATAAGTCAGGTCTGCACGGTTGAGTGTGTAAAAATGAAAATCTTTTACGCCATTGGCATGCAACACACGGCATAATTCAGAAGCCACCGTTGCCGCCACAAGTTTACGGGTTTCCGGTTCTTCATCCAGTCCGGTAAACAGATCTGCCATCCAATCCGGGACACGTGTGTTACAAGCATCCGAAAATTTCAAAACCTGTTTAAAGTTTGTAACTGGTAAAATACCCGGCACGATCGGTACATTCACACCCGCCGCCGCCGCCTTATCCCGGTAACGCAAAAAAGTTTCAGCTTCGAAAAAATATTGTGTGATGACACGGTTCGCACCGGCATCAACTTTCTTTTTTAAATAATCAATATCGAATTGGGCACTGGGCGCATCCGGGTGTGTTTCAGGGTATCCGGCGACACTGATTTCAAAATCGTGACGTTTTTTCAAACCTTCGACCAGATCAACCGCATAGGCATAGCCATCCGGGTGAGGTTGATAGGCTGCATCGCCTTCTGCCGGGTCACCACGCAAGGCAACAATATGGCGAATACCTTCTTCCCAATACAGGTCTGCAATTTCGTCGATTTCTGCCTTTGAAGATCCCACACAAGTTAAATGAGCAGCGGCTGCCATCGTGGTGTCTTTTTGAATGGATACCACCGTATTGTGTGTACGCTCACGTGTTGTCCCGCCGGCACCGTAAGTAACGGAAACGAATTTTGGGTCCAACGGTTCCAGACGTTTTAAAGAGGCCCATAAGGTTTCTTCCATCTTTTCCGTTTTCGGGGGGAAAAATTCAAACGATACACTGACGTCATTGGGCAGTGGTGCCGCAACGGGCAGGCCACGCAGGACAGCTTGTTTTTCTTCTGTGATGCTCACTTTATTATACTCCATTACCTGAATTCAGGTGTCGTCACAATTTTTCTGCAACCCAAAGGGTCACTGTTAAAGGATCGCCGGGCAGGTGCTGGACTTCTTTGATTTCCAGACCACATTCACGGCAAATATCAGCCAATTCTTTTTCCGAAAATCCCAGACGGCGGTGCTGATGATCCACCCGCAAGGTCTCTTCTTCATGCGGAGCAAAATCCGCAATTGCCAATTCCCCCCCCCGTCTTAAAACACGTGCTGCCTCGGCCACTGCACGGACCGGTTCATCGGCATAGTGCAAAACCTGATGGATCGTAATGAGATCAAAACTTTCCGCACTAAAGGGCACTTGATACATATCACCTTGACGGACCGCGCAATTATGGTTGCCGTTGGCCTCCAGATTGGCACGTGCAATTGATAACATATCCGATGACAGGTCGATTCCCCAGCCTTGGCGGACATGATTACCAAAAACCTGTAGAATCTGACCCGTTCCCGTTCCGATATCGAGAAAATCTTCATTCCCTTTTGGTTTTGCTAATTTAAGCAAAGCATTTTCGACTTCACCATCATCGACATGAAGAGCACGAATCTCCGCCCATCTCATCGCGTTACGGCTGAAATATTGTGATGCTTTTTCGGCACGTTCCCGCTTCACTTCCTGCAAACGCTCACGATCACGCAATAAAACTTCATCGTCTTGCGGGATCAAATCCACCAGTTTTTTAACAAATGGCATATGATCCGGCTCCGCTGCCAAACGATGAAAGACCCAACTGCCTTCACGCAAACGCTGCAACAGGCCAGCCTCGCATAGTAACTTCAAGTGGCGCGAAACCCTTGGTTGACTTTGCCCGAGAATATGAACCAGTTCAGAAACTGTCAGATCCCCTTGCGCACACAATGCTATGACACGCATTCGGGTCGGCTCTCCCAACGCTTTTAATGCATTTAAAATCTGATCCATATGCGTTCCTTAAAAACATCAACGTTATTTAAGATATAAAGATATCTTTATATTGTTGCAAGCGCAAAATTGCTCCTTGTTGTAAAAATGTGACACCTTCGGAAAATTGATGGTTTTTTAACCATTTCCAGTACTGGTATTTTGAGTTACCCTATGTTAATTCAATGATTGGAATTACATGCGCTTGTTTTAAACGTCGTTCTTCCAAAAAAATGAGTTTGAACATTGAATAAGCAAGCTACATTTCAGGTAACTGCTTGATATTTAATGTTTAGGGGATAGTAAAAGAAAACCGGTGTTTTACATGACCAAGCCAGTGACGCAGAAAAGTCTAATAAAAAAATTTAGTGGAATCGCCGCCGTCGTCGTCCTGTTGTCCGGTTGCGCCGCCAACCCTCAACCTGTAGATGAAGTGAATGACCCGATCGAAGGGGTCAACCGCGTCGTCTACAGCTTTAATGAACTTCTTGATGTCTGGTTCCTGCGTCCAGCAGCAACCCTTTATCGTGCAATGCTGCCGCCTCCTATTCAGGAAGGCATCCATAATATGCTTGCCAACCTCAGCACCCCTGTCATCCTCTTAAACGACATTTTGCAAGGGGAAACTGATCGTGCGGGGACAACCGTCAGCCGATTTGCAATTAACACGACTGTTGGCGTACTGGGTTTTGGTGATCCCGCCACAGATATGGGTTACAAAAAACACAGTGAAGATTTTGGACAGACTCTCGGCACTTGGGGCTTTGAGGGCGGTCCTTACATTGTCTTACCGGTTTTTGGCCCGTCAAACCCGCGTGATGTCGTTGGTCGTGTTGTCGATTACTTTACCGACCCGGTGAATATGTGGGCAGAAAATACGGATCGCGATGGCATTCCTATTACACGTGCTGTCCTTGGTGCAGTGGATACACGTGCGCACTATTATGATGCGATTGAAGATATCAAACGCAATTCATTGGATCCGTACAGCGCCATGCGTAGCTACTACATTCAACGCCGCAATGCCGAGATTATGAATAATGAAGCCCCGAAAGCCACTCCGGCGCCGAGTCTGTCATTTGATTTCAACGCACCGGCACCGGGTGATGAAGAAATTACCGAAGCTCGCTAAGGGGTAATGGATATGTTACTGACCCGCCGTGCATTTTCTGCGCTGTTTGTCTCTGGCCTGATTGTCTTTTCTGCGACTTGTGCAATGGCACAAGATTTTGGAAAACAAGCCGAAGGTTTCATCCAAACGATGGCCGACAAGGCTGTAACTTCTGTTCGGACCACTCAGGATGAGGCTGTCTTGCAACAGGAATTTCGCACTATCCTGAATGATGGTTTTGATGTCCGCGCCATTGGTAAATGGGTTTTGGGCCGTTATTGGCGCAAAGCTAAACCCGAAGAGAAAGAAGAATATCTCAAACTGTTTGAGGACTTCATTATTGCGACATATTCCAGCCGGTTTAAGGATTACGCTGGCGAGGAAATTACACTGAAGGTTGTCCAGTCCGTCACACGCAATGACAAGGATGCCATTGTACGTTCTGAAATCCAGCGCCCGCAAACATCGGAACCGATCCTTGTGGATTGGCGGGTGAAGCAAAATAAAGACGGTGCGCTTAAAGTCGTTGATGTCCTCATTGCAGGTGTCAGTATGAGCCAGGCACAACGTTCTGAATTTGCATCTGTCATCAAACGCAATGGCGGTGAAGTTAATGGATTGATCGATGCCTTGCGTAACAAGACCTCACAATTGGTCAGCAACGTCGCGCAAGACACTCAGTAAAGCCTGTTCTCTGTATCTAAAATTCTGGCGGACACTCAAAAAACAGCTCACCTTGCGAAACCGGATGAAATATTTTAAGCGCCTGTGCATGTAAACACAGGCGTTTTTCTTTGGCGATCACCTGTTTGTTTGCATAAAAACGATCCCCGAGAATCGGATGTCCTATCGACAGACAATGAACGCGCAGTTGATGAGAACGCCCCGTCACCGGACATAGTTCCAAACGCGTTCGATCCACCAAACGTTCCAGCACCTTCCAATGGGTTAGTGCCTTTTTCCCCAATTCATGGTCCACAATCTGCAAAGGCCGGTTAGGCCAATCACAACGCAACGGTAAATCCACGCTACCACAATCTGCGTCCACCAAACCATCCACCAGACAAACATATGTTTTGGTACAGTACTTATTCTCAAACTGCCGGGATAGGTGGCGGTGTGCCTCTTTGTGCAGCGCCATAATCACAATCCCTGAGGTATCCATATCCAGACGATGCACCGTCGTGGCTTGTGCAAAACGTTCCTGCACACGGGTTTGCACACTGTCCCGATGTGCCGGATCACGCCCCGGTACAGACAGCAAACCACTAGGTTTATTTAAAACCACGATGTGTTCATCCACATATAGTATTGGAATCTCACCTTGTGGTGGCACATATTCAAACACGTTTGTCATAACGCCTTATGGCAACTTTCATATTGACAAGTCAAGTAACCGTAAAAAAGTCATTTAAATACATTACATTAAACTGTGTTATTTTTGCAACGCACAACCGCCTTGACTTCATATGCAGTTATTCATATATCGGGGACGCACTTTGCAGGGACAAAGTGATGTTTAAGTCCGACCCCCCACTGGTTGTCTGGGAACAACCCGAAGACTTAACGAGAAGCGGTTATCCAAGATATAGCTGCCGAATTGTCGGACCCGTTTTGAACTTTATTGGATTGAAACATGCGTACGCACAATTCGCATTTGCCCAAATCTTTGAGGCGATTGATAACTATAAGTTTTGTCAGCCTGGCCCTCTTTTTTGGTGCAACCGGTTTTATACCCTTGCAGGAACACACCCTCAAGAAAGCCGAAGAGTCGACCTACACCCCTCCGTCTGCAGCCGAGTTTGCCCGTCAATACAACAGCATTACGTCTCACCGTCTGTTGGTGGAAAAAGAAGAGATGCGTTGTCTCGCACTCAACATCTATTGGGAATCCCGTTCCGAACCGCTAGAAGGTCAACTGGCTGTTGCAGGTGTCACAATGAACCGGGTGGCCCATTCGAAATTTCCAGATACCATCTGCGATGTCGTTCAGCAACGCCGCAGCTATCGCCTTCATCGCTGTCAGTTTTCATGGTGGTGCGATGGCAAGCGCGATACTCCTGAAGAAGAAATTGCCTGGCGCAGCGCCCAGCAATTAGCCCGCCTGTATCTAGCAGGTGTCTACAGTGACCCGACCCAAAATGCCCTTTGGTATCACGCCGATTATGTAAAACCGGTTTGGGCAGATAAATTAAATCGCACCGTAAAATTCGGTCGCCATATTTTTTATAATGAAGAGCCACAGCAAGTCGCCTCGCTCAATTAAAGTTTCGGCAAAATGAATGTTGCCCTATTGCACGGATATCATTCAAGGCTATATCCCACAGATACCCTCGACATTCATTTTGCAGGAGACTCCCCCTATGACCATTAAAATTGGCGACCCGATCCCGGCAGGAACCCTCGCAGAATCGACCGAATTTGGTGACGCCTGCCCCCTTGGCCCCAATGACGTTGATGTACAGACTGCAACAGCTGGCAAAAAAATTGCTATCTTTGCCGTTCCCGGTGCCTATACACCGACCTGTTCAGCCGAGCATGTCCCCAGTTATCTTAGTAACCTTGAGGCATTAAAAGCCAAAGGCGTCGATGAAGTCTGGTGTGTGGCAACCAATGACGGTTTCGTCATGGCCGCATGGGGGAAAGACCAAAACGCAATCGGCAAAATCCGTTTCCTCGGCGATGGCAGTGCCAAATGGGCCAAAGCCCTCGGCCTTGAACTGGACCTGACCGAGCGCAACATGGGTATTCGTTTACAACGTTTCTCCCTTCTGGTCGAAGACGGCATTGTTACCCGGTTGAACATAGAAGGCCCCGGTAAGTTTGAAGTCTCCGACGGGGGTACACTTCTCAGTCAACTCGACTAAGCATACAGATCAATCAGAGGCGGCCCTTTCAGGGTCGCCTTTTTTCTCACAAAACCATATGGCCCAACAGACCAAGGGCGTATCCACAAACTGCACCCAAAGGCGGCATCCAGCTTTTTTTCAAATGGGCCTGCGGGGCGATATCCTGAAAGACAAGATAAAGGATTCCCCCAGACGCGAACATCATCACCGCATCAATGAAAACGGCCTTTCCACTTAAAAACTCCGCCCCTAACAAGGCTGAAATCGGCCCGACAACAACAAGCGCACAGAACCAAAACAAAATGCGTTTCGATTTATGGGCCCCTCTATATAAAATTTCACGATAAGCGTTAAAGCCTTCGGGCAAATTCTGTAAAGCAATCAGTAATGTCAATAACAGGGCCGCATCGTTTTGATCATTTAGCATAGCCCCCAAGGCCATTGCCTCCGGCATAAAATCGGATACCATTGCAATTAATTGCGAGTAGCTTCCCCCATGTGTCTGAATAAGGCGATCCAGAAAATAAAAGAAAAAGCCACCGGCCAAAAACAAACCAATCGCCCAAAAAACATCCAACCCTTTGGTACCTTCCGGGACCAGTACCAAAGAAACTGCCGCAAATAAGGCCCCGCCGCCAAACGCAATAACAAAATGGCGGAATTCCTTTTCCAGCCATTTCGGGCTGATATGTTCAACCTTTGCCAAATAGGCCCCAAGCGGAATCGTCGCACCGGCAAAGGTCGAAAAAAGAAGAGCTGTCACCCAGGCCGGATATTGGTCCAGAAATTCCATGTTTTGCCCCACACGTTATAATCACCTGAGTATAAAGGGATTATCGTTCCATGAGAAGGCAGACTTGGTCCCACCCATTGATTGTGTTAGCCTGCACATCAAACAAGATCTTTGGAAAAAAACATGTTTAACAGCCCTGAACTCCCCTATCTGTACCTTGCGCTGTCAACCTATCTGATCGGGGCGGCAAGTCCGGGCCCGGCAACCTTATCCATTATGCTGACCTCCATGCGTGACGGACGCCAAAAAGGCTTGGCCCTTGCCTGCGGTGTCACAACGGGGTCTTTCCTTTGGGGGGTATGTGCCGCCTTTGGCCTTGGCAGCCTGATGACAACTTATGCACAGTTTTTCATCCTGCTGAAAGTTGCTGGTGGACTTTATCTTTTTTGGCTGTCTTATAAAGCGTTACGTGCCTCGTTCAACAATAGTCCGCTTGAGATCAAACCAAGCCATCAACAAGACCGTTCCTTATCGGCGTTCTTTTTACAAGGTCTTGCCCTTCACCTGACCAACCCCAAAGCCCTGCTGGTTTGGGGGGCTATTATTACGTTAGGCATGCCGCCTCAGGCCGAGGTCGGGTTTGCCTCTCAAATCGTGTTCCTTTGCAGTTTGATGGGCATCTTAATTTTCATCAGCTATGCACTTTTATTTTCCAACAAACGAATGATTTCAACTTATCTCAAGGCCAAAACCTGGGTTGAACGCATGATAGCGGCCTTCTTCGGTTTTGCTGGCTTCAAGACCGGGCAAAGTGCACTGGATCAACTGGAATGTGCCGTCAGCGAGAATTGCAGCTAAGCTCCCTATTGCGGCTTTCGTGCAATGATAAACAAGGCTTGTGATTTGCTAGGTTGCCAGTCCTCTTCAATTTGAAAACCGGCGTCCATAAAATCCTTTTTCAGCTCTTCAACACGAAAAAACTTTACAGCGGGCAGAAACCCAAAAAAACTTCCCACCCCGACAATGACTTTCAACCACAGAAAGCCCTGCCCCAAACAGGCTGTGGAACTGATAAAAACGCCCCCCGGTTTCAACATCTTAAAAATACGGTGAATGGCGACGGCTTTTTCCTCCAGCAAATGCAAAATATTGTGGGCAAGGATGACATCATACGTCTGGTTCTCCACCGCCATTTCATCCAAATCACTGCAGTCAAAGCTGATATTATCAACACCTGCCGTCTTGGCTTTTTCCCGTGCGATTTCCAACATATTTAAAGAAATATCCACCGCCCGAATATGACGAACATCGGGGGCCAGATGAATCGCCGTTGTCCCTGTCCCACAGGCCAGTTCCAGCATCTCGACATCCTTGTTGAGATAATCCCGCGTCTGCTGCAACTTTTTTTGATAAGCATCTTCATTGGTCACTTTGCGTTTGGCATATTTATGCGCAACACGGTCCCAAAATTGGCTTTGTTTTGTCATATCTTCGACCTCAATTAAATATTTCGCAGCAGCTTACGCGATCCCAAACAAATGTGAATTGCATAAATATTTAGTTATAGTATGCATATATGCATGGAGTGGAAATCAATCACCTTTGACTGGAACCAAATTCGTGCCTTTCTCGTTGCTGCACAAGAAGGCTCCTTCACCGCTGCCAGCAAAGCCTTGGGCGTGACCCAGCCCACAGTCGGACGCCAAGTCACGGCATTGGAAGAACACCTTGGCATCACATTATTTGAACGCATGGGCCGCACATTGGAACTGACCCAGACCGGGGTTGACCTGTTACAACATGTGCAGGCAATGGGGGAGGCCGCCGCCCAAATATCGCTGACCGCATCGGGGAAGTCACAAAGCATTGAAGGACGGGTCTGTTTGTCCGCAACTAACGTCTGGGCTGTTTATTTTCTGCCTGATATTCTGGCAAAAATCCGTCAACGTTATCCCGGTATTCAGTTGGATATTGTCGCCTCCAACGCTTTAAGCGACTTAAAACGACGCGAGGCCGATATCGCCATTCGTCATGCCCGTCCCACACAGCCAGACCTGTATGCCCAGTTGTTGTATGAAACCAGCGGATATCTGTACGTCAGTGATCGTTACCTTGAAAAATTTCCCTGCCCGCAAACCCCTGATGATCTGAAAGAAGCCGCCCTGATCGGTTTTGACCAGTCCAACCGTCTGCTGGATTATTTTCAGTCCATTGGCTGTCCGGTGGGGGAGCACAACTTCCCTATAAGATCGGAAAACGGTCTGGTCGCATGGGAAATGGTCAAACAGGGATTGGGAATCGGCATCATGGTGCAGGAAGTTGCCGCACGCACCCCCGGTATTCACCGGATATTGCCGGACCTGCCCGGTGTTCCCGTGCCTGTCTGGCTGGTCACACATCGCGAACTTAAAACAAACCGCCGGATCAGAGCCGTGTTTGAAAGTGTCGTAGAAAGCTTTCGCACCCCTTAAAAAAAGATCCCGTTACATTGCGTTACAAGCAGGTCGGTTTTCTGAAATAAAGGGGTAACATCAACAGATTAGACTGCTTTTATTCAAACGCTTTCCTCATTGGGGTAGGAAAAATGATTAAATTTCTTAAAACACATGGGACCACCCTGACGGTTGGCCTTTTCCTTGTCTCCACCATTTCAGGTGTCTTCCTGTTTTTCCATTTATATTCAAGCGCCTTTCACGCCATGCACGAATGGCTTTCTATGGTGCTCTTAATCCCGGTTGGGTTTCATCTCTGGCGCAACTGGCCCGGTTTCATGGGGTATTTCAAAAGAAAAACCATCTATATCCCGTTGCTTCTTTCCCTTGTCGCAAGCATCGCCTTCGCCTATCCGGCTCTGACAAGCAGTGGTGGAAGCAAAAACCCGATGCGCGCCGCCGTCGGTGCCCTTCAAAACGGAACTGTGGCGCAAGTTGCACCTCTGTTTAAACTCACCCCCGAAGCTTTGAGCCAACAACTCAATGCTAAAGGATATAAAATCACCAGTTCCACACAGACCTTGCGCGATATCGCCCAAGCATCCGGCAAACCCTTAGGCCCCTCTCTGGTCGCTGATTTATTGCCTGCTCAGAAGTAAGACATTTTCCTGCGCTGCTTTTCTTAAACTTAGTCAGCGCAGGATTATTCTTAAATTGCGCATGACACTTTCCTCTTGCCTCTTTGGTTGAAAAATATCTATTGTTTGCACAATAATAGATAATGCAAGAGATGACATGACTTTCCAGATTATTCCCAACCGCCCGAACGATACAGATGCGTTTTCAGGTGCGCATTGCCATATTGCTGTATCCCTTCACAATCTGATTTTGAACAATAAGGAAAGTGTTGTTGTTGGCCTTGATGGTAAACGTGGCAGCGGCAAAAGTACGATTGTTCAGATCATACGAAAATCATTTGAAAACAATAACAATGTAAAAATTGTCTCTATTGATGCTTGGGCACATGGCGGCAACCATTTACGCCGCGCCTGTCTGGAAACCTTAGCCGATGAGCTTCAATCAGAAGACGAAACGGACGATAGTTGGATTGACAAGAAATGGGCCGAACGCTTCCAACAACTTGATGTTAAGGAAGCCACCAAACACGTTAAACCTGCAGCTGTTTCTAAATTTGCGATTATGGCTCCAATCGCCATCGCTTCATTTTTCTATGGCTTTAGCTTTTTAGATGAAATCATAGATATGAAGAATATCCCTGAAATTGGATGGCGGATTACACTCGCTCTGCTTTTTTGCTTACCACCAATAATTTATGCCATTTACTCTTATTGCATGCGTAAAAAAGAGGATGGATTTGAGGAAATCATCACATCTCTTCTTAATATCAATACCGCCCCAGAAGCCCTGATCACCATTAAATCCGCACCGGATCAAAGCTCTATCCTCTTCCAGAAATGGTTTATGGAAATGCTTGCCCCACTTTCTGAAAGTCCGAAAAAAAAACTGGTCATCGTTTTTGATAACCTTGATCGGTTAAATATGACGGAGCAAAAAGCGGCATGGCAAACCTTGCAAACCTTTCTTGAAGCGCGCGAAAATTGTAATTTCCCCCAAAACATCACCTTCATCATTTGCTTTGACCTTTCAGCCCATCCCACTCAAGCCAGTCAGGCTGAAATGAATGACCGGTTTGAGAAAATCCTCGACACCCGCTTTCATGTCCCCATGATGCCCCTTGGTAAATGGGCGGATTTGGCAGAAAATGCATTAGAAGAAAGAGATTTTGATGAAGCCTCCTGTAAAGAAATCATCGATACACTCTCTATCCTGTATGCCAAAGATAACAGTTTTACCATTCGCAAACTAACCCAATGCGCAAATGCCCTGCGTACCCTAGAAGCCCAGAATCAAGTTGTTCGGATTGAGGGAGAACCTCCCTCTTATAAGCTCCTCGTCTGTTATTGGCATGAATTAAATAGAGGGGATTATTTTGAAAAACCTCAAAATGAATTACAGGCTGAAAAATCAGCTATTGAATATGAAAAATTAACGTTTATTGAACGCCTGCAGCAAAAGAAGATTGACCCCAAAATAGAGATCGCCCTCAATTTAAAAACGGAAGAAATCATTGCCTCCTTTGCGCAACTATACTGTGGCCTAGATCGATCTGAATCCATGGACTTTTTGCTTGGTGAACCGATTTTAAAAGCATTAAAAGAAGGGGATGCACAAAAACTTAAACAATTCTCTGAAGATTATACTTCCTATGAGCGAGTTCTCCGCGTTGAACTCAAAAGTTATATGTCCTCATATATTGAATTACCCGACCTTGCACGCATCATTATTGCCTTGTGGTCCGATCAATACCCTGTTCCTTTACATAATAATTACATATCAAGTATTGAAACAGGCATACCTTTAAAAACAGAAAATCTAATACTGGAAATCAATGAAAAAACGGCATCCAAAGCAGCCAGTATTTTTATCAACCTCTTGGAAAAGTTAAGCCCCAACAAACGTCACACACTATTGCAACAACTTGCAAAGTCATCCACTAGTGAAATATCTCCGGTTTCAGGATACGAAAATCCAGAGAGTGTGTATTCTTTTATGCAAACCATAATTGAGAATTTACAAACAGAAGACTTAACCTATTTTCGCCCAATTTTTGTGAAGAGGAAAGAAGAGGTACCAAGCTTTATGAAGTTTGTTATCGAAAAATCTATTTCTGAACCACTCGAAATAAGACGCTTTATCCGACAAATTTCAGACAGTTTTCAGTATCCAACTCCCTCTTCAGAAAAATATACAAAGAGCAATGAAGATTTTTTCAGAATTATTCGCGATGAATTAACAGATCAAGAAATTAGTGCATTTTGGACATCTCCAAAAGATCGCTACCTTGAGCTTTCAGAATTCCTTGCACACTACAATCAAGAGACAAAAATCGGCCGAGCCTTAAGAGAAAACCTTGAAAATTCTGCGATATCTCAAGACGGCAGGCCCAACCGCCCTCAAACCCCGCTTTTGTACTTTATGGAATGGTTTTTGTTTCCTGACACAAGACATGAGCAAAACCCAAATCGTGATTTTTCGGGAGATTGCAATTTTTTTAACCTATGCATCTCTCGTATTCCGGACATTTCGGATGACGATGTCATTAACACGCTTACCGATGTCGCAGCATTAAACCCCGGCCTGCAACCTAAACTGCTTCCGTGGATTAAAGAATACGAAGAAAATACGAAGAAAATACAAAAAATAACTAACTAAACAGCACCCAAAAAATATCCCGGATAGGCATTGGCTTATCCGGGATAATTCTTTTAAACCCAAGGCTGGTCCCCCGCTTTCGCAAGAGATGACGTTATCGTGGGTTAACGCGTCAGCGGCTTGAATTTCAAGCGGTGGGGTTGATCGGCATCGGCGCCGAGGCGGCGTTTGCGATCGGCTTCGTAGTCTTCGTAGTTCCCTTCGAACCAGACAACTTCGGAGTTGCCTTCAAATGCGAGGATATGGGTGGCGATACGGTCAAGGAACCAGCGATCGTGCGAAATCACCACGGCACATCCGGCGAAGTTTTCAAGGGCTTCTTCCAGTGCACGCAGGGTATCCACATCCAGATCGTTTGTCGGTTCGTCAAGCAGCAGCACGTTGGCTTCTTCTTTCAGCATTTTCGCCAAGTGAACGCGGTTGCGTTCCCCACCGGAAAGCTGACCGACTTTTTTCTGTTGATCACTGCCTTTAAAGTTAAAGCGTGAAACATAAGCCCGGCTTTGCATAGAACCTTTGCCCAGTTCAATCACATCCAAGCCGTCTGAAATTTCTTCCCAGACTGTTTTGTCATCTGCCAAGCTGTCACGGCTTTGGTCGATATAGCCAAGCTTGACTGTTTGCCCAACCGTGAATGTCCCGGCATCCGGTGTTTCCTGACCTGTAATCATACGGAACAACGTGGTTTTACCCGCACCGTTCGGCCCGATAATCCCGACAATCCCACCGGCAGGCAGGTTAAACTCGAGGTTTTCGTAAAGCAGTTTATCATCAAAGCCCTTGGCGACACCTTCGGCTTTGATAACCACATCGCCCAGACGCGGCCCAGCCGGAATGACGATTTGTGCGTTATTGATCTGCTCTTTGATATCTTTGTTAAGCAGCTCTTCGTAAGATTTGATACGGGCTTTGGATTTGGCCTGACGGGCTTTCGGGGATTGTTTGATCCACTCCATCTCGTGTGCCAATGTCTTTTGACGGGCCGCTTCTTCTTTGGATTCCTGTTCCAGACGTTTCTTCTTCTGTTCCAGCCATTGTGTGTAATTGCCCTCGTAAGGGATCGCACGACCACGGTCCAGTTCCAAAATCCAGCCTGCAACATTATCCAGGAAGTAACGGTCGTGGGTCACGGCTACAACGGTACCTTCATAAGTTTCAAGGAAACGTTCGAGCCATGCAACCGATTCTGCGTCCAAATGGTTGGTCGGTTCGTCAAGCAATAACAGATCAGGTTTTTCCAGCAGCAGTTTACACAAGGCAACACGGCGTTTTTCACCACCGGACAATTTATCAACAGACCAGTCACCCGGCGGGCACCGCAGCGCATCCATCGCAATTTCAATGGTACGTTCGATTTCCCAACCGTTTGAAGCATCAATGCGTTCCTGCAATTCACCTTGTTCAGCCAGCAGTTCGTTCATCTCGTCATCGGACATGGGTTCCATGAACTTGGCGCTGATTTCATTGAAACGATCCAGATCGCGCTTGGTCTCACCCAAGGCTTCCATCACGTTTTCAGCGACTGTTTTGGTCGGATCCAATTGCGGTTCCTGCGGCAAGTAACCTACTTTGGCGCCATCGGCAGCCCATGCTTCGCCGTTATATTCCGTATCCAAGCCAGCCATAATGCGCATCAGGGTCGATTTACCTGTGCCGTTGTGACCCAGAACACCAATTTTCGCGCCCGGTAGGAAGGAAAGGAACACATCCTCTACAACTTTTTTGCCGCCCGGATAGACCTTGGAAAGGCCCTTCATAACATATACGTACTGATAAGATGCCATCGTACCTTAATATCCAAATGTAAAATGAAAGATGATTTGGATAGTCTTTTAGCAGGACTGCGAGGCTATGTCATGCCTATAAAAACGTGTTATTATGCAGAAAAAAGGATTATAAGACCTCTAAAAAAAGAAACAGTCTATATTCAGGGAGTTAAAATGACCAAATCGGTCCTTGTCGTGGATGACGAACCCAATATTGTTTTGTCGCTTGAATTTCTGATGACCCAAGCCGGATACGAAGTCCGTATCGCGCGCGATGGGAACGAGGCACTGGAAGCCGTTGTTGAAAAAACACCGGACTTGATCTTACTGGACTTAATGATTCCGGGACGCGACGGTTATGATGTCTGTCAAACCTTACGCCGATCCGAAGAATGGGCCGCCATTCCCATTATCATGTTGACCGCAAAAGGGCGGGAAGTGGAAAAAGAAAAAGGCCTCGCCCTTGGGGCAACCGATTATGTGACCAAGCCGTTTTCCACCAGTGAATTGACCAAACGGGTCAAGGAATTGTTAGGCGACGCGTAAATCAGGCGCTGCTGTCAGGAGGGGGATCCATGCTCAGGCGCATTTCAAAATTAAGTTTACGTGTTCGCACGTTGCTGTTTTTTGCCCTTTTGGGATTCTTCTGCCTGTCCATAATCGTTGCCAGTTTCTATTTTGCCTTTGACCATATTCAAACCCATAACGACCCGGCGGACAGCCTGCTGCTGTTCGGACTGGGTGCAACGATTGGGATCGGTCTATCCATCATCGCCATCGGGGCCCTGTTCGACCTGAACGTTGCCACCCCCATTCAGGGGCTTATCCGCGATATTCAAACCATTCTGCACAGCAACAAAAACCACCGTGTTGAGGTCTCATCGGGGCGTTATCTGGACCATTTACCGGAAACAGTCCGCGACCTCGCCCGCCAGTATCGCCGCCAACGCCTTGAAATCGATCAGGCGATTAAGGAGGCAACAGCCCAAACCGTTGACCAAAAGAAAACACTGGAAGCCGTCTTAAAGGATTTGTACGAAGGAGTTATTATCTGCAACCTCAATAATCAGGTCCTGCTTTATAACCAACGTGCCCTTTCCCTGTTGCATGTCAGTGGTGATATCGGACTGGGTCGTTCTTTATTCAGCGTCATCGACAACCCGCCCTTGCTGCATTCCCTGCGCCGTCTGCGCAATCGGCTGGCCGAACACCGCCACGAAAAACACCCGGAAGGCCTCAGCACCTCTTTCGTCTGCGCAACCCGTGACGGTCGTTTTACGCTGGAAGCACGTATGACCCTGTTGTTGGGTGATGAAGAAAACATCCCTGTCAGCTACGTTCTAACCTTTCACGATATTACCGAAGATCTGGGGGCCTTGGGGAAACGGGACCATCTGTTGCGCGAGGCCACCGAAGGCCTGCGTCAACCCATCGCCAATCTGCGGGCTGCGGCAGAAATGGTAACAAAAAACGACGAAATGCCGCAAGCAATGCGGACACGCTTCCAAAACGTGCTGTTGGAAGAAAGCCAGAAACTTTCTGAACGGATTGATCGCTTGGCAGGCGATTATCACGGTCTTGCCACCGGGCATTGGCCAATGGCCGATATTTATTCAGCCAACCTGCTGAGCCTCGTATCCTTGCGCCTGAAAGATGAAAAAAACATCACTGCGATGATGACCGGCATTCCCTGCTGGCTGCGCGGGGATAGCCATTCCCTTGTACTGGCATTGGATCAGATCGTTCACAACATCCATAAAATAACCGGGGCACAGGATTTCGACCTGCAATCCGTTCAACGTAATGAACGTATTCATATTGATGTCATCTGGTCGGGTAAGGAACTTTCCTCAGCAGAGATTGATAGTTGGTTAGATACCAACCTACAGGAATCCATCGGCGGTATGAGCCTGCGCGACATTCTGGAACATCATCGTTGCGAGATGTGGAGCGAAAGAATGGATAACGGCTGGTCCCGATTGCGCCTGCCCATGATGGCAGCGCAACGCCCAATGGCTGATAAAACCAGCGAAGATTTGCCTGCGCGACCGGAGTTTTACGATTTCTCTCTGCTCAACCCTTCCGATAAACCACTGGGGGAATGGGGGGAACGTCCCTTAAGTGATCTCTCCTATGTCGTTTTTGACACAGAAACGACGGGGCTTAAACCATCCGGGGGTGATGAAATTATCGCATTGGCAGGCGTGCGTATCCTCAATGGGCGCATTTTAACCGGGGAGTCCTTTGCCCGCCTGGTTAACCCCAATCGCAAAATCCCCAAATCATCCATCAAATTCCACGGTATTACAGACGATATGGTTAAAGATAAACCGCCTGCACAAATCGTCCTGCCACAGTTTTTTGAATTTGCGAAAGACACGGTTTTGGTTGCCCATAACGCAGCCTTTGATATGAAATTTCTGCACCTCAAACAGGATGAATGCCGATTGAATTTTGATCATCCCGTGCTTGATACCTTGTTGCTTTCTGTGTTGCTACATGACCATAAAACGGAACATTCACTGGATGATATCGCCCGTCGTTTCGGTATTGAAATCGAAGGACGCCATACCGCCATTGGCGATACCCTTGTCACCGCCGGTATTTTCCTGCGCATGATACCGATGTTAAAGGCACGTGGAATTATCACACTTAACGATGCGCTTCGCGCCAGTCATAAAATCGTTGAAGTGCGCGCCCAACAAGCGCAATTCTAGGGAGCCTTCCCCTTGGAAATCATTCGCAACGCCTGTCCGGTTCCCGCCATTGCTGAAAAAGATGTCGCCCTTGTCGCAGTCGGGGATATTCATGGGCGTTTCGATCTATTGGTGCGCATTCTGCCAACAATCAAAAAAGTGATCCCACCCGCCTGCAAACGGGTCGACTTGGTCTTGCTTGGCGATATTATTGATCGCGGGGATGCTGCCATTGAGGTTCTCGACCTGATCCGCGAAGGGATCAACGATTGGAACATCATTCCCCTTATGGGCAATCACGAACAGCTTTTGCTACGAGTTCTAAACGCCGATATGGCCAACTATCGCATGCAATGGGCTTTATGGCGGGGAAACGGGGGGCTTTCCACATTGGAAAATCTGAATATTAAAATCCCCCCGATTGCACAAACCCCGATTTATGAACATCGTCAAGCACTGGTCAAAGCTTTGGGAACACAGCGTATTGAACAACTCAATACCTTTGCCAGCCATTATAAAAGCGGGAATATTCTGTGTGTCCATGCCGGGATCGACCCAACCATTTCCATCGAAGATAATTTTAATGCAACAAAATTATCAACCCATCCCAAACATTGGGCATGGATCCGCGATGAATTTTTGGAACACACAGGCCCTTATGAGGACGGAACCTTTATTGTGCATGGGCATACCGTCCTGCCCGGCCCTGTACTGGAACCTCATCGCATTGGACTGGATACAGGTGCCTGTCTATATGGTGTTTTATCCGGTGCGCTTTTTTTCAATTCTGAAATGACCGTCTTTCAGGTCACCACTGATCAATAAGGAAACATAAAATGCGATATCTTGCCTGGGTTCTTATGGCGATTGTCTTCCTCGCCACCTTCTTTTTCACCCAAGACCTCTTGCTGGCTTTTGCCGCAGAGCTCGGCGCTGTCTTTATTATGCTGATTTTCGGCAAACAGTTTTTCTTCGGAGATGTAACCAACAAGGATAAACCTTAAGCGCGAGGATGGGCTTTCTTATATTCTGCATTCAGCTTGGTTTCGTCCACGGCGGTATAGCGTTGCGTTGTCGATAACGAAGCATGACCCAACAATTCCTGTATCGTGCGCAAATCTCCACCGCCTGCCAGCAAATGCGTTGCAAAACTATGACGAAGTGCATGGGGTGTTGCCGTTTCAGGCAAGTTTAACAATGGGCGCAATTTTCGGATTTGACGTTGTATCACACCAGGATCCAGCGCCTTGCCCCGTGCCCCGACAAACAACGGACCATTTTGTTTTAAATCAAAAGGGCAATCTTCCAGATAGGCATTAACCGCCTCAATCACCAGCGGCAAGACCGGGACCATGCGCTCCTTGTTGCCCTTCCCTGTAATGCGCATGACATCGGTGTTCGGGGCTTCCTTACGTTTCAGGCCCAAGGCCTCTCCAATGCGCAAACCACATCCATAAAGCAGGGTTAAAACAGCGGCATCACGTTTTGCAACCCACGACAATCCCCGTTTGTCATGCCAATCCCCTTGACTAAGTTGCGCAATCGCATCCAACGAAACAACGGCTTCTTGTTGGGATAAAGCCTTGGGAACCGCCTGTTTTTGTTTTGGCGTTCGAACTGCCGCCAATGCCGGATTTTCCAAAATACCTTGCTGATTTAAAAACTTAAAGAAATTACGCAACGTAGACATTTGGCGGTTGATGGAACTGCGCGCAATCCCGGCTTCTGTACGGTCTGCCAAAAACCCACGAAAATCAGCGGCACTGAAACTGCGTAAATCTTCCACCCCGGCTGGATATCCCAGCAGGTTTTGCGAAAAGATAAAAAAAGCCGACAAGTCGCGCAAATAAGCATCCAGCGTGTATTTAGAGGCACGACGTTCACTTTCCAGCCAACGTCGCCATAAGGCGATCGCCTCTTTCAATGCTGGTTCACAGTCAAACTGTATCCGGTTCAGGCTGTCTGCATTTGTTGCCAAATCAGTCGTCCAGTTCGCCTTGTTCGAGCCATTTTTCCACCAGAATTTCAGCAACCCGTGCCATGAAGGTAATCAACTCGGTTCCCTGATGGGGATGAAACATATTTTCATCCCGCGCCCCTAAAATCAAAAGACCGGTCGGCATCACTTCACTGGGATAAAGGCGAGCTAATGCAACGGAACGCACCAGATCACGCGCCGCGCCAAACAGGCGGTCACCGCTTTCAACACTGGCAATCAATTGCACATCACTGTCGCCCAGCCTGTTTTGAACTTCTCCACTGGGCAATAAAACCGGCATGCCATCCGCAGACATATCAATTGCCTCCACGGCGCCTTCCAAAGCGACCGCTGCCATATCGATATCCAGTAAAACCGGCAATTCATCTTGTACGATACCAATAAATTCATCCAGCGAACGCGCTTCCATCATCGCCAGAACCGCTTCGTGGGTTGCGGTTTGGATCGACATATTCGTGCGCGAATTATCAACCAACACATCTTGCTTGGCGCGTAAACGTTTCAAGGCTTCGTGCTGCAAATCAACGATTTGTTCCCCGCTATAGCGTGCCGGAAGTTCCATCACTTCCAAAATGTTGGGGTTTTGCACAAAAAAATCGGGATGTTTCTTGAGATAGGCAATAACATCGTTATCGCCTAAATCATTGCAAATATGTTTATCCCTGCTGTTTGTCGTCATGGGACCAGCCTTCGCAAAATGTAACGGTATCAGTGTAAAGCATAGAAGGGTAAATTTGAATCACTTCTTCACGACCTGTTCTCATAGGAAGATAGGCCGCGAAGAAAAAAACAACACCCTGATTTTAAAGAATGCTTTGGCCTGTCTTCGCCCAATCAGCTTCAAATGCTTCCAGGCCCTTGTCTGTCAACGGATGATTAAACAATTGCCACAAAGCTTTTGCTGGAACGGTTGCAACGTCGGCACCAGCTTGTGCGGCCTGTACCACATGCAACGGTCCACGAATAGAAGCCGCCAGAACTTCGGTTTGGAAATCTGGATAATTGGCGTAAATTTCGACAATATCTTCAATCAGGCTCATACCGTCCTGACCCAAATCATCCAAACGACCAATAAACGGAGAAACGAACGCCGCGCCAGCCTTGGCCGCCAGCAAGGCTTGTGCCGCAGAAAAAACCAGCGTCACGTTTACCTTACAACCGTCATCGGCCAAATGTTTACAGGTTTTAATCCCGTCACGGGTCATCGGGACCTTAATCGCCACATTATCGGCAATTTTGCGCAAGACAGCCGCTTCTTTCATCATGGTGTCAAAATCCGGTGCTGTCACTTCGGCACTGACGGGACCGTCCACAATGTCACAAATTTCACCCACCACATCCAGAAACTTGCGGCCCGACTTGGCAATCAGGGAAGGATTGGTTGTCACGCCGTCCAACAGACCGACATCGGCAAGCTCTTTAATTTCCGTTACATCGGCGGTATCGACAAAAAACTTCATCTGGCTCTTCCTTGCTTAACAATATAAGACACTATCTGTTTTTCCGTTTTAGGCGGATTTGGTAAAGACTTTATGACATAAAAACACAGAATGATATAAAGTTTCAAACTCTGTGCTCAGAAACATATAAAGAGGAGTGTCCCTTTCGCGGACAAAATCAGTGGGCGTGTCCTTATTTGCCGATCAGGAAAGACGCATCAGCGTCCTGCTTCCCCTGCCTTTGAGCGGGGTGTACGATTACGCCCTGCCGCCTGCCATGACGGTGAAAGAGGGGGATTTCGTCGTTGTACCTCTTGGGTCGCGTGAACGCATCGGTGTTGTCTGGGCCATTGATCCACCGGAAAATGATCTTCCCTTTGAAAAACTGAAATGCGTACAGGAGGTTCTTTCTCAACCCCCGATCCCGCAAGCCTCGCGCAAATTTGTTGATTGGGTCGCGCGTTATACTTTACAGCCTGCTGGTTCAATCCTGAAAATGGTCATGTCGGTCCCCGGCGCGTTGAAAGACCCGGCACCAAAAATAGCTTATATAAAGACGTCATCCTCCTTGCCCAACGGCCTGAAAATCACCAAAGCCCGGCAAAGCGTACTGGATTTTATGGAAAACATGATCCCGATGGCCGTCAGCGACATTGCCCGCGAAGCCGGTGTCGGAACCAGTGTGATCAAAGGATTGGTCGATCTAGGAATTTTGGAACCTGTTCAAATCAATGATCCATCTCCTTTTGGGGAACCGGATTGGCAGCGCGACGGCTACAAGCTGGCTGAACAACAGGAAAAAGCAGCCGACGATCTAGTTGCGAAAACACAAAAAGCGGGCACAAAAGACGGTTTCAGTGTTACCTTACTGGATGGTGTCCCCGGTTCCGGAAAAACGGAAGTCTATTTCGAAGCGGTTGCCAAGGCCCTTTCCATCAATAAACAGGTCCTTGTCCTGTTGCCTGAAATCGCACTGTCCTCACAATGGCTTAATCGTTTCAAAGCACGTTTCGGAACAGAACCAGCAGTTTGGCATTCCGATATCGGGCAAGCCCGACGCAAACAAACATGGCGCGCGGTTGTACGCGGACAGGCGAAAGTCGTGATCGGTGCCCGCTCCGCATTATTCCTGCCCTTTCGGGATCTCGGCCTTATTGTTGTCGATGAAGAACATGATGCCTCTTTTAAACAAGAAGAAGGCGTTATTTATAATGGACGGGACATGGCGGTTGTGCGCGCACAGATGGGGCACTTACCCGTTGTCTTGGCGTCTGCCACACCTTCACTGGAAACAGCGGTCAACAGCTGGGAGGGGCGCTATGATAATTTACACATGCCGGCACGCCATGCCGATGTGCCCTTACCTTGTGTCGTCACAATTGATTTACGACTGGATAAACCCGAACGCCAGAAATGGCTTTCTCCCAGTCTAATTACTGCGATCAAAGAAACGGTAGAACGCGGCGAACAGGTGATGCTGTATCTCAACAGACGTGGTTATGCACCTTTGACCTTGTGCCGGTCCTGTGGGCATCGCCTGCAATGCCCCAATTGCACAAGCTGGCTGGTTGAACATCGCAAGGCTGGAAAGCTGCAATGTCATCATTGCGGATATTTTACCCGACCGCCGCGCACCTGCCCATCTTGTGAAAGTGAAAATAATTTCGCAGCCTGTGGCCCCGGCGTGGAACGTCTCGCCGAAGAAGTGGAAGAAACCTTCCCCGAACTGCGCACCATTGTTGCCGCCAGTGACACAGTGACTTCCCCCGGGCAAGCCGCTGAACTGGTCGCGAAAATTGAAAACCATGAAGTTGATTTGCTGATCGGGACCCAAATGGTCGCCAAAGGCTATCATTTTCCCATGCTCACCCTTGTCGGTGTGGTCGATGCCGATTTAGGTTTATCCGGGGGTGACCTGCGTGCCAGTGAACGCACTTACCAACTTTTATATCAGGTCGCTGGACGTGCAGGGCGTGGCGATAAACCGGGGACCGTTATGTTGCAGACCTTCATGCCCGATCATCCTGTGATGAAAGCCTTAAAATCCGGTTTGCGCGATCGCTTTCTACAAACCGAAGCAGAAGCTCGGCGCGGGGCAGGCATGCCGCCCTTTGGGCGACTGTGTGCCCTGATTGTATCCGGCGAAGATGAAGTTCTGGTCGATGATGCCGCCAATGCACTAGGGCGTAATGCCCCGCATGGTCGCGGCCTTCTCGCGCTTGGCCCCGCTCCGGCGCCCTTATCCATGATCCGAGGGCGCCATCGTCGGCGCCTGCTTCTGAAAACAGATAAGAACATCCCCATTCAGGCGATTGTGAAAGACTGGCTGGGACGAACGAACATCTCAAACGCTGTTCGCGTTCAGGTCGATATTGATCCTTACAGTTTTTTGTAAGAATCTTTCAACCTGAAGAATTCGAAATGGATGCCCGATTCTCTTGCTTCAGAAGTCAATTTCTTAACGATTTTGGTATGACCACACCCGCGAATCTGCCTTATTTTCCGCATGTTTCGAATAATTTGGGCAAGTGCGAGATGCCCGCTTGCATCTACCATCAACGGTGTGTTATGACATCGCCACTCTGTCGCAAAGCTATCTGCTGCGCGAACAGGGTGATTTTGTCGTTGGGGGACGTGGTTACCATGTCCCTTCGGGTGGACCAGATGTCGAGGGCTGTCCCAGGTGGCTTCTAAAGCACAAGGTGCAAGCGGACTTGCCGGTCGTTATGCCAATGCTCTATTTGAGTTAGCGGTTGATAACGGTGCGGTCGATCAAGTGGCTCAGGATCTTTCTGACCTCAGCGCAATGCTGAGCGAAAGTGAAGATCTAACCAAACTTGTTCTAAGTCCCGTGATTGCACGCGAAGAACAAGGCCGCGCCATGACTGCTGTCATGGACAAGGCACAAATTTCAGATCTCACGAAACGATTTATCGGGGTGGTGGCACAAAATCGTCGCCTCTTTGAACTGGAAGGCATGATCCTTGCGTTCCAATCGCTTCTTGCCGCGCATAAAGGCGAAGTATCTGCTGAAGTTACTTCCGCTAAAAAGCTAACGCAAAAGCAAGTTGATTCGTTGACCGCTTCTCTTAAAGAAGCAATTGGCAGTGATGTCGCTGTTGAACAGAAGGTGGACTCTGCACTCCTTGGCGGTTTAATCGTCAAGGTCGGCTCGCGTATGGTAGATAGTTCCTTGCGCACCAAGTTGCAGCATCTTCAACTCGCCATGAAAGGGGTTGGGTGATGGAAATCCGCGCCGCGGAAATTTCTGCGATCCTCAAAGAACAGATCGCTAATTTCGGAACCGAGGCTGACGTAGCTGAGGTTGGTCAAGTCTTGTCTGTGGGTGACGGTATCGCCCGCGTACATGGTTTGGATAACGTTCAAGCCGGGGAAATGGTTGAATTCCCGGGTGGCTTGAAAGGTATGGCACTGAACTTGGAAACCGACAACGTCGGTATCGTTATTTTCGGTGATGACCGCGCTATCAAAGAAGGCGATACAGTTAAACGTACTGGCGCCATCGTGGAAGTGCCGGTTGGTCGTGGCCTTTTGGGTCGTGTTGTTGACGGTCTGGGCAACCCGATCGACGGCAAAGGCCCCTTGAAAGACGTTACCAATCAGTTGATGGAAGTAAAAGCGCCGGGCATCATCCCGCGTAAGTCTGTACACGAACCTGTACAAACCGGTTTGAAAGCTGTTGACAGCTTGATCCCGGTTGGTCGTGGTCAACGTGAATTGGTCATTGGTGACCGTCAGACTGGTAAAACAGCCATCATTCTGGACACCATGTTGAACCAGAAAAACGTAAACGACAACGCTAAAGACGAAAGCGAAAAGCTGTACTGCGTCTATGTTGCGGTTGGTCAAAAACGTTCTACTGTTGCACAGTTGGTTAAAGTTCTCGAAGAAAACGGCGCGCTGGAATATTCCATCATCGTTGCGGCGACTGCTTCTGAACCGGCTCCGATGCAGTTCCTCGCACCTTACTGCGGCGCTGCAATGGGTGAATACTTCCGTGACAACGGTATGCACGCACTGATCGGCTACGATGACCTGTCCAAACAGGCTGTGGCATATCGTCAAATGTCCCTGCTGCTTCGTCGCCCGCCGGGCCGTGAAGCTTATCCGGGTGACGTATTCTACTTGCACTCTCGTCTGCTGGAACGTGCTTGTAAAATGTCTGACGATATGGGCGCTGGTTCTTTGACTGCTTTGCCGGTTATTGAAACACAAGGTGGTGACGTTTCCGCGTTTATTCCGACAAACGTAATTTCCATTACAGACGGTCAGATCTTCCTGGAAACCGAACTGTTCTATAAAGGTATCCGTCCGGCTGTTAACGTTGGTCTTTCCGTATCTCGTGTAGGTTCTTCCGCACAGATCAAAGCCATGAAACAGGTTGCGGGTTCCGTTAAACTGGAATTGGCTCAGTATCGTGAAATGGCAGCCTTTGCTCAGTTCGCATCCGACCTGGATGCGTCTACGCAAAAACTGCTGGCTCGTGGTGAGCGCCTGACAGAGTTGCTGAAACAACCGCAATTCTCTCCGCTTCCGGTTGAAGAGCAAGTTGTATCCATCTTCGCTGGTGTGAACGGCTATCTGGACGGCATCAAAGCAACAGACGTTAACCGTTATGAAGCTGCAATGCTGAACGATGTTCGCGCAAACGGTGCTGATATCCTCACAACGATCCGTAGTGAGAAGGCCCTCAGCGATGAGACCACCGAAAAACTGAAGAAGTACCTAGACGACTTCACTAAGTCTTTCGCTTAATCGTTTTCATCGTTGAAGAAGAGGAATTAGGCATATGCCCAACCTCAAGGACCTAAAAATCAGGATCGACAGTGTCAAATCGACACAGAAGATCACTTCGGCCATGAAGATGGTGGCGGCCGCGAAACTGCGTAAGGCACAAATGTCTGCAGAATCCGCCCGCCCCTATGCCGAGCGTATGGAAGCTATGGTCGGAGCTCTTGCAAAGAGCTTCGACGGTGTCCAAGGCGCTCCGGAACTGCTCGCAGGTAACGGCAAGGACGAAAAGCACCTCATCGTGCTGGTGTCTTCTGACCGTGGTCTGTGCGGCGGTTTCAACGCAAACATTGGCCGTTTTGCCCGGAATAAGATTGCCGAGCTTCAACAAGCTGGTAAGTCTGTAAAAGTCTTGTGTCTGGGGCGCAAAGGTCGTGATCAGGTTCGCCGTCAGTTCGGGGAAACAATCCTTGAAACGATGGAAGACCTGACAAAGAACGGTGCGCAATATTCAGACGCCGATGCCATCGCACTTCGCATCCGTACGATGTTTGAAGAAGGTGAAATCGATGTTTGTACGGTCGTGTACAACAAGTTTGTATCCGCCATCACACAAGAAGTCACGCCGCTGCAGGTTATTCCTTTCCAGTTGGAAGAAGTTGAATCCAACGAGGAAGAACAGGATGACGAACTGAAGGCTTTGTATGAATACGAACCTTCTGAAGAAGACATTCTGGAAGAACTTCTGCCGCGTAACCTTTCGGTACAGATTTTCCGCGCCATGTTGGAAAGCTTTGCTTCCGAACAAGGTGCCCGTATGGCAGCCATGGACAATGCAACACGTAACGCCGGGGACATGATTGATAACTTGACCCTGACTTACAACCGTGCACGTCAAGCCGCTATTACAAGTGAGCTGATCGAAATCATTTCCGGCGCAGAAGCGCTGTAACCGTTAGACGCAAATATTTGCGAAGTAGGAGCTTTTTGCGATGAGCAAAAAAAATGTAGGTAAAGTTACACAGGTACTGGGCGCCGTTGTCGACGTTCAGTTCGAAGAAACTTTGCCGGAAATCATGTCCGCTCTGGAACTTCAAAACCAGGGCAAACGTTTGGTGCTGGAAGTTTCCCAGCACTTGGGTGAAAACACAGTTCGTTGTATCGCGATGGACACAACTGACGGCTTGGTTCGCGGTCAGGAAGTTATCGATACAGGTGCACCGATTTCCGTTCCCGTTGGGCCGGAAACTCTGGGTCGTATCATCAACGTTGTCGGTGAAGCCATCGACGAACGCGGCGATCTGAAAACATCCAAAGGCACACTGCCGATTCACCGTGAAGCACCGGAATTCTCTGAACAGTCTACCGAGACTGAGATTCTGGAAACAGGCATTAAAGTTATCGACCTTCTCGCACCGTATGCGAAGGGTGGTAAAATTGGTCTGTTCGGTGGTGCCGGTGTAGGTAAAACCGTACTTATCATGGAATTGATCAACAACATCGCAAAAGGCCACGGTGGTTTCTCCGTATTCGCCGGTGTTGGTGAGCGTACTCGTGAAGGGAACGACCTTTACCACGAAATGATCGAATCTGGTGTTATCAAGCTGGACTCTGACGAGTCCAAAGCTGCACTTGTTTACGGTCAGATGAACGAACCACCGGGAGCACGTGCTCGTGTTGCCCTGACAGGTCTGACTTTGGCGGAATACTTCCGTGATGAAGAAGGTCAGGACGTTCTGTTCTTCGTTGATAACATCTTCCGTTTCACACAGGCTGGTTCAGAAGTATCCGCCCTGTTGGGTCGTATCCCGTCTGCGGTGGGTTATCAGCCGACACTTGCAACCGAGATGGGTAACCTTCAGGAACGTATTACGTCCACGAAAAAAGGTTCCATTACATCTGTACAAGCGATTTACGTACCTGCCGATGACTTGACTGACCCGGCCCCGGCTACGTCTTTCGCCCACTTGGATGCAACAACCGTTTTGAACCGTTCTATCGCCGAGCTTGGCATTTACCCGGCTGTGGATCCGCTTGATTCCACATCTCGTGTACTTGAGCCGCGCGTCGTTGGTGAAGCCCACTATAAAGTGGCTCGTGAAGTTCAGCGCGTACTGCAAACATACAAATCTTTGCAAGACATCATCGCCATCCTTGGTATGGACGAATTGTCTGAAGAAGATAAAATGTTGGTTGCACGTGCACGTAAGATCCAACGCTTCCTGTCTCAACCGTTCCACGTAGCGGAAGTCTTCACAGGTTCGCCGGGTAAATACGTTAAACTCGACGACACCATCAAGGCGTTTGAAGGCATTGTGGCCGGTGAATACGATCACCTGCCGGAAGCTGCGTTCTACATGGTTGGCGGTATCGAGGAAGCCCTTGAGAAAGCCAAGAAAATGGCTGCAGACGCTGCGTAATCATTCAGAAACCACTAGCCAGGAGACAATACAATGACTGACACTGTCCAGTTCGAACTCGTTTCCCCGGCCAAGCTGCTTCTGTCTGAAGATGTAGAAATGGTTGTGGTTCCGGGCGGCGAAGGTGACTTCGGTGTTCTGCCCGGACACACGCCGATGCTGACGACGGTTCGTCCCGGCATCATCGACATCTATGAAAACGACAAAATTGCAAAACGTATTTTTGTCGAAGGCGGTTTTGCTGAAGTTTCTGGAACACGCTGTGCTGTTTTGGCAGAAGAAGCGATCGCGCTTGATGAACTCAACCGTGATCACGCCGAAGCCCGCTTGCAAAAGGCAAATGATGCCTTGCAAGCTGCAGACAACGACATTGCAAAAAAAGATGCAGAGCGTGAATTACGCGCTGCGGAAGCAATGCTCGCAGCTTGTGGTGCTTAATTAAGCACTCTCAAGAAACATGAAAACAGGGCGTATGGTTTTGCCATGCGCCCTTTTTCTTTGACAGAATCTTTCGACCTTGCCATCATTTTCAACGATGTAAAAGGAAGGAGGGCTTTATGTCACATACGATTAACTACCCTACGTTCGTGGAATACCGCGCTAAAATCAATCAGGCCAAAGACGATCTGGAAAGTGGTAAGAAATCCGCTGCCAGTAATCGTTTACGCAGTGTGAACAAACATCTGGACGAGTTAGAGGCCATGCGCAAAGAGCTAAATTGCGAAAGTCTCGGACGTCTCAATCACCTGCAGAAACTGGCCGCAGAAGTCGAAGCTCTTAAATAATGCTCAGTTACCAGCACGGCTACCATGCCGGCAATATTGCCGATGTACATAAACATACGGCCCTTGTTCTGTTGCTTAAATATTTAGGCACACTACCGAAACTTGTGACTTTTATTGATAGTCACAGCGGGCGAGGTCTTTATAACCTGACTTCGGAACAATCCGAAAAAACGGGGGAATGGAAAGACGGCATTGCACGCCTAAAAGGGCCGCAATTGCATTCTCAAGCCTTGAAGGATTATGTTGCCCAAGTGGCAACCTTTGACGAAAATATCTATCCGGGCTCCCCGGCCATAACTGCACAGATGATGGCGGCCAATCATCGTGGCTTGTTCTTTGAACTCCATCCGGGTGAATTTGAGAGTCTTCAGGAAAATCTGTCCGGGGATAAACGCCAACGCCTGATCCATAGCAATTCAATGGATACTTTAATTGACTATCTCCCCCCACGCAATGCAGACGGCCTGTTATTGGTCGACCCATCTTATGAAGTCAAAGAAGAATACGCCAGCATTGCCCGTCTGGTTAATCAAGCCCATAAACGCTGGCCGGGGGGCGTGAAAATGGTTTGGTATCCGCTGTTACCGGAAGAACGCCATGAAGAACTCAAAAAAGGTTTGAAAGATGCAACCTTTTATGAACTCATCGGCCCCCGTAAAGAACGCGGCATGTATGGAACGGGCCTTGCCCTGATCAATGCACCTGAACACTTTGACAGTGCCTTTACAGAAGCCGCAACTGAGATGGAAAGCTTACTGTTTAACACATGATCACACGCGAGCAATTCAACCAACATTGTGCCACCCTGAAAGGGACTACCCATGTTATTCAATGGGGTGGTGCGGATGTTTGGAAAATTGGCGGCAAAATATTTGCCATTGCCCCGCGTGTTGGCGAAGGGGAATTTCAAACAATCAGCATTAAGGTCAATGATTTTGTCTATGAAATCCTTACCCAGAAAGACGGTATAGTTCCAGCCCCCTATCTTGCCCGCGCCAAATGGATTCAAATTCAATCCCCGGATGCTATGACGGATGAGGATTTGATCCAGCATGTCACCGATGCTTATGAAATCATTACAACAAAATTGACCAAGACCTTGCGACACGAATTAGGCTTATAACATTTAAGCTGACAAAACCGTATCAGGATAATCGCTAAACACACCATCAACCCCCATTGCCCACAGGCGCTTTGCGGCCCGACGGTCATTGATGGTAAACACGTACAGGTCACGCCCTGACTGCTTGACAGCCTCAATGGTTTCTTTTGTCAAAGGGTATTCCCATAGATGGATGGAGGCAACATTCAGGTCATCTGCCTGTTGTTCCCAGTTCTGGGAAAGTTCATCATATATAATGCCCAGCGGACAATGCGTATTTTTTTGTCGAAACCCGATCAAAGCTGCCTGGTCAAAGCTGGAAACAAGGATATTGTTTGTCTCTTCACCCACAATATCAGCAACGGCCTGCCCTAATTGCTCTCCTTCGCCGCGATGGGTTTTCAATTCGATATTGAAACCCAAATTCAACGCGCGACAACAGGCCAGCGCATCCCCAAGAAGCGGCATACGTTCCCCGACAAAACGACCATCGCCAAACCATTGGCCCACATCTAACTGGATCGCTTGTTTCCAATCCAACTCGCGGATAAAGCCTGATCCATTCGTACAACGATCCAGACTGTCATCATGGAAAAGAACGACTGTCCCATCGGCCAGCAAAGTCGCATCCGCTTCAATCCAGCGACACCCCACGCGCGCGGCATCCCGAATACCTGCCAATGAATTTTCCGGTGCATGTGCTGCGCATCCCCGATGACCGATCACACTTGCCATCTTCATGTTTTTTAATCTTCCTTTAACATCACAACACCGGCCCCGACCAAGAGCCCACCGGACATCAAATTCAGCACACGCATGGGGGTTGCAGATTTGAAAACATGGCGCGCCTTGGATGCACTTAATGCCCAACAGAAATTTATGCTGGCAAATGTCGCAGGAACAAGAACTGCCGCCCACATGGCTTCTGACAGACTCAAGGCCTCCATATCAATGAAAGTCGGTAAAAAACCAACATAAAATGCCACCAGTTTCGGGTTGCCTAATGTCACCAATAGACCACTGACGAATCCAGCACCCTTATATGACTTTTTGGGGATTTTAATTTCCTGATTGTCCTGCATCGCATAGCGAATGGCCTGTATTCCTAAATAAATCAGATAGCATGCACCCAAATATTTGATAACCAGAAACAATGTTGAATAACTTGCCGCCACATATCCCAAACCTGAAATGGCTGCAATAAGCCAGAGCAAATCCGCCAAAAAGACGCCGCCAATAAATCCAAATGTCGAGGTAATTCCCCCGAACAAGGCGCGTCCGACAAGGGCAGCCACCACCGGCCCCGGAACCAAGGCAAGAATAATCGTTGCGCCGACCAATGCGATCAGGGATTGAATATCCATTTTACGAAGGCCTCCTATCGTTTGTTGTTATTTATGATATATAATAAATAATACTCAGCCCTAAATAAATTTAACGCCCGCGTCGCTTGGCCTTTTTCCCACCGCTAGCACCTGCGCGTTCTGCCGCACCTTTGGCGATCCCTGCCTTGTTCAAGCCCAGATCAGCGGCTTCCAGACGACGTATTTCGTCACGTAGGCGTGCGGCTTCTTCAAATTCCAGATTGGCGGCGGCCTCCTTCATCTGCTTATCCAGATCGGACAGAACCGATTTCAGGTCTTTACCGACCAAATGCTTTTTGTTGCCCGCCCCCGTGTCGACCGTCATATAGTCGCCCTGTGATACATCCTCCAGAACGTCTGAAATGTGGGATTTCACCGTTTGCGGCGTAATGCCGTTGGCTTCGTTATAGGCCTGTTGTTTGGCACGCCGTCGATTGGTTTCACCAATGGCATAATCCAGACTTTGCGTCATCTTATCAGCATAAAGCAAAACGCGCCCGTTGATATGACGCGCGGCTCGCCCAATGGTCTGAACCAAAGATCGTTTGGAACGCAAGAACCCTTCTTTATCTGCATCCAAAATGGCAACCAGCGAACATTCCGGGATATCCAGACCTTCGCGTAACAGGTTAATCCCGACCAGCACGTCAAAGGCACCAAGACGCAGGTCACGAATGATTTCAATACGTTCTAACGTATCAATATCGCTGTGCATATAACGCACACGCACGCCTTGTTCATGGAAATATTCGGTCAAATCTTCCGCCATACGTTTTGTCAGAGTCGTGACCAGAACCCGTTCGCCGCGTGCCGCCGTTTCGCGGCATTCATTCAGCAAATCATCCACTTGTGTTTCCACCGGGCGCACGATACAGACCGGATCGATCAAGCCCGTGGGACGGATCACCTGTTCGGCAAAGACGCCACCGGTGCGTTCCATTTCCCAGTCCCCCGGTGTAGCAGACACAAAGATAGACTGCGGACGCATGGCATCCCATTCTTCAAACTTCAATGGGCGGTTATCCACACAGGACGGCAAGCGGAACCCATAAGAGGCCAAGGTGCTTTTTCGGTTATAATCCCCACGATACATACCGCCGATCTGTGGCACGCCAACATGACTTTCATCCACAATCAACAGGGCATCATCGGGTAAATATTCAAACAAAGTCGGTGGTGCCTGACCGGGTAAGCGATCCGTCAGATAACGCGAATAATTCTCGATCCCTGAACAAAATCCTGTGGTTTCGATCATTTCCAGATCAAAGATCGTGCGTTCTTCAATCCGTTGGGCTTCAATCAGTTTATTATTGGCGCGGAACCATTCAACGCGCTCTTTCATCTCTTCTTTGATTTTTTTAGAAGCCTGCATCAAGGTCGGGCGGGGGGTTACATAGTGACTGTTGGGATAGACGGTGACTTTATCCAACGCGGTTATTTTTTCACCGGTCAGGGGGTCAAACTCCCAAATGTCTTCCAACTCTTCACCAAAGAAAGACAAACGCCATGCCCGGTCTTCAAAGTGGGAGGGAAAGACCTCAACCACATCACCGCGTACACGGAACGTGCCGCGATGAAAATTATTGTCATTGCGGGTATATTGCAGTTCAACAAGGCCTTTCATTAAATCGCGCACGTCATATTCACTACCGGCTTCAATACCAAGCGTCATTTCAGAATAGGTTTCCACTGCACCGATCCCGTAGATACAGGAAACAGAGGCAACAATGATCGTATCGCGATATTCCAGCAAAGACCGCGTTGCAGCATGGCGCATCCGGTCAATCTGTTCGTTGATGGAACTGTCTTTTTCTATATAGGTATCGGTCTTGGGAACGTAAGCTTCCGGTTGATAATAATCATAAAATGAAACGAAATATTCCACATGGTTGTCGGGGAAAAAACTTTTCATTTCTCCATACAACTGCGCGGCCAATGTTTTATTTGGCGCCAAGACAACAGCGGGGCGCTGCATTTCCTGAATGACATGGGCGATGGTAAAGGTTTTACCCGATCCCGTTACCCCCAGAAGAACCTGGTCTTTTTCACCATTTTTAATTCCCTCTACCAACTCGCGGATTGCCGTCGGTTGATCACCTGCCGGCTTATAATCACTGACGAGTTTAAAATCCTTTCCCCCTTTGGGGACGGGATGTTTCGGTGGGGTAAATATCGCATCAACTGTCATGGATTGAGATATAACCCGTTCATATAAAATTGACCAGTGTCTGTTGATAAAGTTCTTTTGAATTGATCCAAATCATACGTCACCCGCTTCGCTCATGCTACATTCCGATAGCAATAAAAGATACAAAAAGGGGACATATATGACAGCTAAAAAGAAAATGGCCAAGATCGTCAAATTCGATGATGAAACCATTGATGACGAGCTTATGGAACAAGAAATGATTGCCACTGACAATCTGTCCCGGATCAAACCGGCAGGGCGGGATGCTGAAAAATTCAAAGGCAAAAAGAACGCCAGCAAAAAAATTAAATCAATGGGGAATGGTTTGGTCAACGGAAAACCCATTGATCAATTGGATGGTATTGACGCCCCTATCAAAAAACTAAAAACATCTGATTATCTGGAACTTATTGCCCCTTTGCACGTTGAACTTCTGCGCATGCAAAATTCCGTCAAAACCAATGGGCAAAAAATCCTCTCGATTTTCGAAGGGCGCGATGCCGCCGGTAAAGGGGGGACCATCAAACGGTTTATCGAACACCTAAACCCACGGGGTTGTCACGTTGTCGCCTTGGAAAAACCAACGGATCGAGAGCGCAATCAATGGTACTTTCAACGCTACGTCAATCATTTGCCCACAGCCGGTGAAATCGTCCTGTTTGACCGTTCCTGGTATAACCGGGGTATGGTTGAACGGGTCATGGGTTTTTGTGAACCGGACGAGGTCAAAGAATTTTTACGCTCCGTTCCCGAATTTGAACGTATGCTTTATCGTAGCGGCTTGAAAATGTTCAAATTCTATTTCTCTGTTTCAAAGGAAGAACAGGCGCGGCGTTTTGCCTGCCGGGAAGATGACCCGCTGAAGCAATGGAAATTATCCCCGGTCGATAAAGAATCGCAAAAACACTGGGCGGGATATACCAAAGCAAAAGAGGATGTCTTCTTCTATACCGATACAAAAGAGGCCCCTTGGACCATCGTCAAATCAGATGACAAGAAACGTGCCCGCATCAATGCCATTCGTTACTTCCTCAGCAACGTGGAATATGAAGGGAAGAACGAAGAATTATTGCAGTGGGACCCTCGGGTTATTCGCACAACGGAACAAGAACTCGACGTCGAAGATTAACCACTTCCTTCATCGCACACAGTAAAAAGGCACCTTGAAACGGGGTGCCTTTTTCATGCCGATTCTCTTTATTATTTTGTTTAAAAATCGAACAATATTCGCTTTAAAACCCGCTGTCGGACAGTTGAAATTCACCAAGAAAGCGTGCGGACAAGAAATTGTCATAAAACAGCCAATAAAACTTGCGTCCTATGCAGGGCGAGCGTAGGTTCTGTCTGGGCAAAGCGGTCTATATTTTTGCTTGTCCATTTATCGATGTTTTTTTGACACACAAACCTAAAAGGTCAGAGCTCCATGTCATTTTTAGCTGACAAACTGTCTCGCATTAAACCTTCTCCGACAATCGCCGTATCCACCAAGGCTGCAGAACTGAAAGCTGCTGGTCGTGACGTGATCGGCCTCGGTGCAGGCGAACCCGATTTCGATACCCCGCAACACATCATCGATGCCGCTGTCAAAGCCATGAATGAAGGCAAGACACGTTACACGGCCGTTGCAGGCACACCGGAATTACGCCAAGCCATTTGCGACAAGCTGAAACGTGACAACGAACTCACCTACACACCAGATCAGATTTCTGTCGGTTGTGGCGGGAAACAAACCATTTATAACGCATTGATGGCAACCCTGAACGATGGTGACGAAGTCATCGTCCCAGCCCCGTACTGGGTATCCTATCCCGACATCACCCTGCTGGCTGGCGGCGTGCCGGTTTTCGTTGACTGTACGGCTGAAAACAATTTCAAAATGCAAGCTGCCGATCTGGAAGCTGCTATCACGGATAAAACAAAATGGGTTATCCTGAACTCTCCGTCCAACCCGACAGGTGCAGCTTATTCACGCGATGAAATGAAGGCACTGACCGACGTTTTGGTGAAATATGATCACGTACACGTTATGACAGACGATATGTACGAACTGATCACCTATGATGATTTTGAATTTGTCACACCGGCCCAAGTCGAACCGAAATTGTTTGATCGCACCTTGACTTTAAACGGTGTGTCCAAAGCCTACAGCATGACAGGCTGGCGTGTCGGTTATGCCGCAGGACCGATTGAAATTATCAAAGCGATGAACAAAATCCAGTCCCAAAGCACCACACACACCTGTTCGATTGCACAAGCTGCTGCCGTCGAAGCGTTGAACGGTCCCCACGATTTTGTAGCTGAGCGTAACGCCGTGTTTAAAGAACGTCGCGATATCGTTGTGAAGATGTTAAACGAAGCCGAAGGTCTGGAGTGCAAAACACCGGAAGGAGCATTTTATGTTTACCCGTCTTGTGCCGGCGTAATCGGGAAATCCACACCCGATGGTAAAACAATCAAAACCGACGAAGATTTCGTCACCTATCTGCTGGAAGCAGAAGGCGTGGCAGCGGTTCATGGCGAGGCATTTGGCCTGTCACCGCATTTCCGCGTTTCTTACGCCACCAGCAACGAAGCCTTGATCGAAGCCTGCACACGTATCCAACGTGCCTGTGCTGCACTGAAATAATCTTAGGTTTCAACCAACAAAAACTGCGCAACGGGTGAGTAACTCCTTGCGCAGTTTTTTTGTTCAATCTATAAATCTTTTGACCATTATCAAGCACACCATTAGGCTGAAAAACTAAAGTGCGCACGAAGATAAATAAGAATACGACATTATTCACTAGCTAAATATTTGAAATGACTGAAGATATCGCGAGCCTTAAAAATGAGATTGCCTCGCTTAAGGGCAAACTGGTTGCGCAGCGCCGGGAGGTTGCGCGCTATCGCATGATGTCGTCTGTCTTTCAATCGGCAACTCAACCAATTGCATTGGTGAACGCCAACTATCAAATCATCAGTATCAATCCGGCTTTTTCAACCCTTACCGGATATGATGCCAATGAAATTCAGTATTTTCCGATTAACGGCTTAATTGCGCACCACAAACGCGATGAGCTTTGGCCCGCCGTCCAAATCAGTCTGGAACAGGAAGGCCATTGGGAAGGCCTGTTATGGAACGAAAGCAAATTCGGTAATATCTATCGTGTCGAGACACATATCCAGAATTTACATAACGATGATCTGGATACGGCAAGCTTCGTCTTTTTCTTCCGCGACGTCACTTCGGAGAAAGAGACCGAAGAACAACTCGACAGACGTAGCAATTACGATCTGGTTACAGATTTGCCAAACTGGAACTTGTTCCTCAATCGTTTTATTAATTCCCTTTATGTCTCGGGCCAAAGCGGGACACAGACGTCCTTGCTCTTTATCGGGCTGGACGGTTTTAAGGTTATTAACGATACCTTGGGGCATACCATCGGTGACAAGTTGTTACAAGAAGTCGCCCTGCGCTTTAGTAACGCACTTGGACAAAATGTCACCGTTGCCCGCTTCAGTGGTGACCAGTTTACCGCAGTCCTGCCCAACATCAAAGATGATGAAGAAACACGCCACGCAGCAGAAGCCATTCTGGCCTCGTTGGATCGTCCCTTTGAAATTGAAAATGAAGAAATTCATATTTCCTGTTCCATCGGTATTTGCACATGGCCCGGCGATGGCGATGATGTGGAAACCTTGCTGCGAAACGCGGATAGCGCCATGCATCAGGCCAAGGAAAAAGGGCGCAACACCTATCATTTCTTTACTCCTGATTTAGATGCCACCGCACAGGCCAAGCGCGCCATCGAACGTGACTTACGCCACGCTATTAAAACGTTTGACGAATTCCATCTTGTCTATCAGCCGATTGTCGATCTTGAAACCGGTCAGATGAAAAGTGCCGAAGCCCTGATCCGTTGGCACAGTTCAGAACGGGGCCTCGTCTCCCCCGATCAATTTATCCCGTTGGCGGAACGCAACCACCTGATCCTACCCATTGGCGAGTGGGTTTTGGAAACGGCATGTCGCGAAATTAAAAGCTGGTCGGAACAATCGCAAACGCCTTTCCGTGTCAGTATCAACTTGTCCAGTCGTCAATTCAAAGAAGACAACCTACCCGAGGTAATCAAAGGTGTATTAGACCGGACAGGCTTCAACCCGAACCAGTTGTCCTTGGAAATCACAGAAACGTTGATGATGGAAAACCTGGATGAAGCCCTGAAAATGCTGCACGAATTAAAAGCAATGGGTGTACGCCTTTCCATTGACGATTTCGGCACAGGATATTCCAGCCTGAACTATCTTAAACGCTTCCCTCTGGATACCTTGAAAATTGACCGGATGTTCGTGCGCGATGTCACCACAAACCCGGAAGATGCCGCAGTTGTTGCCGCAATTTTGACAATGGCGCACAGTATGGGATTGGAAGTCGTCGGCGAAGGGATTGAGACTAAAGACCACAATGATTTCCTGTTTGCAAAAGGGTGCCAATTGGGGCAAGGCTATTATTTCAGCCGACCTTTACGCATTGATGAATTTAATCTTTTTGCTGAACGCAGTGAATTTGAAGGTATTTCCTGATTTTTATGCAGCTTTACGCTTTTTGCTGTCCTCAATTTGATCTATGCCCTTTTCATAACAGGCAATTCGCGTTAGCCTCTCATATAAGATAAGTAGAATCCTAGAGAGGCACGCGCCTGTGCCCACTTGATTTGTACGGACGCGTCCCTGATATAGATCGGGAGGGTCGAAATCGTGTCCAAACAACCATCACAACCGCGCTGCTGCGCTATCGTTGGCGCCTATCTAAGTGGGAAGACAAGCCTGTTGGAAGAAATTCTCTTTACAACAGGCGCAATCAATCGAAAAGGCAATGTCAATCAGGGAAATACGGTCGGCGACTCGTCTGCTGAAGCACGCGCCCATACGATGACGACTCAGCTCAACATTGCCACAACATCATACCTCGAAGAAGAATGGACCTTTATAGATTGTCCCGGTTCGGTCGAATTTATGCAGGACACTTACCAAGCCTTAATGGTTTGTGATGTCGCTGTTGTGGTATGTGATCCTTCACCTGAAAAAGCCATTACAATTGCGCCGGCTCTTAAATTTCTGGATGAGCACAATATTCCCCATATGGTTTTCATCAATAAGATGGATCAACCGGAAGCCAGCGTCCGTGAATTAATGAATGCCCTGCAAGACATCAGCGAACACCCGCTCTTGCTGCGTGAAGTCCCCATCCGCGAAAATGGCGAGATTACCGGTTATGTCGATCTGGTATCGGAAAAAGCCTACAAATGGCATGATGGAGAACGTTCTGAATTGATCAAAATGCCGCAAGCCATTCAAGATCGTGAACAGGAAGCCCGGACAGAGTTGCTGGAATCACTCGCGGATTTTGACGACAAACTGCTGGAAGAAATACTGGAAGAAGTTCAACCGCCAAAATCCGAAATTTACGAAAATATTCATAAAGACCTCGCAGAAGATATTATCGTTCCTGTCTTTTTCGGTTCTGCCGAACATCGTGGCGGTATCACACGCCTTCTCAAAGCGTTGCGCCATGATGCCCCCGAAGTCATGCAAACAGCAGAACAACGCGGCATGGACTCTGCTGGCAACAGTGCACAGGTTTTTAAAACCATTCATGCTGCGCATGCTGGTAAACTTTCCTTTGCGCGTGTCTGGTCCGGCCAACTCAAAGACGGCATGCCCTTAAACGGGGAGCGCCTATCCGGTATTCAAAACATGTTAGGCAGCGAAGGACGCAAAATAAATACAGCCCGCACCGGACAGGTTGTTGCCTTGGGTCGATTGGAAAACACAACAGCCGGGCAAATCTTATCCGAAGATGGGGAAACAAAGCCTCACTATTGGCCAGCCCCCCTTCCGCCGATGTATGCAAAGGCTGTGCAGGCGCTGAAGCGTGCAGATGAAGTCAAACTTTCCGCAGCCCTCGCCAAATTAAATGACGAAGACCCGTCTTTAATCGTCGAGCAAAATCAGACCAGCGGAGAACTTCTTTTACGCGGACAGGGCGATATGCATATCAAAATCGCATTAGAACGTCTGGCGGATCGTTTCTCAATGGAAGTTGACGCCCATCCCCCGAAAGTGGCCTATAAAGAAAGTATTCGTAAAAGCACAACCAAGCACGCAAGGCATCGTAAACAAAGTGGCGGTCACGGTGAATATGGTGATGTCCATATTGAAATCAGCCCCCTTCCTCGCGGTAGTGGTTTCTCATTTAGCGATACCATCACCGGCGGTGCAGTCCCCAAACAATATATTCCCGCTGTGGAAAACGGTGTCATAGAATATATGCAAAAAGGTCCGCTGGGTTTTCCAGTCGTCGATATCAGTGTTGTGTTAAGCGATGGCGGTTTTCATGCTGTGGACAGCTCCGAAATGGCTTTCAAAAAAGCTGCACAAACCGCAATGCGCGAAGCAATGCCCGATTGTTCCCCGGTCTTGTTAGAACCTATTCACAACGTCACGATTCAGGTTCCCAGCATCTACACCTCCAAAGTACAGCGGATCATTTCCGGACGACGGGGTCAAATTCTTGGATTCGATGCAAAAAAAGGCTGGAAAGCCTGGGACGAGGTCAATGCCTTCATCCCAGAAGCTGAACTGCAAGACATGATTTTAGAGTTAAGATCGCAGACATTGGGAATTGGATCCTATATTGACCAATTTGACCATCTTCAGGAGCTTAGTGGAAAACAAGCTGATCAAGTCGTCAATAACAATAACTAGATTTAAACATCTAAAGAAAACCACTTTAGATAATCTTTATATGAATTAAGAACCTAACCTATCAAGTATGAATTGATGCGTATCAATCACTAGATCATTGATGCATGTTATTCAATTTCAAGTTATTTTTCTTAACTCTTACGTAAATAGGATTATTATCATATTTCAAAAATAAAAAACCTGATCTTGTCCGTACCATTCCGATATAAAAAGATATATCATATATCTGAACCTATAACCTCGACCGGGAAAAACTCATAAGAATAGGCATGCCGAGAAAATAAAATGCCAGCTCCTTACTTTCCCTAAGAGCAAACTAAAAAAGGGCAAAAAACATGTTTTTAGATAAATTAAAAATCAGCTCAAAAATATGGCTTCCGGCTTTTATTTTTACAATCGCCCTAGTCGCGGTCGCTGGTATTGCAGCTCAAAACATGAAACAGACTTTGCTAACAGACCGCCAGGACAAAGTCCGTAGCGTTGTTGAAGAAGCTCATAGCATTGTTGAAGGCTATGTTGCCAAAGTCAAATCCGGTGAGCTCAGCAACGAAGACGCACAAAAACAAGCACGTGACGTCATTAAATCCATTCGTTACGGCGGGTCGGAATACCTTTGGATCAACGATACCAACAACATCATGATCATGCATCCAATCAAGCCTGCACTGGATGGTAAGAAGCTTGATAAACTGCAAGATAAAAACGGGAAATATCTATTCACTGAATTTATTCAGGCGGTAAAAAATGAAAGCGGGGCTGGTTTTGTCGATTATTTCTGGCCCAAACCCGGATTTGAAGACCCTGTCCATAAAATTTCCTTTGTCTCACTCGTAAAAGACTGGGGTTGGATTGTCGGCAGTGGCCTTTATACTGATGATGTGGATGCGGCCTTCTGGGCACAGTTTAAAATTTTCGCCATTATGGTTATCGTGGCTTTATTAATTGCCGGTACGATTTCATTTCTGGTCGCACAAAATCTGAGCAAGGGGCTCAGTCGAATTTCTGATCAGATGTCTCACTTGGCTGAAGGAGAGCTGGATGTCGAAGTCGCGGGTCAACATCGCGGGGACGAAATTGGTGAAATGGCGCGTGCCGTTGAAGTTTTCAAACAAAACAGTATAGAAGCCAACCAACTGCGCGCCAGTCAGGAAGAAAATAGGCTTTTAGCAGAACAAGAGCAAAAACAAAGCCTTATCACAATGGCGGATAACATCCATAACCAAATACATAGCGTTATGGAAAAAATGGGCGGCGTTGTTACCCAACTTGGTCAATCCGCCGATACCATGCATAACAACGCAGAAGCGACAAATCAGCAAAGTTCCTCTGTCGCCAGCATTTCTGAACAAACTTCTGCCAACGTTCAAACCGTTGCTGCTGCAACGGAAGAGTTAAATGCCTCCAGTCACGAAATCGGCAGACAAGTCGAACATACAAATCAAACTGCTGAAGCCGCAGCACAGGAAGCCCAACAAACCAACGTCGTTATTCAGGGCTTGAGCGGGGCCGCCGGGAAAATTGGTGAAGTTGTCAGTATCATTCAAGATATCGCGGAACAAACCAACCTGCTGGCATTAAATGCCACCATTGAAGCCGCACGCGCAGGCGAAGCAGGAAAAGGCTTTGCTGTCGTGGCCTCAGAAGTTAAGAACCTAGCCAACCAGACTGCACGGGCAACGGATGAAGTCTCGCAACAAATTTCCGCAATTCAAAATCAAACCAGTGATGCGGTTAGCGCAATTGAAGGCATTACCAGCACAATTACCAACATGCGCGAAGCTTCCAGTGCCATTGCTGCTGCGGTAGAAGAACAACACGCCGCAATTCAGGAAATCAGTCGTAGTGTTCAAGAAGCATCACGCGGCACACAAGAAATTTCCAGCCATATTGCAGCGGTTGCTGAAGATGCAAATCAAACGATGCTGTCGGCCGATGAAGTCAAAAGTGCAAGCGATGAATTGCTCGCAAGCTCCGACGCACTTGATCGCGCCATGACAAACCTCGTCAATGACCTGAGACAAAAAGGTGCCTAAACGTCCTCTTTCTAATAAACTCCCTGTAGGGAGTTTATTAGATTGCTGCCATTATCATAATAATACCCAAAATCGAGCACATAAAATCGCCCCTTCTTCCTTAGAATCTGACTATATGAGTGAAAATGTCAGAGAGATGCTACTGCGATTGTTATTGGTCAGCCTGAAAAGTTGAACGGGGTTGGCTCTCAGATGAAAAAGCAGCTGCAATTATTTTCCATTCCGGTCACGATGCTTCCCTCCTCAGGCAATTGCCCATAAAATATCGAAATTAAATGCCTGTTTCATGTTTCAATAAATTATGAAACAGGATGGTTCTTTTATTGATGTCTAAATTATTGACTAAGTAATTGAAATTGAAAGAGAGTATTTTAGTTTAATTTACCTGATTTTTCAAAGCCGAAGGTTGCGTACCTGCGATGGAATTACAGTTCTGAACTTCGGTGTTACCCGCAACGATCAGCAGATAGTCCGGGGAAGTCTTTGCCAGAAAAACGGCAGCGATTGGTCCCGGTGCGTTTGCCGATGGCCCGGCAGAAATCCAACTGGCTGGGTTTCTTGAGCTGAATGCCGTTGATCTTGTTTTGATCATTAAAGGCAAAATCAATTTGCCACAGATTTGGATCGTTTTCCAATTTGGCGAGGGTGGCGCGGTGGTTTCCGCGTTGTCCTTGTCCCTGACTATAACAGCCATAGGCCTTGACGGGTAACATCATCAAATATTCAGCAGCGTTGTTTTTATCCAAAGCCGGGGCGATAACGTCTTGTGTGTTGCTGACAAGCTGGTCGGGTTCGGTTGAAAAAAGAAGGCGGGCTTCATCTCGGACCAAGACTTTATCCGTCATCATCTCGGCAATACGATCAAGTGCGCTGTCTTTCGTGTTTTTGACTAGGCTGGCGACATGGGACAGGGAACGATTCATATGTGTGACGGTTTGGCTGCTTGGACGTGCGATTTGTTTTTGTGGCAGGATTCGCCCCATGTTTGTGAGTAATGTGTTGATGTCTTCCCCACTGCATTGCGTGTTATAGTCAATATCTGTTGCGAATAAGGCATGAGATCGCATCATCCCCCATAAGAAAATTGCACTGTCTTTTAACGACAGGCCTAAACGTTCCTGCAAGGCACCGGTAATGGCATCGCAACTGGGGCGCAAGGCTTCGCCGGGGACGCTCCAAAAACTATTTTCCAGATCCCCTAATGCCTGCCGGGCCGTTTGTCCGGCGATGATGTAGGTCATAAGTTCATTATAAGAAGGGAATTGACTTTGATGCTGGCTCAGGAGGCTTTCTTTGCCTTCAACAGCAAGGACTGCTGTAAAGACCGGTTCGTTTGTCTCTGACATAAAGCTTAACGCGCTGGCGTAATTTTCAAGATAGGAAATATCCGTTTTGTCCAGTCCCTTGAGTGAGGCTTCTTCAACGAGGGCAATGCGCTGGGCAAATGCATCGGGAAGTGCGGATAAAATATGGGCTTGTTCTTTGGAATAAACAGTATGTTGTGAAAGATAGCTCTCGATTTGTTTTTGAGCATCTTGTTCCAGATTTTCCAGCTTATCTTTGAGCAGTACAATTTCCAGTGTCGCATCAAGCGGGGCGCGTTGTTCTACAAAATAAGGCGTGATTGGTCCTTGTGCGGCAAAGGTCTGTTGCCATGTTGTTTGATTTTTTTCAAAAATATACAATGGCACATTGGGCATGGTCAGATTTGGACCATTATGTAATGTCGCAAGGACGACGACGGTTTGTGTTTTGTCGGATGTAATAGGCTTTAAAAAACGATCCGGTTGTGCAGGGGATGTTTCAGCTTGTGCAATGATACGTAGGTAATCGCTTTGAATAGGAAGAGGGGAGGCTTCCACATTGGCACTTGCGATTCGTTCTTGTGCTGTCTTTTGCGCCTTTTGTGTGTCAAAAACGACTTCGGGCGATGGTAGCGTTTTCTTTTTTGTCTCTTCTTTACATCCTGCCAAGGATAAAATGGCAACCCCGATCAAGCTTAGCATTGTGATGAGTTTTTTATCCATTTTACGACCCCTTGCTCCCTGATATAAACTGCGATAGCCAATGCAATAAGGCAGACAGCCTAGCACGACTTTTCGCGACTGTTTAGAGGGGAGATGAAAATGAGTGAGATTTTACAACGCCAAACACGCGTGAAGACGGACTGGATCGATTACAACGGGCATATGAATGTTGCCTATTATGTACTGATTTTTGACCATTCAACGGACGCGGTTCTTGAAACATTGGAGTTGGGGGAAGCATACCGGCAAGGTGAAAATAAGTCATTTTTTGTCGTGGAATCTCATGTGACTTATGAGAATGAAGTGAAAAAAGATGATTTGTTGGTGGTCAAATCAAGGCTGTTGGGGTATGACACGAAGCGCCTGCAAATTTTTCACGAAATGTTTCTGGGGGAGACGGGTGAAAAATGCGCCACCAATGAAATTATGGTGCTGCATGTGGATATGGAGACACGCAAAACAACCGAGATTGCGGAGCGTTTCAAGCCTCATCTACAGGCAGGTGTTGAGAAGTCGCTTGCAAACGGGTTTCCTGAGAATTGCGGGCGGGCGATCAAAAAGCTGCTAAATAAATGATAAGTGGCCGGGGGAATTTTTCTTTCGACATCGAGCAAAGATCACTATACTAAAGTATAGGGTTCTCATCGGCCGTGACGGAGAATAGACGTTGGAATATACGGAAAATACAGACCAGGCGCTGGGCTTTGCAAAACAAGCCTTAGATAAGATGAACGAAATTGGCGTGCCTGCAAACCCGCACAATTTTACGATCTGGTTTCATTATTTCAGCGGTACTTACCCCGACCTGAAACGCACGCTTGATATTTTATTGGGGAACCAGCAGGCGTTTACCGAAACGCGCAACTCCGAGATTTTTCAGAAGTTCTTCACGTTGGATCAGGAAAGCGCGACGTTGCATGATGCAACAACGCGAATGGAAAGCGAATTGGCCCGTGTGATGTCCACGTTGGACGGCGCCGATGAAGACTTATCCAACTTGAATGTGTCTTTGCGTGATTTTAGCGATCAGATTGCCAAAACAGATGATAAATCGGAAATCCTGGCTCTGACGACCAAGATGAATACGCATGTCGCACAAGTTCTTGAAGGGCGTTCTGCTGTTGAAGATGAATTGAAAAACTCTCTTCGTGAAATCAGCGAACTGAAAGACGATCTGGAACGTATGCGCCGCGAAGCCCTGACCGATGGTTTGACCGGAATTGCAAACCGGAAACTGTTCGACCTTGAACTGCGTAAATCATCGATGAATGCGATGGCCAATGGCGAAGAACTGGCGTTGTTGATGCTGGATGTGGATCATTTTGACCGTTTTAATGAACATTACGGACATCAGGTCGGGGATCAGGTCTTAAAACTGGTGGCCGTTACGATCAGTGAATGTATCAAAGGGCAGGATACCGCAGCGCGTTACGGCGGGGATGAGTTTAGTGTTATTTTGCCGCGAACCAATCTGGAAAATGCACAACGACTTGCAGAACATATTTGTAAACGTGTGAGTTCCAAAAACGTTGTGAACCGCTCAACGGGGGAACGACTCGGGAAAATCACCATGTCGGTTGGTGTCGCATTGTTTGAATATGGTGAACCTGTAAGTCAACTTTTGGTTAGGGCTGACCGTACCTTGCAAGAAGCAATGAAGAATGGTTACAATCAGGTGTTGACGCAGGTTGATGTAACTAAACTGTCGAATTAAACATTGAATTCATTCATTAATCTTATCTGACCAACTGGTCATAAAAGCTTTATAGCTCCCTGAATTCGGAGTACCCTTACGCAATAAAATTATAATTGGGTAGGTCGTGTGATGATTTTAAGTTGTTTACGTCAAGGGGCGAATGTCTCTCTTTGCATTCAGGGGAATTTTACTTTTTTTGAAAATCCGGACTTGTCCCCTTTGGCGATTGAGATTGAACGAGGCGGATTTGATCGTGTGATCATGGATCTGAAATCCTGTCATTTAATTGATTCAACTGGCTTGGGCCTGATCATGCAGGTCAACGAGCTTTTGGAAGAAAATAATCTCCGTTTGGAAATTCAAAATGCTGAAGGGCAAGTTGCGCGCATGATCCATGTCGCCGGGTTTAGCAATTTGATATCAAAGGACCTGTCTGCGGCCTGAGGATTGCGCTTTTATCCAAGGTTACCACTCCTTAACTCTTAATATGCATGATAGAGTTGAAATCAGCGTAACGTTGGAAAAGGTTTATCGTCGGTGGCACAAGGACGCAACAGGCCCAGTCCGTTTATTTTGCTTGCACGCAAGGTGGTCAATAATGACCAGCTTGTGATGACGCTTTTGGCCGTTGTTGTCGGGGCTTGTGTCGGCGGCCTTGCGATTTTATTTGTTAAAAAAATTGATTTTTTCCAATCCATCTTTCTGGGGATCAGTGGAGCGTGGATTGCAGACCATATCACCGCGATGCCGCCTTGGCAGGTGATCCTGACCCCGACGCTTGGCGGGTTGTTGGTTGGTTTTATTGTTCATCGGTTTCTAAGTCATGGTCGAACCAAAGGTCCGGCAGATGTGATTGCAGCCTGCGAAGTCGGTGGGGCGCAAATGTCGTTGAAAGAAGGATTGTGGGCGGCACTGAGCAGCGGCTTATCCATTTCATTTGGCGCATCTGTTGGACGTGAAGGGCCCGTTGTGCATTTGGGTGGGTCCTTTGCGGCTTGGATCGGAGAGAAATTGCAACTTTCACGTTCGAATGCGCGTGTTCTGTTGGGATGTGGCGTGGCGGCGGCTGTATCAGCCTCTTTTAACGCCCCGATTGCGGGGGCGTTGTTTGCACAGGAAGTGATTCTAAGTCATTACGCCTTAAAAGCGTTTGCACCGGTGGTGATTGCCAGTATTTCCGGGACGGTGATTGCCCATCAGGTTGTCGGCAATGAAACGGCTTTTCAAATTCAGGCCCATGAGTTTGGATCCTATCTTGAATTTCCTGCGTTTGCGGGCTTGGGGATTGTCAGCGGGTTGGTCGGGATATTATTTGTCTGGTCTGTTCTGAAAACTCAAAAAAAGGTGCAAAAAATTCCATTACCGATGTGGATGCATCCCGCAATTGGCGGATTTTGCGTTGGTGTGATTGCGCTATGGTATCCCGAAGTTCTCGGTGTGGGGTATGAGGCCACAGACAATGCCTTAAAAGGATATTATGGCTTTGCCTTATTGCTGGGGCTTTTCATTTTCAAATTTGTGGCGACGGTTTTGTCTTTGGGCTTTGGTTTTGCCGGTGGGGTGTTCAGTCCTTCGTTGGTGATCGGGGCGATGCTGGGGGGAACCTACGGCGTGATTGTTGGGGAGCTATATCCCGATTTATGGTCGGGCGTGAGTGCCTATTCCTTGATTGGTATGGCCTCTATGGCGGCTGCGGTGTTGGGCGCGCCCATTTCCACAACATTGATTGTGTTTGAATTGACCGGAAATTATTCTCTTACGATTGCGGTGATGTGCGCCTGTGTTTTGGCGACCTTGGTCAACGATCAGTTGCATCGTCAGTCCTTCTTTTTGGAACAGCTTAAGGAACGCGGTATTGATTTGGGCAATACCTTTAGTACGCAAATTTTGAAAGACTTGAAGGTTTCCGATATTTTGCGCCGTGAAGGTGAATATGTAGGTATGGGAGCAAGCCTTAAGGAAGTTCGTAAACGATTTTTACGGGCACCAGGCGGGGTCTTGTATGTGATTGCCCATGATCGCAGCCTTTATGGGGCGATTACGTGGGAGCATATGCCCGAAGATGTTTTTGACGCGAACTTGAATGATCTGGTTGTGGCGGCTGATATTGCCGATACACGCCCTCCTGTTTTACAAACCGGTGATACGTTGGAGGTCGCCAAAGGGGTCTTGGAAGAAATTAATGTATCCCAAATCGCAGTGGTTTCCCCGGAATTGGGGCGTGCTTATATGGGGTGCATTGATGAACGCGAACTTATGGCGGCCTATAACGCAGCCTTGTTAAAAAAACGCAAGCAGGAACAGGGCGGCTAGCGGGGCTAAAATAAATTTCCGTTCCCTCTTTGTTTCTTTTTATGTCGATGCTATAACCGCATCTATGAACGATCCATTTGATTTCAGCGATGACTATCTGGAACCCGCGCAACCGGTATCGGTGCAGGGTCCGCCGTCCTATGTCGAAACCTTAAATCCCGAACAACGCATGGCGGTTGAAGAAACCGATGGGCCTGTGCTTGTACTAGCCGGTGCCGGTACGGGGAAAACGCGGGTGCTGACGACCCGTCTGGCCTATATCATGGACCAAGGTTTGGCCTATGCCGGTGAAATTATGGCGGTGACCTTCACCAATAAGGCAGCGGCTGAAATGAAAGAACGAGTGGCAGCCTTATTGGGGCGTCCGGTCGAAGGTTGGTGGTTGGGTACGTTTCACGCCTTGGCAGCCAGAATGGTTCGCGCCCATGCCGAAGTTGTCGGACTGACATCGAATTTCACGATCATTGATACGGATGATCAAATCCGCTTGCTTAAGCAGATTATGGAAGCGGAATTTATTGACGAAAAGAAAAACCCGGCGCGTAATCTGATGGGGGTTATTCAACGTTGGAAAGACCGTGGCCTGACCCCCGAAAAAGTATCACCGGGGGAGGGGGCCGCCTACGCCGATGGGGCAGCGGTTCGTATTTATAAAATATATCAGGAACGTCTGCGTCTGAATAATGCGTGTGATTTTGGTGATTTGCTGTTGCATGTTTTGACGATTTTTGCCGAACAGCCGCAAATTCTGGAACAATATCAACGTCGTTTTCGTTACGTTTTGGTGGACGAATATCAAGATACCAACGTGTCGCAATATCTTTGGCTGCGATTATTGGCAAAACAGCATCGCAATATCTGTTGTGTCGGTGATGATGATCAATCGATCTATTCCTGGCGGGGGGCAGAGGTTGCCAATATCCTGAAATTTGAAAAAGATTTTCCCGGCGCCAAGGTTATTCGACTGGAACGCAATTATCGTTCAACTGAGCATATTCTAGGGGCGGCCTCGGGGCTGATTTCTTATAACGAGGACCGTTTGGGCAAAACCTTGCAACCCCAAAGCAAGGATGAAGCAATCAAGGTGCGGGTGGAAAGCCTGTGGGATGGCGAAAGCGAAGCCCGTTTTGTTGGCGATGAAATTGAAGCCTTACAAGCCAAGGGCGAAAGCCTGAATGAAATGGCTATTTTGGTGCGTGCCGGTTTTCAGACCCGCGAATTTGAAGAACGCATGATCACGCTTGGTTTGCCTTATAAGGTTGTCGGTGGTTTGCGTTTTTATGAACGTGAAGAAATTCGTGATGCTATTGCGTATCTACGGGTGGTCAATCAACCCAATGACAGTTTGGCTCTGGAACGGATTATCAATAAACCGTCGCGTGGATTTGGCCCCAAAACCAAAGGTCTGCAAACGCTGCTGGAATATGCCCGTAAAAGCCAGATATCACTTTATAATGCGGCGATGACATTGGTGGATACCGACGAGTTGTCTCCAAAGGCGCGAACCTCGTTGCGTGATTTGCTGGCCCAGTTTGAATTGTGGCGTTCATTGAAAGAGGGGCTGGATGTGGATGATCTGGTCGGGCAAATTTTGGACGAGTCCGGTTATATGGATTGGCGCGTTGCCGAAACTAAAAAACAAAAAGATATGAAGGCACAAGGCCGGGTCGATAACTTAAAAGAACTGGTGTCGGGCCTGAAGGAATTTGAAAGCCTGAATGAGTTTCTGGAACATGTTTCCTTGGTGATGGAAGTTCAGGATAGGGCTGATGATGCCAAGGTTACCATTATGACCTTGCATGCTGCCAAGGGGTTGGAATTTGACAATGTGTTCCTGCCCGGTTGGGAAGAAGGCACGTTCCCCAATCAACGGGCACTGGATGAGTCCGGCAACAGTGCATTGGAAGAAGAACGCCGTCTGGGTTATGTCGGAATTACGCGGGCGCGCAAACGCTCTATCATTTCTTATGCGCTGCGTCGTCGGGTGTTTGGGCAATATAACGATATGCTTCCGTCCCGTTTTGTGTCGGAATTACCCGAACCGCATATTGAAACTGGCGGAGAAACGGGGACACCCAGTGGTGATTATGGCGGTGGGAATTATGGGTATTCCAAATTTGGGGGTAGTCCGCAACGTTTTACCTATCGTGGGAAATCGGAAAGTCGCCCGGAAAAACTGGTGACGATTGATGCTTTTGATGTCACCGTCTCAGATGCACCCGATGGCGGATTTCGCAAAGGCGATCATGTGCGACATGGAAAATTCGGTTCAGGGGTTGTGCTGAATGTGGATGGGAATAAATTAGATATTGCCTTCGCCAGTGGCGGGCGGAAAAAAGTAATCGATAGCTTTGTGGAGAAAATCTAATGCGCCGTTATGGGCTTTGTGTGTTAAGTGCACTGGTTTTTGGGGCATTTTCTCCTGACCACGCCCATGCCGATATGCTGGATGATTGGGACGGTTGGACGTTTAACATGACGTTGGAAAATGACATGTTCGGTTCGGATACCGATCGTCATTACACCCACGGGACGCGTTTTTCACTGGCACCACCGGAGGGTGAAGTCGCCGATTGGTTACGTGATGCCGCAGACTATTTCCCTTTCTTTTCTGATGAGGGAAAACTGCGTGCCAGTTATGCCCTTGGTCAGAATATGTATTCGCCGGCAGATATTACATTGACAGACCCTGCGGATATGGATCGCCCCTATGGTGGTTGGCTTTATGGTAGTTTCGGTCTTGTTTCTGATATGGAAGAACGGGTCGATACATTTGAACTCACGCTCGGGATGGTCGGTCCGGCATCGTTAGCGGAACCCACACAAAAATTTGTCCACCGTGTTGTCGGAAGTCCGCAGCCGATGGGGTGGGATCACCAGTTGAAAAATGAACCCGGCCTTGTGGTCACCTATGAACGCAAATGGCACCGTTTTATAAACGTGGAAACCGGGCTGTTTGATATGGATCTGGATACCAGCCCTTATGCGGGTGTTTCTCTTGGCAATATCTTTACTCATGCAGAAGCAGGAACTGTTTTTCGATTTGGGCAAGATCTGGAAAAAGACCGGGGTGGCCCGCCGCGTATTCGCCCCAGTTTACCGGGAAGTGATTATTATACCTCAACGGACGGGTTTGTCTGGTATTTGTTTGCCGGTGGTGGGGCACGTGCGGTTGCCCGCAATATCTTTTTGGACGGCAATACATTGGCCGATTCCTATAGTGTAGATAAAAAACCGTTTGTTTTTGATATTCAGGCGGGTCTTGCCATGCGTTATCACGATGTCCGCGTTGCTTTTACGCAGATTATTCGCACAAAAGAGTTTAAAAAACAGCAGTCGCCGGATCGGTATGGCGCAATAACGGTTTCTTATCAGTTTTAGGCTGGCCTTTATCGAAACAAAGATGGCATTTGTGTCGTTATATGCTATGAGAGGCGGAGATATTCAGCCTTGATTAAGTGGAAATGCATATGACGAATACATTGTGGCGTGTTGATCTGGAAGTTAGCCCCGAGCTGGCGGATGTTTACGAATTCGCACTGGAAGCTTTTTGTGGGGCTGTCACCCAGTATCTGGATGATGATGAACTGGCCCAGCGTATTGAAGCTTATGCAGAAGAAGAACCGGATGAAGCAGCCCTGAAATCGGCTATTGCCGGTGTGGCGGAGCGATCCGGGGTTTCTGCACCAACCGTGACGATTACGGCTGTTGAAAATAAAGATTGGCTGGCTGAATATGCACGAAACTATCCGCCGCTTCAAATTGGGCGCTACTTTATTTATGGCTCACATTTTGAGGGCAAGTTGCCTGCGGGAAAAATCGCTTTGAAAGTTGAGGCTGCGACAGCTTTTGGCACAGGGGAACATGCCTCCACAAATGGGTGTTTACAGGCCTTGGACCGATTGTCCCGGCGTTATAATTTTAAACGCCCGTTGGATATGGGGTGTGGTTCGGCCATTTTGGCAATGGCAATTGCAAAAACGTGGGGGGCATCGGTTGTCGCCAGTGATATTGACGCACAATCGGTTGATGTGGCGCGTTATAATGCGGAAGTAAATGGTGTTGGCGGTTCTGTGCTTGCTGTATGTGCCAATGGATATAACTCTCCATCCGTGACACGTAATGGGCCTTACGATCTCATTATGGCCAATATTCTGGCGCGCCCTTTGTCAGCAATGGCAAAAGATCTTGCAAAAAATCTAAAGCCGGGCGGCTTTGCAGTACTGGCAGGCTTCTTGGATCGTGATGCAAACTGGGTGCTTGCCGCACATCGTTGTCATGGCCTGCGTCTGGTGGAACGCATTAAAGTCAACGGTTGGCAAACACTCGTTCTGCGTAAAAGATAATTAAGCTGCTTTTAAAGCTGATAAGAAACTTTCGACCTCTGCTTTTAAACGATTGGCCTGCGAGGAGACATCTTCGACCGATTGCAGCACTTCGCCTGCCACACTGTTGGTCCGGGTTGCCGCATTCTCGACCTGTAAAATACTATTGGAAATGACCGCGCTGTTTTGTGCAACGTCATCCACGTTGGCAGAGATATTCTGTGTGGCTTGTGATTGCTGGGTGACGGTATCGCGTACATCGCCAGCCTGATGTCCGACACTTGAAATTGTGTCACAAACATCCTGAATGGCATTGACCGATTGTTGGGTGGTTTCGCGCATGCGGGTGATATGTTCGGTAATTTCCTGTGTGGCGCGCGCGGTTTGATTGGCAAGGTTTTTGACTTCTCCGGCAACAACGGCAAATCCTTTGCCTGCTTCACCTGCCCGTGCTGCTTCGATGGTGGCGTTCAGGGCCAAAAGATTGGTTTGGGCGGCAATATCTTCAATGATGCTGACGACCTCGCCAATGCGTGCAGAAGCTTCAGACATCCAGTTGACGGTTTGAGAGGCATTTTCCCCCTTTTCAATTGCAGACTGAATGGCACTGACGGAAGATTTGGCGTTTTCGCTGATCTGGGAAAAGGACTGTGATAAAGCACTGGTTGCGTTTGCGACATGTTCGATATTGCTTTGAGTTTGTTGGGAAGCACCCGACGCTGATCGGGTTTGTTCCAGAGTTTGCAAGGCGACATCCTGCATGGATTGCGCAGACCCTTTCATCGTATCGGCAGAGCGTGCGGTATCGGCAAGCACGTTGCGTATTGTTGCGTCAAAATCCTGACTGAGTTGATCGATACGCAACGCACGTTCTTCGCGACGTTTTTGTTCTAAATTCCCGGCAGCTTCGAGACGCAGGCGTTCTTCACTGTTTTGTTTAAAGATACTTAAGGCTTGCGCCATTAAACCGATTTCATCTAGGCGGGCCTGACCGGGGATAAGGGTATCGTTGTCCCCTTCTGCCAGTCGGCTCATGGCTTTGGTCATGTCTGTAACAGGTGTCACGATGGTTCTAACGGACAGGATAATCATGGCAATGGCGACGATAATGGCAAGGATTGCTAAAAGATAGGCCGTCCCTGTCAATGCACCTGTTGCATCTTGTGCATTTATTCCCGCCTCTTCCATTGTTTGCCGGGTCAGGGGAACAAGACCCGTTTTTGGGGCCGTCAGTTGGGACAAAATGCTACTGGCCAAGGGAATTACATCGTTGACCAATAACTTGCGTGAACGGTTCCAATCTTCACCTGAACGGATTTTAATCAATTGGGCAAATAAGGGGGTTACCGTGTCCGCAGCTTTATTAAAGGCATCAAGGTTCGTTTGCTGACTTTCACTGAGAATTCCTGCGTTGGTTTTGAGTTCATCCTTTTTGGTTAAGGCCCAACTCCAGACCGCCTGATATTGATCGGAATAATGTTTTTCACCAGTCAGCAGATAGGCACGTATCGCGCCGCTGACGACAGCAAGACCGCCCCGGATGTCACCCATATGGGCCAGCATGCGTTTCCTTTCCTCTGTTGCAGGCAGTTCAACTTCTTCAATGTAAACCTGCGAAATGGAAGACAGCATGGCATCTGTCAGGGGGGTCACTTTATCGTTCAGCAATTGTGTCGCTGGCAAATCTTCGTTGCTGTGGGCGACAGTTTCGACCTTGTCTTGTATCTCTTTAAACCGGATGAGGTCGGCTTTTAATTTCTGCCATTTCTTTTGATCTTTGAGAAAGATATCCATCTTCTTGATTTCAGAGAGAATCGTTCCCCATAATTGAGCACGTTGCATTTTGAAGGCTTCATCTTGGGTTAAAACCCAACCACGCAGCGTGGCCATACTTGCATTAATATTGGATGCCAATTGTGCGCCACTAAAGGCGACAGGGGCACTTTTTGCGACGATGTTTTCAACTGCACGATCGACCTGATTGCTTTTGAAGATCGTCACGGACAAGCTTATCAGCATCAGGACGGACAGGGTTGCAAAAGCAAAGCTGAGACGTGTTTTTAAAGATTTTTTGGGTAGGGAAACCATGAGGGACTCTCTCTCAGATCAAGTAGAAATCATACAAGTCTTCGTGGGTCTATTTTGTAAAAGAAATGGAGAAAGGCTAATCAAGAACGATCACATTTTCGTGTGTGGCGTGGTGTAGATGAGGCGTTATTTACAGTGTCAGTTGCATTTTCCGATGGAAACTTTTGATTTATATGCATAGGATAAGGAGAGGGAAGCTTCGCCTAGAAAATGCGGAGATAATGAGAAAGAAATTCGAATAAGAAAATGGCAGGACATACAAAATACGAGATACGTCTAAGCGATCAGGATCGCTGGTTTGTCGAAAAAGTCTTTCAAGATCAGAAAATGGCGGAAAGGCTCTATACAGACTATGCCGAAGACGACAATAGCGAATATGACGGCGTTCAACTGGTGCGCGTATGGACCCGCGCCGATAAGATGGAAGTCGAAAAGGTCGTCAAGGAACAGCGCCTGACCCGACGAAACGTCCCGGTGAGGTTGGCAAACATTGACGAAGCCGCCCCCTGTGCGCATCGTGATGATTATCTTGGGCTGAATGCCCGCATTACCATGAGCCGGTTGTTGCGCAATTTGTTTGACCGTGAAGGAACGATTGCGTCTGAGCTTTTATATAACCATGACAAGGCAAAACGATTTATGGCGGGTGATTTGGTGTCACCGGCAATTGATCGTGTATCCACGTTGCAGGCACGTGACAGTGGACTGGATTCACGCAAACGCCGCGACGATATCTTTGCCGAAATTCAGGCTATTATGGATGATGTGGAGAAAATCTGCAAAACCAAGGCTTATAAATCTTTTGAAAGCAAAGATTTAAATAAAGTGGTCGAGAGCGCGAATGCTATTGGAAAGCCGATGGCTTTGCCTGCGGTTATGTGTAAGGTTTTGGTGCAATATCGCAGTGTTGAGGCAAAGCTTCAGCAAGTATTGGCGTGGCTGGAAAGTGATCAGGGCGAAGAACTGGAATATGAACTGGATGGCCTGATTGCGGAAATTATGTCGTCGGCAACCTTGATACAGGATATGCTTGGACCGCAACGAAATCTCGCCTGTGCCTTGTCAACGTTGCTGGACTGGGTGGATGGCAAACCTGTTAAGGGGACCGGGGCTTGTCCCGAAGCGGTGGAGGCCTTCTGCCGTTTGTTCAGCCAAGACAGATTAATGCAGACACGTGATATTCTGTTTGATTTTATTATTCGCCAGTTGGCTGGAAAACAGCCATTATCGCGCAATGACTCGGCGCAGGAAGAAAAAGAATTTTTACGCCTTTTCTCACGCTTGACACTGCCTTGCGGTATGACGGGCGGGGCTGATATGGCAGAAGCTTTATCGCGGCGATATGGCCGAAGCTTGAAGCAAGGCGGCGAAAGCGGTGAGCGTATGTCGATTAAATGGTTGATCGAAATGCTCCCGGATGGAGCAAGTTGTTTGCCTTATTTAATTGCGTTACGGGATGCTCCGCTTGGCAATGCCCATCCTGATGTTGTCAAACAAAGTATATCTCAATTATGCAATACGGCGCGCACGATTGGCGATTTTTGTAGAGATGACCTTTCTGCCAAAGAAAAACTGGTGTGTATGAAAGACCTTCATGTGCTGGTGGAAGAATCGACATTGGACGAAAGCGAACAAAAGACGATTTTGTCTACTTTGGACCGTCTGGTGGAGAAATACCTGATTGATACCAAACTCATTGATAAGCTGGATAATCCGCAAGCTGCTTTGCGAGACCGTGCCATCCGTATGGTGCAATTTTGTGGCTCCGGGGTATTATGGGAGCATGGGCATGCGATGGCGTTGGCCCGCAAACGCGTGGTCGACCACCTGAAGGGAAAGAGTTTTATTGAGAAATTTACGGAAGGCGAAAACGACCCTACCCAAAAAGAAATTATGATCCGGGATTTTTACCGGATGATGGCAGAGGCAGGTTTTAAAAGTTAGGCTGAATATAGGTATAATTGTTAAGTTGTTCATTTATTCGGTATTTTTTAGTGTTATGCATTGCGCTCTTTCGCTCTCTCTGGCAAATTTGGCGTTACAGTTTTAGGGCCAAATTATTCTAATATTGTGTACAAATACAATTTTAGAACTTAAACTATTGGCATCATGGCGAGAACTTCGCATAAGAATGAATATGATTAGGAGCCGAAAACATGACTGATCAAAAGTATCGCCTCGTCACGCGAGCTGACTTTGACGGTGTAGTTTCAGGTACGTTGCTTCTCGAACTTGGAATGGTTGACGACATTGTATTTGCCGAACCGAAAGAGATTCAGGATGGGCAATTTACAGTTAGTGAAAATGATATTCTGACCAATCTTCCTTATGTGGAAAAAGCGCACTTAAGCCTTGATCACCATTTTAGTGAAGTCGAACGTGTTGGTGGGCATGACAATTTGGTCATTGATGCCAATGCACCGTCTGCGGCGCGTGTGGTCTATAACCATTTTGGTGGCGCACAGGCTTTTCCGAAAATCAGTACAGATATGCTGGCGGCTGTCGATAAAGCGGATGCAGCACAGTATAATGAAGAAGATATCCTGGCACCGGGCCCTTGGGTTCTGCTGAACTTTATCCTGGATCCGCGTACCGGGCTTGAACGTGTGGGGAATTTTGCCGTTTCTCACGAACAGTTTATGAAAGATATGATGGTTTATTGTCGCCATCATCCGGTTGAAGAAATTTTAAAAATCCCTGACGTTGAAGAACGTTTGCATCTGTATTCCTTGCACGAAGAAAAATTTGAGAATCAGATCAAGAAAAACACTGTGGTTCACAATAACCTTGTCGTTTTTGATTTACGCAAGGAAACGGAAAGCTACGCTGGCAACCGTTTTACAATTTATGCCCTGTATCCCCAATGCAATATATCTATTCAGGTTATCCCGGAAATTGAACCCGGCAAATGTTTGCTGGCCTGCGGGAAGTCTATTCTGGATCGTAGTTCAAACACCAACGTGGGCAGCCTGATGCTTAAATATGGTGGCGGTGGTCATAAACAAGTGGGAACATGTCGCGTTGAAAACGATCAGGTCGATCAGGTCTTGTCTGAATTGGTGGCACAAATTACCGCAGACGGGTAATAAGAGGCCCGCGCCGAACAACAAAAAACACCCCGCAAGAAAATTTTGCGGGGTGTTTTTTTGCTAAAAAATTAAGCGCCCTTTTTATAAAGTTCAATAAGCGGGGCTTCCTGTTCGGGGGTGAATAGGGAATTAATGGCGTTGATTAAGCCCATTTCTTCCTTTTGAATGTGGAAGGTTTCGTGACCGATAAAATCGAAACTGAGTTCCTGAAAGCTTTGCCAGCTTTGATCATCAAAACCGTTCTCAATGGCTTTTTGTGCCATTGCGGATAATTCTTGTGCAATCGGGCGGATCATTTGATGTTCGCCAGCCAACATATTGGCCATGAAATCAGCTCCGTTCATGCGCAATACGGGGAAAAGATGCTCTTCTTCAAAGGCATAATGTTCTGTAATATCGCTTTGTGCCACATCGATTAAATCCGTAAGCAGACGTTTGATCTGTTCGATATCGTCCGGTTTGTTTTTCCCACGCCAACCGTCGAGTTCATCCAGAACGGTCAGGGTGCGTTGGTGTTCTTCATGTAAAATTTGTGAGAGTCTCATTTTTTCATTTTCTCCAAACTCAGACGTTTGCGTTTTATGGCAATAATTAAAAAAGTTAAAAAAGAAAGGCCGGAGGCCAAGCCGATTAAGCTGCCAAATTGTAACAAAATAGCGTTATCCATTATGACAGCAAGCCCGGTTACCCCTACGGCACCGATATGCAAGGGGCCGATAATACGAGTTAGTTTTTCTGCAGCCAGTTTACTTGGTAATTCCGGCATGCCTGTCTGGCGGGCAATTTGCATCGACAGCAGAAAGGGAATAATGCGTTGTAAAATACCAATAATAAAGGACACCAGCCAACCTAGTACAGCGACAAGAATGCTAAGTTCGGTTATGTTGGCTTTATTGTCGGTCCATTGCGCGCCGATGACCAAAAGGAGACTGAGCGGCAACATGATCCAACTGAACCGAATGGCGATCCATTCCGGTCCTAAACGGGTGCGAATGCGACCCTTTAAGATCGTAAACATTTCATAGACATGGATCAGCACTGATATAAGGGCCACAAGTGGTGCAATTTTAAAGAAGCCGCCAACCCACAAAAGTAAAGACGTTAAGGCGATCAGAAGTCCCAGTATGGCAAGCCGGTCATTGGTTTTGTCACTGACGCTCAGCATGGGAACCATAATCCGGCTGAAACCGAAAACAATGAGCCCCATAAATCCATAAAGGGCGAGACCGGCGTGAACCAGTCGTGGATTAGGCATGTTAAATGAAATCAGGCTGGCCCAATTCAAAATCATGGCAGTCCCAAGTCCGGCGGCCAATAACAGGCATAGGGCCCCGACCAAAACATGGTTGCGAACAAGCTTAAGACTGGCCGATCTCATTAGAAGACGGACAAGCATAACGCTGTAGAGAAGGGCGCTTAAACAAAGGATTGCGGCCCCCCATGATGCAATACGGGGACGGTAATGGGCAAATCCCCCTAATGTAATGGCTGTCCCGCAAAGCAACAGTATAAGCAGGAAGATTACACCGACCGGTTTGTTCATGGCCGCACCACTTGCCACAGGAAGCATTTGCATGGATGCACCGAAGGCTGTGGTCAGGACAACACCGATGGTAAAAGTATGCAGGGCAGCCAGAACGGGGCCAAAGCCACCTTGGAAACTGGCGATGTTTTCAGCCTGAAGAAAAAGAAGTATCCAGCCAAGCGGCAAACAGGTCAGCGATACAAAGAAAAATGAAAGGGGGATCCATTCCGGCAACAGGCGTTGTTCTGCACCGAAAGGTACACCACCGCCCATCATGGTTTTTGGCCTTTGCGATATATTTTGAGACGAATACCTTGATTGTTCTGTTCAACAACGTCCCAAGCCCATGCTTCTTCCTGTAAATGAGAGAAAAGATGCATCGGCATTTTGGGATAATATCCTTCGAAATATTGATCTGGATTCAATTGATCCAGAATTTTTAATGTGGCGACCAAAGGCGTTGGGGCGGATTGATGTCGTAGATCAATCTGAACGCAATTTGATGTAATTGTGATCAGGCCTGATAACTCCGGCAAGTTCCAGTCATTGGGGATTTGGCCGTCGCAAGGACCGTTTTCGTTGTATAGGCTCATCATCAAAAACATATGCCTGACTTGATTTATATTCTCATTGACCCCGGTCAATCATAAGGCGCACATGAGGCCCCATGATGGGAAAAGCGTGGGATAAATTTACAACTGGAGAGGGTTATAATTGCTCTTTTTAATGTAATCAATAGGTGTGCGTTTGATTGAATTTTTTGTGACAATCACGTACGATACGAAAATAAATAAGAAATCAAGGTGCGATCTGTAGACAAGATCACAAAAGCACTTTCTTCTAACAGGGGAAATAAAGTGAAAAAGCATTCAGGCGAACATCAGTTCGCTGTTCGTTTAATGGAACATTTGGTGGTTCCAACCTTTGTGCTGGATCCACAAGGTAAAGTCTTAATTTGGAACAAAGCGTGTGAACGTCTTACAAATGTGATGGCACAAGAGGTGATTGGAACGCGGGATCACTGGCGGGCCTTCTATGAAGAACCGCGTGTTTGTCTTGCCGATCTGGTGCGCGAGGGGCGCATGGACGCTATTGAACAACATTACAGTGCGGCGTCCTTGAAGAAAGATGTGTATGACGGTGTGCGTGCTGAAAACTGGTGTGTTATGCCCTGTGCAGAAAAACGTTTATATCTGGCGATTAATTGTGGTCCCATATTTGATGATGACGGGAATATGATTGCCATTGTGGAAACGTTACGCGATATGACGGAGCAAAAACGCGCTGAGCAAGCTTTGCAAAGTCTGGCTCATAAGGATGGCTTGACCGGGCTAGCGAATCGCCGTTCTTTTGATATCACATTGGAGGCGGATATTTTACATGCGCGTCGGGAAAAAGAACCACTTTCCCTGCTATTGTGTGATGTGGATCATTTTAAAGGCTATAACGATGGATACGGCCATCAACAAGGTGACGAGTGTCTAAAACAGATTGCCGAAACGATAGGGAAGCAGGCTTATCGGGCAAATGACCTTGCGGCCCGGTATGGGGGAGAGGAATTTGCAATGATCATCCCGAATTCTGATACCGAAGGGGCCAGACGGGTGGGAGAACGTATTCGGCAATCAATTTATGACTTGAACTTGGAACACAAATATAATCCGGGTGGACAACGCGTGACAATTAGTGTCGGGGGAATTTCATTGGCCCCTGATGAAAAATGTGGAGCCGCACAGATTATCGAACGGGCGGATCAAGCACTTTATCGGGCAAAACAAAAAGGACGTAATCAAGTTTGTGTTGATTGTGCCTGTGATTAAGAGAAAGCAATCTCGGTTTGTTCCAAGGCTGGCTCAGAGCATTCGGGTGAAGGTGTTACCAAATTGGCAAGACCGTTAGATGTACGGTTTTGCGCCCATTGTGCGAGTGCTTTGCGGTCTTTAAAATCTGCTGCCAAGGCGGGGGCATGGAAAATGACGTCAACTTCAACACCGCCAAGACAAAAGACATCCCATAAATGCGGGGCCAAAGTCATATCGCCGTACCAGGCAAAGTAATCACGTTGGTTATTTTTTAAAGGTTGGTGGTCGCGTGTCCGGCAAAAGGCAAGTGTAACGGGTTGGATTAAACAGGTTTCGCGCAAGTCGTCTTCCATCACCATTTCGAACAAGGCACTTTTAAAAGGCAGAACTTTGTCGCCGGGAGAACTGGTGCCTTCGGGGAAGACCATCAAACGTTCACCACTTATAATCCTTTGTTTAAGTTTGATTTTTTGTTTACGTGCTTTGGAAGGTTTGCGTTCAATAAAAGCGGTTTGTGCGATTTGAGCCAGAAATCCGAACAGGGGCCAGTCGGCAACCTCGGCCTTGGCGACAAAGGTCACATCCAGACAGGAGGCTATAATCGGGATATCCAGGTAAGAAACATGGTTTCCAGCCAGCAATACTCTTTTATTTTGAGACGGTTTACCATAACAGGTGACTTTCATACCGATAAGCGCACAGACACCACGATGCCAAAGTTGTACCATTGGGCGACGGATATGCCGCCCAAGGCAGAAGATCAGCAAGTAGGGAGGGACCAACAGGAGGGTCCATCCCAAAAAGGCAATCGTACGTATCATGCCGCGCAGGAAAGATTTTTTCATGTGTTGGCCTGATTGGATACACTTGCAGCATCTTGCAGGTAGTGGCGTTGGTAACGACCTGTCACATTGTCTGTTTCGACCAACAGACATACATCGACCGTATTGAATTGATGATCAATAACTCCACCATTGCCAATCACACCGCCCACGCGCAGATAACCTTTAATGAGAGGGGGCATTTCACGCAGGGCTTGACGGCTGTCGATTTGTTTTTTCTTCAACAGTTTCAAATCTACATAGCGACTATCCAGTGCCTTGGGCGACCATTCTTCCGGTGCGCTATGATGGTGGTGCAAATATGATAAGGCCGATGCCATTGCTTTTGTGTCTGTGCCGGGGAAACTTGCGCATCCGAACATCAGTGAAATTTTATAATCGGTGATATATTCTGCAATGCCGCGCCACAAAAGCTGCATAACGGCTTTGCCGCGATAATCAGGGTCCACACAAGAGCGACCCAGTTCGACGATTTCACCTTGGTAATTTTCAAGACGAGAAAGATCGAACTCATCAGCTGAATAGAAACCTTCGTGGCGCTGGGCAACACTGCGGCGAAGCAGGCGATAAGTACCGACAACACATTCTTCGCCAGCGGCTTCTTTGGTTTTATCAATAACCAGCAAGTGGTCGCAATAATCGTCAAAACGATCAAAGTCACGTTTTGCGGCAGCAACTTCAGGATCGGGAACAGCCCCCATACCATCAAAAAAGACACGGTAGCGCAGGCGTTGAGCGGCTTCCAAATCATCGGCGTTGCGCGCAAGTCGGACATCAAGGTTCGTTTCTGTCTGGTTCGTCATTGTTTTCTTCACTGCTCGTTGAACACTGCCCGTCAGGGTAGGTTAAACATTGGTTCAGCAGTGTTTCACTGACGTGAAGCTTTCGTGACTTTCAGATTTAGGATTTGTGACGTTCGTGCAGGTTTGGTCTTATTGCCAACGGGAATGATTTTCCATGCGATCAAATCCGACCATTTGCCCATCGGCCAGAAGTTGGCGAAAACGACAAGGGCGTCCGTCTTCGTCCAGTTCAACCAAACCGATCCCGGCGGCGTCCAGTAAACGGCGCCCGTCGGCGTGTCCTTCGGGTTTGCGCGGGATAATGCGCATGCGTTTGCGCTTGGTGAACCAGTTTAAGGGGGAGCGAGGAGAATAAAGCCAACGATTGATGATATCGAGAACATCCAGCAACTTTTTAGGAAACTCGTTTTTAAAGCCACTGCTGGTGACTTGCCAGATATCCGGGCCCCCTTTTTGCCCGCGCAGTTCAACATCATAGACAAAGGAATAATGAACATCGCCGGATAAAATAACAAAGGTGTGTGGTGTTTTAGTATGCATGAAAACATTGAGAATGGAATTAGCCGTTCCCGGATGCGCCATCCAGTTTTCAGCATCCACCAGTAAAGGTTTACCAAACCAAGTGAAAATGCGCTGGATGGTTTCAATCAATTTAACGCCATAGATCGGTGCGGGGGAAACCAGCAAAACACTGTCTTTACCATAAAGTTGTTCTTGAAGGTCTCCAACGGCTTCCCAATCCAATAAGCCGGATGGTTTGACCATAGAACTTTCCGAACGCCAACGCCGTGTGCGTGTATCAATGACAATCAAAGGCGGTTCTGTTTTCCATTGATATTCCCATCCTTCAAATTTTAAAAGATGGTCAATGAAGTTGATATGGTCTTCATGTCCCGGGGTGTCCAATGCGGTTTGCAGGTCTGTTATAAAGTGTCTGTCAAATTTATCCGGGTTGTTTCCCCAGCCCTGACAGATAAAATAAGCCGACAGACTGTTGCCGATCATGCGTTTGGAAAAGGGGTGATTGTAAACTGCCTCTTCCCACTGACGGTTCAGGTTCCAGTCATCGGTGACGTCATGGTCGTCAAAGATCATGGCAACGGGTAAATGGGCCATGAGACGGCGTACCTGCGGCAAATCTTGGACAAAACGGTCCAGAATTTCTTTTTCTTCAGCAAACAGTTTTTGATTTTCTTCAGATAGGCCTGCCGGACAGTCCATCTGTGCCCTGGTCCAAAGGACAGGCGACCAGACCATCAGATACATCAGTAAATTTTCGTGCAGGGTCATCAAGTGGTTGTGTGCGGTATCGGTGGTAAAGACTGGTTTGCGCACACCACCAAACAGAATATCCAGTAGGTCGCGGTTGGCTTCGACCTGAGGCAAAATGGCTGTTCGGTCATAGTAACTGCTTTTGTGTCGATAGAGTTCATCAGACGTTTCGATCGGGGGCACTTTCAGCCCTTCGAACATTTCGGCAGGGAGGTCCAGTTGGTCAATGACGCTGTGAATGGCACGCAGCATGGGGCCAGCCACGTCATCGGCATAGATTTGATCGCCCGACATAATCAGGGCGGACGGCCATGCGGGCAGGTTTTCATCTTTATCTGCCTTGTCTTCAAGGAGCTTGCCCAGCAGACCATCGGCGGCCACCAAACCATCGCCACTGTCATGGTGGGGTTTACGGCATGATCCGTGCAAAATGCTTCGCACCTTGGAAGGTAACAGAAATCCCAGTTTGTCATGGGGGGGATAGAGCAAGTCCGGGCTGATGTCGGTAATATCCTGCCAAGTATCTTGATCTTGTGATTTTAGACAAAGGGTATAATCAATCCAGCAATCGCGGGGCAAAGCCTCTTCAAACGACAGATCAATCAACAGGATATGTAATTTTTCACCGCATTTTAGCCTGTGAATTTTTATACCTTCAGATGTTGTGGAAAATTTGGCAAGGATGTTGCCTTGTTCAAAAAACTGTATTTTCACATCGGCTTCAACGCTGAGAGCAAGCCAAAGGGCCAGTCGTTCAGGTTCTGCGCGGCGCAAAATTGGTCCGGCAAGAACAGGTGGTAAGGTCGTTGGGGCTGCGCGCATTGAGGATATCCGAATAAGAAATTGGTTTTTTATAAGGGTAGGAAGGCTTTTATACCCTGTCAATGACGCATTGTTTGTCTAAAGGGTTGGATTGATTTATCATTCGCGCACGCAAACGAATTGGAAAAAGAAATGCGCCCACGTTTTTTATTGTTGTCTATTGTCGGTTTGGCCGTCCTGTCTTATGGCATGTACTATGTGTCTTTTTCCTATTTTAAGTCGGAAGAAATTAGAAAGGCCAGTGGGCGACTGTCTTTATATAAAAGCACGTTGTTGAGTGAGATTGAACGGTTCGTTTACTTCCCCTTTGTGTTGTCTCAAGATCCATATGTGATTTCAGCCCTGTCCGGTGAGGGGGCGGACAGGTTGAATAAAAGACTGGAAAAATTTGCAGATCAAGCCGGGCTGGAAGCCATCTATTTGATGGATACGACCGGGTTGACAGTGTCGTCTTCAAATTATGCCAGTAAGACCAGCTACATCGGACAAAATTATGCATTTCGTCCCTATTTTAAAGATGCGCTTGCTGGTAATCATGGTGAGTTTTACGGTATCGGTGCGACAACAAAATTGCCCGGCTTGTTTATTTCTGAACCTGTGCGCAATGTTCAGGGTCAAGTCATTGGCGTGATCGCACTTAAACTGAATTTTGGGCAGTTGGAAAATTTATGGATTGATTCTGATGAACAGGTCTTGCTGGGCAATAAAGACAGTGTGGTCTTGTTATCGTCTAACCCAAACTGGCGATATCGGGCCATGTTTCCGATATCGAAAGAACGCAGGCAGGAAATTCAGGAAGAACGTCAATTTGCAAATGAGCCGTTAAACGAATTGAACTGGCGCATTTGGAATGAAAATCAGGTCATGGTTGAAGGCAATCATTTCCTTTTGGTGACGGAGGAAATGGATAGTCGGAATTGGACGCTTTACTTCTTTGCCAGTCAGGACCCTGTGCAGGAAAAAACATGGCTAACCTTGATTTCGGCATTTGTCATTCTGACGATTGTGTTTGCGGTTGTACAATTTCGCCGCACGGTCCGTATTGGTGAAGCCTTGCGTGAATCACAAGCTGATTCTGCTGCAATGCGGGAAGCAAACAGACGTCTGGCTGTCGAAATCGAAGAACGTAAAGTCGCGGAAAAACGTTTGAAAGCCACACAAAACGAATTGGCACGTGCCAGCCGCTTGGCGGCTTTGGGTCAATTGGCGGTGTCGGTTACACATGAATTGGGGCAACCCTTGGCAGCGATGCGGAACTATTTGACGGCTGCCGAGATGTCGCCCAATCCACCGACACCGACCTTCATGCAAAAAATGACAGGCCTTGCGTTGCGTATGGAAAATATTACCAAGCAGCTTAAATTTTTTGCGAAGCCGGGGTCTGAAACGTTTGAGGCCGTCGATATGCGTGATGTCCTGAAAGGTGCAGAAGAATTATTACAGCCGGATTTTGTCAGTAATGCGATTCATTATAAGCGAATTGTACCGAATACGGCGGTGATGGTGCATGCCAATCGTTTACGTTTAGAACAGGTTTTGACCAACCTGATGCGCAATGCCTTAAATGCGATGGAGGCAGGCGAGGAACGGTTATTAACGGTTCAGCTTAGTATTGAAAACGCACAAGCCTGTGTGGAAGTTTTTGATACAGGTGCGGGGTTGGGCAAGGCTACATTGGAAGAACTGCAAGAACCCTTTGTGACCACGCGGGCTTCGGGTGAAGGGTTGGGTCTGGGGCTTGCCATTTCCAGTGAAATTGTAAAAGAACATGGGGGCCGTATGGCAGCACGCAATCGTCAAATCAAGGGAGCTGCGTTTCGAATTGAATTGCCCTTGTGGGTGGAGGATTAAAAAATAATGGTTGATGCAAATCCGACTTACACCCTTGTGATTGTCGATGATGACCGTGAAATGCGCGATTCTTTAACCCATTTGTTTGAATCGGTGGGATGGCAGTGTGAAAACTATGCCCGTGCAGAATTGTTTTGTGAAAAAGTCAGGGATATTCGTCCTGATGTCATTCTCAGTGATGTACGCATGCCCGGTATGGATGGGCTTGCTTTACTGGATTATATGCAAACCAAGGAAGATGCTGCCCCTGTGGTGTTGATTTCCGCGCATGGTGATATCCCGATGGCGGTAGACGCTATGCAAAAAGGGGCTTACAGTTTTCTGGAAAAGCCGTTTGATCCGCGCCGTTTGTTGACGGTGGCCCGCCATGCGGCAGAACAGCATCGCATGGGGCAGGATACGGAACGTTTAAAAGCCCGACTTGCGATGTTATCGGGCTTGGATCGTATTTTAATCGGACAAACCGACGAGATTAAAATCCTGCGCGAAGATGTTCTTGATTATGCCGATCTGGATGCGCCTGCGATGATTTTAGGTGAAACAGGCACCGGGAAAGAAGTTGTTGCCCGTGCCTTGCATGACCTGAGTGTGCGCGCCAAAGGACCGTTTACTGTCCTGAACTGTGCCACGATTTTGGAAGAAAAATTTGAAAGCAGTATGTTTGGTGAAATCGGGCAGGTGAAAGGCATGCTGGCGACAAGTGACGGGGGCACCTTGTTTTTGGATGAAGTTGCGGCCTGTCCCCTTGCCATTCAAGCTAAATTACTGCGTGTCATTGAGACACGCGAATTTATGCCAATTGGTGCAGATAAGCCAGTGCCGGTCGATATTCGGATTGTGTCGGCTTCTAATGAGGATATGGAGGCGGCCGTCGCGCAAGGGCGTTTTCGGTCTGATTTGCTATATCGTCTGAATACGTTGATGTTGAATTTACCGACCTTGCGCGAACGGCGTTCAGATATCGTGATGTTGTTTTCTCATTTTCTAAATGAGTACAGCACGGTTTATGAAATCAGCACACCGGAATTAAGCGCGGATGATGTTTCTGCCTTGATGACGCATGAATGGCCGGGGAATGTGCGTGAGTTACGCCATGTGGCTGAGCGCCGTATATTGGCAGCCCGTCGCGGACGCGGCAGTGTGGGAGAGGCTATCCATTCCAACCATGATGTCGAAGAAGTTCCCGATACCCTGCGCGAAGCGGTTGCCGCCTTTGAACGTGAACTGGTTGCCAAGGCCATTCGCACACACAAAGGCAAAATGGATGCGGTTGCGGAAAGTCTGGGAATTGGGCGCCGTACATTAAATGAAAAAATCGTCAAGTTAGGGTTGGATAAAAACGCCCTGTTGTAACCCATTTGGCCCTTTGCGGATTTCCGCGCACAGGAAGTTTACAAGCCTGCGGTTTTCTTCATGCATATTTTTTGCCGGATTTATTATCTTATTTCCCGAGACATCTGGAGGATGTTCATTTTGGGAGATTATTTTATGAAGAAAATTCTTGGCAAATTGTGCCTGACCGCTGTTGCTCTTTCTTTTGCCGGCGAGGCAATGGCAACAGAATGGAATGTATCCTTGTGGGGCAAACGCCGCGCATTTACAGAACATGTTGAAAAAATCGCTGAACTGGTCGACAAGAAAACCAACGGTGAATTTAAACTCAACATTTCTTACGGTGGCCTGTCTAAGAACAAGGAAAACCTTGATGGTATTTCTATCGGCGCGTTTGAGATGGCGCAATTCTGTGCTGGTTATCACCGTGATAAAAACCCGTCTTTGACGGTTGCGGAATTGCCGTTCCTGGGTGTGTCTACCCTGGATCAGGAACGCCGCCTGTCCGAAGAACTTTATAAACATCCGGCTGTTGTGAAAGATCTGGCACGCTGGAATGCAACCTTGTTGATGCCGTCACCGATGCCGCAATATAACATTGCTGGTCTGGGTGATACGCCGAAATCACTGGATGATTTTAAAGGTCTTGCGGTTCGTGCAACCGGCGGGATCGGTCAGGCGATGAAGGCTGTTGGTGCGGTTCCGACATCCATGTCGGCTTCTGAAGTGCGTCAAGCGCTTGATGGTGGCGTTATTAAAGCCGTTGCCTTTGCACAACATGCCCATATGGCGTTTGGTGTTGTGGAAAAAGCAACATGGTGGACGACAAACTTGAACCCCGGCACAATTAACTGCCCGGTTGTTGTTAACACAGATGCGCTGAATGGTCTGAAACCGGCTTACCGTGATGCGTTGCTGGGTTCTGTTGACGAAGCACTTGATTACTATGTTGACAACTACAACAACAAAACCATGAAACGTTGGGATCCGCTTTTGAAAGAACGCGGTATCGAGAAAGTGACTTTCTCTGACCAAGCGATTGCAGACTTGAAAAAGGCCGTTGCCACACCTGCTGCTGAGCAGTGGATTAAAGACAATGCTGCCAAAGGGCTCCCCGCTCAAGAACTGTATGATTTCTTTACCGGCATGATCGATAAGTAAGTCAAACAGCTTGAGATCAAGCGAGAGGGGGCGTCTTCGACCCGGACGTCCCCTTTTTTCGCAACTTTTTTTAAGGAGGAGATCATGGCTGGGAACGCAAACGTACTCACAGATGATAGCCTGTTGAGCCTTTTAGACCAAAAGCTGAATGAGATAGGGAAATTTCTGGCCCTGATCAGCGGTCTGGCAGTTTTTTCATTAATGATTTTGGCGGTTTTATCTGTCAGTGGGCGGAATTTCCTCAATCATCCTTTACCGGGATATATTGATTGGATCGAACAGGCAATGCCGTTGATTGCCTTTATGGGAATTTCCTATACACAACGAAACGGCGGCCATATTCGTATGGATATGGTTGTTGGAAAGTTAAAAGGTCGTGTTCTTTATGCGGCAGAATTGGTGACCACCCTCGCTATTTTGCTTCTGATGTTACTCATTGTCTGGGGCAGTTGGGAACATTTCCAACGTAGTTTCGATTTCAGCGCCCCGATGTGGAGCCGCGATAGCTCTATGGATATCGGTATCCCGTTATGGCCTGCAAAATTACTGGCCCCTGTGGCCTTCTCGGTTTTGTGTCTGCAACTGGTTATTCAGGCGTGGGGTTTTACCAGTGCCTTGATCAGCGGGACAGATGAACCCGTTGCCGTGCCTTTGATTGAAGATGTGGCAGCGCAGGCAAATAACGAAGCCAGTCACTTAACCGGTCACGATGACTAAAGGAAAAGATCATGGAACCTATTGAAATTGGCTTGATCGTTTCTGGCGGTCTGTTGGTGTTTGTTGTATTGGGGATGCGGGTGGCTTTTGCCGCTGGTCTCGCGGGCCTTGTTGGCCTTATCTGGATTTTCTGGGCAAAAAAAGGATACGATCCTGAAGCCTTTATGTGGGCGTTGGGGATTGCGGCGAAAATTGCCGGTCAGGTGCCCCATTCCAAGGTGGCAAATCAGGCATTGTCCCTTATCCCGACATTTATTCTTATCGGTTATCTGGCTTATTACGCCGGATTGACCAAGGCGTTATTTGAGGCTGCAAAACGCTGGATTGCATGGGTGCCGGGCGGTTTGGCCGTTGCGACTGTTTTTGCAACAGCTGGTTTTGCGGCTGTGTCTGGTGCATCAATTGCAACCTCGGCGGTGTTTGCCCGAATAGCCATCCCTGAAATGTTGAAAATCGGCTATGATAAGAAATTCGCAGCCGGTGTGGTGGCGGCAGGTGGTACGCTTGCCTCATTGATCCCGCCTTCGGCCATTCTGGTTATTTATGCGATTATTGTGGAACAGGATGTGGGTAAACTGTTGCTCGCAGGCTTTATTCCTGGGGCGTTTTCTGCCTTTATCTACGGCGGATTGATCATCGGTATGGCCTTAACGATTAAAGGGTTTGGGCCACCGGTATCCGGTTATACGTGGAAAGAACGTTTTGCGTCCTTGCCTCCGTCCTTGCCGATTGTTTTTGTTGTCTTCATAATTGTTGTCTTTATTTACAATCCGTTTGGCGGCGATGCATGGGGAACACCGACAGAAGGTGGTGCGTTGGGTGCGTTCGTTGTGTTCTGCATGGCCGTCTTTAAGGGCATGCGCTGGGCGGAACTGAAAGATGCGTTGCTGGAAAGTGCGAAACTGTCTGTGATGATCTTTACGATTATCTGGGGCGTTTTGATTTATGTACGTTTCCTAGGGTTTGCGGACCTCCCCGGTGCGTTTTCCGATTGGGTAACCTCGCTTGATTATTCCCCTATGCTGATCCTGGTTATGATCCTGTTGGCTTATGCTGTGTTGGGGATGTTCATGGATGCCATTGGCATGTTGCTGTTGACCCTGCCTGTGGTTTACCCGGCGGTTATGGCATTGAATGGTGGCGAAGCTGTGAGTGCCGCAGAAAGTACATTCGGGATGTCCGGTCCCATGTGTGCGGTCTGGTTCGGTATTCTGGTTGTGAAAATGGCAGAATTCTGCCTGATTACACCACCGATCGGCTTGAACTGCTTTGTGGTTGCCGGTGTGCGTGATGATCTCAGTGTTCAGGATGTTTTCCGTGGTGTGGCACCGTTCTTCGTGGCCGATGCGATTACTATCGGGCTGTTGATTGCTTTCCCGGCTATTGTGATCTGGCTACCCAGCCTCGCAGGATAGTTGGTTTCATTTTCCAGCCTGTTATTTTCTTCAGAATGGATGAAGCTATAAAAAAAGCCACCTCGATTATCGGGGTGGCTTTTTTGCTGAGTTGATGAAGGCTTTTATCCTTGGCGGATTTGGTCGAGGAAGTTATCGACCTGTTCGCGAAGGACGGTTGATTGTGATGACAGGGCTTCGGCAGCATCAAGGACGTCTTTGGCGGCTTGCCCGTTGCGTTCCGCACTTTGTGAGACTTCCTCCATATCGTTAGAGGCATCTTGTGTACTGTGTGCAGCCTGTTCCACGTTTGAGGCAATTTCCTGTGTCGCAGCACCTTGTTGTTCAACAGCGGCAGCAATGGCGGCGGATACCTCGTTCATATGGTCGATCATTTTTGAAACTTCATCAATGGCGTCCACCGCGTTTTGCGTTGTCCCTTGAATGGTTGTGATCTGTTGGGAAATTTCGTCTGTGGCTCTCGCCGTTTGATTGGCAAGGTTTTTCACTTCGGAGGCCACAACCGCAAATCCTTTACCGGCCTCGCCTGCACGCGCAGCTTCAATGGTTGCGTTCAGGGCCAGCAAGTTGGTTTGTTCGGCAATGTCTGTAATCAAATTGATGACTTCACCGATCTTGTTGGCGGCATCAGCCAGATCACGCATTGTCACATTGGTGGTTTCTGCTTGTGTGGCGGCTTGCGCGGCCATTGTCGAAGATTCAGAAACCTGGCGGGCAATTTCGTTAATGGAATTGCTCAGTTCTTCTGCGGCGGAAGAAACCGTATGAACATTGGTTGTGGCATTATTGGCCGCATTGGTTGCGCTTGTTGCCCGTTGCTGGTTGGTTGCGGCAATTTCACTCATATCCCGGGCGGTTGCTTGCAATTGACTAGAGGAAGAGGCAACGGAATTTACAACTTCACCGACCTTGTTTTCAAATTCGGTTGCAAGTGCATCGCGTTGCTCTCTTTGCTCTGCAGCCACGCGTTCGCGTTCTTGGGCACGTTCTTCACTCATGCGCTGGGTGTCAATCAGATTTTGTTTGAAAACGCCCAGTGCATTCGCCATATCACCAATTTCGTCTTTCTGGTTTTCAGGGATATCGACATCCAGTTCGCCTTTACTCAAACGGGCCATAGCTTGAACCATATTGACGAGAGGTGAGGAAATTTTCTTGGTTGCAAAGAGGATCGTCAGCAGGATCAACACCGCCGAGACAACGGTCAGAATACCGTAATTGAGTTTTTCAGTTGCACTTAATTCATCAATTGCATTTTGTTTTGCATCAATACGGTCTTTATTGGCTTGAATTTTGGTATCCAGTAAAAGCTCCGTCAGAATAGCGGCACTGTGGTCGAGTGTATTTTGAATCACGAGTTGGCGGGAAACTTCTTCATAAATGAAATTGCTTGCGGCTTGATCTGCGCGCTGGTTTCCTAAAAAAACAAGGCTGCGTTCGTTGGACTCTGCAAATAACTTGAAAAGACGCGGTAGATTATCTGCAGTACGTAACAGATAATTTAAGCGTTTTTGTGCGAGTTCACGCTTTGCAGGGGTATCGTGCGCATCGATGGAGGGTTGAATCGCTTTTTCCAATGCAGAGACATCTTGCTGGAGCTGCACAAAGACATTTTCCATTGACGTGCGCATTTCGCGTGTTTTGAAAACAGCAACCTTGTCGCGTTGTAAAATGCTGCGTTGATGAAAGTTTGTCAGGGCGGCAAAAGAGTTCCGCACCTGCGTCAAGCTGCGTTGTACGCTGATGCTACCTTCCATCAGATTGTCGGCATTTTCAGCTTTTTGGTTGAGACTGTCCAAGGTGTTTTCAAATAGATTACCTGTTTTAAAGCTGACACCCAGATTGAGGGCAGCCATAAAAAGAACTGGCAAAATACCGAGAAGGATAATTTTTGTTCCCAGTCCCCGTTTGGTTTGTGGGGAGGTGTTCTGTTCAATTGAATTGATTGTTGTTGTCATAATGTCCTCCTTACCACACCATTGCCTGTATCTGGCGATTGACTAATCCAAGTTTATCAAACACGGTTGTCGGTGTTTGACCGGCGGCGGGTTTGGGCATCATCAACGGGGTGGTTGCCCCGACGGCAACTTTCATGGAAGAAAGTTCAGCAAGGCAGAAAAGAAGCAATTGCTGCACGTCGCTAGGGGTTATATTACGGGTTTTGCGTTTGGGCAGCAGAATCTCGTTGGGAATTTTATATTCCGGCTTTTTGGTTAACCCTTTTAATCCTTTGAGGGCATAGTAAGCCAGACTATAGGCATCCGCCGGTTGTTTGCCAATGGAGGGCGAAGGCGGTTCCACATCGGTTTTTTTATTTGAGGCTGCCGCAACCAGTTTAATTTCTTCGGAAACGGAAAGCGCATTATTGAAAACTTCGTTGGGAATGGTGTCGGGAATGCCCAATTGAACAATCATGGCTTGTGCACGCAACAGATTCAGATAGACATCTGTTGGCGTTTTTCCTTCAACGGCTTTTGCTTGTTTTTTGAAAGGCGGCAAATTGAAAGGTTTGTCAAATTCTGTTAGCTCGCTGAGGATGTTTTGAACCTCAATCAGGACATCTCCGGGCGTGACCTCTTTGACTTTCGGGGGGGTGATTTCTGAGGGTTCCAGTCCGTTTACGCGCTTAAGAAGCTGGATTTTGGAACGCACGTTCAGGGCTTGTTGCAGCACATGACGGGGTTGACGGTCCGGCAGGTTTGTATCGACATTCATTAAATTGGGGATGCTCAGGTTTGCATCATGCAGACGCTGAAGCTGTGCAAGAACATCTTCTGTGACCTGATAGACTTGATTGGGGGTAACTGTCTCGGCATGGCTTGTATGAATGACAAGGCCGTTCACCCATAGGCTGAACATAAATATGGCAAGACGATACGCGTAATTACGTATAGACATCTGAAGACTCCGCTGTTAGCGCCCCATTTTATGAGGCTTTCTTTCTTTGTTTTGGAATTAGGTGCCTCTGTTGGACACTCTTTTATCCCTGTCGATGGGTTAACCCATTCAAATATTTGTTATTAACAGTACGCTATTTTTTTATATGCTTCAAATTGTCTATACGGATAATTACTGATTTATAATGAAATCTGCATGTAAAAGAAGAATGAAACCTAGTGTAAATTTTTTATGGCACGTCTGAAACGTAGGGTTTAGGCTTGCTTTGCTTCGATAATTTCGCGGCGAATTTTTCGGGTACGGCTGAACAGCTCTTCCAACTTGTCACCTTCGCCCCAACGGATTGCACGTTGTAAAAACGTCAAATCTTCGCTAAAGCGTTGTAGAATCTCTAGGACGGCTTCCTTGTTGTTTAGGAAAACATCGCGCCACATGACGGGGTCAGACGCAGCAATCCGTGTGAAATCCCGGAAACCGGAAGCTGAAAATTTAATGACTTCCTGCTTCAAATGTTCCCCTAAATCATCGGCTGTTCCCACGATGGTATAGGCAATCAGGTGCGGCAGGTGCGAGGTAATGGCCAGCACCATATCGTGATGCTGGGCATCCATAATTTCGATTTGGGAGCCTGCGCGTTCCCACAAAGCACGGACTTTGGCAATGGCGGTTTCATCTGTTCCGGCTGGTGGGGTCAAAATCAGCCATCGACCATCGAACAGTTCAGCAAAACCGGCTTCTGGACCGGAATGTTCTGTCCCGGCGATCGGGTGTGCGGGTACAAAATGAACGCCATCGGGCAAATGTTGGGAGACATCGTGAATGATGGATTGTTTGACCGATCCAACATCGGTGATGATTGCCCCTTCTTTTAGACCGGGGGCAAAGGCTGCAGCCGCGTCTCCACAGACACCGGGTGGGGTACAAATCACAACAAGATCGGCATCTTTGACCGCAGCAATAAAGTCGCCGCTTGCTTCATCTGCAAAACCCAGCTCCACAGCCTTGTCACGATGGGCCTGATTGATATCGCACACGGTGATATGACCGGCACTTCCCGTCTTTTTAACGCTGCGCGCCAGCGAAGACCCGATAAGGCCGATACCAACAAAAGTGATACGATCAAAAAGGATGCCGTCTTTGGACATTTTTATTTACTCATAAACTCGGTTAATGCGCCCATAAACGCTTTCATTTCGTCTTCAGTACCGATGGAAACACGCAAACAATCTCCCAGACCATAGGCCGCCATCGCCCGAACAATGATCCCCTTGGAACGCAGGAATTCATCGGCAGCGCGTGAAGAATGTCCATCCTGATGAGGAAAACGGACAAGGGCAAAGTTGGCGTAACTGGTTGTGCAGCTCAGGCCCAGTTTACGGCATTCTTCTTCGGTCCAGCGCAGCCATTGCGTGTTGTGTTTGCGGGTTTTGGCAACAAACAAGTCATCATCTAGTGCGGCTTCGCCGGCGGCCAAGGCCACAGCCGTCACATTGAACGGGTTACGCGCACGATTAAGAACATCTGCGATTTCTGCAGACCCGTACGCCCAGCCAAGACGAATACCGCCCAAACCGTACATTTTCGAGAATGTACGTGTCATAACGGTATTTTGTGTTTTTTCGACCAGTTCAATTCCGGCTTCGTAATCGTCTTCAGTCATAAATTCGGCATAGGCCGCATCAATGACAAGCAAGATATCATCACGCAAACCATTGCGCAGGCGGGTCATTTCCGTTTTGGGAATGTAGGTGCCTGTCGGGTTGTTCGGGTTGGCGACAAAAACGATTTTTGTTTTATCCGTTACCGCAGCCAGCATGGCATCCACATCGGTGGTCAAATCTGTTTCCATTGCGGTAACAGGTGTTGCACCGGTTGCCTTGGCGGCAATGGGGTACATCAGGAAACCGTGGTCGGAATAAAGCACTTCATCACCGGGACCGGCATAGGCACGACACAGCAGGCCGAGTAATTCGTCCGAGCCTGCGCCGCAGACGATGCGGTCTGCATCGATATGATATTTGGCAGCAAGTTTCTGGCGCAAGGCTGTACTGCCACCATCGGGGTAGCGATGCTGGGTATCAGCGGCGGCTTTCATGGCGATAATGGCACTGGGGGCGGGGCCGAACGGACCTTCGTTGGAGGCCAGCTTGATAATGCGATCGACACCTTCGATTGCAGATTCACCGCCTTTGTACGGCGTAATGTCCATGATACCCGGACGTGGCGTTAAGATACCCATTTTTCACTTCCCATTTAGAAATTATGCTTAGGCGAGTTCGTCTGCGCTAAAGGGCACGGCGTAACCGCCCAGTTTTAATATTCCTTTAACAGACGCACCGTTTTTGTCGAGGAACTTTTTAACCTCATTCATGTCTTCATGCAGCACACAGTCTGCTTCAATCAGGAAAAGCCACTGATCGTGCATAGCCTCATCGTGCCAGTGCCCGTGGACGGAAACATTAAGGTCACTGTCCTGAAAATGCGCAGCAACCGTGCGGGTACTGATTTCCTGATCAAATTCAAGCACGGTGTAATATCGTTCGTTATCCGTATGGTCATCGGACGGCAAACCAATGATCAAGGCTTCTTCGTAGGTGCCACGGACTTTTTCGGTTTGTGCGACCGGAAGGCGGGATAAAATTTGCGGTGTGTTTTCCGCCCGGGAATAAAGGTGTCGCCACCACGGATCCGAATCGGAAATGGTCGGAATTGGCAAGACCCCGATTGCGGCATCACCGTTTTGAACCGCAGCGATGACGCCGCGAACAGAAGCATGAGACGTCATCGGGGTTTGCGAACCATATTGGTCGCGTGCCAAATCCCAGTAAACAGCCCCCGGTTCCGGCATGTAAACAGCCATTGCAAGATGACCTTGCAGTTTAAGATAGGCCGACATGACCTCGCGCCAGATACGGACCAGTGCCCCTTTGGGGAAAGGCCCGCTGTGGCGTGCGATTAGGCGGCGCAGGACTTCGGCTTCGCGGCCCGGGCGCAGTTTGATCCCTTCTGCCCCTTTGGCGGCGCGGACTTCTTCCACAACAAGGGCGCGTTCCATCAACAGGTCGTGGACGGCATCGTCAATGCGGTCAATTTCTTTTCTAAGTTCTGCGAGTCTGTTTTCGGACATAGTGCCTAATCCATGTTGTCGTCTAAATTTGTTGTTAGGAATAATCCGAAAGGGCACGAAAGGCAAAGAAAACATTGACAGTTTGCCTTTCAAAAGCCTAGCTATCCCATCTATAAAGCACATTTATTTGAAAAAATTGAATCATGAGCATCGCAGACACCGCAAACAACAATCCGTATGAAGACGATTTCCCCACCCAAAAAGCCATTTTGGGTATGGATATGGCCATGCGTTTGGATTGTGGGGCAGAACTGTCGAATTTTTCGATTGCTTATGAAACCTACGGCACTTTAAATGCGGATAAATCCAACGCCATTTTGGTCACGCATGCCCTGACCGGGGACCAATTTGTCGCCGGGGTCAATCCGGTGACGGGCAAAGCCGGTTGGTGGTCCATTATGGTTGGACCGGGAAAACCGATTGATACGGATTGCTATTTTGTTATTTGTACGAACGTGTTGGGTGGATGTATGGGGACGACAGGCCCCGCAGCCGTGAACCCGGAGACAAACGAACCGTGGGGCGTTGATTTTCCCGTGATTACCATTGGCGATATGGTGCGTGCTCAGGCCTTGTTACTGGATTATCTGGGAATTGAAACCCTGTTTAGTGTGATTGGTGGATCAATGGGCGGGATGCAGGCGCTTGAATGGGCGGCGGCTTATCCTGAACGGGTTTTTTCCTGTGTTCCGATTGCAACGGCGGCAACGCATAGTGCCCAGAATATTGCTTTTTACGAAGTTGGACGTCAGGCTATTATGGCGGACCCGGACTGGTGTGACGGGCATTATCTAAAAGAATGTAAAAAACCGCGCAGTGGTGTTTCTGTTGCGCGCATGGCAGCCCATATCACCTATATGTCCGAAGCTGCCTTGACGCAAAAATTCGGGCGACGTTTGCAGGATCGGGAAAAAGTAACTTTCGGGTTTGAAGCCGATTTCCAAATCGAAAGCTATTTACGCCACCAAGGGAACAGCTTTGTCGAACGTTTCGATGCGAATTCCTATCTGTATGTGACACGGGCAATGGATTATTTCGATCTGGCGACGACACATGGCAGTGGGCGTTTAGCAGATGTTTTCAAGGGAACCGAAATTCGTTTCTGTGTGGTGTCCTTTTCATCCGATTGGCATTATCTGCCGGAAGAAAGCCGCGTGATCGTACGCGGATTAACGGGGGCCGGCGCCAATGTGTCCTATGTGGATGTGGTCAGCGACAAAGGCCATGATGCCTTTTTGCTGGAAGAACCGGCGTTTGAACGGGTCATGCGCGGATTTTTGGAAGATGCGGCACGTAAAAGGGGATTGATCAATGAATAATGCAAAAGCAATTCGTGTCGATCTGCAAATTATTGCCGATATGATTGAACCGGGTGCGCGTGTTCTGGACGTCGGGTGCAGCGATGGTCAACTGTTGGAATATCTGGTTAAAGAAAAGGACGTGCGTGGCCGTGGACTGGAAATCAGCCCCAACGGTGTGAATGCCTGCGTTGCAAAGGGGTTATCCGTCGTGCAAGGCGATGCGGAGGAAGACCTCGGATATTACCCGGATAATGGCTTTGATTTTGTTATTCTCAGCCAAACCTTACAGGCGACTCATCACCCGGATCAAATTGTCAAAGATTTGTTGCGTTTGGGCAAACGGGCGATTGTTTCTTTCCCTAATTTCGGACATTGGCGGGTGCGTAGTTATCTGTTCTTTAAAGGGCGGATGCCGGTGAATGATAGCATGCCTTATCAGTGGTATAACTCACCGAACACACATTTCTGCACGATCAAGGATTTCATTGTCATGTGTGATGAAATGGGGGTCACGATCGAACGATCGATTGCGCTGGATGCCGATGGGCAGGCGCACCGTATTCGGACAAATTTATTTTTTGCCAACCTGTTGGGTGAGCAGGCTGTTTTCCTGTTACGCAAAGATTAAGGTTTTTCCGTATTGCGCTGGTGGTTTTGCCGCGTATGCCAGCTTTCGCGGCTGGGTAGGGCGATCATGGTTTTCCGTTTGGATTTTACCACACGTTGAGGATTTGCGGCGTAAATCTGTTTTGTCGCCTCAACCAGACAAACCCCGGCCAAGCCTGGGAAAAAACGATAACCGATTTTTTCCCAGGCCAAAGCAGACCCCATAACCATGCGCGATTTTGAAGGCGGTACAAACAATGCTGGTTCTGAATGTAAGGGCGTAAACATTGTATCGCGCAACAGGCCGTTGATTTGGCGGGGGGAATAAGGACGCCCCATGCCGAACGGGGTACGTTCCATACGTGCCCAGATCCCTGTACGATTGGGTACAACGATTAAGACTTTGCCGCATCCGTTCAGGACGCGCCAAACTTCGCGCAGAAGGCTGCGTAATTGTTCGGAACATTCAACGGCATGAACGATTAAAACGCGATCAACGCTTAGATCCGGTAAGGGTAAGTCCGCCTCATCGACCAAAGTCGTCAACGACCTGTTTTCATTGGGCCAGTGCAAAACCCCTTGGCTGGATGGCATGAAAGCAAGGGTACGTCCGGCATCACTTTTAAAAAGACCCAGATAAGGCGTTGTGTAGCCCAGTCCCAAAATGGTTGAACCTTTGCAGTCAGGCCACATTTCACGGATGCGCCGCCGGATCATCCGGCGTGCCACACCGCCAAGGGCTGAGGAATAAAAATCCCTTAAATCAACGGCATCCATCCACATAAAGTACATCCTGATCGTGTAAGGTTCATAAGTGGCAACAAATACGTTCAGCTCAGACTCTAAAGACAAAAACGCTTATTGTCATCTTTGGCGATAGGTTTTGGACGTGATTGTTGTATCGTTACAAAGACATGATATAGTTTTGCGGATAGCATAAATACAAGGGAAGAAAGATGGCTTCACTGCAAATTGAACAAGTTCCCGTCTTATCCGACAACTACGTTTATTTGATTTATGACCCTGCGACACAGGCTTGTGCCTGTGTTGATCCAGCAGAATCTGTACCTGTTAAGCGTCGTCTTGATGAGCTGGGATGGCGGTTGACCCATATTTTTAACACCCATCACCATCACGACCATATCGGGGGCAATTTGACGCTAAAGCAGGCGTACGAATGCCAAATCGTTGGGGCGGACAATGATCGGGCACGTATAGATGGGATTGATGTGGGTGTGAAAGACGGTGATGTTTTTGAATTCGGCAGTACCAGCGCGCGTGTTTTTGAAGTACCGGGTCATACCCGGGGCCATATTGCGTTTTGGTTTGAAGACGATCATGCCCTTTTTTGTGGGGATACCTTGTTTGCCCTGGGCTGTGGGCGTTTGTTTGAAGGGACCCCCGCCCAGATGTGGAACAGCTTATCCAAATTGAAGCAGTTACCCGATGAAACACGTGTTTATTGCGCCCATGAATATACTCAGGCCAATGCACGCTTTGCCCTGACAATCGATCCGAACAATGCGGCATTGATCAGTCGTGCCCGTGAAATTGACGATCTGCGTGCACAGGGGCAACCGACGGTTCCTGCGCGTCTAGGTATAGAAAAAGCAACGAACCCTTTTTTACGCCCGGATGAAACAAATGTGCAAAAGACCTTGGATATGGTGGGGAAAGACAGCGTCGAGGTTTTTGCAGAAATTCGTCGTCGAAAAGATAATTTTTGAGTCGTATCCGTTGAACACTGAAAGGATCATCCTATGAAAATGCGTTATTCCGCCACATCACCTTATGTGCGAAAGGCCTTGGTCTGTGCGAAGGAACTGGATTTGATGGACCGTATCGAACTGGAACCGACGCTGGTATGGGACCCGGCGACGGATATGGGCAATGTCAACCCGCTTGGTAAAATTCCCGCTCTTATTCTGGATGATGGCTACGTTCTTTATGACTCCCCGGTCGTTTGCGAATATTTGGATGCGTTGGTGCCGGGTGTTGTGTTGTTTCCTGCACCGGGCAAGGCGCGTTGGAAGGCACTTCATTTTCAGGCTCTGGGAGATGGTATTCTGGATGCCGGTGTGTTGCGTCTTCTGGAAAGCCGTCGTGCGGATGGTGAAAGGTCACAAGGCTGGTTGGATCGTCAGGCGGCCTCTATTCAACGCGGGTTGGATGCACTGGAACAGGAAATCGACGAACTGTCAGGCGGCCCCTTAACCATTGGTCAAATTACGGTGGCTTGTTGTTTGGGCTGGATTGATTTTCGTTTCCCCGATGATAAAATTCTGTCCACCCGTCCAAAGCTGACGGCATGGTACGAGGCATTTTCCGCCCGCCCGTCTATGGTCGAAACGGCCCCGAAAGAATGAACGAGGCAGATCACATTATTGCCAAGCTTGGTCTGCAACCACATCCGGAAGGCGGCTATTATGTCGAAACGTTCCGTGATGATGAGGGGGGCGAGCGTGGATCATGCACTGCGATTTATTACCTGTTGAAAGCCGGGGAGAAATCGCATTGGCATCGCGTGGATGCCGTGGAAATTTGGCATTGGTACGCAGGGGCACCCTTGCACCTTTTTATCAGTCAGGATGAAAAAAAGGTCGACACGGTTGTGTTGGGTTCCGATATCTTAAAAGGGGAGCGCCCCCAAGGTGTTGTGCCAAAAGATGCGTGGCAGGCAGCACAAAGTATGGGGGAGTGGACCTTGGTTGGATGTACAGTTTCACCCGCCTTTCAGTTTGAAGGCTTTGAAATGGCCCCGCCAGTATGGAAACCGGGAGGCTGATAGATGCAAAGACCGGGCATTACGAGAGAGCGATTGGTCGGGCTATGTATGCTCGGTGCGTTGCTGTTCAGTCCGGCATTGATTTCCTTGTTTGATCGGGGGGGCAATACGACATTTTTTGGTGTGCCTGTTTTGTTGGTCTATCTATTTGGTGTCTGGGGCGGGTTGATCCTTGTTGCGGCGATTTTGATCATCCGACGACATTATGAAATATTGGATCCTATCGATTTGAACGAGGAGGATTGAGGTGTCCAATACGGCTATTTTCCTCGCTTCCGCGTTTTATCTGGCCTTGTTGTTTGCCATTGCCTATTGGGGGGACCGACGCGCAGAACAAGGCCGGAGCCTTTTAAAAAATCCATCCATCTATGCCTTGTCATTAGCCGTTTATTGTACAAGTTGGACTTTTTACGGATCAGTAGGGCGCGCCGCCTCGACAGGGGTTGGGTTTTTGCCCATTTATATCGGGCCAACCCTGACCTTTTTGCTCGGTTGGTTTGTCATCGGGAAAATCGTTCGGATCAGCCGTAAACATCGTATTACCTCAATCGCTGATTTTGTCTCTTCTCGTTATGGGAAAAGTCATGTTCTTGGCGGGCTTGTCACCATTATTGCGGTGGTCGGGATTATGCCTTATATCTCTATTCAGCTAAAGGCGGTCTGGACGAGCTATAATGTTTTGGTGGGGACACAACATTTATCGGCTCCGGAAAACCTGTGGGATGATAAGGCATTTTATGTCGCGCTTATGATGGCGGCATTTACCATTCTGTTTGGTACACGCCATATTGATGCGACCGAACAGCATGAAGGCATGGTTACCGCCATCGCCTTTGAATCGATGATCAAACTGCTGGCCTTTTTGGCGGTTGGGTTTTTTGTCAGTTATTCGATGTTCGACGGTGTGTCCGATATTTATGCCCGCGCGGCGGCGCATCAGGATTTATCATCACTTTTGACCATGAGCGCGGTGGAAGGAAACTGGTTTTCCCTGACCTTGTTGGCAATGGTTGTGGTGATTTTTCTGCCCCGTCAGTTTCAAGTGATCGTCGTGGAAAATACGGATGAGCGCCACTTGTCTCATGCGGTGTGGCTCTTTCCGCTGTATCTGTTGTTGATTAATCTGTTCGTTTTACCCATTGCGCTGGGTGGTTTGCTTTATTTTGATCAGGGTGGTGTCGATGCGGATACCTTTGTCCTTGCTTTGCCCTTGGCAGAAGGCAATCCGTGGTTGGCTCTGTTTGTGTTTATCGGGGGGTTATCTGCGGCAACAGGTATGGTGATTGTGGCAGCCATTGCACTGTCGACAATGATTTGCAACGATTTGGTGATGCCGATCCTGTTGCGCTACTTCAAGGCAAAACTGGAAGCGCGCCGGGATATGAGCATGTTACTGTTGTTCATCCGACGCATGGCGATCTTGCTTATTTTACTGTTGGGCTATCTCTATTACCGCATTATTGGGGAATCTTATGCGCTGGTGACCGTTGGATTGGTGTCCTTTGCCGCAGCGGCCCAGTTTGCCCCGGTAATTCTAGGCGGTATCTATTGGAAAGGTGGGACACAACGCGGGGCCATAGGCGGTTTGCTCGCTGGTTTTTTTGTTTGGGGATATACGTTGGTCTTGCCCTCGTTCGCCCTGTCCGATTGGTTGCCGATTGCTTTTGTCAATCAGGGACCGTTCGGGATCGAGTTGTTGAAACCTTATAACTTGTTCGGGATGGGGGGGATGGATCATATCTCCCACGCGTTATTCTGGTCTATGATTGCCAATATCGGGTTTTATATTCTGATTTCCCTGTTTGATCATCCCAGTGCGATTGAACGTATTCAGGCGACCTTGTTTGTGGAGGTGGATCAGCAAACAGCCGTTAATCAAAATGTTGGCTTTTGGGGGGCGCAGGTTTCGGTTGATGAGTTGCGCGATTTATGTGCGCGCTATATCGGGACGAATGCGACTCAACGTGCATTTTATGAACATGCGCAGCGACGTGATATTGATGTGGAAACATGGGATCAGGCCGCGCCCTATACGGTGCGCTTTTGCGAACGATTGCTTGCCGGGGCAATTGGTTCGGCATCAGCGCGTGTCTTGGTGGCTTCTGTTGTAAAAGGCAAAGGGGCCAGTCTGGACGAAATGCTGGAGGTTTTGGATGAAGCCTCCCATGTCATCGAATATTCCCACCAATTGGAACAAAAATCAGATGCGTTGGAACAAGCCCGCAATGAATTGCAACTGGCCAATGAACGCTTGATGCAGTTGGATCGCTTGAAAGATGAGTTCCTATCCCATGTTGCCCATGAATTACGTACGCCGCTGACCTCCATACGGGGCTTTACGGAAATACTGCATGATAACCCTGATTTGGATATAGAACAGCGTCAGAAGTTCTTGCAGGTTATGGTCGAAGAAAGTCAGCGTCTGACCCGTTTAATCAATCAGGTTCTGGATTTGGCAAGGATTGAGTCCGGGCGCGAAACCTGGGACATTACCGAAGTGGAAATGCGCGATGTCATTAAGCATGGCGTGGAAACCTTGACGCAGGAATGCGAGAAAGAAAACGTTGAACTGAATGTGGATGTGCCGAAATATCTTTCACTGGTCTTGGGGGATAAGGATAAGTTGACACAGGTGGTGATCAATCTGATTTCCAATGCGCAGAAAATCTACAAAGGCAAAGGCGGACGGATTGATATTCAGCTTGTTGATATGGGTAATCATGTTCGTGTTGCGGTAAAAGACCAAGGCCCCGGCTTGCATGAAGACGAGTTGAAGCTGGTCTTTGAGAAATTCTATCAGGCCAAACAAATTGGAACAGGCAACCCGACGGGATCGGGGTTGGGATTGGCCATTTGCCAGCGGATCGTTTCGCATTTGGGCGGACGTATCTGGGTGGAAAGTGACTATGGTCATGGTGCGACTTTCTTTTTTACCGTCCCGTTCTCCGATCGGGCGTTGAAGACTTAAGGGGCTATGGTCTTTATGATATCCAGCTTCAACACAGGAAATACCAAGAATAAAGCTAGGGTACCGCAGACTGATTTTCTGTAAAGACAATTACCGCAACAAAGCCAAGTCCTAACAGTTATTGCGCATGTTCTTATTTTGTTCTTGATTTTATTGTTCATATGATTTACATTTCTCACTAGTCAACAGGATAAGTGTGAGCAATCCACTTTTCCCGTTTCCTTTTGAGCAACGCTTGCACCCATCCCCGGTGCGGGCGTTTTTTTATGCCTGAATTTTGAAAGGATACTCTCATGAGTGAGAATTCATTCTGGAACAATTTTACGACGGGGCTATCAGATTTTGCTGATGATGTTGGAGACCTGTTTCGTGTGGACAGTACCATTGGTCAAAGCGGCAACATCAAACCTGATGATGTCAGGAAAACCAAATCAGCCTTAAATGCCATAGGGAACTATAATGTACCCGACTTCGGGATCACAGACATTCCTGATATGGGAATGATTGATGGATTGAAGAACTTCCAAGCTAACAACGGTTTAAAAGTTGATGGTGTTATGAAACCGGGTGGCCCGACAGAAAATGCTTTGGGTCAGACATTGGTGAATAATGGTATCTCAACAACGGATTTGTTGGAGAAGGCAAAAACCCCTTCCATCAATCCGACATCGGAAATGCCCAAGCCCACACCCGCTGCTATGCCACCTCAAACATCTTGGTCTGCATCAGCACCGTTGGGCGAAGCTGCGAAACCGAAAAAGTCCAAGCTGCCAAAAATTGATCCCATGACCGGGTTAGAAGATCCGCTGGCATCCGCCCCAAAAGGCAAGATGCCGACAAAGAAACAATGGGAAGAAGTTGCAAAAATGCAGCAGCAAAAGGCATCGAGTGCGATCATCCCGCAAGGCGATACCGTGGATCAGCGTATCCGCTCCATGATGTCTGATAAACGCTATGGCGATAAATATGACACGCGGCTGCGGGACCATGTGGTGAAGGAGTTTGAACGGGCATATCCCGGTGAAGTTCAATATGACGAGACGGGAAAGATGGTTCAACCGACTGCGGTGATCACGCCAGATCAGGTCGAAGCGTTTGATCCTGACGGTGGATTGTCATCAATCATGCAAGTCAATGATGATGGCAGCTACACCTTCACACCTGAAATTGTCGAACCGAGTGAAGCTGAATTGACCTATATAGTGAGTGATGGTGAGGAAGAACGGTTTACACCAACAGTGCCATTGGTAGAAGCACAGTCTGAACACCAAGAAACTCAAGTAGCTCAACCGTCGAGTGATGACGTTTCTTTGGTTCAAGCTTTCAAAGATGAATGGAAGAGAGCGAAGATACATGGGGTTAAACGTTATGTCGGCCCTCATGGCGAGAAAGCCATAGAAAATGCAAAAGAAGGGCTGGAGAAGCTTGCCAGCTTCTTTGGTCCGCAGGCTGATGTTCTAGGGGCGAGTGCAGAGAGTGCCAAAGTCACGCAGGCAATAAAAAATGGTGACTATGGTGCTGCATTGGCTCACCTCGGTATGACTGGGGCGGAATTGGCAGATATCGTCACGCCGGGTAATATGACGGCCTTGGCCGGTATGGTGAAATTCAAAGATGGTGATATGTTTGATGCCAGTGATTTTGAAGAATTCTTCCGTAAACATTTGGAGGGCGGTGACAAAGGAGACCGCATCCCTGATGTTACCTTCGACTTTGGTCCCCTTGAGCAGCGTTTATACGATCAATATAAAGAGTTCAATCCCAAGGTAGCGGATGTTGAAAACCGCCTGAGAATGCCTGCTGGCAGTATGGCCCATTGGGATGCTAATCGGAGAAAGGCGATAGAGCCTTATATTGATCGTATTCCCAACGATTTAACCAATGCGAACTACATTAGACAAAAAATCGATCAACCGGATGAAGCATTGTTAATCAGCAATGCTTCAAGGGTAATCGCACCAATAGGATTGTTGGATAAAACGCCGGGTACTGTCGGAATGAAAACCATATTTGGCCCACTTCGGGATAGGGCATTAAGAAAAGCAATAAAGGAAGGAAAGTGAACCATCTGGGAGGCCGCCAATTCCCTCCATGAGTACACTGAAACAGTGTCCGCAGAGGGCGGTATATAATTTCTGTCGTCAGATGGCTCACTACTAACGCTATCTTGGCTGAAAAGTATAGTCAAGGTAGCGTTTTACTTTTTGATGCAAGTTATCTGGGAGGCCACAAGTTCCCTCCATAGGTACCTTCAAAGAAAATCCGCAGTCTGCGGTATATAATTTCTGTCGTCAGATAACTCACCTATTACGCTATATTGACTATTAAATATGGTCAAGATGATCGTAACAACATGGGAGTGGCACAAAATGCCGCTCCCTCTTTTTCTATGAAAGGAATAGAGATGTTTTAACTTTTAGATGTGAATTTCGCGATGTTTGAGAGTGAAGGCGCACTTTTATCCCTGTTATGGGAATGTGATTTGTTTTTCACGCACACGGCCCGGTCGGGCGGCTTGTTCTTCCTGTGCTTCAATCTGTTTCCAGTTATCAAAATCAACGGGATGGACATTGCGTTCATTTAGTAAAATATCCAATCCGGCAGGGCCTGTTTTGTCGCTTTCGCCGTTGAAGGCTTCAATCGCGACCTTTGCCATTTCCATTGATTCTTTACGGTTGGTGGGGATTGTGCCTTGGGGGCCGTGTTTACACCAGCCGGCAACGTAAACCCCATCTTCAACGACGCCGTCATTATTTTGAACGATGGTTCCGTTCATAGGCAGGCCGGGGATCGGGGCTGTTTCATAACCGATTGCGGAAATAACGGTGGAAACGGCAATGTCAAAAGTTTCCCCTGTGCTTTGCACACGTCCATCGACCAAAGTTGTGCGTTCCAATCGTAATCCTTCCACACAATCGGTGCCGAGAATTTCAATCGGTTTTGCCCAGAATTGTAAATGCAGTGTCTTTGCCTTATCGCCACGGTCTTGTTCATTGAGATCGCGCAAAATCTCCATATTTTTTTCTTTGTTTTTTTGTGATTTTTGGTCTTCTTCTGCGGGAACTTCGTTTAAATCATCATTCAGAATAACAGGGTGGCAATGGGCGAGGTGGCCTAGTTCATTGGCTTCAGAAGGGGTGAAGGCCGCTTGCGCCGCACCACGGCGCCCGATCATATAAAAATCATTAAGTTGGGCGGCACGGATGGTGTCTTCGGCATGTAGGCACAAGTCAGAACCTTGCATTTCTTCGGCCGATTTTGCCAGAACACGGACAATATCAATGGCAACATTCCCGTTACCGATAATAGCAACCCCGTTGGGGCCGAGTTTCGGGGCGAGGTTTACAAAATCAGGGTGCCCGTTATACCAGCCAACAAAGGCACTGGAGCCATAAACACCAGCCAAGTCTTCCCCCGCGATCCCCATTTTACGATCAACAGAAGCACCAATGGCTAGAAAAACAATGTCGTACAGGTCTTTCAGTTCATCATATGTGATATCACGACCGACTTCGACATTGCCGATAAATCGCACACTGTCGTTTTGCATGATGCGTTCAAACTGGCGGGTGACATTTTTGGTGCCCTGATGGTCGGGGGCGACACCGGCGCGGACCAGACCAAACGGTGTATGCAATCGTTCAATAATGTCAATTTGGCAATCGGGGAGTTTTTTTGCAAAGGTATCGGCGGCATAAAAGCCACTGGGGCCGGAACCGATGATGGCGATTTTTGCTGTCATAGGGTCAAACTTTCTGGCAAGGGCGGGGAAGACGTACCGTTTTCCAATCCGCCAAATCTGTTGAAGAAATAAGGGCTGGCATCCGGTAAGGGGCCTTCGGCCGTTTCCAACAGGGATTCAAGGTGTTTTTCTGCACTGGGTGCGCAGAGGCGATAAAGGTTTGCACATAAGGTAGCTGCGGTGGAGCCGGGCCATTCAGCGTTCAATAAGTCATCAGGCAACATGGGGTCGCGCAGCATGATCCGGCGATATTCGTGGATCAAAAGGGTGCGTACGAGAAAACTGCTTTCAGGATCAATCGTTCCTTCCGCACTCAGGGCGTGATAAAGCGGGCGAAAAGCGTCCAGGAAATGATTGTAATCCTGCGCCAGTTGATCCAGATCCCAACTACTGTGAACCATGTTGCGATGGGGGGCGGTGCCGCTGTGACGGTCCGCACGTGCGGCCATTGTCACCACATTTTCTTCAACATTCATATCTTGAATGATTTGGCGAACCGCCCGAATATCTGCTGCGGGGTGAGCAAAGATATTGGGTGCCACGTTCCCAAAACCCAACCAAAGAAATTCACGGCGCAATTGATCGCGTTGTTCTTGTGTCAGGTTGGATTTGTTTGCAATGACCATCAGCCATTCACCATTCCATGTCCGGTGCGGTGAAGCATAAATGCGGCGATGGGCGGTTTCGAAACGACGGCGTCCGATTTCAGTCAGCTTATAATAACTGCGTCGTCCAATTTGTGTAGCACTGAGCCAATCGTCCTTGGAGAGACGAAAGACGGCAGTGCGCACCATGCGTTCGCTTAAGCCCAAGGGTTCTACAAGGTTGATCAAACTGCCAAGCCAGACTGCCCCGCCATGTGGGAGGATGGCGTCGCCGTATACGGTGACCAATAAAGATTTGGCGCGCAGTGTTGTTTTATCGCGCAAGTCCAATATGGCATCGTGTATTTTTTTATTCTTTGTCATGGCACTTCGATTATTCCGTCTTGAAAAGAGAGTTTGTCCGCATCAACTCATAGCATATCGGGGCTGTTATTTCAGCGTTATCTCTGATGAGATATAATAGTTACACTTTTTATATATGTCACCATAAAAAGTGTAACATAAAATAATTTGTATCATTGGAAACAAATTATTAAAAAAAATATAATATATAAAATGCTAGAGAAATAAAGGGTTAAGGCTTGTTTATTGGAGGAGCTTTAAAAAGGAATTGACAGGAATTAATATGATACACTATTCTGTTAAAAGAATCATTAAATGTGTCATAAGATGATTTTTAGGCGGATTGGCGCCAATCTGAATTGAGATAAACAGTGGAGGAAACTGATGGCTAACTGGAAAACGTACGATAAAGGCGATGAATTGCCCGAAGAGTACAAGAAGCTCTTATTGAATTTGATGAGCTTCCAGGCAGACTCTGAATATGCCGGTGCGCAGCGTGTTGCGGAAAATATGCGTTTTGCACCGCGCCCGGAAGAGGCTTACCGCCTGTCCAAGAAAGTGATGGAAGAAATGGGTCACGGCTATTATGTCTGGAACCTGATGTCCGACTTGGGTGTGGATGTAAACGCGCGTTTGCGTGAGCTGGTGACGAATCCGAATAACCCGGACCCGAAAAAAGTGACGGTTATTAACGGCTTCCGTAAAGAAAACTGGTCAAAACTGTTTGAATGCTGGGAAGATGTCGCTTTGTTCTCTACCGTGGTAACGCCGGCGGCGGTGGCCTTCCTTGGTCAGTATCGTGAATGTTCCTACCTGCCGTGGGCACGTGTCAATGTGCGTATTCATAAAGAAGAGTATGGTCACCTTGCTTTCGGTGTTTGGGCTTCCAAGCGTTGTATCGAATTCGGCGGTGAAGAAACGCGCGAATTTATGCAAAAGCGCGTTGAGAAATTTATGAAAGTCGGTCTCGGCTTTTATGGTCGCCCCTCAACAGGTGACAAGCAATCTGCCATGTTCGATAAATATTATGAATACGGCATCAAAGTGAAAAAACCGGAAGAGCTGCAGGCAGAATATCTGGAATTGCTGGAATCACGCCTGAAAGAAGTGGGGCTGGAAGTGCCGCAAGGTGTGGAAGCGGATTACGACATGCGTGTTGGATACGAAGCTGCTGACCTTGATGTACAAGTGTCCAAGGCTGCAGGCTAAACTATAAAGTAAAATACGAAAGACAAGGAGGGTTCGCTATGATTCCAGAGTTGCCCAATACACTTTTTTCCAATGGACGCAGTGTGTTGTCCAAATTTGGCTATGTCCATTTTGAAGATGGTCAGGGTCGTGATGACTGGGCGGAAATGTGGGAACATTTAAGGGGGGATTTCCCGTTACCACTGGATGCTGTTCCTAGTTTTAATGATCTGGAGGCAACTGTTCAGGAGGCAGCGCGCCAATATATGAAGGTGCGCTTGTTGGCTGATCATTATCTGGATGATTGCGAACGCCTTCATGTTCGTATTTTTAATGGTAGTATCGAAACCGATTTGGTTGAAGATTACGCCGTGGCACGTGACCGTTATGAGCATAGTGTCGAAGAGTTTGGGGAGACGCGCGAGGCTGTTCAGAAACTGCTGAGCAAACGTGCGGCCTAACCTGCTGAAAAGTCGGTGCCTTCCTTAATGGGGAAGGGAAGTCCAAAAAGGAAGGTGCCGTCTTTGATTGTCAGTCAAAAAAGTGGAATATTTTTTTGCTTGACGATTAGTTTTTATTGAAATAGTTTCAATTGAAACAAATAAGAAAGGGAAATATCCGAGCTTTTCGGGTAAAAATCTCGCAGGATCAGACTTTTGCATGCAATGTTTTGATATAGATCATGTGGTTTGCAAACATTCTGCTTAAGCTGATCGAACTAAACCAAAAAACAAACGATATATTGTCTATTTGGGAGGCAAACAAATTATGACTTCACGTCACAACCAAGTTAAGAAGACAGTCGCTGCATTGGGGATGGTCGCCGGTGCAATGGCTTTTGGTGCCACAACGTCTGATGCTGCGGATCCGATCAAAATCGGGACTTTCCTGTCCGTAACGGGGCCGGCCTCGTTTTTGGGTGACCCGGAACTCAAAACACTGGAACTTTATATTGAAGAACTGAATGCCAATGGTGGTGTTTTGGGTCGTCAGGTTGAACTGATTCAATATGATGTCGGTGTTGATTCCAAAAAAGCGATTACAGCTGTAAAACGTCTGGTCAGCCAGGATGAAGTGGACGTTATTGTGGGCGGTTCTACATCCGGTGCCACAATGGCGGTGATTCCGATCGTTGAAAAAGCTCAGGTTCCGTTTATTTCGTTGGCAGGTGCCGTTGCCATTATTGAACCGGTCAAAAAATGGACGTTTAAAACGCCGCACACAGATAAAATGGCCTGCGGTAAAATATTTGAAGATTTACAAGCACGCGGCCTGAACGATATTGCTATGATTTCCGGTACGGGCGGTTTTGGTAAATCCATGAAAGGCCAGTGCGAAAAATTGGCGCCGGCTTATAAAATCAATATCAAGGCTTCGGAATCTTACGGGCCGAAAGATACCGACATGACCGCACAGTTGACGAAGATTAAAGGTATTGACGGTGTGCAAGCTGTTGTCAATGCCGGCTTTGGACAAGGTCCGGCGATCGTGACAAAAAACTATCGTCAGCTTGGTATGACGGCACCGCTTTACCAGTCTCATGGTGTGGCATCCAAGAAATATATCGATTTGGCTGGTGAAGCGGCTGAAGGTGTGCGTCTGCCGGCAGCGGCCTTGTTGGTTGCTGACATGTTGCCGGATTCAGATCCGCAAAAAGCTGTGGTTCAGGCTTATACCAAAGCTTACAGCGAAGCGTACGGTGGGTCGGTTTCTACGTTTGGCGGTCATGCCTATGACGGCCTGCAAATGGCGGTTGCCGCGATTACGCGCGCGGGCAGCACTGACAAAGCCGCCGTTCGTGACGAAATTGAAAAAACCAGTGGCTACATCGGTACAGGCGGTGTCGTCAATATGACGCCAGAAGACCACCTTGGTCTGGACTTGTCTGCGTTCAAGATGCTGGAAATCAAGAACGGTAACTGGTCTATCGTGAAATAACGTCGAATTTTGGGGGAGGGTAACCCCTTCCCCAATTTTCTAAAACGTCCTGTTTCTGTGGTTTTATCCAAGAAGCAACAGGTAAAATATATCTGCAAGAAAGACGTAAAAAATGTTCGCAGAATTCCTGCAATTCCTTTTTTCCGGTATTACGTTGGGGGCGACCTATGCGCTGGTTGGGCTTGGGTTCTCCATCATCTACAACGCATCACACGTGATCAATTTTGCGCAAGGCGAATTTGTCATGCTGGGCGGAATGGGAACCGTTTTCTTTCTCGGCCTCGGTTTGCCGATGCCGATTGCCGTTCTGGCTGCGATTGCATTGACCACCTTGTTCGGTTTTGGTCTGGAGAAATTAGCAATTGCCCCAGCGCGTGGTGCGTCCGTTGTTACCCTGATTATCATTACGATCGGTGCTTCAATCGTCATGCGTGGGTTGGCCCAGGTTTTTTGGGGCAAGGAATTCCACGCCGTTCCTGCATTCAGCGGGGATGAGCCGATCAACATTGCAGGGGCAACAATTTTGCCACAAAGCCTGTGGGTTTTGGGGGTGACGGTTTTACTTGTGTTCGCTTTGCGCTACTTCTTCGATAAAACCATGATGGGGAAAGCGATTATTGCAACATCGTTAAACCGTGATGCGGCCCTTTTAATGGGGATTAATGTTAAGTTGGTGCTGTTTATCAGTTTTGGGTTGTCTGCTGCCTTGGGCGCGATTGCCGGTATATTGGTGGCCCCGATTACACTGACAAACTTTGAGGCCGGTATCATGCTGGGCCTGAAAGGGTTCTGTGCCGCTATCCTTGGTGGATTGGGTAATGGCATGGGTGCGGTTGCCGGTGGCATGATTGTCGGCATTGCCGAAGCAATGGGGGCGGGCTACTGGGTGTCTGAATATAAAGATGCGGTTGCTTTTATCCTTATTCTTCTCGTCCTGTTCTTTAAGCCGAGCGGTCTGTTCGGTAAAACCGGAACGGAGCGCGTGTAATGATAACGAATTTGAAATCAGCGAAAACGGGCGGCATTTTGGTACTTTGTGCTGTTATTGCAATCCTGCCTGTATTTTTGAGCAACGCTTTCCAATATGAGATTGCCATTCTTATCGGTTTTAATGCGATTGTTTGTATCGGTTTGAATCTGTTAATTGGCTATGGTGGACAAATCAGTCTGGGGCATGGCGCATTTGTCGGGCTTGGGGCTTATGGCAGCGCAATTCTGACCATGAATCAGGGGTGGGACCCGCTTCTTTCAATGGTCGTCGCTGCGATTTTTACCGGTGTGTTGGCTTTTGTCATCGCCCGACCCATTCTGAAATTAAAGGGACACTATCTGGCGATGGCGACTTTGGGGATGGGGATCATCATTTCCATTGTGATCAATACCGAAGATCAGATGACAGGTGGTCCGGATGGCATGTATGTGGACGGCTTGTCCTTTATGGCGACACAAATTTATTGGTACTGGTTGGTGGGTGCGCTTCTGGTGTTTAGTGTGTGGGCCTCTCTTAACCTGATCCATTCGCCTATCGGTCGTGCGTTACGTGCGGTTCATGGCTCGGAAGTGGCGGCCGAAGTTGTCGGGGTCGATACCACGCAATATAAGGTTCTGATTTTCGTTGTCTCTGCTGTGTTTGCCAGCATTGTGGGCAGTCTCGGTGTTTATTATTCCAATTTCGTTACACCGGATATTGCAGGGTTCTTCCATTCTATCGAACTGGTGGTGATGGTGGTGTTTGGCGGTATGGCCTCTACCTTTGGGGCTGTTATTGGTGCAGCTATTCTAACGACCTTGCCGCAATTTCTGACGGCCTTGCATGATTACGAACATCTGGTTTTTGGCTTGATTTTAATGCTGACCATGATCTTCTTGCCCAAAGGCCTGGTGCCGAGTATCGCGGGTTTGTTGAAGAAGGGAGATAAGCCATGACCCTTTTGAAAGTCAACAACCTCAGTATTGAATTTGGTGGTGTACGCGCCATTGATGACTTGTCCTTCACGATTAATCCCGGAACCATTCATTCGATCATCGGGCCAAACGGGGCAGGGAAAACGACGTTGTTTAACCTGATCACCGGTGTCTATACGCCGACCAGTGGCACAATCCTTTATGATGATGAAGGGGTCACAGGGTTTAAATCTTATGAACTGGCGGCGCGCGGAATGTCGCGCACGTTCCAGAACTTGCAGATTTTCTTTAATATGACGGCAATTGAAAACGTCATGGTCGGTGCCCATTTGCATTTGAACCGAGGGTTCTTTGCCTCCTTTTTCGGGCTTCCGTCTATTAAAGCTGGTGATCGTCATTGCCGGGAAACCTGTCTGGAACTGCTGGATTTTGTTGGTCTCAAAAAATATGCGGATACCGATACGGAAAGTATGCCTTATGGGGCGCTCAAACGTTTGGAAATTGCGCGTGCTTTGGCTTCCAAGCCGAAAATTTTGTTGTTGGATGAACCCGCAGCGGGCCTGAACCCGGCGGAAAGCCGCGAAATTGATGAAGTTATCAAAAAAGTGGCAGAACGCGGGATTACAGTTGTTCTGGTGGAACATGACATGAAAATGGTGATGGAAATTTCAGACCATATCCTTGTCCTTGATTACGGACGCAAACTGACGGAAGGCACCGCACTTGAAGTGCGCAACAATCCAGATGTTATTGCGGCATATTTGGGGGGCTAAGGAAATGTTGAAAATTCAAAATCTAACCAGTCATTACGGGCGTATTCAGGCCTTGCACGGGGTTGATCTGGAAGTTAACGAAGGCGAACTTGTTGCCTTGGTTGGTGGTAATGGTGCTGGGAAAACCACTTTGTTGCGCACCATTTCAGGCTTGCAGGATGCCAGTGGCGGTTCGGTTAGCTTTGAAGGGAACGATATTACTGCGATGCTAGCCAATAAACGCGTTGGTCTGGATATCGCACAGGTGCCGGAAGGCCGTCAGGTCTTCACCGCGTTGTCGGTGGAAGACAATATTCGTTTAGGGGCCTTTATTCAAAAAGATAAAGCCCAAATTGCTGCCGATCTTGAAAAAATGTATGCGCGTTTTCCTATTTTGAAAGAAAAACGCAACCAAGCCGCCGGGACCCTTTCCGGTGGACAGCAACAAATGTTGGCGATGGCACGTGCGCTGATGTCGCGCCCCCGTCTGTTGTTGCTGGATGAACCCAGCATGGGCCTGTCGCCGGTGTTGGTTATGGAAATTTTCGCAATTATTGAAGAACTCAAGGAACAGGGTGTGACCATTTTTCTGGTGGAACAGAACGCCACAGCTGCGCTGCGTGTTGCAGACCGTGGATATGTGATGGAAACCGGAAAAATCACACTGACGGGTAGTGGGGAAAATCTGCTGAACGACGAAACTGTCAAGGCAGCCTACCTAGGTATTTAATTGGAATAATGGAATTTTAAGCAATGACAAAGAATTTTGCATCCGCAGCCGATTTAGACGAAAAGCAGGTTTCTTTCGAGAAACTGGGCGAAGGTCTGTACGCTTATACGGCTGAAGGCGACCCCAATACCGGCATCATCATCGGTGATGATGGTGTAATGGTCATTGATACACAGGCCACCCCGACGATGGCGCAAGATGTCATTCGTCGCATTCGTGAGGTAACGGATTTACCGATCAAATATGTGCTTATGTCACATTATCATGCGGTACGTGTGATGGGGGCATCTGCTTATAAGCCTGAACAGATTATTGCGTCTCAACCCACTTATGATTTGATTGTGGAACGTGGTGAACATGATTTTAAATCCGAGGTTGGTCGTTTCCCGCGTTTGTTTAACGACGTTGAATCTGTGCCCGGTCTGACATGGCCGACGATGGTGTTTGAAGGCAAGATGACCATTTTCATGGGCAAACGCCGTGTGGAAATCATCCATGCCGGACGCGGTCATACCGCCGGGGATACAATTGCATGGTTGCCGGATGATGGGGTGTTATTCTCAGGTGATCTGGTTGAATTTGGGGCAACACCTTACACAGGGGATGCCCATCTGGAAGACTGGCCGAAAACCTTGAATGTGTTGCGTGAGCTGAAACCGCAGAAATTGGTTCCAGGGCGTGGTGCCGCGCTGATGACACCTGAATTATGTGAACAGGCAATTGCTGAAACACAGGATTTTCTGGAATCCATGTATGGTGCGGTTAAAAAAGGTCGCGCAGAAGGTAAGGAATTGGGGCAAATTTACAAAGATACATATGCCGCACTTAAGCCGAAGTTTGGCGATTGGGTAATTTTTGATCACTGTCTGCCCTTTGATGTGACGCGTGCCTTTGATGAAGCCGGTGGGTTGGATCATCCGCGAATTTGGACTGCAGAACGCGATGTCGAGATGTGGAAAGCACTCGAAGAAGTCGAATAAAACGCATAACTGAAACGATTTTTGAATGGGGGTCTGACATGACCAAAGCCATTACTATTATGAAAAGAGAACACCTAAGCTTGAATACAGTCTTGCATGTTCTCAATCAACTTGTGCTGGATCTGGAATCAGGACGTTTGCGTTCTGACGATGTTGATTATGAATTGATCGAAAAAATCATGCATTATATTGAGGAATTTCTCGATACCATGCACCATCCCAAAGAAGATAATTATCTGTTTCCGGCCTTGTTGAAAAAAACATCCGAAGCCAATGACGTTATTCTGGAACTTCAGGAACAGCATCAAAAAGGGGTGGAACACCGTCAACGTTTGGAAGTTCATATTCAGGCGATGAAAGATAAACACCCCGGTCAGACCGAAAAAGTTATTGATGCTTTGAAAGATTATCTGGCGGCACATCGTGCACATATGAAGCTTGAAGATACAGTCGTCATTCCGCTTGCAGAACGGGTATTGACAGAAGAAGACTGGGCACCGATTGATGCGGCCTTTAATGAAAATAAGGACCCTGTGTTTGGTGATGTACCACAAAACAAGTTCCGCAAACTTTTGTCTGATATTACCTTCCTTGCGCCTTCACCGATTGGATTAGGCGGGGGAAGAAAATAGTTCTCCTAGGCTGTCGAGAGTGTAATGCCTTCCAAGGCGGCCTGACTTTACTGGCCGGGTTCTTTAAGTGAGAACCCGGTCTTTTTTTGGACTAGGCGACCTCGAGTGCGGCAATCATTCCTGCTGCGGCGTGATCCAGAATATGGCAATGAAACATCCAATGCCCCGGGTTGTCTGCAACAAAGGCAATGTCAACTGTCTCATTGGGATAGAGCAAGACTGTATCTTGCCACAAGGGTATTTCAAGTTTTTTACCGTTGCGTGCGAGAACCTGATAGGTGTGTCCATGCAAATGGATCGGATGTATCCAGCTTGTCTTATTTTGTAGGCTGAAGATATAGCTTTTCCCATGTTTGAGCTGATACAGGCGCTTTGCTTTATTGAGGTCCGCAAGACTGGTATAGACATTTCCATTGGTGGCCCAGACAACACCGTTTTGTTGGGCAAGATGGCGAAGTGGAGTTTCTTGGTCTCCGTTCAAGCGTGCACTTGCAAGTTGCCCCATTGCGCCGCCTTCGTAAACGATTGTCTTGCGTTCTGCATTGGCAAGATCAGGGACAGGCAATGGGTTGGGAACCAACGCCATAGGGGGCGTGGTGCGGGCTTTGCTTTTACCGGAAACGTTAAAATGTGCAAGTGGCATGGGTTCCCCACGATATGTCGTATCAAGGATATCCATACCTTTGGCACCGTCTACGTTAATATCCAGAACAATATCGGCGCGCATACCGGGGCCAAGGCGCAAGATGTTTTCAGATAATTTTTTGGGTGTAACAGGTTGGCCATCAAAGGCAATGATCCACGCATTTAAATTGGGGAACTGTGGTGTATAAAGTCGCGCGTTGGAACTGTTAATGAGGCGCAAACGAATACGGGACCCGTTGTCGACATCAAAAGAGGGGTAATAGGTTCCGTTAACTGCGGCAACATTGCCGAGCCGCCCGCCATGCGCCTTATCATGTAGGTTTTGAAAATTATCGATGATTTGTCCATCTTCTCCCAGGCGCCAGTCATCCAGCATCCAAACCAGTTCCTGATCAATATCAAGGGGCTGATCTTCTTCGACAATCAAGATGCCACTTAAGCCACGATCAACCTGTTCAGCACTGTTTAAATGGGGATGGAACCAAAACGTTCCACTATCTACAGTATTGAAATGATAGCGAAATTCTTCACCCGGATGAACGGGAGGCTGGGTAATGAAGGGCACACCATCCATCTTATTGGGTACACGCACACCATGCCAATGGATAGAACTGGCTACATCCAGTTCATTTTTAAATAAAACATTAAGGTTTTCGCCCTGTTTGATACGTATGACAGGACCGGGAACGGTGCCATTATAGGACCAAACATCTGTTTGTGGATATTTGTCGGGTAAAATCTGTGCAGATGATTTTTGTGCTGTCAGCTTATGGAGGCCTGTTGGCGCGGCAAAAGCCGATAAGGGTATGCCAGCTGATAATGCAGCACAGGCAGAAGTATGTAAGAATTGGCGTCTTGAAATTTTCATACAGGCAATATCCTCGGTAAATACGGATAAAGTATGGCACCTCAGTAGGTTTTTCGTTTTAGGGAATCATAAAACCCGTTGGCTTTCAGGCGACGTAAAGCCTCGGCCATTTGGTTGGCTTCGGCTTGCCTGCTTTTATGAAAGAAAAGATAAGACGGCGTACTGTGCAGTGGGGGATAAAGGAAGCGAAAAGGCGGGGGTGTGCGGTTTTTAAGCAAAGTATTGGCGATTGTTTCAGAAAGCAAAACAACATCAATCCGATCGATTTCCAATAAATTAAACAACTGCATATGATTATTTACTTTGGTGACCTTGGTGTTTGCCGGAACATTAACGTCAAAAATTTTCCATCCGGCGGGGTATGCTACTTTATAGGGGGCGAGATCGGCCCAGCTTTTTACAATTATGTCGTCGCGCTTGGTAATGGCGATGAAGTCAATATGGAGAACAGGTTCGTCCATTTTGATAATATTGGGATAACGTTCTTCCAATATGCGTAAACGAAGGCCATTGGCGTCAATACGTCCTTCATTGAGTTCGACCAAAGCACGGCGGGAGGGAATAGTAACAATCTTAGCCTCTAGTTTTGCATCGTTCAGCAATTCAGGCAACAGTGCTTTCAGAAAGACATTGTTTTGTTCAATCGATATGGTCAACGGGTTGGCATACCCTGTCGAGGTGATGAAGTTCAGCAAACATAAAGCGAAGATAAAGAGGCGAGACATACTTTGTAAGTCACCTGAGGTTGAGTGATTTTGTTGTGGTTTATCCTACATATATGATGGGGCGAGGACTAGACAAAAAAAGAGGCCTCATGGAAGCCTCTTAAAAATTAAATTTTTGTCAGAAAATATTAATCCTTGGGTCGGATATCGGTTACCCGTTGCGCTTTGCCTTGTGAACGCGGGATTGCACCGGGTTCCAGTACTTCGATTTTGGTTGAAATACCGATGTAGGATTTGATGTGATGGGACAGGTTCTTTTTAATGTCGTCATCATTTTCCTGACCGCTTTCATTGCGTTCGACCTGAACTTTCAGTTTATCCAGATGTCCGTCACGCGATAACACGAGATGATAATGCGGGCTGAGACGTTCATCACGCAGGACTTGTTCTTCGATTTGACTGGGGAAGACATTGACGCCGCGAATGATCATCATATCATCTGAACGTCCGGTGATTTTGTCAAAACGACGCATGGTGCGGGCAGTCCCGGGTAACAGACGGGTCAAATCTTTGGTCCGGTAACGGAAGACCGGCATGGCCTCTTTGGTCAATGATGTAAAGACCAGTTCGCCCATTGTGCCATCTTCGACCGGATTGAAATTATCATCAACGACTTCGGGATAGAAATGATCTTCCCAAATGGTCGGGCCGTCTTTGGTTTCCAGACATTCCTGTGCAACACCGGGGCCGATGACTTCGGACAGGCCGTAAATGTCCAGACAGTCAATACCAAGGCGGCTTTCCATTTCATCACGCATTTTGTTGGTCCAGGGTTCTGCCCCAAAGATCCCGCAGCGTAATTTAATGGCCCGTGGGTCTAGCCCTTGGCGTTCCATTTCATCGGCCAGAACAAGCATGTAGGACGGGGTGACCATGATAACGTCAGGGTCAAAGTCGCGGATCAACTGAACCTGCTTTTCTGTTTGTCCCCCAGACATGGGAATGACGGTGCAACCCAATTCTTCTGCCCCGTAATGCGCACCCAATCCACCAGTAAACAAGCCGTAACCATAAGCAACATGGACCCGGTCACTATGGTTGACGCCAGCAGCACGCAACGAACGTGCAACCACACCGGCCCAGACTTTCAGGTCTTGTTTGGTATAACCCACAACGGTTGGTTTCCCGGTGGTGCCGGAGGAGGCATGAACGCGCACAATTGATTCCATTGGGACGGCAAAACTGCTGAACGGATACGCTTTGCGTAAATCTTCTTTGGTCGTAAATGGGAATTTTTTAAGGTCGTCCAGATGCTTCAGGTCATCGGGGTGGACATGTGCATCCACACATTTGGCACGATAATATGAAACGTTGTTATAGGCATGGTCCAGTGACCATTTCATGCGTTTGAATTGAAGCGAGCGCAGCTCATCCACGCTTGCCTTTTCGATAGGGTCCAGTTCCCCGAGTAAAGGGATATCCGTATGTTGCATAATTTAGTTCCTCCCAAACATTCCCTGTTGGTCATTTTATAACAATTAATGTGCGCTTTTTATATGTTTATATGCGTTCGATGATGGTGGCGATGCCTTGACCGACACCGATACACATGGTGCAGAGGGCATAACGCCCCTTGCGGCGTTCCAGTTCATAAAGGGCGGTGGTGATCAAGCGCGCGCCACTCATCCCCAAGGGGTGACCCAAGGCAATGGCCCCGCCATTGGGGTTGACGTGTTCGGCATCATCAGCCACGCCCAGTTCACGCAGAACGGCCAATCCCTGTGATGCAAAAGCTTCGTTCAATTCGATCACGTCCATATCGTTGATGGATAGGCCAGCTTTTTCCAAAACCTTCTGTGATGCAGGTGCCGGACCGATCCCCATAATGCGCGGTTCTACTCCGGCGGTTGCCATTGCGACAACGCGGGCACGGGGCTTCAATCCCAACTCACTTGCCTTTTCTTCGGATGCAAGCAACAAAGCGCAGGCCCCGTCATTAACCCCGGAAGCATTACCCGCTGTGACACTGCCGCCGTCGCGAAATGGGGCGCGCAGGCCTGCCAATGTTTCCAGTGTCGTGTCTGCACGCGGGTGTTCGTCCGTATCAACGATTTTGGGATCACCTTTGCGTTGAGGAATAGAAACAGGGCAAATTTCTTCTGCCAGTCGGCCTGCATCCTGTGCGGCTTTGGTCTTTTGTTGGGATCGCAAGGCAAAGGCATCTTGATCTTCGCGGGTGATGTTGAAATCTTCGGCAACATTTTCTGCCGTTTCGGGCATGGAGTCCGTACCGTACTGCTTTTCCATCAGTTTGTTGACGAAACGCCAGCCTATAGTGGTGTCATAAACGGCATTGGCGCGGGAAAAGGCGGTTTCGGCCTTGGGCATAACAAAGGGGGCGCGTGACATGCTTTCCACGCCACCGGCAATCATAAGCTCGCAATCACCAGCCTTGATGGAGCGTGCAGCCAATCCGACAGCATCCATACCGGACCCGCACAAACGGTTAACCGTCGTACCCGGTACTGTCGTGGGTAAACCAGCCAGCAAGGCGGACATGCGTGCAACGTTTCGGTTGTCTTCGCCAGCCTGATTGGCACAACCGTAGATCACATCATCAATCGTGGACCAGTCAACGGTTTGGTTACGCGACATCAACGCTTTCATGGGGATTGCCCCCAGATCATCGGCACGGACTTTGGACAAGCTGCCGCCATAACGCCCGATGGGGGTGCGGATGGCATCAATAATGTAAGCTTCACTCATTTTTTTGTTTCCTCTGTGTCCGGGATCAATTGCCCCGAAATCGTTCTTGATCGTCCCCTAAACAGGGCAACAATGGTGCCGTCCTGTTTGGTAATTGTGATGTCGTAGATGCCAGAACGCCCCATCAGGATGGTTTCCTTGGCCACGGCCGTCAGAATGTCGCCTTCATGGCTGGGCGCGCTGTAAGTAATGTCGCAACCCGAGGCCACGGTGACTTTGTTATAGGTGTTACAGGCGTAGGCAAAAGCCGTATCGGCCAAGGCAAAGGTTGCCCCGCCGTGGGTCATGGCATGACCGTTGAGCATATCTTTACGCACGGTCATGGTGGCCTTGGCATATCCCGGTGCAATCTCGGTGATCTTAATCTCCATTGATTGGGCCATATGATCATTTGGGTACATGACATCAACAGAGGCTTGTGCCCATTTTTGTGCTGTCTCAGTCATGGAAATATTTCCCTGTATTGACTTTGCGTCGCAGGAGGATGGAGGTCCGATAACGGTCTTCGCCGTAGGTCCGTCCCATATTTTCAATAACGGCACTGATATAATCCGGCCCGATTTCATCAGCCCAAGCCAATGGGCCTTTCGGATAATTCACACCCTTTTGCATGGCAAGGTCTACGTCAGCGACGCTGCAAACTTGTTTGTGAACTGTATCTGCGGCTTCGTTGACGATCATCGCGACAGTACGCGCCACAATCAGACCGGGGATATCGTCCAGAACACTGACGTCGGTTCCTAAAGATTGGAAAAGGCCGCAAGCCTCCGCCACATGTTCTTCGTCTGCGGTGTCGGACGGGGCAATGGTGATGCGTGTGGTCTTTGCGTAATCAATGGCGAGATCAAAGAGCACCAGAGCTTCGTTTTCTTCCATGATCATAGAGGCTTCCAGCTCGCTTGCCAGCATACCCGGTGTCAGCATTAAATGCGTATGCCCGACAATAATGCGATCCACCATGCTGTCTTCATCATCAATGCGTTCCACATCCAGTCCGGCCTTGATCATGCGTTCCACCAGAACTTCGGCGGGACCAAGATCGCCTTCGACAATGATCTTGGATGGTTTTAAACCTTTATCTGCGCTATGAGCCGCGGCTTTGGGCGCGTTATCGCCATACTCGTAAAACCCACGCCCGGATTTGCGACCTAAAAGACCACCATCGACCAGTTCCTTTTGAATAAGGGACGGTAGGAAGCGGGGATCGTTATAAAATTGGCCCCATGTGGTCGTTGTGACGGCATAGTTCACATCCAGACCAATCAAGTCCATCAGTTCAAACGGTCCCATGCGAAATCCGCCGACTTCTTTTAAGGCCGTGTCGATGGTGGCAATGTCTGCACCACCTTCTTCAAGGACACGTAAAGCTTCTGCGTAAAAAGGACGCGCCACTCGGTTGACGATAAAGCCCGGCGTGGATTTGGCATGAACCGGTTTTTTACCCCAAGACAGGCTCGTTTCGTAAACGCAATCAGAAACTTCTTTTGCAGTTGTAAGGCCGGAAATAACCTCTACCAATTGCATGATCGGTGCTGGATTGAAGAAGTGCATACCGACTAAACGACTGGATCGTTTCAGTTTTGCACCAATTGCCGTTAATGAAATGGATGACGTATTAGAAGCCATAATGGTATCGTCAGAACAGATGTCTTCCAACTGCGCAAAGACGTTTTGTTTAATGTCCAGATTTTCAACAATGGCTTCGATGACCAGTTTAGCAGGGGCCAGACCGTCGAGGTTATCAACGATCTGGATGCGCGAAAGTAAATCATCTACATCGGGTTGGGACATTTTACCTTTTTCGACAAGGCGGTTCAGTCCCTTGGCGGTTTTATCCTTACCCGATTGGGCAGCACCTTCTTGGGCGTCAAACAGCAGGACAGGATGCCCGGCCTTGGCGGCAACCTGGGCAATTCCGGCCCCCATTGTGCCGGCACCGATGACGGCAACAGTATCTGATGTGGAAAGGGCAGTCATTGTTATTTACCTGTGAAGTTCGGTTTGCGTTTTTCTAAGAAGGCACTGACACCTTCTTTATAATCTTCACTGAACCCGGCTAATTTCTGCAGATCGCGTTCCAGATCAAGTTGTTCATCCATCGTATTGGTCGGGGCGGCATTTAGGGCCCGTTTAATCAATCCCAACCCCAATGTTGGTTGCTGGGCGAGGTGGAGACAGAGTTCCTCGGTGGTTTCATTTAAGGCATCGTCATCGACACATTTCCAAATCATGCCCCATTCTTCGGCTTGGGTTGCGCTGATTTTTTCACCCAACAAGGCTAAGGCTTTGGCGCGTGCCATGCCGATCAGGTTGGGCAGGCTCCAGGTGCCGCCACTATCGGGGATCAGGCCGATTTTACAGAACGCTTGAATAAAACTGGCACGTTCAGCGGCATAAACGATGTCACAGGCAAGGGCGATATTGGCACCTGCGCCCGCAGCGACACCATTGACCGCGCAGACAACGGGTTTTTCGATGGACTGGATCAGGCGGACCAAGGGATTGTAGAATTTTTCAATCGTTTGGGATAAATCGCGCGGTCCTTCATCACCTTGTACGGCCCGGTCGCCCAAATCCTGTCCGGCGCAAAAACCACGTCCGGCAGCAGTCAGCAAAATGGCGCGCACATTGTCGTCTTTTTGACAGTCTTTTAGGGCATCACGCAATTCAACATGCATGGTTTCGTTAAAGCTGTTGAGCACATCTGGGCGGTTCAGCGTAATTTTGGCGTAGCCGTCTTTCTTTTCAAACAGGATGGTTTCTAAGGTCATTGTTCTTAGCGTCCCTTAAATACAGGTTTTCGTTTTTCCATGAAGGCGGCAACGCCTTCGGCTTTATCTTCGGTAGCAAACAAGGTGCCAAAAGCTTTGCGTTCAAAGGCCAGCCCTTCACTGAGAAATGCGTCAGAGGCCTTGAGTACCGATTCTTTTGCCAGACGCACCGCAACAGGCGGTTTGGAAGCTATCACACAGGCAAGGGCATAGGCCTTGTCATATGTCAGTTCGGGTTCACACACTTCTGCGACCAGTCCGGCTTTTTCAGCGTCCTCAGCCGACATGAATTGAGCCGCAAGGACCATACACATGGCTTTTGATTTTCCAATCATTTGGGTGAGGCGTTGCGTTCCGCCAGCACCGGGAATGATACCGAGGTTGATTTCCGGTTGTCCAAATTGGGCATTTTTTCCGGCAATCAGGATATCGCAATGCATTGCCAATTCATTACCGCCGCCCAGACAGAAACCATTGACGGCCCCGATCATGGGTTTGTTAAAGGCACGAATGGCGGCCCAATGATCTGCGCGGGGATCGTTCAAAACATCGACAGGGGTTTTATCTGCCATTTCCGTAATGTCGGCACCAGCGGCAAAGACTTTTTCACCACCGGTTAAAACAACACAGCGCACATGTTCGTCACGGCTTGCTTTGCCAAGGGTTTGTGCAAGTTCGTGCAGTAATTGTGTGCGCAAGGCATTGCGTGCCTTCGGTCGGTTCAGGCGAAGGCTCAGGATATATTTATCATCCAGTTCAGATAAAATATCCGTGCATCCGTCCAGATACGGGGCGTGAGGATTAGCCAATTTCAGGTCCTAAAAAATAATATGATACAAAAAATAGGTAGTATCGTTTGAAATTGATAAGTTTTGTTAGCAGCGCGCTTCCAGCCCGATTCTGGCGAGTTGTTCTGCCATGCGGCTTTCCCATTTTGCCAGCAGGTCGGCGTTGGCCGTTTTACGCAAGCCGTAGGCTTTGTCCTGTTCAAAACGTTGCGAATCGCTTTTCCCAAAAGTAGCTGCAACACGCGGATACCAGTAATCGACACTGGCTTGTGCCGCTTCCAGACTGTAACCGTTTTCAATGGCTTTTTGCAGGCCTTTGCGCCCAAGTTCAGCATGTTCGGCTTCGCGTGCGGCAATCTCGCCCATGACAGCAACCAACGGGGCGTAGGAACAATGGGTCAGTTCTTCAAGCTGGATGGAAGAGGCAAGGCCCATCAGCATGTTCATCACAACGGAGTCGAGCCAGCCTTCAAAGGGATAGTGAAAGACGTTCAAACGTTTATCCCCACCAATGCGGCGGTTGCCTAGATCAATGGTACGTGACAGTCGTGCATCCCACGGGTGAGATTGGACGTAAAGGTCTGTATTTACACCAAAATCTTCCAGAAGTGTGAGCGCCTGTTGGGCATGATCAAACTTTTCTGAGACAATACGGGCAGCGGTACAACGCTCGCGCATTCCCGGTGCTTTGTTGATGGTGTCGACAAAGCCTGCAGCACCAGCCAGTTCAGAATCGACAAAAGCCACGAGCAAGCGGCGCAGTTCCCCGCGGTAGCCCGGCGTCAGTTCATCGGTTGACATAAGTTTTTCGTTGTTGGCAATGCGGGCAAGCAATGCATCATCTGTCTTGGACATATTCTTCCTCTCCCCTTGGCAAAAGGTATTTTCAATTTGTGCCTTGTTTTGTTGTCTAAAAAATAATGTGATACAAAACTAGACAACTTTATATAAATTTAGTATCAAAAAAATTAGAAACATTCAAACATTAATGTTAAAAGAAAAAGGGCCGATCCTTATATAGATGTGTACGCAAGGCAAAAAAGCCATCTTTTATCTAGGGATCATGCAGGGTTAAACAAAGAAGAACGAGTGTAAGAAATGACAAGCATCGCGATATTCGTAGGAACAGAATCGGGAAATGCCCAAATGGTGGCGGAGGCACTGAATGATGAATTGTCGCGTCTGGACCATGATGTAGAGATCATCGAGGATTTTGACGACGGGTGCGCTGTGCTGGAAGGACATGACACCATCATCATTAGTTGTTCAACGCATGGACTAGGGGAACTGCCTGATAATATCATCCCCTTGTTTGATGCGATGAAAGAAGACACACCCGATTTATCCAACGTGAAATATGGGGTTATTGCACTCGGTGATCAGACTTATTCCGATACGTTCTGCAAAGCGGGTAAGGATATGGACGCGGCTTTTGCTGCTTGTGGGGCAAAACGGGTTGGCGACCGTCTGGAAGTTGATGCCTGTACGCAACCGTTGCCTGATGAAGAAGCAATTGAATGGGTCAAGGAATGGCTTGATTTGCTGTAATCAAGAAACAGAAAACAGACAATCTTTAAAAAGAAACACATCCAAGAATAGGGAATTAGGAAAATGAGCCTCGAGCTTTTTGAACGTCATCAGGAAAAACTGGATCAAGCCTGTGCCGCAGCACGTTCGCGTGGATATTGGTCCGCTTATAAGGAAATGCCCAGCCCGCGGGTTTATGGTGAAACCGCGCAGGACGATGGGATCAAGGCTTTTCAATCTCATTTGGGCAAAGCCTTTGAAATCGATCAGCCGCAGAAGGGCACGACCAAGGGATCGGAAAATGGACCGTTTGGCGTAACGTTTGATATTGATTATCCGGCACCTGATGTAGATGCGATGATGACGGCAGCCAAGGCGGCAATGCCAGCATGGCGTAAACTGGGACCAAAAGGGCGCGCCGGTGTGTGCATGGAAGTGTTGGAACGTTTAAACGCCAAAAGTTTCGAGCTTGCATTTTCCGTCATGCACACCACAGGTCAAGCCTTTATGATGGCTTTTCAGGCGGGTGGAGCACATGCACAGGACCGGGGGTTGGAGGCTGTTGCCTATGGCTATGATGAAATGATGCGTCACCCGGAAACAGCCGATTGGGTTAAGCCGCAAGGCAAGCATGATCCATTGGAAATGAAAAAGAAATTTACGGCTGTTGGGCGTGGTGTTGCCTTGATGGTCGGTTGTGCGACTTTCCCGACATGGAATGGCTATCCCGGTTTGTTTGCCTCTTTGGTGACAGGGAATGCGGTTATTGTCAAACCGCACCCGCGCGCTGTTTTGCCCTTGGCAATTACAGTGCGTGTTATCCGTGATGTGCTCAGTGAAGTCGGGGTTGATCCCAATTTGGTTTGTCTGGCCGTGGATACGTTGGAAGCGCCGATTACCAAGGAATTTGCCACACACCCCGATACAAAAATTATTGATTTCACCGGCTCCAGTGAATTTGGCAACTGGTTGGAAGACAATTGTAAGCAAGCTCAGGTCTATACGGAAAAAGCCGGGGTCAATGCGATTATCATTGATGATTTTGATGATGTCAAAGGGATCGCGCGCAATTTGTCTTTCACGTTCAGCCTGTATTCCGGGCAAATGTGTACGACCCCGCAAAATATCTTTATCCCCAAAGGCGGCATTGATGTAAATGGCGAGAACATGAGCTTTAATGATGTTGCCAAAGCCATTGCCACAGGTGTTGAAAAATTCCTGTCCGTGCCGGAGCGCGCGGTTGAGGTTTTGGGCACCATTCAAAATAAAGCTATCTTGGATCGTATGGAACAGGCCAAGGGATTAGGCGAAGTGGTTTTGGATACAACGCAAATCGATCATCCTATGTTCAAAGGTATCCAATGCCATACGCCGGTGATTGTGAAGTTGAACGGGGACGAAATTGATAAATATAGCGAAGAACTGTTCGGTCCCATTGTCTTTGTGATTGCAACGGATGATACTGCCGACAGTATCGAGAAAATGCGTCAAACAATTTCCGAGCATGGCGCGATTACCTTGGGCATGTATTCCAAAAATGAAGACGTTGTTGCACAAGTGGAAGAGGCGGCGCTGGATGCCGGGGTCAACCTGTCTATCAACTTGACGGGTGGCGTGTTTGTCAACCAGTCTGCTGCATTCTCAGATTTCCATGCAACGGGTGCCAACCCGGCGGCGAATGCGGCTCTGACGGATGGGCATTTTGTATCCGGGCGTTTCCGTGTGATGCAAAGTCGTCGTTAACAATTCTTTACTTCCCGAAAGAAGCGGGCTTCGGCATAAAAGTTGGAGTCCGCTTTTTTCTTTTGTGTTTCAGGAGTGTCTATAGATGTCCATGTCCCCGAAAGTTTACGAAATCGATGGTATCGTACCCGTGATTGATGAAACAGCCTTTGTTCATCCTGATGCGGTCTTGATCGGGGATGTGATTGTGGGTCCCGGTGTTTATGTGGGGCCTGCCTGTTGTTTGCGTGGTGATTTTGGCCGTCTGGTTCTGGAGGAAGGGTCCAACATTCAGGATACCTGTGTGATGCATGGTTTTCCCGGCACCGATACGGTGGTGAAGAAAAATGGGCACATCGGTCATGGGGCGGTCTTACATGGCTGTATTGTGGGTGAAGATGCGCTGGTAGGTATGAATGCGGTGATTATGGATGGGGCGGAAATTGGACCGCAATGTATTGTGGCGGCTTCTGCCTTTGTACGTGCGGGGCTGAAATTTGATAAACGGTCCTTGATTGGCGGGGTTCCTGCCAAAGTCATGCGGCAGGTCACTGACGAAGAATTTGCATGGAAACGTGCGGGAACAAAAGAATATCAGGACTTGGCGGTCCGTTCACTCAAGACTATGAAACCTGCAACGGCCTTGCGCGAAGTTGAAGAAAACCGCGCCCGTATGCCCAGCGGGGGTGTGAAGCCTTTGTTTGAGACAAAGAGCGACTAAATATTTTGGCCAATCCGCCAAAGAACACCGGAGGGATCAAGAAACGTAAAATCCCGCATGCCCCACGGTTGGGTTTCTAACGGACCAAGGGATATGCCGTATTTTTCTTCGATATTGTTTTTGTGCAGTTGTTGGTGCCATGCCTCGACATCTTTAACCAATAAATGCATGACAAAGTTTTCAGCATGGGTTTGTTGATAAAAATCTTGCAGCAAAAAAGAACAATTTCCGTGTTGGAAATAGGCAATACCTGCGATATCACTTGCTAAAGTGAAGCCAAGATCAATATAGAATTTCTTGGAAAGTTCAAAATCCCGTGCTGGGACAAAAGCTTTAATCTCAATTGTTTCCAGATTTGACATGTTTGATCACCTTTAATGAAGGTCAAAGGCATGGCTTTGAACCCCGTCTTTCGTGGCATGTAACAAAGTGCCTTGATCAAGGGAGCACCAGTTGACCCCATCGTTGCTGAGGGGTTCGGAGGCAATCAGTGTTGCCCCGTTTTGGTTGCAGGTAAACAGGCTGGGGGCTTGCAGGTCACTGGAAAAGCGAAGGGCGTAGATATCTTGTCCATTGCTGAGGCAGGCGGTAAAGCGTAACGGGTTTTGGGCGTTGACCTGATCCATCATGTTTATGGTTTGCTGCAGAGTCTTTTGCAAAGCTACAACCGGGTTTTGTTCCAAACCATTTTGGATCAAAAGCAGAAAGAGCAATTCACTGTCTGTGGCGCCCAAACGATGGGCAAAAAGGTTGGCATCAAGTGTCATTTCCAGACCATGACGGACATCGCGATAATTGCCGATCTGTCCGTTATGCATAAAGAGCCAGTTTTTATAGGCAAAGGGATGGCAGTTTTCACGCGAGACAGGCGTCCCGGTCGAGGCGCGGACATGAGCAAAGAAAAGACCTGATTTTATCTGATGGGCCATAGATTTCAGGTTGCTGTCGTTCCATGCGGGCAAAATATCACGAAACAGGCCCGGCGTTTGGCGATTCCCATACCATCCGACACCAAATCCGTCGCCGTTGATTGCGCTGACAGATTTACGCGCATGCAAACTTTGTTCGATCAGAGAGTTTTCCGTATCGAACAAAAGGCTATCCAGAAAAACTGGATCACCGCAATATGCAAGCCAACGACACATGGTTCCCTCTCTTTTTGTTTTGATGGAGGGAACGCTATCATAAAACGGGGTGGTTGTTGTTGTCTTTTATTCTGCATCCGGCTGATTTTCAGGCACGGCTTTTTGAAAGGCGCCCTGTTTCAGGCAGTTTTCATTGATGCGCACAATTTTTGGGTAGGGGGCCATGTCGATCTTAAATCGATGTGCGTTATAAACTTGGGGGACAAGACAGATATCGGCCAAGCCGGGGGTCTCACCATAACAAAATGGATCATCCCCCAAACGTTGTTCCAATGCGTTAAATCCTTCGACGATCCAATGCTGGTACCATGCTGTTTTTGCTTCTTCTTCCACGCCGAGTTGCTCTGTTAAGTATTTCAGAATGCGCAGGTTATTCACCGGGTGTATATCGGCACTGATCATGTTGGCAAGTGATCGTACATAAGCCCGCTCGCGTGGGCTTTTCGGGAGAAAGGGCGAGGTTGGGTAAGCTTCGTCCAGATATTCCAGAATTGCCATTGATTGTGTCAGGACATGGTCGTCTTCCAATTCCAGTGACGGCACGAAACCTTGTGCGTTTTTGGCTTTGTAGTCCGCTTTATGTTGTTGACCGCCGTCATTAACCAGATGCACGCAGATATGTTCGTAGGGCAACTTTTTCAGGTTCAACCCGATACGTACGCGATAGCAGGCGGACGAACGCCAGTAGTCATAAAGCTTCATTAGTTTTTCACCACGGTTTGTTCAATGCTGCCAAAGATGGATTGCCCGTTTTTATCCAGCATTTCAATACGGATGGTATCGCCGAATTTCATAAAGGGTGTTTTGGGGGCACCATCCTCAATCGTCTCGATCATGCGGATTTCTGCGATACAGGAATAACCGACACCACCCTCTGAAATGGGTTTGCCCGGTCCGCCATTCATTTTATTTGAAATAGTCCCTGATCCAATGATGGCACCGGCCCCGACATTACGGGTTTTACAAATATGGGAAACCAGTTTGGGGAAAGTAAAGGTCATGTCTACACCTGCATCCGGTTTGCCAAAAGCTTGCCCATTTAAGGTGGACAGCAGGGGGAGGGATAGTTTTTCCCCGTCCCATGCCTCGCCCAGTTCATCCGGGGTGACGCAAACCGGGGAAAAGGCAGAGGCCGGTTTGGATTGGAAGAAGCCAAACCCTTTGGCCAGTTCACCGGGGATAAGTCCGCGCAGGGAACAATCATTGACCAGCATCAGCAGCTTGATATGGGGGGCCGCCTGTTCTGGCGTCGTGGACATGGGGACATCATCGGTAATAACCGCGATTTCTGCTTCGAAATCCACACCCCATTCATCAGATGCCAGTGGAATATTATCGCGCGGACCGATAAAGTCATCTGATCCTCCCTGATACATCAAAGGGTCTGTCCAGAAGCTATCCGGTAATTCTGCCCCACGGGCTTTGCGGACCAGTTCCACATGGTTGACGTAAGCCGACCCATCTGCCCATTGGTAAGCTCGTGGTAAAGGCGCCATGCATTTTGTTTGATCAAAAGCTTTTGTCTCTTTGATTTCACCGGCATTTAATTGATCGGAGACCGCTTCTAGTTTTGGTGCTGTGTCTGTCCAGTTATCAATGGCGGCTTGCAAGGTTTGGGCAATTTGGGGAACCGGTGTGCAAAGCGTAAGGTCACGAGAGACAACGACCAGTTGACCGTCACGGCTTGCGTCTTTGAGCGTTGCGAGTTTCATGGGTGTGATATTCCTGATAATCGGGTCAATGAAAATTAGTTTCTGTCAATAATAATTTCATTTGAAACCATTTCAAGGGAAAAATGGCAAAACCTTGCAAAAAAAGCAGGCTCATGGCTATAAACGGGGCTATAAATATATGGGTATAAGAAAAAAGGGGTTCCCATGTTACTCAGAGATGAAGACGACGACGATAAGCGCGACCTTATTCTGGATCAGTATTTGCCTTATCGTATGGCAGTCATTGCACATTTAATGAGTACGGGGTTTTCCAAACGGTATTCAAAAGATTTTGATATGACGATTGGGGAATGGCGGGTCATGGCGAATCTCGGTCATTTGGAACCGCAAAGTGGCCATGAGATAGGTGCGCATTCCCATCTGGATAAGGTTCAAATTTCACGGGCCGTTGCACGTTTGGAAAAGAAAGGCTGGATCCAGCGCGAAGGCGATACGGTTGATCGGCGCCGTAATCTGCTGACCCTGACGCAAGAAGGCCGTCGGGTTTTCAATTCCATCGGGAAAATGGCTTTGGATTTCGAAGATGATGTCAGCGCATCTTTATCGACGGAAGAATATGCCGCGTTGGACAGAATCTTGCGAAAACTGTCCAAACGAGCAGAAAGTCTGGTTTAGCTGTTTTCAGACTTCGGGCAGGTCATGTCGCAAAAATGCATGGCAGATAAGCCAATCGCAGCGATTAGAAACGCCAAAAACAACGGAACACCGACAAGTGTGCTGCCGTAAAGCATGGGAAGCATAACAAGCCAGGGTAAAATCAATTGAAAGGGCATGGTTTATCTCCATTTGATTACTGTAAAAATTTGGCGGATTGTGCGCCAAGCGTGTCATTGTTTTCAAGTGCTAATTTACACAGTGTTCTTAATAAGCAGGCTTTTTTATCTTGTTAGGCGTATAAAGGCTTAGAAAAATAAATCAAAATAAGCTAAACCTTATGTGAGGATAAACTAAAGAAACTGCGAACTCGGATGCCTGTTGAAGCTCAGAATACCAAAATTTTGGTGGTCGATGATGATTTGATTATACGCAAGCTGGTCAGTGGATTTTTATCTCGAAAAGGCTATGACACCGCAACCTGTAACAATGCGGACGATGCTTTGGTCTATCTGGAAAATCAGATGGTCGATCTTGTTGTACTGGATCATTTGATGGACCCCGGCATGAACGGTCTTGAAATGTTGAAGCATTTGCGCGCGCAAGGAAGTCATGTTGCAGTCGTGATGTTGACAGGGGCAGAAGAACACGAAGTTATCGTCGAAGCCATGCAGGCCGGGGCACAGGATTTTATTTTAAAAACAGGCGGAAATGAATTTCTGTTAAAATTGGAACAAGGTGTGGAACGCGCTTTGCGGGTCTGTCTTCTGGAACGACAAATGCGCGAGGCCCACGAGGCTTTGGAACATCAGGCAGAGTTCTTGCAAACGGTGATTGATGCCGTCCCGACCCCAATTTATTACAAGGACTGGGAAGGTCGTTACATCGGGTGTAACAATGCGATGGCTGATTTTATTGAAACGCCCAAAGCTGAGATTATAGGTAAAAAAGCAACCGAACTTTATGAAAGTGTGTTGGCGGAAACCGTCAGCAGACTGGATGACAATCTGTATGCCCAAGGGGGACATAGTCTGGAGGAATTATCCTTCACCCGATCAGATGGCACCCATCATATTTTACTACATAAAGCGCGTTTTCAGGAATCCGGCGGGGCAATGGGGCTGGTAGGGGCCGTTGTCGATATAACCGATCGTAAACTTTATGAAAATGAATTACGTCTGGCACAAACTGTTTTTGAAACGACCTCCGAAGCTATTGTTGTTACAGACGCATGTAATCGTATTCAGGCGGTTAATCCATCCTTTACCCATGTGACGGGATATACGGAAGACGAAGTCATCGGGCGGGACCCGGGTTTTTTAAGTTCGGGGCGACAGGATAAAACGTTTTATCACCGAATGTGGCTGCAATTGTCGCAAAAAGGGCATTGGCACGGAGAAATCTGGAACAGACGTAAAAATGGCGACCTTTATGCAGAATGGTTATCCATTTCAGCAGTGCACAATGAAAACAACGAAATAACCCAATATGTTGCCGTGTTCAGTGATATTACCAAACGGATTAAAGCCGAAGAACTGATCCGCCATCAGGCCAATTATGATGCCTTGACCAATTTGCCGAATCGCAATTTGTTCCTTGATCGTCTCAGTCGTTCCATGATGCGGGCCAAACGTCATCAGACACAAGTCGCCCTGATGTTTCTCGATCTGGATCGTTTTAAAAGCGTGAATGACACATTAGGACATAATGTGGGTGATTTGTTGCTTCAGGAAGCGGCAGTGCGGATCAGTACGTGTGTGCGTGAAACCGACACTGTGTCGCGTTTGGGCGGGGATGAGTTCACGGTGATCATTCCTGATTTGCATCACGTGAACGATATTGAAAAAATTGCGAATAAAATTTTATATCAATTATCGCAGCCATTTTCTTTGGCAGGCCATGAAATTTTTGTTTCTGGCAGTGTCGGTGTGACGGTCTTTCCTGATGATGGTCAGGATTTGGAAGTCCTATTGCGAAATGCGGATACGGCCATGTATCGGGCCAAGGAAGCCGGGCGTAATGATTTTCGCTTTTTCACGCAGGAAATGAACGCCGAAGCCCATGAGCAAATGGTTCTGGAACGCGAAATCCGCAAAGCCATTGAGAAAGAAGAATTCATCGTTTACTACCAACCGGTTGTAGATGTCAAGCAAGGCAAGATTGTCTCTTGTGAGGCATTGGTACGTTGGCAACATCCGCTTAAAGGGTTGGTTGCTCCAGATTATTTTATTGCGATTGCCGAAGAAACCGGTTTGATCGATGGTATTGGGCACCTTGTCCTTAAACAGGTCTGTCAGCAAGTTCAAAAATGGCAAAATGACCCGGTGATGAAGGATATCCGGGTGGCAGTTAATCTGTCGCCGCATCAACTGCGTAACCGTAACCTCGTCCATGATATAGAAAAGATGTTGCAGTATTACGGAATATCAGCCGGAGCAATTGCCTTTGAAATCACAGAAACTCAGGTGATGCAGGACCCGGAAGGAACGGCTGTTTTGTTGGATGACATTCAGGCATTGGGTATAAAAATATATCTGGATGATTTTGGTACCGGCTATTCGTCACTAAACTATTTAAAACGATTTTCTTTTGATGTTTTGAAAATTGACCGTTCGTTCATAATGGATGTTGAAGTTGATAGTGGTGATGCTGCCTTGGTTGAGGCTATTATCGTTATGGCACATAAACTGGGGATCAAGGTTGTTGCAGAAGGTGTTGAAACAGAAAAACAACGCCAATTCGTCATGCAACAGGAATGCGATCTTATTCAGGGTTTTTATTATAGCCGCCCCATTGATGCAGAGGAAATGTCCTCATTTTGTCATATGAATTTTGCAAATAATTAGACAAGAAGGGTTGAGGAATGCCACCGGTTTTTAATAAAGAATTCTGCGAAAAACTTGACGAGCTCTTTCGGTGGCGGCGCGATGTTCGACGGTTTAAAACCGATTCTTTACCGCAAGGGATGCTGGATGAATTGCTGGAAACAGCAACCTTGGCCCCGTCGGTTGGAAATAGTCAGCCGTGGCGCTTTGTTATTGTGGAAGATCGCACGCGTCGTGACCAGGTCCGTGATAATTTTGAAGCCTGTAATTGTGAGGCTTTGCAGGATTATCAGGGTAAAGAGGCGGACACCTATGCTTCATTAAAATTATCAGGTCTAGATCGGGCCCCGGCCCACATTGCGGTGTTTTGTGATACCCAGACAGAGATTGGCAAGGGGCTGGGCCAGAAAACCATGCCGGAAACATTAAAATATTCGGTTGTATCCAGTATTCAGACATTATGGCTTTCTGCGCGCGCCAAAGGTATTGGGTTGGGCTGGGTTTCGATTGTAGAGCCGGAAACGATCAAGAAAATACTGGATATTAACGAGGAAAGCTGGGATTTAATCGCCTATCTGTGTATCGGTTATCCTGAGGAAGAACACGAGATCCCGGAACTGGTTCGCTTTGGATGGCAGGATCGTTTGCCCCTAAGCCAGACGGTTATTCGTCGCTAGATCAATAATAGGTATGATCTTGCGGTGGATCATCACGTTCCTGCGCAAGGCTGAAAATGCCCCAGCCCATAGCGATACTGCCAAATGTAACCGCCAAACCAGTAAACATCACAATCATAACCAGCCAGCCATCGGAAGAAGACGATATCATCGTCCAGAGTTTGCTGATGTCGTAATAAAGAAGTAAGGCCCCAAAGAAAAAGCCACCACATATCCCTGCCAACATATGTTTGAACAGGAAAATCAAGGTGGTTTGTGCAGTCCAGTGCAAATGGCTTAAAGGGTTTCTCATACAGAGAAAATAAGCTTTCCACCCAAAGATTCAATCATTACTTTGATTCTTTCTAAACAAAGATCAATATCGTTTTCGTTTAAGGCGCGCACGACAAGGCTTACACCTGTTTTTCCTTCACGAAAGTAAGGATAACTGCCGATCTCTATATTTGGGAACTTATTTTGAATGTCTCCTAACGGACCAGCAATCAGACCTTCCCCTAAGTCTGTCGAAATGGTTTTGGAGATAACTGGCGCAGCGCCTTTTAAACGGGGTTTGAGGTTTTCAAACATGGCTTGTGCGATGCGTGGAACCCCTGCCAGAACAAAAACATTGTCGATTTGAAAACCAGGGGCTTTGCTGATGGGGTTTTCAATCAAAATGACATCGCTGGGGGTATGCGCCATACGCAGACGTGCTTCATTCAGATCTTCCGGCTTGTAATGGGTTTTGAGCATGGCAACCGCATCTTCATTGCGAATAAGCGGACGATTGAATGCCTTGGCGATACAGGCGGCGGTGATGTCGTCATGGGTCGGGCCGATGCCACCGGTTGTGAAGACGTAATCAAAAGTCGCGCGTGCATAATTCACCGTACCGATAATGATCTTTTCATCATCGGGAATGACACGGGCTTCACCAACCTGAATACCAAGTTCATTTAAGGCATTGGCAAGAAAGGAAAGGTTTGCATCGCGGGTTCGCCCCGATAAAACCTCGTTTCCAATAATCAGAATGAAGGCACGGATTTTATCAGGCATGGCTTAGGATTTTTTCATCTTTTCATACATGCCTTCATAGGCCGTAATGAATTTGCCAATGGTATGGGAAATAGTGTCTTTGGTGTTGTGTGAGGTATCTTCACCTGTTTCACGCGCCTGCTGGCGGGCAAAAAGAACACGATCCATCAAACCAAGAATACCGTCGACAACACCCTGAAGCGGTTTAGCCAGGCTTTCTTTTTGTGATTCCAGATAAGTTGATGCATTTGCGAAATCTTTTTCATACTTAATCAGATGCAAAACCAGAATGGATTCGAAGAAGTATTCCAGACAATTTTTAAGAACACGGGGCTCGCAAGGTTCTTTCAATAGTTTGATGATTTGTGTAGCATAGGCATTAGGGCGACGACCCATTTCCGGTACGGAAAGCGGCAAGCGTCCTTCATCCAGCTTTTGTCCCATACAAGCGGTTTGTACTTCGTCCAAACCAATGGAGTTTTTGGTGTACAGCAGGTTGAGGATCAGCATCTCAAAGAAATTCTGATCATTGTTTTTGAAGGATTGTTCCAAACCGCGTGCGACAGCGCCTTTTGCCGAAGCCCCCCCTTTTGCTTGTTCTGCAATCTGGATAATCCGTTCAACTTCTGACTTAAACAGATTTTCGCGCATTTGCGAAAGATAACTGAGAATGGAAAAATTGAAGGTGCGGGGGAAGAAAATCTCGCCACGGGCTTCGGCAGCCTTGAAAATTTCCAGAACTTCTTCCCACGCCTCTTTTTCTTTTTTCTTCGTGCGTTTTGGCGCGGCTTGTGGTTTCTTTTCTTTCCCCAGCAGTTTGGAGAATAAACCGCCCTTTTTCTCTTTTACCGTGGTTTTCTTTGTGGTGTCGTTTCCACCCGTATTGGCACGTTTGGCGGCTTCGGCTTGTGAACTGCCCCAGCCGGCAAAACCTGACTCGACCACATCAAGCAGTGGACGTGATTTATCACGCAGCACTTTACGGATTGTTTCTTCGTCGGCTTTGGGGTCGGTATCGTTATAGACGCGGCGTGCCAAAATATCGCGGCTGTCCACGATCAAAGCTTTGATGGCATCTTCGATCAAGACACTGAATTCAACAGTATAAAGGAAATGAGGCGGAATGCCGATGTCCACAGTTGAATGGCGTCCATACATATGCACACTGCGCAGGACGTCCAGCTTGGCATCAAAATGACGTACAACGGTTTGAATGCAGATTTTTTCTGCCAGTTCGTAAGGGAAATCCGGTTCTGTTTCTTCGACAACGGTTTCTTCTTTGTCGATCGGGGTCGCTTTCCCGCCAGCGGCAATCGCTTTGGCTTTGGCAGCGGATTTGGCTTCGGCAGCCTTGCGTTTGGCTTCTTCGGCTTCGCGTTTCTTCTTTTCTTTTAGGGCCTTGGACCGTTTGGGCAAATCTTCCAAACCAACCATGATGTCTTCGGCATGGCTGCGCACCAAGCGGGTAAACTGACCGTCACGAAACTCTTTACACTGTTCCATGACACCCAGAACGAATTTAACCTGCTGAAGATAGGTTCCTTGCTGCAATGTATCCGGATTCCCTTCTTTCAGGACTTTCAGGACGCGCAAAGCCGCACGATCAACCTGAGACATCATCGCAGCTTTACCCTCTTCGGGTTTGAGCGATGCTAACTCTTTCATGGCCGTCATCAGTTCGATTTTTTCAAAATCGCTTTGTTTCTCTTCAGACACGTTTAAAACCGTTGTTTTGTTCATTTACAATTGTTGCAAAGAGTACGGACAAATCAGGCAAAAATCAACGCTTTGAACGCACAGGGATAGCAACATTTATAAACTATAAGACAATAGTTAATAAAATCGATACGAAAGATTACTTATTTAGCATGTTTACACTTTGGGGCAGGGGGAATAAGTCGTCCATCTTCAAGGTTTAAGTGGTTTTTTGTCACTTTGCGGCGAAAATGCGGATCATGGGAAATCACGATCATGGCCTGTGGCAAATGATTTAAAATCTCAACCAGACGTTCTTGTGTGCCTTCATCCAGTGCATTGGTCGGTTCATCCAGTAGCAGGATGTCCGGCTCCATTGCCAGAACGCAGGCGAGGCTTACAAGACGTTTTTCGCCACCGGACAGGTTATGGGTGGCACGGTCTCGCAAATGATCCAGCCGTAAATCCTGCAATGTTTTTTCAACGATGGCGAGGGCTTCGTCAATCGGTTTGCCGAGGTTCAACACACCAAAGGCAATGTCTTCGGCGACTGTGGGGCAAAATAACTGGTCATCGGGGTCTTGAAAAACCAACCCGATGCGGCGACGTACCTCTTTGAAATCGCTTTCGACACGGCATTCCTTGTCAAAGGCCAAAACATGTCCTGTTGTTGGTTTGATCAATCCGACCATAATATGAAACAGGGTGCTTTTACCGGCGCCATTGGGACCATTAATCGCAATGCGTTCCCCGGCGCTTAAGGAAAAATCAATTCCATTTAAAACGGGTTTCTGACCGGGATAGGAGAAATGGATGTTAGTTAGCTTAATAAGTTTATCCATAATAAATATCCAGCATGAAAAGCCCTAAAAGAAAAAGGAAAGCGACAAGGCAGAAAATGCGATCGCGTCTTTGAAAATGGAACTCGCCCAAAAGATAAAACTTCCCCTGAAATCCCCGACATTTCATGGCGTCTAAAATACGTTCGGAGCGTTCAAGGCTGCGCACCAGCAACATGCCAAGCAGGTAGCCGATGGAACGATAGGTATGCAGATTGTTGCCCGGTTGAAAACAACGGGCCTTCATTGCAATGCGCAGGCGGAAATATTCCTGTTTTAGAACGTCAATGTATCGCACACTAAACAGCATGAGATGGACCAGATTTTCTGGCACACGCAGGCGGTTGAGGGCATGTCCGAGTACGATGGCATCAATGGTGCCAACAAGTGCGAGCAAGGTCAGGACAACGGCATTGGCTTTTAAAGTGATTTCGCAGGCTTTGTAAAACCCTTCCCATGTTGCTTCAAACCCGAAAAGGGTAAACCAGACTTCCCCCGGTGTGGTAAAGGGCAGCATACACAAGAGAAAAATAATAAAGCCATCCATCGTCATCACTTTTTTGAGGGTTTCCCCAGCAGGCAATTTTGCTGATAGCATGAGAAAGAGACCGCAAAGTACAGCGATGGATAAGCTGATAAAACCCGTCAGGCTGACGACGACGCATGCAAAGATAAAAGAGGCAACAATACGGGCGCGGGGATCAAGGCGTAACATCCATGATGATCCACCTGCGCCCATATGCATATTTGAGGAAGCCGGGCTCATTCCCCTTTCTTTTCCTTGCGTCGTGCGGCCATGTAAAAGGCAATGCCGGTCAGACCAAGGATGTATCCGATTCCCCCCATGATGGATTGCAGGTCATTCTTTTCCTTGTAGGAAGCAATTTCTTTGCGCAACGGTTGGACTTCCTTGCGCACCGCTTTGGAGATTATGCTTTGCAGGTTCGCAGGTAAGGCAACTGTATCAGATGAAGTGGGCACCACAGGTGTGGAAGATGCACTTGCACTCGTCTGAGGATCTGTTTCACCTTTCTGTAAATGTTCGGGAAGTTCTTCTCGTGTCACAATGACTTCGGCAACATGGCCTGCACCTAGGTTGGTCCGAAATGTGTGGGCAACCGCTTTGAGCGGTGTGAAACGGAATAGTCCGTCTTTTGTGACTTTAGTTGTTCCTATTGCGTTACCATCCGGGTCAAATACTTCAACCAAAGTGTCCGGGGCCGCCATATCACCATTTGAAAAACCAACCTCCCCCTCAATGTCCGTACCATCAGTCCAGGCCGAAGAAACAACTTTATGTGCAGAGGCACTTGTGCTGAAGAGCAGAAGGCCCAAAAGGAGTAATAATTTAGGCATGGCGGACCTCTGGTGTATTGCTGAAACTAAAGAAGAGTTCCGGTTTGACGCGATGGATCAGGTTGACGGCGAAGGCGCATAAAATGCCTTCTATGACCATCACGGGAATGTGTGCGATCACGACAAGCTGTGCTGCAGGGAGGAATGCTTCCCCCGTCATTGCAAGGGCGATTGTTACGACAATGGCTGTCAGGGCAATAGAACCAGCACCGGCCAATCCACCCCAGTACATAGCGATCATTTTGTTGGAATGACGGATGCCACCGCGACAGATATAATGCATAAGAACGGCAGGTAAGGCGATTGCCACCGTATTGACGCCTAAAACAGTGACGCCACCATATCCAAAGAAAAGAGCCTGTAAGAGCAACCCGACAAACAGAGCAGGGAATGCCATCCAGCCCAGAATCAATCCGGCCAATCCATTCATAATCAAGTGGACGGAACTGGGACCGATGGGGACATGGATGAGGGAGGCGACGAAGAACGTCGCCGCCATGATCCCGGCAGCCGGGATTTTTTCCATATCCATTTTTTTTAAGCCAAGGGCAATACCGCCAACGGCGAGGATGCCGCCGGCAATTACAACATCATTGGATAAAGCACCGTCAACGACATGCATGGCTTAATTCTCCAATTCGTGCGCTTTAATCCATAAAACGGCGTCTTGGGAGAGTTCTTTGCCCTCATATTCTGTATCTGGGCCTGATCCCAATGCAGCAAAACCCCAGTATCCGGATTTTGGAATACCAAAGCTAAATTGCCCTTGCGCATCACTTACCGCGACAATTGCACCACCAGGAACTGCGCTGGATTGTTCGCTGCTCGGTTTGTTGGCTTTCATATCCGGTTCTGCCGTCATGTGTTCAATTTCAATCTCAACACCAGCAGCAGGTTTACCTTCTTTGAGAACCACGCCGGAGAATGTCGAGCCAACAATCGCACCATAAGGTTTGTTTAACGGCAGGATTTCTGTTTTCAAGCCCAGCGGTTCGGCCCAGTCTGTAGGCATTTCACCTTTGTTGATAAAGGTTTTGGTGATTTGCTGGATATAGATATCTTCACTTTTTTCATAATAAGGAGCTGGCACAACAACAACAGCATAATCACCGTTTCGTTTTAATTTTAACGAGCCGTCAAAAGCGTCCGCCTCGTTAGTCAGTCCTTTGAATTTAATAGCTTTCAATGATGAAGAGAGATCTTCTTTTTTACCCTTGAAAACAGAATAGAATTCCAACGGTTTTTTCATTTCCATAGCATGGCCGTTTTCCATCGGGTGCCAGAAAATGAGTTTAAGGGGCAGATTACCGCCTTTATCCACATTAATTTGGGGGGTATATACTAATTGAAAGTGGGCTTGGGCCGGTTGTGCAAAAAAAGCGGTTGTTGCAACAACAGACAGGGTAAAAATTTTTTTAAGCAAGGTTGATCCCCTCGATCATAAAATGAAAAATCAAGACCGAGTGGTTGTGGAGGCTGTTGAGAACGTCGCAAAATTGACGGATATCCCCGTGAGCTTCCCCGCTCGATCGTCGTATATATGGCAGGTATCCTGGCTTGCACTTTTTCGCCCCGTCTCCCTTCCCGGCCATTTTACCAGTGGGTTATTAGACGGCACATTTGCGCTTACAGTTGCGGGGGCAGCCACGGTTTCGATCCCTGATGGGTACGTCTCACCGTGTTCCCTTTTAATCTCCTAGACTCTTGCCTTCGGAGAACCATGATGTTTTTTAAGCGAATATACTTGATCCGGTCAAGTATATAAGTAGCAAGCGGGGGAGAGAGGACTGCCCCTCTCCCCCCGCTTGTGATTAGAATTCCACGGCAAGCTTGGCTGTTGTTGTATGACCATCTTTGCCGGTTCCCCCTTCGGAAACGCTATAGTCTTCATCAGCAAGATATTCTAACGTCAGTGACGTTTGATCATAGATCCCGACTGTGACTGCGCCACCAAGGCGTGTTTCAGGTAAGGAAAGGGCCAAGGCTTCGTCCGTTCCCTGATAGGTGGCCGCAAAGGTTGTTTCTTTACCTAGGATATCCATCGTGTAGGAAATTTCTGTGTTCCAGGCAACAGGTTGTGCGCCGTTACCATTAAAGGCAAGTTCGCCAGTTTGAAAGTTATCGGTTGCTTTGACGTAGCCTGCTGATGCGCTCACGCCATTTAGGCTGAGGGAACCGTAAAGGCTGATCCCACCGACATAATCTTTTAAGGCTGTTGCCCCCGTGAGAGCGTCATTGACGCCGTCTGAATCTGCAATATTGTTAAGATAGGAAGCGGACATGTTGTAAAGGAGACCATCTTCCTCGCCCTCTACTGCAAGGTTGAGACCGTATTGGTCTATATTGTTGCCTTCTCCTGATTTTTGCGTATCGCCATTAAAGGCAAACGCTTCGATGCTGAAACCGTTATGGGTTGCACCGACGAGAATTGCATTTTCCTTGGTTTCCCCCAGGCTTTTGGTAAGGGGGTCGGTGCTCATGGCGGTATCGTAATTGCCGAACGGCATGGCCCATTTCCCGACGGTTGTATAAAGGGGAAAGGCTTCTGTGTTGGCAATTTCGATTGTGGCTTCATCAAGCGTGATATTGTTTGAACCATCTTCGTAAAGTGCAACGATATTGGTCGTTACATATTCATGCGGCTTTGCGGAAAAGGTAAGTTCGGCTTTGGCCAGTGATAAATCGCTCGTGTCTGTATCTGTAAAATTCTTGCTTTCCGTGGCTTCAAATTCCAGTGTTCCACCAATTTGTACGGTATCCAAGAATGCAGGTTTTGCGGCTGCTTCTGTGGCTTTAGCCGTTGCGGTTTCTGCCTGTTTTTGAGTTTGTTTCAACATGGCCTGCAATTCGTCAAGCTGGCGTTGCTGTTGTTTCAACATAGACAGTAATTCTTCACGGCTAGGGGCCTGTTCTGCTGCGTGAGCATGAACAGAAGAGAAGGCGAGTATAGAAGCCGCAGTCAAGAAAAGGGCAGTTCTTTGTACTTTGTTGGACATAGTTGTTGATCCCCACGATCTAAAATGAGCAAGCAGGGATAAGGGAAAGATGAAATTGTTGCACATAACAACGATAACAGCCAACCAATGAGCATCCCCGCTCAGTTAATAGGTTTGTGTTATGGCAGGTTTTCTGGCTTACGCTTTTTCGCCCCGTCTCCCTTCCCGGCCATTTTACCAGTGGGCTATCAGACGGCACATTTGCGCTTACAGTTGCGGGGGCAGCCACGGTTTCGATCCCTGATGGGTACGTCTCACCGTGTTCCCTTTTAATCTCTCTAGACACTTGTCTTTAGAGAACCATGACGGTCTTTTATGTCGGATTTGTTTTGCGAGTCAACAATTCTGTTCTTTGAGGCTATTCGATTGGTTAAATTTTAGAAACAATCCCTTTCATTTTACGTTCTTTTTGTCGCGCAAAGAACAGATTATCTTGCTTGGAGTAACTATTCATCTCTCAAAGCAAGGATATCTCTCGATGAAAAAACTTTTGCTCGCTTCTGTATTTGCTCTTGGTCTTGGTGTGTCTGCTGCACAGGCAGAGCCCGTGGAATATGTATTTGATACCAGCCACACTTCGATTGAATTTTATGTCAATCATATGGGTTTTTCGAATTTCCAAGGTGAGTTCCAGACTTTTGACGGCACGCTTGTTTTTGATGAAGCCAAGCCCCAAGACAGCCGTGTTGAGGTCGTTATTGAGGCAAACAGCATCGACACCGATGTTGCCGCGTTGGACAAACACTTAAAGTCGGCTGATTTTTTTGATGTTGCGTCTTTCCCGAACCTGACGTTTAAAAGCAAATCTATTGAAATTACCGGTGAAAAAACCGGGATTATCACAGGTGACCTCACCATGCACGGTGTGACTAAAGAAGTTGCTTTGAACGTGACTTTGAACAAAGCTGCCCCGAACCCGATGACGAAAAAAGCAGCTGTTGGTTTCTCTGCGACAGCGACTTTGCAACGTTCCGATTTTGGCATTTCCACTTATGTTCCGGCTGTTGGTGATGAAGTGAAAATCCGTATCGAAACCGAAGCGCAAGCAAAATAACGCATAAATTAAGGATTACCGCCATGTCATTGCGTAATAGCAGCACGTCTTACGGATGGATTGCCAAACTCTTTCACTGGAGTATGGTGCTCGTTTTTTTGATCATGTTTCCGCTTGGTTATTATATGACCGGATTGCCGTTAGGGCCGGATATGTTTGAAAAAATTGCGTTACATAAATCCATCGGTGTCATCGTTCTGTTCCTTGCTGTGCTGCGACTGGCATGGCGGTTGATCAATCCAACACCTGAATTACCCGTTGAAATGACGTGGTTGGAACGTCTGGGGGCACACGGGGTGCATATTGCCCTGTATGGAGTGATGTTTGTCATGCCGCTGAGTGGATGGGCCATGAGTTCCGCTGCCAATTTCCCTTTATCGGTTTTTGGCTGGTTTACGTTGCCAGCATTGATGGAACCGTCCAAGGAAGCGGTTGATTTTTTAAAAGAGTTTCACGAAGTTATGGCTGTTTTGATCCTTGTGCTGATTGCTTTGCATGTTGGTGCCGCACTCAAACATCATTTTATTAATCGTGATGATGTTCTGAAACGTATGTTAACGGTTGTGGCCGTGTTTTTGATCACTAGCCCAGCCCTTGCAACAGATTGGTCGGTTAAAGACAGCAGTAAACTTGGATTTATTGCCACGCAAACCGGGGCGGAATTTGAAGGGGCTTTCAAGTCGTTCTTCTCGACTATTTCGTTTGATCCCAATAACCTTGAAGGCAGCCATGTTGAAATCATCATTGATATTGACAGTGTGGATACCCAAAGTGCGGAGCGCGATAGCCAGATTGTCAGCGCAGATTGGTTTGATGCAGCCACCCATCCAAAGGCGATCTTCAAAACAACACAGATTTCAAAAGATGGGAACGCAGGCTATATTGCTAAAGCAAGCTTAACCATGCGAGGCATAACCAAGGAAGTTGAACTGCCTTTCAATGTTGAAATTAATGCCAATCAGGCGCATGCCACGGGAGAGTTGACTGTTCAACGTAATGATTTCGGTATCGGACAGGGGCAATGGGTTGCGACAACGGTTGTTGGTGATGATGTTCGCATTTTCTTTGACTTGAAGGCAGATAAAAAATAGGGTGCCGCACAGTTTAATCATTTAAATGCGAGATGTGCGGTCATGGCGACGAAGAAGCCTGGAAAATATATTGGCGATGCAGGTGTTGCCAAGTTTCTTGAACAGTACAACAGTCAGGTGCCGTTTCATGTGGTACGGATGCGTGTGCTGGGGGCTTTAGCCAGTCCCAATAAGGATTTGTTGCCAGTGATGGTGATTGCCAGTTTTTGGGGTGAAAACGATTTTCCCAAGTTTGTGACAAAGGCGGAAAGTGAAAGCTTTTTTGCAACATTCATGGGGTTGTGGCATCGCATTGAACAAATGGCGGTTGCGCGCAATCCGTTGTTGAGTGCGCGTGGCAAACTTGCAACGCTGGAGGCTGCAAAAGAACTGCTTTTACGTCGTGTGGAAGAACTGGATGCAGGCTTTATCGAAGGTTTTTGGGGTGGCGAGGACGATATGAAAATGGCGTCTGCCACCGCTGCCTTGATTGATGGTCTAGGTGAAGAGGCAGAAGGATTTAGCGCACTTTTGCAGGATGTGGAAAATTGGTCTGATTATACATTGGCAATGCGCGAAGCCTTGCTGGAAGAAATCACCGAACGTGATGCCCTGATCGAAGATGCGATACTGGCCCTGTTGGTTTTGAAGGACAAAACCAAAGAGACAGCCCATTAATCTTGAAATTCTAAAATCATTCCCCATATGCTTAAGGTTATAGTGGGGTGATAGGCAGGGACACCGATCAAGAGGGTGGTGTCATGCTCAGTCCGCAGGCGATGAAAGCCAAAGTAGGATATGCTGTTACGGATCAATCCCGGCGACCGGGTCAGGTGCGTGCGCTTGTCGTGTGCAAATACGAAAAATTCAGAAGTGAAATTGTCTCTGCCTTGGAACGCAGTTTCGAGGTGGACTATTATGCAGCCCCCGCAGCCGCAATGGCCGGGCTTATGGCTGCGAAAACCCCCGGTCTAATTGTCATGGATTATGATCTGGTTATCCGGGGTTCACGTGATTTTATGCGTATGAAGCTGGAAACCGACCATTTGCGTGATATTCCTTTTTTGATTACGGGCCGGGTTCCGACGGAAACATTTAATGAGACAGTCCGTATGTTGTGTCCTGTTTCCTATCTTCGCCGTCCGTTTATGAAATCGGCTTTACATGATGAAGCTGGAAAATTAATTGATCGATTGTTAGAGGCCAGTTGGCGGAGCTTACCGACACGTCAGCGTGAAGCGTTGGAGGCATCACTGGGACATTTCCGCGGTGTCGCCCATCGTGTTCGTCGTGGAAATCCATTGAATATTCATAACACCAAGGAATGCTGTTTCCCCTTGATGGAAGAGGTGCTGGACGGGCAGGTTGCGGATTTGGTGTCCAATGTGAAAGATCATCATAATTATACTTATGTTCATTCCTTGAAAGTGTCGAGTTTGATGTGTCTTATGGCGCATGCCATCGGGATCAGCGGTCACGAATTGTTAACGGTTGCGGCCGCAGGTATGCTGATGGATGTGGGGAAACTGGCGGTGTCGCAGGATTTGTTAAATTCACCGGATCCATTGTCGCGGGACGAAATGAAGCAGTTAAAAAAACATGTGCTGCATTCCCATGATATTTTGGATCGTACCGAAAATGTCAGTGAAGGTATTCGTGTGATTGCCGAACAACACCATGAGAAACTGGATGGAAGCGGCTATCCCAAGGGACTGACAGGGCGGGATTTAAATGAATTGGCACGTCTTGCCACGATTGTAGATATCTTCTGCGCCTTGACGGATAAACGCCCGTATAAGCCGGAATTCAGTTGTGAAAGTGCGATCAAGGTATTGGAAACGTTGGAGGGGAAAGTCGATCCCTTCCTTCTGGCATTATTCAAAGAAATTATTATGGATGTCTATCGCCCGGAAAACCCGAGCATTCATTAAGAAGCTCGGGTTTTATGAAAAGGGGCGTTAACTGCGGATCGTCACAAGGAAGTTGCGGACTTCTTCGTTTAACTGATCCGTTGGGCCTTTCAAATCTTCAGCGGCCCATGTGACCTGAATGGCCGTATTGTGTGATTTGGCAGCACTGCGCGTCATGGCAACGATACGATCAGCAACGGCTTGGGCATCATCTGATACATTTTGTACATTTCTGGCGATATCGCGTGTTGTAGCATCCTGTTCTTCGACGGATGCGGCGATTGCCGCTGCGATTTGGTCGATCTGGTGGATGGTTTGACTGATGTCGTCAATCGCCTCGACGGCTTCGCCGGTTGCATCCTGAATTTGAGAGATTTGACTGGCGATTTCATCTGTCGCGCTTGCCGTTTGGTTGGCAAGGTTTTTCACTTCGGAGGCCACAACCGCAAAGCCTTTGCCGGCTTCACCTGCCCGTGCTGCTTCAATGGTGGCGTTCAGGGCAAGCAGGTTGGTTTGTTCGGCAATATCGGTGATCAAACCCAGAACTTCGCCAATGCGTTGTGCGGCTTCTGCAAGGCCGTTGACTTTGTCGTTGGCAGTGCTGGCCTTGGTTACGGCCTGATTGGCAATATCTGTTGATTGCGTAACCTGTTGACCGATTTCACTAATGGCGGCAGAAAGTTGTGTTGTAGAGGCTGCAACTGTATCGGCGTTAGTTGTTGTGCGTTCAGACGCTTCTGCAACTTCCATGGATTGACTGGTATCTGTTTCGGAACTTTCTGTACCACCATGACTGGCGACAGACAGGATATCGCTTGTTTTCTCCGCAATGCTGGAAATAATGCTGGAGACGGAATTTTCCAGGTGATCGGCCAATTCCATCATCTGTTGACGGTTGGCTTTTTCCTGTTGTTTACGCTCCGTTTCCTGATTGGTGCGCATGTTTTCCATTTCAACCAGATTATCTTTGAAGATGCTTAGGGCTTCTGCCATTTCGCCGACTTCGTCATGGCGTTCGTCTGCGGGGATTTCTGCGCTGAGATCGCCTTTGGCCAAGGTTTGCATCGCACGTGTCATGCCGCGCACCGGGCGTGAAATACTGGTTGCAATGAAGATGGCAACAACAAAGACCAAAACCAGAACCACAACAACGATGATGGCATCAACACGAATGGTGTTATCAATGCTTTTATTGACGTTTTCAAATTGGCTGTCGGCTTTTTCACGCCAGCTTTCGACTTGAGACGCAACATTCTGATTGACTTGCGAAAACAGGTCGTCTGCTTCAAACATATAGATGACGGCTGTTGCCGCATCCGCTTCCGAAGTGTCGATGACATCGGTTGCCGCGACGATATATTGTTCGAAAAGGGCTGCGATTTTATCGACAGATTTCTTTTCTTCGCCTTGGAAATCGTGTTTTTTGATCAAGAGTTTGAGATCAAGATTCAGGCCATTGAGTGATGATTTCAGCGATTCCCGCATGGATTTCTGCGAATCTTCATCCGTCATGTTGCTCGCGGCCCAACTGATCATGCGGAAAAGCCCACCGTTGACTTCGCTCAGTGATTCCTGAAAATCAAGAGCTTTAACGACTTTTGCCGTATTCTCATTGAATAAATTGTCCATTGAGGTTCGAATCGTCTGAATACCCGAATAGGATAACCACGATAAAAAGATCAGGGCGATTGTAAAAATCACAGGAGAAACGAGCAGTTTCTTTGTAATGCTCCAGTTTTTCATACCAAAGAACGTCCTTTTCGTCGAAGCCAGAAGTAGTCCTGTTGAAGGCTAAATTTATGTTAGTTTTACAAACAATTTATCTTGGCTCATTGGAGGGGGCAAGTTGAGCATTGTAATAAATTGTAAGCTTTATCATTCAATCGCGCAGTTACGTTGACATTCGGTGCGAGTCAGCATAGTTTCGCGCACAGTTGGATATTTAAATTCTAGACCCTCAGTAAATGACCGATACATTCTCCCTCGCTTTGGCGCAGCTTAACCCCACAGTCGGCGCAATCCGTAGTAATATGGAATTGCTGGCAACTTATTATGACCGTGCATTGGAACAATGCGCCGATTTGCTGGTGAGCCCGGAGCTGTTGACCACGGGCTATCCTCCTGAAGATTTGGTTCTGAAGCCGTCTTTTCAAGATGCAGTTGAAAATGCAGTGCTGGCGTTTGTTGAAACAACGCGGGGAAAGCCGACGGGTGTGTTGTTGGGAACACCGTGGCGTGTTGAGGAGGGATTGTATAATGCCGCTTTGTTTATTTTTGATGGGGAAATCCGCCAGATTATCCTGAAACGCCACTTACCCAATTACGGTGTTTTTGATGAAATGCGCTTGTTTTCAAGTGGTGCAGAAAGTGCGGTTATCGATTTTGCAGGGCGCAAGCTGGGCGTAATGATCTGTGAAGACATGTGGTATGACGATGTCGTTGCGGATTTGAAGCTCGCCGGGGCAGAGATGTTGATCGTTCTAAACGGATCCCCTTTTGAAGGGGATAAACCGTTTTTGCGTTATGATCTGGCGGCGGAACGGGTTGAACATTGTCATGTGCCGCTGGTTTACGTCAATCAGGTCGGTGGTCAGGACGAACTGGTCTTTGACGGTGCCTCTTTCGTGATGAATAGTGCCGGTGAACGGGTTTGTTTAATGAGCCACTGGCGTGAAGAAATGGCAATTGTCAAAATCAGTAAGGACAATCAAATTACGGGACCGATGACTCATGACAGTCACGGCTTGGAAGCCTTATATCAGGCAATGGTTCTTGGTTTACGCGATTATGTGAATAAAAACGGTTTCCCCGGTGTGGTTTTGGGCTTATCCGGCGGGATTGACAGTGCTTTGTCGGCCGCTGTGGCGGTTGATGCGTTGGGGGCAAAGCGTGTGCGTTGCGTGATGATGCCCTCGCCTTACACATCGCAAGAAAGTCTCGATGATGCGCAGAGTTGCGCAGAAATGCTGGGTGTTGAATACGAAAGCGTTTCCATTGAGCCAGCAATGCAGGCGTTTGAAACGATGTTGGCGCCGGTTTTTAGTGGCAAAAATAAAGATATTACCGAAGAAAATATTCAATCGCGTGCTCGTGGCCTTTTGTTGATGGCCCTATCCAATAAATTTGGACATATGTTGCTGACAACGGGCAATAAATCAGAAATGTCTGTCGGCTATGCCACCATTTACGGGGACATGTGCGGCGGCTATTCTGTCTTGAAAGATGTTTATAAAATGACGGTCTTTGCGTTGTGTAAATGGCGTAACGATCAAAAACCAGAAGGTTGTTTGGGTCCCGACGGGCGTGTCATGCCCGATAATGTGATTGCCAAACCACCTTCGGCTGAACTTCGTCCCGATCAAAAAGACGAAGACAGTCTTCCGCCTTACGAAATTCTCGATGATATACTGGAATGTTTGATCGAGAAGGAGTATTCCCTTGAAGATGTGGTGGCCTGTGGCCATGATGCAGATGTGGTGCGCCGGATCTGGAAGTTACTTGATCGTGCGGAATATAAACGCCGTCAAGCGCCTCCGGGTGTTAAGTTGACATCGCGTGCATTTGGTCGCGACCGCCGCTATCCCCTTACCAACGGTTTTACGAGTCTGATATGACCTTTAAAGTACGCTTCGCACCTTCACCCACCGGTATGATGCATATCGGTAATGCCCGCATGGCGCTGGTTAACTATCTTTACGCCAAAAAAGAAGGCGGTACCTTTTTGCTGCGTGTGGACGATACCGATCAGGAACGTTCCAAACCTGAATATGAACAGGCCATCAAGGACGCCATGAATTGGCTTGGTCTGAGCTGGGATGAAGAAGAACATCAGTCTGCCCGTATGGATCGCTACGAAGAAGTTTTTGAAAAACTGAAAGCAGATGGTCTGGTCTATGATTGTTACGAGACACCGGAAGAGTTGGAATTTATGCGTAAACGCCTGCGTTCACGCGGTAAAGCGCCGATCTATGACCGTTCCGCCCTTGATCTGTCCGATGCGGATAAAGAAAAGCTGAAAGCCGAAGGTCGTCAGGCACACTGGCGTTTTAAATTGCCAGCGGATGACATTGAATGGACCGATCTGGTGCAGGGCGAAAAGAAATTTCTAGCCGCCAATCTGGCGGACCCCGTTATCCGTCGTGCGGACGGGACGTTCCTTTATATGATGCCGTCTGCCATTGATGATATTGATTTGGGCGTCACCCATGTTTTGCGTGGTGAAGACCATGTGTCTAACACGGCTGTGCAAATTGCCATGTTCAAGGTTTTGAATGACGGCAAGTTCCCGGCGTTTGCACACTTACCGCTGCTGTCCGGTACGGAAGGTGAAAAATTATCCAAACGTAAAGGGTCCATGTCTTTGGCAGAAATGCAGGAAGATGGCCTGGAAGCCATGTCGATCAACAGCTTGCTGGCACATTTGGGAACCTCTGAAAATATTGAGGCGGTCAAGAGTCTGGATGAACTGGTTGCAAGCTTCGATATTGCAAGTTTCGGGCGAGGTACACCCAAGTTCGATTTCAAGGAACTCGAACGCCTGAATTCCAAGCTGATTCACGAAATGGATTGGGCGACAGCATCTGCACGTTTGAACCTTGAAGGTGCGGACGAATCTTTCTGGGAAGCGGTGCGGCCTAACCTCTCACGTGTAAAAGATGCGCAGGACTGGGCTGATATCGTTTATGGCAAAGTCACCCCGATTATTGAAGATGCCGATTTTGCCGTTCAAGCCAAAGACCTGTTACCTGCTGGCGATTGGGATGAAACCACATGGCAGACATGGACAACGGCTGTTAAAGAAGCAACCGGACGTAAAGGCAAGCAATTGTTTATGCCGTTGCGCCAAGCCTTGACCGGTATGGATCATGGGCCAGAACTAGGTGTTTTGTTACCCTTGCTGGGCCGAGAAAAAGTGGAAGCCCGCCTGCAAGGGACAGTCGCTTAATATTATTTTTTACAAGTGCCCCTGTATGATGCAGGGGCCTTTTCTCTTTTTAAACATCGTTGGTTAAGACAATGACATTGCATATCTACAACACCCTGACCCGCAAAAAAGAAGAATTCAAACCGATTAATCCGGATTGTGTGGGCATGTATGTCTGTGGACCGACGGTTTATGATTTTGCCCATATCGGCAATGCACGTCCGGTTATTGTTTTTGACGTTTTGTACCGTTTGCTCAAGACCCTTTATAAAGACGTGACGTATGTGCGCAACATCACCGATGTGGACGACAAGATCAACGCGAAAGCCAAGGAAACCGGCGAAGATATCCGCACGATTACAGAACGCACAGCCAAAGCGTTTCACGAGGATATGGCGGCGTTAAACGCTGGTAATCCCGATATTGAACCGCGCGCAACGGAACATATCGCTGAAATGATCGACATGATTGAAACCTTGATTGCCAACGGCAATGCCTATGCCGCTGATGGTCATGTCCTGTTTCATGTACCGAGTATGCCAGAATATGGTGCCTTATCCGGGCGTAATATGGACGATATGATTGCTGGTGCCCGTGTGGAAGTGGCGTCTTACAAAAAAGACCCCGCCGATTTTGTCCTTTGGAAACCCAGCGAAGAAGATGTCCCCGGCTGGGAAAGCCCGTGGGGGCGTGGGCGTCCCGGCTGGCATATCGAATGTTCTGCCATGAGCCGTAAGTATCTTGGCAATACGTTTGATATTCATGGTGGTGGTCACGATTTGATTTTCCCTCACCATGAAAATGAAATCGCTCAAAGCTGCTGCGCAAACAAAACCGAACGTTATGCCAAATATTGGATGCATAATGGTCATTTGATGGTTGAAGGTGAAAAAATGTCCAAATCGTTGGGCAATTTCTTCACAGTCCATGAATTACTGGAAGAAGTTCCGGGTGAAGCGTTGCGTTTTTATATGCTGTCGGCCCAGTATCGCTCTCCATTCGATTTTACCAAAGACGGCGTGCGTGAAGCAAAATCGACACTGGATCGTTTTTATACAGCCCTTCGTCAGCATAGCGATGTGGTGGCATCCGATGAGGCGGCGCCACAGTCTTTTATTGCGGCACTGGAAGACGATTTGAACACACCTTTGGCCATCTCACAACTGCATGAACTTTTGGGGAACTTCAACAAGGCCCCCAACCCGCAGACGAAAGGGCAACTTTTAGCCGCTGCACAATTGTTGGGAATTCTGCAACAGAACGTTGAGTTATGGTTGAAAGGTGAGGATAAGGAGAACTCCGGGGTTGATGAAAGTTCAATTGAGCGTATGATTGAAGAACGAAAACAAGCCAAAGCAAACAAGGATTTTGCAGAGGCAGACCGTATCCGTGATGAACTCGACGGCCTCGGTATCGTTCTTGAAGACAGCGCGCAAGGGACAACGTGGAAACGAAAGTAGCACAGAGAAAGATTTCCAAATTCAGACTTCCAGTCTTGTTTTTTATAGGACTGTTGGTTTGGTCTGTCCCCACCTTTGCTGCAGATAGGGATATATTGGTTGGTGTGGGATTGTCCAAACCACCCTATATTATTCAGGACGAAAATGCCGGTGCGGAGCTGGATATCGTGCGACGTGGGTTGGAAATTGCGGGCTATAATATGAAAATCCGCTATATGCCATTAAAACGCATTCCGCATGAACTGAATGGCGGAGCATTGGATGCCGGGATGACCATGCGTGCCCATATGAAGGTGGACGGTTTTTTCTCCAAAGCGATTATTTCTTACCAAAATTACGCGATTACGTTGGTCAGGCCGGACATCAGGTTAAAAAACTTAAATGATCTTGGTTATTATCGTGTCACGGCATTTCAAAATGCATCGAAGTTGTTAGGGGCAGATTTTAAATCCGCCATAGCTGAAAACCGGGAATATTACGAGGTCGCCAATCAGGCTTTGCAAGTTAAAATGCTGGCAAAGGGGCGCACAGATATAGTGATTTCCGATTTTCGTATTTTCCTGCATTTTAAACAAAAAGTGGAAGAGGAAAGCGATGAACGAATTGCGGTTCAGTTCCATTCCTTGTTTCCGCCAACCCATTATCGTGTCGGTTTTCGGGACCGACAAGTGCGGGATGATTTTGATCTTGCCCTGGATGTGATGAAAACATCTGGCGAATATGACGCCATTCTTCGAAAATATATTCGTGAAGACACGATGAATATTATCAACTAAGAAAATGCTACGGCTTTCTTTTTTATAAAAACATTCCTAAAACGTGTATATTGCCATTTAAATTCTTTTTAGAGTGTTGAGGCCTGCGGTGAATAGAGTTGTTTTATGGATGGTGTTGTTCGTTACAGGACTGTTTATGTTCGCAGGCGTATCCACCTTGCATGCTGAAGAAGACATTGTTCAACCGGATGAACAATCCATGTCTGAATATCATGCGGATAAGCCGTGGCGCAAAAAAGATCCTGATACGAAAACAGATAAAAAGAAAACGGTTTCCACCTCTAAAAAATTTAAAACGATGGCGCGTGCCCTTTTAGGGCAACCGCATTGGAGTGAGCGTTTTCTCAACTTACTGGATCGTGAGACGCCTAAAATTGCCATACATCCTTTTCAGGCGGATGAACTACCGATTTCGCTGGAAGAAGCCCAGGTTTACGTAAACGGATTTACGCAGGCCTTAGTCCGCGAGGCCAATGGGCGTTACGCTGTTGTTGCCCGCAAGGAATTGGGGGCGCTGGTTCAGGATATTAATGAAATGGGAATGCGTAGCGAAAGCCAAAACCCTTTGGGTGATCTAATCGCACGCGCGCGTTCTGATCTTTTAGCCGTGGGAACGATAACTTTAAAGGGGGATAAAATTCTGCTGGCCTATAAAATGGTGGAAACGGAAACCGGACGCATTGTATCCAGTAGTCAACAAACGTTTGCCCGTAAGAATGATACGCTAAGCAAAGCACACGGCGGGTTGTCTGTGAATGGGGCAGCGCAAAAAGCAGCCGGCACTTTGCTGCGCGATGTCAATTTTGTCCATAACATTATGGTTCAGGGGATCCGCTATCAAACCAGTGGCATTCATACTGGGTTTGGGCGTTATTTCACCGGGGTACTGGTGGACAGTTTGCGCCGGTATGCCGCTAGTGGTCCACGCAATATCAACAGTATTGAAATCAGCGATTTTGTCATTGAAGAAGAACAATTTCGAGGATTGCAATTAAGTGCAAACAGCGTGGAACATACCACGCTATCGCAGCACGGGCAGGGGAGTTTTATTTTAAAGGGAACCTATTGGCCATTTGAAAAGTATGTAGAAATACGTCTGAGTTTGGAAAATGAAAAAGGGGCCGCGCACGTCTGGCGTGGCCGCATTGTCAAAAGTGAAATCCCGCCCGAACTTGACCTTTTGCCGCCACCTTCCCCGATTGCACAGGAAGAAACAAACCCATTGGGGCCGATTGACCTTTATCTCAGCAGCAACAAAGGGAAGGACCCGTCTTACAAAGTCGGGCAAAAAATGGTGCTTTCTGTGCGCACTACTGTTGATGCCTATATCGGTTGTTATTATTTGCAGGCCGACGGGATGATTTTCCGTATTTTCCCCAACCGGTTTGTGAAAAGCGGCTTTTTAAATGGAGGATTTACGCAAAATATCCCCTCGGCATCCATGCCATTTGCCTTTGAATTTACGCCGCCCAGCGGCGTGGAAGCGGTCAAATGTTTTGCAACGGACCGCGATGTGGCAAAGGATTTAACAACCACCTTGGGTCAAGCTGCCTTTAAACCTTTATCGGTTGCCAATGAACGACAACTTACAAAGCTTTATCGCAGCTTGCCCAATGTGCTTTTAAGCGAAGTATCTCTGATTATCAGTGTAGAATAATACGTCTTTAGTCGTCGTAAGAAACCAATGTATCAAAGGGAATATCCCCGAGTTTTTCCCGTCCGTTCAGGAAGGTCAGCTCGATCATACAGGCGGTGCCGACCACGTTTGCGTCAACTTGTTCAAATAATTTTATGGCAGCCTCCAGCGTGCCCCCGGTTGCCAGCAAATCATCCAAAATAACAACGCGCTGCCCCGGTTTAACGGCATCAGCCTGAATCTCGACCGTGTTGGATCCGTATTCAAGGTCATAGCTATATTCAATTGTTTTTCCCGGCAGCTTGCCTTTTTTGCGCACCATTGTAAAACCAAGGCCCAGTTTTAAGGCCAGAGGGGCTGCGACGAGAAAACCGCGCGCGTCCAGACCTGCAAGAATATCAGGTTGATGACGGCTGACGATTTTGGCCATGCGTCCCATTGCAACCTGCCATGCATCCGGTTCGGCCAACAAGGTTGAAATGTCGTAAAAAAGAATACCCGGTTTTGGAAAGTCCGGAATGCCGCGAATATGGTCTTTCAGATCCATGTGATGTACCCCAAATTAAATAAGCTGGTTGTATATTAAACGTGTGTCCCGATAAGTACTATGTAAAATTTTTGGTTTTATCAGACGGATTTTTGCAGTCTTTCAATCGGTAAGTTGAAAGGTGGGCGTAGTTTTGGCGTATTGCGTACAAGGGCAACTCCGTTGATCACTTCCATACCGATTTCCAGCATGTCATTGACCTGATCACGTCGGCGCAAGCCAAGCGCATAAGGGTTGGCGGGAAGGGCGATGATTTCGGTCAATCGTTTTTCCAGTTGAGGCAATGAAATACCGTTTTTTGAATTGAGTATTGAAAAATCAATTCCGACCCAATTTAATCCGTTACATAATTGGGTTGCGAATTTATTTTCAGCATTCAAGGTTAAAGCCGTTCCGCTAACCACGTTGTCTAAGGACGTGCAAGTGTGTTGCAGATCGTCAGTGGTCCAGTGACCATCGTCCAATATTTCGACGATAAGAAATCGTTCCCGCAGGGAAGGTGTGAATTTTGCAAGCGTTTCCAGAACAGTCTGAAGGTTCTCTCCACGCAAAGAAGGACTGTGCATGGGGATGAAAACAGGCGTGATAATGTTTTGTGTATTAAAGGAAAACAAGGCTTTGGCGGTTTGTTGCAAGATCCAGAGGTCTGTTTTTAATTTTTGTTGATCGTTGGCTTTGCCATAGGCTTTTGAGCCTTCCAGTTTTTGCCCTGTTGGTGAGGTATAGCAAAAACGCGCACGATATAATCGCAGGCTTTGACTGTCCCTTTCCCAGCACGGGGCATATTCAACAGCGTATGTTGGTTTGTCTTTGGGGCGTGGCGGCGGATTTGTGCTTTTTTCTTCTTTTTCCTTCGTCATCACCACCCATTGTGGTTCGTCTTTGCTTGTTTCCTTACGGTCCCGTTGCAATTGAACCCATTCCGCTTCACTCATGGAGGGGGGCTTCTTTTGCCCTTCTTGCCAATGCGGATTGTTCTCTCCGTGGGCCAAATGGTGTTCTTTCCAGTCGGTTTTGTTATCTTTTGGGTCGTGCGTTTGTTGTTGTTGATCGATCCCTGTTTTAGGGGGCGTTTTTTCTTGTGCGTTGTCGTTTGCTCCCTTTGCTTTGGCGTTCCCGGCAGCTTCACCTGCACGACCTGCTTTTTCAAGGAACTCGATATTCAGGCTGCCGTCTTTATTGAGGGCGTCTTTTGGGTCAACGCCAGCCACGCGGACAAGGGGGCGGCGTTCCCCATCAAAACGGTCCCCGATAATTTTACGCCCGACTTCTTCGGCAATGTCATAGGCGCGGGCATCGGCTTCTATCTCAGACAAGGTAGGAAACAACATAATGTAGATTTCCTGACTTTGATGTTCCCAGCGATTGCCTTGACCTACACGGTCGCGCATAACACTTTCTGTCAGCCGGAAAATTTTGGCTTCGCGTTTATCCCATGTGTCACCGAGGGCTTGATGAAATTCGGTCATACTAAGGACGTGCAGCTTGCCAATATCTTCATGGTCTTCTTCGCTGATAATATCTTCGATACTGACAGCAATATCATCAGACATGAAACCATCGTCTTTGATCCGTACAAGTGCACGGTCTTCACCGATACCTGAAAAGATTTTCTTTGCCGTTTTAATCCATTTAAACACGCGGATGCGCCTTTATTTATTGTTTTTGGTTTGAGGACTTTAGCAGGTTGTTTTTCATAAAAAAAGAGCGAAGGCGTCAGGGGAACGCCTTCGCCCAAGTGGCCGTTGATTGAAGGTTAACGGCGGTATTCTTCCGGGAGGAAAAGAAGCCCATCTGTTTCTGAACCCATTGCGTTATGACATTCAAAACAGAAGTTCATACCTGCTGAATTACGTCCTTTTGTTTCCCCCCATAAACTGCCATCGGCCATGATCATGGAATATTTCCAGTCCAATGATTGCGGGTTCCATCCCGAGGGCATTTTTTCCATCAGGAAAAGGGGACCGATATCGGCCTTGCCATTTGCTTTGCCGATGATTGTCGGTTTTGCAATGATCGCACCTGCTGGCAGAATGCCAGCCGCTTCCCATTTTTGATAATCTTTGGCTTTTTCATTGACGATGTTAACGAGATAGCGATCCCCATGCGTACTGGACTGATAGGGACTTTTTGTAACGTTGATCCAGTTAAAAAACTGGGCCGCAGCAGGAAGGCCGGATTTTGCATATGTTGTCTGCATGGCGGGAACCAGCCGATCCCATTCGCGCGTGGCTTGCTCATCACTAAGTTCTGCGGGTTGTGTGGCTGCGCATGGGTTGGCTGCGCATGGATTTTTTGCCGCACATGGGTTGGCTGCGCAGGGGTTAGCCGCGCATGGATTTTTTGCTGCACATGGGTTGGCTGCACACGGGTTTTGGGCGCAACAGGGATTTTGGGTACAGGCTTTTGCGGCACAAGGATTGGCGAGAGCTGGTGTAAGCGGAAGGGAACTTACGATTCCGATACCAAGGCCAAGCCCCAAGGCCAAAGGTGTAAAAGATGTGGTTCTGAGTGTGGTCCGAAATGTCATAATGCCTCCCGAAGACTTTGTTTGATGAAGTACTTTTCAAGTGTTCCAAGTATGAAGGCAGGAGACTGGAATATCTCTAAACAATGCACTCACGCGCCATCAATAAAATGTGATTAAAACTTGAGTGCTTGTGATAAGTACTTATCTGGAAAAGGGGTTAAGTTCTGTGTCTGGTTATCTGGGGAACTTGAAATAGGAACGTGTTATGATGGATTGGTCACAGGTCACAACTGAACGTCTGAACAAAATGTTGGCCGCAGGTCGTGAAGTTGAAAATTGCCAACGTGTCTTAAGCAAAGTTGGTGAAAATATTGTTGCTGATGTTCTACGTGGATGTGGGACATTTTATCAGATGAACCACTACCCGGACGGTGATGTTTATGACCATGAAACACATGGGCAGTATTATTATCATGCACACCGTGACGGCGAGCATGGTCATTTCCATTTGTTCTTGCGCCCAAAAGGTATGCCGCAGGGGATCAAACCGGCTTTGGTCGAAGATTTTGAAGAACCGAAGGCCAAAAATGATGCGCTTAGCCATTTAATCGCGATTTCGATGGATGAGTTCGGGCACCCAAAAGCCTTGTTTACCACAAACCGTTGGGTGACGGCGGAATACTGGTATGAGTGTGAGGATGTGATCCGTATGCTGGATCATTTTGAAATTGATCATGCCAGTCCATCATGGCCTGCAAATCGCTGGATCGGAGCAATGGTTCAGTTGTTTTATCCGCAAATCTGTGACTTGTTGCGTCTGCGCGATCATGTCGTTGCCGATTGGAAAGAACAAAATCCAAAAGAAAACGTTTTTGAATGTCGTGATCTGGATGTAACGTCTGAATTGGAATGTAATATTTCCATGCAAATCACGGCGATTGAACAGGAATTGGAAGTCCGCACAACTGAAAAGTGAATTAAGTCACTGTCCGATAGGACGATCTTGGGGCATACTGTTTTTAATTCCTTTCAATTAAAAAGAAAAATGACAGTGCATGCGCCACCTTTCCAATGATGCCCCGCAACGGACCGGTCCACGAAACGACTGGAAAACGTTAAAAACGCTTTTGCCTTATCTTTGGCCCCAAAATGCGCGAGACTTGCGTATTCGGGTCGTAATTGCCTTGTTGTTTTTGGCAGCGGCAAAAGGGTTAAACGTCTCGGTTCCGATCTTTTATAAAAAAGCGGTTGATGCGTTGAGCATGGACAGTACCGCCCAACTGCTTGCGGTGCCGATTATGTTATTGGTTGGTTATGGTGTGGCCCGTGTGCTTTCTCAGGCTTTCGGGGAACTCCGTGATGCGGTGTTTGCTCGTGTGGGGCAACGTGCCATTCGTGATGTTGCGCTCAAGACCTTTCAACATCTGCATAAACTGTCTTTGCGATTTCATGTGCAACGCCAGACCGGGGGACTAAGCCGCTCTATTGAGCGCGGTACCAAGGGTATTGAATTTCTGTTGAACTTCATGCTGTTCAATATCTTGCCGACTTTGCTGGAAATTGTGTTGGTTTGCGGCATTTTGTGGGTCATGTATGACTGGACGTTTGCGCTGGTAACGTTTGCGACCATTGCTGGGTATATTGCCTGGACCTTGATCGTAACGGAATGGCGGATCAAATATCGCAGAACCATGAATAAAAGCGATAACGAGGCCAATACCAAAGCAATTGATAGTTTGCTCAATTTTGAAACCGTCAAATATTTCACTAACGAAGAACATGAAGCGCGTCGTTATGACAGTGCGTTACGTCGATTTGAAGAAGCCTCCATTAAATCCAAAGTCACCTTAAGCCTGCTGAATATCGGGCAAGGTGTCATAATCTCGTTGGGGTTGACGGCGGTGATGATTATGGCGGGTTATGGGGTGCAAGATGGCACCATGACCATTGGCGATTTTGTCTTGGTGAATAGTTATCTGATCCAGCTTTATATGCCGTTGAACTTTTTGGGGTTTGTCTACCGCGAGATCAAGCAATCGCTGACGGATATGGAACATATGTTTTCCCTGTTGGATAAAGAGGCGGAGATTGCAGACGATGAGGATGCCTGTGACCTACCTGAAGGCGGTGGGGATGTGCGCTTTGAACAGGTTTCGTTTTCATATGATCCGCGCCGGCCCATTTTGAAAAATGTCGATTTCCATGTGCCAGCGGGCAAAACAACAGCGATTGTCGGGTCCAGTGGGGCGGGGAAATCGACCTTGTCACGCTTGTTATTCCGGTTTTACGACGTTTCAGATGGTGCTGTGAAAATTGATGGTGTCGATGTGCGCCAGATTAAACAAGCCGCCTTGCGTGGGGCGATCGGTATTGTACCGCAGGACACGGTTTTGTTTAATGATACGGTCTTCTATAACATTGCATATGGTCGTCCCGGTGCGACACCGGGGGATGTGGAAGAGGCGGCCAAGCTGGCCAGTATCCATGATTTTATTATGGGGCTACCTGATGGGTATAACACAATGGTGGGTGAGCGCGGCCTCAAGCTGTCCGGCGGGGAAAAACAACGTGTTGCGATTGCGCGCACAATCCTGAAACGCCCGCGCATTTTATTGTTTGATGAGGCAACATCGGCATTGGACACGCATACAGAAAAAGAAATTCAAGTGTCTTTGCGCGATGTTTCCAGTGGGTTGACGACTTTGGTGATTGCACACCGTTTATCAACAGTGGTGGATGCCGATGAAATTCTGGTTCTGGAGCAGGGCGAGATCGTTGAACGCGGTAATCATGTAAAATTACTGGATCAAGGTGGGGCTTATGCCGCCATGTGGGCAAAACAGCAAGAAGCCGCCCAAGCGATGGAAACGTTGGAACAGGTGGGAGAAGATGTCGCCCCTGTCTTAAAACCAGCTTTATAGACGACCGGTTTTCAAGGCTCTGTCGATCATGGTGCGTGCAATCAGCTTATGAAAGGGTTTGATGATTGCCATGTAGGTTTTACCCAAGGCGTTATGGGTATTGACCACTGTGGTTAAGCGGATTGTTTGTGGTCCTGCCCATGTCAGGGAAATTCGAAAATCCAGATGACTATCGTTTTCACCGGTAACCAGTTGATTTTCACTGTGATGCAATAAGGTAAACATTCCCAGCCGTTGGCCGACCTCGATTTTGTCTTTTGGGGGCAGGGAGTGGGTACGTTTGGCCTTGTCCGGGTTTGCGGCTTTAAGACCAAAGACGCCAACAATGCGATTGCGCGTATTCATCAACCAAGTGACCCAACCGGGACTATGAGCAAAGATCGCCCAATAAATTTCGGTTAAGTCCTGTTTGTGAACCGGTGTGGCTTCGTAACAATCGACGAAGGTAACACGTTTCAAGAGGTTGGCGGTTAAATCAGGGGTAACCGGAATTTCCGTAACAGCCATTTTATGCCTCGTCTTTTGATCTGTGATAATAAGACGTAAGCCGAGCACAACAAATGCACAAGCCTATAGGGTCTGAAAAAGACCCCCACCGAAAACAGGTGGGGGCGTGTGGGTATGATGGAGATGATCAATAGAGGTTATTGATCTGTGGCCGGATGTACGGTTGAATCGTCGGGGATAGGTTCTTCATCACGTACATAAAAGGCCACCGGGGGCGGTGCGACAGGTTCCAACCGATCGGGAGGTGAGGGCGTATCGTATCGGCTGGGATGAGGGCCATAGTAATTAACCAGTCGGGCCGCGTCCCGGTGAACAGGTTCGCTGAAACATTGGATAGAACCAAGCTGTCGATAACAATAGCGCGGTTCGTCTTCATAGACGGCTTCTTCGTACTTATCGACGTACCCACAGGCACTCAGACTCAGAAGTCCGCTTATGATCCATCCTAATTTCAGCCTTTGTAACATTTTCGATCCTCTTTTTTGATCGGGTCGTTTTTTTCGACCTCTGTTAAAATAATATTGCAAAGAGGATGCCAAAAAGAAAAGGGGCTGTTAAAAAATTAACAACCCCTTAAAATTCAAAAAGTTAACAAAAGGTTTACGAATTCACGTCAACCACAATACGTCCCTGTGTTTGACCTTTGAGGATTTTTTTGCCTACTTCCGGCAATTCTGACAGGGTAATTTCGCTTGTCATGGCATCCAATTTATCCATAGGGAGTTCGTTGGTCAGGCGTTCCCATGCGGTGACGCGCCGTTCAAATGGGCAGGTGGCACTGTCGATCCCTTGCAGGGTAATGCCGCGCATCAGGAAAGGTAAAACCGTGGTGTGCAATTCGTTCGACGCCGCAAGACCAACAGACGCGCAGCAGCTCCAATATTTTAAGGTTGCTAAAACATGATGCAGGGTGGAACCGCCCACATTGTCAATGGCCCCGATCCAGCGTTCACCACCCAAGGGACCGCGTGGTCCTTCTTCCAGTTCAGTGCGTGGAACAATAGTGCTGACGCCCAGACTTTTCAGATATGCGTGGGAGCTTTCAGACCCAGTGGAACCGGCAACTTTATAGCCCAAATTGGCAAGGATAGCGCACGCAATGGATCCCACACCGCCGGATGCACCAGTGACCAAAACCTCGCCATCCTGATCGGGTTTCATACCGTGGTCTTCTAACGCCATAATGGATAACATGGCGGTATAGCCTGCCGTTCCAATTGCCATTGCGCGCTTGGTGGAAATTGCATCGGGCAGGGGAACCAGCCAATCAGCTTTCACGCGGGCTTTTTGAGCATAGCCACCCCAATGGATTTCCCCGACGCGCCAGCCGTTTAACACCACGCGGTCACCGGGTTTGTAACGATTATCTTCGGAGGCTTCGACCGTACCGGCAAAATCAATGCCGGGGACATGGGGGTATTCTTTTACCAGCTTGACCAGACCATTCATAATCAGCCCGTCTTTGAAGTTGAGTGTGGAATAATCAACCTTAACCAGAACCTCTCCGGCAGGCAGGTCATTGTCGGAAACTTCCTTGACCGCGAGTGTCATATCCTGATCAAGCAACAGGGCATTAAATGTCATTTCTTGGACCTTTCATGATTTGATTTGACAGAACGATACATAATGTTCGGTAAGCGATCAATCTTTTCGGTGTCTTTTGTCGTGAGGAAGTTAGAAAAAGAAGATGCGATATCTTCATGTCAATTCAACACCCAGAGGGAGAAAATGATGTAAGCGAATCTTATGGTGGATTAGGAAAATTTAATTTCTCCGGGTAATTTCATTTCAAAGGGAACTTTATTTTCGGTTCTATCCTTCTGGAATTGGCGGAGTTTTTACCTGATTGTCGTAAATGTATGACAGTTTCTTGACTTCTTGGTTAACTCGAAACATTGTTGCGAACAAATCATTTGAACCAAAAAGAATTCATGACCAAAGATTATCCGGCCCTTGAGGTCAACGACATCCATAAATATTTCGGCGACCTTGAAGTGTTGAAGGGAATTTCCCTGACGGCACATTATGGCGATGTGATTTCCATTATCGGTTCCAGTGGATCCGGTAAAAGTACGTTCTTGCGTTGCTTGAACTTGCTGGAACGCCCGACAAAAGGCAGCATTCGCGTTGCCGGTGAAGAAATGAAATTGCACCGTGAGAAAGATGGTCAATTAGGCGCAGCCGATAAAAAACAGATCACACGTCTGCGTTCTGAAATAGGATTTGTGTTTCAGGGGTTCAATTTGTGGGCACATATGGATTTGATGGAAAATATCATCGAAGGGCCAACGCAGGTAAAGGGCGTTTCAAAAAAAGAAGCGACCGAAAAAGCGGCGGAATTGCTCAATAAGGTTGGACTTTATGATCGTCGCGGACATTATCCGTCGCAGCTTTCCGGCGGTCAGCAACAACGCGCAGCCATTGCGCGTGCCTTAGCGATGGAGCCAGAGTTATTGTTGTTTGATGAACCGACCTCGGCACTTGATCCGGAACTGGTCGGTGAAGTTTTGAAAGTGATGCAGATACTCGCCGAAGAGGGGCGAACCATGTTGGTGGTGACACATGAGATGGGCTTTGCCCGCGAGGTGTCCAGCCACGTGATGTATCTGCACCAAGGGCAGGTGGAAGAGTTCGGGCCGCCTAAAGAGGTTTTTGAAAATCCGAAATCCGAACGCATGAAACAGTTTATCAGTACGGAATTATAAACAAAATCCGGCTGGTTAGGGGTTTAATCAAATACATCACGGGAGATGTTTTCAATGAAGAAAATTGCATTTGCACTGGCTGCTGTTCTGGGCCTAAGCGTTTCTATGGCACATGCGGGTGATAAAATCCGCATCGGGACGGAAGGTGCTTACCCTCCGTTTAACGGGATTGATAAAGACGGCAAAGCATTTGGTTTTGATGTTGATATCGCCAATGCCCTTTGCGCAGAAATGAAAGCGGAATGCGAAATTATCGCACCGCTGGATTGGGATTCCATCTTGATCGGTTTGAAAAAGAAAAAGTATGACGCGGTTGTGGCTTCTATGTCCATTACCGAAGAACGCAAAAAAGCCGTTGATTTTACAGAACCTTACTATTCAAACAATCTGACTTTGGTGGCGAAAAAAGGGTCCAGCGTTGATCCGGCAAATCTGGCAGGCAAAGCAGTTGGCGCACAACGTGCAACCATTGCAGCAAACTACGTGACAGATGAGTTGAAAGACGTTGATGCGAAATTGTATGATACGCAGGAAAATGCATATCTCGACCTCGCTTCTGGCCGCATCGACCTGTTGGTTTCCGATAAACTGCCAGCTTATGACTGGTTACGGAGTGAGCAAGGCCAAGGTTTTGAATTTATTGGCGATGCGATCGACGTAAATGATAAAATCGGTATTGCTGTTCGCAAAAAAGATGATGAGCTGCGCGAAAAATTCAATGCGGCGATCAAGGCAATTGTTGCCAATGGCACATATGCAAAGATCAACGAGAAATATTTCCCGTTCTCTATCTACTAAGACCTGAATGATCGCCCCTTTACCACCGGTTAGGGGCGATCGTTTTTCAAGAAAGACGAAACATGATTGACCTGCAAGGATTTGGTCCGCAAATCGCGCTGGGTGCCTGGATGACGGTTCAGGTGGCCTTTGGTGGTTTGATTGTTGGCCTTGTCTTCGGATTGATGGGGGCGGCGGCCAAGCTGTCACCTTATGCTGTTTTGCGCGGTGTGGGACAAAGCTACACCACAGTTGTGCGCGGTATCCCGGAAATCCTTGTGGTGTTGATCGTCTATTTTGGCGGGGAAGATATCGTCAATCGTATCGCCGAAAGTGTTGGATACAACGACTACATCGAGATTAACGTTTTTGTCGCTGGTGTGTGTGCCTTGGGGTTATCATTTGGGGCCTATGCGACGGAAGTTTTTCGCGGTGCTATCCAGTCTGTTCCTGTGGGACAGATTGAAGCTGCGGTGGCGTGCGGTATGCATTCCCGCCAAATTTATTGGCGTATTACCTTACCTCAAGCCATGCGCTTGGCAATACCGGGGTTGGGCAACTTATTTCAGGTGTTGTTGAAAGATACCTCTCTGGTATCTCTTATTGCTTTACCCGAACTGATGCGAACCTCACAGGCCGCGATTCAAAATACCAAAGAACCCTTTACCTTTTATTTTATCGCTGCGCTTATCTATCTGGGGATTACGACAGTCGTTTTGGTCGGACAAATTTATGCGGAACGCTGGGCTAATCGCGGTGTGAAGAGGGCATCGGCATGAATTGGGAAGAAATTTTTGTTGCCCTGCCCAAATTGCTGGATGGTGCCGTCCTAACGCTGGAATTGGTGTTTATTTCTTGCATTATCGGGTTTGTAATTGCCATTCCGGTTGCTTTGATGAGAGCCTCGCAAAATTGGTGGGTGAGCAATATACCGCTGATCTATACGTTCTTTTTTCGAGGCACACCTTTGTTGGTGCAACTGTTTTTATTTTATTATGGGGCTGCGCAATTTGATGCGGTTCGCGAAAGCATATTTTGGCCTGTTTTTAAAGAGGCATACTGGTGTGCGTTGATTGTATTTGCCTTGAATACCGGCGCTTATACCGCCGAGATTTTCCGTGGGGCTATTCAAGCCGTTCCACATGGCGAAGTGGAAGCCGGGATTGCAATCGGCATGCAGAAACACACACTTTATCGCCGTGTCGTTTTGCCACGTGCGATCCGCATGGCCTTGCCTGCCTATGGTAACGAAATCATCCTGATGCTGAAAAGCTCGGCGTTGGCTTACACCATTACCCTGTTTGATCTGACCGGTGTGACGCGTACGATCATTGCGCGTAATTATCTGGCGATTGAAATGTATTTTACGGCAGGTGTGATTTATCTGCTGATGACATTCATCTTTATTCAGGTCTGGATGCGGGTCGAAAAACGCTTGCTCAAATTCCAGAATTAAGAACTTATATCAAAAAGATACGTGTACTTATACGGGTGTATAGTTGATTTTTAACACCTAATAGCCAACTATCTGTATGGCGTCGATACTGCATCACTAGAAAAGCAGATCGTTTATAAAAGTCGACAGGATAGTGGAATGCTTTTTTTTGAGAACTACGCAACCGTCGAGGATGTGATTAATTTCAAGCAATCAGAAAACCCTGACCATGACGGTCTTCTGAAAATCCCGATGACGGCAACGTTGCTTCAACTCATTGATTATATGGCTGATCATCAGGTTGGTGTCGTTTTCTTGCATGATGCGGAAGATCAGATCATCGGTTTGATATCTGAACGCGATATTATCCGCCATATTGCGATGAATGCGTTGGCTGCCTTTGAAAAACCAATTCATATGATGGTGCGTCATAGTGTCGTTACCTGTAAACGCGGTGATAAATTAAAGGCTGTTGCAAGCCATATGGCGGAACAACATATCCGTCATGTCGCCATTCTCAGCGATAAAGGGGAATATATCGGGGTTGTCAGTTCCAGTGATATCGAACTTTTTGCCGGGAAAGGGTAATATGGAAAAGCTTCCCTGCAAAAACACGTTCGACATGACCGTCCATATTGTTGTTTCAGCTGTAAAAGAGAGATTGGCAACAGGTGAGATAACACTCGATGATCTCGATGAGATTGAACAGGCACTGACGGTTGAAAATTCACAGGTCGAGGCTTTTTGTCATTCTGTGCACGAACGCTGCATGAGTAAGTCTAAACTGGACCTGTTGGTACCGCCCAGAACCAATGCCTATGGTCGGGTTATGGTTCAACCGTTGGAAAGTTTGTTTGATAAAAGGCATCGGCGTTTTTCGGAAAGACAACTGGCGAATTATTTTCATATGCTGTCCTCGATCATAGGGCGGGAAGTGTACGAAAAAAACCATGATTATATGTCCGAATTAATGCGCAACGAAATTCGTGATCATGGCAGTAATTTTTCCTGGGACAGTTTCTATGACCACCCTGAAGTCGTGCGTTGCCGTTTGGAGACATTAGGCGCAATTGCACAAGCGTTTGAACATTTCGATCAACGTATGAACTGGTTTATCAATGTGATGGAAGGCTCTGCCCATAACCCGGAAGATGGTGCCGGTACCCTTCAATTTACCGAGCAACAGGCGAAAGCCTTTTTGTGGGCACTCTTTACAGAATGTATGGATATGACGGAAGACGAAAGAAAACGCCTTCAACAATATGTGGGTGAACGACGTCGCAAAAATATTGCGTTTCTGATTGCCCGACTAACGCAAATGTGAGTAAGAAGACCTCAGGTGAATACGTAGGCCATCAACTGATAAAAAGAAAAACCCTTGGTTTCCCAAGGGTTTAACATGGTGCTGATGAGTAGGATTGAACTACCGACCTCTCCCTTACCAAGGGAGTGCTCTACCACTGAGCTACATCAGCAATATACGCTATTGCGTGGGCGGGCTTATCGCATAGGCGTTCGTTCCATTCAAGTTCTTTTTTAACAAAAATGTACTTTTGCTTGACCTCTCCCTATGGATAAGGCACCAATTCGCTTATGAGTGAAGATAATCGAAATATAACGCCCCCGAAACAGGACGAAAAACAGAAGAAACAGGAACGTCTTGCCGAGGCTTTGCGTGCGAATCTGCGTCGTCGAAAAAGTCAAAGCCGGGCGCGAACGCAAGTCGAGCAAACAAAAATGGATGAGAGTTAAAAATCATCCTGTAATCGGGCTGTTTTTTGCCGTCAAATCGGTCTATTCCCCTTGAGAGGGGATTCTTTTATTTATGCGCTTGAGACTCCCGTCTCTTTCCTATAAGAACAGGCAGTATTTTTTCGTTATTTTTTGGGAGAATTCCTGCCATGGCTGTACTGCCCGACAAGTGGATACGTGAACGTGCGCTCAAAGACGGTATGATTGAACCGTTTGTGGACGGGTTAAATCGCGATGGCGTTATTTCTTACGGGCTGTCCTCATACGGCTATGATGCGCGTGTGGCCAGCGATTTTAAAATCTTCAGCAATGTTGATTCTGCAACGGTTGATCCCAAATCTTTTGATGATGATTGCTTTGTTACCCGCGATCAGGATTATGTTATCATCCCGCCAAACAGTTTCGCACTGGGCCATACGGTGGAATATTTCCGCATCCCGCGTGATACTCTGGTTATTTGCCTTGGCAAATCCACGTATGCCCGTTGCGGCATTATCGTCAACGTCACGCCGCTGGAACCGGAATGGGAAGGTCATGTGACGCTGGAATTTTCAAATACAACTCCGTTACCGGCCAAGATTTATGCCAATGAAGGGGCGTGCCAATTCATCTTTTTGAAAGCCGATGAAGTGTGCGAGACCTCCTATGCAGATCGTGCTGGAAAATATATGGGTCAACGCGGTGTGACCCTGCCTAAACTTTAAGGATATCTCATGGACAGAATTCACATTCGCGGCGGTCAACGTTTGCGAGGGTCCATCCAAATTGGCGGTGCGAAGAACGCAGCCCTTCCCCTGATGGCAGCTTCATTATTAAGTGAAGAAACGCTGACATTGTCAAACCTGCCCCATCTGGTCGATATTACGACCATGACGCACCTGTTGGCAGAACTTGGTGTCGAAGTCGGTATGAACGGACATGCTCCCAATGGCGGTCATGTTGGTCGTGTGTTTGAACTGACTGCCCATGATGTGGGTAAAACCGTTGCCCCATACGAAGTCGTGCGTAAGATGCGGGCTTCGGTTCTGGTTCTTGGTCCTTTGTTGGCGCGTTATGGCAAGGGCAAAGTCTCTTTGCCGGGGGGCTGTGCCATTGGGACACGCCCGGTTGATGTCCATCTGGGTGCCTTGGAACAAATGGGCGCGGAGATTGAACTAAAAGAAGGTTACATTGTCGCACATGCGCCGAAAGGCCTGCATGGGGCGCATATTACTTTCCCGATGGTGTCTGTTGGCGCGACCGAGAATCTTTTGATGGCGGCAACCTTGGCAAAGGGTGAAACCGTCCTGTCCAATTGCGCGCGCGAGCCGGAAATTACCGATCTTGCCCATTGCCTTGTTGCAATGGGTGCACAAATTCAAGGGATTGGAAGCGATACCTTGCGCGTTCAAGGTGTTGATAAATTGCATGGTGCGAAATATTCCGTTCTGCCGGACCGAATTGAAACCGGATCTTACGCAGTTGCAGCAGCCGTGACAGGCGGCGACTTAACCTTGCTTGGCACCCGCATGGATTTAATTGAATCTGTTGCCGAGGTTATGAAAAAGTGCGGTGTGCATTTCGAAGAAGTCGAAGATGGAGTTCGTGTCTGGTGCGATGGGCCAATCCGTGGTGTGGATGTAATGACGGAACCTTTCCCGGCTTTCCCCACCGACATGCAAGCGCAATTTATGGTGATGATGGCGGTGTCTGACGGGGCATCCATGATCACTGAATCTATTTTTGAAAACCGGTTTATGCATGTGCCTGAACTGAACCGGATGGGCGCCGACATCAATGTACATGGACGATCTGCCATTGTACGCGGTGTCAAAAAACTGTCCGGTGCGCCGGTTATGGCAACCGATTTAAGAGCGTCTATGTCTTTGGTGCTGGCGGGTCTGGCGGCTGAAGGGGAAACAACCGTGAACCGGGTCTATCATCTGGATCGTGGTTATGAAGCCCTTGAACAAAAGCTGTCGGCTTGCGGTGCGATCATTGAACGTGAAAAAGGCGCTCCTGCCGAATAATTTGGAAATTGAAAGCCATGTCTGAACAAGAAAAACTGGTTATTGCCCTGCCAAAGGGACGTATTCTCGATGAAGTGATGCCATTGGTACAAAAATGCGGGATCGAGCCGGAAGCCGCATTTTTTGATTCCAAATCACGTGCCCTCAAATTCGCAACCAACCATTCACATATCGAGATCGTACGTGTGCGCAGCTTTGATGTGGCAACGTTCGTGGCATTTGGGGCCGCACAAATCGGTGTCTGTGGCGGGGATGTTCTGCTGGAATTTGATTATCCTGAAATTTATGCACCGCTGGATTTAGGGATCGGTTATTGCCGTATTTGCGTGGCGGAACCCAAGGATTTGTCTGACGATGATGATCCCAGCCGTTGGTCGCATGTGCGTGTCGCCACCAAATATCCCAACATCACCAGCAAATATTTTGCGCAAAGGGGTGTTCAGGCAGAATGTATCAAGCTAAATGGTGCAATGGAACTGGCGCCCAATATGGGGCTGTGTTCCCGCATTGTTGATCTGGTTTCAACCGGATCGACGTTGAAAGCCAATGGACTGGTCGAAGTTGAACAGATTTGCGAGATTACATCACGCTTGGCTGTCAACCGGACAGCCTTGAAAACCCGATCTGAAGAGATCACTGCCCTGATTGAAAAATTCCGCGAGGCCGTCAATGACGTTTCGTCTTGAAACTACACAAGCTGATTTTGAAGCTCAATTCACCGCTCTTCTGTCTGCCAAGCGTGAAGAAGCCCCTGATGTCAATAAGATCGTTGAAGGCATTCTTGTTGATGTCAAAAAACGCGGGGATGACGCCGCCGTTGAATACACCAACAAATTTGACCGTATGAATATTTCGGTTGGTGAGCTGGTGATTGGCACCGAAGAAATGGACAGGGAAATTGCCAAGGTGCCGGAAGATGCGCTGGCCGCATTGAAAGTTGCCTCAGATCGGATCAAGGCCTTTCATGCCAAACAATTACCCGAAGATCTGGATTACACCGATGAAGCCGGTGTGCGTCTCGGATATCGTTGGAAACCGGTTCAAGCAGCTGGTTTATATGTGCCGGGTGGCACGGCGGCTTATCCATCATCGGTTTTGATGAATGCCATTCCAGCCAAGGTTGCCGGGGTAGATCGTCTGGTTATGGTTGTACCGACACCGGACGGTATTGTTAACCCGTTGGTGATGGCGGCGGCCCGTTTGTCCGGTGTGGATGAGATTTACCGCATTGGTGGTGCACAGGCTGTTGGCGCTCTCGCTTATGGAACGGAAACTATCAAGCCGGTTGATATTATCGTTGGTCCGGGTAACGCCTTTGTTGCAGCGGCCAAACGCCAAGTCTTTGGTACAGTTGGCATTGATATGATTGCCGGACCCAGTGAGATTTTGGTTATTGCAGATAATAAAAACGATCCGGCATGGATGGCGGCTGATTTGTTATCACAAGCCGAGCACGACACGGCCGCGCAATCCATTTTGATTACAGATGATGGGGATTATGCCCGCGCGGTTGAAGATGCCATTGAAACACATCTGGAAACCCTGCCGCGTGCGGATATCGCAAGTGAAAGCTGGGAAGAACACGGGGCATTGATCGTGGTTCAAAACTGGGATGAAGCTGTCGCCTTATGTGATCGGATTGCACCGGAACACTTGGAGCTTGCCATTGATGACCCAGATGTACTGGAACGCAAAATCCGCAACGCCGGTGCTGTGTTTATGGGGCGTTATACCCCCGAAGCGATTGGTGATTACGTTGCTGGTCCCAACCACGTTCTGCCGACGGCGCGCAGCGCACGTTTTTCTTCCGGTCTGGGTGTGCTGAATTTTATGAAACGCAATAGCCTGATCCAATGTGACGCATCCAGCCTGAATAAAATTGGCCCGGCAGCGGTGACATTGGCAAAGCAGGAAGGATTGGATGCACATGGGCTGTCCGTTGCGATCCGCCTGAATGTGGAAAGGTAAATAAGTTTAAAGCACACAATATAAAATCAACCACTGTTTAGTTTATTAAACCTTTAAATGCATTTGACCATCCCTATATACAGAATCAATTGAGATCGGTTCTAGGGAGTGGAAAATGTTATCTCATATGCGCTTACGCACCAAGCTTGTCTTGAGCTTTATGGTTGTGCTTGTCCTCATGGTTATAACATCAGGGCTAGCCTATAAACAATTTATGACGGTTGCACATGAAGTGGTTGAATATGCCCATGTTGTTGAAGGGGCATCAGAGGCCAGCCATATTGAAGCACGTTTTCTCAAACTGCGAACACATGCCCGTGAATATGCGCTCACCGGGCAAAAAGAAGAAGGGGAGCAGGTTGAACAAATTGGGACAGTTTTGGTCGATGACTTAAAGCGTGCACTATCTGGCGCGCAAAGCCCGCAACGCCAAACCTTGCTTAAGATGATGCTCGCAGATTCCCAAAAATACCTGAAGGATTTTGCCTCTGTTAAAAAATTGGATGAGGAATACCGCAGTCTCGTTCGAAACGACATGATGCCCAAAGGCCTGCAAATGTCGATGGAACTTGATGATATCCTTCAGGATGTTGTCAGCAATGACAAAAATGAGATCCGTACGCATATTGAAAATGCAATTAAACACACGTTAATGGCACGGCTTTATTCCAACCTGCTGATTGGTAATAAAGATGTAACCGTTGGGGACCAAGCCAAAGAAGAATTTCGTCAAATCCATCAATCTGTCAAAGAATTACGTGCTGTTGCACGCCATGAACAGGACTTGAAACTGGCCGATCATATTGATCAATTGGCAAACAGTTACGAAGAAACCTTAAACAAGGTGATCGTGGAAACGTCGGAAATTCATCACTTGGTTGATGAAAAAATGAATGCTTTTGCCCGTGACCTTGTTGAAGATGCAGAAAAATTACAAACTATGGCCGCCGAAGAGGAAAGCCGTATTTCGTCCGAAACCCTTGCCAATATCGAACTGGGGGAACAGGAACTTATTATTGTCGGTCTGTCGTCCTTTGTTTTGGGGTTAGGGATGGCATGGCTGTTGGGCGGCGCCCTTGCCAAACCAATTCAAGCCATGACCAATGTGATGCATGCATTGTCAAATAATGACCTCAATGTTCATGTCCCCTATACCGAAAACCGCGATGAACTCGGGGATATGGCTTCGTCCGTAGAGCATTTCAAAGAGGCTATGGCAGAAGTTAAACGGATGGAAAAGCGACAACAGGAAGATAAACTGAAAGCCGAAGCCCAACGCCGGGTGGCGATGATCCAAATGGCCGACATTTTTGAAAGCAGTGTCGGCAAGGTTGTCGAGGCCGTGACCGCTGCGGCAACCCAGCTTCAAGCATCTGCCGGACAAATGGCGCATACAGCCAAACAGACGAGTGAGCAAGCCACCAACGTTTCTGTTGCCACTGAAGAAGCATCTGCAAATGTGCAGACTGTGGCATCTGCCTCAGAAGAATTGGCAAGTGCGAATAGCGAAATTGGGCGTAACATGCAGAACTCGGCCCGCGTAACAGCGGATGCGGCCTATAAAGCACAGGAAACCCATGAAACAGTGATTTCAATGGTGGATGAAGTCCGGCGCATTACCAGTTTTGCAGAACTCATCAGTCAAATTGCAGATCAAACCAATATGCTGGCCTTAAATGCTACCATTGAATCTGCCCGCGCAGGTGAAGCTGGCAAAGGTTTCGCCGTCGTTGCAAGCGAGGTCAAACTGCTTGCGCAACAAACCGCAGATGCGACTGAAGAAATCGTCAATCAAATTCGCCAAGTTAATCTGGTAACCCAACGTGCAGCACGGGAAATGGAAAATATCAGCCAATGTATTGGGGAGGCCGATAAACTGAGCAATTCGGTTGCCAGCACAATTGAAGAACAGGTTGCCGCCACTGCTGAAATTGCCCGCAGTGTGGAACAAGCCGCACAGGGAACGCAAATGGTTGCGAACAATATCACAATGGTGGAACAGGCCTCCGGTGAGACAGGGTTGGCCGCACAGGAAATTGCACTGTCATCTCAGGAACTTTCAAAACAGGCAGAATTCCTGCGTGCAGAAGTCGGTAAGTTCCTTGAAAATATTCGCGCCAGCAACGAAAATAAGCAATTCCTGGCATGGTGTGATGATTTTTCATGTGATATCAAAGTGATAGATGATCATCATAAAACGTTTTTCCAGGAAATTAACTATTATCATGCCCGTATGCTGGATGGCATTACGGCGCAAGAGGTGGATGCCTCTTTAAACCGTATCTTGATTTCGTTTGAAGAACATCTGCGGGAAGAAGAAAGTGAAATGCGTCAAGCACGCTACCCTCAAGTCGAGGCGCATTGTGCGGCACATAACGAAATCATGGTAAAATTAAACCAGATTGCACAACAACATTTTGACGGGGATGATATTAGTCTGGATTTCTTTGATGCGCTGGCCAGTTGGCTGCGTGAGCATACAGCAAAAGAAGATCGAGATTTCGCACAGTATCTTAAAGAAGAACGCCCCGATTTCATTATTCAATTGGAAGCTGCCTAAAAAATATGAAGTGTCAGTGCGTTTTAATTGAGATGCATATGACGGATTGTGCAATGCGCGCCTTTATGCTTTTATACCCTTTCTAACACAAAAAAGTCTTTGAGGGGGACGGACAAAGGTGCATCATTTACAAAAAATCGCCAATATTCAGATTGAAGAATTGGACGGTATCCGCCTGAAACCGGAAGTGGAGCATGAACGCAAAGTTGCCGTTTTCGATTTGCTGGAAGAAAATTATTTTGCCCCGGTTGGTGATGAGATCGGCCCTTATGATGTGAAATTGTCGATTGAAGACGGAAAACGTCTTGTGTTGGATGTCGCCAAAGAAGGCGAAACGGATTATTTTACGCAAATTAAGGTCCCGCTGATGCCCGTGCGTAAAATCGTCAAAGATTATTTTTTGGTTTGCGACAGCTATTTCAAAGCTATTAAAACGGCCTCTCCGGCCCAGATCGAGGCCATTGATATGGGACGACGCGGTTTACATAACGAAGGATCAACCATTTTGCGTGATCGGCTAGAAGAAAAGGTCCATGTGGACCACGATACGGCCCGTCGCCTTTTTACCCTTGTCTGTGTTCTCCATATTCGCCAGTGAGGATAAGGGGTGAGTGAGCTACCTTCTGCTATTTTATTTTGCTGCACGATGAATGCCATTCGCTCCCCTATGGCGGAAGGCATAATGAAATTGCTGCATGGTCGACAGATCTATGTCGATTCCTGCGGCGTGCGATTAGGGCAGGAACTGGACGGTTTTGTCATGGAAGTCATGGACGAAATCGGGATTGATATGTCCAAACATAAACCAAAGACATTTGATCAGCTTGAAGACAGCTTTTATGACCGTATCATTACTTTATCGCCCGAAGCCCACCACCATGCGCTGGAAATGGCGGCCTATATGGATTGCGATGTTACCTTGTGGAATACGTTTGACCCCAGTCTGGAAACCGGCAGCCGTGACCAGCGCCTTGAGGCATACCGTACTGTACGCGACCAATTAATGATGCAGATAAAACGTGCTTTCCCACGTCACGGTATGGTGGACGTTTAACGTTAAATGCGCGAAAGGATTGTGTTTTTATCTGGTTACCTTTGTTTTCTATACATCATTAGGTCATCTTGATATAACACGCAGCAGGATTCATTTTTTTGAGCGGACTGATGAAAGAAAATAAACTACGCTTTATCCTGATTTTAGCCGTCCTTATGGTCTTCGGCTTTATGGTGACAAGCTTGACCAGTTATTTTGCCGCTCATAATTCGTTATCCAAACAGATTTCGGAAACAGCCCTGCCCTTAACCAGTGACAATATTTATTCTGAAATCCAGAATGATCTTCTGAAACCGATCTTCATTTCATCTTTGATGGCGCAAGATACGTTCGTGCGGGACTGGACCATTCAGGGGGAAGAAGAACCGCATCGTTTGGTACGATACCTTGCTGAAATCCAAAAACAATATAAAGCCGTTACCGCCTTCTTTGTTTCTGAAAAGACCAAGCGTTATTACCATCCGACAGGTGTGATCAAAACGCTTAGTCCACAAGATGATATTGATAAATGGTATTATCATTTCCGCGATAGCGGAGAAGAATATGAGGTCAATGTCGATGCGGACACTGCAAACCCCGGCAAGATGACGATTTTCATCAATTATCGCGTCTTTGACTATGCTGGCAATTATATCGGGGCGACCGGTGTCGGATTGAGTGTCAACAAAGTTCAGGAACTGATCCGTATTTATCAGGAACGTTATGGTCGTCGCGTCTTGTTTGTTGACCGGCAGGGGCAGGTTATGATGGCGTCCGAGCAATATCGCGGCGGATCCATTCGTAATACGCCGGGCCTGGAAAAAATTGCCACACAAATTCTCGCGGTGCCCAGTGGAACGTATAGTTATGAACGCGATGGTAAAACGGTTCATCTGAACGCACGACTGGTCCCTGAGTTTCAATGGTACTTACTGGTTGAACAGGAAGAAAAAACTGTTGAAGGTGAAATTACCGACAACCTTATCAGTAACTTAGCTGTCAGTCTGGTGATTTGTATTATCGTTATCAGCCTTGCCCATGTCACTATCTCGCGCTACCAGAAACGTCTGGAAGACATGGCGATGAACGATAAGCTGACGAACGTTTCCAATCGACATATGTTTGATGCGGTTTTTGATCAGGTGGAACGCACATCCAAACGGCAAAACCACCCTGTCTCGCTGGTGATGATGGATATTGACCACTTTAAGTCCATTAACGACAGCTATGGGCATTGGGCTGGGGATAAAGTCATTGTGACGATTGCCTCAATTTTAAAAGAACGTCTTCGCGACTCCGACAGCATTTTTCGCTGGGGTGGTGAAGAATTTCTGATGCTCTTACCCGATTGCAGTCTGGAACGTGCTGTTGCGATTGCAGAAGATTTACGCCGCGCAATTGCAGCCTCGACCGTGCGTGCTGATAGCGAAAACATCGCCGTCACCGCAAGCTTTGGCGTGAGTGAGCAAGGCGTAAACGAAGATTCACAACAGGTGATTAAACGTGTTGACGATGCGTTGTATGCGGCAAAAGATGCGGGTCGCAATACCGTTATGCGGGCTTAATCTGTGTGAATTCAAACACGTCTGATAACTCAACCCGCTCGGTTTGATAAAAAAGTCTTGACCTGAAACCGATTCCTGAGCATTTTCCCCACCGACTAGCTAGCATTAATTAAAAGGATATATCCGTGGCCAAAGAGGACATGATCGAATTTCAGGGCGTTGTAACAGAACTTCTCCCCAATGCTATGTTTCGTGTAAAGCTGGAAAACGACCACGAAATTCTGGCACATACTTCCGGTAAAATGCGCAAGAACCGCATCCGCGTTCTGGCAGGTGACAAGGTGACCGTCGAAATGACACCTTATGATCTGACCAAAGGTCGCATTACGTTCCGTTTCAAATAAGATTTCGGGTTTTAGACATTGCGTCTTGTCTTGGCTTCCGCCTCGCCCCGTCGGGTTGATCTTCTGGCTCAAATCGGTATTACAGCCGATCAGGTGGAACCTGCCTATATTGATGAAACTCCGTTAAAGAACGAGTTGCCCCGCCAACTTGCCTTACGCCTCGCCGTGGGCAAAGCGCAGGCTGTTTACGCACACCACGAGGGAAGCCTTGTGTTGGGTGCTGATACGGTTGTCGGGGTCGGGCGACGCAGTCTGCCCAAAGCCGCTGATGCAGACGAAGCGCGGCGTTATCTCTCTCTCTTATCAGGGCGACGCCACCATGTTTATGGGGGGCTGTGCATTGTCGATACAAAGGGAATGCTTCATACCCGCCTGATTGATACAGCCGTTAAATTCAAACGACTAAGTGTTGAGGAAATTAACGAGTATATCGCGAGTGGCGAATGGGAAGGCAAGGCTGGTGCCTATGCCATTCAAGGCCGTGGCGGTGCCTTCGTCGAAAAAATCATCGGTTCCTATACCAACGTTGTCGGTTTATCCTTATGTGAAACCAACAATATCTTAAATGGATTGGGCTATCATTCTGTGAAAGGATAAGACGATGTACAGATTGGCCATCGATCAAATCCCCGCAGAAACTCGCGTTGCACTCCTTAAGGGTGACGACCTCGCGTCCCTGCATATTGAACGCAAAAGCCTCAGCCAACATGCCCCCGTACAGGCCGGCAATGTCTATTGGGGGCGTGTGGTCAATGTCGTCTCCAGCCTGCAAGCAGCTTTTGTCGATTTTGGTGGTGAACAAAACGGCTTCCTGCCTGCGAAATCTTTGGGTTGTGACGATATTGCCAAAGCGGTTCAAAACGGGCAATATCTGTGCGTACAAGTTAAAAAAGAACCGAGTGAAGATAAAGGCGCGTTGCTGAGTGCCAAGATTGAACTAAACGCTCAAGATTGCATTTTAACCCCACTTCATCCGGGTATTAATGTATCACGTAAATTTACGGACCCCGACCAACGCCACCAGATGCAAGAAACCTTGCGTGATGGACTGGGGTCGGATTGTGGTTTGATTGTGCGCACCAGTGCACAGGCTTTGACAGCGGATCAGGTTCTGATACAGGCAAAACAGCTGCAAAAAACTTGGCAGGATATGTTGAAATTACGTGAGAAACGTCCCGTATTGCTCTATGCGCAGGCCCATTTTATTGACCAAGTTTGGCAACGCTATGCCTCCCTCCCTTTCGATGAAATCTATGTTGAAGGCATAGAGGCCTTTCACACACTGAAACAATTCAGCGCAGACGCACAGCTCTATAGTAATACCACAGCCTTGTTTGAACACCTTGGCATTGAAGAACAAATCGAACAGGCGCTTGCCACGGAAGTCCCTTTAGAGGGTGGCGGAAGTATCGTGATTGAACGCACCAAAGCCCTGATCGCAATTGATGTGAATATGGGGGCGCGTAGAGATCTGTATGATGATGAAGGCAATCGTTTACAGCTCAATCTGATGGCACTGGATAAAATAAAGCAGCAAATGGAATTACGTAATCTGAGTGGGCAGATCTTGATAGATTTTGTGCGCCTGAAATCCATAAAGGCCCGTAATCGTTTGCTTGAGGCCTGTAAAACGGTTTTTGCACAAGATAAACGCTGCCAGTTACATGGATTTACACGTTTGGGGCTGATGGAAGTGTCGCGGGTGCGCAACGGCTATGGCTTGGATGAACTGTATAACGACCCCTTAAGTACGGCACTTGCTCTGATTCGACAGTTGGCTTATCTACGGGGGCGCAAACGTATTTTAATGGGGGCACACCTGTGTAGAGTATGGCGTGACCCGGTGTTGAAAGACAGTCTGGATTGGTTGGAACAACGTCTCGGCTATCACCCCGACTCCCTTCAGGATGATCGATTAGCGCCGTTAAGTTACAAAATTGAAGAGTAGAAAAATGACGAATGAAAACAGAGTGGAATCTTTACCACTAACCAAAACGGGCCTTTGTCCAAATTGCAATAAGCCAAGCGATGTCAAATACCGTCCGTTTTGTTCAAAACGTTGCGCTGACGTTGATTTGGGGCAATGGTTAAATGAAGGGTATCGCATTGAATCAGAAGAAGAAAATAACTTTGATGATGAGGATGTCACCTAAGCTGACAGCAATAAGTTTTTTTTCTGTCACAGGGATGCATTTTTTTTGAAAAAGACACTAGACAGAAGCGCAACCCTGCTCTATAACCCCTCCCACGCAGCACAGAGCCGACGCTGCGGAACATACGGTAAGCCCGGGTAGCTCAGTCGGTAGAGCAGCGGATTGAAAATCCGCGTGTCGGTGGTTCAAGTCCGCCCCCGGGCACCATTTTCCAAGACTTAGCGGATCGGCTAGGTCTTTTTTATTGCCATATAATAGATGGCAATTTGACCGACAGGTTCCCGAAATGCAGACATTCAAACTGACGCCCAAGCCGCAAAGCGATTATCGCCTTGAAATCAAGGAGCTGAAATATCGCTGCAAGCTGGAAAGCCACGGCTATCGCCTTGATAAAGTCGTTTATGGCTTTTCAGAAAAGTTGGCCAACCTTGTGAAGATGCACGATGCGGGCTTTAATATCGAAGAAGTGCCTTTTGTGGAGGCTCAACGTGATCTGTTGAAAGCCCTTGTGGAACGTGGTCGTGCCAAATCCAAAATCGACCACCTGCTGCACGCCCAAGAATTTGACGGCGCAGACAATGGCGATGACGTCAACAAGACGAAAATGAAGCTCAATGAGCTCAACAACAAAATTCAGGACGCCAAAACGGCCCTTGGCATCACCGGCACCGTGAAGCTCCTGAAATTCTAATTCCTTTATTATTGAAAGCAAACGCGATGACCAAACTCGCCCCCAAAGTCCGCCCGGATATCTCCGACTGGACAGCCACCGACCTTAAAGCTTGGCGCGAAAAACACGGCTTCGACCAAGTGCAAGCCGCAGCCGTCATTGGCATTGGTCGTCAGACATGGCTGAAGATGGAAACAGGTAAGAAGGCCGTTGATCTGGTCTATTATCTGGCCTGTGTTGGATATGATGCGGTGAATAAGAAGTAAGATAGATAGAGATGGTGTCTGGTTAGGAATAAGCTGGACATCTTCTTCTAAAAAGGTATTAACAAAGCATCCTTATTGCACTTTTTTCTCCAAAAAGCACATAAATTAAAACGGGATTTCATCATCTAAGTTTTCCGCAGAGGGCCTGTCAGCTTATTTTCTTTCTGCCGCTACTACGGCCATGTCACCGATTATTGTGGACATCTTGTGTCTTGAGGTCACGGAAGGAAAACAATTCGTAATACTCATCTGTAAATTTTGTAATGTAGCTTGGAGTATGAGAGACGGGGAGATCAATCCAACGCATTTTTGAGAAATCTACTTCTTGAAGCATTTTCTGAATAACAGATGAATTTTTAAAATGCCCTTCAAATTTACCATTTTTATATATTTTATCTAAACCTTCGGAGAGTGCTGCATGTAGAATATGGTCATTTTTGTTAACGTAAAAAAGAACAGCTATTGGATGCTTTATCCCAACAACTTTGCTAATGGTTAAGTTGTTATACGTTTTTGATCTGAGTTCTAATTCTTTAGAAAACTCTTGTATTCCTCGCGGATACAAATCTATGCGCTGATTATCCACTAGTTTGAATAAATTTTCATAAGGTGCCTCGAATACTTTATATCCGCTTTCTCGCAAGATCTCTGTCGACAACCATCCCGTCCCTTGGCCAAAACGGAATTCCTTAAAATCGTCAGCTGATCGAACGTCGTCAATTTTTGAGACCAAACTCCGATGGGTCAATAAAACCCTATATCCCATTATACCGCCATATATAGGAATTTTAATGGGAGTTAATCTCTGCTCTAAGTTTTGGGATGCTGCTGTCCAGATAATAGATAGAGTGCCCTTTTCCAATTCAACTTTCCTGCGAGCGTTGTTCATATTACCGACGGGTTGTAATGAGAACTTTTTACCAGTCTCTGACAATACCAATGATAGAAGTGAAGTAAAATACTCTAGTCGTGTATCTTGTGTCGTTGAAATGGGATAACGCACAACAATCTCGTCAGAACTAGCCAAAGCGGGTAAATTAATTAAAAGTAGCGATAACGCACCAAAAATATTTTTGAATATTTTTTTGATTTTACTTGAAAGCATTATACGCCTCGAATTGGTGGAATAAATATGTATGGAAAAATGGCATTCATTATATGCTAGAATGTCATGAATTTGAATAATAATGAAGAAAAATAGAAAGAGATCGTTTCCAAAGCGTTTAAGTTCCGGGAATTTAAATTCCCGGGTAGTTCGGGGGACTGCTACCTAACAAAATCAGTGACAGCTACCCATTCCGCCACTGTAAGGTTCCACTCCATATCACGCCAAAACCTGCCTTTATCCCCCATAGCATGTCCGGAACCTTCTAGGACTTCCATTCCCGCACGCCGAAGAGTCTCTCCCGAGCGCACCAGCGCGTCTTGCGTCTGTTTGATGGGGATTGGAAGCGTGTGAAACGTAAAGCGCGCCAATGACTCTTAAAACGTCTCCTGACATTCTCCTACTCTGCTTGCGCAGGGGCTTGGGGTTCGGATTTGGCTATGAAGCGTTGGTAGACATAGCCGATACCGATCAAACTGCCCCCCAGTCCCAAGAAGGAAACCGCGCGCAACAACCCCTCCAGCTGTGCCATGTCATAAATGAAGACCTTAAGCACCGTAAGGACAAGCACCGCTAAAGCTCCTTTTTGCAAATCCGGTTTCTTAAAACGAATGGCAAGTGCCATCAAGAGCGCTGCGAACAACAACCAAACCACCGAGTAGGTATAAAGCTCAGCCTCTTGGATGGCAGCACCTTTGAGAACAGGCCCTGCGAACCAACGATGGATTTCCATTGAGATATAGGTGAACAGCAAGACAAATGACAATCCCGCCCCCTGTCTTGCATACAGCTCATTACCCTTTGCTTTGTATATGCGGGCAAAGACCATCCCAAAGATGGCCGGAACCGCATAGCCGACAAGCAGCCAGTTGATAATCGGCCATTCCCCAACCGGACTGTGCGTGAAGAGCCACGGGTTGCTCATTAGTAATTGCAAGAAAATCACTTGCAAGGTTGAAACTCCTAGCAATATCTTCCAAGCATAGTCGCGCACCACAGATGGGGCACGTTTGTTCAGCCAGAAAATGCCGAGGCTGTTCAGTAACCACACCGTTGACTGCATGCTTTGTTCAGCAAAGCTATATCCTGTCTGGTTCAATGCTTCATAGGCAAAGTCATGGATCAACAGTGACAGCGTAGTGATCCAGCATGACAGTGCTCCGGCCTCAAGCAAAGATACCAAGTGGTCCTTGCGTTCCTTGCCAAAGATGTATGAAGTAGTGGCCAATGCCAACGCCGGAATGCCATAACCGTAGAGATACCAATCCACGACCTTGTAGCCATCTGACAGGAACGCCCACAGATGCCCCTCCAAAAGCAATTGCGCCAAGATGAAGATAATCAATGGATATGAGAACCACCGGATCGCCACCAACGGAATGGATTTGTTGACCCAACCCATTGCCGGCAGCAGCACCGCAATTGATATAGCCAGCCAGTGACTTTCCAACCCTGCACCAAAAGCAAGTGCCAAGGCCGCAAAACCGCCCACGACATAAGATGCAAGCCCGTGCTTTTGGATATCAATGGCTTTCTGCTTAGACATGAAGTGGGCCAGCCCTGTGAAGACAGTGGCTAGTGCCAGTGCGATAAAGCTCCAAACGGGCAAAGTTTGAAGACCATTGATCTTCCAGTAGGATGTCATGAAGATGCTCAGGGGGGAAAGGACACTCAAGATCGCCCAGAAGCCGACCCGTTTGTGTGTGATGGCAAAGAGCGCTCCAGCAACAAGGTGAATGAGCAATGTTGCCAGTGCAATTGACTGAAACAACTCATAACCTTGCGGAATGATGATTTCAGGATTGAAGCCAAACCTTATGTCTGTTCCCAGATAGCGAGGTGTCTTGACCAAAATCTCGTTAGAAAAATCCCAAGATAACAGCACGGCCAACGGCACCAGAAGGCTGAGGAATGCAAAACCGATCAGATTGACATTCACCCGCGCCACAGCCAGCAAGCCAATACCAACGCATCCGACCATCATCAGACTGACCACTGAATGGGATGTCTCCATCACAAGAAAGACCATCAAACAACTAATACCGATGGCCGAAATCAAGCTCACCTGTTGTGACGGTGATGACCATGTTTGGATCAGTTGTTCCAAAAGAGTTGTTGGTGCCTCCCCCTCATCCTTGTTCCAGGCGTAGACAACAAACAATGCAAAGCTTGCCAACAGATAAAGGCCGATTGCAATGGTGCTGGTCTGCGTTGTCGGAAATGCGGCAATGCCGATTAAGGCCCAACCTAGCGAGCCAGCCAAGTTGGCCCATCCCAAATTGGCCCAACCCTTGTATTTGAATAACGCAAGGCTCGCTGTGCCAAAGATAAAGAGATAGCTATATAACATAACCGCAGATGGATCGTCCGAACTGATAAGCATGGGCACGACATAAGCACCCGCAACGCCCAGCAGTCCCAGTAACTGACCGTGTAGAACCGCAATGATCACCGCAGCCATTGACACTGCCGCCAGTGCTGAGAAAGCCACGATTGGCGCGAAAAGATCATACAACGCATATCCGGCGTAGACAGTGCCGAACATGGTCGTGATCCCTGCAGCCGTGACTGCAATCGGCATATGAGGCCATGCACTTGTGTATTTGGACTCGGTGGGCTGACGACGTAACCATTCGCCAACACTCAGAAGTAAGGCGCCGAGGATCAGCCCAGATGCAATACGTTCCCACGGCCCGAGCAAACCATGTTCAATGGAATAGTTGACCAAGAAGACCCCACCAAAGATCAGTGCAATGCCACCAACCCAGACCAACCATTTTGAGCCGAGTTGACTTTCAATGCTTTCCTTCGGTGGTTTTGCTTTCTGTTTTGGCTTGGGTGGTGTTTGAGGAATTGTCCGCTTTGACTTAGCTTCTAGAGCGGGCTCTTCAAGCTTTGGAGCTTGCACCTCTTTCTTTCGCCAAGGATCGGGGCGTTCTTGCACCAGAGGGGAACCTTGCGCAACCAGTTGCTTTTCAAGTATTGCTACCCGTGCTGATAATTCACGGACTTTAATAACGGACCAAATCACACCAATTGGCAATGCCAGAACCGCCAAAGCTATAATTATAAGTGAAAATTCCATTGCAAGCCTCTATTTGGTCACGATCAGCACGGCGAGCCTACATCACACGCTTTAATAGTCAACATCTTAGACGAAACACGACTTATCAGTTTCTATAAGGTTCCGCCCCGTATCCCCCAAAACCTGCCTGCATCCCCCACAGTATGTCCCAAACCTTCTAGGACTTCCATTCCCGCACGCCAAGGAGTCTCTCCCGAGCTCACCAGCGCGTTTTGTGCCTGTTTGATGGGGAATGAGCGTGTGAAACGCAAAGCGCACCAGCGACTCTTAAAAGGCTTTTTTTGGAATGGCTTAGTAACTAGGATGAGATTATTTTACGAATGTTGAGATATACAGGTTCTCGACCTTGTCTCTGGCCCACTGTGTCTTGCGCAAAAACTTCAGTGATGACTTGATTGAACAATCAAACTTGAAGCAATTGATATTGATCCTCTGGCCCAATTTTTCCCAGCCGTAGTGTTCAACTAGCTTCGTTACAATCATTTCAAGCTTTATACCATGCAATGGATTATTGGGCTGCTCGGTGCCCATGCTATTTCTTTCCCGGAAAAGCTAAGACGTTGCTGTAAAGCCTAAAACCATTCACACCAACCTTATCAATTTCATTTAATGCCGCATCCAGCGCATCTTTATCGCTTGAGAATTCATCATCCCAAACTGTTGAGGTCCCTTCATCATCGACAACTTCTAACGTCCAGAAGTCTTGATCTTCAAGGCGATAGATTTCGATGCTCAAATACGTCTCTTCAACTAATATCTTTTGAGTGAGATGAGATGTAACAAGATTTGGTTCAGACATATTGACCTCAGAATGTAATTCGCATCGAGGCTATCTCTATTCCTTGCCTCTTTCAACAATCTTCATGCTCCATAGTGTTTGCATGAGACACACAACTGCCCCCAATTTCTATAAGGTTCACCCCATATCACGCCAAAACCTGCCTGCATCCCCCACAGCATGTCCGGAATCGTCTAGGGCTTCCATTCCCGCACGCCGAGGTATCTCTCCCGAGCTCACCAGCGCGTTTTGTGTCTATTTGATGGGGAATGAAGCACGTAAAACGCGAAAGGGAGCAATCTAAGCCTATGGCTATTTTCCAATAAGCTCGCCATGCACATCAACTGTTAGATCGTGTCCGGAAACTTTGAAGCTTCTGCTTCTTTAAGTTTCATAAGCTCACTGTTTCGTCTGGCAACTGTTTCATGCCATTCTTGTGCTTCTCTATCCTTGAAGAAATTAGCATTCGGTTCAAGTCGTTTCACAGCCTCTTCAACTTCATTCAAGGTAACACGAAAGAATTCTTTTCTCATATTTGACATATTTACTCGCCGATCCGCAAATTCATCATGCAAAGCTTTCTCTAGGGCTGGGGCTTCGTCAGAATAGATCATAGCATGAGTATCAAATGTAAAAGGGACGCTTGCATCACCTAACTCGCGGACTCTGTCATCTGGGTTGACCCTTCTTGTTAAGCCAATTTTGACAACATCTTCTCCAAATGATCCGACATTTGAAATAATGTAAACAAAGCCGGACTTTGTTAATTCAGCCATAGACCGCGCTCTCTCATACTCATCATGTGCTTCGGCTATTTGAGCTTCAAGTTCCGCAATCTTGTTTAAATCAACGTTGGCTTCCTTACGGGCTTTGTCTAATAGCTTCTGAGATGCTTTTTCTCGTTTTTCAGCAGCCTCGGCATCCGCTAGAAGTTTGGCTTCTTCCTTTTCTGCACGTTTCAGCTCGGCCCTTTCCTCTTTTTCCTGTTTTTGTTTTTCCCGATATTCGTGTGTAAGGAACAACTCAACGAGTTTAAGGCGGACGTATTCCGGATTCAGCTCTAAGCTCATCGAAGCATTTGCTTTATTGATCTGATTGGCGGCATTGATAATTCTCTTTTCCATTGTTGTAACATTGTTCCAACGAGTATTAGCAATTGCGGCTTCACATTCATTATTGAATCCTCTCATTGTCAATTTCGTTTGTCGATTTATCATCGCTTGACCTTTGGAGAGACTACCATCAACGTGCCAATTTGTATGCGAAATGGTTGCTTCTTTTGCGGAGACCATCCGTTTTTGTTCTTCTCTGACTTCTTTGATTTTCTTTTTGAACTCTTCACTATCACTAAAGTCAAAATGAGGTTCATAAACCCCTAATTCCGCAAAGCCGAGCTTTTCATCATATATAGAAATTTGCTTCTCTAACTCTTTTAGGTATTTTCTTTTTTCAGCATAGGTTTGCCTCACCTCATTGGTCTTTTGTAGCATGTCATTTACTTCATTTGACAGCCTAGCGATTTCTTCCTCTTGTGAAATGATGCTGGAGTATTTTTGTTTTAATGAATTCAACTCATCTTCGTATTTAATCGCCCGCGCATCACAGGATTTTTGCTTCTTTAATGCCCAGATAAATAAAAGGGCGAAAACCAACGCTGTGAGTATACTGAGTATGGAGAATGTTGAGAATTGATCTACCATTTGGAAAGCCTCTTAAAATCTCATATCGCTATTCGAAACAATATAAGTTAGCTCCCTATTATTCAATCTAATGTTGTTTGAAATATATAAGAAGATTTCATTTAACCGTGTAGATATATTAAGGCTAAGGCTACCTTAGGCCAAAACCTGCCCCCATCCCCCTCAACATATCCGGAACCGTCTAGGACTTCCATTCCAGCGCACTCAGGAGCTCATACGAGACTCACAGGCGCGATGTAGACACTCTTTCAACACATGACAGCAGAAAATGCTCAAGACTCTCCAGTGACTCTTAAAACGTGAAAGCGAAGCATACGCCGCCCTATAAGAATAAGTTTTTCAGACAAAAATCTCTTTCAATCCGCGCGGTGACATTTACATGTTATGTCATTACGGTGACATGTCATTTTTATCTCGCTTTGAAAATGTCTTCGGCCCACTTTTGCAAGAAAAGCCGCGCAGGACTTGACCTTACCTAGGCGTTTCGTTTCATTTTAGAGGTCGCAATCAATCTTATGACCGATCTTTGCTTGCTTTGTAACCGAGCGAGAACAGGAAATCAGCGTTCCCGACATGTGCAAGTTCGTTACAGTTTTTTGCATGTCCTTCCCGCAATATTGCGCCCATCCGAAGTCGCCGGAAGGTTTGCGGAAGCTCAAGGAGAAGTGAATGGTTGTAGAAGTCATTTTAGAGGGGGGCTGAGCAGGTTTTAAGGATTGAGCGCAGACCTTTACATGAAACGCTTAAGACCCATCACGGACTCCCTGAAAGCTTTCCAGAGATGCCAGGCTTTAATGTATAGACTTTTTAGACGTAAGTTTTCAGTCCCGGTGTTTCATAAAGCTTCTTCATCATTTCACTCATGGACTGTTGGGTGATCGTTTTTCCCGTGATCATACGATATTGCCGCGCCGCCGCGGTGGGCTTCCATTCCGATAGGGTCAAGGCCGTCCAATATTGCAAGCGTGAAGAAATGTGTTCTTGTGTTATCTGGGGGATATACTCAGCGGCTTCTGATATCGCATCTAGTGCCTTCTGCTCTCTTCTCTTGTGACGGTCGATGATTTTTTTGAACTCTTTCGTCCGCAGTGTCCAGCATTCCCAAAGAAGCTGGTCATCAAGGTTCAACTCCCGGAGCTTCACATTTCGTTTTTTCGTGTTGGTTATGATGGACTCTGCAAGGCTTAAGCTAAAACCGTCCTCAAATAGCTTTTTCCAACGAATATTTTTTACGTGAGGTTTTTTACGTTCCGAAACAGGAAGCCAGTCAAATTTCCGACGTGCAGATAACCACTCTAAATCGTAGAGGAAATTATCAAACTTCATGTTCTTTCCCCATTGGGTGCCGGGAAGGAAGGCTTCATGGACGAGGTCGCGCCATCTGGGAGCGACACCGAGCTGGGTAAGGTGTTGGTTGAGGAGGAAGCGATGGACACGGATATGAGGTTCGTAAGCAATTTCACGCCCTTCAAGACCAAGGTCTAATTCTGTGAGGTATTTGACAGTGTCAGACGGTGTGGAGGGGATAAAAAGCTTGTCACGGTAAGAGGCCTCATCAGCTTTGAAAGCCGCTAGGGCTTCTGAGAAGGGAACGGCTTTAACCGCGGTTTCACCTTCAGCAGCTAATTTAGGAGCGAGGATGTTCTTATCGTCAAGCGTAAGCTCGTTGATGACTTTGGCGCGAGTATCGGCATCGTATGGCTCAGGGCATGTAAGGAGAAGATGCTTAAAGCGGTCATAGCGAATACGCTGCCCGTGCTTTTCCGCTTCAATCCGACGCTTTCGGAGTTCGTCATCTAGTTGCTCATCAGATAGTTTATCGTAGTCCACAGGCGTCTCCGGGCGGGTATAAATGAAGAGGGCAAGTCACAGGTGGCCCTCACAGGTGGTGTTGCTTTTATTTCACAGGTAGTCATTACAAGTCACAACTTACTTAATGAATTGTATTTAAAATATATTTCATATTATGATCTGTTATTTCATGCATCATATTTTTGCAAGAAAATAAGCTGGGGGTAGCTATATCCCGTAGGGGATAATATAGCACCCCCAGAGAAGGCACCCTATATGCGGAAGGGAAGTTTTCGCGAGCGAAAATTCAGGATTGTGGCTGGTCGGACACAGTTTCAAAAGGCCACAGGATATTCCGCCGTCCCATCCAGTTTACACCCGACACCGTGTTCCGCCCGTCCTATCGTTAAGTCAAATCATAGAACGAAAGGACAGAACAATGACCGACTCAAAACACACCATTCTTGATGCCGCCAACCTATGGCTTGCCCGTTGTGAAGCTGAAGGATTGGAACGGGCTACACTGCGGAGCTACCGCGGACACGTCACGCATCATATTGAACCGCGTATAGGCGATAACAGCCTAACAGAATTCACAACTGCGGATGTCAGCCTCTTCGTATCAGCAATGCTGAAAGACAATTCCCATGCAATGACCCGTAAAGTGCTTATCAGCTTGCGTAGCATCCTCTCTGAAGCTCAAATGCTCAATCTGGTGCCAAGCAATGTCGCCACCGCTTACAAAATGCGCAGAAACACCCGGCACGTTGCTGAGAAGGTCATTCCGACCAAGGCAGAGATCAAACTGATGTTGGAGAACGTGCCGGACAAATATCGGGCGTTTTTGACCACAGCCATTTTTACAGGGATGCGCAGTTCTGAACTCCGGGGGCTGTCTTGGGACCATGTTGACTTTGAAAAGCGCGTCATCAAGGTGCGACAACGTGCGGATCGTTATAACGCTCTGGGAGTCCCCAAGAGTCGCGCAGGGCGCAGAGATATACCAATGTCGCCTCTTGTGCTTAAAACGCTTCAGGCACAGCTTAAAACGGCTCCTGAGAGTCCTTTAAGGCTCGTTTTCCCCAATGGTGCCGGGAATGTCGAAGGACATGCCAATTTATACCACAGAATGCTAAAACCTCTGCTTCTAGAGAGCGGTATCGTGAACGCAGAAGGAAAACCTAAATTCGGACTGCATGCGCTCCGTCATGCCGCTGCCAGCTTGTTTATCGAACAGGGTTGGACACCGAAGAAAATTCAGACGTTTCTCGGACATGCCAACATCACAATGACGTTTGACACCTACGGGCACTTGTTTGATGACGGAGAGGACGATCAGGCGCTTATGGCGAAGCTGGAAGAGGATTTATACGCGGCATGAAAATGCCGCCACCCTCAGGTGCGTTTGAGCAGCAGATCACTGGGCTGCGGCTCAAAGAACTGACGGACAAATCATCGGCCGTTCACCACCTATAATTATTTACTCTTGCATATTTCAACTAAGTAGATATTTATCACTTTAGGTAAACAACCTCTCTAATGAGAAATCCATGATCAAGACCAACAAGGAAATGGCACAAGCCATACTGAACCAACCAGATAGAAGTGCCCCCCTTAAACAAGGTTTAGAAGACTTGCTCAACAAGGGTATTTCAAAAACTGAGCAGGGCGTTTTTCTAAACTTCTTTACTCATAACATCAGTCCTAATTCGATTGAGGCCTCACAAGACGCAACTGGTCTAGAGTGCTTTATCAATAAGTTCTACGTAACTGACTACGCTGATTACCAAGACGCATACGAACAGGCTTTCCTCTGTTTACACCGTATTTGGCGTAGCCTAGAGAATGAAAACTGCCGGTTGATTGTGACGAAAGATGAGGAGAATGTGAGCATTCGTTTTCATAAACTCCGCACAAATGAAATCTGGCTTTCAGCCGATTTGGAAGAATACCAGCTCAACGGCATTTTATATATCGATATGGAATCAGGCTACGCCTTGCCAGAAACCTTTTCTAAATTCAAGTCTGACATTTCCGCAGGAAGAGATTAGACACGCAAAACCATCCTCAGGCGCGTTTAAGCCGCAGATATCTTCGTTTCTGCTCATATGTGCCGGGGAGTCATGGACAAACTATCGGCGGCTCAAGAAAGCGTCGGACTCCTAGGGTTGTTAAATCATCAATCATTTGAATGATCTTTTAGTGTTCTTCTATTGCTTTTGTCACAGATAACGCCTAAGTGTGACATTACGTATTGTTTGTGCCATACTGTTTCAAGCACTCTTTATTGTTTGGTGACTCTGATGACTATTGAAGAACTTACAAAAAAAGTTTTCGATGCCACTCGAAAAGACACGCATGAGGAACGCGTGCGTATTCTTCGTGACGCTAAAGTGATTGGCCGAGACGGTCATTTTCTTAAAGAATATTTTTCACCTGAGACAATTCAAAAAGAACGTAAAACAGTTCTTAAAGCCACATAATGTATTCTTCAAAACCTTCCGTGATCTATGGCTTTCACGGTATTGATAAAAACGCTGCCTTCAAAATCCTCATGGGCGAAGATGAATTTCACCACAGTGATAATGCATATGACTGGCTGGGCTCTGGCATTTATTTCTGGGAAAACAATCTGGAACGCGCAAGGCAATATGCTGAAGAAGACAGCAAACGCGAAACAACCAAGATTGAAACACCCTTTGTTCTCGGTGCCGTCATTGAGCTGGGTAATTGTCTTGATCTTCTGGATCAACGCAATAACGACTTTCTGAGGAAATCATACGTGGCTTTTATTGAGATGCTCGAAGCTGAAGGCCTGCCAATTCCCGAGAATAAAAGACTCGGTAAAAATGATTTCGACTTCAAAGGGCGTGAGCTTGACGGCGCTGTCATCCGGTTTGCTTGCCAACTCGCAAAGGATGCGGGCCAGCCTTTTGATTCCGTTCGCGCAGCATTCATGGAAGGTGATCCCTTGTATGATGGCACGAAGTTCTTGTCTGGAAACCATATCCAAATCGCTATTTCCAACCCAAATTGCATCAAAGGCATTTTCCTTCCAAGAGAGACCGTAGATTTCCCTGACTACGAAGTCGTATATTCCACGAAGTAGTGACGAGGTTTTTTTGAGCATGTCCGGCTGGATTGAAAATCCGCGTGTCGGTGGTTCAAGTCCGCCCCCGGGCACCATTTTCCAAGACTTAGCAGAGCGGCTAGGTCTTTTTTATTGCCATATAATAGATGGCAATTTGACCGACAGGTTCCCGAAATGCAGACATTCAAACTGACGCCCAAGCCGTAAAGCGATTATCGCCTTGAAATCAAGGAACTGAAATATCGCTGCAAGTTGGAGCCGCATGGTTATCGCCTTGATAAAGTGGTTTTCGGTTTTTCTGAAAAGTTGGCCAACCTGACCAAAATGAGCGCCGCCGGATACACTATCGAAGAAGTGCCTTTTGTGGAGGCTCAACGTGATCTGGTGAAAGCCCTTGTGGAACGTGGTCGTGCCAAATCCAAAATCGACCACCTGCTGCACGCCCAAGAATTTGACGGCGCAGACAATGGCGATGACGTCAACAAGACGAAAATGAAGCTCAATGAGCTCAACAACAAAATTCAGGACGCCAAAACGGCCCTTGGCATCACCGGCACCGTGAAGCTCCTGAAATTCTAATTCCTTTATTATTGAAAGCAAACGCGATGACCAAACTCGCCCCCAAAGTCCGCCCGGACATCTCCGACTGGACAGCCACCGACCTTAAAGCTTGGCGCGAAAAACACGGCTTCGACCAAGTGCAAGCCGCAGCCGTCATTGGCATTGGTCGTCAGACATGGCTGAAGATGGAAACAGGTAAGAAGGCCGTTGATCTGGTCTATTATCTGGCTTGTATGGGGTATGATGCGGTGAAGGGGGAGTAGTTTCTTAAGAGAAAGAAACTATATGCCCGGTGTTACTTTGTTAATCGCCAGCATATGTTCATTCTTATCCAGCCAATCCTTCCTTGCTTCATAGTCAGGAAGGATTTGTTTTATCAAACGCCAGAAGTTCTGGTCGTGGTTGCGGTGGCGCAGGTGGCAGAGTTCGTGGATGACCGCATATTCCAGCACAGTCTTGGGTGCGAAGATCAGGTGCCAGTTGATATGAATCACGCGGTCCTTACCACAGCTTCCCCACATATGTTTCTGGTCCTTGATGCGATAGGACTTGGGCTTCAAGTCGTTGGCTTCCCCGTATTGCTTCACCAGTTTGGCAACATCTTCCCGAAGCTTTTTCTTCAGCCAAAGCCGCAAGGCTTCTTCAATCAATATGTCCTTGGAAGTGTCTGCCAGTGTCGTTGGGCATTCCACCAAGAAGCCGTTGCGATAAGACACATGAACGAGCGTATCATCGGTTGGCACAACGCTTAAACGCATCATTCTCCCCCGGTATGGAATTTTAGCCCCTGTTGCGAAGCGGGTCAGGCTTGGCGAACTTGATGCCCGTTCCTTCATCTTGCGGCTTTCTTCAAATATCCATTGGCGGCGGCGTTGAAGTGCCTTTGCGATATCCTCATCACTGGCATGAGGCGGAACAATCACTTCCACATCATCAGGGGTGACAGTAATGCGAGCCTTTTCGCATTGGCCTGTTCGTTTCAGGCTATAGGGAATATCGATATTGCCGACAGTTAAAATAGGCATCAGGTGGCAAACGCTTTAAGGGCGAACTCTTCAATTTCGTCAGGGGCTGACTTTAATATAGCTCCCTTCAGCCCCATTCCATTCAAAAGTTTTCTAACTTGTTGGCGCAGGGTTTTACGAAGTTCCGTTTTTTCTTCCCAATGGCTTGGCAAACCTTCATAGAGTTCCGTGATACTAAGGGCCAGTTCGTTCAAAGCATCCGCGTCCAAGGCATCCTGAATGAGGGCTTCAAGCACTTTCATAAAACCATAGGTCTGTTTTGATAAACCGCTACCTTCGTGTGCCCTTGATTCTTCAGCTATATCCTTTATCCCGGTGTATAAACTAAAATCGTATCACCAGCTATCGCGTGTGTCCCAATAAATAGATCTTCATTGTTAGTAGAGACTTGAATTAGTGGAATAACCTTCTTCAATGATGGATTTTTCTCTGTCAATTTATGTTGGATAACTGATGTTTTCTCTCTGAAACCATCGTAGTAGTATATCCCTCCAGTCCTTGTCATATACTGCGTTTGTGGAGCACCCCATGCTTCATACATAGCATCTGACAAGCCATTATTACTTGCCCAGCGGATACAGGACCTAGGTCTTCTCAGGTGAAGTAGTAATAAAGAGGTGCGTGAACGTATTTCAGTTATATTTTAAAGTTGTGCATCATTCTTAAAATGTAAAACGCGTTTCGCAAGAGTGACCTTTTGATTTATGGGATTGTTTAAAGGTAGTCTGACGCAAGAATAGGTGGATTAGGTCATGTGGTTTCTAAATAAGAAAGTAATTTTTGTTATTATTTGTAATTTATTTTTAATTAATAAATGAACTTTTAATATTTGATTTTTACTTGAAAATCCCTTAAATCACACGAATGAAATATGCTTTTTAAAAAATATATTTTTTATTTTTTCTTGAAAAATTTAAGAAAACATCCAATGTGTAAATACGAATTCAGTAGCGAATCTTCTTTTATTTTAAAGAATAAGTAAAAAGTTCTTGCCATCCTGTTTCGCAGTCACTAAATAGCGCCTCGCCTTATCATTATTGGTAGTAGGTGTGTTTCAAGTTGTTCGTGATTGGAATTTAAATGACAACTTTTAATCGCCCCATCAAAATTTGTTTTCTGATGTATCCGTGGGAACGCATTTCCCCGGAAAGCGATACGACCTTGCGTATTATCCATGAAGCTGTTGGACGCGGCCATATTGTGGCGGTGACAACGCCGACGAATTTGACGATCCGTGAAACGGTGGCGCATGCGTTTTGTTCTGTGATTGAACGCAAGTCTTATACCCGTTCGGCACAACATTTCCATAAATCGGCAACCTTTAAAAAACGTTTGTTGCCGTTGTCCGGTTTTGATGTGATCTTTATGCGCGCCAATCCACCGTTGGATGTAACGGTGTTGAACTTCCTTGATTCTGTTAAAGATGACACATTCATCTGTAACGATATCAATGGCTTGCGTATTGCCAACAATAAAATTTATACCGCTGCACTGTATGATCCTAACAGCACATTTGTACCTGCAACCCATGTGTCCAAAAACCGGGAATATCTGGAAAAGGTCCTGCTGGAATCTGATCAGGAACAAATGATTTTAAAACCACTCAACGGTTTTGGCGGGCAAGGTGTAATTATTGTCGAGAAAAAATCCAAGAGCAGTTTCCGCTCTTTGCTGGATTTCTATCTGGGTGCCAATTCCGATCAATATGTCATTTTGCAGGAATTCGTTCCCGGTGCGGAAAAGGGTGACGTGCGTATTCTGATGCTGAACGGGGAACCGATCGGTGCGATGAAACGTGTTCCAGCCGAAGGTGAGGCCCGTTCCAATATCGCGACAGGCGGTAAAGCGGTTAAACACACCTTAACGAAGGAAGAAAAGGAACTCTGCCGTCAGGTCGGCCCTAAACTGGTGCGTGACGGTTTGTATTTCGTGGGCTTGGACGTGATTGGCGGCAAGCTGATTGAAGTTAATGTTCTCAGTCCCGGCGGGATCACGCGGATCAACCGTTTGAACCGTGTTCGCTTGCAAGCCAAGGTCATTGATTTTGTGGAATCTGTGGTGACGGCCAAAGAAGTGCTGATGGCGCGTAAGAACCAGTATAGAAGGTTGATCGAAGATGCAGTCGACGAAGGTTGAGGACATCATCGCGCGCCTTCAAAAAGGCGAAAGTCTGGAGGCGCGGGAAATGGGCGGGGCTTATGAAATTGCATTTGATCCCCAGTTTCCTTATATCTGTGCGGCTATTCATAACGGGCATCGTTTCGCAAGTGAACTGCGCCCGCTTTGTCTGTTGGATGAAGCAGAACGCCTTTATGAAGAAGACCCGCATACTGGTGATCTGATTAGCGGTTATCCCAATCGAATTATTGCGTTTGACAGTCGTTATGAATATGACCTGAACCGCAATGAGCTGGATTGTATCTATCAAACGGCATGGGGCAAAAAAATTTGGAGCCGCGAACTTCCGGAAGAGCTAAGCCATCGTTCTATTGAAAAACATCGTGCGTTTTACAAGGTGTTTGACGCAGCAGTGCAGGCCTTGATTAAAAAGCATGGTTTTTGCGTGGTCTATGACGTTCATTCCTATAACGGGGAACGTAAAGGCGGGGCCGCAGCACCGAGCTTTAATATCGGTACGGCACAAATTGATATGCGCAAACATCGCAGCAACGTAAATTTTATGCTGCGTCAGCTTGATCGAATTTCGATTACCGGTGAAACAGTACGTGCCGCGCATGATGAAGTCTTTCTGGGACAAGGTTATTTGGCAACGCATGTGCGTGAATTATCTGCCAAGGCTTTATGTTTGCCCATTGAAATTCGCAAATTTTATTGTGAAGAGAAAACGGCAACGCTTTATCCGCAGATTTTTAATGAATTGAAAGACGGATTTACCAAAGTTATTTTGGAACATGCGGCTTTCTTTGCCAACAAGCGGACAGAGAAAAGTACGGTACATCGTCACGATATGCTGTCCTCACAAATCGAACCCGTCACCCGTCAGGTGGACCGGGACCTGTTTCGTATTGCCAAGTCGATGGAAACCCTGCTGTATGTTAACCCGATTAATATTGATCAGGAACGTAAGCGGTTTTTTGCCCGCAAAGAACGCTACGAACCAGTCTTTAAATATCGCAAGCTGGATATTGATCCGTTTTTGGTTAAAGAAAAACTCTTTCGTTTACCGATCGAAGAGATTGGCGATGTAACAGTGCAAACCCTGTATCGACGGGCCATTGATGGTTTGTCGACCAAGGTGGACCTTTTGTCTGCGATTGGCAGCAAAGGCTGTCTTTATAATTCTCTGCGTTATTATGGGGAACCGGACCGGGCCGATTTGGACAATGCGCGGTTTCTGCTGCATGCGCCTGAGTTGAAGGATGAAACAGAAGATCGTGATTTTGTCAGTGATATGGATGTCGCTGAATTGCTGCAAAAAGAAATCGACTATTACAAACTGGATGCACCGGTTAAGCTCAGCAGTCGCCTTGTTGCCGGGGCAATGGTTGATAATGCGAATTTCCGTGTTTTGATTAAACGTGGAAGCCGAATGACACGCAAGGCGGCGCAGGCTTTGAAACATCACGAGGTCGGGGTCCATTTGTTGACATCAGCCAATGCACGGCAGCAACCGTTAAGTCTGTTTCGTCTTGGTTTACCTGGTTCGACCGAAACACAGGAAGGCATTGCGGTCCTGGCGGAATATTTGTCCGGTAATATGTCGTTAAAACGGCTTAAGGTTCTGGCTTTGCGTGTGATTGCGGTACGTTATTTACTGGATGGACATTCGTTTGAACGCACTTATAGTATGTTAATGGAAGAATATCCGGAAATGGGTGACCATATTTTCACAACGGTTGTCCGGGTGTTTCGTGGCGGTGGTTTTACGAAGGACTACCTCTATTTACGGGGATTGGCGAAAGCCTATTTTTATTGGCAATCAGGTAAATCATGGGAGCCGCTTTTAATCGGCAAAAGTGCTTTTGACGATAGCGACCGTATTCAGGAATTGATTGAACGATCCGTTATTATCAGGCCGGAGCGTTTGCCGCATGCCTTTACCATGAAAGAGGTTAAAAACCCGATCCATGATTATTTACTCAGCTCACTTAAATATGAAATGAGTGACGCGGTCGTTGCGGCTTAACGCACGGTATCCTCGTGATCTGGGGCAGGGGAGTAATCTTCGTCATATGCTTTTAGGTATATGACGAAGCGGCTCCCTTCGCCCAAGGTACTTTCCACTTCGATTTCTCCGCCCATCAGTTCAAGTTTTTTTTGAACGATTGCAAGACCGACACCTGTGCCCTCAACATGTAAGCTGGTTTCTTTGACCCTGCGAAACGGTTCGAAGATGTGAGGAAGATCAGCTTCAGGGATGCCTTTGCCGTTATCTTCGACATAAAGTTCAATATATTGATTGTCGTTGGTTCGACAGCCAAATTTGACATAACCGTCGTCATTGCCGTATTTAATCGCATTACTGACGAGGTTAAGCAAAACCTGTTTCAATTTGCTGCGATCTACATAGACATAATGGTCGGTTTCAGGATGCCCGCTCAGGCTGATATGACGTGCGGCTGCAATGGGTTCGACAATATCAAAACATTCTTTAAACACTTCACGGGGTTGAAAAATTTCGGGCTGGTAAACAGCACGACCACTTTCAATACGGGCAAGGTCCAGTACATCGTTGACAATATCAAGCAGCATCCGTCCGGAATCAACGATTTGGGAAACCCACGCCTTTTGTTTATCCGTAAGGTTCTGCTCTTTATTCAGCCCAAGCATTTGGGCAAATCCTAAAATTCCATTCAGGGGGGTACGCAGTTCGTGTGACATACTGGATAGGAAAGTTGATTTTGCCCGGCTGGCTTGTTCGGATTTTTCCGCTTTTTCCATAATTTCAACGGTTTGTCGTCGGACCTGTTCTTCCAGTCTTTTGTTGAAGGAAGCGAGTTCAAGATTGGCCCGTTCCAAATCACGATTAAGCTTTTGTGAATGCGTCGATTTACGTTGAATAACGCTGAGAAGATAGATCAACGATAAAATAGTAATGAGAAAAGGCAGAAGGTTCCAAATTAAGTCGGTGAAAGAATAGCCTTTGGGCGTGAAATAAAGAGGAAAGCTGGACTGGTTTGTGTCGTCGAACACATCAAATTTTATTTTGTCTGTAGTTGCCAGAAGGGAAAGATTGGTAACAGCAAAATTTTCCGAGATTTTGGCTAGGGTCGTCGGGGTTATTTCTTTCAGCAGGACCAAATAGCCTTTTTCGTCTTCTGTTCGGGCACCCGTTGATTCTTCGCGCGTCAGCGCGCTTGTCGCAACGAGATAAACTTTTTCTTTATTTCGGAAGTAAAAGCCGCTGGCTTGTGGAGCATTGCGTTTTTGGGAGATGGTTTGCGCCACCGTATTTCTAAATACCGGATGACTTGTCAATGTGTCTGTCAATTCTGAATGAGCCGGACCGAAGGTAAAAATCAAATTGTGTTGCGCATCAAACAACAGGGTTTGAGATACACCAAACGTATCTATCAGATATTGTCCAATATTGTTATCTGCCCATTGTCGGTCTTGCGCGACGAGAGCGTTGTCAATTGTATCGTCCCAATAGCTATTGTCGTAGGCGGTTCGTTTCAGGTTCTCTAGTTGCTCATGGAAGAGAACGATAACCATTTGTATTTTATGGGAAAGTTCGTTGTTTTTTGTTTTATTATAAGATAAGCCCCCGTAGATAATCGAGGCCAGAGTTGCGATAACGGCAACCAAATAGGCAATTTTAATTTCCCGATTTTTCATCGCAGATCCATGAAATTTAGAGTTTTAATTATTCTTACACAGATATAGCCTTTTATAAAGGAATAGAGCCCTAATACCTGTCAATTTCAAGCAAAAAAACTGCAAGACTTTCGCCTTGCAGTTTCTTGTGTTTGATCTTTACGGTTTGAGGGGGCAGTAAAAATCAGAACTCTTTTGCCGGATCAAAATTCTTAATCAGAGATTTTGCAGGTTTTAATTCCGAACAATGTGTAAGCCGGGCACCAACCGAGCAATGCGGTTACCAGCGGGATAATACCGATGAAACCAAGATAGTTATAACCAGTTTCCGGACCGACCAGTGCAAATGCCAAGAGGGCAATGCCAGCAATAATGCGAACGATACGGTCGATAGAACCAACGTTTTTGTTCATGTAATCTACTCCCAACAGAATATGTATTGTCATCTCTGGGGCTATATTAACAAAGGTGAATAAAGTGTTCTGTAACTTAGTCACAATGGTGTGAAATAAAGCTTTTGAGGTCTTCCGGGTTTTTGACAATCAGTTTACCACGGAGCAGTTCGATCCAGCCCTTTTTTTCAAATTCTTTCAACTGACGACTGATGACTTCACGGGCGGAACCAAGTTCGACGGCGAGATCGTAATGGGTCTTTTTGACAACCCCCTTGCTGTCTTTATGACGGTCTATAAATTGTGCCAGCCTTACGTCAATACGTTTAAAGGCGACTTCTTCAACAAGCAGAACCAGACTTGAAATACGCTGGCCATAACTTGTAAAAACCAGATCCCGGAATCCGTTACTGGTTGACAGAAATTCTTGAAACGCACGGGCGGGTAGGGCGATTGCTGTTGTTTTTTCTTCGGTGAGGGCTTCTGCATTATAGGCTTCATGGGAGAGTAGGCAGGCGGTTGTCAAAACACAAGTCTGTCCGCTTCCTACGCGATATAGAACAATCTCACGACCATTATCGCCAACCATTTGGACACGAACACTGCCATCAATGACAAGCAGGAATGCTCCGCACTCGTCACCGGGGGAAAAAAGTTTAGTGTGAGAAGGGACCTCAACAAGTTGCGCGTTTGTCTCAAGGCGTCTTTTTTCGTCAGCCGTAAGCTGATTCAGAAAGGGTAATTGTTCTATCCAGTCCGAGAGAGTCATATTTTTAAACGCATATTGTTGAAAGGACGAATATGGACAGATCATATTTTATGAAAGGCAGGGAAGCCACTGATTTTTAAATAGAGGTGGAAAAGAAAGGGCGAAATGCCTTTTCTTTTGTTTTTGCAAAAAATACCGTAAATTAAATATGGCTATAACGGGAGGAGGAGACAAAGGGGCGCATGCGTTTATTTTGGTTGTTTTTTTTGGGCGGAATACTTTTGCTAACCGGGCCTGTTTCTTATGCGTCTACATTGGATGACGTGCGCGAACGGGATTACCTTATTTGTGGTGTAGATGAACAAAATTACGGCTTTGCCTATGTTGATGAACATGGGCGTTGGGTCGGATTTGAGGTTGATTTCTGCCGGGCGCTGGCTGTTGCCGTGTTGGGGAGTGGCGAGAAAGTTCAGTTTATCTCCTTGAATGCTCAGACACGTTTCAGTGCGCTGAGTGCGCAACAAATTGATATTCTTTTACGTTCAACGACCTGGACATATACGCGGGATATTTCTTATGGTGTTGATTACCCCGGTGTAACGTACTATGACCAGTTAGGAATTCTCGCGCATAAATCAATTGGTTATAGGGCATTCTCTGAAGTTCAAGAGGCCAGCTTGTGTGTAGCGAATGGAACAACAACGCTGGAAAGCGTTCAGGAATATGTTCGTAACTCCGGACGCAATATCAAGATCAAAGTTTTTAATTCCCGTGAGGGATTAAGCAATTTTTTCTTTTCCAGTCAATGTGATCTCTATGCGGCGGATCGTTCCGCACTTCAGGCGATTCTGACTTTTTCTGCGCCCAATCCAAATGATTATATTTTGTTGCAGACAACTCTTTCCAAAGAACCTTTGGGGCCGGTGGTGCGTGATGATGACCGCGAATGGTATGATATCGTTAAGTGGCTTGTTTATGGTTTGATTGAAGCCGAAGAACGCGGTGTAACACGCAGCAATGTGAAAGAAAGGCGGCGTTTAAATAATCACGCAGTTCGTTATATGCTGGGGGGCGAAAGTGGTTTTGGAAAGGCACTCCGCTTACCGGATAGCTGGTTGTATGATGTTATCCGCACACAAGGAAATTACGGTGAAATTTTTGAACGCAACCTTGGTAGCGGTAGTAAGTTGAAAATCGAACGTGGCTTGAATAATCTGTGGCAAAAGGGCGGGTTGATGTATGCCATGCCGATCCGTTAAAGCGTTTATTTAAACGCATGCCACAGGTAATGGACAATCGCTTTGGCATCATCTTCGGAAATATTGTCGCGTTTTTCAAACGAGGGCATGTCGGTATGAATGTTTTCACCCCCTTCCCGAATGGTCCACATCAGATATTCATCTGAGATGATCTTGCCTTGCATGGCTTGTAACAGGTTTGCCGGTGGTGGCGACATATTCTGGGCAGATGGGCCGTTTCCATCGCCTTCTATACCATGACATTCGGCGCAGAACTGCACATACAACTGTTCGCCTTTTTCAGCCAAATGACCGTGGGCAAAGGCAGTGCTGGTGAAGGTAAGAAAGGCGGCGAGGTATGCGCCGCCTTTAAGAAACTTAGCCATGACAGTGTTTGAACTTCTTACCGGAACCGCAAGGACAAGCTGCATTTCGGGCAACTTTCCCCCATGTAGCGGGATCATTCGGGTCGATATTTTCAGACGGTTTATTGGTTCGAACGGTTGCCGTACCATATTCCGGTGAGTCTGCTTGTTCATTTGCCAGTGCAGGGTCTTGACGGCTTTCCGTCATTTGCTGCTCTTCATGGCGATTGAACGCTTCAAGTTCATCTTCCGGTGAGCCGACTTGCAGTTCCACATGCGCCAACAGAGAAACAACACGGTCCCGCAAAATAGAAAGCATTTCTTCAAACAGGTTGAAGGCCTCGCGTTTATATTCATTCAACGGATCACGTTGTGCATAAGCCCGCAAGCCAATACCTTGGCGTAGGTGATCAAGCGCCAGCAAGTGTTCTTTCCAAATGGTGTCAAGTAACTGTAAGAGGACGCTTTTTTCAACAGAACGCCAGATGTCTTCGCCGTAATTTACGACCTTGGCGGCCATCTTACGATCAACTTCATCAGTGATGCGATTGCGAATTTCCTGATCGGCAACGCCTTCTTCCTTTGCCCATTCCTTGACGGGCAGGTCGATGTTGAAGACGCGTGTGATTTCTTCGTGCAGTGAATCTGTATCCCATTGTTCTGCATAGGCTTTTTCCGGGATGCATTTATCGACGATATCTTCGATCACATCATAACGCATGTCTTTAATCAGATCGGAAACGTCTTCGGTTGACATCATTTCGCGGCGTTGTTCAAAGATCACTTTACGTTGATCATTCATAACGTCGTCAAATTTAAGCAACTGCTTACGCATGTCGAAGTTTCGGGCCTCGACTTTCTGTTGCGCTTTTTCCAGTGCCTTGTTGATCCACGGGTGAACAATGGCTTCGCCTTCTTCCAGACCAAGCTTTTTCAGCATGCCGTCCATACGTTCGGACCCGAAGATACGCATCAGGTCATCTTCCAGTGACAGGAAGAATTTGGAGGCACCGACATCGCCCTGACGACCGGACCGGCCACGTAGCTGATTGTCTATCCGGCGGCTTTCATGGCGTTCTGTACCTAAGACGAACAAACCTCCTGCATCCAGTGCAACCTGTTTGGCTTCGGTAATTTCGCCTTTGATACGTTCGATTTCAGCGTCGCTCGGGTTTTCACCCAATTCTGTCTGAACGCGCATGTCCAGGTTACCACCCAGTTGAATATCCGTTCCGCGACCTGCCATGTTTGTGGCGATTGTTACGGCACCGGGAACCCCGGCTTGTGCTACGATATAGGCTTCGCGCTCGTGTTGCTTGGCGTTGAGAACTTCGTGCTTGATTTTGCGCTTTTTCAAGGCTGCAGCCAGTTCTTCGGATTGTTCGATTGAAACCGTACCGACGAGGATAGGTTGTTTACGTTCAACACATTCGACGATCTGTTCGATGATGGCATTAATTTTTTCGCCGCGTGTACGATAGACTTCGTCATCATAATCCTTACGCGAAATAACGCGGTTGGTCGGCATATCTACAACTTCGAGCTTATAAATTTCTGCAAATTCGCCAGCTTCGGTCATGGCTGTCCCGGTCATGCCAGCCAGTTTCGGATAAAGTCGGAAGTAGTTCTGGAAGGTAACAGAGGCAAGCGTCTGGTTTTCCTGTTGTACGGTGACTCTTTCCTTGGCTTCCAGAGCTTGATGCAGACCATCTGAATAACGACGGCCTTCCATAGCACGACCCGTGAATTCGTCCACGATCATGACTTTGCCGTCTTTAACCAGATAATCCACGCCATTTTGGAAAATGTGGTGGGCGCGCAAGGCAGAGTTTACATGGTGAAGAAGCGAAACGTTAGAGAGATCGTAAAGACCGCCAGCTTCCAGAAGTCCTGCTTGACGCAAAAGTTCTTCTGCGGTTTCGACACCTTTTTCAGAAAGGGAGATTGATTTAACCTTCTCGTCTTTCTCGTAGTCGTCTTCTTTCAAGTTCGGGATAATCGCATCGACCGCACCGTACAGATCGGAACTGTCGTCGCTGGGGCCGGAAATGATCAGCGGTGTACGCGCTTCATCAATCAAGATGGAGTCGACTTCATCGACAATGGCAAAATTAAAGGGCCGCTGAACCATTGTTTCCAGCGTGAATTTCATATTGTCGCGCAGATAGTCGAAGCCAAGTTCGTTGTTGGTCGCATAGGTGATATCGCAAGCATAAGCATCCTGACGTTCCTTGTCCCCCATTTCATTGAGGATACAAGATGTGGTCATGCCGAGGAAATTATAGACCTTGCCCATCCATTCAGAGTCGCGTTTGGCCAGATAATCATTGACGGTCACAACGTGAACGCCTTTCCCATCCAGAGCATTCAGGTAAGCTGCCAATGTGGCAACTAGTGTTTTACCCTCACCAGTGGCCATTTCTGCGATTTGTCCCCGGTGCAGGACGATCCCGCCGAGAAGTTGCACATCATAATGGCGCTGTCCCAGTGTGCGTTTGGCGGCTTCGCGGACTGTGGCGAAGGCATCGACCAGAACGTCATCCAGTTTTTCACCGTTTGCGACACGTTCGCGCAGCCAGTCGGTGCGGGCACGAAGCTCGTCATCGCTTAAGGGTTCAATCTCTGCCTCAAGTGCGTTGATATCATCAACATATTTTTGCAGACCTTTAATGTAACGTTCATTAGCAGTGCCGAAGAGCTTGCGGGCAATAGCGCCAAACATGAAAATCCCCTAGGAAAAATGGTGGAATACCGTTCACGACCGCACAGAGATAGAAGGAATGGGCTTCTCTGTCAATTGGGCTTGGTCAAGTATGGCAAAAATTGGGGCAAAAAAACGACCATGTTACAAACCTGTTACTTTTCTAGGCTGGACTAGTCCAATGGGATGTGCATTATGCCCGTTAGAGTTTTTTTATCTAACCTTTCTGGGGGTCTCAATTCCATGCTGAAAACAACCTTTCGCAGTTTCGTTCTTGCTGGCGCACTGATTGTCTCTTTGCCTGCCTTTGCCGCAGACAAGCCTGTTGCAGGCAATGACCGTGTCGTTGCCACTGTTAACGGCGCTGATATTTATTATTCCGAACTGTTGGAAGCACAGCGTGCGATGGGCGGTCAGGCACAGGCAATGCCGCTGAATGTCATTCAAGGGTTGCTTGTCAATTCTATTGCGGATCGTAAATTGGTGGCGGCGACAGCCCGTATGGAAGGTGTTCATAAAACGGACGAATTTAAAAAACGTATGCAAAGCATCGAAGAACATGTGTTGCAGCGTCAGTATCTGATGGCTTATGCAGAGAAAGCTGTCACGGATGAAAAAGTAAAAGCCAAATACGACGAAATGGTGAAATCCTTTAACCCGGAAAAGCAGGTTCACGCACGTCATATTCTGGTGAAAACAGAAGACGAAGCCAAAGCTGTTATTAAGGAACTTGAAGGCGGTGCCGATTTTGCGGAATTGGCAAAAACAAAATCCACAGGCCCGAGCGGCCCGAACGGTGGCGACCTTGGTTTCTTTGGTGCAGGTCAAATGGTACCGGAATTTGAATTGGCGGCGTTTGATTTGAAAGAAGGCGGTTTTTCTAAAAAACCTGTCAAAACACAGTTTGGTTACCATGTGATCAAGGCAGAAGCTTTCCGCGTTTCCGAGGCACCGAAACTGGAAGAAGTCGCTGACAAGATTAAAGGTGACCTCGCAAATGATGCGGTGACAGCCTATATCGAAGGTCTGCGTAAAAAAGCTGAAATCAAAATGTTTGACGAAGCTGGAAAAGAGATCAAAATGGACGAATAATCCGTCCGGATAATTGAACAACGTCTCAATCATCCCCGGTATTGCACCGGGGATGCTTTATTTTAAAGGCATTGACATATGACTGACATTTCTCCCCTTGCGCCTAAACAGTTTCCTGAAATTTCCCCTGTCAGCGGTGTACGTTTTGTGACCCGTGGGGTCGGGGTCAAATATAAAGACCGTACCGATTTAATGGTGGCGGAACTTGTTGAAGGCAGCAGCATTGCCGGTGTGTTTACAAAGTCTTTGACTGCGTCGGCCCCCGTTGATGCATGTCGCGCAGCGTTGAAGGCAGGAAAAGGTCAGGCGCGGTGTATGATCGTCAACTCTGGAAATGCCAATGCCTTTACCGGTAAAAAGGGCAGTGCTTCAGTCGAGCGGATTGTGACGGCAGCAGCAAATGTGTTTGGTTGCACACCCGAAGAAATTTTCACCGCGTCGACTGGGGTGATTGGTCAACCGCTGCCGGATAGCAAAATTACCAATGCCTTGACGGATATGAAGGATCACTTAGGCGAGGCGGATTTTGAAGCGGCGGCCAAAGCGATTATGACGACGGATACCTTCCCCAAGGCGGCGTCTAAAACCGTTCAAATTCACGGAGTCGATGTGGTTATTTCCGGGATCGCCAAAGGTTCCGGCATGATTGCACCAGATATGGCGACCATGTTGTCGTTTATTTTTACCGATGCAAAAATTGCCCCGGATGTGCTGCAGGCTGTTTTGTGCGACGCAACCGATAAGTCCTTTAATGCGATTACGGTGGATAGCGATACCTCGACAAGCGATACCGTTTTGTTTGCGGCGACCAATCAAGCCGCCCATGATGAAATTACATCCTATGACGATGATGCCTTGTCTGCTTTCAAAAATGCGTTCGAAGAATTGATGATCGATCTTGCCCAGCAAGTTGTGCGCGATGGGGAAGGGGCAACCAAGTTTATCACCGTCACTGTGACCGGTGCTGAAAATGACAAGGCGGCAAAAACCATTGCGCTGGCGATTGCAAATTCTCCGCTGGTGAAAACAGCAATTGCCGGGGAAGATGCCAATTGGGGTCGTGTTGTGATGGCAGTGGGCAAAGCCGGTGAAAAAGCAGACCGAGATAAGTTGCAAATCTCGATGGGTGGTGTGATGATCGCGGGCGAGGGCGAGGCCGTTGACGATTACGATGAAGGTCCGGTTGCTGCCCACATGAAAGGTCAGGAAATCGACGTGTTGGTGGATGTCGGGATTGCGACCGGCAAAGCTACGGTTTGGACCTGCGATCTGACACATGGTTACATTACGATCAATGCAGATTATCGTTCCTGATTGATAAAAAAGAATAGCGGGTAAAATCACATGGCTTTGATTGACGACGACGATATGGGCTGTTATGGCATGCAGGTCACCAAACATGGTTTGCCAACCGTGTGGGTGTCTGCCGTTGCAATGGTCGATATAGACGGGCGTGTCTTGATGGCACAACGCCCGGAAGGTAAATCACTGGCCGGATTGTGGGAGTTCCCCGGCGGCAAGGTGGAAGAGGGCGAAACACCCGAAGCCACCTTGGTGCGTGAATTGCACGAAGAATTGGGGATCGATATTTCTGAAAGCTGTTTGGCTCCCTTTACATTTGCCTCTCATTCCTATGATGATTTTCACTTGTTTATGCCATTGTATTTATGCCGTGTATGGAAAGGGGAGCCCCATGGAAAAGAAGGGCAAAAACTGAAATGGGTTTATCCGCACAAGATGGTGGATCTGCCCATGCCGGCGGCTGATGTTCCCTTAATTGCCATGTTGCGGGATTTCCTGTCTTAAGGAAAAAGCACAAACATTGGTCTTGCATCTGCGTGCGTAAAAGAGTAAACGTCTCGCTTCGCCCTGCCCGAAGCTGGCAAGGCTTTGAAACCTGCTCCTTGAATTTATATATACGGTGATGTTATGGCTGTGCGTTCTGCCACGATCAATGTAATGGCAAAAGCTGTCGAAGCTGCTTCTCGCGGTTTGCTGCGTGATTTCGGTGAAATTGAAAACCTTCAGGTGTCCCGAAAAGGACCGGCGGATTTCGTAAGCACAGCGGATACCCGTACTGAAAAAATCCTTATTAAAGAACTGACCAAAGCGCGTCCCGAAGTCGGCTTTTTGCTGGAAGAAGGCGGCGAGATCAAAGGCGAAGACGAAACCAAACGCTGGATCATTGACCCATTGGATGGCACAACGAACTTTCTGCACGGCATTCCCCATTTCGCAATTTCGATTGCTTTGGAAGAAAATGGTCAAATTATTGCCGGTATGGTTTACAACCCGATTACTGATGAAAAATACTGGGCAGAACGCGGTCAAGGTGCCTTTTTGAATGGCCGCCGTTTACGCGTTTCCGGTCGTCGCACGATGGATGAAGCCGTTTATGCAACGGGCATTCCTTTTCGGGGGCGTGGCGATCATGGCGGTTTCCTGAATGAACTGGAGGCCATTATGAAAGTGTCTGCCGGTGTGCGTCGTTTTGGTGCGGCATCGCTTGACTTGGCTTTTGTTGCTGCCGGTCGTTATGACGGGTTCTGGGAAACAGGCTTGCAGCCGTGGGATATTGCTGCCGGGATCTTGCTGGTGAAAGAAGCGGGTGGTTTTGTCTCTGAATTTGATGCCCGCCAGAAAATGCTGGAAAGCGGCAATGTTGTTTGTGGGAACGAATTCCAGCATAACTTGCTTTTGAAAACATTCCGGGATGCGAGAAAACGCGCCTGAGTTGATTGAATAGAAAAAAAGGCTCTTTTCATTTTGAAAGGGGCCTTTTTTTTGGCTTATATGGTTGTTTGTAAGTCAAACCTTGGGTATCTTGTTTTAATTCGATTTTTATGCATGTGGGAGTACCCCACTCACGGGGGTATGGTTTTATGGGTAAATGGACTGGTTATCGTAAGGTTCTTCTTTGTTCGGCTTTTCTGGGCACAATGACGCTTGGGACAGTTACGCAAGCGCAGGTTTTGGCAAATTTTGATAATAATGTCGTGGTGGATCTGTCCGTTCTTGACGACCGTGGTGCACGTGCGCCTTCACCATCCGGTATAAACCCGTATGTTTCAACAAAAATGCCACCGGCGCAAATGCCGCGTTCGCAATTTTATGGTTTGCCGCAAGGGGTGCAACCGCGCGCAGCCGTTACCTTGAACGAACCTGACCTTCCGGCACAGGGAACGGCGCCCAAATCCCGTTTGTTGGTGCAAGCCCCGGACCTTGGTGAAAAGCCGATGTTGAAAATGCCCGATGCACCAGCCAGTAAAATTACGTTGAAGAAACCTGTTGCCGCCCCCAAAGCCCCGGTGAAAAGTGTTGCGGTTGCCGAAGCTGCACCGAAACCGATGATCAAGGTGACACCAAAACCCGAAGTGGTGGAAGCTGCCCCGGCAAAAGAAGTCGCCCAGGCTCCGCTTCCCAGTCAGGTTGTGGAAACGGCACCTAAAGAAATTACGAAAGTGGAAAAAAAGGTAGAGGCCGCAAAGCCGGCTGAACCGAAACCGATTGTTGAAAAACCGCAAGTGGCAGAAGCGCCGAAAGTGGAACCGAAACCGCAACCGGCCCCTGAATCGGTGATGGCGGAAGCGCCCCCCCCGCCACCAAGCACGACAATTGAACCCAAAGAAGTGACCTCTGCCATTTCTGCAGAAAGTGGAAATAAAACATCGACGGCCTCTTTGCCCACGCAAAATGAAGCGGCTATTCGTGTTGTTTTCCAGTCTGGACGTAGTAAATTACCATCCAGTGTCGAGACAGACCTGAAAAAAATGGCGGAAGATTTACGCAGTCATCCCGATGATCGCGTCCAGTTGCAGGCTTATGCAGGTGGGGAAGACCTGTCTGCCAGTAAGGCGCGCCGTTTGTCCTTGTCTCGGGCGTTGGCTGTGCGATCTTATTTGATTGATCAAGGCGTACAAAGTACACGCATTGATGTCCGTGCCTTGGGCAACAAGACTACGGAAGAACCGTTCGACCGGGTGGATGTTGAAATTACGCCGCGCTAATCAAATCATGTAAACTCAGGTGTGGAGCCTCCTATGACTCGTCCCAAACGTTATCTCATTCGGATGGTTTTGTTCCTGTTGGCTGTTGTAGCCGCAGCTATTTTGCTGTTTGGGCAATTACAGGATGCCTTTTTTGCGAATGCCGCGCTCAACGGTCTGATTTTGGGTGTTTTATTAATCGGTATTTTTAACAATTTCCGACAGGTTCTTATGCTGGACCCGGAAGTGCGCTGGATTGAAGATTTTAAATCGGATCGCCCGGGTGTACGTTCTGATAGTTCGCCACGCCTGCTGGCACCAATGGCCACCATGTTGCGCGAACGTGAAGGTGGGCAGTTTACTTTATCGGCTTTGTCTACCCGTTCATTACTGGATGGGATTGCGACCCGTTTGGAAGAACAACGCGATTTATCCCGGTACAATATCGGGCTGCTTATTTTTCTTGGTCTATTGGGGACTTTTTGGGGATTGCTCAGCACCGTTGGGTCCATTGGTGATGTTATCAGTAATATCACTATCGGCAATGGCGGTGATTTGGGTGTGGTCTTTAACGAACTGAAACGTGGACTGGAAGCCCCGATTGAAGGGATGGGAACGGCGTTCAGTTCGTCTTTGTTCGGATTGGCTGGATCTTTGGTTCTGGGCTTTTTGGATTTACAAACCGGACAATCGCAAAACCGATTTTATACTGATCTGGAAGATTGGCTTGCCAGTCAGACGCGATTGTCCAGTGGGGCGCTTTCAGATGCGGCAGGTGACCAGTCTGTCCCAGCTTATGTACAAGCCTTGCTGGAACAAACCGCAGATAGTTTGGAAAAACTGCAACGCACAATGACGCGCAGCGAAGAAAATAAATCTCAGACCACCAATCAGATGATGGAACTGACCTCAAAACTGGGGACTTTGAGTGACACAATGCGCACAGAACAAGCCTTGATGGCGAAGCTGGCGGAAGGCCAGTTGGCGCAGAAAGCGATTTTGGAAAAAATTGCGCATGGCAATGGTGGTGGCGGGCTGGATGAAAGCAGCCGTGCTCATTTACGCAATATCGATATTTACGCGCAAAAACTGATTGAAGAAATCAGCGGTGGCCGCGAAGAAGTCATTTCTCAGGTTCGCCAGGAAATTCGACTGTTGGCCCGTACAATCGCAGCCAAGGACGGCTAGGATGGCATTTGGGCGGCGCAGACGCATTCATCAGGATAATATTTGGCCGGGGTTCGTGGATGCCTTGGCGACCTTGTTGATGGTCATCATTTTTCTTTTGATGATTTTTGTTCTTGCGCAGGTCTTTTTGAATGAAACCCTTTCCGGTCGGGAAAGTGCTTTGGAAAAGCTTGGCTCTGATATGAGTGAGCTGACGGAATTGTTAAATTTGGAACGTAAGGCCAATAAGGATTTGCGTTCCAATATGGCTGGCTTATCACAGGAATTGCAGGCGTCCCTGCGTTTGCGCGATGAATATTCGCTCAAACTAAAAGGTTTGGAAGATAAGAACCAGCAACTGAATGAGCGTCTCGCAGATGCCTTTCAAAGGATTGAGGCCGATAAAGAAAAAATAGAATTAAAACTGGCAGAAGTGGCGAAGCTGCAACAGGATGTCGCTGCACTTGAAGCTTTGCGCGAAGAATTAACCAAAGAAGTACAACAACAAGCTTCAAAACTGGAACAAAAAGACGGGCAATTGATTGAAGAACGAAAAATCGCTGAAAGTGAACGCGCACAGCGGGCTTTGCTCAATCAACAAATGGCCGCGTTGCGCGAACAGTTAAGTGCCATTCAGGAAGCTTTGGATGCATCCGAAGCCCTGAACAATGATCAGAAAGCACAAATTAAATCGTTGGGCAAACGCCTGAATGCAGCCCTTGCCACCAAAGTACAGGAATTATCGAAATATCGATCTGAATTTTTTGGCGAATTACGCAAGGTTTTGGGCAATCAGTCCGGTATTCGCATTGTGGGGGATCGCTTTGTCTTCCAATCCGAAGTTCTGTTTAATTCCGGTGAAGCCAAACTTGGCGAGGCGGGCAAAGCCCAATTGGAACAACTAGCCCTTACATTACTGGAAATTTCGCAAAAGATTCCGGCGAAAATTGATTGGATTTTGCGTGTTGATGGCCATACGGACAATGTCCCGATTGCAACGGCTAAATTCCCATCTAACTGGGAGCTTTCAACACAACGGGCCATTTCAGTGGTGAAGGAACTGATTGCGCACGGGATTGCACCAGAACGATTGGCGGCAACCGGATTTGGTGAATTTCAGCCCTTGGATGGACGACATGATGAAATTGCAAAAAGACGCAATCGCCGTATTGAACTGAAGCTCACACAACGCTAAAAAAGGCGTGCTTGCCCTTATTCAGCCAAAATTCCCCGGCATAAGTCCTAAGTTTTAAATAGTTCCAGCAAAAGCAGAACCCCGCATGTTTGTTTTATTTCTCGTCGTCTTTATTGATCTGGTCGGTTTCGGCATTGTTATCCCCTTGTTGCCGTTTTTTGGGGAGCACTTTAATGCAAGTCCTGATGTTGTAACGCTTTTGTTGGCAACTTATTCTGTGACACAATTGATATCGGCTCCGATTTTGGGACGCTTGAGTGACCGGTATGGACGTAGACCTATTTTGCTGTTTTCTTTGCTTGGTTCCATCATTACCTACGTCTGGCTTGGTTTTGCCGAAACATTGATGATGCTGTTCCTTGCGCGTGCTTTTAACGGGTTGATGGCGGGTAATATTGCGACCGCATTTGCTTATATTGCGGATATCACGACCCCGGAAAATCGGGCAAAAGGCATGGGTGTCATTGGAGCTGCGTTTGGTTTGGGCTTTATTATGGGACCTGCTATCGGCGGGGTGCTGGCGGGACCGGATGCGACAAATGCGAATTTCCAGCTTCCGGCCCTGTGTGCTGCCGGACTATCTGCAATCGCGTTTGTCATTGCCTTGGTCAAATTAAAAGAGTCCATGACAGAGGAAACCCGAGCAAAGATTGCCGCCTTACCACCGCGCAAACACTGGAAATCTTTCTTTGAAACATTGGCGCGTCCGCATTTAGGATTTCTCATCGGTTTGTCGTTTGTCTGCACATTTGTTTTTGCCGGTATGGAAACGACATTTGCCATGTGGACACGCCGTCAATTTGACTGGGGACCGGAACAGAACGGATATTTATTTGCCTTCCTTGGGATTATCAGCGCGCTTATCCAAGGGGGGCTGATCGGTCGTTTGTCCAAGAAATTTGGTGAAGGAAAGCTGGTGGTCGCAGGAACCTTGTTCCTAGGGGCTGGGCTGGGTCTTATTCCGTTAAGCCATACTGTTCCCATGTTGATGGCGGCAACAATGGTGTTAGCGATTGGTTTTGCCTTGTCTACACCGTCATTAAACAGCCTGATCTCGTTCGAAGCATCAGAGACAGAGCGCGGCGGTGTCATGGGGGCTAGCCGTTCTGCGGCAACTTTAGCTCGTGTGCTGGGTCCGGTTTTGGCCGGGGTCTTGTTTGCACAGATCGGACGTGATGCACCTTATTATGCCGGGATGGTCATCATGTTAATTGCGGCGATGATTGCTTATAGCAAGTTGATGTCTAAAAAGACGGTCAAACCTTTGGAAGCCAATAAATAGCATTTTTATATTGCTGCGCGGCGGATGTCACCGACATGAACGCCGTTACGATTCTTGAGGGGATGGATCAACAGGTCCAGAATTCCTGCTTTGCTGAAATCTTCTTTGGTAAAGATGCCAAGATCTTCCAGTACAAGACTGAGCATGATTTCTGCGCCACGCAAGGTTCCATCATCACATTTGACCGCAATCCCTAAGCCGCGTTCAGGGATAAAGGCGCAGAAGACGCCTTCTGCCCCTACTTTACTGAAAATGCGCCCAGGGAAGGCTTCCATTAAGCGGGTATCATAACGATCTTTACCAGCCACCATGTAAGGGTGGGCAAAAACAGCTTGTGTAATACGGGTTATTGCCTTTGTGCGTTCTGGTGAAAAAAATAAATCGGGCTGACTGTATTTGGCAAATCCGAGGGCAAGATTTTTCAAGGGAATCGCCCATGTGGGAATGTCACAACCATCGATTCCAATTGGGGCGGTAGAAAGATCAATCTCACAGACATCTTCAAGTGCAGCTCGGATTTTGTGTTGTAAAATGTGCTCGGGCTGACCGTACCCGGTGGGCATGATCTTTTCTTTTTTAAGATAGGCCAAAAAACCGGAATGTTTACCAGAACAGTTATTATGCAAAGGAGAAGGCTTTTCCCCTTCCATTGCGAGATGGCGCCCAGCTTCTTCGCTCATGGGCCAGTGGGATCCACATTGCAACATCTCCTTGGATAAACCAAGTTTGTTTAACATGGCCTGTGCCACGCCGACATGAACGACTTCCCCGTTGTGTGAGGAACAGGCAAGTGCAATTTCTTCATCACTGAAGCCATATGTATCTGCGGCACCGCTTTCCAGCATGACCAAGGCTTGTATGGCTTTGATGCTGGATCGGGGAAAGACAGGTATGTTGATATCACCTCGGGATGCGATGACATTTTTCTGGGTGTCAACAACGCAAAACGCGCCGCGATGCTGGCTTTCAACAATGGTCCCGCGTGTCACTTCAATCAAAACGGGGTTCATTATAAGGTGACTTTCAGCTCTTCATTCAATCGTTCCAGCAAGTTGGCCTGATCTCGTGTTCCAATCCAGTTTGTTCCGTCATAAGCGTAATGTGTTGCCCCGCTTTTGGGGGAAGCCATCCAGATTTCGCGATTGGGGCCGTGCTTGTTGATGATATAGATACCTCCGCTATCCAGTTCGATATTGAGAATCCCGTCTTGCAGGTCGACATCGGCATCATCCCCAATGGCATCATCCAATTGGTCGAACAGATTTTCAAGCAGTTCGTCCGCAATTGCGTTAAAACGGGTTTCATCAAGAGCCATTGGAATTTCCCTTATAATGGTCAAACACTCAACCGGATATAGCAACGTGATGAGGGGGCGGCAAGGTGATTTACATAAAAATGCAAAGAAGGCCTTGCACCGGGCAAGTATAGTCGGTATATAGGCGCCTCGTTTTCCCGACAACTCTGTTCTGCCATGTGCGGGACGTAAGAAACTGAGACGAAGATATGAAAAAAGACATTCATCCTGAATACCACGAAATTACCGTTCAAATGACAGACGGTTCTACCTTCACAACACGTTCCACTTGGGGCAAAGAAGGTGACGTTATGAAACTGGACATCGACCCGAAAGCTCACCCGGCTTGGACAGGCGTTCACCGTTTGCTCGATTCCGGCGGGCAGCTGGCGAAATTCAACAAGCGTTTCTCCAACTTCGGCATCAAATAAGGCGCGCGCAAGTTATTTTGCGACCCTCTTATGTCGGGATAGACGCTCCCTAGAATCCGCACGGATTTGGGAAAAGAGAAAAAAGGCGGCAGATCTTCACAGATCTGTCGCCTTTATTTTTGTAATTTGGGTTGCAAAAAGGGACAGAAGGCCGCAAAACTATCTAAAGAGATAAAAAACGAGACAGTGTAAGCTATGAAGGATATCGATAAAAAACGCGCTGCCGACGAGAAGCTCACGTATGAAGAAATGCAGGAGTTGGCATCGCATGAAGATGTCAAAGTGCGGTGTTTATTGGCGCAGCGTGAAGATATCCGACCTGAGATCCTTTACTATCTGGCAGAAGACAAAGAAATGGAGGTTCGACGCCATATTGCGTTGAACCCGGCGACGCCGCGTCAGGCCGACCTTTTGTTGGCAAGTGATCGTGACGAAGGCGTACGTTTGCCCTTAACGGAGAAAATTGCCAAGCTTGCCCCGGATGTCAGCGAAGCCGAACGTGATAAAATTCAGGCTCTGACCTATGAAGCCCTTATGGTGCTGTCGCGCGATCAGGCCATCAAGGTTCGTCAGATCTTGTCTGAAACCTTGAAAGATGTTGATGGGGTGCCCTTTGATGTCATCCGTCAACTGGCCAGTGACATGGAATTGGTCGTTTCCGGCCCGGTTTTGCAATTCTCCCCGGTTTTAAGTGACGAAGACCTGTTGGAGATTATTTCTTCGACCCATGCGAAAGGGGCGTTGAATGCAATTTCAAAACGCGCCCATGTGTCGGAAAAGGTCTCGGATGCGGTTATCTCGACCAATGAAAGAAGTGCGATTGCCGATCTTCTGGGCAATAAAAGCGCACAGATTCGTGAAGAAGCACTCGATCTATTGGCAGAACGTGCGCATGATATTGTTGAATGGCATGTCCCGTTGGTGAAACGCCCGCAACTCAGTTCAAACGCTGCAAAACGTATGGCGCACTACTTGGCGGATAACTTGCTTAAATCGTTGGAAAAACGGGAAGACCTTGATGATGATGTGATCGTGAGCATTAAGAAAGAGGTCAAAAAGCGTATTGAATGTGATGGCCTTGATGCAGAGAGTGAAGAAGAGGAAGAGGGGGGCAGCGACCCCATCGACGAGGTCAGGCTACTTCACGAAGAAGGCAAGCTGAACGAAGAAATATTGATTGACTGGATCGACGATTCGCAATGGCAATATGTGATTGCAGCCTTGTCTGTGCTGGCGCAAATGCGACGGGTGAAGGTGAAAAAAATTATTTCATCACAGAGCGCAAAAGGAATGATGGCTTTGGCTTGGCGGGCAGGTATTCCGGCACCTTTGGGGGAAAGTCTCCAGTTTAAATTGGCAAAAATGCCGATTGGAAACATCTTGAAAGCCACTCAGGAAGGGCAATATCCGTTAACAGACGACGAGCTGAGCTGGCATTTGGAATTGTTTGGCGAAGATTGAACGGTCCAAAGAATTTATCAAAAAATATTTTATAGCCCCTTGCATCCCAAAAAATCGCTGCCTAATTCCTCTGTACACAAGGGCGAAACGATGCCGCCAAGCGGGTCTTTCAAATGTAATTCCTTGTTGTGAACCGCCTTGCCCATGATGGGAAGGTTTATCATTTTCAACCATGTTGCTCAGAGGAGAATATGGACATGCGTAGTTTTGACTTAACACCCCTTTTGCGTTCTTCCGTTGGTTTTGATCGTATGCAGCGCGCTCTTGAAGCTGCCGCACGCCTTGATACAGCCGCCAACGCCTATCCGCCCTATGACATTGAAGTCAGTGGTGAAGATGCTTATCGAATTAGTTTGGCCGTTGCCGGTTTCAGCCGTGAGGATATTGAGATTACGGTGAAAGAAAACAGCCTTGAAATTACGGCACAAGCCAAAACGGAAGAAGCGGCTGAGCGTGAGTTCCTGCATCGCGGTATCGCGCGTCGCGCCTTTGAAAAACGCTTTGAGCTTGCCGACCATGTCAAGGTGGTTGGGGCAAGCATGGATAACGGTTTATTGCATGTGGATCTGGTCCGTGAAATTCCGCAAAGCCTGAAACCGCGCAAAATTGAAATTACTGCAGATAACCCCAAGGCACTGGTACATAAAGATGCTGCTTAACCCCGCATCTTAATTGCCCCCTCACTCCCAAGATACCAGTGCAACTCGGCGTGTAAGTTTTATAAACTTGCACGCCGTTTTTTAATTCTTGTCCAGTTAGTCAAGAAAGTGATAATCTCGGAAATCGGTGCTATTAACAAGGGAGCCATTGGCCCGTGCGTATCGATACTGAAGTCAAACTTGACTATAAAAACGTTCTTATCCGTCCCAAACGATCTTATTTGCTGTCACGTTCCGAAGTGGATATGCAGCGCGAGTTCAGATTCCCGCATTCTCCGTACCATTGGAAGGGTGTGCCGATTATTGCTGCGAACATGGATACGGTAGGAACCTTCCGTATGGCGAAAAAACTGGCAGAACACGGTGCAATGACGGCGTTGCATAAATTCTATGGGTTGGAAGACTATCAGGAATTTGTTGAAGCAAGACGCGCGGAACCACAGGAAAATATCCCGTTGAAACCAGCCGAAGGCGGGCTGAATGCTTGGAATAGTACGTTCTTTTCTTTTGGCATTACTGATCAGGATGGTGAAAAACTGGATGCTGTGATGAAAATTGCGGAAGGTCGCCCCAAGGATCAACCTGTTTTCATTTGTCTGGACGTTGCCAACGGATACAGCGAACGCTTTGCCCGCATTGTAGAGCGTATCCGCAAAAAACACCCCAACACGGTTATTATGGCAGGTAATGTGGTGACTGGTGAAATGACAGAAGAATTGATCCTGTCAGGGGCCGATATCGTTAAAGTGGGCATTGGACCGGGGTCGGTTTGTACAACCCGTAAAATGACGGGTGTGGGCTACCCGCAATTATCTGCAGTTATTGAATGCGCGGATGCGGCACATGGGCTGAAGGGCCTTGTATGTGCCGATGGGGGATGTACGGTCCCCGGTGATGTGGCAAAAGCATTTGCTGCGGGTGCGGATTTTGTCATGCTGGGCGGTATGTTGGCCGGTCACGACGAAAGTGACGGGGAGGTTTTAACCCGACGCTATCTGACAAATGAGTTGGACGAAAACAACAAGCAAATTGTGCGTGAGGAAAAGTTCCTCGAATTTTACGGTATGTCTTCGGATACAGCCATGCATAAGCATTATGGTGGTGTGGCAAAATATCGCGCCAGTGAAGGCAAACGTGTTGAAATTCCCTATAGGGGTCCGGTGGAAGAAACCTTAAGCGAAATCCTTGGTGGTGTCCGTTCGACCTGTACATACGTTGGGGCGCAAAGTTTAAAGGAATTATCGAAACGTACGACCTTCGTGATGGTTTCACAACAAATCAACGAAGTCTTCGGGAAATCCTGATGTGAGCTAAACAAAAGAAGGCTTTTTGAAACAGGGAAGCCTTCTTTTCCGGTTCTTCGCAAATGGGTATTGCAAAATAATACACTATTTATATGTTGAATATTTATTATTACATTTATCTAATTGATTAAGGTTAATGAGATGCGATATTTGGACATGTATTATTTATTCAACATATAAATAGTGGAGTTAGGTGATGTCTAACAAATTGACGCATGCTTTTTTAACTGCCGTTTTCGGGCTTGGCTTGGCAACATCTGCACATGCTTGGACAGATAAAATTGATCCAAAGCATGACATTAATAGCCGGTGTAAATTCGAACCGGAGGCCCAATGTACAGATGCGATTCGTACGGGGGCGCAAATTGAAGGTGTGGATATGAGTTATTCCTCCATGCCGAAAATGCGTCTGGACGGGGCGAATATGAAGCGCATTAATCTGGAAGGCTCCAATATGGAGATCATCAACCTGAAAGGGGCTGACCTGACTCTGGCAAACCTTTCCTTCAGCCAATTGCATGCTGCAAATCTGCAAAACGCCAACCTGATGCTGGCAAATATGACAAAAGCTCGTCTGGTTGATGCGGATCTTCGTGGGGCAAACCTTCAAGGTGCAAATATTCAAGGGGCGATTTTCTTTCAGGCGAATTTAAGCAAAGCCACATGGGTAGATGGTCGCGTTTGTGCCGAAGGTTCTATCGGTGAATGTAAATAAGCATTCCTGAATGCAGAGACGCAAGATCTCTTAAATCAAGTAAAAGGCTTCCGAAAAACGGAAGCCTTTTTTCATATCAACGTTGTGGCCATTTCACATGATGGGCATCAATGACAAAGGGGTGGGCGTGCCGCGTTTCTTTGTGGCGATGTTCATGTATATGCGGTTCCGGTCCTTCCCAACCTTCGTGGTCGTGATGATGATGGGGGTCTTTGTGGCTATGTGGGTGATCGTGGGAATGTTCTGGATGACTATGTTCAATAACAACCGGGTCGTTGGTCGGCCACAGCTTTAAGGCCCATAAGGTCATAAGGAAGGCAAGACAGGCCAGAATCGCAAAGGTCTGGGAAAGCCCGATATTTGCCCCCAGCCAACCTGCCAGCGTGTAACCGACAAACCATGCCCCGTGGGACAGGGCAAAATTAGCACTGAAATAAGCTGCCCGGTCAGACGGGGTGGTGGATCGTGTGACCACACGGGCCGCTGGTGTTTGAATAAGTGACCAGCCAGCCCCCAGTAAAAACCAGATCACAAGCAATCCACCGAAATTGGGCAGAATGACACCCCATAAAAGGGCCGATGCAATCAGACTGCCGCCCAAAATCATCATCGGGCGATCCGGTAATGTTTTTAATAGTCGGGGCAGAAAAAGTGCAACGAGCATGGATCCCGCCCCGGATGCCATCATAACGTAAGCTGTTTCACTTTCCCCCAGTTCTAAATGGCCCCGCACATAAATGACCGTATTGACGATCACCATCGCCCCACCACAGGCGACTGCCCCATGCAGGGCCAATAGGCCACGCAAACGCGGGGTGCGCAGGTAGGCCTTAACCCCAAAACTGATATTGTTCCAGAGAGATGATTCGCGTTCAGCAAGGGCTTGTTTGGGCAAAGTCGTAAGGATCACCAGCATAGCAGAACCCAAAAATGTCAGACCATTTAACAGGAAAAGACTATCGAAACTCCAGATGGATAAAAGCAGGGCCGCCAATGTCGGGCTGAGCAGGTTTTCAAGGTCATAGGCCAGTCGGGAATAAGACAATGCCTTGGTATAGCGTTCTTCATTGGGGAGTAGATCGGGAATTGTGGACTGAAAAAGCGGTGTAAAGCAGGCTGAACAGACATTCAGGGCGAAAATAACCCCGTACAACTGCCATTGCGTCGATAAAAAGGGCAGGGTGAGAATGAGCCCTGCACGTACAATATCCAGCAAAATCAGAGTTTGTTTACGGGGAAGAAGGTGGGCAAAACCACCGGCGATTGGTGCGACGCAGACATAGGCGATCATCTTGATGGCAAGAGCGGTTCCCAGAACCTGGCCTGCATTTTCACCAGCCATGTCATAGGCAAGTAAAGCCAGTGCAACCGTTGTTAAACCTGTTCCGATCAAAGAGGTCACCTGTGCACCAAACAAATTGCGATAAGCCGGATTTTTTAGGGGGGAATGTGCAGATTGGTTCATATGTCTGACTTAAATTGTAAATAAACAGGTTCGAAGGTTCTAATCAACGCAACGATAGGATATGCTTTTAAATATAACTTTAATCGTACGCTTGAACATGCAGAAACTTTTCATTCTTTCTTTTGCCTTGATGATCGCTTCATCCCTGTTTGTTGGCCATGCCTTTTCTAAAGGGTATGTCCCCTATTTCGGGATAGTCGCAGGTGTGTTTTTTTTATTGGCGATTTTTTTACCGTTTTTAAGCGAATATAATATTCTACACCGTGGGTTTTCGAGTATTGGCGACAATTTTAAAAATCTGATGCATTCTGAAGAACCGACAAAGGGGGAGGTGGAAATACTGCTCCCCAGTCATATGAACCAAACGGCTAAAACCTATCAGTTGCATGAAAGCGGGAATATTAAAATTGGACTTTCGGTGATTATCGTGATCGGGTTGCTTTTCCTTGCTATTGACGGTGTTGATTTTTATGTTTTGGGCGACGGATTAAAATCCGATAACGGGCCGATCAGTAATTTTTAACCCAGTTTTTGACTTAAGGTATGTGCGATTTGTGCAGCCAAGGCCGCATTGTTTTTTAACAAGGCAATATTACTGGTCTTGCTTTTACCCTGACTTAAATCTGCAAGGCGGGCCAACAGATAAGGTGTCACATCACGCCCGCTGACAGTCATTTCTGCCAAGGCTTGATTGATGCATGTTTCGACATCTTCTTTTGGATATTCGAAGGCCGGGTCTATCGGATTCCCAATGAGAACGCCGCCTTTAAAATGAAGATCATCAGGCCAGCCAGCCATATTCCATTTTTGGATCAAAAGGTCGGTGATTTCCGCAACATGATCCAGTCGATAGGCGCCCTTGACGCCGCTGTTGCGGTAATAAAAGGCCGGAAAGTCGTCACATCCAAATGATATGGTTGGAACCCCTTTTGTTTCCAGAACTTCTAATGTCTTGGGGATATCAAGAACAGCCTTGGCCCCGGCGCAAACGACACAGACGTTACAACGGCTGAGTTCTTCAAGGTCGGCGGAAATATCGAACGTTTCGCCCACGCCACGATGAACGCCCCCAATACCACCGGTGGCGAAGACACGAATATTGGCTTGTTCGGCAATCATCATTGTCGTGGCAACCGTTGTGCCGCCATTCTTTTTTTGAGACAGGGCGTAAGGCATATCGCGCCTGCTGAGCTTTAGGGCACTTTGATCCTGTGCCAATTGTTCCAGTTCCTTGATATTTAACCCCACCTGGATGATACCGTTGATAACAGCGATGGTTGCCGGGGTGCAGCCGTGTTGTTTGATGGTTTCTTCAAGGGCGAGGGCCGTTTTCAAATTATCGGGATAGGGAAGGCCGTGTGTGATGACCGTACTTTCCAGGGCGACAACGCCTTTTTTATTAAAAAAGGCGTCTTTAACATCGTTGCTGATGAGAAGTCTGCGCTGGATCGGCTTCTTCATTCCTTTTCACCTTTCTTTTTCGTATTTTGGCTTGCGTCCATGACTGTCCTAAGGGATGTTATATCAAATAATACGCACAAGGGGGGATTGATGTTTTTGTTACGGCTTAAGAATTTGGCTTTTGGGATGTGTTGCCTTGTCTTAACGGCCTGCGCCAGTACACCGTTTAAACAAAAAATCGACCCGTTACAGGAAGTTCCCGCCCTGTCTTTTATTCCGAATTCTGTCTTTTATATTGGATCATCCGATAGCGAACGCGAAAAGGCCTATCATATAGATGAAGCGGCCTACAATGTGCCGGTGACGCGGGAACAAAACTGGTATGAGGCAGAACTCCCATTACAGCAGGTACGTTTGCGCAGTTTTTACATCACACGCACACCGGTTACCAATTTCCAATATGCGGCTTTTGTACGTGATAGCGGTTATGAGGCACCGGATGTTGATATCGTGGACTGGCAATCTTATGGATTGAATCATACCTATGAAAGTACACGCAAATATGCGTGGGGGCCAAATGGTTATCCCCAAGGGCGGGATCGTCATCCGGTTGTTTTGGTGAGTTATGAAGATGCGCAGGCCTATGCCAAATGGTTGTCTGAAAAAACCGGACAATATTGGCGCCTGCCCAATGAACGGGAATGGGAACTGGCGGCACGTGGCACTGATGGTCGGGCTTATCCGTGGGGCAACGACTTTAATCCGGCAAAAGCCAATAGTGCAGATATCGGACCGCATGATACACTGCCTGTTGGCAGCTTCCCGGAAGGGGCCAGTCCTTTTGGTGTGTTGGATATGGCCGGGCAGGTCTATGAATGGACCAGTACACCGGGCGAAGCCTCCCGCATGACGGTGAAAGGCGGGGCATGGGATGATCGGGGGTGCGGCGTGTGCCGCGCAGCTGCACGCCATCATCGACGTTGGGATATGAAACATATTTTAATCGGCTTCCGACTTGTGCGTGAAGTCGCAAATTAATTTCCATTTTTATATGATGAAGTGAAAGAGAGCGAAAGAATGGCCTTTTTGAAACTTGGTATTCCGAAGGGAAGTCTGGAAGAAGCTACGATCGAATTGTTTGAACAAGCTGGGTGGAGCATCAAGAAACGCGCGCGCAATTACTTTCCGGTCATTGATGATGACGATATTGAATGTTCCCTCGTGCGGTCTCAGGAAATGTCACGTTATATCGAAGATGACGTGCTGGATGTGGGGCTGTGCGGTTTGGACTGGGTTCAGGAAAATAATTCGGATGTAGAAGTTGTCAGTGACCTGATTTATTCCAAAGTTTCAGACAAGCCCGCGCGCTGGGTGCTGGTTGTGGAAAAAGACTCACCCATTCAAAGTGTTCAGGATCTGGATGGAAAACGGGTGGCGACAGAACTCGTCGGTTTTACCAAACGTTATCTGGAAGAAAACGGTGTGCAGGCGGATGTGGAATTTTCCTGGGGGGCAACCGAAGCCAAGGTTATTCAAGGTTTAGCTGATGCGGTTGTGGAAATTACAGAAACCGGAACAACCATCAAAGCCAATGGTCTGCGCATTGTTGAAGAATTGATGCAGACCCATACTGTCTTGATTGCCAATAAGGCCGCGCTAAAAGACCCACAGAAGAAAGCCAAGATCGACCAGATTGCCCTGATGTTGCAGGCGGCCCTGTCTGCACGTCATAAGGTCTTGTTGAAAATGAATGCACCGGACGCAAATCTCAGCGAAATTGTGGCAATGTTGCCGAGTTTGCATTCCCCGACGGTGAACCCGTTGTCTGATCAAAATTGGCATGCGGTGGAAACGGTTGTTGATCGTAAGCAAACACGTGATCTTATCCCGGCGCTAAAAGCTGCGGGGGCGCAAGGTATTCTGGAATTACCTTTACAGAAAATTTGTTAGGCAATAGATGCCTTTACACAAAAAAGGGCGCTTATCATCAGCGCCCTTTTTTGTGCCTGTGTCGAAGACGGCTTAGTCTTTTGCACGTTCGACGTAAGTTCCGTCCATTGTATTGACGACAACACGGGTTCCCGCTTCAATATGGGGGGGAACCAAAATTTTAACGCCGTTTTCGAGAACAGCCGGTTTGAAAGAGGATGATTGTGTTTGGCCTTTGACAACCGGGTCAGCTTCAGCAATTTCGAAAGCCATTTTTTCTGGCAGAGTAATGCCAAGAACTTCACCTTCGTGAGACTCGATGGTTACTGTAATGCCGTCTGTCAGGAAAGGTGCTTGTTCGTCAAGCAACATGGAACGGTTGGCTTCGATCTGTTCGTAAGTTTCGTTATCCATAAATGTCAGCAAATCGCCGTCGCCGTACAAATATTGATATTCTTTTTGTTCCAGAGTGACGCGTTCAACGGTTTCTGATGCGCGGAAGCGTTCGTTCAATTTTGTACCGACGCGAATGTCTTTAAGCTCTACCTGATTAAAGGCACCGCCTTTACCGGGTTTGACGGCTTGACATTTCACAGCGCGCCACAGGCCGTCTTTGTGATTGATGATGTTGCCGGGGCGAATTTCGTTACCGTTGATCTTCATAGGTCTGGATATCCTGAAATAAACACTGAAATTGGCGCGAAATTAGCAGGAAGTTGCCTCTAAAGCCAACCCTTTTTACGTAAAGGCGACTTATCGTTTCAAAGTCACGAGTGAAGACTGATATTTCTGATAGATTTGTCGAAAAGTTCCATCGTCAATCAAGCTTTGTGCCGCTTTTTTCAAATCATCAAGGCCTTCGCGTTGGACAAATTGGTTTGAGGCCTGAACCCATCCTTGCAGTCGGTCCAGTTCAAAGGGGGTGTCAAAATCTGAACTGGTGCTCAGACCTGTGCGAACGGCATTGTAAGCCAGACTTTGTTCTGTACCGACAACGGCGTCAACGCGTCCTGCTTTAAACAAAAGCATGGAATGGGCATAATCCATTGAAGGAACGATATTCAGATTTTCCTGTTCTGCAAACTTACCACCGACTTTCAAACCACGTGCGACAGATAAGCTTAAGTTTTGAAGGTCTGCATAATTTGTGATTTTTATGCCTTTTCGCGGCCAGACGACGGTTCGAAAATCAATGCCGACATTGACAACAGGGACTGTAATTTTTTCTGAATAAGGGGTGCGTAGAACGATTGAGAAATCAGCTTTGCCAAATTCTAATGATTTGAACAATCTTGCCATTGGAACGATCCGGTTCTCGCTTTCTCGTCCCATGCGTTCGGCAATGGCGTTGGCCCATTCATAGCAAATTCCCTTGGAGATATGGTCGTTTGTTCGATATCCCCAAGGCGGTAAGGGCAGGGTTGCAATACGTAATGGGGTTTTTTCTTGTGCATGAACAATATTCATGTCCCAAGTAAATAGACAGACCAGCACAACAAGGCATAAATACAAAGGTCGTTTGATATGTAAACGAACGGTCATTGTTTTTGCAGTTTCTCAAGATGGGGGGGAGTTATTATTATTTTTGCCCCATTGTAGATTATTCGCACAGTTTATTAAAGTGTTTTACCGCGTATTCAACGCCTTTAGAGTGATTCCAAACACCGCCGCATACGGCAAGGAAATCCGCACCGGCTTCGATTAACGGTGTCGCATTGTCTGTGGTGATGCCGCCAATGGCAACGCAGGGAATTTCAAACATGGTTGTCCACCATTCCAAAATCCAAGGTTCTGCCTGCGTTTTGGCTTGTTTGGTGTCCGTCGGATAAAAGGCACCGAAGGCCACATAGTCGGCCCCTTGTTCGCCTGCAATCATGGCAAGATGTTTGGAATCGTGACAGGTGACACCGACAATGGCCTCTTTGCCCATAATCTCACGTGCCTTTTTGTAAGGTGTGTCATCTTGTCCGATATGAACACCATCACAGCCCATTTCCTTGGCTAGATCAGGACGGTCGTTCAGTACAAATGCGATATCGCGATCCTGTACAAGGGGCTGAAGTTTTTCGCAGGCACGGCGGACCGTATCATCATCTACGTCTTTCAGGCGCAATTGAACACAGGCGGTTTCGCCGCTATCCAGTGCCGTAACAAGGGTATCGGCAAAAACATCCAAATCAATTTTGGGCGGTGTTATCAAATAAAGCTGCGTATTCATGTTGATCCTGCTTTGCTGGCTTATGCCAAAGCCTTATGCGCCCATGCATTTGGGACGGTTGTTGAAATAACAATTCTTCTATAACAAAAAAGGGGACGAAAATCGCCCCCTACTTCGCTTAAAGAGTGATAACAGTGATTTACAGACCTGTTTTGGCCATCGCAAGTGCGGTATCCAGCATTCGGCAGGAAAATCCCCATTCGTTATCATACCAGGATAAGACCCGCACCAAGGTTCCCCCCATGACGGTTGTTTGGGTCAAATCAAAACAGGACGAATGTGGGTTATGGTTAAAGTCGATGGATACCAGCGGGGCATCATAGGCGCCAAGTACCCCTTTCATCCGTCCTTGAGCCGCTTCAAGGATGGCTGCATTGATCTCTTCTGTACTTGTCGGACGGGATGCATCGAACGTTAAATCAATCATGGATACATTTGGGGTCGGTACGCGAATGGCACACCCATCCAGTTTACCGGCCAGTTCTGGCAAAACCAGACTAACCGCCTTGGCAGCTCCGGTTGATGTCGGGATCATGGAAACGGCACCGGCGCGGGCGCGGCGCATATCTTTGTGCAGCATATCGACCATACGTTGACCACCGGTGTAGGCATGTACGGTGGTCATATATCCTTTTTCAATACCGACCATTTTGTTCAACACATCGGCAACCGGGGCCAGACAGTTGGTGGTGCAGGAGGCATTGGAAACAACTTTGTGATCGTGGGTTAATTGATCGTGGTTGACACCGTAAACAACCGTTAGGTCAGCATCTTTTCCGGGCGCGGAAATCAAAACCTTTTTTGCCCCGGCATCAATATGGGCCTGCGCTTCGTCACGGGCCTTGAATATTCCGGTGCATTCAAAGACGATATCAATGTTCATATCTGCCCAAGGGAGATTTGCCGGGTTGGGTTCAGAGGTAAATTTAATCGCTGTTCCGTCAATGATAATCGTGTCCTCGGTGGTGGCAATGTCGGCTGCTAAAATACCGTGAACGGAGTCGTATTTCAGGAGATGAGCATTGGAGTCAACCGGACCGAGATCGTTAATCGCAACGATTTCAAGGTCGGTTCGCCCACTTTCAATGAGAGCGCGCAAACAAAGACGTCCAATTCGACCGAAGCCGTTAATCGCCACGCGAATAGCCATTGTATCCTCCATACCTATTGACAAAAACCTAATATTTTATAGCACGTTAGCGAATAACAAAACCAGCACTGAGTTGCGGAAAAGCGAACAGATAAGCATTGTAGTCGTGACTTTTGTTTTTGATGGAGTCGCTTGGGGCTTGCTCAATGTCATATTTTTTGTCATTACCTTAGCCTTGGAATTTCTCAGCATACATGAAATGGGGTTCGTCCTTGTCTGTTTCTGCACAAGTCTCACCGCGTATTCTTTCTGCGTTTGATCGACTCGAAAAAGCCGTTCTGTGTTTGGAACAGGCTTGCGAGTCGCAAAGTGCAAAAGTCGATGCGGCACAGGTTGAAATTTTGCAGAACCAAATCGAAGGATTAAAGCAGGATAATCTTGCGCTGTCCGAAGCACTGGAAGCGTATAGCGAGGCAGATTACGATACGCAGTTTGAAGAACTGAAAGATAAAATTTCAGACCTTGAAGACAACAATCAGGCCTTGAGTGTACAAAATGAATCTCTGCACGAGATGAAAAGCGATTTTGCCACCCGTTTGGAAAAACTGATCGGAAATGTCCAGCAGATCTTGGATGAAGAGGAGGACGAATAATGGCTTCAGTTGCTGTTACCATTAATGGTCGCCGTTACGAGATTGCATGTGAAGAAGGACAGGAAGCGCAGCTTTCCCGATTGGGGCGTTATGTGGATGATCGTGTGCGTCAATTGGCCGCAGCAGTCGGACAGTTGGGTGATACACGTTTGATGGTGATGACCAGTCTGTTGCTGGCAGATGAGCTGAGCGATAAAAACGAAGAACTGGAAACCTATAAGGTTGAACACAGTGTTGCCGTTCGTGAACGCAAAGACGAGATGATTGTTCAAAAACTGGACCGCCTGACACAAAAAATCACTGAAATTGCCAAAACGATGGATGATCTCGACGATGTTACAGAGGTCAGTAATGTTGAGCCGCCTGTGCAAGATGACGTTGGTCTTGACGATCCTTCTGAGCAATAGGACGTGACAATTCAAAAAAGACTGACTATATAGCCCAAGGTGAAGCTGCGAAGTGCGTCGGTGTTCATGAATCCCCGGGGCCAATATCGAAACCATCGGGAGCTGTCCCTGTCCACCTCGTGGGGTGGTTACACGGCGCCCACCTGCTTTGGCAGGCCTATGGTGGATCTAGTCAACATTACGGCTTATGTGGCTTCACCCACGCCGTCAAATCCAACGAGGTGATGCGTGAGTTTTCTTAAAGAAGAAAAAAACCGTCTGCGCATGCGTATGCTTTCATTGCGCAAAGGAATCAATAAGCCGGAACTTGCCTTTTTGTTGCAACAAACGTTCTTGGGCGAAGATCATTTTAAATCTTATCAGAAGGTTGCTGCCTATTGGCCCATGTCCGGTGAATTGGATATTCGCCCGTTGTTGCAGTCCTTACAGGCGCGTAAACAGGCGTGTGCCTTACCGGTTGTATTGGAAAAAGCCGCCCCGTTAATTTTTCGAAAATGGTGCCCGGATGATGTTTTGGTTGCGGGGCCACATGGAACGCTTCATCCACGCGAAGAAGCACCGATTGTCATTCCTGATTTGGTTCTCGTTCCCTTATTGGCTTTTGACCAGAAAGGGGGGCGTCTCGGGTTTGGCGGGGGCTATTATGATCGCACTTTGGTGAACTTGCCCACAGTTACAACTGTCGGGATTGCCTATGATGAACAGGGTGTGGATGAAGTGCCGACCGATCGGCTGGATCAAAGAATGAACTGGATTGTTACGCCGACACGGGTTATTCACACCCAAGCGTGATTTTTTGAAAAATGGACGAGATATATGCGTTTTCTTTATTGTGGTGATGTGATGGGCCGAAGCGGTCGTAATGTGATTTTGGAACAAGTTCCACAATTGCGTGAGAAACTCGGTCTGGATTTTGTCATCGTCAATGGGGAAAATTCCGCGCATGGGTTTGGCATTACCCGCAAGATTTGCGATGCTTTTTATGATGTTGGTGTGGATGTCATTACCACGGGAAATCATGCATGGGATCAGCGCGAGGTGATGAATTTCATTGATGATGAACCACGCCTGTTGCGCCCGTTGAATTATCCGGAGGGCACACCGGGGCAGGGGTTTCATGTCTATGAGATGAAAGATAACCGCCGTTTTTTTGTGGCACAAGTCATGGGCCGTTTGTTTATGGACCCGTTGGACGATCCATTTACTATGCTGTCTGCGGTGTTGGATAAGCATGTTCTGGGCCGCGATGTTCAGGCTTCATTGGTGGATATTCATGCAGAAGCGACCAGTGAAAAAATGGCAATGGGACAGTATTTGGACGGACGTGTGTCGTTGGTGGCGGGAACGCATTCTCATATCCCGACGGCAGATGCACAGGTCCTACCAAACGGCACGGCCTACCAAACCGATGTAGGCATGTGTGGTGATTATGACAGTGTGATCGGAATGGAAAAATCTGTTCCGATTGAACGTTTCACCAAGAAAATTAGTGGGCGTTTGACCCCGGCAGATGGCCCGGCAACATTATGCGCCGTCTTTGTTGATACGGACGATGAAACGGGGCTGGCCAAAACGGTTTCTCCGGTCAGGCTCGGCGGTCGTTTAATCGAAATTACCCCGACTTTGTAACCTATTGAATAAAAAAAGCCCCGATGCACATTCCGTCATCGGGGCTTTTTTTCTTTCGTTACTCGGCTTTTTAATTGCCACGAACCTGTTGCAGGAATTTTTGAACAACGTCTTTCAATGCTGCGGCTTGAGAGTTCAGCCCGCTGGAGGCTTCCAGCACCATTTGAGAGGCTTTGCCCGTTTCGGCGGCTGCAAGGTTTACGTTTTCGATGTTCTTTGTCACATCGACCGTGCCGCTTGCCGCTTCCTGAACGTTTTTGGAAATCTCAATTGTTGCAGCTCCTTGTTCTTCAACGGCGATGGAAATGCTGCTGGAGATATCGTTGATGTTGTTGATCGTTTGACCGATGTTGGAAATCGCGCTGACCGCATCGGTAGTTGCGGATTGCATTGCATCAATTTGTTCGGTGATTTCCGCTGTTGCGCGCGCGGTTTGATCTGCAAGGTTTTTCACTTCAGATGCGACAACTGCGAACCCTTTACCTGCTTCACCTGCGCGGGCGGCTTCGATGGTGGCGTTCAAGGCCAGAAGGTTGGTCTGTTCGGCAATAGAGGTAATCAACTCGACGACCTCGCCTACCTTATTGGCGGCAGAGGACAGGCTGCTGACGGTATCTGTAGCCTGTTGAGCTTCATCCACGGCTTCCTGGGCAATCTCGCGTGATTGTTCAACCTGACGCGAAATCTCGCTAATGGATGCGGACAGTTCTTCTGCGGCGGAAGCAACGGTTTGCACGTTACCGGTTGCCTGTTCTGCAGCTTGGGCAACGACATTGGATTGTTCCGATGTCGCGGCTGCGGTGCGGGACATACCTTGGGCCGTTGTTTCCATATCCTGTGCGGCGGTGCCGACGGCTTCCACTACGCTGCTGACGGTGTTTTCGAAATTGTCAGCCATCTGGTTCAGGAACGTGCGTTGCTTTTCTTCACTACGGCGTTGGGTTTCTTCTTGTTCGTCACGAAGTTTTTCAACTTCTTGTGCATTCTTTCGGAAGATACGCAAGGCTTCTGCCATTTCGCCGACTTCGTCTTTGCGTTCATCTTCAAGGATTTTTACATCCAGGTTACCCGCCGCCAGAGCGTGCATTACCTTGGTCATGGCAGAGATCGGGGTGGCGAGGTTACGGGCAACGACAAGACCGATAACGATAATGACAAGTAGTGTGATCCCGGCTGCAACGATGATAAAGGTGCGCATGGTTCGCACGGGTTCCAGAACTTCGTCTTCAGACATTTCAGCAACGACGCCCCAATGCATCCCCATGAAATCCAGTGGGGCATAGGCTGCAAAGACATCCTCACCTTTAAAGTTTTTGGTTTCTACGAGGCCGGATTCACCTTTAAGTGCGGCGTTGACAGCTTCGTTACTGATTTTTTGTTTAATAATGGTCTTTTCTTTGACCAGACGCAGATCGCTGCGCAATAAGTTGTCTTTACCAATAATATAAGTTTCACCGGTGTTGCCAAGCCCACGCGGGTTTTGCATAACCTGATCGATTCGTTTAATCGGCATGCGTACGATCAATGCACCGACGAAGGCATCTTCTTCGTTTTTCACCGGACTTCCCATAAAGCTGGCAGCTTCGTTGTTATCTGCTTCATAGGCGGCAAAGTCTGTCATGGTAACGAAAGCGTTGTTATCGCCATTTTCTTTAATTTCTTTGAAAATTTTGGCGAAGTCGGTGTCTTTCCATTTTCCATTTTCAAGGTTGGTCGCAAAATCCTGCGCTTTATAAACGGAATAAATAACGTTGCCTTTGGCATCGACAATAAACAAGTCGTGATAGGCACGCGATTTGGCAAGCGGTTGGAACCATGCATGATAACGTTGATGTGTGTCGTGGTAGGCGTCTTCACTTTGGCCGCGTTTCAGTTTGTCGCGTTCACCGGCACTATTGGGGTTGTCTTCAATATATTCCTTCTGCAAGAACGTGGTGGCATCGCCGTATTCGGCACCGATATCTTCATAGTCAACAGCCAGTTCAACCAGGGCATCTTTTACCATTTGGTTGCTGGATAAAATTCCTAAATCCTGATGTATCCCTTCCATCAAAGACATGATGGAATGCGTTCGACTGTCAATAAGGGTTTGCATGCTGTCGTCAGCGGCAATTCGCATATTGTCGGCCGATTTGGTATAGGCAAGCAGTCCTGTTATGAGGATCGAAGCAAGCGCGAGAATGACGATGATAGCGGGGAGTTTGACTGAGATTTTGACGTTTGACAGTGACATTATCTTTTCCGATCTTTGGTTTCGGCCAACCTGTTATTGCAGCTTACTGCTTTTGGTCGAATTACCCCAAGGGATATTTCGCAAAATTCGGAAGTATTTATGGCATAAGAAACCATACATATGATAGGGAAAATTTTCTTTTTCTGTGAATTGGAAAGGTATATTTTTCATACGGTTAATGCGTATTATCTTTTTGTGTCTATACTTAAGGGTGATTCCTTGTTGATAAATTGATACTTTAGTTAAAAATGGGAAATGTTCGAAGCTGCACATTGTTTGTTGTTGCCAAGATGTGCTAATAGAATGTCAGAGATGGATTTCTCGTCATTTTCAGAAAAGTTAAGGATTAAATGTAGGAACCATGGCTGGTCATTCCAAGTTTAAAAATATTATGCATCGCAAAGGCGCACAGGACAAAAAACGCGCCAAAGAATTTGCCAAACTGTCAAAAGAAATTATGGTTGCCGCCGGGATGGGTACGCCTGATCCCGATATGAACCCGCGCTTACGTACAGCGATTGCTGCGGCGAAAGGGGCTTCCATGCCGAAGGACAATATCGAACGGGCCATTAAAAAAGGCTCCGGCGAGATGGACGGCGATAATTTCGTTGAAATGCGTTACGAGGGCTATGGTCCCGGCGGTGTTGCGGTTATTGTGGAATGTTTGACCGACAACAAAAACCGGACAGCCTCTGACGTGCGTTCTACTTTTTCAAAACGAGGCGGCAATCTCGGTGAAACCGGGTCTGTTGCCTTTAGTTTCGAACGTCGCGGCCTGATCACATATCCGCTGGATGTTGCCGATGGGGATGCAATGTTTGAAGCTGCTCTAGAGGCTGGTGCGACCGAAGTGGAAACAACGGACGAAGTCCACGAAATTTCGTGTGAACCTGATGAGTTACATGCGGTTCTGGATGAATTGGTGAAACAGTTTGGCGACTCAAAAGGCGCGGCACTGGATTGGAAACCCACCAATACAACCGAGCTGGATGCCGATAAGGCGCAAAGTCTTATGGGGCTGGTTGAAGCTTTGGAAGATCTGGACGATGTTCAGGATGTCTTCACAAATATGGAAGTCTCTGACGAGGTCATGGCAAGCCTGGCGGGCTAAGTGATGCGGATCGTGGGGCTTGACCCGGGATTGCGCATAACCGGATGGGGGATCATTGATATTGATGGGAACCGGATGCGGTGTATTGCCGATGGTGCCATTAAAACAGATTCCAAACGCCCCTTGGCGGAAAGATTGGTACAGCTTTACGAAGGGATCGAAGATGTTCTTAAACGCTTCGGTCCCATCGAGGCGGCTGTGGAAGAAACATTCGTCAATAAAAACCCGAATTCAACATTGAAATTGGGACAGGCCCGTGGTGTCGTGATGTTGACACCGGCGCGTGCCGGATTATCTGTGTTTGAATATACACCCAATCAGGTCAAGAAGACGGTGGTGGGGAGTGGACATGCACAGAAAGAACAAGTTCAAATGATGGTGAAAACCTTATTGCCAACCGCCAAAATCGAAATCGCCGATGCTGCAGACGCATTGGCGGTGGCGATTTGTCATGCCCAAAACCGCAATACACCTGATAAATGGGGGGGGATCGCATGATTGCCAAATTAAAAGGCTTGGTCGATTCCGTTGGGGAGGATTGGGTCATTTTGGATGTCAACGGGGTGGGCTACCTTGTCTTTGCCTCTGCAAAAACATTGGGAAAATTGCCAAAGGTTGGCGAGGCAACATCACTTTTGATCGAAACCCATGTGCGCGAAGATCATATTCACCTGTATGGGTTTGGCGATGTGGCAGAACGCGACTGGTTTAAACTTTTGACAACGGTTCAAGGCGTTGGGGCAAAAGTCGGTTTGGCTATTTTATCAGCCTTGACGGCGCCGGACATTATGCATGCAATTGCTGCACAGGATAAAAAGGTTTTAACACAAGCCAATGGTGTCGGTCCGAAAGTAGCAACACGGATTTTGACCGAGCTTAAAGATAAAGCTGGTGCAATTGCGCTGAGCACTCCTGAAGGACTTTCGTCTAATTCAGGCGCAGTGACTTCTTCCTCAACTGGATTTGGCGGTGCGCCGGTGGAGGCCGTTTCCGCGCTTGTTAACCTCGGTTACGGGCGCAGCGAGGCTTTGGCAGCTGTTTCTAAGGTCAATAAGGAAATGGGTGGTGAGGGTAAGCTTGATGATTTAATCCGCCTTGCCTTGTCTGAATTATCGGTGTTGGGCTAGGGGGCATCAGATATGTATGAAGATGAAAACCGGATGGTTTCACCGCAACGTTCCGAAGATGATGTTTCTGAAAATTCCTTGCGGCCTTTGGCGTTAAACGAATTTATCGGCCAAAAACAAGTTCGTGAAAATTTGAAAATCTTCGTTGAGGCAGCGCGCGCACGCGGGGACGCGATGGACCATGTCTTGTTTTACGGTCCACCGGGGCTGGGCAAAACAACACTGGCCCAAATTGTTGCGCGTGAACTGGGTGTCGGGTTTCGTGCCACATCCGGCCCGGTGATTGCAAAAGCGGGGGATCTGGCGGCGTTGCTGACCAATTTGCAGCCTTATGATGTTCTCTTTATTGATGAAATTCATCGGCTTAACCCGGCTATTGAGGAAGTGCTCTATCCGGCGATGGAAGATTTCCAACTTGACTTGATCATTGGGGAAGGGCCAGCGGCACGTTCGGTTCGGATTGACTTGCCACCTTTTACTTTGGTGGGGGCAACTACGCGTTCCGGGCTTATCACCACCCCCTTGCGTGATCGTTTCGGTATTCCGCTGCGGATGAATTTTTACGAAGTGGACGAACTGGAAGAAATTGTCACGCGTGGTGCACGTATTTTGGGGATGGAAATGACATCGGATGGTGCGCATGAAGTTGCAAAACGCGCCCGTGGTACCCCCCGTGTTGCTGGGCGCTTGTTGCGCAGGGTTCGTGATTTTGCCCATGTGGCCGGTGTGTCCCCTGTGGATGCAGCTTGTGCCGATGGGGCTTTGAACCGTCTGGAAGTGGATCATCGTGGTCTGGATGAGATGGACCGCCGTTATTTAAAATGTATTTGCGAAAATTATGGGGGCGGCCCTGTTGGCGTGGAAACAATGGCAGCAGCCTTGTCAGAACAACGCGATACGATCGAAGAGGTTATGGAACCTTATTTGATCCAACAAGGATTATTGATGCGCACCCCCCGGGGACGGATGTTATCCGAAGCTGCTTATCGTCATTTGGGGCTGGATGCGCCAAAGGGACGTGAGGCCGCGCAAATGGATTTATTGAAAAAGGCAGATGACGAATGACTGTAGGCCGTTTGGAAGAGGATACCTTTATTTTCCCGATCCGTGTCTATTATGAAGACACCGATGCGGGCGAAATTGTTTATTATGCCAATTATTTGAGATTTGCCGAACGTGCCCGCACTGAATTTTTACGATATTTCAATATTCATCAGTCAGAATTGCTGGAAAAGGATCGGATTGCGTTTGCGGTACGCCGCGCTGAAGCGGATTATCGCAAACCGGCGAAACTTGATGATTTGTTGGAAGTCCATACCCGTCTCGTCAAGCTGGGTGGGGCCTCTTTGGAAATGGAACAGGAACTGAAACGTGATGGCGAAACGTTGGTTCACGTAAAAGTACGGATTGCTTGTATTCATTTGGAAGGTCGCGCGGTACCTATTCCAAAGAATATCAGACAGGTATTTATGAAAATGTTAGGGGTTCACAATGGAAAATAATCTGGTCGAGGCAGCCGTACTGGCAGGCTCCGTCGAGGTACACGACCTGAGTATGCTTGGCTTGTTTATGCGAGCCGATATTATTGTACAGTCTGTGATGATGGGTTTGTTGCTGGCTTCCATCTGGTGTTGGGGGATTATTTTCGACAAGATCGTGCGTTTACGCCGTCTGAATAAAAAAGCAGATAGTTTTGAGGATAAATTCTGGTCCGGGCAGTCTTTGGACCAATTGTATGATTCTCAAGGCAATCAGCCGGAAGACCCGATGTCTGCCGTGTTTGTGACCGCAATGCGCGAAGTCCGTCGATCTCAGGCTAAAGGGCGCGGTACCGGTGACGAAATGCGTACGCGTTTGCAAGATCGTGTTGATCGTGTGATGCAAATTACGGTGGGGCGTGAAATGGAACGTGTCGAAAAAAATATGACATTCTTGGCGTCAACAGGCTCAACAGCACCGTTTATTGGTTTGTTCGGGACTGTTTGGGGGATTATGAATGCCTTTACAGCGATTGCACAAACGAAAAACACCACATTGGCAGTGGTTGCTCCAGGTATTGCCGAAGCCCTGTTTGCAACGGCTCTTGGCTTGGTTGCGGCAATTCCGGCCGTGGTTGCCTATAATAAATTGTCACGTGATCTTGATCGCTATGCTGGTCGTCTGGACAGTTTCTCCGGTGAGTTCGGTGCCATTTTGTCTCGTCAATTAGACGAAAAGAAGTAAATCATGGGTGCGTCATTAAATTCAGGATCCGGACGCAGAGGGCATTATGGCCGTCGTCGTTCTTCAGCACAAATGTCGGAAATCAACGTGACCCCGATGGTCGATGTTATGCTGGTGTTGCTTGTAATTTTCATGGTGACAGCGCCTTTGCTGACTGTGGGGGTTGAAGTCGACTTGCCGAAAACCAAGGCAGGTGAAATTCACGGACAGGACGAACCTCTGGCGGTTAGTATTGATAAAGAAGGTAAGCTTTTTGTTCAGGATACGGCGGTTGAGTTGGATGGATTGGCACCTTTGCTGATGGAAATTTCCAAAAACAACATGGATATCCGTATTTTTGTTCGTGGTGATGAAAAAATCGACTATGGCACGGTTATGCGGGTTATGGGGGTTTTAAATGGTGCCGGTTTTTCCAAGGTTGCGCTGATCGCACGCAATCCTGCCAACAGTTCAAAGAAATAACCAGAAGCGATGCGCGGTCCCTTATCCATATCGTTTTTCCTTCATCTGGCGGTTCTTCTGCTGGCTTACTTCGGAATTCCGTTGTTGCCGGACCGTGATTTGATTGTGGAACCACCCATTGTTGTGGAAGTGGTGCAAATTGATGATGTTTCCAACGTACCCACGCCCAAACCTGTGACAAAAAAGCCGGAACCGCCGAAGGAAAAACCGAAACCGCCGCCGCCAGCACCCAAACCGCAGCCTCAGCCTCCGAAGCCGGAGCCAAAACCTGCGCCGGAACCGGAACCCAAAGCCGAGGTTGTGCCGGAGAAAAAGCCGGAACCGAAACCTGAGCCCAAACCGGAACCGAAGCCGGAACCGGTGAAGCCGAAGCCGCGTGTTCAGCCGCAACAGGTCACGCAAAAACCAAAGCCGCCGCAACGCAATGACTTTGACAGTTTGATGAAAGATTTGGCGCCGACTTTGAAAGAAACGGCGAAGAAAGAAGAAAAAGAACAGGAAGATTTAAAACTGGATGATCTTGCCAAGTCTATTCAGGAAGCCATTAAACAACCAAGTAAGTTTAGTGATGCTTCGCGCCCGCTCACCATTACCGAAATTGATGCGTTGCGCCAGCATATTGCCAAATGCTGGAATCCGCCTATTGGGGCGCGTGAAGCGGAAAATCTAAAAATTGAAATTGAAGTCACGATGAACCCGGATGCAACGCCGCGTGCGGCTTCGATTGCATCTCGCACCCGTTTGTCTGATCCGTTTTATCAGGCGGCGGCGGAAAGTGCATTACGTGCGGTGAATAACCGTCGTTGTTGGCCTTATCCGTTGTCGCGTGAAACGTATGATCAATGGCGTGATCTGACATTGATTTTTGATCCGAAAGAACTTCTGGGTCTGTAAACAGATAAGAATTGCAAGGCAGGAGGGACAGGTTTTTGTCGTCTGCCCCTTGGCAGAACCACAGGAACTGCGTATCTTGCATCAAACGCATTGAACAGGACTGGATGACATGAGATTCGCACTGCGCTTTCTAGCTATTTTCACCATTATGGTTTCTGCCTTTCCCGTGTGGGCCGAATTACGGGTTGATATCACACAAGGGCGTGTGGAACCCATGCCGCTTGCAATTGTGGAATTTGATGGCGAAACGGCAGAAGCCGCCCAAATCGGGGCGCAGATTGCTCAGGTGGTTTCGGCTGATCTGGAACGTTCTGGCCTGTTCCGACCGATTGATCCCAAAGCCTTTATCCAAAAAGAACTGTCAATGAAGACATTGCCGCGTTTTGGGGATTGGCGGATTCTAAATGCACAGGCCTTGGTGCAAGGTTTTGCCGTACCACAAGGAAACGGACAGCTTGCGATCCAATTCCGGTTGTGGGATGTGTTTGCTGAACAGCAGATGGTAGGCCTAGCCTATAATACAGTAGCGGATAACTGGCGCCGTGTGGCCCATATTATTGCAGATACCATTTATCAACGTATCACCGGGGAAAGCGGTTATTTTGACACCCGTATCGTTTATGTGGCGGAGTCCGGTCCGGCCAATCGCCGTGTGAAACGTCTGGCGATTATGGATCAGGACGGGGCGAACCATAAGTTTCTGACAGACGGGGAAGACATGGTTTTGACACCGCGTTTTTCACCGACATTACAAGAAATTACCTATCTGTCGTATTATCGCAACACACCACGGGTTTACCTGTTTAATATTGATACGGGCCGTCAGGCTGTATTGGGTGATTTTCCGGGTATGACTTTTGCGCCACGTTTTTCCTTTGATGGCACGAAAGTCATCATGTCTATGGCAAAAGACGGGAACTCGGATATTTACACAATGGATTTGGCGACTCGACAGACAACACGTCTGACCAGCCATTCCGCAATTGATACATCCCCCAGCTATTCACCGGATGGAACCCAAGTGGCGTTTAACTCGGATCGGGGGGGCTCTCAACAGATTTATGTTATGGATTCGAACGGTAAAAACGTCCGCCGTATCAGTTTTGGCAAGGGTCGTTATGCAACACCGGTCTGGTCACCGCGTGGTGATTTGATTGCATTTACAAAAATGTTAAGCGGTAAATTCTATATTGGTGTGATGCGTACGGACGGGAGCGGAGAACGACTTTTAGCGGACGGCTATTTGGTCGAAAGCCCAACGTGGTCGCCCAATGGCAGGGTTTTGAGCTTCTTCCGTGAAACCCTTCGCGGCGAGGAAAAATCAACGAAAATATATACCGTGGACCTGACCGGTTACAACGAAAGAGAGCTGATTACACCTCTGGAAGGGTCCGACCCGGCATGGTCCCCCTTGATTCCTTAAAAATAGCTGCCTATAGTCAAACTTAAGACTTTGACGTTATTCGTCTTAATTCGGGGGGCGTCTAGGGGTCTGTGTAAATTATCGGTTTAAAACAAATAGTCCTAATAAGGGGATTGCTCATGCGTAAGTTTATTGGTCTGGTTGGTGCTGTTGCTCTGCTCGCAGCTTGTGAGACCGCTCCTCAAGATGGTGCCAATGCAACAGGCACCGGTAATGCGAATGCGACGGCTGCTCAAAAACTCGGCCCGGCTGCTGGTTCAGCTCAAGATTTTGTTGTTAATGTCGGTGACCGTGTGTTCTTCGGTTTCGACCAGTACAACCTCACTACAGACGCACGTGCGACTTTGGACAAACAAGCAGTTTGGCTGAAGAAATACCCGAGCGTTACAATCGCGTTGGAAGGCCATGCTGACGAACGCGGCACACGCGAGTACAACCTTGCACTGGGTGAGCGTCGTGCAAATGCGGCCAAAGAATATTTGGTGAGCCTCGGTGTTGATGCTGCACGTGTTAAAACCATTTCCTATGGTAAAGAGCGTCCGGTTGCTCTGGGCCACAATGAAGCAGCATGGGCACAAAACCGTCGCTCTGTGACTGTTGTTTCTTTGGGTGCAGGTTCTTAATTTAAAAATTAAGTTCTCTGGTAGACCTTTTAAACAAGGCGTTTGCTGCATATCTTGTGGCAAACGCCTTGTTTTTTTGTGTAAATGGATGCACAAAGACAGTACGTGAAATCAATGCAGGTTCCGAGTCTATGAGAATGTCCCTAAAAACTCTGTTCGCCACTACTTTTTTGTTTACCGCGATGATTATGCCGGCCTATGCGCAAGACAGCGACATGCAGGCCTTGGTTGATCGATTGGAGCGGATGGACCGGGACATAAAGGCCCTGAATTTGAAAGTCTATCGTGGCACAAACGCCCCGGCAGTTTCTGGCGGCGGTGAAGATGTCAGCGGTCCGTTGGGTGCACGTTTGAGCATTCGGATCAACGAATTGGAAAATCAACTGCGTCAAATGACAGGACAGATTGAGGAAACAGCCTTTCGGATTTCACAGTTGACCACGCGTTTGGATAAACTGGTCGCTGATGTTGATTACCGCCTCACCGCGTTGGAAGGCGGAGTACCGAATGGTGTTACGGCCCAATCCAATGAAGCTGGAACACAAGGCGAAAGCGTTGCGAATTTGCCAAACGGTGTATCGGGTGAACAACTGCAACCTCCTGCACCGTCTGGGCAAGAAGCTGTAGAAACCCCGCAAACCACCGCTTCGGGTAACCAACCCGGTGTCCTTGGGACGTTGGAAGAAAAAGATCTGACGAACCCGACTTTATCACAAAAACCGTTGGAAAATACGCCTGCCACAGCACCAGTGGAGCAGCCGCAAGCGACTTTAACACCGCAAGCGATGTATGAAAGTTCTCGTCAAATGTTGATGCGTGGTGAATTTGCCGATGCTGAAAAATCGTTTAAAGCCTTCCTCGAAGAAAACCGCGAACATGAACTGACAGGCAATGCGCGTTACTGGCTGGGTGAAACCTATTATGTGCAAGGCAATTATGCTCAGGCGGCTGCGACTTTCCTGGAAGGTTACCAAAAAGATGCACGCGGGGCGAAAGCGCCAGACTCTTTGTTGAAGCTGGGCATGTCCTTAAAACGCATGGATAAAAAACGTGAAGCCTGCGCGGCTTTTGGTAAATTGCGTGCGGATTTCCCCAAATTGCCGGCCCATCTGTCTAAAACGCTGGAGCGCGAGCGCACTGCGGCCCAATGCAGCTAAGCAAGGATGAATTTTCATCTTTAATGACAAGCTTCCCCGATATTGGGGAACGCTTTGTTGTTGCCGTATCCGGTGGTGCCGATAGTCTTGCTTTGTGTCTCTTCGCCGCAACCTGGGCGAAAGACACAGGGCGTCATCTGGTGGCACTTAGTGTGGATCATGGTTTGCGTACCACCAGTCGTCAGGAATGTGACACGCTGCATGAAACCTTGATGGCAAAGGGGATTGAACATCATATCCTGACATGGATGGGTGAAAAACCGACATCGGGTATTCAGGCGGCTGCACGCGAGGCACGGTATCGATTGATGTCGAACTGGTGCCGGGAAAACCAGATTGAAGACGTGATGGTTGCCCATCATCAAGACGATCAGGCGGAAACATTTCTTTTACGTTTGGCACGCGGCAGCGGTGTGGATGGTCTAGGGGCTATGAAAACGATTAGCCAGCAGGGGGGAATAAGGCTGTTACGCCCGCTTTTGAATATTCCCAAATCGAGATTAATCTCGACATTAAAGGCGATGAAGCAGGATTGGATTGAAGACCCTTCCAATCAAAATACTGATTTTGATCGGGTGAAAATTCGCAAGAATATCTCCTTATTGCAGGAAATCGGTTTAACACCTGAAAGGTTGGTGCAAACTGCCCATGCGATGCAACGCGCCGGCGATGCCTTGCAAGGCATGACACGCAACTGGTTAACAGGACACATCCGCCTGTTTGATGAAGGTTATTGCGTGATGCCTCAAACGGAACTGAATGGGTTGGAGGATGAAATCCGACTTCGTGTGCTTGCCCGAATCGGTATGGTGATCAGTGGTGAAATTTATCCGCCTCGGCTGGAAAGACTGCAACGTTTATCAGAGAGTTTGAAAAAGGGCAGCGATGGAACTTTGATGGGATGTCGTTGGATTATGCGCAAAGACGACATCCTTGTCTGTCGGGAAACACGTCATTGTGATGTGCCGGATAATCTTTATCAGATTGATTATCCTCATTCATTCCCGGATTTGAAACTGCGTATATTGGGACAGGAAGGCTGGAAACAGCTTTTGAAAGAAAGAAAGAGTGTGGGTGATGTCGATCTTCCGAAACCCGTGATTTACAGTCTTGTGTCGTTTTGGGATGAGGAAGGGGTTTTGGCTGTTCCACATTTAGGTTATCAACGTGTGGGTAGCGAATTTGAGGCGCAATTAACGTTTATCGCCAAAAAGAGGCTGTTATCGTAAAGTTTCGCCTTGCGTGAGTGAGAAAATAGCTTATCTCTAATTCACTAAGAATTGTACGAATACGAAGGAAGGAATCCTAACGTGAACTTTAGCAGGAACCTCGCGCTGTGGGTTATCATTGCATTGCTGATCTTTGCGCTGTTCAATCTGTTCCAAAGCTCTAACCAGCAAATGGACCAGTCGACTGTGCCGTTCTCCGACTTCATCACTGCGGTTGAAGAAGGTAACGTGCAGGACGTGGTCATTCAGGACAATACGATTACAGGCACATATCGCGATGGCATCAAGTTTCATTCTTATACGCCGGATGATCCCAACCTGATTTCCACCTTGCGTGAAAAAGGCGTGAAAATCACCGCTGTGCCGAAAGATGACAGCGTGTCGTTCTTCTCTATCCTGATCAGTTGGTTCCCGATGTTGCTGTTGATCGGCGTTTGGATTTTCTTCATGCGTCAGATGCAAGGTGGTGGCGGCAAGGCGATGGGCTTTGGTAAAAGCCGTGCACGTCAATTGACGGAAAAGCAAGGTCGCGTGACTTTTGAAGATGTTGCCGGTATCGAAGAAGCCAAACAAGAACTGGAAGAAGTGGTCGATTTCTTGAAAGACCCGTCCAAGTTCCAGCGTCTTGGCGGGAAAATCCCGAAAGGCTGTTTGCTTGTTGGTCCTCCGGGGACAGGTAAAACATTGTTGGCGCGTGCCATTGCTGGTGAAGCTAATGTTCCGTTCTTTACGATTTCCGGTTCTGACTTTGTTGAAATGTTCGTTGGTGTCGGTGCTTCTCGTGTGCGCGATATGTTCGAACAAGGCAAAAAGAATGCCCCTTGCATCATCTTTATCGACGAGATTGATGCGGTTGGTCGTCACCGTGGCGCCGGTCTTGGCGGTGGTAATGATGAACGCGAACAGACACTCAACCAATTGCTGGTCGAGATGGATGGCTTTAGCGACAACGAAGGTGTGATCCTAATCGCGGCGACCAACCGTCCCGACGTTCTGGATCCGGCGCTTTTACGTCCGGGGCGTTTTGACCGTCAGGTTGTTGTGCCGAACCCGGATATTCAAGGCCGTGAAATGATCTTGGGTGTTCATATGCGCAAGGTGCCGATTGGCCCTGATGTCGAGCCTTTGGTCATTGCGCGTGGGACACCGGGGTTCTCCGGTGCGGATTTGGCAAACCTTGTGAACGAAGCTGCCCTGTTGGCTGCACGTCGTAACAAACGCCTCGTCACCATGAGCGAGTTTGAAGACGCCAAGGACAAAGTGATGATGGGTGCGGAACGCAAATCCATGGTCATGTCCGATGATGAGAAAAAACTGACGGCCTTCCACGAAGCCGGACATGCATTGTGTGCCCTGCATATGGAGGCATCCGATCCGATCCATAAGGCAACGATCATTCCGCGTGGTCGTGCGTTGGGAATGGTGATGCGCTTGCCTGAATCTGACCGTGTGTCCTTGTCTGTTGAAAAACTGCGGGCGGATTTGGTTGTTGCGATGGGTGGTCGTGTGGCTGAAGAACTTGTTTTTGGTAAAAACAAGGTCACAACCGGTGCGTCCAACGATATCAAGCAAGCCACCAACATGGCCAAACATATGGTTATGGAATGGGGCATGAGTGACAAGCTTGGCCCGATTGCCTATAGCGAAAATGAACAGGAAGTTTTCCTTGGTCATTCTGTGACCCAGACGCAAAATAATTCAGAAGAAACAGCCCGTGTAATTGATTCAGAAGTTCGTGAAATTATTGAGACGGCTTATGATAAAGCAACGGCTATTCTCACTGATTTCCGCGATCAACTGGATATTATCGGGAATGGGTTGATTGAATTTGAAACCCTGTCCGGTGATGAAATCCGTGAATTGTTAAACGGTAACCCACCAAAACGCGGTGGTACCGGTGGTGCAGCGGGTGGCGATGGAAAACGTCGCAGTTCCATCCCGACAGCAGGCCACAAGAAAGACTCTTCGGATGGCAACGGTATTGAGCCGGAACCGCAACCGGGTGAGTAATCTTTAAACACCTTATCACCCCGCATATTCTGCGGGGTGATTTGTTTTTTGGGTAAGATAATGACATTCCATACTGACACATTCGGTTCACCATCCTGGCCCAGCGGGTTTTGTTCCCCTGAACTTGATCTGACTAAGGCGGTTTATCTTCGTCCATTAGCCCCGTTTATAAAGGGAGGTTTTGACTTTCCGCTTTATGAAGTTGCCGTTCGTTTAGATGGGGGTGTCTGGCGTTTTACCTCTACACATAGTGATTTAATGCAATGGGCAAACGAGGAAGGCGAAGACCTTGTTGCCCATGTTGGCAAAATGCTGGAACGTTTGGAAAACCCTGTCCGCCGGTTTGCGGGGCTTGAGGTCGGGAAACGGCCTTTGATTATGGGCATTGTCAATGTTACGCCGGACAGTTTTTCAGATGGTGGCGAAAATTATGATGCTTCTGATGCAATTGCACATGGCAAGGCCATGCTGGCTGCGGGAGTAGACATTCTGGATATTGGGGGAGAATCAACACGCCCCGGTGCGGCTGCTGTGGGCTTTGAAGAAGAAATACGGCGTGTTCTTCCGGTTATTCGTGGGCTAAAGGAATTAGGGGCAAAAATCTCTATTGACACACGACATGCGGACGTTATGGCTGAAGCAGTGGCAGCGGGTGCCGATATTATTAATGACGTGACAGCCCTTGAAGGCGAGGGTGCGCTGGAGGTTGCCGTTCAAAGCGGTGTACCCGTGATGTTGATGCATATGCAGGGCGAACCACAAACCATGCAGGATAATCCGGTTTATGAAGACTGTGCGCTGGATGTGTTTGATTACCTGCAAGACCGTATTCGCGTCTGTGAAGAAGCTGGCCTGAAACGGGAAAATATCAGCATCGATCCCGGCATCGGTTTTGGTAAGACGCTGGATCATAATATGGAAATTATGAACCGCATTGGTCTTTATCACGGGTTGGGGTGTCCTATTTTGCTTGGGGCATCACGCAAAAGCTTTATTGCGAAAATCTGCGGTGATATTCCGGCAAAAGATCGTCTGCCCGGCTCGCTTGCTGCGGTGTTGAAAGGGGCGGATGTTGGAGCCCAGATCGTGCGTGTGCATGATGTTGCAGAAACCAAGCAAGCCTTGGATGTCTGGTGTTATTAACTTAGCAAGATTTATCAATCGGGTTTGACGTAGCTTAACGGGGAAAGGAGTTCAACATATGAACCAGACGATACAAGAAAGCTACCTGAGCCGAATTGAGCGCGTTTTGTCTTTTATCGCAGATCATTTAGATGACGATCTCGATATGGATGATTTGGCGGATGTGGCCTGTTTTTCGGCCTATCATTTTCATCGGATCTATCGGGGGCTGGTCGGTGAAACCGTGACCCAGACTGTGCGGCGTTTACGTCTGCAACGTGCGGCAAGCGATTTAATCCGCAGCAGTTCCGATATTGAAGTGATTGCCAAACGTGCGGGTTATGGCAGTGTGGAGGCCTTTTCTCGTGCGTTTAAAAGCGCGTTTCAGAAAACACCTGCTTTGTATCGGGAACATGTGCGTGAAACTCCTGTCTCATTGATCCAGCAAGAAAGGAATGCAGGAATGTTTAACGTAGAAATCAAGAAATTTCCCGCTCGGAAAATGGCCGCAATTGCCCATCATGGAGATTATATGGGCATTAGCAAAGCCTTTGATAAAATCTTTATGTGGGGGATGAAACATCAAAAACTCACCGCAACGACACCGGGGATGGGACTTTATTATGATGACCCAAGTGAAGTGCCAAGTGATCAATTACGCTCTGAAGCCGGGTTCATTGTGGATGAAGAATGCGTGGATGAAGAATGCGTGGATGAAGAAAATGGTGTACGCACGCTGGATATCCGGGGTGGGCGATATGCGGTTTTGCGCTTTAAAGGATCGTATGCGGAATTGGAAAAAGGCTATGATTATCTGTTTGGCCCGTGGTTGAATGAGGCAGGGGAAACCCCGGCCAATGCTCCGGTAATGGAAGTGTACCTGAACGATCCCCAATCCACCCCGCCCAGTGAGCTGCTGACCGATATTTGTGTGGCTTTGCAATAAAGGCTTGGGTGTGAGAATGAAGGCGGCGCCCCTTCATTCTTAATAATTCAGACTCTCCCATTCCTGAACAAGCAAGGCAACGTGATCTTCAGGTCCTGTTATTTCTATCTCGATACCTGTTTCTGTATAACGACGTTCTGTAATATGGCTGTCGTTTAAAAGACGTTCCAGCTGGCTGATACGTTCGAAAGTGGCGCAGAAGGTTGCACTTGTCTGATGTGAGAAATCAATAAGGTCTGCGGCTTCAAGAACGGCTTTGACGGCACCGCCATAAGCCCGGGCCATACCGCCCGTTCCCAGCTTGATCCCGCCGAAATAACGCACGATGATAACCCCGACATTGACCAATTCATGCCCTTGTAAAACCTTTAGGGCAGGCATCCCGGCAGACCCACTGGGTTCACCATCATCTTTTGCCCCTTCGATAAGGCGTTTTTCGCCATCAAAAGCGCGAAAGGCGCTGACATGATGATTGGCTTTGGGATGTTCACGTTGCAGACGGTCCAGTTCGCTATCCAGTACAGAATAGGGCAGGAGAAAGGCCAGAAAACGCGATTTTTTTTCTTCTGTTTCGACAAATACGGAATGTTTGATGGTTTTCATAGGGAAATAACAAAAAAAAGCAGGGGAAAACAGGCTAACATTTGCGCTTGAATTGCCCAAGTGCTAAACCTGAATGAGATGAATTTGTCGATCCCACGGTGGGGCGGACAGTAAGGAAAAGACGAACGGTATGACACGGAAACTCTTTGGTACAGACGGTATTCGCGGGACTGCAAATATCTATCCGATGACAGCGGAAATTGCGATGAAGGTGGGTATGGCGGCCGGGCATTATTTTGTTCGTGGTAATCACCGCCACCGGGTCGTTATTGGCAAGGATACACGCTTGTCCGGTTATATGATCGAACCGGCCTTGGTATCCGGTTTTGTCGCGATGGGTATGGATGTATTATTGGTGGGGCCGATGCCTACGCCTGCGGTTGCCATGTTGACCCATTCCATGCGCTGTGACTTGGGGGTGATGATATCTGCATCGCATAATCCGTTTGGAGACAATGGGATCAAGTTGTTTGGTCCTGATGGGTATAAGCTGCCTGATGACGTTGAATTAAAGCTGGAAGAATTGATTGAAAGTGACCTGTCGTCCAAATTTGTATCACCGGAAAAATTGGGTCGTGCCACCCGTTTGGAAGACGCATCGGGTCGATATGTGGAATTTGCCAAAAAGACTTTCCCGGAAGATTTACGCCTTGATGGCCTTAAGATTGTGGTCGATTGCGCTAATGGTGCGGCCTATAAAGTGGCCCCAGCGGTGTTATGGGAACTCGGGGCCGAGGTTGTTCCCGTTGGTGTGACACCGAACGGGTTTAACATCAACAAGGATTGTGGATCGACGGCAACAGATACGCTCAGTCAGCAGGTTGTTACCCATAAAGCCGATATCGGGATTGCCTTGGATGGGGATGCGGACCGTTTGATCATTTGCGATGAAAATGGTGATGTGATTGACGGGGATCAGATTATGGGACTGGTCACCACCCATCTGCACAAACGCGGATTGTTGAAAGGTGGTGGTCTGGTTGCGACCGTTATGTCCAATATGGGATTGGAAAAATATCTGGAAGACCAAGGTTTGACGTTGGAACGCACGCAAGTGGGTGACCGTTATGTGGTCGAACGGATGCGGGCGGACGGGTTCAATATCGGCGGTGAACAATCCGGGCATATTGTTTTGGGCGATTATGCAACAACCGGGGACGGCCTTGTTGCAGCCTTGCAGGTTTTGGCGGTGATTGTGGAACGCGGACAACCAACCTCGCAGGTTTGCCGATTGTTTGATCCCTTCCCACAGATTTTGAAAAATGTACGTTATGGCAGCACATTCCCGCTGGATGAAGAAAGCGTCCAGCAGGCGATTGAGGATGGGGAAGGCCGTTTGAACGGTGCGGGCCGTGTCCTTATTCGTAAATCCGGGACGGAGCCGTTGATCCGTGTGATGGCGGAAGGTCAGGACCCGGCCTTGGTCGAGGAAGTCGTTGATGATATCGTTGCTGCGGTTGTCGAGGTCTCATGAACGGGCGTGTCTTAATTATTGCCGGTTCGGACAGTGGCGGCGGGGCTGGTATTCAGGCTGATTTAAAAACGGTGACATGCCTTGGCGGGTATGCCATGACAGCCATTACTGCCCTGACGGCACAAAATACCGAAGGCGTCAGCGCCATCCATGATGTTCCTGTTGATTTTATCAAAGAACAAATCCGTGTCGTTTTAAGCGATATCGGGGCGGACTGCCTGAAAACGGGGATGTTGAGCCAGCCCGGCGCAATCCATGCCATTTGTGATGTACTGGATGAATTAGGGGTGGATCTTCCGATGGTCGTGGATCCAGTCATGGTAGCAAAGGGTGGGGCATCGTTATTGGCAGATCAAGCCCTTGAAGCCCTGACAACACGCCTTATCCCACGTGCAACGGTTCTGACACCCAATGTGCCGGAGGCCGAAAAACTGAGCGGCCTTTCTATCCAAACCCCGGATGATATGAAAGCAGCGGCAGATATTCTCTTCAAGATGGGACCGAAGGCTGTTTTGATGAAAGGTGGACATCTTGATGAAACAAGCGAGATGGTGACGGATTATCTTTATCTGGATGATGGTCAATGCCATGTTTATGAAGGCGAACGCTTGTTAACCCGCCATACACATGGCACAGGCTGCACAACCGCATCGGCCATTGCCTGCGGGGTTGCACAGGGGATGACGCTGCAACAGGCCGTACAACGTGCAAAATCATATGTTTTTGAGGCTATTCGCACCGCACCGCGCTATGGTCGCGGGCATGGGCCGCTTAATCATGGGCATACTGTTAAACAAGATCAATATCCGTAATTTATTGCGGGTTTTTGATCATCGTCATTTGGGCTATTCTGTTATGGGTATAAGCATGTCCGCAACAACAGAGAAAAAGAGTCCTCACCCATGAAGGATGCCTTCGGTCGAACGATTACTTATCTGCGCGTTTCCGTCACGGATCGTTGCGATTTTCGTTGTACCTATTGTATGGCGGAAGATATGTCGTTTTTACCACGACAAGAGATTTTGTCCTTTGAAGAAATGGATCGGATCTGTTCGGCCTTTATTCGACGCGGCGTTACCAAAATCCGTTTGACGGGTGGGGAACCGTTGGTTCGTCATGGCATTATTGACCTTATTGAAAAACTGTCACGCCATTTAAAAACAGGTGATTTGAAGGAGCTGACCTTGACCACCAACGGGTCGCAGTTGACGAAATATGCCGATAAACTGGTGGAGCTGGGCGTGCGCCGGATCAATGTCTCGCTGGATACCTTAAACAGTGATCGTTTTACGGAAATTACGCGGTTTGGTAAATTGGACAAAGTGCTTGCCGGGTTACAGGCGGCCAAGAATGCGGGCCTTAAAGTCAAGCTGAATACGGTTGCTTTGAAAGGACAAACCGATCAGGAACTGGATGATCTGTTGACGTTTGTCGCTGATAACGGGTTTGACCTGACGTTTATCGAAACTATGCCGTTGGGGGAAATTGGCGGATCACGTGTGGATCATTATCTGCCTTTGACCGAAGTGCGCGATCGGATTGCCCAGCGTTGGACCCTTTCTGATACCGATTATGCCACAGGTGGTCCGGCGCGTTATGTCGATGTAAAAGAAACCGGAAAGAGGATCGGGTTTATTACACCGATGAGCCATGGTTTTTGTGAAAGCTGTAATCGAATGCGCCTGACCTGCAAAGGGGTGCTGTATATGTGTTTGGGTCAGGATAACAATCTGGACCTGCGCGAAGTGGTGCGTGCCAGCGAAAGCAACGAGCCATTGCAGCACGCCATTGATACGGCCCTTAACCTGAAACCCAAGGGCCATGAATTTATTATTGATGAAAGTGAAGATGGTCCCACGCTTAATCGTCATATGAGCGTGACAGGCGGTTGATCCTGAGTCTATAGTGTGCGCAAAGCTGAATGGGGTTTTGCAAATGTCCGATCCGAAAATAGCCTTCGTTGCCGGTAAATCCGATAGCGCACAGGATGCCATGTCCCGTCTGTGCGGAAAATATGACCATGTACGCCCGGATAAGGCCGATGTTATTGTTGCCTTGGGTGGGGATGGTTTTATGTTGCGCACCCTTCATAAATATCTGCATTTGAATAAACCTGTTTTTGGTATGAACCGTGGCTCGGTCGGTTTTCTGATGAATGAATATCGCGAAAACGATCTGATGGGGCGCATTCGGCGTATGGAAGCCTTTGAACTGCACCCCTTACGCATGGAAGCGGTTTGCAAGGGCGGTAAAGTCAAAGAAGCGATTGCCTTTAACGAAGTCTCGCTGTTTCGTGAAACTGGACAGGCCGCACATATCCGTGTCAGCGTGGATGGTGTTGTCCGTTTGGATGAAATGGTCTGTGATGGATTGTTGATTTCCACACCGGCCGGTTCAACAGCTTATAACATGTCGGCATATGGTCCGATCCTGCCATTAGGGGCCGGGGTGCTGGCCTTAACCGCTATTTCCGCCTATCGTCCAAGACGTTGGCGTGGGGCAATCCTGCCGCAAAGTGCGACAGTTGATTTCGAAATTTTGAGCGAAGATAAGCGCCCGGTCGGAGCATCTGCCGATTTTAACGAGTTTCGCGATGTGGTGAAGGTCAAGGTATATGAAGACCGAAGCCATTTTTCCAATGTCCTGTATGACCCTGAACATAATCTGGAAGAACGGATTTTACAGGAACAGTTTATCGGATAATATTGGTTTACGGCCTAATATTCCAACGAATGCAGTGTGCTGATAACGGTGATCTTTTCTTCGCTGAACTGGGCCTTAATGGCTTCCCAGTCGGGCTTGCCGTTTTCAACTGTTCGCCGGATCATACGGTTGACAGCATCCCCCAGCGGGCTGGAAGAGGCAAGCGCAACAACCCTGTAATCAATGGAACGTTTCAGATTTTTAGGCAGAATTAAACGCCAGCCGATCAGACCTTTCTGTAATTCAGGTTGTAGCAGGCTTTCGCGGTCCGCCATTAGAAGATGACCATCTTCAATGCGTTGGGCATAAGCCCACATGTAAGCTGGGGCACCAACGTTATTGATGGTAATGTCAAGGGCGCACAGACCTTCTAGCGGACTGGCGGGAAAAGCATTCCCATCTCGCGATAACGGGATGATATTTGGTTCTGTACATCCTTTATCATCGTTTGCACGTAGTTCGGATATACCGATTTTTAAACTGCTGGAACGCAAGGCGATGATATTGTCCTCAAATTGCAGATAAAGTCCGGTGAGTAAAGCAACGATGCAGATAATAAGGGCGATGATTTTTGCCATGCGATGATCTTTGATCGGTGCTGGTGCATTCGGATCTGGCTTGTAAAGGTCGATTTCTTCGCCCTCATCAACGTCGTCCCCTGCATCTTCAGCCGCAGCGGCTTTTTCTTCTTCGAGTTTAGTATAGACATCTTCCAGATCGAAACGATTAAGGATTCGTTTGACTGTGATGATGGATTCAAGGCGCAGCATATCGCCGTCGATGTTCATTTGTTCCAAAAAATCATCATTAGGAACAAGTCCAGCTCCACCGGGAATGAAGCAAAAAACACGCACGTCCTCTGTGCGCAGGCGTTCAAATAATTCTTTGGAAGCCCGTAATTTTTCCTCAATATGGTCAACCGGGCGGACATTTAAATCCCGGTCGACTTCGCCACTCAGCCAAATGGCATTGAGAACTTTATCTTCGGACGAGGCCAATTGATTTTCCTGAAACAGGGCATGGGCAACAAATGCACCAAGCTGCCAGCTGTTGCCGTCTGTAATCGGTTTATCAACATCCATGCGAAAGGCGCCATGTAGGTAGGAACGTTGAATAATACCGGTTGGTTCTTTGATGAAACTGTCATAGGCGCGTGAAATCGGTAAGGCCTGGGCCGTACCATCCAGACAGACAACACTGCGCACGTTCGGGTCCTCACGCGTGATGCGTTGAACTTCAACCGGGCCTTCCGTTGTGGCTATATAAACTCTAATCGACATTACCGCAGAATGACGTCAACTTTCGGTTTGCGCAAGGCTTTGACGATATCATCTTGTGCAGACAATAAAACCTGCGCTTCCCCGTCATAAAAATCCTCAATAACAAGGCGATGAAAGGGGCCGTTTTCTTCCTCGATAAACAAAAGTGAGGGAGAATCGTCACGGTCTTTGCTTTGAATCAACAGATAAATTTGATTTTGGTCAGCTTGTGAAGGACGCAATTTAATGACGAAACCGTCTCCCTCGCGGCGCTCAATTTGACCAGAGCTTGCCGCAGCGGTCCGCATCATCGTTGCAATGGGTTGTTTGCCCAGCAGTCGTTTCAGGTCTCTGCGCAGTTTCAGATTGGAAGATAAAGCCTCCTTTAGCGCGGGAGTGGGAACATGATTACCCCGCGTGGCATAGGCATATAATTCGCTGAACCCGATGATGTTATGGGATGTATCGTTTTTTTTCGTCAGGCTATCGAAATGATCAAGCATGTGAAAAATAGTTTCGGCATGTTTGGGGATGTTGTCTGTCATGGTCAGCCTCTCGCATAGATTTTGTTGAACTGTCCGCAAAAAACGGCGAGATCGTGTGAAAATTGTTTCTGCCAATTGCCTTCTGCCAGACGGAGCTGGTCCAGACGTTCCAAAAAAGCTTCGATATCGCGTGCGACATCTAATAAGAGGACCGCCCCTAAGGAGAATGCCTGCACCAGATCGGGCGATTGCGATACATCATCTTTAAAGCCCTTGCGCGATAATCCGCTATAGGCTTTCTGCGCGTTCTGCATAATATCGGCAATATCTTGACCGACATTTTCACTTTCTTGCACCAGTTCCATGAAATGATCGGCAATTCGTCTGGAATGTAGTTGAACGACATTGCCTTGCTCGGGGGCTGTCTCTAGTCCCAGATGTTGGGATAAGGGGGAAAAATCAATGCCGGGGTCAAGTTTCAACATGACGGAAATTGTTTCGTGCGAGCGTGCCAAGGCCAAGGCATGCAGGCTGGCATAAACACTGCGCTCAATATGATTGCGTAAGTTTTGATAGGTGATTTGACGATCCTGATAGGTTTCTTCCGGTTCTTGCGTGATAATCTCTTTTAATTGCAGGGGGCCTTGTTGTTTGCGCAAGGCTTGTGTCAATCTGGCTTGAGTTTTGGTGAAAATGTTGGCGCGTAAAATGGATAAAGGTAAGCGTAATGCCAATTCACCGGCTCCGAGCAGGTTTTCGAGGTGTGAAGTTTCCTGTTTGTTGAGGAATTTAATCTGATCGACCGGAGGGGAGCTTAATTGCATCAACGGTGATATGGTTTCTGAGACACTGTCCAATGTTTCAGAAAGAATATCCGGGTCGATTTCGCCTGCCTCACGCTCAGATCCGATTGTTGCGGCATAATTCAGCGCCATAAGGCTGCGGGCGCTTTCTACGGCTTGAATGGCGCGTATGAAGGTGGATAAAACACTGTCAAAGGTCTTGAAATCTACGCCTTTGTCCTCATCGACAGAGGCTTCTTGCCAGAATTCTAAAATCATAGGGTCGTCAATTGCATCCACATCATCGTCACAAAAGGCGAGAATTTTACGAAATTTACGTTGTGATTGGGCCGTGGGTAGATGTTCGCGTAAATAGGCATAGACAAGACGCGACAGGGCATTGGCTGCTTCGGACACGGATTTGCGACTTAAATCACCACCGAGCATCGTTTGAAAAATATCATCGATATCGCAATATCCCAACGCGGTGAGTAAAAATTCCATCAAGGCCGATAAGACAGGCATGCGGCTGAACTGTATGGTAAAGATACCATCGTTATATTGAATTTGTAGGCCATTGGTGTCATTCGTCAGTCGATCCCCATCATAATTTTGCAGGGCGCAATGGCAATAATGGCGAAAATTGGTACTATGGGCGGCGCCACTATCCCAAAACAGGAATTCATATCGACTTTTTTGCGGGGAAAGATCATGGGCGCAGACAATCAGGTGGCATAATTCCATGATCGGGGTGGCGTAGGTGCGACAAACCACCATCTTGCCCAGTTCACGACAGACATTGGGGGGGAACTTGGGTTCGCCGTTGATCTCACTTTCTGATATTGTGTGTAAAACAGCACTCAGTTCACTGCTTTTGCCTGATTCCAGCAATAATTCTTCTGATCCCATAACGGCCGGTTCCTTGAATGTTTTTTTCGCTATTGTAGTGAAAAACATGCCTTGGTCTAGGTCTGGTCGTATTTTTAGGCGAATTATGAAAGGATTAGAGCGATTTTTTATTCGCATTCAACGCGATTACGTCCATTTTCCTTGGCACGGTAAAGGGCGCGATCTGCACGACGAATGAGGTCATCTATATTTTTATCTTCATCAAGGCGCGTGGTAACGCCGAAACTGGCACTGATTGAAAAGGTCGTATCATCGTAGTGAATTTTGGTTTTGGCAAGGTTTTGCCGCATGCGTTCGGCAATGCCACGCGCCTGGGTGAGGGAAAGACCGGGGAAAAAGACAGCAAATTCTTCCCCGCCTATGCGGGCGAGCTGACGATCATGTGTTCTGTCTTTATCATCACTGTGGCGGGTGGTTTCTTTCCAGACGCGTGTAATGGTTTTTAGGGCTTCGTCCCCGGCCAGATGTCCATAGGTGTCGTTTACTTTTTTGAACCAGTCGATATCGAAGGTGAGCAGGCTAAACGCGGTTTTGTCCCGGATGGATTGAAGCAGAGAGGTTTCAGCATTTTGAATAAAGAAACGGCGATTAAAAGCCCCGGTCAAGGGGTCGCTGAAGGTGAGGCGGCGCAATTCCTCGGTTTGCCATTTCAATTCGGTAATATCTTCCAGTAAAATCTGGATAACCGTTGTCCCTTCCCATGGTAATCGCCCTGCCGTGACTTGCAGTATCCGCTTGACTGAGGGGACCTGTAAGGTGATTTCAGGGAAACGCACGGCTTTATCCTGTTGAAAAGCCGACATGAACATTTCGGTGCTTTGTTCCCGCATAGGCTCTTCAACAAAGTCGAGAATATGCTTGCCAACAATGTCATGGGCAGTTTCTTCAAATAAGGCAAGTGCCTGCTGATTGGCGTAGAGAATGCCTTGCAACTGATGGATGATAAGCCCCGTTGGCATTAAGTCGAGCAAAGTTCCCAGTTTTTGCTGAGTATCGATCAGGTTTTGATTGGTTAGAAGGGCGTCGTCTGTTCCTTGCTCATCATCAAAAAAATCCAAAGCCCAGCCTCGTTATCAATTATAAGTTAAGATCATCTAGAATAACTCGCGAGGAGGGATTGTGCAAAATAATCTTTGATGAAGTGTGAAAAAAAGAGAGGGGAACCTCTCTTTTAAACTTTACCAGCTTTCACCATTGCGTGAGCCAAAATCATCCAGAGAGCGATCTGCGGGATTGCCGCGTAGCTCATCGGATAAGTTCTCCCACTTGCCCTGTCCTTGTCGGCGCCCGCGTTCAATGGGGCGTCTTGGTCGATCAGGTTGTAGATCGTAATCGAAATCAGGCTGGCGGTCCCAACGGTTGGAGATCAGATACCAAGGAACGTTGCGTTCACGACAGGCAATTGCAGTTCCATTATACCATTCAGAATTGACCATGACACTGTGACGAAACCGTCGGCAATCCCGGTCCCGGCGATCGCGGACATCACCTGTGGGACGAATGCGCGCACTGACACCTGCATACCATCGGGTCGTTAAACCGTTTTCAGAAAAAAACAGGGCTTTTTCTATTTCGCTATTCATTTTTGCTTCGTCACGGGCATCAAGATCAAGGCCTGCTTCAGAAGATAGAATAGAGCCGATATCACTGCCCATAACCTCGCCGGGGCGTAAAGGGCCGGTCGTTTGACAGGCGTTTAGAAAGGCCAAGGTTAAAAGGGGAAGAACAATTTTTTTAATCATCTTGCAGACCTCGTCTTTATATAGGCATTGTGCATGTCTACGCATCCCAACTTGCAAAGGTTTTGGTATCTTTGGCGACGCGACTTAAATAGGTTTTTGTTTCTGCATAGGGCAGGTTTGTTTGCAGGTGTTGATAAATCTGTTGGGCATTCATTGTGTTTATTTTTTGAATGGCCGGTTTTAATTTCATCTTTCCGGTAAAGGCCTTCGCCACATTGCCCGGTCCGGTATTGTAGGCGGAAATAACAAGATATTGTCGGGCAAGGTCGTCTTTGACTTTGCCAAAATAACGGGTGTTGAGTAAATGCAGATAGGTGGCCCCCAACATAATATTTTTGTCCGGGTCATAAAGGACATCCACACTGGGAATGACCGACTTGCCTTTTAGGTAGCTATAGGCCTCTTTCCCGCCACTGGTGGCGACCAGTTGCATCAAGCCAAAGGCATTGGCAGGTGAACGTGCACGCGGGTTAAAAGCACTTTCATTTTTAATGACGGATAAAATCAAGGAACGGGGCAAGCCATATTTGGTTGCAACCTCTTCCACAGGGTCTTGCAAGGCTTGTGCACTTAAACGATCCCTATCTGTACGTAGGGGAATGGTGAGACGGGCAAGTCTTGCCCGTTTTCCTTGGGGCAGGGCCAGTTCGCGCGTTATAAATTTTGATTGCGTGCGCGGTGCAATTATTTTTGATAGTTCGTAGCTGCGTTTACGTTCAAACTGTTGGGCCTGTGGAGGTTTTTCTGCCTGCCATTGAGGTTCAGGTCTATGGCGTGGTCGCTCTATACGTTGACGCGGTGTTTGTATCGGCCAGTCGTCGTGAAAAATAGAGGTTTTCTCAATCAACTTGCGACGCAAAGCTGCCCGTTCATTCAGTTGATCGCTGTCTTCCAATAAAATATCCTGAAAGTCCCGCATCAGATCATTTTGAGTACGCTCAAAACCTTCAATCGACATTTCGCCTTTATCATAATCAACGATAATGCGGCTTTTTTGGTCTTTGCTATAGCCGACCCAGACTTTGGCATCCGGGAGTTGGCGGCTTTTTCCCCAGATGCTGGCAAGTTCGCGGTCAAGTTCCGCGACACCTTCGCGCACGGCCCGGTCAAAGGCTTGATCTGTCTTTTCAAATGTTTCTTCGTATTGACTATCGATTTTATCCAGCCAGTCGTCTTTGGCATGCAAGTCCTGGGTCATCAAAAAACTTGCCGCACAAGCGATACAAAGTATGTGATACGAAACAGATCGGGCCATCGGTTTAATCCAGCGCAACGATTAGGTGGCCTTGTTTCAAAGCGTCTAAGGCGTTGATTCTTTGACCATCGGTTTCAGAAAGAATGATACGGTTATCGCGGGAGACACCAACAGCTTTGATGATCAATGGGTTTGATCCGCTGATAGGCATTTTTTGTGCCTTGGCAACGTTTTTTGCATAATGAATCAATCCGGTATTTGCGCGAACTTCAACATCAACACTATCTTGGGAATAGATTGTTTTGTTTTTTTTATCGATAATTTCCGGGGCAAGAGCCGGAAGATAAAGAGCTTGTTCCAGATCAATGATGATGGACGTGATTTCATTGCGGGAAGATGTCTGTTTGACAGGTATCTCTGTTTTTTTAGGTAAGTTGAAAGTGGCCCCTGTCAGGTTTTGTGTGGTTATCTGACAGGTGGGTGTGATGCAAACACGCAAAGTGATTTCGGCCAAAACGGTTTCGCCCCGGCGTGATGTTTTGTCTGTATGCCACGATATCTGTTCTGCAATTTGGTGCGCACCACGCAAGGTTCCTTTAATCCGGGTGGCTGCCCGTGTATCGCCACTGCCCAAGGTGGCGATGGTTGTTAGTCCGGTCAGGCGAATACCTTTAATGATCTCCAGCAAGCGAGCTTGTGCGGTTGTACGTGCGGCCTGTTTGGCCATCAGTTCTTCCTGCACACGGTTTCCCATATAACGTGATGTGCCTTGTCCGGTGGCTTCGACATAACCGTTTGTCCAATCCGTCAGACCGTCAGGTGTGGTTTCCTGCCAACCGTCCTGCGCATAGGTAGCCGTGCAAAGACCTAATGTGAGGATTGTTATAATTAGAAAAGATACTTTCAAGATCTCGCCCTCATTTTTCTATGTATGTTCGGTCTATGAAAGGGGGGTGAACGGTTTTATCCATTGATCTGGGGGCAAGACGGCCATCAATTGTAAAATGACCGCCTTGATTACAGGGGGTTACCATTTATCGCCATCGTTGTAGTAACGGCTGCGGCGTTTGTTCACTTTGGAAATCGTGAATTCTTTCCCCTGATAGGTTACACGGCCCGGCATGCCGAGATATTCAAGCGCACGCACGAGATTACGTTTGAGCTTTCCGGTATGAAGACGGGTTTTATAGACATATTCGTGTGTTCGCCCGAATGTGGCTGCCGGACGGTGATCAATGTAGCAAGAAAACTTGGCAAGTATGACATCTTCCATATCCAGCATTTCCTGTTCGGTGAAATTGCGGAAGTTCATAAAGACATCCTGTGCGCGCCCGCGACAGCCATCATTGCCTGTACGGCGGGCAACTGGTGTAGCGCCATTTTGTGAAGTGTTGTCGCCTGAGGCAAAATCATCATCCTGATCATTGTAACCGTAATCAACTTCATCCCCGAGTTTCTGCACCAGAACATCGGCGACATCACGGGCCAGAAGCCGGGCGTTATTGCCGACAGTTTCCAAAATACATTCCCGGTTACAGTTGACCGGTGCGCGGAAATTGCGGGGAGATGCAATTTCAAAATTTCCGAGACGACGACCGGAATGAACATCCAAAAGACGACCGGACAGGCGGGTGCGGACCTTGGTTGTATAGTCCAGCCGTTCCGCGCTGGCGTAAATTTCAAATAGGACGACAATATCAATGGGCGGGCGTTTTACTGCGCGTGCAATATCAATCAATTCCGCATCACTGCGCCGGGACCGACCTTGTGCAAAATCATCCAACGTAATGGCGGTTTCGTCATAGACATCGAAACCGTCCATATTCATGGTCTCACTGAGTTCATTTAAAACACGACGAAAGACGCGGCTGTCGCGTGGAACCGCGTCAAGATCACCATCTTCCCCCATAATCATCAAGTATGGAAGTTCGGCGGCTTCTGCCGTTGGGAGGTACGTGCTAAAAAGAGTGAAAATAGCAAGCGCTGTTATTAAAAGTGGTTTTGTGAAACGTGTCATGTTTATCCCCTGAACATACAGATAAATTATTCAAACATCGGGTCGTTAAAGCGATAGGTCAGTTGTCGGTTTTGGACTTTGAAATCGAAAGGGATATCGCGACTATGCAGAAGGGCGGATATCTCTGTATTCAAGGCACCGGGTTTTAATAAAGACCAATAGGAAAGGCTGAGAGCATTTTTTTTCTGATAGGTGACCTTGTGGCGAACATAACCATTTAATTGGGTTAAATCGGTTGCCAGAAATTGAATGATCTCCGGGACGAAGCGTTGAAAACTGATCTGGTAATCCTGACCGTCTTCATAGACTTCTTTGTGAAGAACATCGACAAGGGCAGCTCCGATTTGGGCACTGGGGCCGTAAATGTGTTCTTTGGCCTGCAAAATAATGGCATTGCGATCCGTTTTGACGTCTCTTGTCCAGTCGGTCATTGCGAAATCGGTTTCACGTTTGTCGATGGAACGACCATTGGCGACATCCACACTTTCAAGGCGCAGGGTGTAAGGTGTGTTCTGCCCTTTGCGTAATTCTACAAAAACAATAAAATCCGCCCCCGCTTTTTTTGCCCGTATGAGATTGTTTTTACGATCTGTAAAGCGATAGGTGTTGCGGTCTTGAAGGCGGGTCGCTTCACTGTCCAGAATCTGGAAATAAAAATCATCGCGTAATGTGGTTTCAACTGCTTCGTTTAAAATACGAAACTCATCGCTCAGGCTTGAAATAGCATCAAAGTCATCATCTTGGGGCGCCACCAAAATGCGCGGGTGGGATGCCATTTTCATTAGGGTCGCAAGGGCCGTTGCGCTGTCTTCAATGTTCTGGTCATCAATTGTGGCATCAATTGTGATGTTGTAAGTACCTTGTGCGGTGTTGTCTTCTTTTAAAATTTTATAACTGCTCACAAAACCGCGCGTGTGTGTCAGGATTTGTTGGCGCACAATCTGGAAATTTTCAACCAGAGTGTTGCTTTGCAGGTTTGTTCCCAAACTCATTTCAACGGCTTGGCGCAAAGCGTTATTTAATGCTTGTCGCTTGTTAACCCCTTGGGCACTGACTTCTATGCCATGTGCGATTTGAGGGGATAGAAAAAGTAAAAAGCCGATGAGGGAGAAGGAAAAAAGAAAATCACGCATTGTATAGAAACCTGTCTTCATTTTACTGTCTTACGTCGCGTGTTGTTCTATGGAAAGGTCAGAAAGAAAAAATATTTACGGACATTATCATTTATATATACACGTTTAAAGTTATCTTTGCTCTCTTTTGATTGTTTTATGGCGATCTAATTCGCAATAAGAAAAAAGCCGTAAAGGTAATCCTTTACGGCTTTTTGATCAAAGAAACGCAAATGAGGCGTTTAATGGCTTACATGTTTGCTTTCAGGTAAGCGATCACGTCTTTGCGGTCTTGTTCTTTTTTCAGTTTGAAAGTCATTTTAGATTTAACTTTCTCACCGGCTTTTTCAGACAGGTATTTGGACGGGTCCAAGAGGTATTCCATCAGGGCAGCTTCGTCCCAAGACAGTTGACCAGCCGCAGCCAGATAACCTTTGGAGTATTTGTAACCTTCAGCAGCGCCACCAGCACGGCCGAATGCACCAAACAGGTTTGGACCTACTTTATGTTTGCCGCCTTGTTCGATGGTGTGGCAAGACTTGCATTTTTTGAATACTTTCTCGCCTTTTTCTGCGTCGCCATCTGCCAGTGCAGAACCGCTTGCAAAAGCCACCATGCCGGCAACGGCCAGAGCCAGAACTTTACGCATACTTAATTCTCCTAAGCTTAGAATTCTGTGAATCGATCGGCGATATATTATCAATCCGTTCGGGTTTGGCAATAGTTTAAAGACGTTCAACTTGAAGTTTTTATAAAAATAACAAAGAAGAAGTGGTGATCTCTAACTGTCTGTTTATAAAAGATTTCAGTGAACCGTTTTTACTCTCTTCTAGGTTATGGAGAGAGTAGGGCATCATTTTGAATGAAAAAATACAGAAAAGCTGTTTTTTTGTGCTCAAAGCAAAAAATAAGATCTCGGATTCGCTTTCTTTATCGCGGTATTAGCGATGTTTAAAAATCAGAGGGATCATCTTTCAGGCGGCTCATTTCCTGCCATGTTGCTCTGTTTTTTAAAAATGCATTCAGGCTTTCCCAGACTTCTAGAACAGTTTGATCTTTTCTGACCTCTTCTGCCAGGACCTGTTCCCATGCTTGTTTAAGCGGATCTAATATATAACCGGGCATACGTCTGAGGGTGACGTCTTGTTTGATAAGGTCGCTTAAGCCTTTGAATTGTTCTTGTGGGGCTTTCGCCAGTTCAATCGCACTTCGTTGATCGCAAGATGTTTTTAAAAGAGATTGGCGTTCCTGATCCAGTCGTTTCCATGCACGGGTATTGATTAACAATAAAAGGGGTTGTCCCTGATTTTGCCAGCCGGGGAAATAATAGTTTTTGGCGTAGCGGCTGTAACCGGATTTCGCATCTTGTGACGGGGCGGAAAAAATGGCCGCGTCCAGTTGCCCCTGGTCGAAAGCATTCGGTACTTCTTCAGCCGAGATAGCATTCACTTTTGCACCTGCCTTTGCCCAGACTTTTGCGCCCAAACCTGTGGCACGGATGTGCAGCTCGTTGATTTGTTCCGCATTTTGCAATTCGTTGACAAACCAGCCTGAGGCCTCAGGCGGAAGATACCCGCAGACAAGAGCCGTCACATTGTGCTTTGCGAAAATGTTTTTAAGCTTGAGTGTGCCGTTTCCAACCTGCAACCAAGCCATCATATCGGCGGCATTCGGACCAAAGGGAAGTGCTGAAAAAAGTGAAAGGGCAGGTTCTTTATCTGCAGCGATATCTGCGGTGGAAAACAGGGCATCAATCCGGCCTGATGCAATGGCGTTAAACAACCGGTCTGCGCCAATGACATCTTTGGCAGGCAATGTCGGTAAAATCATTTTATCACCGGACAGCAAGGCCAGTTGTTTAGAGAACTTTTGTGCCTGTGCACTTACATTTGGATGATCAGAAGGAAACGGCGGGGCAGAGCGCCAGTGGATTGCATCGCCGTCTTGCAAGGCGGATAAGACAACGGGGGCTTCTTTGTTATCTCCGGTAAGTTCACGGTCTTTCAATACGGCCTTGGAGGCGGCATGGCTTTTAATTTTGGGAGTAAGGACCGTTACGCCGAGAACGACGCCAACGACCAAACCGATAACAAGACCGATGACTATGTTACGCATTTCCCTCATCCACTTTATGCGTTGGTGAAACCCGTATCGGGAATCTAGGGTTAAGAAAGTAGTTCAAACAATAAAAAACAGCAAGCACTTGCAATTTTCATTACTTGTACCAAACTGCTGTTAGAGTGATTCTAATTTATTAAATAGCTTTTATATTCTATGGAGAATGCCATGTTTCGTTTCACACTTTCCTTGATCTTGGGCATGTTTGTCCTGTCAACAGCACAGGCAAAAGTCATCGGTCAGGAAGTTAAATATTCGGTCGATGGTCAGGAAATGACGGGCTATCTTGCTTATGATGATGCCATAATCGGCGCACGCCCCGGTATTTTGGTCGTGCATGAATGGTGGGGACATAATCCATATGCCCGAAAACGTGCAGAAATGCTGGCAAGTTTGGGTTACACCGCATTGGCACTGGATATGTACGGTACGGGTAAATTGGCGGATCATCCCAAAGATGCCAAAACATTTATGATGGAAACCATGTCAAATATTGCCGTGGCTGAAAAACGCTTTGATGCGGCCCATGCCCTCCTGAAAAGTCAGCCACAGGTGGATGGGGAAAAGACGGCGGCAATTGGGTATTGCTTTGGCGGTGGTGTTGTTCTGCATGCTGCCCGGACTGGTCGTGATCTGGACGGTGTGATCAGTTATCACGGTTCGTTAAAGCCGATGGTGAAGGCAGAGAAAGGCGTGATCAAGGCACAGGTGCGTGCTTTTAACGGCGCGGATGATCCGTTTATTAAGCCTGAAGAAATTGCGGCTATTAAACAGGAAATGCAGGATGCAGATGTCAATTTCAGGTTTGTCAATTATCCCGGGGCAGTTCATAGCTTCACCAACCCGGATGCCGATGATTTTGCGAAACGTTTTAAAATGCCAGTGGGGTATAATGCCGCCGCTGATGCTGATAGCTGGGCACAAACACGTGCGTTTCTGCACGATATTTTTGCGCGTTAATTTATCCTGAAATTTTCGTCCAATTATCTCTCCCTTGCCGGATTTCGATTGCCCGCCTATCTTTGAAGCCACTTATAATATAAGGATAAAAATAAAGTGGCTTCTTCACCGCGCCTCATGGATCGTCCTAAAAGCAAGAACTTTCATGTCCTGATCCGGCTTTTTTCCTTTCTTGCACCCTACAAGCCCCGTGTGTTGTTGGCTTTTGTCGCCTTGATTACAACGGTGGGGGCGACACTGGGTCTGGGGCAGGGGCTTAAGCAACTGATTGATGCCGGTTTTACGGCGCAGAACCCGCAGGCGCTTGATAATGCGCTTGTTTTTTTATTGATCTTGGCGGTCGTGATGGCAGCCGGGACGTTCTTGCGATTTTTCATGGTTTCCTGGATTGGAGAACGGGTTGTTGCCGATATTCGCCAAGCGGTCTTTCAACGTATTCTTTCATTACATAGTGCGTTTTTCGAAGTTACTCGCACGGGGGAAATCCTTTCACGCCTGACAACAGATACCACGTTGTTGCAGTCTGTCATTGGTTCCAGTGCCTCAATGGCCTTGCGCAATTTTCTGAATTTGCTGGGCGGTGTGGCCATGTTGTTTATTACCAACGCCAAATTGACAGGGATTGTTTTATTGGTTGTGCCGTTGGTTGTGGCCCCGATTGTTATTTACGGGCGCAAAGTACGTGCTCTTTCCAAGGAAAGTCAGGACCGTGTGGCCGATGTTGGGGCGTTTGCCGAAGAAACCATCAATGCCATTCATACGGTGCAGGCCTTTACCCACGAGCGTGAAGATGAACGTCGTTTTCTGGGGGAAGTCTCAGGTGCGTTTCAGGCGGCGGTGAAACGGATACAGGCGCGTAGTATTTTAAGCGCAAGTGTGATTTTACTGGTGTTCGGTGCGATTGCGGTCGTTATGTGGGTTGGCGGGCGTGATGTGATGAATGGGGCGATTACCGGGGGTGAGCTTGCCGCCTTTTTGTTTTACGCCACAATGGTTGCCTTTAATGTCGGTATCATCAGCGAGGTGATGGGTGAATTGCAACGCGCAGCCGGTGCAACCGAACGATTGGTCGAACTGCTGGATAGTGAAAGCGAGATCAAAGCCCCACTTAATCCGCTTGTTTTACCGGAAAAACCTGTCGGGCATGTGAAGTTTGATCAGGTTGATTTTCGTTATCCATCGCGTCCGGATGAATTGGCGCTTAAGGATATTTCACTGGAGATTGCAGCGGGTGAAACCGTTGCATTGGTTGGTCCCAGTGGGGCGGGGAAAACAACCATGATGCAAATCCTGTTGCGTTTCTTTGATGTGGAACACGGTTCCGTCGCCATTGACGGTGTTGATATCGCATTGGCAGACCCGGAAGAAGTGCGCAAACGCATGGCCTTGGTGCCGCAAGACCCGGTTATATTTTCCGCAAATGCCTGGGAAAATATCCGTTATGGACGCCCGGATGCCACCAATGAAGAGGTCCGAAAAGCAGCAGATGCTGCGCAGGCAACAGAATTTCTGGAAAAATTGCCTGACGGGTTTGATAGTTTCCTGGGGGAAAAAGGAATGCGTTTGTCCGGTGGACAGCGTCAACGTCTGTCGATTGCCCGTGCGTTGTTGCGTGATCCCAGTATTCTTTTGTTGGATGAAGCGACAAGTGCGTTGGATGCAGAAAATGAACGCGTTGTGCAAGCAGCCCTTGAAGGTTTGATGGTTGGGCGCACCACTTTGATTATTGCCCATCGACTGGCAACCGTGGTGAATGCCGATCGGATTTGCGTCATTGATCAGGGCCGTATTCAGGCGATAGGCACACATCATCAGTTGATGGAATCTAGTAAGCTATACAACCATTTGGCAAAGTTGCAGTTTTCTGCCGATGTGCCACAATAGAAAAGGATAAAAAGAAAGGCTTAGCCCATGAGATCGCTGTTAATAATGTTTGCTTTGTTGTGGTCGTACAGTGCACAGGCGGAAACACAACGTTTAACCCTGAACGGGTTGGTGGATCATTTCATGGCGGTGGTGTTTGTACACGAGCATGGCAAAACCGGGCGTGAGGCAAAGCCTTTGATCAAATGGACCGGACCGATCATTTATTCGCCTTCCGGTACCTTAACCCGTGAACAGGTAACCAATTTCTTTAATTTAATGCAACAAATTCAGCGATTGACCAAGCTGGATATGCGTATGGCGCAAAAAAGTGATAAGCCGAATTTAATTATCAATTTTATTCCACAAAAAGTTCTCGCCAAACAGGTGGCAAAGGGGATCAACTGTTATGGTAAGATTTCAGCCAAGAAGACTTACGAAATAACAAGGGGACGGGCCTATATCCCGTCTGATCGACCAGATAAAACCGATCATTGCCTGATTGAAGAAACGGTGCAGTTGTTTGGTTTGACCAACGATAGTCCGATTATTGCCAACTCCATGTTCAATGAAGATTCAAAAAGAACGACTTTGTCGGTTTCAGATCAAATTTTGTTAAAGGCGCTTTATGATCCACGGCTGAAAGTGGGCATGACGAAGGCACAGGCAGAACCTATTGTGCGTCAGGTCATCAGTGATATTGTGAAAAAAGCGCAAAGCAGAAAGAAGTAGACCAACATGAAAAATATGCTGAAGCAGGCATTTGAGGCGGCTGTTGGCGCAGCTGATCCAGATGTCGTGTTGGAACGATATTTACCAAATGATCGTCATGGTAAAGTGACGGTTGTTGGCGCAGGTAAAAGTGCGGCGAAGATGGCTGCGGCTTTTGAACGAGCGTGGAAAGGTCCGGTGCAGGGGCTGGTTGTGACCCGCTATGATCATAAGGTGCCTACCCGATTTATTGAAGTTGTTGAAGCAGCCCACCCCGTCCCGGATGAAGCAGGACTACAGGGGGCGCAACGGATACTGGATATGGTGTCGGAACTTGGCGAAGATGATTTGGTTGTGGCTTTGATCTCCGGTGGTGGATCCGCCTTGTTATCGTTACCTGCCAAGGGTGTCAGCATGGCGCAAAAACAGGCTGTGAATAAAGCTTTGTTACACAGTGGCGCGACGATTGATGAGATGAACTGTGTTCGTAAACATTTATCGGCGATTAAAGGCGGGCGACTGGCAAAAGCTTGTTTCCCGGCCCAGCTTTTAAGTCTTGCGATTTCAGATGTACCGGGGGATGACCCATCGGTAATTGCCTCCGGCCCAACGGTTGGGGATGTAACAACATGCACGGATGCCCGTGAAATTTTAGGCCGTTATGGGATAAAAGGATACGATGACCTATTAGTTGAAAGCATCAAGCCGGATGATCCTTGTTTTGCCCGAAGCACCTATAAATTGATTGCAACTCCGCAAAGGTCATTGCAGGCGGCATGCGATTTTTTGGCAAATAAGGGCATTGCTTCCCTGATACTAAGTGATCGTATCGAAGGTGAAGCACGTGAGATTGCAAAGATGCATGGGGCGATTGCACAGCAGATCGTGACCTATGGGCAACCGGTTTCCGCGCCTTGTGTATTACTGAGTGGCGGGGAAACAACGGTAAATATTCGAAACCCGCAAGGGGCAGGTGGACCAAACGCGGAATTTTTACTCAGTCTTTTAGATCATATTGGCGGGATCGAAATGGTCTATGCTTTGGCGGCAGATACGGACGGGATCGACGGGTCCGAAGATAATGCCGGGGCGTGGATCGACCCGACATCGCGCCAACGGACCAAAGACAAGGGATTGAAAATAAGAGACTATCTAGACAGCAATCAATCTTATCGTTTCTTTTTCGAAATGGGTGACCTTTTCGCACCCGGTCCGACTTTGACAAATGTGAATGATTTTCGGGCCATTTATATTGAATGAAATAAATGTGACATCAACTTATAGGCACATTTTTCCTATTGCCAGAATCTGCAACTGCATATAAAGTTAAAGCATAAAAACGGTTCAGAATGAACCTGCAATTTTGAGGGATTTATTACAACTGACGGACAGAATGTCGAAGGAGTTGTCACATGCCTGTTACCCAACAAATCCCCCCGTATTATGGGGATAATCCCGGTGTTATGATCGGCCTTGATGAAATGCCCAAGTACATGGAGTTTCTGATGAAATTGCATGTTAAGGGTTCAGGGGCAGATCGTGTGAAGCCTGTTTCAAAGGCTCCATAAAACCGTTTTCCCAAGGGATATACACTTCAGGATAATTGCTTTTTTATCAACCTATGAGATAGGTTTGTTTGAGAAAGAGAGAAAGGGGTGTGTATGGTTGATTCTGAAAAAGATATGAGGCTCCTGAAGTTAGATCCGGGCACATTAATTGGCCGTGTTGAAATGACACAATTTGTGGCTTTTATCGGGCGGTTATCTGACAAAAAAGAACAAGACACAGTAAGGTACAGGGAATCCAGAACCGATGTTGGTCGGATAAAATTCTGTTAAGTGACCGTATTTTCTTGTAGGTATAATATTATATCCTGACGGGAAAATGAGAGGTCTATGAAGCGTCTTTGGAATTGGCTCTGGCATGCGGCGCCCCGCCCCTTGTTGATTGGCCTTATTGTTGGTTTATGCGTGGTGATCGTTGGCGGTTACCACGGTTTTATGGATTATACCAACCGCACTGAATTTTGTATTTCCTGCCATGAAATGAAGGATAATTCTTATGCCGAATATAGGGATTCCATCCATTTCCATAACAGTTCCGGTGTGCGTGCGGGCTGTGCCGATTGCCATGTCCCCAAAGAATTTGTACCAAAGGTTTTCCGCAAAATCTTTGCGGCAAAGGATGTATGGCATAACCTGCTAGGAACGATTGATACGCCGGAAAAGTTTGAAAATCATCGTCTTTTAATGGCACAAGATGTATGGACCTATATGCGCGAAAGTGGATCGCGTGAATGTAAGACCTGTCATTCCTATGATGCCATGCATGCGGTAAAACAAGGCCCACGGGCGCAACGGGTTATGGGTGTGGCGGCAAAAACTGATCAGTCCTGTATTGATTGTCACAAAGGCATAGCCCATAAGTTGCCACGATTTGATAAAATCTATGCCGGTTGGATGCTGGCATTCCATGAGGGACTGAATAAGGAAATCAAGCCATCGCAAACCGTTTACGCTGCGGGTAAGGTCGTGGTCCATGCGGCGGCGGATACCGATAGTACGGTGTTGGCAAGCCTGCCCCCTTTGACGGAAATGGATGTTAAAACGCAAGAAAAAGACTGGGTACAAATTGATTTGCCGGATCAAAAAACAGGCTGGATTTCCTTGTCGGAACCCCTGAGTGTGGAAAAAGAACCGATTGAAGAGATGGCCCGTCAATTATGGCAGACCGATTGCCAGATTTGCCATGCCCGCCCCAAGATTGAGGATTATAACGCAACCCAATGGGAAGAACATCTCAAGGCGATGGCAAAGTTTACTTATTTGAACGTAGAACAACAGCAACTCGTGTTGAAGTTTTTACAGAACCAGGTGACACCGTAAGAGAAATCCTTTGCCTTTGTTGTAACTGATTGCTTAAATGCTGCAGGGGAAGAGATAGGGAATAGGGTGTGCCATATGAAATATATTTTTATTTTTCTTATCAGTCTCTTGGTCAGTGTACCTGTTTCTGCGCAGGCTGTTCATGTTGCCGTGGCTGCAAATTTTAGCGTGCCGTTAAAAGAAATTGCAAAGGCCTTTCAGAAAGAAACTGGACATGAAGCATTGGTCAGTGTTGGTTCAACGGGAAAGCTTTATACCCAAATTGCCAATGGTGCACCGTTTGATGTGTTTTTAGCAGCAGATCAAAAACGCCCCCGTCTGGCAGAAGAAAAGGGACTGGCCGTTAAGGGCAGCCGTTTCACCTATGCAATGGGAAAACTGGCGCTTTATCCGGCCTCTTCCTCCGATGTACTCACACAGGGGGATTTGGTGCGTCTGGCAATTGCAAACCCCAAAACAGCGCCTTATGGGCAAGCGGCCATCGAAACTTTGCAAAGTTTAAAACTGTATGTCCCTTTAAAAGACAAGCTGGTTTACGGGGAAAATATCGCTCAGACTTATCAATTTGTTGCTACGCAAAATGTTAATGTCGGTTTTGTTGCACTGTCGCAGGTGGTCGATAAACAGGACAAATGGATTGTCCCGGCGGATTATTATAAGCCGATTGCTCAGGATTGTGTTTTATTGAAAGATAATCCTGAGGCACGTGCCTTTATTGATTTTCTTAAAAGCAAAACGGCACATACCATCATAACACGATATGGATATGGGGGATGATTGAACCGATCTTTCTGACCCTGAAACTGGCTGGCCTAACCACCTTGATTCTGATGATTTTGGGGACACCGCTTGCATGGTGGCTGGCGCGTTCACAAGCATGGTGGAAGGAAGCAATCGGGGCCATTGTTGCCTTGCCGTTGGTTTTGCCGCCGACGGTTTTGGGGTTTTATCTGTTGATTGCACTGGGGCCGAACAGCCCGTTGGGGCAATTGGCGATCTCTATCTTCGGTCATAGCTTGCCTTTTAGTTTTACTGGATTGGTAATCGGTTCTGTTATTTATTCGCTGCCTTTTGTCGTTCAACCTGTGCGCAATGCGTTTGAGGCAATGGGCCATAAACCGTTGGAGGCTGCGGCAACGCTACGGGCTTCTCCCTTGGACAGTTTTTTCAATGTGGCCTTACCTTTGGCGCGTCCCGGTTTGTTGACAGGGGCGGTTTTGGGTTTTGCCCATACGGTTGGGGAATTTGGCGTTGTCTTGATGATTGGTGGCAATATTCCCGGTAAAACCAAAGTCTTGTCCATTGCGATTTATGATCATGTGGAAAGTCTGGAATGGACGCAGGCTCATATTTTATCTGCCGGGATGCTGGTGTTTAGCTTTTGCGTGATCCTGATTATGATGGTCAGTGAGAAACGTATGAGAAAGGGGCGGTAGATGGGCAATATTTCCGTTCGTTTTTCTGGCAAGCTGGATGAATTTGATCTGGATGTCGCCTTCGATATTCCGGGGCAAGGGGTAACAGCACTGTTTGGGCAGTCCGGGTGTGGGAAAACCACGGTTTTGCGCTGTCTTGCGGGTCTTGAACGTGTTGGAAACGGCTATTTATGCGTAGGAAATCATATTTGGCAGGATGAACACACATTTGTACCTGCCCATAAACGTGCGGTTGGCTACGTCTTTCAAGATGCGAACCTGTTTGATCATTTGTCGGTAAAAGGCAATTTGCAGTTTGCCCTGAAACGCTGCAACAAAGGCACCGGGGTGAATTTTGATGATGTGGTGAATTTGCTGGGCTTATCCGATTTGCTGGATCGGCACCCTGAAAACCTTTCCGGTGGTGAGCGTCAGCGCGTTGCGATTGCACGCGCCTTGCTGAGTGCCCCGGAAATTTTGCTGATGGATGAACCGTTAAGCGCGCTGGACCGTTTCAGCAAAGACGAAATTATCCCTTATCTGGAGAAGCTTAGTGATGTCTTGTCCATACCTGTTGTGTTTATCACCCATGATACGGATGAGGTCGAACGCCTTGCCGATCATATGGTTTTGATGGAACAAGGGCGTATCCGGGCCAATGGCCCATTGCTGGACGTCTTATCTGATCCGACCTTGTTTATTGCCAAAAGTGCCAAAACGGCAAGCGTTCTGGAAGGTTGTATATCCGCCTTTGACCAAGAGGACCAGCTGAGTACACTGGATATGGGTGGGGCGGATTTATTTGTGCCCGGTCATGTCGGTCAGATAGGTGATGTGCGTCGTTTGCGTATTGCTGCCACCGATGTCAGTCTGGCGGTGGACAAACCGTCTCAAACAACAATCCTGAATGTGTTGGAGGCCCGGATTAATGACATCCATGTGATTGATGGGGCACGGGTAAATATCGTGTTGTCGATTGGGGATCGAAGTCAAGGTCGCCTGATTGCCCGTATTACCATGCGATCCTTAAAATTGTTTGATTTTCAGGTCGGGCAATCTGTTTATGCGCAGGTTAAAGGGGTGTCGATGGTTGAACGGCGAAAAGGGAAACGGCGATGAAAATCGGATGTGTTGTGCTGGCCGGTGGACTGGCGCGCCGCATGGGCGGTGGTGACAAAGGCTTGCGCGAAGTTCAAGGAAAACCGATGATTAAACGCGTGCTGGATACGATCACACCGCAAGTGGATCATCTGGTGATTAACGCCAATGGCGACCCGGCCCGTTTTGCTTCCTTCGGGTATGATGTCATCGGCGATAGTATCGAAGGTTTTGTTGGCCCCTTGGCAGGTGTTTTGGCGGGGATGGATGCGTTACAAGGATATGATTATATTTTAAGCGTGCCAACGGATACGCCGTTTTTGCCAGATAATCTGGTGGAAAATTTGATAAAACCGATTAAAACCGACGGGATGGAAATTGTTATGGCGCGTTCTGGGGGATATGATCATCCCGTGGTCGCGCTTTGGTCGATGGCCTTAAAGGAAGACTTGCGCCATGCGTTGATTAATGAAGAAGTGCGCAAGCTTAAAATGTGGGTGTCGCGTTATCACTACGCCTGTGTGGAATGGGCGTGTGATCCGCAAGACCCGTTCTTTAATGCCAATCGACCAGAAGACCTTATTGGTCTGTAGCGGATTTATTTCACCGCTTTCCTTTGGCGTTTTTCATCCTTTTTCAGATAGCGTTCGAGACGTTGTTGAGACACATTCTGGCGCATTTCTTCGCGTTCCAAATCGCGCATAACATCTTGAACATAGGCCAGATGCGCTTTGGCAGCTTTGCGGGCTTCGTCTGGATCCCCGGACATGACGGGTTCGTAAATCGCCCGATGTTGTTTAAGCAAAAGATCACGCGCACCGCGTCGGGTATAAAGTTGCATCCGGTTATAAAAAACACCTTCACGCAAGACATTTACCATTGCCCGCATGATATGCAGCAACACGACGTTATGGGACGCTTCAGCAATGGCAAGGTGGAAGTCCGCATCAATGTCGGCTTCTTCGTGCGGATCGTCTTCTTGGTGGGCGCGTTCCATTGCCTCAAAACAATTTTTCAGGATTGCACGATCGGCATCGGTGGAGCGTAGAGCAGCGAAATAGGCAGCATTACCTTCAATGATGGATCGAAATTCGACAAAATCGCTGGCGGTATCAGGATGTGTTTGAAACATCTGCATTAAGGGATCTGTCAAGGATGGCCCCAAGAAATTTTTCACAAAGGTGCCGCCACCTTGTCGGGTTTCCACCAATCCTTGTTTTTCCAATTGACCAATTGCGTTGCGTAGACTCGGTCTGGAAACAGCCATTTGGACGGCAAGATCGCGTTCCGCCGGTAAACGATCACCGGGGATCCACAAACCCTGGAGGATATTATTCTCCAATTGTTTGGCAACAACATCAGCGATTTTTTCTTGTTTTACTTTTTCGTAAGGCATTGATCTTTTGTCGCTTTCATCGGAAATGCAAGAGGTATTCGTCAACTAGCATAAGCCTTATAGCAGAAAAAAGCACTATACCCAAAACTACTTACGCAAGGACTAAGTGGTAATTGGTAAAATAAATTTACCTATTTACAAAATTGGTAAAAAAATATAACCAATTAATCAAATCAAGCTTTCGACCCAGTGGTGCGAAATGCCAATAATAAATAAAAACCAGTCTTTTAAATTGTTCTAATCGGTCATTTCTTTTGACCAAAGCATAACCGTGGGAGGTTATATTTTATGCGTAAGTTTATTTTTGCAACCGCTGCTGCCGCAGCTTTGACATTGAGTGCTGCGACACCTGCATTGGCGGGCAAAGTTCTATTGAAAACACCGATCGCGTTTGGGACGCATCTGCCGGGTCTGGGGTCCCCGATTGTTCGTGTGGCTGAGGAACTGAACAAGGTTTCCGGCGGCACAATTAAAATGAAAGTCTACGAGCCGGGTAAACTGGTTGCGCCGTTTGAAATTCTGGATGCCGTGGCAACGGGCAAAGTGAATTCCGGTTATGCGACAGCTGGTTACTGGACAGGTAAAATGGCTGCTGCACCGTTGTTCTCGGCCGTCCCGTTTGGTCCTGAAGCCGGTGAATATATGGCGTGGCTGTATTATGGTAACGGTATGAAGCTGTATCAGGAAATGTATGATAACGGCGGCTATAATGTAAAAGTTCTACCGTGTGCGATCATCGCACCTGAAACATCTGGTTGGTTCTCCAAACCGATTGAAAAGCCGGAAGATCTGCAAGGTCTGAAGATGCGTTTCTTTGGTCTGGGTGGCAAAGTGATGCAGAAGTTGGGTGTGTCGACATCCCTGTTGCCCGGTGGTGAGATTTTCCCGGCACTTGAGAAAAAAGCCATTGATGCGACAGAATTTTCCATGCCTGCCATTGATAAAAAACTCGGTTTCCACAAACTTGTGAAATACAACTATTTCCCGGGTTGGCACCAACAGGCAACGATTTTTGAATTGCTTGTAAATGGCGATACATGGAAGAAAATGGATGAAACCCAGCAAGCAGCTGTTGAAAACGTCTGTAAGGCGTCTATGGCGCATTCCTTTGCTGAAGGTGAAGCTCTTCAGTTTGAAGCTATGAAGGAAAACGTAGAGAAAAACGGCGTACAAATCATGCGTTGGAATGACACCATGCTGACAACATTCAAGAAAACATGGGATGACGTTGCGACTGAAGAGTCTGCAAATGATGCTGGTTTCAAGAAAGTTTATGACGATCTAAGCACCTTCCGTGCGGGCTACGCGATCTGGAAAGAGAACGCGTTCTTGCCTCGTAAGTAAGATACACCTCCCTAACGTATCGAGCTTATTGACTGGGGCGCGTGGACTTAACCCGTACATCGCGCCCCTTTTTTTAGAGAATTTCGCCCCGATCCGCGTTTTACCCTTATCGCGTTTGATTAAGTCCGGGGCATTAAGTTGGAGGAACCCATATTATGGGCACGCCGAGTGATCTTCCCCCGCATCCTCATGTCGCCGAGAAGGTAGACGAGATCAAGATGCACGAGGACGAAAAACACGTTCTCATCCCCGATCTAATCGATAAATTTGTCCGTGGCGTCGGTCACGCCGTATGTGGTGTGAATGCTTTGTTGATTGTTGCCATTATTGGCAATGTTGCCCTGCGTTACGGGTTTTCCAATGGTCAAATCTGGCTGGAAGAACTGCAATGGCACCTTTACGCCATCGGCGTGATGATGGGGTTGTCCTACGCACAAGTTAACGATAGCCACATTCGGGTAGATATTTTGCATGCCCGTTTTTCAGACCGGACCAAGCGTATTATCGAAATTATTGGTATTTTGTTATTTGTCCTGCCCTTTATCTGGGTGATCTTCTCCCATTCCCTTGATTTTGTCGCCGACTCTTTCCGTACCGGGGAACGGTCTGACGCACCGCTTGGTTTGCCTTACCGTTGGGCGATCAAGGCGGTTATTCCGCTGTCGTTCGGGCTTCTTGGTCTCTCCATTTTCTCGCGCTTGTTCCGCGATGCCTATTTGATCGTGAAAGGACGCTAAGATGTTGGAAAATGAAATCATGGTCGCGGCGATGTTCGCCACTTTTATTATCTTTTTGTTTACAGGTATTCCGGTTGCCTATGTTTTGGGTGGTGTCGGGGTCTTGTTTGCCGGTGTCGGTTATTTGGCCGATATGTATTTTGACACGATGACCGGGCTGGATTTTCTAACCCTTGGTCTTGTGGTCAACCGTGTCTTTAAGGTTATGGACAACTGGGTTCTTGTCGCATTGCCCATGTTTATCTTTATGGGATTGATGCTGGATGAGTCCGGTATTGCCGAACGCCTGATGAAATCCATGCAGGAACTATTTGGTAAGGTGCGTGGTGGCTTGGCTATCACGGTGACTTGTATCGGAATTATTCTGGCGGCTTCCACCGGGATTATCGGGGCATCTGTTGTTCTGTTGGGGTTGTTGTCCCTGCAACCGATGTTGCAGCAAGGCTATAACAAACAATTGGCGGTTGGTACGGTTGCGGCATCCGGTTGTTTGGGCATTTTGATCCCGCCCAGCATTATGTTGGTGATCATGGCGGATCAATTAGCCCTGTCTGTCGGTGATCTGTTTATGGGGGCGGTGTTCCCTGGACTGTTGCTGGGTGCGCTCTATATTATTTACATTCTGATCTATGGCTTGATTAATCCGAAGGCAACACCCCTGTCCGATGATCGTCGCGAACTGGAATGGCACGTCATCTGGGATGTTGCCAAGGCGGTCATGCCCGCGATCTTCCTGATTTTTGCCGTGCTTGGGTCTATCTTTGCTGGGATGGCAACCCCGACCGAAGCTTCCGGTGTTGGGGCATTGGGTGCAACTTTGCTGGCTGCTTTTTATCGCAACCTGAATTTCAAGGTTTTCTTCGAAGTTCTTAAGGCAACATTTAATACCACGGCTTACATCTTTGCCATTTTCTTGGGCGCAACCTGTTTTGCCTTGGTTCTGCGTGAATTGGGCGGGGATGAAATTATCGAAAGCTTGCTGACAGGACTGCCGTTTGGTCCCTATGGGATTATTCTGGTGATCCTTGGCTTTGTCTTTTTGCTGGGTTTTATTCTGGACTGGATTGAAATCACCTTGATTATGTTGCCGCTGCTGGCCCCTGTTGTATCTGCGTTGGGGTTGGATGTTCCGGGTTTTGGTGTGATCGACAATCCTGATCTGGTCTGGTTTGTCATGTTGGTGGCGATGACCTTGCAAACCAGCTTTTTGACCCCGCCTGTAGGATTTGCCCTGTTCTACCTGAAAGGGGTTTGCCCGCCGGAGATTAAGTTGATGGATATTTATAAAGGCGTTGTGCCGTTCATCATCCTGCAACTGATCGGCCTGACGATTGTTGCCTTGTGGCCCAATATCGTCACTTGGTTGCCGTCGGTGGCTTACAATTAAGCCGTTAAGAAGGAGTGTGTCGCATGAGCCGTACACCTATTGAAAAGCCAAGAAGCGTCTATTTCTTTGGCACCTGTCTTGTGGATTTATTTTATCCAGAGGCCGGTGTTGCTGGGATCGAATTGATCAAGCGCGAAGGGGTGGAGGTTATTTTCCCTCAGGCACAAAGCTGTTGTGGGCAACCGGCCTTTAATTCCGGTCAACGTGACAAGGCACGCGACGTGGCACGTGCTCAGCTTGATCTATTCCGCAAGGATATCCCCGTTGTTCTGCCTTCCGGGTCTTGTGCGGGGATGATGTTTAAACATTACCCTGAACTGTTCGAAGGGGATGTTGATTATAACAAGGCGTGTGCTTTGGCAAATCGGGTGTACGAGCTCAGCGACTTTCTTCTGAATGTTTTGAAAATAAAACTGACGGACAAAGGGGAACCGATGCGGGTGACATGGCATGGGTCGTGTCATTCTCAACGCGAAATGGGGGTGCGTTCCCAGCCTAAAGACCTGATTAGTCAGCTTGAAAATGTTGAGCTGGTGGAACTGAAACGCGAAACCGAATGTTGCGGGTTTGGCGGCACGTTTGCGGTTCGCCAACCTGAAATTTCCGCGGCGATGGTGTCGGATAAAGCCGATGATGTTGAGGCCACACAGGCGCAAAAATTGGTGTCGGGTGATTGTGGATGTATGATGAATATCACCGGGCATCTTGATTATCGAAAATCGGATGTCAAAGGGCAGCATTTGGCGGAATTCCTGTGGGAGCGTACAAATGACCCTCGTTAACGGCAAAGATTTTAAAGGTCGTGTTCACAAAGCCTTAAAAGATGAGGAGCTTCGCGCCAACTTCCGCCGGGCGATGGATGGATTAATGGGGAAACGCGCTACACAGTTTAATGATGTCGATGAATGGACACGTTTGCGCAATCTGGGGGAAAGTATCAAAAAACGTGCCCTGTCCAAATTGCCGGAATTACTGGAACGTTTGGAAGAAAATTGCACCCAAAACGGAATTAAAGTGCATTGGGCGCGTACGGTTGATGAGGCCAATTCGATCATTCTGGAAATCCTGAAATCCCATGACGTGAAAACTGTGGTCAAGGGCAAGTCGATGGTGTCAGAGGAAATGGAGTTGAACCATTTTCTCGGTGATCATGGCATTCGGGCGCTTGAGGCCGATCTGGGGGAATATATCGTGCAGATGGCGGGACAAATGCCATCCCATATCGTGATGCCCGCCATTCATATGAACAAAGGGCAAATCGCCAAACTGTTTCAGGATCATTTGCCCGATACTCCCTACAGCGAAGACGCCGCTGAATTAACAGCGATTGCGCGCAAAGAACTCCGCCGTGAATTTATGGAGGCAGGTGCAGGCCTGTCCGGTGTAAATTTTGCGGTGGCCGAGACCGGAACGCTTTGTCTTGTTGAAAACGAAGGCAACGGGCGGATGGTGACGACAGTTCCCCCTGTCCATATCGCCGTCACCGGGATCGAGAAAGTGGTGGAAAACTTAAGTGATGTCCCCGCACTCTTAAGCCTGTTGACCCGATCAGCGACGGGTCAACCCATCACAACTTATTTCAATATGATCTCTAGTCCCCGAAAAGAGGGGGAGAAAGACGGCCCGAAAGAGGTTCATCTTGTCTTGCTGGATAACGGACGATCAAAGGTGTACCGCGATAGCGAAACACGTGACACCTTGCAATGCATTCGATGCGGGGCCTGTATGAACCATTGCCCGGTTTATACCCGTATTGGCGGTCATGCCTATGGCGGGGTTTATCCCGGTCCAATCGGTAAAATCCTGACTCCACAATTGGAAGGGCTGGATGAATATCCTGAACATGCCAATGCCTCGACGCTATGCAATGCTTGCGTGGAAGTTTGTCCGGTTAAAATCCCGATTGCCAAGATGTTGGTCCGTTTACGTGATGAAAATTCAGGAAACTGTCCGCATGGGGAACATCCCCTAAAAGGGCGGGGAACCAAGTCATCGACCACTGAGAATGCAGGGTGGTCTGGATGGGCCGCTATGAATGCCAGCCCGGCGACTTATAAGGTTGCAACTGCGGCAATGAGTCGAATCGGTAACTTGCTACCGCAGGCATCTCCTATGTTGAAAGAATGGACAAGTGTACGGGTGAAGCCGAAATTTGCCAAAAAAACACTTCATCAGATGACAAAAGAAATGGGTTTGAAAGATGAATAAGATTGCAAAACAGGAAATTTTGGACAGTTTGCGCAGTGCATCCACTTCAAAAGGTGATTTTGTCACGGATAAGTCGGTTATTTACGATAAAAAATGGACGCAGGAACAAAAGATCGAGCGTTTCTGCCAAGTCACCTCTGCTGTAAATACCCAGATTAAGCAAACAACATTGCATGATGCCCAACGCGATTTAATCGATTTGTTGACAGAAAAAGGGGTGCGCCACCTTATGCAGGGGTCACCTTCACCGATTGCGAAAGAAATAACGGACAATTGGACGGCGACGGATACGGGAGTGAAACTGCGCAGCTTTGATCAAAAAATCGAAGCCTGCAAAGAAGAGTTATTCAGCGTGGATGCAAGCCTGACCACAACCGTGGGGGCGATTGCAGAAACGGGAAGCCTTATTTTATGGCCAACGCGCGAAGAACCGCGTCTGTTGTCGCTTGTTCCCCCCATTCATGTCGCCCTTGTCTATGAAGACCGTTTTTTCAATACGTTTCTGGAGGCGATTGAACAGGAACAATGGACAACCCACATGCCAACTAATGCGTTGTTAATCTCCGGCCCCAGTAAGACTTCGGATATCGAACAGGAACTTTGTTACGGCGTTCACGGTCCTAAAGAACTGGTCGTGATGGTTATCAGAAATAACTAACCAGCATAAAAATAACGTGGGTTTCCTTTAAGCAAATTAAAGTAAGGCAAATTTAATTATGATCACACGTCCGAACAAAATTCGTCGTCTCTTGGCCGCTAACCGTGGCGAAATTGCCATTCGTATTTGTCGCGCGGCAAGCGAGCTGGGGATTGAAACTGTTGCCATTTATTCAAACGAAGACCGTTTTGCATTACATCGTTTTAAGGCCGATGAATCTTACTTGATCGGGGAAGGCAAAGGCCCGGTTGAGGCTTATCTCGATATTGAAACCATTATCCGGGTTGCCAAGGATGCCAATGTAGATGCGATCCATCCCGGATATGGTTTTTTGTCGGAGAACCCTGCCTTTGCAAGACGATGTGAAGATGAAGGTATTATCTTTGTTGGTCCGCGTCCCGAAGTGATGGAAGGATTGGGCAACAAGGTATCTGCGCGTGAATTGGCGGTTCGTGCCGGTGCGCCGGTGGTGCCTGCCACCAATGCCTTACCTGATGATGAGGATGTGATTAAGGCCGAAGCTGCAAAAGTCGGCTATCCCATGATTACCAAGGCATCGTGGGGCGGCGGTGGTCGCGGGATGCGTGAAATTGAAACCGAAGCTGATTTGCTGCGCGAAGTTGATGCGGCAAAACGCGAGGCCAAAGCCGCCTTTGGCAATGATGAACTTTATCTGGAAAAACTGGTTCGTCGTGCCCGCCACGTCGAAGTTCAAATTATGGGCGATACGCATGGTAATGTGGTCCATTTGTTTGAACGTGATTGTTCGGTTCAACGGCGCAATCAAAAAGTGGTGGAACGCGCTCCAGCCCCTTATTTGACAGAGGCAAAACGCGCAGAACTTTGTGAAGCCGCCTTAAAAATTGCTCGTACCGCAAACTATAGCTGCGCGGGTACGGTTGAGTTTTTGATGGATGTGGACACAGAAGAATTTTACTTCATCGAGGTAAACCCCCGTGTTCAGGTCGAACATACGGTCACCGAAGTGGTCACCGGAATTGATATCGTTCAGGCACAAATTCGGATTTGTGAAGGGGCCATGATCGGGCGTGATGATAGCGGTGTACCTAATCAGGAGGATATTTTCCTGAACGGTCACGCCATACAGTGCCGGGTAACAACCGAAGACCCTGATAATAATTTTATTCCGGATTACGGGAAAATTTTGGCCTATCGTGGGGCAACCGGGTTTGGCATTCGTCTGGATGGCGGAACGGCCTTTAGTGGTGCGCTGGTGACGCGTTATTATGATAGCCTTCTGGAAAAAGTAACCGCATGGGGCAAAAGCCCGAATGAGGCGGTTGCGCGTATGGACCGTGCGTTACGTGAATTTCGTATTCGTGGGGTGGCCACCAACCTTGTCTTTCTTGAAAATGTGCTTTCTCATGAAAAGTTCCTCAGTGGGGCTTATACAACCAAGTTTATCGATACGACCCCAGAACTGTTTGCCATGCCCAAACGTCAGGACCGGGCCAGCAAGCTGTTGAAGTTTATGGGCGAGGTCATGGTCAATGGGAATCCAGAGGTCGCAGGACGCAAAAAACCAAACCATATTCATCACCCATTGGCCCCGAACCTGGCGGTGCCGATCGGGGGCGGTTTAAAACAAAAATTGGCGAAGGACGGGGCGAAGGCAGTTGCCGATTGGATGCTGGCTCAAGACCGTCTGTTGTTAACAGATACCACTATGCGTGATGCCCATCAGTCTTTGCTGGCAACCCGTGTGCGCACCGACGATCTGGTGAAAATTGCACCAACCTATGCGGCACGTTTACCGGAACTGTTTTCGGTTGAATGTTGGGGTGGAGCGACATTTGATGTGGCGATGCGGTTTTTAAAAGAATGTCCGTGGGACCGTTTGGAGCGTTTGTCTGCGGCCATGCCGAACCATTTGACTCAAATGTTGCTGCGGGCTTCCAACGGGGTCGGCTATACCAATTACCCCGATAATGCGGTGAAATATCTGGTGGATCGGGCGGCTGCAGCCGGGATGGATGTCTTTCGTGTATTTGACAGCCTGAACTGGGTTGAAAATATGCGCGTGGCGATGGATGCCGTTTTGGATACGGGCAAAATCTGTGAAGCTGCGGTTTGTTATACGGGTGATATTCTGGATCCGAACCGATCCAAATATGATTTGAAATATTATGTCAGTATGGCGAAGGAACTGGAAAAATCCGGTGCGCATATTCTGGGCCTGAAAGACATGGCAGGTCTGTTGAAGCCGGCTGCTGCGACGGCTTTGGTTAAGGCACTGAAAGACGAAATTTCCATTCCGATCCATTTCCATACTCACGATACAAGCGGAATTGCCGCAGCCTCGATCCTCGCGGCAAGTGAGGCCGGTGTCGATGCGGTGGATGGGGCGCTGGACGCCATGAGCGGTTTGACCTCACAAGCAAACCTCGGTTCCATTGTGGCGGCCTTGCGCAACACCCCGCGCGACACCGGGTTAGACCAAATTGCCTTGCGTAAAGTGTCCGATTATTGGGAACAGGTGCGTGCCAATTATGTTGGCTTTGAAAGCGATATCCGGTGCGGAACCAGCGATGTCTATAATCACGAAATGCCGGGTGGCCAATATACCAACCTGCGCCAACAGGCCCGCAGCTTGGGGATCGAAGATCGTTGGAGCGAGGTTTCGGACGCTTATGCCGATGTCAACCAGATGTTTGGTGATATCGTCAAGGTGACGCCATCTTCCAAGGTGGTTGGTGATATGGCATTGATGATGATTACATCGGGGTTAAATCGCGATGATGTGAAAAATCCGGAAAAAGAAATCGCCTTCCCTGAATCGGTTGTTTCGTTCTTCCGTGGGGAATTGGGGCAACCGACAGGGGGCTTCCCGAAAGATTTGCAAAAGAAAGTCCTGAAAGGGGAAAAGCCGATTACTCTGCGCCCCGGTTCTGTGATGGACCCGTTGGATTTGGATGGTGAACGCAAAAAGGCGGATGAACTGGCAGGACGTGCCGTCACGGACAATGAATTGGCGTCTTATATCATGTATCCGCAGGTCTTTCGTGATTATGTTGCGCATTTAAAAGAATACGGAAATGTCAGTGTTTTACCGACAGGTGCGTTCTTTTACGGCATGACACCGGGGGAAGAGATCAAGGTGGATATGGAAAAGGGCAAAACCCTGTTTATCCGGTTCCGTGCCTTGTCCGATGCCGATGATGAAGGCAAACGCACGGTCTTTTTTGAACTGAATGGTCAACCGCGTAACGTTAAAATTTCCGATAAGTCACAGGCCCCGAAAAAGGCAGCGGCACCGAAGGCAGAAGAAGGCAACGAAGATCATATCGGTGCGCCGATGCCGGGGCTTGTTGTCTCGGTTGCCGTGAAGGAAGGCGACGAAGTGGAACGCGGTGATGTTTTATTATCGATTGAAGCCATGAAGATGGAAACTTCCGTCTTGGCGGAAAAATCGGGTACAGTGAAACGTGTGGTCGTGACGCCGGGAACCCAAGTGGATACCAAAGACCTGTTGGTTGAAGTCGGTTAACAGAACAAGAAAGACAAACATATGCTGCAGTCTCCTTACCGTGATCTTCATGCAAGTTTGAAACAAACATTTCCTGCAACCCAATTGATAACGGACCCGTTGCGCACATTGGCCTACGGTACGGATGCGAGCTTTTACCGCCTTGTCCCGAAAATTGTTGTCGTGGTGGAAAGTGAAGATCAGGTGCAGGAACTGCTGGCACAATGTAAGGCTTTTAACACCCCGGTGACGTTTCGTGCCGCTGGAACCAGCCTGTCAGGTCAGGCTGTCAGTGACAGCGTTCTGGGCCTATTGGGGGACAATTGGGACGGATTTAAATTATCCGATGATCAAAGCCGTGTCAGCCTGCAACCCGGTGTGATTGGGGGGCAGGCCAATGCCAAGCTGGCCCCGTTTGGTAAAAAAATCGGCCCAGATCCAGCCTCGATCAATGCTGCGAAAATTGGGGGGATTGCCGCCAATAACGCATCCGGCATGTGTTGTGGAACGGCACAAAACAGTTATCGTACCTTGTCTTGCATGCGGGTGATTTTGCACGATGGAACTTTATTGGATACGGGAGATCAAACCTCGATCAATCTGTTTCGCCAAAGCCATAGCGCCCTGTTAAATGGATTGCGTGAACTACGCCACGATGTACAGGCTGACCCGGTGCTGGCGGAACGGATTGCCAAAAAATTCAAAATTAAGAATACGACGGGTTATAGTCTGAATGCCTTGATCGATTACGACGACCCGATTGATATTTTACAGCATTTGATGATCGGCTCAGAAGGCACGTTGGGCTTCATCGCTGAAATCACCTATGAAACCTGTGTGGAACATGCCCATAAAGCATCTGCAATGGTTTATTTTGAAACCTGTGAAATTGCTGCGAAGGCCGTTCAACTGTTGAAAAATGCTCCGGTTGCAGCCGTTGAATTGGTGGATCGTCCGGGCCTGCGGTCTGTGCAGGATAAAGAGGGCATGCCTGCTTTCCTAAAAGACTTGTCTGATGATGCGACGGCCTTGCTGATTGAGGTTCGCGGCGAGGATGAAGCGGAACTGCGAGATAAGATCGTTCAGGCGACACAGTCGTTTGCCCATATCGAAACCGTCCATCCGGTTGAATTTTCCGATGATCCCGATGTGTGCGCGCGTTATTGGGGGATCCGCAAAGGATTATTCCCCTTGGTTGGGGCGATGCGTGAAACCGGCACCACGGTCATTATTGAAGATGTTGCTTTCCCGATTGAACATCTGGCTGCGGGTGTGGTTGATCTGCATAAATTGTTCAAGCAGTACCATTATGATGAAGCCATTATCTTTGGTCATGCGCTGGAAGGCAATTTGCATTTCGTTTTCACGCAGGATTTCAATACGCAAAGCGAAGTCGAACGGTATGGCAAATTCATGGATGCGGTCTGTGAAATGGTGGTCCATAAATATGATGGATCCCTAAAGGCCGAACATGGCACCGGGCGCAATATGGCGCCGTTTGTGGAAATGGAATGGGGCGCTGATGCCTTTGCCTTGATGCGCCGGATTAAAAACTTGTTTGATCCGGAAGAATTGCTCAATCCCGGTGTGATTATCAATGAGGATCAAGATGTTCATCTTAAAAATTTGAAGCCATTGCCCGCATCGGAAGAAATTGTCGATAAATGTATCGAATGCGGTTTTTGCGAGCCAAAATGTCCGTCACGTCATTTAACACTAACCCCGCGCCAACGCATTGTTGGTTGGCGTGAGATTTCCAGGCGGGATGCGACGGGCGAAGACAGTACGGATTTGCGCGATCTGTATGTTTATCAGGGGATGGACACTTGTGCGGCCTGCGGCTTGTGTGCAACGGCCTGTCCGGTCGGTATTGAAACCGGCAGTTTGATCAAGATGCTGCGCGGGCGCGAAGCGGGCAAGGGGACCACCCGACTGGGGCAATGGTTCGCCGATCATTATGGTGTTGCGATGAACGCGACGGCAATGGGATTAAAAGCGGCTAATCTTGCCCACGGGGTTTTAGGATCCAAGGTCATGCAGGGAATGACGGATGGGATGCGGAAAATAAGCGGGGATCGTATGGCGCGCTGGACCCCGGCTATGCCAAACGGGATTTCATTTAAACCGGAACCATCTGTGGAACAAGACGGGGATGTGGTGGTCTATTTGCCCAGTTGCGCATCCCGCACGATGGGTCCGGCGCGAAATGATGCCCAGAAAACACCTTTGCCCGTGGTGACGGAACGTTTGTTAAAACGCGCAGGTTTTCAGGTGCGTTACCCGGACGGTCTGAATGATCTATGTTGTGGGCAACCTTTTGACAGCAAGGGGTTGACTGATGTGGCAACCGGGAAGTCCAATGAACTGAGTGAGGCGCTATTTAAGGCGTCTGAGGGTGGGAAATATCCGATCGTGTTTGATACATCTCCTTGTAGCTTCCGCATGAAAGGCATGAATGGGGACAGTTTGAACTGTCTGGATATGACCGAATTTATGCACGATCAGGTATTGCCGCGCCTTAATATCCAAAAACAAAATCGCAAAGTCGCCATTCATCCGACCTGTTCCACGCAAAAAATGGCACTGGATGTGAAAATGAAGGCGGTTGTTGAGGCATGCGTCAGCGAGGTTGTTATCCCGGAAGGGGTTGGGTGCTGTGGTTGGGCCGGGGATAAAGGGTTTACGACACCGGAACTGAACGCGCATGCTTTGCGTAAGCTCAACCGATCTTTAGATAGGATCAGCGAAGGCTATTCGACCAGTCGGACCTGTGAAATCGGCTTGTCTGAAAAAGCGGGTTTTCCTTATCGGTCCATCGTTTATTTGTTGGATGAATGCAGCCGTTAATCATCAAAGACGATGCGCTCTGTTCCACACAGGGTAATAAATCTTTTGCCTTTGGCACGACTGATCAGGCTTAAACCCGCCTTTTGGGCCAGTTCCAAGGCCCATTGGGTTGCACCGGAACGCGAGATAAGGATGGGGACACCCATTGAAACAGTCTTGATGACCATCTCGCTGGTCATGCGCCCCGTGGTGTAAATAACATAATCATCCCCGGCCATATTATGTTGGTACATATAGCCTGCGATCTTGTCCAATGCATTATGACGGCCAACATCTTCCATATAAATCAAGGGCGTGGACTTTTTACAAAGAACACAGGCGTGAATGGACCCGGCCTTTTGATAGAGACTGGGCGTGGCCTTGATTGTGGCAAGTAAGGCCGCGATATCGCTTGTTTTTAAGTTGGCGTTCTGAGGAAGATGAACATCATCCAGATGATCCATGATATCGCCAAAAACGGTCCCTTGACCGCAACCGGATGTCAGAATTTTACGTTTCAGTTTTTCTTCATAATCGGTTGTGCGTTCGGTTCGCACAACGACGGTTTCTATTTCTGCATCATATTCGATCATTTCAATGATATCGTCATCATTGATCATATGTTGATTGACCAGATAACCAAGGCCCAAAAGTTCAGGGTAATCGCCGACACTCATCAGGGTGACAATTTCCCGGTTATTGAGAAAAACATTTAAGGGACGTTCATTGACCGTGAACAGATTAATGGCGTTACCTTGGGCATCAAGACCTTTAATTTTTGTGGTTGTCAGGCCGTTTTCCGGGTCTGGTTTGATCAGGTATGGATCGTTCATGGTTATCACGACTTCCCTTTAAATGCCCTTGTTTGAGAGGGTGATCTTTTATATTGTGCACTGCATAAGCGTAAAATATTTTTGGTATAAAATACCAAAGCCCACAATAAGAAATAACAGAAAATCGACTGTTCGCATTGCAATAAATACCAAAGGGTGAAAAAAGGCTTTGACAACTCCTTCACAAGTCACCTACCGTAATAGGGAAGGCGGGGTTTAGATTCCGTTTTCATACATATTCATTTCTCTTGAAATTCCTGTGGGAGAGACAGCGGTAGAAGCTGTCGCCGAAGGAGCAACCGCCCCGGAAACTCTCAGGCAAACGTACTGCAGGAAGATGAGACTCTGGAGAGAGGCCGGACACGATCCGGTCCACCGAAGGTCAACCCGATATCAGCCAAGTCTGGGCGGGGACTATCTCAGGTATCAAAGACAGAGGGGGCATCGTTCAATGAAACCGTATTTTACGGTTTGTTTTGGAGGTGCCTTTGTCGGACCCTATACAACAAAAAAAGACGGATGCGGAGGTTATCGCGGTGCGTACGCCCAAAGGGGCCATGCAGCATCTCAGCGCGATGGACCTGTTTACCATTGGGATCGGTCCATCCAGTTCCCATACGGTCGGCCCCATGCGGGCAGGTTTTCGATTTTGTACAGAATTGAAAAACCGTGGTCTGATTGAAAAAATCGGCCGCGTTAAAGTTGATCTCTTTGGCTCCCTCGCCCTTACCGGAAAAGGACATGGTACTGATACTGCTGTGTTGCTTGGTCTGTCAGGCGAACGTCCGCGCAGTATTGATCCTGATCGTGTACCCGATATTGTTTCGGGTATTCGTGATGGAAAAACCATGATGCTGGGGGGCTGCAAGTCTATTTCATTTGATGAAGAAAGTGATCTGCTTTTTCATTTCAATGTTTTCAAACCTGAACACCCCAATGCAATGGAAATCAAGGCATGGGATAAAACGGGAAAAGAGCTTTACACACAGGTGTTCTTTTCTGTCGGCGGCGGGTTTGTTCTGGATCGTGATGAGTTTGAACACGCTGGTGAAAAAATCGTGGGACCGGACATTCCTTACCCGTTTTCCTCGGCCAAAGAATTGCTGGATCATGGACAAAAACATAATCTGAGCATTGCCGACATTATGCTGGCCAATGAAGTTGCCGCCCACGGGGAAGAGGCCATCAAAACGTTTTTAAAACGCGTACGCGATGCGATGATGGCTTGTATTGACCGGGGGTGCCAGACACAAGGAATTTTGCCCGGTGGCCTGGATGTTAAACGCCGCGCCTATAAGCTTCATCAGGAATTATCAACACGTCCCGAAGCCGGGATGAAAGACCCGCTTACCGTTTTGGACTGGGTGAATTTATTTGCCTTGGCAGTAAATGAAGAAAATGCCGCTGGTGGCCGTGTTGTGACCGCCCCGACCAATGGGGCAGCCGGTGTGATCCCTGCGGTATTGGCGTATTACGAACGTTTCTGCCCCAGTGCCTGTGAAAAAGGCAGTCTGGATTTTCTCCTCACCGCAGCAGCTATTGGTTCGATTTATAAAAAACGGGCGTCGATCTCGGCCGCCGAAGTCGGCTGTCAGGGCGAAGTCGGTGTGGCCTGCTCGATGGCGGCCGGTGCCTTGTGTGCGGTTTTGGGCGGAACGAACGAACAAGTGGAAAATGCTGCTGAGATTGGCATGGAACACAATCTCGGCCTGACGTGTGATCCCATTGGCGGGCTGGTTCAGGTACCCTGTATTGAACGCAACACAATGGGCGCGACCAAGGCGATCAACGCCTCACGCCTCGCGCTGCGTGGAGATGGGTCGCACATGGTGTCGCTGGACAAAGTGATTGAGACCATGCGCCAGACGGGCATGGATATGCAAAGCAAATATAAAGAGACCTCCCAGGGCGGTTTAGCCGTCAATTTGGTTGAGTGCTAAAAATTTAACAGGATTTAAAAACATGACGAACACAACTGAAAACTTCTTTCATCAAGACCTTAGCGAAACAGACCCTGCCTTGATGAGCGGCATTCAAAACGAGATGAAACGCCAAGCCGAAGGGATTGAACTGATTGCTTCTGAAAATATTGTGTCCAAGGCGGTGTTGCAGGCGCAAGGCTCTGTTTTGACCAACAAATATGCCGAAGGATATGCGGGACGGCGTTATTACGGTGGCTGCGAATTTATGGATGTGGCGGAAACGCTGGCAATTGATCGGGCAAAAAAACTGTTTAAGGTTGGTTTTGTCAACGTGCAGCCCCATTCCGGGGCACAAGCCAATGGGGCGGTTTTGCTGGCATTGTTACAACCCGGTGATACGATCTTGGGGATGTCATTGGATGCGGGTGGACATTTGACACATGGTGCCCGTCCGACCCTGTCGGGAAAATGGTTTAATGCCGTGCAATATGGCGTGGACCGGGAAACCTCTCAAATCGATTATGAGGCGTTGGAAGCCCAAGCCATTGAATGCAAGCCCAAATTGATTATTGCAGGCGGATCGGCTTATCCACGCTTTATCGATTTTGCCCGTTTTCGCGAAATTGCTGATAAGGTCGGGGCATACCTGATGGTGGATATGGCCCATATCGCCGGACTGGTCGCTGGTGGTGTACATCCATCCCCGATTGAACATGCCCATGTGGTGACCACGACAACGCATAAAACCCTGCGTGGTCCGCGCGGTGGCATGATTTTGACTAACGACGAAGCCTTGGCAAAGAAATTTAATTCGGCTGTCTTTCCGGGGATGCAGGGTGGCCCATTGATGCATGTGATTGCTGCCAAAGCGGCTGCTTTTGGGGAAGCCTTGCAACCGAGTTTCAAAGAATATGCGCAAAATGTTGTGGATAACGCCAAAGCATTGGCGACTGTGTTGATAGAACGCGGGGTCGATATCGTGTCTGGTGGGACAGATACCCATTTGATGTTGGTTGACCTGCGTCCCAAAAATGTCACGGGCAAAGTGGTTGATGCAGCACTGGAACGTGCGGGTATCACCTGTAATAAAAACGGTATTCCGTTTGATCCACAACCACCTGCGATTTCATCGGGTATTCGCCTTGGTACACCAGCGGGCACGACACGCGGGTTTGGGGTCGAAGAATTTACAAGAATCGGTCATCTAATTTGTGATGTCATTGATGGCATCGCCGAACATGGTGAAGATAACGCGGAAATTGAAGCGGCTGTGCGTGAACAAGTCGTCGATCTTTGTCGTCGTTTTCCGTTGTATTAAGGCAGGGCGAAAACCATGACGACAATGTATGATATTGTGATTATTGGCGGTGGTCCCGGCGGTTATGTTGCCGCTATTCGCGCGGCCCAACTGGGGATGACGGTTGCTTGTATCGAAGGACGCGGGGCGTTGGGGGGAACCTGTTTGAATGTGGGGTGTATTCCGTCCAAGGCGTTGCTGACATCCTCTGAAAAGTATGCGGATGCCGCCAAACATATGGCCGCGCATGGCATTAAAATCGATGGTGTCTCCGTTGATCTGGACGCCATGATGGCGCGCAAGGATAAAACCGTTGGTGATTTAACCAAGGGGATTGAGTTTCTGTTTAAAAAGAACGGTGTTGATTACATTCAAGGCTGGGGTCGGATTATAGGCACTGGGCGGGTCGGTGTGACGACAACCGATGGTGAACAAGAACTCAACTGCAAGAACATTATTATTGCAACCGGGTCTGAACCCATTAGTTTGCCCGGTCTTGAGATTGATGAAGAACGTATTGTTTCATCCACAGGGGCGCTGGCCTTAAAAGATGTGCCTGCGAAAATGGTGGTCATCGGTGCCGGTGTGATTGGTTTGGAACTCGGTCAGGTTTGGGCGCGACTGGGGGCCGAGGTCAAGGTTGTGGAATATCTGGACCGTATCCTGCCGGGTATGGACAGTGAAATTGCCAAAGCCGCACAGCGCGCGTTGAGCAAAAGCGGCTTGAAATTTACCTTGGGGCGCAAGGTGTTGGGCATTGATAAGGGCGATACATCCCTGACAGTTCGTATGGAACGTCTTGCCAAACAAACAGAAGAAGAACTGGAAGCCGATATCGTTCTGGTCGCTGTTGGTCGTCGTCCCTTTATTGATGGTTTGGGGCTGGATGATCTGTCTGTGCAACGCGACGCACATGGCTTTATCACGGTAGATGATCATTTTCAGACCAACCAGCCCGGTATTTTTGCCATTGGGGACTGTATCCCCGGTCCCATGCTGGCGCATAAGGCAGAAGAAGATGGTGTTGCCTGCGTTGAAATGATTGCCCATCAAAACGGGCATGTAGATTACGCTAAAATTCCGGCTGTTGTTTATACTGCACCTGAAATTGCCGGTGTTGGCAGAACCGAAGATGACTTGATTGAAGCCGATATTGCCTACGACAAGGGAACGTTTGCCTTTCGGGCGAATTCCCGTGCCCGTGCAACAGGCGAGGTTGATGGTATGGTCAAGGTTCTAGCTGATCCACATTGCGGCAAGATTTTCGGGGCACACATTGTTGGTCCCCATGCCGGGGATTTGATTGCTGAACTGGTGCTTGCCATGACGGTGAATGCAACGGTGCGCGATGTTATTCGAACCTGTCATGCCCATCCCGCCCTTGGTGAAGCGATCAAGGAAGCCTGCCTCGATGTTTTGGACCGTGCGGTTCATGCCTGAACAGATTTTAAAACAAGGAAGAAAATACTCCATGTCTGCATCTAACATAAAAAAGACTCCCCTTTATGACCTGCATGTGGAACTCGGTGCCAAAATGGTCGAGTTTGCCGGATGGTCCATGCCGATCAATTATCCGATGGGCATTATGGGGGAACACCATCATTGCCGGACCAAAGCGGCCTTGTTTGATGTGTCCCATATGGCGCAAGTCATCGTGCGTGGCGAAAATCGGGCCAAAGCGTTTGAGGCATTGGTCCCCAGCAATATTGACGGTTTGCCTGTGGGTAAAGCGCGTTATACCTTCTTCACCAATGAAGAAGGTGGCATCATGGATGATCTGATCGTTTCCAATGCGGGTGATTATTTATTCGTGGTGGTCAATGCGGCAATGCGTGACCAAGATATTCCGCATATGAAAAACAATCTGACGGGGTGTGAAGTCATTGAAATTACCGATCATGCCTTGCTTGCCATTCAAGGGCCTGCGGCTGAAAGTGTCGTTGCCAAACATGCACCCGCCGCGGCTGATCTGAAATTCATGGAAACGATGGAAGTCGAATTCCTCGGGACAACATGCCGTATTTCCCGATTGGGTTATACGGGCGAAGATGGATATGAAATTTCCATCCCGCAAGATGAGGCCACCCGGATTGCAAAAACGTTGCTGGAAGATGAAAACCTTGCCCCGGTTGGTTTGGGCGCACGGGATTCCTTGCGTTTGGAAGCCGGGCTTTGTCTGTACGGTAACGATATTGATGCCACCACATCCCCTGTCGAAGCACAATTGAACTGGGCCATGCAGAAACGCCGCCGCGAAGAAGGCGGCTTCCCCGGTGCAGATCGTATTTTGAAAGAACTGGCAGAAGGTGCCACCCGTAAACTGGTGGGTATTCAACCGTTGGGCCGTGCCCCGGCCCGTCATGGTGTTGAGGTCGTTTCTATGGATGGAACCTTGATCGGGCAGGTCACCAGTGGTGGGTTTGGTCCGACCTTTGAAGGCCCGGTGGCGCTTGGCTATGTCGCATCTGAATTTGCCGCCCCTGATACCGACGTTCAGCTTTCTGTTCGCGGCAAGCTTTTGCCTGCAAAAATCGTTAAAACCCCATTTGTTCAACAGAACTACAAACGCTAAGTAAAAGGAACGCGTAATGTCCAAATATTTTTCCGAAGACCATGAATGGATTGTCGTTGACGGCGATGTTGCCACTGTCGGCATCACTGAACATGCCGCCCAGCAACTTGGCGATATTGTGTTTGTTGAACTGAAAGAAATTGGCGATACCTTTGATCAAAATGATGAAATCGGTGTGATTGAAAGTGTCAAAGCCGCCAGTGAAATTTATGCCCCAGTGGGCGGAGAAGTTGTTGAAGCCAACGACGATTTGGCCGATAACCCAAGTATGCTGAATGCAAGCCCGGAAGGCGATGCGTGGCTTTATAAAATCAAGATTGCGGATGCGTCACAGTTGGATGCATTGATGGATCAAGATGCTTATCAGGCGTTGATTGCCTAATTTTTTTGGATTGGAAAGGATCTATAGATGACCTTTAAACCGACGACATACCAACCGTATGATTTTGCCAATCGCCGTCATATCGGCCCATCCCCCAAAGAGATGGAAAAAATGCTGGAGGTGATCGGGACGGATAGCCTTGATCGTCTGATTGATGAAACGGTTCCGCGCGATATTCGCCAGCAGGATGCACTTGATTGGGGGGATGCGTTATCTGAACGCGATACCCTGTTCCACCTGCGCCGCGTTGCCAAAAAGAACAAGGTTCTGACTTCACTAATCGGGCAGGGCTATTATGGCACCATGACACCGCCAGTGATTTTGCGCAATATTCTGGAAAACCCGGCATGGTACACCGCCTATACGCCCTATCAGCCGGAAATCAGCCAAGGTCGTCTGGAAGCCTTGTTGAACTATCAGACAATGGTCGCTGATCTGACCGGGTTGGATATCGCGAATGCGTCTTTGCTGGATGAAGCGACAGCCGCAGCCGAAGCCATGACAATGGCGCAGCGGGCCTCTAAATCCAAGACAACAAAGTTTTTTATTGATGAAAACTGTCATCCGCAAAATATTGCCGTGATGAAAACACGGGCTGAGCCGATCGGGATTGAAATTGTTGTCGGCAACCCTGATACGGACCTGAAAGCCGATGAAGTTTTTGGTGCGGTGTTCCAGTATCCGGGGACTTATGGTGATGTACGTGATTTCACGGCAATTATCGAAGGCCTGCATGAATTTAAGGCGCTGGCCATTATGATTGCGGACCCGTTGGCCTTGGCTGTTTTGAAAGCCCCGGGCGAGATGGGGGCGGATATTGCTGTGGGGTCCACACAACGTTTTGGCGTGCCGATGGGGTTTGGTGGCCCGCACGCGGCCTATATGGCGACACGTGATGCCTATAAGCGATCCATGCCGGGTCGTATTATCGGTGTTTCCATCGATAGTCGCGGAAATAAGGCCTATCGTCTTGCCTTACAAACACGCGAACAACATATCCGTCGTGAAAAGGCAACGTCCAACGTTTGTACGGCGCAAGCCTTGTTGGCGGTTATGGCATCCATGTATGCGGTTTTCCACGGTCCCGACGGGATCAAGGCGATTGCCCAAATTATTCACCAACATGCGGTTCGTTTGTCTGTCGGGCTTGAAAAACTCGGTTTCAAGGTCTCACCGGATGTGTTTTTTGATACGATCACGGTTGAAGTCGGTTCCATGCAGGGGGTTATCCTGAATGCAGCCGTTGCCAACGGGATCAACCTGCGCAAAATCGGTAATGACCGTATCGGTATCAGTGTGGATGAACAGACACGTCCTGAAACGATCGAGGCGATTTGGACCTCGTTCGGCGGTAACGATATGAAAGATGATCCGACGATTGCCCTTGATTATCGTCTGCCCAGCGATGTTGCGCGTACATCAGAATATCTTACCCACCCGATTTTCCATATGAACCGGGCGGAGTCTGAAATGACACGTTATATCCGCAAACTAGCGGATCGTGATTTGGCATTGGATCGGGCGATGATCCCACTTGGGTCCTGTACCATGAAACTGAATGCTACAATGGAAATGATCCCGATTACATGGCCGGAATTTGGTGATATCCACCCGTTTGCACCGCGCGATCAGGTTGATGGTTATTATGAAATGATCGATGATTTGTCGGATAAATTATGTCAAATCACAGGTTATGATGCGATTTCCATGCAGCCGAACTCGGGTGCACAAGGCGAATATGCCGGTCTGATTACCATTCGTAATTATCACAATGCACAAGGCAATAGTCATCGTAATGTGTGTTTGATCCCAACATCAGCACATGGGACGAACCCGGCAACGGCGCAAATGGTTGGCTATAAGGTTGTCGTGGTGAAATCGGCAGAAAATGGCGATATCGATGTTGCTGATTTCCGTGAAAAGGCGGAAAAACATGCCGATAATCTGGCAGCTTGTATGATTACCTATCCGTCCACACATGGTGTATTTGAAGAAACCGTGCGTGAAGTATGCGAAATCACGCATCAATACGGTGGTCAGGTCTATATCGACGGGGCGAATATGAACGCGATGGTCGGTCTGGCCCAGCCGGGTAAAATCGGTGGGGACGTGTCGCACCTGAACCTGCATAAAACGTTCTGCATCCCTCACGGTGGTGGTGGGCCCGGCATGGGACCGATCGGGGTGCGTGAACACCTTAAAGCTTATCTTCCTGGTCACCCGGAATTGGATGAAGCCATCGGTCCGGTATCAGCGGCCCCGTTTGGCTCACCTTCCATTCTGCCTATTTCCTGGGCGTATTGTTTGGCAATGGGTGGGGAAGGACTGACGCAGGCAACAAAGGTTGCGATCCTGAACGCCAACTATATCGCCAAACGTCTGGAAGGCGCGTTTGAGGTTCTCTATACCTCCAAATCCGGTCGTGTGGCTCACGAATGTATCCTTGATACCCGCCCGTTGAAAGACAGTGCAGGCGTGACGGTAGACGATGTTGCCAAACGTTTGATTGATTGTGGTTTCCATGCCCCAACGATGAGCTGGCCGGTTGCTGGAACCTTGATGGTGGAACCAACGGAAAGTGAAACCAAGGCTGAATTGGATCGTTTCTGTGATGCCATGTTAGCCATCCGGGCCGAAGCACAGGATATCGAAGACGGCAAAATAGACGGGGAAAATAACCCGTTGAAAAACGCACCGCATACGGTGGAAGACCTTGTTGGTGAATGGGATCGTCCCTACAGCCGTGAACAGGCCTGTTATCCACCAGGTGCCTTCCGTGTCGATAAATATTGGGCGCCGGTAAATCGGGTGGATAATTCCTACGGGGATCGCAATTTGGTTTGTTCCTGCCCACCGTTGGAAGATTATGCCGACGCGGCTGAATAATAAATAAAAACCACGAGAGAGATGACCACCTGAACGGAATTCCCCTACAGCCGTTCAGGTGGGCGTGGTCGAAGAAAAGCAGGTGCCGTAACCTTTGTTTTTCAAGACCTTTGGGTATCCTCTCTCCCTTGCATTTTCCGGTGTTGGGAGAGAGGAGCCTTTTAAAAATATAATAAAATTACAATTTTTTTCCGGGCGAACAAAATCTAGTCATAAAGCCCCAATAAAAACAAAAACGTTTCATATACAGAGAGAGGATTTTAAATAATGGAAACAATAACTTCCATAATTGGTGATATTAATGGAATTGTTTGGGGTTGGCCGATGCTGATCCTGATTTTAGGTGTTGGCCTGTTCATGAGTATCGGTTTGAAATTGATGCCGATTTTGCAGTTGGGGACAGGCTTTAAATTGTTGGCTGGTGGCGTGCGTGCACGCAGCGGCGAAGAACAGGATGGCGAAGTTCCCCCCTATCAGGCATTGATGACAGCCTTGGCTGCGACCGTTGGGACCGGGAATATTGCCGGTGTGGCAACGGCTGTTTTTCTTGGTGGGCCCGGTGCCTTGTTCTGGATGTGGATGACCGCCCTTGTCGGGATGGCAACCAAATATTCAGAAGCTGTTCTGGCCGTGAACTTCCGTGAAGTTGACGAAGACGGCAACCATGTCGGTGGCCCGATGTATTACATCAAAAATGGTATGGGTAAAAAATGGGCGTGGTTAGGCACCCTGTTTGCCTTGTTTGGGGCCGTGGCAGGTTTCGGGATCGGTAACGGTGTGCAATCCAATTCAATTGCGCAAGTGATTGAAACGAATTTCTCCATTCCGCCGCTGGTATCCGGCTTTATCGTGATGATTTTGGTGGGGGCTGTTCTGATCGGTGGGATCAAACGGATCGGTTCCGTTGCAGGGGCCTTGGTTCCCTTCATGGCGCTGGCCTATATTCTGGTGGGATTGGTTGTGTTGTTTATCAATGCCGATCAACTGGGACATGCGTTTGGTCTGATCTTTGAAAGTGCCTTCACAGGTCATGCTGCCGAAGGTGGATTTGCTGGCGCGGCTGTTTGGGCTGCGGTCCGTTTTGGTGTGGCACGCGGTGTCTTTTCCAATGAAGCGGGTTTGGGGTCTGCCCCGATTGCACACGCATCTGCGCAAACGAAAGACCCGGTTCGCCAAGGCTTGATTGCCATGCTCGGTACCTTCATTGATACGATTATTGTTTGTACGATTACCGGTCTGGTGATTGTGACTTCCGGTTTGTGGACATCAGGTGAATCCGGTGCGGCACTGACGTCGGCTGCCTTTGCCGCTGCATTGCCGGGGGCAGGAAACTATATCGTTGCCGTGTCATTGGCAGTTTTTGCCTTCACCACTATTTTGGGGTGGTCTTTGTATGGTGAACGTTGCGTGGAATATTTATTTGGTGTGAAGTCCATTATTCCTTACCGTATTGTTTGGGTTTTGGCTGTGCCCTTGGGGGCAACGGTCAGCCTTGATTTCATCTGGTTGCTGGCAGATACGCTGAACGCCATGATGGCCTTACCGAACTTGATTGCGATTGCGGTTTTAAGTCCGGTTGTTTTCAAAATGACGCAAGCCTATTTTGAGCGTCACAAAAACGATTAAATAGCAGTGACTTGAAAATCCTTTTGGTTAGGGATTGAGAAAAAAGGCCCACTGACTATGATGTCGGTGGGTCTTTTGGGTTTAAGGAAACAGGTATATGTATCGTATTGCAATAAATGGGTATGGCCGGATTGGACAGGCTGTTTTGCGTGCCCTTTACGAAAGTAAAGATAAATGGGGCATGCAGGTTGTTGCCATTAATAGTCTGAGCGATATTGAAACCCTGACCTATATGACGCGTTACGATACGACCCACGGACGTTTTCCTGTTTGTGTCGAACATCGCGATGGCAATTTGATTGTGGATGGGGATGTTATTCGTGTTTCCAATACCGAAAATCCGGCAGACCTTGATTGGCAGGATTTGGAAATTGACCTGATTTTGGAATGTAGTGGTACGTTTGGTGATCTTGCACAGGCGCAACGCTATCTTGATGCCGGGGCGAAACGATTGCTGTTTTCTCAACCGGCCTTGCCCGAAGTCGAAGCCACGGTTGTTTATGGGGTCAATGATGAGGTCTTGAATAATAAACAACGCATCGTTTCTGCCGCCTCCTGCACAACAAACTGTATCGTTCCGGTTTTGAAGGCGCTGGATCAAAAGTGGGGGGTTGAAAACGGGATGACGACCACCATTCATTCCGCGATGAATGATCAACCGATTATTGATAGCTCTAACGCGCGTAATTTGCGCCTCAGCCGTGGGGGGTTACAATCCATTATTCCGATTGATACTTCACTTGCGCGCGGTATCGAAAGAATGCTTCCGCATTTGCAGGGGAAATTCGATTGCCTGCATATCCGTGTGCCGACACAGAATGTTTCCGTTTTGGATGTGTCCTTGAACATGAAAAACGACGTGAGTGTCGAAGAGGTAAATGGCTTGTTTGCCGACTTAAGCCGAGGAACTCTATCGCATATTCTGGGTTATACAGAAGAACCGCATGCATCGGTCGATTTTAATCATTCGCCTTTGTCATGTGTGGTCGACGGTTCACAGACCAAGGTAAATTCCAGACGGATGCTTAAGCTGTTTTGCTGGTTTGACAATGAATGGGGATTTGCAAACCGGATGCTGGATGTGTCCCGGCACTGGCTAAGCCTTTGAGGTTGGGAAATAGGTAGATATTTCCGTATAAGGGCGGTGATTTTTTCCGCTGTTTTAATCTGTATGCATGCACCTTTCACAAGTTTTATTTATTAACAAATAGTTAAGGGTTTTAACTGCGTTGGTATGGTTCTTGAATTGTCATAAGCAGGAAAGTTTACGACAGGGAACCTTGCCATGACGGATAAGACGATGAGAGAGGAGGCTTCCTCTTTGCCACAAGCGGAGACAACAAAACGAATTGTCATTTGTGATAAATTATCGCTGATTTCACAAAACTGGGAAAAACACGTTTTCCCAAAACCGGATTATTTTAAAACATCGCGCCATATGAAAAAGGGGGATAACCGATCCATTGCGATGAATTTGGCGGAGTGACTTTCGCCTCGGTTGACCAGCCTCAAGTACGCAGAAAAAGAAAACGGCGAAGATGACCATATGAGCATCAATAAATACCTTCTTGCCTTTATGGCCCTCATCGCCGCAACAGAATTAATCTACGTTGGGTATCTTGCTATTCGGGCTTTTTTCTTTTAGTCGGTTCGACGTATGTTGCGCCGATATCTCTGAAACAATTGGCGATGGTATCGAAGTTGTACTGCATCATTTCCTGATACAGGCTAGGTCCTGCCTTAAAGCTTAAGCCATATGATTTCAAGGTTGCGACTTTTGCATGGGATCCGTCCAGTGCAAACGAAAGGTTTTTATCGGTTAAACCTTCTTCCGTGAAGAAACAAACCGATCCCATATCGTTTAATTTTGTGCGTAATGTCAGCATGTTGGCCATGTCGGCTTCTTCACCGGCCTTTGGGGCAAGAATATCACGGACTTTAAACGCATAGGATTGTTCAAAATACTGTTGAGTATCGTGGTAAAGCCAGGATTGTCCAGCGGCAATTGCACGAAAGCCAAACTCAAATTGACGGTCTAGGGCGGCAATCTCTCGTTTTACAGTTTTGCGGTTTTCGCCATATTGTTTTTCATGTGCAGGATCGACCTTCACCAGATTTTCATAGAGGGCATCAATCATCACCTCTGCATTTCGGACATCCAGCCATATATAGGGATCGCGTTGCGTATCATCGTTTCGAAGAGGCAAAACCTTGAAGTCGGAATAGGACAGCATTTCAAAGGTGTTTTTACCGTTACTCAATGTTGAGCTGAGAGATGCTTCTAGTTCCGGTCCCATCCAGACGACAAGATCGGCTTTTTCCAATTTCTGCAGGTCAGCTTCACTTGGTGTGTAATTTAACGGAACTTTATCTTCGATCAGCAAGGCGGGTGTACTTACATCTTTCATCAGACCAGAAAGCAGAGAATGAATGGGTTTGATTGTCGCGATAACCTCTGTCTTTTGGGCGGCATAGGCTGCAGACGTGGAGAGAACACCGACAAGTGCGGTTGCGATAACAAGAGATTTGCGCCAGAACATTTTAAGTTTCCTTCATGTGAATGTTGCCTCACCTTGGAGCAGTCTTATGCGTATGGCATTGACTTACATCAGTCTGGAATATTTTTTCACGACCCAATATATGACCACGGGTTTGCCACATTTTGCGATTAGACAAATCCAAACACGTCTGAATATAGGATGAAATGATGATGAAACAGATGTTTTGCCTTGCTGCGGCGGGTTGTTTTTTGACGACGATTGCCCATGCGGACCCGGCTTATGATAAGAAACTTGGTGAATATATGGTTCATCTTCAGGAAATGCAGGCTGAAGCCATTCGTATGGAAGGGATGGTTGCGCAGTTTGACAAAACATCGCAAGCTTGTCTGGATGAGTTACAGGCTGGAAAACCGGCAAAAATCTGTGTTGTCATGCAAAAAGACAAAATGGATTTTGAATATGAACATAAAAAATTTCGTAGCTATAACCGTATTCGCAAAGTCCCGAAATTTGAAAAAGCTTTGCAGGATATGATGCAGATGGAAATGTTCAGGTTACCAAAAGAAGATGCCACCTATCTGTTCAAAACCCATATGGATGCGAAAGATAAACGCCAGCAACGTATTAGCGCCATTGGCCAACAGATTTACGGCGCGATTGACCGTTTCAATGCCATTTCAGATCAACGCCTGGATAAGATTAAAGAGCTGAAGAAAAAGAAATAATTTATAAAAGTGTTATGAACTATCAATCTTTCGGAAAAATTGCCGTTCAACCGGATAAAACAGAAACCTTTGTAAAAGAGGCTGAAGCAAAGGGGCTGTGCGTCCGCCATGTCAAAGGCAATATCTATGACTTTGGCATGCGTGTGCCCAGTTTGCTGGACCCCGTTCAGTTGCGTAAAGCCGCAGGTATGATTGGCCTTAAATATAGTATTTAAAAAGTCAGATCCTTTATGGTGGCAAGTGCACTGTTGACGTCATTGTGTTGGGATAGATCGACGCTAAAGGCGATATCTGGTAACGTGCCAAGGTTTGAGAGAAAATCTTGTGTATCCAAATCGTGTTCTTGCAGATATTCAAACTGTTCCTGTGACATCTTAAAGGGGCGACAGCATAGCGTGAACGTGGGTTCGCTTTGAAACATATAGGTTGTCGTTATCAACGTTTGAAACGTTTTTTGTGCCGGTGCGACATTTAGTCCATAATCGCCTGTATTGCCTGCTTTATCAAACCAGCCGAATAAATATAAATCAACGATGGCACCGCCCTTTTGGGACAGGTCGTTGAATTTATCTATATGAGTCATCATCTTACTTCCGCCTAAGAGTTAGGCACCGATTTGATGCCCTATAACTTTTTAAGCATTCCAGTGTAATTATGCAATAATGGTGTTGTCTTCTTGAACATGCGAGTCGTGGGATTGATTTAGGTTTTTCTTGAAAACAGGGATTTGAAGGCAGGAATATAATCATTATATATCAATGCACTAGTTGTAATTTGTATGGTTTTTATTTTTTCGTTTCTGATCAATTGAAATCCAGATTACGATGTGGGGCAAAGTCGAAACGAGATTGGAAAAAGACATATTCGGGCTATGGTTTTTAGAACAGTTAATGGTTAAAAAATAATCAATAGGCTAATTTTTAACCTTAATAAATGTTCAAAAATGAGGCACCCGATGTAGGGAGAGGACGTAAAAGTGCGGAATTCCTTGTTTTTCTCCAGTTTTTAAAGTTGGCATGATCTATGCTTTATATGTTGCGACAGAAGTGCAGGTGTGACAGCGCAAATGCATTTCATTTGGGAAGTTAGAGTTTACTTAAGACATAAAAGAGGCGTCTGCTGATGAAAAAAATCGAAGCCATTATTAAGCCGTTTAAACTGGATGAAGTGAAAGAGGCACTCCATGAAGTCGGACTGCAGGGCATCACGGTAATCGAGGCAAAAGGCTTCGGTCGTCAGAAAGGTCACACAGAACTGTATCGTGGCGCAGAATATGTCGTTGACTTTTTGCCGAAGGTAAAAATCGAACTCGTCATTGACGATGCTATGGTGGAGGGCGCCGTTGAAGCCATCCAGCAGGCCGCACACACCGGTCGCATCGGGGATGGCAAAATCTTTATTTCCACTGTTGAAGAAGCTATCCGTATCCGTACCGGGGAAACCGGACCGGAAGCCGTTTAAGCCTTCGTTTGGAATATCTAAATCTTTTTTTCACAACCAAGTAAGTAAGGGAAGGGAAGCATTATGCCCTTGGATTGCAAAACTCCTGAAGATATCTTCAAAGTCTGTAAAGAAAACGAAATCGACTATATCGACTTGCGTTTCACAGACCCGCGCGGCAAATGGCAGCACTTGACCATGTGTGCGGACGTACTGTCTGAAAGCGATTTCGAAGACGGTATCATGTTCGACGGTTCTTCCATCGAAGGCTGGAAGGAAATTAACGAGTCAGACATGTCTTTGATCCCTGACCCGACCTCTGCAATTATCGATCCGTTCTCTGCACAGCCGTGCCTGATCGTAAACTGCGACATTTACGAGCCGTCTACAGGTACACCTTACAACCGTGACCCGCGTTCTATTGCGAAAAAAGCCGTTGCTTACATGGAATCTGCTGGTATCGGTGATACAGCTTATTTCGGTGCAGAACCGGAATTTTTCGTATTTGACGATGTTCGTTATTCCAACGAAATGCACGACACTGGCTTCAAAATCGACTCTGATGAAGGTCCGTGGGTAACAGGTAAAGAGTTCGACGAAGGCAACACAGGCCACCGTCCGGGCGTTAAAGGCGGCTATTTCCCGGTACCGCCGGTTGACTCTGCACAAGACCTGCGTGCAGAAATGGTCACAATCGCGAAGGAAATGGGCCTTCCGATGGACAAGCATCACCATGAAGTTGCACCGTCTCAGCACGAATTGGGCATGATGTTCGGTAAACTGATCGAAACAGCTGATAACGTACAAACTTACAAATACGTTGTTCACATGGTTGCACACAGCTTCGGTAAAACGGCGACATTTATGCCGAAACCGATCGCGGGTGATAACGGTTCCGGTATGCACACACACCAGTCTATCTGGAAAGACGGCAAGCCGCTCTTTGCTGGTAACGGTTATGCAGACCTGTCCGACATGTGCCTGTACTACATCGGTGGTATCATCAAGCATGCGAAATCTTTGAACGCATTCACCAACCCGTCTACAAACTCTTACAAGCGTTTGATCCCGGGTTTTGAAGCACCGGTTCTGTTGGCATACTCTGCACGTAACCGTTCTGCATCTTGCCGTATCCCGTTCTCACCTAGCCCGAAAGGCAAGCGTGTTGAAATCCGTTTCCCGGATGCAACTGCAAACCCGTATTTGGCTTTCACTGCGATGATGATGGCTGGCCTTGACGGTATCCAGAACAAAATCCACCCGGGTGAAGCAATGGATAAAAACCTCTATGACCTGCCGGCTGAAGAATTAGCTGAAGTGCCGACAGTTGCAGGTTCTTTGCGCGAAGCTCTGGAAGCTCTGGATGCAGACCGCGAATACCTGAAAAAGGGCGGCGTCATGGATGATGACATGATCGACGGCTACCTCGATCTCAAGTGGGAAGAAGTCTACAACTTCGAACACGCCCCGCACCCGATCGAATTCAAGATGTACTACTCTTCTTAAGTTAGTGCATTGTATTAAAGGAAGTCGCGTCTAACGCGGCTCCTGTTGATCGCCATTTAAGCCCTTGAGAATCCTCAAGGGCTTTTTTGGTGTTTAACGTTGCTTAACAAGACCGTAAATATCACTTATTCCCGTTTGTTCTATTTTATGCGTTTCCGTGCGTACGCGGTGATACGTCAATTCGTGCACAAATAATGCGAAAACGTTTATTCAAACGATGTGCTTAATTTGAGATTATAATAACAGACTTTGAAAGCATCCTCGTCTTTGATTGGAAAGTAGGAATGAGCAGGCAACCAACACATTTCACCACGATCGCCACTTATCTGGAAGCAATCGGTTATGACAAGCCAGCCCACCATCCTATGCTGGCTGTTTGTCAAAGAGATGAGACCTACAGCAACAATATTGCAGATTGTGGGGCTGGCGGGATTTCCATCACAACCGATTTTTATGTGATTGCCATTAAAAAAATCATCAAGGGGGATATGTTCTATGGGCGCACGAAGTATGATTTTTCTAACGGTTCCATGATGTTTGCGGCACCGCGTCAGGAATTTAGCTGTAATGAAACCGTTGTTTCAAAAGATTCCATTATGATTGTCATACATGAGGATTTTGTCAAAGGTCATCCGCTCTTTGAAACACTGAAAAAATATAGCTTTTTTTCTTACGCCGTAAATGAGGCCTTGCACCTTTCACCGCGTGAAGAAGAGCAGATGCGTCAGATGATGCACAATATCCAGCATGAATATCTCAATAACCCGGATGAATTTACAAAGGATTTGTTACTTTCACAACTTGATACTCTGTTGAAATATGCAAATCGTTATTACAAAAGACAGTTTCTTAACCGTGAAGTCATCACCAATGAGATTGTGTCTTCGTTTAACGATGCCATTCGCAGCTATTTCGACGAAGGCATGATGGATATCTCTGGCCTGCCCAAGATTGATGATATTGCTGAACGTTTAAAAATCTCCCCGCGATATCTTAGTGACAGTTTGCGCGCCGCCACCGGAAAAAGTGCGATAGATCATATTCACCTTTATCTGATGGATGAAGCCAAGAACCTTTTGCTTAAACCTGATGTGACGGTTGCAGAAATCGCCTATCAACTGGGCTTTGATTATCCCCAGTATTTTTCACGCCTGTTCAAGAAAAAGACAGGACTAAGCCCCAAAGAATATCGCGAGAGCCATACGCTTCAATAGGTGCTTCTCAACAGCTCTTTTATTCATAAGGAACGTTCGATTGAATTTTCCTTAAGGGGCCTTTGCACCCAAGTTTCTGAAAGGATTTCGTTATGGAAGTTAAACCAAGACGGCACTCAAGCTGCGATGCAGAATATTTAGATTAAGGAGAAAACCATGACTATGAATATCGAAAATAAAGTTGTTGTCATCACCGGTGCCTCCAGTGGCATGGGCGAAGCAACCGCCCGTGATCTTGCAAAAATGGGCGCTAAAGTTGTTCTCGGTGCGCGTCGTGCGGATCGTCTGGAAAAGCTGGTTGAAGAGATCAAGGCTGCGGGTGGTCAGGCCACGTTTGCACAGACAGATGTAACCAAGATTGAAGAGGTACAAAAACTTGTAGATCTGGCAGTTGAAACGTTCGGGCGCATTGATGTGTTATTCAACAATGCTGGCCTGATGCCGCTCTCCCCACTGGAAAGTTTACGCATTGCGGAATGGGACCAGATGATTGACGTTAATATGAAGGGGACACTATACGGGATTGCAGCAGCCCTGCCTTACATGAAAGAGCAAAAGTCCGGTCAAATCATCAACGTCTCTTCCGTTTATGGTCATATTGTTGTCGGGACAGGGGCTGTTTATTGCGCCACCAAACATGCGGTGCGTGCAATTTCAGAAGGCCTGCGTCAGGAAGTCAAACCCCATAATATCCGCGTTACCACCATTTCGCCGGGTGCTGTGAAAACGGAATTGACGGAACATATTACAGAACCGGGTCTTGCTGAAAACGTCCAGCAAATTGTGGCTGATATCGGCGTGGCCTCAAGCACAATGTCCAATATGGTTGCCTTTGCCATTTCCCAACCTGAAGACGTAGATGTGAGTGAAATCCTCTTCCGTCCGACAGTGCAAACACAATAGTTACCGACTGGATGGCGGCTTTCAAAGCGAGAGCCGCCGCCCTTCGTCACTGATAAAGGAAGGAAGAAAAATGAAACAGGAACAGGAACAGAGAATGGGTACCATTTGCGCTTCTCTAATGCTTATACTCGCTGTTTTTATCTCTGTGCCTTCAACTGTAAAAGCTGAGAATTTAAATGGGGAAAGTGCGATGACAATTATCGTTCAAACAGGACCGACTAAAATTGTTTACCAGCTCAACGACAGCACTGCAGCACAGGCTCTTGTTGCTCAGCTTCCCCTTGATGTTACAGTTGAAGATTATGCGGGACTTGAGAAGATTTTCTATCCTCCCCAAAAATTGAATACGTCCAACACGCCGTTGGCGAGACATAACAAGCTTGGAACATTGGCTTATTATGCCCCTTGGGGGGATGTGGTAATGTTCTATGGAAATTTTGGATCAGCTTCAGGCTTATATGAACTCGGACAGGCCGTTTCCGGTCAGGAAGATCTTTCAACGCTCTCCGGTACAATCCGCATTGAGAAAGAATAAGGGGTAACGTCTTATCGAATTACGACTCCTCATAAGATTATGTGCATTCGATTACAAAATCTCGTCAGTTTCGGTTGATGAGATTTATTTGATGAATTTAAATACTATAAATTTTCATTTTAATAAAAAATTATTCTGATTTTAATGGTTAACATAGAAATAAAGCAAAGTTTTACCTGATTAATCGCGCTATCTTTGAAAGAGATCAAATGACGACCTTTAAAGAAAGCGGGCTCCATGAAATCCAGTGATACTCTTTACCTTCAACATCTGCACATTCTGCAAGAAGAACTGATCCCTGCAATGGGATGTACAGAACCGATTGCGATTGCTTATGGGGCATCCAAGGCGCGCGGGGTTTTGGGGGAGTTACCGCAAAAGGTTGATCTTCAGGTTACGGCAAATTTGATCAAAAATTCCAAGAGCGTGGTTGTGCCGAACACAGGCGGACTTAAGGGGATTGCAGCTGCGGCTGCTGCCGGGATTGTTGCCGGGGATGCGGATGAAGGGTTACAAGTTTTAAGTCGCGTGAAACCAGATCAATACGGTGATATTCAGGATTATCTGGACAGCGACAAAATTGATGTTAGGCCCTTGGACAGTGAACATACATTCGACATGATTGTTACGGTTTACGGGGTGAAGTCCAAGGCAATGGTGCAGATTTCACGCTATCATACCAACATCGTTTTGATCACCAAAGATGACGAGGTTCTGTTCAAACAAGGTTCATCCGATGTGCCTGACGGAGTAAGTCATACGGATCGCGGCTGTTTAAGTATTGAATCCATTCTTGATTTCGCACAAAGCGTTGACGTTGCGGATATTCAAAATCTGTTGGAACAACAAATCACCTATAACAGTCAAATTGCCGATGAAGGTTTGAAAGGGGATTGGGGGGCCAATATTGGTGCAACCTTGATGCAGGTCTGGGGTGAGGATGTTAAAACACGGGCAAAGGCGCGGGCCTCTGCCGGGTCTGATGCGCGTATGAGCGGATGCGAGTTGCCGGTGATGATTGTGACAGGCAGTGGCAATCAAGGCATAACAGTCTCGGTTCCGGTGATTGAATATGCCAAAGAATTAGGGGTTTCCCATGAAAAGTTATTACGGGCCTTGGTTGTTTCCAATCTTGTTGCCGTACATTTGAAATCGGGGATTGGCTGGTTGTCGGCCTATTGCGGTGTGGTGAGTGCCGGGGCAGCCGCCGCAACCGGGATCGCCTGGTTGCATGATGCGGATCACGAGGTGATCAACCAAACCCTGATCAACAGCTTAGGGTCTGTGTCAGGGATTATATGTGATGGTGCAAAACCGGCCTGTGCGTCCAAAATTGCCGCATCGGTAGAGGCCGGGATCCTTGGTTTTCATATGGCGAAACAGGGGCGACATTTTAAGGACGGTGAAGGCATTGTGAAGGGTGATATTGAAAGCACAATCGCCAATGTTGCCAAACTGGGGCGTGACGGTATGCGTGAAACAGATAAAGTTATTATTGATATGATGCTGGATTAAAAGGGAAAAGCCCGTTCTTCAAGGGAACGGGCTTTATTATAATCTCAGACCATATTAATCATAGTCAGATCTGGGGGGGTAGAGCCCTTTCATTTTGATGCAATATTGTGCCGAAGTTTGTGGATCAATAATGCTGAAAGGTTGTCCACCACCTGTTGAGCCTACAGCAATGTTGGCGCCGCTGGAATTTTCAAGTCCACCAACCTGAACGGCAGTTGAGGGTTTCGGGGTAAAGCCGTTCATCGGTGTGGCTGCAAACATGTCACCGCTTGCCGGCACTTCTTTTTGAGCCGCTGTTTGTGATGCATGTATTTCAAAAGGATATGCAACCGGTTGTTCTGGTGCGGTATAATTTGCGTAATGCGAATGAACGGCCATTTGGGCCTCAGTTAAGGTTACGGTTTCCTGCCCGTATTGGGTGCCAATTGTAAGGGCTAAAGGCCCGCCGATCCCGACCGGAGTGCGTGAACGCAAGTCGGGAAGTTGAAAATTCGACGTCCCGTTTCCGCCGAAATTAGTACCCAAAAGAGAATAAAGTGCGGCGTTATCGGTGATGGTCAGGATTTGACCTTCAGCTTTTGCATAATCTTTTGGGCAATAGTTGTTTGCCGTTGCGCAAATGCTGCCGATATAGGCTTCGTCGCTGCATGCCTGTGCCGATGAACTGAAGAAAAGAAGTGTTACTGCGCCCGCGCAAGTCAATGCGGTGCGTCGTGTGTTTGGGGTATAAATATACTTCATGGTGTTTGTGTCCGTAAAATTTATGTCATCAGGGGCGCGGCGGATATGTGCCATCCATCGCAATGCAAAAGCGCAACGCCAGTTGCGGTGGTGAGATTGGAATAGGGCTGCTGCTGCCTGTATCACTAAGCGTGATGGACTGGCTGTCTGGGGCATCAATTACAACGCCACCGCCCAGGCCGACGGTTTGTCCAGCTTGACTTGGTGAAATGAAACTTTTGCTTTGCGTTGTGCCAAGGGCGCTTACGGCAATATAGTCACCGGCACTTGGGGTCGCCTTGGTTCCGTTCTTTGTTGATACATTCAAGCCGGCACCGCCGGTCCCCGCCGGGTAATAAGCCGCTTCATGGGAGTGCGGGGGCAGGTTATCGTCGATCATGTATACATGTGTCGACCCGAACATCTGACCCTCGACTACAGAGATAAGGCCCGGCCCGTCCCCCTCAGAGCGTAGTACTCTGCCTGAGGTATCTGGCAACGAAAAATACGTGTTGGAATAGGGACCAAATGTGTACTGAATGACGGAGAAGAGGGCTTGATTTTGAACGAGGCTGACTTGCTGATTTCCGCCTAGGGTTTTGTAAGGATCAGGGCAGAATGTGGCGGCCGTTATGCAAATGGACCCTATGTAAGGATTGGGTTCGCAATCGGCATAAGCATTTTGGGTGGCGATGGTTGCACTTGCCAGAGCTGTGACAGCAACGCCCATTGTTTTTATGGATTTGAAAAAAGACATGGACTTTCCTTTTTTGTCAAAATGAAATGGATGTGTGACACAAATTATGAATGTGGGGGGTAGAGGCCCTCAGTTACGACACAATAGCGAATGACGATCGTAGGGGTGTTAATGCCCATTTGAGCTCCGGAACCCGTACTCTGAACAGTGACGGTTCCAAAAGTGTTTTGATCGGTACCACCGCTGACACGGACTGTGGTGCCCTTATCGGCTGCCGGGATGTAGGATTGCTGCAAAAACGTGCCAATGCCTTTTGATGCGATCCAGTCATAATTATCTGGTGTTTGTTTTGTGCCGGGTGCTGTTGAAACACGGAAAGCGCCCGTGATGGGTTCGTCAAAGTCCGATGTGTGTGTGTGCGCCGGGAGGTTGCTTGTCGTCAGTGTGACAAATTGTTGTCCGTTTTTCAGCCCGCGTGGGGTTGGGCTTAAACCGGGGCCAGTCCCGGCACCGACAACAACACGCCCCCGTAGATCCGGTAGGCCGAAATTAGTACGTCCATCCCCACCATAGGCTGTTCCGATAACGGAATAGAGGGCTTGAAAGGAATTGATATCAAGCAACTGACCATTCGCCTCTACCGTTTTTTGGGGGCAATATGTTGCGGCTGTAGGGAAAACTGTCCCGATATAAGAGGTCAAAGAGGCCGCTTGTCCTGTTTGTCCCCCTAACAGAATGCTGGAGGTAATTGCAAAAGCCAAGGTTGTGCCTCGACTTATTTTGTTTAGAAACATGAAACTCTCCTTAGTAGAAAATAAATTAAGCAATCTTATTTTAAGAAAGCATCCTATGAAGAGTATTTAAAATAAATTATCAATCAACAGTATTTTTGAATTTAATCTATTTAGGTTCCAAGATTATAAGTATCAAATTGATATTTTTGGAAGATTATGGCCTATCAAGCAAGGAAAAGTATAATTGACAGTAGCTTGTGTATTTCTTATACATTAAGTTGTGTGCGTGCATGGGGTGTTTGTTACGCAGTCGTAAAATAACAACCTTTTGGCGCATTTAACAAAGGCGGAGGCAGTAGATCAATATGGCTGGTTATCATTCTCTCAAGAACAAAAATCAAAAAAAACTAGCGATGGCACTGGAGCAACGCTTCATGTTTGATGCTGCCGGTGTTGCCACTGGGGCAGAGGTCGCTGAACAGCATGCAATAGATGCAGAGGCGAAAGCCGTTCAATCCTCCGCCCAAGACGCACAAGAAAGCCGTCAGGATATTTATTTTATTGATTCTTCGGTTGGCAATTATCAGCAACTCATTGATGGTCTGGAAAATGGGGCTGAATATCATGTTCTTGATTCCACTTCCAACGGGGTGGATCAGATTGCGGATATTGTAAACGGGCGAACGGATATAGCCGGCATTCATGTATTATCACATGGTTCAGAAGGCGCTGTTTTTTTAGGGAACACGACTTTAAATACGACGACATTAGAACAGAATCGTGATGCATTGGAAATTATTGGCCAGTCCCTAAGCAAGGATGGGGATATCCTGCTTTATGGTTGTAATGTGGGGACGAGTGATACGGGGCAGGCCTTTATTGAAAATATTGCAGGTGCCACTGGTGCAGATGTTGCTGCATCCGATGATTTGACGGGTAAGGGCGGTGATTGGATTCTTGAAACATCAACAGGTGTGATCGAATCTGAATTGAGAATTAACGATACCACATTGGCTGCTTATGAGGGGGTGTTAGCCTCATTTGATATGTCTGGCATGTCTGGCTCAACGACCTTAACCAAAACGGTCGATACTATTACCGTTTCTATTACATCGACAGGCGGTGTTGGTTCAGGGGCTGACCTTAGTGGTGTCGGCGGTATTAACGGTGATAGTGTATATACGACCGGTGCAGGGTCTATGACGATCAGTTTTGATAAAGCTGTAAATGTGACGAGCTTCAGGTTTGTTAACAGTGACGGGAGTGCCCAGACTTTGATTGTCACGCCAAACACTGGTGGAAGTTACACGGCCCCTTCTAGTGTAGGGCAGTTTTCCGGGACGGATATTACTCCAGGTCTGACAGGCATTACGAGTATGGTTCTGACTTTCCAATCTGGAGCGGATTTCCAAGGTGCAATTGATGATCTTTCTGTGACGGCGGCGCCTACGGATCCAACAATTACCTCTGCAACTTATGATGCGGCAGCGGGGACGTTAGTCGTAACAGGCACGAACCTTCAGGCCAATGCGGGTGGTGCAGATATAGACGCTTCCAAATTTACAATCACGGGCGAGGGTGAGGAAATCCACGTATTGAACAACGGAACGGCGAATGTTGAGCTCGGCGGTTCAACAACACAATTTACGTTGACCTTATCGGCTGCCGATAAGGCGGCGCTGGACCAGATTATGAATAAAAACGGTACAGAGTCCACCAATGCGACACCTTACAATGTGGCGGTTGCGGACGGGTGGAACACCAATGTGTCCGGTGCAAATGACTTAACAGGGAACACGGTAACTGTTTCTAACGTGGCGGTGCCTCAAATTACATCTGCGACCTACGATATTGCAACCAACCAGTTGGTGGTGACGGGAACGAACTTCTTAAAACGTGACGGGGCGACCAATGATATTGACGTTAGCAAGCTGACTTTCAAAGGCGAAGGTGATGGCGAACATGTGCTCACCTCAACATCAAGTGTTGAAATTACCGATGGGACAACCTTTACTGTTACTTTGTCGGCAACGGATGCGGCCGGGGTCGAGGCTCTGATGTCGAAAAATGGCACGGAATCTGCGGATGGAAAAATCTATAACCTTGCGGCTGCTGAAGATTGGGCTGCCGGGGCCGACAGTGCGGTGACAACGGTTGATGGGACCAGTGGTGTAACCGTTTCCAACTATAATCCGCCGATCATTACAGCTGTGACTTACAATTACAATACCAATCAACTGGTCGTGACAGGAACGAACTTTGTCGCAAAAGCAGGGGCAAGTAATGACATTGATGTTAGTAAACTGAGTCTTACAGGCGAAGGGGGGACAGCCTACCCTTTAACATCTGCCTCTGATGTGGAAATTGATTCGGCGACACAATTTACCATCACACTCAGTGGTGCTGATTTGGTGAATGTTGAAAGTATCTTAAATCAGAATGGCACGACTTCTGCCTTATCGGGAGATACCTTTAATCTTGACGCAGCAGAAGATTGGATGACGGGTGCGTTTGAAAGTGTGGATATTGTATCTGCGACAAACGTTGTGACGGTATCCAATTATGCTGTGCCAGAAATTACTGATGCAGCCTACGATATGGCGACAGGTGTAGTCACACTGATCGGGACGAATTTTGTTGGTGTAAGTGGTGCGACAAACGATATTACTGTGGCAGATAAATTCACTTTTACAGGTGAGGATGGAGAGACCTATACCTTAAGCGATACAGCAAATGTGGATGTGTCTTCTGGGACGACAGCCAGTTTCACGTTAAGTGCAACGGATCAGGCCGCGCTTGCCAGTCTTATGACGAAAAATGGTACATCTGCTGATAGTGGTCAGATCTATAATCTTGAGGCAGCAGAAGACTGGATGGCTGGTGCTCCGGCGGCGAATGATGTGGTCGATGCGACAACCGGCATTACGGTTTCGAATTATGCTGCCCCGACGATTACAGGGGCAACCTATGATGCGGCAGCGGGGACGTTAGTCGTAACAGGCACGAACCTTCAGGCCAATGCGGGTGGTGCAGATATAGACGCTTCCAAATTTACAATCACGGGCGAGGGTGGGGAAATCCACGTATTGAACAACGGAACGGCGAATGTTGAGCTCGGCGGCTCAACAACACAATTTACGTTGACCTTATCGGCTGCCGATAAGGCGGCGCTGGACCAGATTATGAATAAAAACGGTACAGAGTCCACCAATGCGACACCTTACAATGTGGCGGTTGCGGACGGGTGGAACACCAATGTGTCCGGTGCAAATGACTTAACAGGGAACACGGTAACTGTTTCTAACGTGGCGGTGCCGGAAATTACGGGGGCAACCTACGATATTGCAACCAACCAGTTGGTGGTGACGGGAACGAACTTCTTAAAACGTGACGGGGCGACCAATGATATTGACGTTAGCAAGCTGACTTTCAAAGGCGAAGGTGACGGCGAACATGTGCTTACCTCAACATCAAGTGTTGAAATTACCGATGGGACAACCTTTACTGTTACTTTGTCAGCAACGGATGCGGCCGGGGTCGAGGCTCTGATGTCGAAAAATGGCACGGAATCTGCGGATGGAAAAATCTATAACCTTGCGGCTGCTGAAGATTGGGCTGCCGGGGCCGACAGTGCGGTGACAACGGTTGATGGGACCAGTGGTGTAACCGTTTCCAACTATAATCCGCCGGTCATTACGGCTGTGACTTACAATTACAATACCAATCAACTGGTCGTGACAGGAACGAACTTTGTCGCAAAAGCAGGGGCAAGTAATGACATTGATGTTAGTAAACTGAGTCTTACAGGCGAAGGGGGGACAGTCTACCCTTTAACATCTGCCTCTGATGTGGAAATTGATTCGGCGACACAATTTACCATCACACTCAGTGGTGCTGATTTGGTGAATGTTGAAAGTATCTTAAATCAGAATGGCACGACTTCTGCCTTATCGGGAGATACCTTTAATCTTGACGCAGCAGAAGATTGGATGACGGGTGCGTTTGAAAGTGTGGATATTGTATCTGCGACAAACGTTGTGACGGTATCCAATTATGCTGTGCCAGAAATTACTGATGCAACTTATGACTGGTCTACAGGCCAACTGGTTCTAGTCGGGACGAATTTTGTTGGGGCCTCGGGTGCTAATAATGACATTGATGTGACCAAACTGATAATTACCGGAGAAGAAGGCGCAACTTATGAATTGACCAGTTCCAATGTTGATGTCAGTTCGGATACGACAGCAACAGTGACTTTAAATGATCTGGATAAGCTGGCTGTTCATGGCTTGTTGAACAAAAATGGTACGTCTTCGGATGGGTCGACGACCTATAATGTGGCGGCGGCTGATAATTGGGCAACAGGTGCGCCGGCTGCTAATGACATTGCAGATGCGACAACAGGCATTACGGTTTCCAATTATGCGGCCCCGACAATTACGGAGGCGACCTACAATTCAGATACAGGAATTTTAACGGTGACGGGTACGAATTTCGTTTCTAAGTCCGGAGCCAATAACGATATTGATGTTTCCCTGCTAACCTTTACTGGGGGAACGAGCAACGCAATTTATCGTTTGAGTAGTGTATCCGATGTTGAAATTACATCTGCAACGTCCTTCAGCGTAACGTTAAGCGGTGCTGATAAGACAAATGTGGATGCTTTATTGGATCAAATCGGAACGTCATCATCAGCAGGATCGATCTATAACATTGCAGCGGCGGATAATTGGCTGGCCGGTGCACCTGGCACACCTATTGTTGAAGATTTGACAAGTAATGCGGTAACAGTTTCCGTTGCGCCGAAAGTAACTTCGGCGACTTATGATGCGGCGGCAGGGACGTTGGTTGTGACGGGCACGAACTTTCAGGCAAAGGTTGGGGCGACAAATGATATAGACGCTTCCAAATTTACAATCACGGGCGAAGGTGGGGAAACCTATACACTAAATAATGGGACGGCGAATGTTGAAATCGATTCAACAACACAATTTACGTTGACCTTATCGGCTGCCGATAAGGCGGCGCTGGACCAGATTATGAATAAAAACGGTACAGAGTCCACCAATGCGACAGCTTATAATATGGCGGTTGCGGACGGGTGGAACACCAATGTGTCCGGAGCAAATGACTTAACAGGGAATACGGTAACTGTCTCCAATGTTGCGGCGCCGGAAATTACGGGGGCAACCTATGATATTGCAACCAACCAGTTGGTGGTGACGGGAACGAATTTCTTAAAACGTGATGGGGCGGCAAATGATATTGATATCAGCAAGCTGACTATTACAGGTGAAGGCGGAGCGACTTATACCCTGACTTCGGCCTCTGATGTGGAAATCACCAACGGGACAACCTTTACCATCACATTGTCAGCAGCTGATGCAGCTGGGGTCGAGGCCTTGACATCCAAGAATGGGACCTCAGCGGCTAGTGGCACAACTTACAATCTGGCAGCGGCAGAAGATTGGGCCGTGGGGGCTGACAGTGCGGTAACGACGGTTGATGGGACCAGCGGTGTAACCGTTTCCAATTATAATGCACCGGCAATTGCGTCTGTAACCTATGATTTTGCTACGGGTACATTGACCTTGACGGGAACGAACTTCGTTTCGAAAACAGGGGCGGCAAATGATATTGACGTGTCTCTGCTGAGCCTGAGCGGGCAGGGCAACGCGGCTTATACGCTGACGGATAGTGCGGATGTGGAAATTACATCTGCGACCAGTGCGGCCATTACTTTGAGTGCGCCAGATAAACTGGCGGTCAATGGTTTGCTGAATAAAGATGGCACGACATCGGCAACCGGTGGAACGACGTTTAACCTTGGCGCGGCTGACAATTGGATGACGGGTGCGTTTGCAAGTGTGGATATTGTTGATGCGACAAATGTCGTGACTGTATCCAATTATGCGGCGCCAGAAATTACATCGGCAACGTATGATATCACAACCAAAACATTGGTGGTGAGCGGAAGCAATTTTGTGAATAAGAATGGTGCTGCAAATGATGTTGATGTTTCGCAGTTAACCTTGACGGGTAAGGGAGGGGCCAGTAATGCCTATACCTTGACCTCAGCCACAGATGTTGAAATTACCTCAGCCACTGAATTCACCCTTGTCTTGAATGAGACGGACGCCGTCGCTGTAGTGGGGTTACTGGATGCAAATGGTACATCGGCAACGGATGGGCAAACATATAATTTGGCTGCTGCCGGTAGCTGGCTTGCACAACTTCCCATTGATATTTCAGATAGCATAGGTAATGGTATTACGGTTTCCAATGTGCCAACATCTTCGGGTTCTTCCGGCCTGAATGTCAGCCAAATTGGCGGAGATGAAGGAGGATTTGAAGATAGAGCTGGTAACGAAGGGAACACAAATAGCAATGACGGCAATGGACCCGTTGATAATGGTGCCGGGAATGTGAACGTACCTGCCGGAGAAGTGAATTTCGGTAACAGTGGTGACCGGACAACATGGAACGAAGTTGTCAGTCGTGGCGGGTCAAGTTCGTCTGTTATTGGTGATCCCAGTGCTGGTGTCGAAGGGATGACAATTGTACGCAATGCGGTCACCGGAAATGACGCAGCGTTAAATAGCTTCTATGGTACTGGTCGTGTTTCTGGCAGTGCGACAGGAGGTCGTGCTGGTGGAGGAACAGGCAGTATTGGAACAGCGAACCCTGGCTTATCCGGTTTGGTCGGCTCCGGCGGTGGTGGCTTGAATGGTATAGCCAATGGCGTTGGCGGTGGTCTCGGCGGCGGCCTTGGCGGTGGATTTGGTGGTGCGCCTGCGGGTGATATCGGTCTGGGCGGCGTAGGTGATGCCGGTTTGCCTGGGGCTGGTGTCGGTGAACCGGCTGGGGGTGGTAATGATGTACCAACTGGGGAAGAACCGCTTTTAGGGGATGAGACTGCGCCCGGTGGGGAGCAGGCGTTATGGGCACCGCAAGGGGGCCGAATGAATTTTTCGGCTCAATTGGCAAATGCCTCTGGCACAAATCATCTTAAAATTGTAAAAGCGATTCTGGAAGCAGTTTAACCTGATGACGAGTGTGCAAAATAATTTGGTTGAAGGAATAGTCCTGTGAATGGCATTCAAATTGGGTCTCTTGAGGGGAAACAGAAAGTGAAAAAAATTAAAAAGGTATTTTCCAGCACATTGTTGATGTCGAGTGCGTTGGTGTTGGCTGGTTGTTCTGTGACGCCGGAACCGTTGACGATGGAAGATCATCTTCAACGAATTGAACGGGATTCAAAGGCTCTCTTTGGCAATCAGGAAAAGATCGAAGCACCTATTACGCTTTACGATGCGATGGCGCGGGCATTAAAGTACAATTTGGACCAACGCTTAAAACTGATGGAAACAGTCTTAAGCCGGAAAAACCTGACAATGGCTAACTTCAGCCTTCTTCCCCAAATGACGCTCGAAGCGGGTTATACCGGACGTAATAACCATATGGGGTCCAATAGCCAGTCGTTGACCACCGGGCAGGAATCGCTTGAAAGTTCTACGTCTTCCGATCGTGAATTAAAATCAGCGAGTTTGGGATTTACCTGGAATGTTCTTGATTTTGGATTGAGCTATGTTCGGGCACAACAATTGTCTGATCGTGTTTTAATTTCCGAAGAGCGTCGTCGTAAGGTTGTTCATAATATCATTCAGGATGTTCGGGCTGCCTTTTGGGATGCGGCATCTGCCCAGCGTTTGCTGGATCGAATTGCCCCTTTAACACAAACAGTACAAAAAGCATTACAGGATGCGAAGAAAGCCGAACGCAGTGGTCAGGAAACACCGTTGGCTGCCTTGCGTTATCAACGTGAATTACTGGATAGTTTACGCCAATTAAAGATAATGCGCAGGGAATTGCATACGGCGAAAACGCGCCTGAGTACCTTGATGAACCTGAAGCCGGGAACTGACTTTAAGCTGGATACGGGGAATGTTGGTTTTGATGTTCCGGACCTTCAACTTAAAAATGTCGAACGTCTTGAGAAAATTGCCTTGTTACATCGCCCGGAATTACGTGAAGAAGCCTATCAGGCGCGGATCAGCCATAACGATGTCCGCAAAGCCTATTTGCGCATGCTGCCGGGGTTGGAGTTGAACACAGCCTGGAATTTTGACAGCAATTCCTATGCGTGGGAGCAAACATGGTGGTCGTGGGGCGCATCCATTAATAAAAATCTGTTTGAAGTCTTCACAGGACCAGAAGCAATTGAACAGGCTGAGGGTCAGGTTGATGTTGTCGATTACCGTCGCTATGCCCTCAGCATGGCGGTTATGAGTCAGGTTCACGTTGCCTTGGCGGGATATGTGCAGTCGGTTGATGAATTTAAAACGGTCTCTGAGTTATATCGTGTAGAAGATAGTATCAAAGGCAAAATTCAGGCGAATGTTCGTGCCGGCAGCGCAGGGAATCGTGAAGCAATTCGTGCAGAATTACAGGCGGTCTTATCCGAACTGCGCCGGGATTTGGCCTTTACCGAAATGCGTAATTCCGTTGGACGTTTGTATCTGACTTTGGGGGCAGATCCTTTGCCGGATACCATTGAAAATACGGATGTTCGCACGCTGGCTGGGGCACTTAAAAAGATCAATGAGGATTGGTACAGCGGCCGTATTGCCATTAGTGATGGATCGGACCTTAAAAAGGCAAAAGAAGCTGCTGATAAAGGCGAGAAAAAACAGGTCGAGCAGGTGAAACAATCTGAACAGAATGAAGATGGGTTTTTTAGTGCGCTGGCTTCCTGGTTTGCCGGATAATCAGGCATGAATTTGACGAAGTTTTTATGCCTTGGTGTTTTTTGGGCGGGGGTGGTGCTTTTAAGTACCGCCCCTGTTTATGCGCAGGAAGTTTTACAGGCCCGTGCCCTTTTGCAGGCCGTCCATCAGGTTAAAATTTCCAGCGAAATTCAGGCGAAAATTAATCATTTGGATTTGTTGGAAGGGGATCGTTTTAAAAAAGGCGATGTCTTGGTTGGTTTTGAATGTAGTTTGCTCAAGGCGCACGTCAGGGTAAAACAGGCGATTTTAAAGGGTGAGCAAAAGACCTTAGCGAATAAAAAACAATTGATGACATTACAATCGGTCGGGGAATTAGAAGTTGCCCTTGCCAGTGCTGCGGTGGAAAAAGCACAAGGTGAGCTGGATATCGTGCGATATGCGACACGACAATGTGAAATCGCAGCACCGTTTAATGGTCGCGTTGTCAAAAAAAATGTGAACCCGTTTGAAACGGTTGCGCCCGGTGATATTTTATTGGAGATACTGGACGATCAGACGTTGGAAGTTGCTTTGGTCGTGCCGTCCAATTGGCTTTCCTGGTTAAAACCGGGAACGCCGTTTGATTTGACAATAGACGAAACGGGGGAGCAGATTGCGGCAAAAATCGTCCGAACAGGGGCGTGGATTGACCCGGTCAGCCAGTCTATCAGTGTTTTTGGTGAAATTGATAATGTTGATGCGGCTAAAAATTTACTTGCGGGTATGAGCGGAAGTGCCGTCTTTCAAAACACAGGCACGACGACACAATGACGGATACGAAGGGTAATTTTCAAAATACCTTAATGACCTTGTTTCAGTTGGAACGAGAATTACGACAGGCAAAACAAACATCCGAGCTATTTTATATTTTGGTCAACCGGGTACGTAGTTTAAGCCCGTTTGATAGCGGCATTGTCTTTTCCATTGATAACGGAAAAGCGCGTGCAGAAATGGTTTCCGATGTGGCGGTTCTGGATCGAAATGCACCGTTTGTCCATTGGATGGAACGGATTGCAACGATGTGTGCACAAAAAGACGATGTCGCGACCCCTCATGTTCTGGACCTGAATGCCTTGGGTGTTGCGCAGGATGAAGATATGCAGGAATGGGGGCACCCTCAAAACGTTTGGTTCCCTTTACGCACAGGGGATGGGCGTTTGATCGGTGCATTATGGTATATGCGCACGCAGCCATTTGTTGAAAATGAATTGGCTTTGTTAGAAAAACTTTCAGATGTTGCCGCACATGCCTGGAATGCTTTGATTCCTAAATCTGCGTTTTCATGGTACCGCCTGAAAAATAAAAAAACTGTGATGTTAATTGCGGTTCTTTTAATTGCAGCCCAATTTATTCCGGTTTCACAATCTGTCTTGGCCCCTGCGGAAGTGGTGGCGCGTGATCCGTTTGTTGTGAGTGCACCGATCAACGGTGTCTTAAAAGATGTTCTGGTCAACCCGAATGCGGAAGTCAGTGAAAACCAAATTTTGGTGCGTTATGATGCGACCGAATTTCAAGGGCGTTTGGATATTGCACAAGAAGAGCTGTTGGTGGCACAAAGCGAGCTCCTAAGTGCGCAACAGGCTGCCTTTGGCGATAGACGGGTGAAAGGGGAACTGGCTGTTCTGAAATCGCGTTTGCAATTGCGTGAAGCCGAACGTGATTATGCCCGTACGCAATTGGAAAAAGTTGAAATTCGCAGCCCGCGAAACGGTGTTGCCGTCTTCCGTGATGTGGCCGATCTGGAAGGCATTCCTGTAAAAACGGGGGAACGTTTGATGCAGGTTGCCGATGCGCGCGATACGCAGTTGCGCATTGAATTACCGGTCGGGGATGCGCTTTATTTTGACAGTGGGGCAGAAGTCCGTTTGTTTCTGGATAAGGCACCGCTCCATCCCTTGAATGCCAAGTTGTTGCGCTCCAGCTATGAGGCTGTTCCGACGCCGTCAGGCGTCTTGAGCTATCGTTTGGTTGCAGCTTTTGAAGAGGCGGACAAACCGAGATTGGGATTGCGCGGTACTGCCAAGATCATGGGTGAAGATGTCCCACTTTTTGTCTATTTATTCCGTCGCCCAATGGCAAAAATGCGTCAGTATTTGGGTCTGTAGGGGGCAAATATGCTGCAGCAGGCGTTAGACAGACTGCCGCCATTACGTGAAGATTTGAGCCTTTTCCCTGGTCCTGTGATGAGTGATGGTTCTCCCAGTTGGACGATCCATGATCCTGTGCGTAACCGCTACCATCGGATCGGACAGGAAGCGTTTGATATGCTCAGTTATTGGCACTTGGGGAGTGCGGGGCAATTGATCCAAAACGTGTCACGAATGAAAGGTGCTTATTCACCGACACAGGAAGATGTGGAATGGATGGCGCATTTCCTTCATAGCAATCTGCTTGTACAACGCCAAAGCTTGGAAGATGTGGCAGGACTGCGCCGTATCGCACAAATGAGCAAGTCGAGTTGGTATCGTCAACTTTTGCATAATTATTTATTCTTCCGCATTCCTCTGGTGCGCCCGCAGCGTTTTTTAAAAGCGACCCGGCCATTTGTAGATAAAATCTTTTCAAAAGCTTTTTTGATTTCTTTGTTGGTTCTGGGTGTCATCGGTGGATATCTGGTGACACGCCAATGGGATGGTTTCTTAACGACTTTTATGCATTTCTTCACTTGGGAAGGGATGTTCTTTTATGGTCTTGCCCTTTTGTTTGCCAAAGTTTTGCATGAATTGGGACATGCCTATACAGCGCACCGTGCGGGGTGCCGGGTGCCCAGTATGGGGGTTGCTTTTTTGGTCATGTGGCCGGTGCTTTATACCGATACGACGGATGCATGGCGCCTGATAGACAAGAAAAAACGCTTGCAGATTGGGGCGGCGGGCATGTTGGCCGAACTGGGATTGGCATTGCTGGCAACCTTCGTATGGAATTTTCTTCCCGAAGGGCCGTTGAAAAGCGCGGCCTTTTTAATCGCCACGGTCACATGGTTGATGACTTTGGCGATCAATTTGAATCCTTTTATGCGGTTTGATGGTTATTATTTGCTGTCTGATTGGCTGGAGGTCGAAAACCTGCAAGACCGGGCATTTGCCCGTGGAAAATGGTGGTTACGGGAAAAATTGTTTGGTCTTGGTGACCCTCAACCTGAACCTTTTAACGAACCGCTAGGAAAGGTTTTGCTGGCTTATGCTTTCGGGACATGGATTTACCGTTTCTTCCTGTTTTTAGGGATTGCGGTTTTAGTCTATGCTTTTTTCTTCAAGGTTTTGGGCATATTTCTGTTTTTGGTTGAAATCCTCTGGTTTATTGGCTTGCCCGTTTGGCGTGAACTACAGGCATGGTGGGAAAGAAAAAACGATATGAAATGGAATGTCCAAAGTCTACGCACGATGGCTGTCTTAGGGGGTGTTGTAATTGCACTGTTTTTTCCGTGGCAAGGCTCGGTACGCCTGCCTGCCATTGTGGATGCACAACATTCAGTTCGGGTTTTTGCCCCGTTTAGTGCGCGTCTGGAGACAATCCGTGTTAAGCCGGGAGAGACGGTCAAGCAAGGCGATGTTTTGTTTACCCTGACATCGGATGAACTGGATTTTCAAATTGAACAAACCCAACGTAAAATAGACCTGCGCAAAGAATTGGTGAAACGCGAAGCCGCCGGTGGTGCGGAGCGTCAACGAATTCGTATTTTACGACAAGATCTGGAAAGCGAACAAACACGCCTGCAAAGCCTGATAAAAGGGCGGGACCTGTTGACCATTCGCAGTGAAATAGATGGCAAAGTAACCGATTTTGATGACTTGTTGTCTGTGGGAATGTGGATTAATCAGGATCATGTGCTGGCGCGTATTATCTCATTGAAACAAGCTCGCATGATTGCCTATGTGGATGAAGTTCAGGTCGATCGTTTGATTAAAGGTGAAGAAGCAATCTTTTCGCCTGATAATCTCCAAGGGACGAAGACCAAAGGCATTTTGCAGTCTGTGGCAACGGTGAATACGGCTTATATGGATCAGGCTTATCTGGCATCGGTTTTTGGCGGGGATATTGCGGTTGAACCGGATCGTCAAAAAAGACTGGTGCCGACACAAGGCATATATCGTGTGACCTTTGATGTGACAGAGGATACGCCTGCCCCTTCGCATGTGATGCGGGGGGTTATTAAGGTGCCATCACATCGGGAAAGTTTATTCGGTGCGATTGTACGCTCTGTTTGGGCGGTTCTCATTCGAGAAAGTGGTTTTTAGCAAATCCAAGCAGGTTTTCTTAACCTGTGATGCCGCATTTGCGTTCAATTAATAAGTCATTCAACAATTTTGCCGAAATCCATTTTAATCATACGATCAGCACAATCGAAATATCGGTCATCGTGACGGATGATAATCAAAGTTTTGCCTTTGGCCTTTAATCGAAAGGTCGAGTTTGTTGCCTAATATCAGTATTGTTTTTTGCAATGACGAGCACAACATAAAGAATCGAAAACATGAGAAGGTGTTTTGACTTTGCTCAGCCTTGAATCTATTGCGCTTTCGAACGACAGGTTATTTTGCCTATAAAATATATAAAAATAAGAAAAAATATCTTTTTAATATTAAAAATACAGTGAAAATATTAAAATATTAAAAAATATTAGTCAGATTAACTTTTCGTGTTTTGCTAAATTCAAATGTGAAAGAAATAGCTGAAAACAAGGAATTTGATATGACCGCAAACCAAAGCACGCAACTGCGCAGCACTATCCAGTCGGCCTATCTTGGCGATGAAACAGACGTTGTTCAACGTTTGATCAAGGAACTGGCATTGGATGAACAGACGCGTGCGCGCATTTGTAGCGAGGCGGTCAAAATTGTGGAAACTCTGCGTACAAGTGCAACGCCGGGCATGATGGAAGTTTTTCTGGCGGAATATGGTTTGACCACACAGGAAGGCGTTGCCTTGATGTGTATGGCCGAGGCTTTATTGCGTGTGCCCGATGACATCACCATTGATGCCCTTATTCAGGATAAAATCGCTCCGGCGGATTGGAGCAGCCATCTGGGCCATTCCAGTTCCCCGCTTGTGAACAGTTCCACCTGGGCCTTGTTGTTGACAGGGAAGATCATTCAGGATCAAGAATCTGATAAATGGGATATTACAGGCACCATTCGTGGCCTGATTAAACGCGCTGGCGAACCCGTTATCCGAAAAGCCGTCGCCCAATCGATGAAAATTTTGGGACACCAATTCGTTTTGGGCCGCAATATCGATGATGCGATGGAACGTGCCGAAGGTATGGAAAAGAAAGGTTATACCTATTCTTATGACATGTTGGGCGAAGCGGCGCGTACCGCAGAAGATGCCAAACGGTATTTTATGGCCTATTCCAAGGCGATTTCAAATATATCGGACAAATGCAACGCTGATGACATTCGCGATAATCCCGGAATTTCGGTAAAGCTATCAGCCCTGCATCCGCGTTATGAATTTGCAAAACATGACCGGGTGATGAACGAACTGGTCCCGCGCCTGTCCAGTCTGGTTCATCAGGCAAAAAATGCCAATATGGGTTTTAACATTGATGCGGAAGAAGCTGATCGTCTGGATATTTCCCTTGATGTCATTGAAGCCGTCTTGTCCAACCCGGACTTAAAAGGTTGGGATGGTTTTGGCGTAGTTGTGCAGGCTTATGGGCCACGTGCCGGATATGCCATTGACTGGCTTTATGACCTTGCCAGCCGATTGGATCGTAAAATTATGGTCCGTTTGGTGAAAGGGGCCTATTGGGATGCGGAAGTCAAGCTGTCTCAGGTCAATGGTCTGGACGCTTATCCCGTCTTCACCCGTAAGTCTTCCACCGATATCAGCTATATGGCGAATGCCAAAAAACTGTTGGGGATGACAGATCGGATTTATCCGCAATTTGCCACACACAACGCCCATAGTGTAGCCACCATTTTAGAACTGGCAGGCACCGAAGATAATTATGAATTCCAACGTCTGCATGGGATGGGGGAAGCCTTGCACCGTGTGGTTAAGGAAGCCCATAAGGGGCGTTGCCGGATTTATGCGCCGGTCGGTATTCATGAAGATTTGCTGGCCTATCTTGTGCGTCGCCTGTTGGAAAACGGGGCAAACAGTTCATTTGTAAATCAGGTGTTGGATGAAAATGTTCCGGCGGCTGAAGTCGTAAAAGATCCGGTGGCTTATGTTCTGGCACAAGACACAATTCCAAATCCGAAAATCCCGGACCCGTTAAAAATTTACGCGGAAGGCCGTACCAATTCCAAAGGGATCAATATCGCAAACCCGCCTGTTTTGGCAGAGTTGGAAGAAAAACGCGGCATTTATCGCACGACCAAATGGCAAGCTGGCCCGATTGTCGGCGGTGTGATGCTAGAAGGAACGAAAATTCCGGTCTTCAACCCATCCAACCGCGAAGATATGGTCGGTGAAGTGATTGAAGCAAATGCCGAACAGGTTGAAACCGCCATTGCAAAAGCTCAGGCAGCTCAGGCTTCATGGGCGCAGACACCGGCGAAAGAACGCGCCGACTGTTTGAACCGGATTGCTGATTTATATGAAGACAATACCGCAGAACTGATGGCGATGGTTTCACGTGAAGCCGGGAAATCCATTCTGGATGGGATTGCGGAAATTCGCGAGGCCGTTGATTTCTGTCGTTTCTATGCATTACGAGCGGTGGAGTTGGAAGAAAATACCGATTTGGCAGCCCGTGGTCTGTTTACTTGTATTTCGCCTTGGAACTTCCCGTTGGCAATTTTCACAGGTCAGATTGTGGCCGCCTTGGCAACCGGAAATGCGGTTTTGGCAAAACCGGCGGAACAAACACCGCTGGTCGCCAGTAAGGCTGTTGAATTGATGCATAAAGCGGGCATTCCGGGTGATGTACTGGCTTTGTTACCGGGGCAGGGCCACAGTGTCGGGGCAAAACTGACATCGGATAGTCGTATCAGCGGGATCTGTTTTACAGGATCCACACAAACGGCCCAATTGATCCATAAGGCAATGGCGGAAAATATGGACCCGCAAGCTCCGTTAATCGCTGAAACAGGCGGTATGAACGCGATGATCGTCGATTCAACCGCACTGCCGGAACAAGCCATTCGCGATATTCTGGCCTCTTCCTTCCAAAGTGCGGGGCAGCGTTGTTCAGCCCTTCGTATGCTATATGTTCAGGAAGATGTGGCAGATAAAGTTATCCATATGCTGAAAGGTGCAATGGATGAACTGGAAATCAACGATCCGTGGTCCATACAAACAGATGTTGGTCCGGTGATTGATGAGGAAGCGCGCAAAACCATCGAAGACCATTGTCAGAAGATGGAAGCCGAAGGCCGGCTGATTAAAAAACTGGATATCACAGCTGTGAAAGACAAGGGGACATATGTTGCCCCGGCGGTTTATCGTGTGAACGGTATTGAAGATCTGGAACAGGAAATCTTTGGCCCAATCCTGCATGTGGCAACCTTTAAGGCGGCGGATTTGCTGAAAGTGGTCGATAACGTCAATGCGATGAAATATGGCCTGACCTTTGGGATCCATACCCGTGTGAACCGTCGCGTTCAAAAAGTCTGTGAACGTGCCCGTGTTGGTAACTTGTATGTGAACCGCAACCAGATCGGTGCGGTCGTTGGGGTGCAGCCTTTTGGCGGGGAAGGATTATCCGGGACGGGACCAAAAGCGGGTGGTCCCCTTTATCTGCGTCGTTTTGTTGCTCCTCAACCCCTTGTCAATAATGCCCCGGTTACATTGATGGATGGCTCCAAGGGAACAGCTGATGTCGCAGCCATTAACGCAGTCTTGCCGGAATTGGCGGATAAGCAGGTTGCATGGGATAGCCGCGATGACCGTTTGCTACAATTGAACAAACTGGCAGATGCGGATGGGAACATCCTGTGCGAAGTCGCCCAACAGGTGCGCGCGAACCTGATCGGGTATCATTTCGATACCGAAGAATTGATGGGCCCGACCGGGGAAAGCAACAAATTGGCCAATCACGGGCGTGGTGCGATGATCTGTTGTGGTCAGGATGCGGCTTACTATGCCCTGATGGCATTGGCCTGTGGCAATACGGTTTTGTTGGTGGATGCGCCAGCCGATCAGGCCAATGCACTGGTGAAAGCTTTTGGGGATGTTGTCAAAGTCGCTACTGGTTCCTTAAACGGACTTGATTTATCTCAGCTTGGGTGGTTTGCCGGCGTTGCCTTTAACAGTTCTGAATATGATGTGCGTGTTATTCGCAAACAATTGGCAGTGCGTGATGGTGCGATCTTGTCTGTCCTGTGTGACAAACAGGACTGGCCGGGCTTTGTAACTGAACGCACCTTGTGTGTAGACACAACAGCATCTGGTGGCAATGCGGCCCTGCTGGCTTCCGCTTAAGTTTTAAATTTTTCTCCCCGACTGTATGCCCTGTTCGCCTTTTGGTGAACAGGGCACTTTTTTATTGAGTTGGTGAGTGTTTGAAACGTCCCCTATCGCAAAGCGAATTGGATCGGAAGGGTAAGATGGAGCTTGTCTTCTGTCATCTCTGTTGGAAACTTGGGCAGGGGTTGTGCGCGTTCCAGCATAGCAAGTGTTTCCTGATCCAAGGCTTTATAACCGGACTTTTGTTTGACCCGGTAATTGCTGACACGGCCATCCCGACTGACAGTGAAGCTGAGAACGACAACACCTTCCTGATGGCGTCGTTTGGCCCTGCGGGGATAGGTTTTATGTTTTTCCAACCAATAACGCAGTTTGGTTATGTAATCCGGGCGTACATTTCCGACCACACCACCACCTGCATGTGTCGTGGTGTCCATACGGTTGGCTTTGGGTGCATTTTGCGTGCTGCCTTGTGAAAGGTTGGCAAGCTGTTTGGGCCGTGCGGGTTCTTGTGTTTTAACCGGCGCAGGTTTTGCGACGTCCTGTTTAGGTGGTTGCATTTTCTGGATTGCCGGTTTTTTTGGTGCCGCTAGAACAGGCTTGATACGGGGGGGAGGAATGTTTATCGGGGCTGCTTCCACAATCTGTTCAACAGGTTCTGGTTCGTCAATGGGTTCGGGTGTGTCTAAGACTTTTTCTTCGATGACGGGTTCCGGCTCTATCGGTTTTTCCACCACCTCGGGTTCTTCGATTGGCTGCGGTGTTTCTTTGATTTCCGTTTGGGCCTCTGCCCCTTGTGCGGCGGCGATCATGGTGATGGAAATTTCCAACCCCCCGACACCTTCAGCCAACGCGCCGGAACGAGGTAGTGCATCGTAGAAAAAGACATAAGCCAACGCACCATGTATGAAGAGGGCAACCGCAATAGCGCCAAACCAATGACGGCCTTTTAACATTATGGTGCCTCCCCTTTTTGTAAACGTGTCAATAAAGCGACTTTTTCGACACCGCTTTCGCGCAAAGTACTGAGGAATTGCAGAACCTCGCCCGCAGGATAGGCACCATCAACCTTGAGACGGACCTTGCTGTCGGGATGGTCCTGCATATAAAGGGTGAGTTTGCGCAATAATGTTGTTTGATCCATTTCCTCATTCTGGAAAGCGATTTTTTTACCTTCCCCTAAATGGATCAAGGCCGTTTTTTGTTCCACGCGGGTTTCACTCATGGACGTGGCGGGATCAATTTTAAAGGGATCTGATGTGGTTAGCTTGCCAGCAATCATAAAAAAGATCAGGAGCAGAAACACAACATTGATCAGAGGTAAAATATGTTCCTCCCCCCCTTGTTTTTGCTTTTTGAAGGTTTGCTTTAAATTTTTCATGGTTGTGCCTCTTCAAAGGGAAGCAGGGAAAACTTTCTCAGATTGAGACGCGCGCTGACATCCAGCAAAGCGACGACATCCTGAAGGGCAGCCTCTTTTCCGGTTTGAACAAGAATGGTTTGATCCGTTTTATGACGCAGAAACTGTTCCAGAGATATCAAGCTGTAGTCCTGTTGGGCAACTATGTAATGATTGGCCCCCGTAACTTTGATTTTAACGGGGGGCACGTCTGCCTTTGCAACTGTTGCCTTACCTTTTTTCGGGGCTTGCAGTTCAACAGTACGTGTCTTTTCAAAACTGGATGCCAGCATGAAAAAGACAAGCAAAATGAACACCACATCAATCAGAGGTGTCAAACTGATGGGATTTTTTCGGCGTGATCGTTTAAGCGCGTTGCCAAGCGTTTGCATTTTCTACTACCTGAAATGAAGTCTGATCGAAGTTGTCCACGAACACTTGTGCAATCAAGTTATCCAAGTCATGTGTCAAACGTTCCAGACGACGTTCGAAAAAGCTGTTGATGGCAACTGTGGGCATCGCAACCGCCAAACCAACGGCAGTGGTTAAAAGGGCCAGCCAAATCCCGCCGGACAAAATACTCGGGTCCACCTGATTTCCAGCATTTTCCAGTTGTTGAAAGGCATCAATCATGCCCAAAACAGTCCCAAACAGGCCAAGCAAAGGAGCAAGGGCGGCAATCACTTCGAGGATACGTAGATGAGAAGATAGGCTTTCCAACCGGTCAACTGCATCGCGCAAAACCTCTTCGCGGGCCTGTTCTTTATTGATGTGTGGATGCATTTGTCCGCGTATGGCTTTGGCGACAACTTGACAGCGGATGCTTTTACATCCCATGCAGAGCCCAAGGGCAGCTTGGCTTTTGCCGTTACGAAACTGTTTGACGGCTTGTTTGGCAAGCTTGTTTCGAAAGACGCCGAGCATATGAAACTGCATCAGTTTTACAAAAGTAACGCTGAGCACTACAACCGAAAGTGCACAGAGCAGATAAACAACCGGTCCACCGACGTTCATGGTTTCCAGCAGTTGTTGGATAGGGGATGTTTCTGGTTCAATCATGGGAAACTTCCTTTGTGATGTTGGTGTGGGGACAGTCTTGCCATTGCATTTTGATGTCTTCTCGCCATGCAAATTTAACGAGATGGGTTTCAATAATGCTTTCCATTATCCGCAAACCTTCTTCGTCCTGTGCCCGGCAATGAATACGCAAAACATTGTCATTTGCCGTCATGGTGCAGGGGCCGGGAGGGAGAGCGGCAAAACCGCTATACGCATCGAAAGATGCCTCAACCTTATGGGCGAAGTGTTTACAAAGTTGTTGCAGGTATTTACTGGCATGTTCGGTGGGAATACTCATTTGTCGTGCGGTCATTTTTTTCCTCATGCGGATTGTTCCATTTTTTCAAAGGGAAGAGGGGTTTCTGCAAGGACAAAGGGATTGCCGTTGCTGCAATATTCGACACGTCCGTCAACCCGATAGGCGAGACGCAGGTTTTCGGCTGTCATGGCGTCTTTCGGGGGGCCAAATGCGAGAAGTCCACCTTTGGCGAATAAGGCGATCTGGTCGCAATGGCGCAAAGCCAGATTGATGTCGTGAATGGGCATTAAACAAATCCCGTCACGTTGTTTCAGCAGGGACCTCACAACATTAAAAACACCAAGTTGCCAGCGAAGGTCCAAGGCGCTGGTGGGTTCATCCAACAGCAACAGGCTTGGCTTTCTAACAATGATCTGTGCCAGTCCGACCATTTGGCGCTGCCCGCCCGATAATTTGTTCATTGGGGAAAAGGCGAGATGGCGGATTTCCAGAATATCGAAAATTTCTTCGATCAAGGCATCGACTTGGATGGTGCTGAGATCAGGGCGAACCGCCCGGCAAGCACTTAAGATGGCCTCATAAGCCAGCAAGGTGGTGCCTTGGGGCAAGGTTTGCGGCAAATATCCAACCAGACCACTACGTGTGATCTGGGGAAGGTCTTCAATATTTTCACCGTTTAACAGGATATTGCCCTGATATTGCCCTAGACCTGCAATGGCGCGGACAAATGTTGATTTCCCAACCCCGTTTGGCCCCAGAACACCAACCAGAGAACCGGGCTTGATCCCGTCCAGATGGATACCGGATAGGATTTGTTTTGCCCCATAGGAAAGGGTCAGGTTTTGTATGCTGAGTGTGGTCATGCGCCTCTCCTTTTTTGTTTGATTAACAGGCCAAGGAATAAGGGAATGCCGATCAGGGCTGTCACAATCCCATCGGGAATGAGGATACCGGGTACAATGGATTTACTGAGAACTGAGGCACCTGCAAGGATAAAACCGCCCGCCAATGCCGCACCGGGAAGGTAAAAACGATGATCTTCCCCAAAGGCAAGGCGTGCGATATGGGGGCCGACAAGGCCGACAAAACCGATCACACCGCAAAAGGCCACCGCAGCGGCACTTAAAATACTGATGCGGAACAAAACACCCAAGCGCATGCGTTCAACGGAGATCCCGAAGCTTTTGGCGTAATCTTCTCCACCGCGAAGGGCGGTCATTTTCCACATATGACGAATGGAAAAGGGCAGGCAAAGACCAAAAATGGCGGTGACAATCCCGACTTTTTCCCAAGTGGCACGTGCCAATGATCCCATTGTCCAGAAGACGATTTGTTGCAAACTATTGCTGTCAGCAACAAACTGAATTAAGGAAATCAGAGCTTGCAGCGCAAATACCATCGCAATTCCAAACAAGATCACGGTGTCAAGCCCTGCGCCGAATTGTTTGGAGACATACTGAATGGCAAGCACAGCGGCGATTGCACCGGCAAAGGCAAAGACGGGAACCGCATAATTTTCAGGTATGCCGAAGGGGACCAGATTAAAAACGATGGCGACGGAAGCCCCCAGTGTGGCGGCATACATAATGCCCAACGTTGAAGGACTGGCTAATGGATTGTTTAAAACAGTTTGCAGTTCCGCTCCGGCAAGCCCGAGACACGCCCCAACCACAACGGACATAAGGGCATAAGGCAGGCGGATTTGCCAGATAATCAGGGATTCATTCTTGCTGAGAACCGTAGGATCAAGGAGGGAGGCTAAAATCTTTGTGACGGATAAATTGGCTGGCCCACTGGCAACATTAAACAATACGGTTGCGATTAAAATGATCGCAAGAAGAATAAGCCAGTACAGGCGTTGCAGGGTCAGGCGCTGATATTCACGGGCCAAGGAACCGTTGGGTGCACAGAGGGCATTTAGATATGACATTACATTTGACCTTTGGTCTTTTGGCTGATCCAGTAAACGCCATTTAAGGGCACCGCCTGAAAATGATCGAAATAGGTTTTCAATGTTTTGTTCGGGTCAAGGTCTTCAAATAAGTTCGGATGCAGCCATTTTGCCATTGCTTCAACGGCAACCACATTCATCGGCGTGTTGTAGAAATGGTGCCAAATGCTATAGGCTTTTCCATTTTGCACGGCGCTTAACCGGGAAATCACATCACGTTTCAAGGCCTGTTCAAATGTTTTTTGGGCGGCTTCTTCACCGGTCCCTGCACCCAGTGCAATCAGGCCGGGGGCGTTTTCCATATTCATTTGGGACCCAACAGCGGTGGCGATATAAACATCGGGCTGGGTTGTGAGAAGTTGTTCCATATTCACTTGTGCAACGGCACCGGGGATCATGTCACCAAAGGCGTTGGTGCCGCCTGCCCATTCAATGAAACGCCCCATCATTTTGCGACCAAAGGCGCGGCAACATTGCGGCAGCATGCCCGCATGGGCCTCGATAAAAACGGAAGGGCGTTTTTCCACACCTTCCAGACGCTGCTGGATGTTATTCAGGTGAGTGCGGTAAAAGGACAAAAATTGCGCTGCCTGTTGTTCCTTCCCTAAAAGAGTACCCAGTATTTCAACGCTTTTGGGAGTGTTTTCCAGCGGTTTCATTCGAAAATCCAGAACGACAACGGGAATACCAGCGGCTTCAAGCTGTTTGATAACTGTTGCGCTTTTATCGTTTGGGCCATGCCCGCTACCCATACCGAATAGGGCGACATCGGGTTTGACGCTAAAGGCTTTTTCGGCACTGAACGTGGCCTCGCCATTACCACCGATTTTTGGAATATCTGCAATTTGCGGGTAATGGCGGACATATTCGGCAAAACCGGCGGGGTCCAGTTTTTCAAACTCTCCCATCATGCCGACAACGCGTTTTACCGGGTTGTCGCGATCTAAAATCCCCAAGGTGGCAAGGAAGCGGCCCTCACCGAGGATAAGATGATCCACAGGGACGGAAACGGTGACGTCACGCCCTGCTAAGTCTTTTAAAGTAATTGTGTCTTTGGCGTGTAATGTTGCGCTGAAAAGGCAAAGGGCCGTTAAAAGTGACAAGAATATTTTGATCATGTTTTTAAACGCAGGAAATGGGCGGCCTGTTAATCAAGCCACCCATCCCCTTATCGACACACTGAGCAAACGGTGTCTATTGTTGCGTTCCTCCTAAAAATCGAGCTTGGCGGTAAGAATAACGGAACGACCGGGATCGTTGAGTTCGTAGACAAAGGCAGCTGCGTGGTCATAGGCCGCATTCGCCCGGTCGGCATAAGTGGCATCAAACAGGTTTTTCACATCCAGTCGCAGGGTCAGGCCAGTGACATCTTCGGGCATCCATTCCCCGTAGACATTGGAAACCAGATAACTGGGCAGGGATTTACCTGTTTGCACGCGAATATCATCGTTTGAAAAAGCGTATTCATTGGTGGTGCCCAGACGTACGCCGTATTCGGGTAAGGTGTGGGTGACTTCAAGGTTCATCATGTCGCCCATCAAAGTACCGGTGTAACTGTCGGCTGTTGTGCTGGGGATATCAGAGTCTACGCGAACCGTGGAACGCGAGAAGCCCGCTTTGACGAAGCCGTCACCATAATTATATTTACCGCTGATATTAAACCCGCGTGAATTGATGTCGTGATGTGTATGACGGAAACTCGGGTCGCCTAAAATCGGGGCGTTATTGATTTCGGTCCAGAACCAGTTGCCGTCCACACTGAACTGATCGATTTCATAAACCGCACCGATTTTGTAATTGCGTGCACGGGCAGATTCAATATCGTTATAGCGGCTGACATTGGTTTGTGTACCCGCTTCTGCAATTGGGAGACCACCAAAAACAGTGCTGAGACCACCGTACCCCATGATTTGCGAGGTGATATCATATTCGATATTGGCATTGGCACTGAGACCGCTATCGGTGACTTTGGTCCCATCATTGCCTTCCAGTCGGGCAAAATCGTAACGCCCCCCAACGGAGGTTCTCAAACGGTCTGTCAGATCAAGACGGGCTTGCGCAAACCCACCGATATTGAGGTTTTCTTCTGTATAAAAACCGGGGGCGTTATAGCCGCCAGTGCCTTTGTCGTTATAGAAATCTACACCTGTGGTGATTTTACCCATATCCGTGGTAAAGGTGTTGGACAGCTTACCGTTTAAGGTTTCCACATGCGCGACGATGGTGATGGAATTTTGACGATGATCGGTTAAGTCAGCTTTGGTATAGCTCAGGCTTGCTTTGGGGTCCCACATGTCACTGGGGGTTTCATCCCCGAATGCCAACGTCACGTTTGTGCGGTCATACATGGTATGTGATGGGAGTTGTGTAGACACAACAAAGTTGGGTCGGGCAGATCGAATGCCGTCGTCTTCCATGTAATTGGCGCTGAATTTCAGGCGATATCCGGTGGAACCTGTAGCCCCGATTTTGAATAAACCGTTGTAGGCTTCTGGCGAGGTACCTTTTACTTTATTGCCGTCACCATCTTTATAGGCTTGCCCCCCGGCGTTGGAGCCATAGAACATGACATCCACATTGTCGTAACGTGCGCCAAGGGCCAAATCTTCGCTGAATCCTTTTGTGTTGGTGTTGTAGGCAATTTTGCCAAAACCGCCGAAAATTTCGCCCGGTGTGACTAAATCGCGACCGTCTTTTGTTTCGACGCTCATACTCCCGCCAAGCGCAGCCGGTCCGGCATCAGCCGGGGCAACACCGGTTTCAACCTTGATGCTTTTCAACAAACCCGGATCCATAATCGTGGTGCCGATATGGTGGTAGGTTTTATTGGCTTGACGGGCACCGTCGATATCAACTGCCAGATTGGTATCTTCAATCCCGTTGACGTAGACTTTTTGTGCGATGGAAACCGGGGCACCAACATGAACACCGGGTTCCTGACGAAAGACATCTTTCATATCCACGGGATCAATGCGTTCTAGGTCATCAGCATCGACCTGTACGCCGCCGGTAATAACATCGGCTTTGGCGTCAATGGAAATTGGTGCAAGGATGATCGCGTTTTCTTCGTCTTTTTTCACGTCTTGTGCCTGTGCCGCACCGCTTAAAACGATTGCTGCGCAGCCCGCCAGAAGGGCATTTTTGAATGTGTGTGCCTTGGTGGGGGCATCCGATAGTTTTTGTGACATCGTCATCCTCGGAAATTAAAATCTTTAAAAAGTTAAGAATGATTGTTAATATCAACTGATGCATACGGAGGCGAGTCAGGATATGTTTGCAAGAACACCAGACTTGTTTGCAAAAAATGCAATTTGTTATTATTTGCAAAAATTATGAATAAAAGTGATGGAATAAGGGATGCGGACATGGCGCATAAAACGATAAAGGAAACCAAAAGACGCAAAGGGCTTGTTTATCGGGATGCAATTAAAGAAACAAACCTGTTCGCTTTAGCGGGCGAGAGTCGTGTAAAGATGAAAAATGTTCCTGAACCTTCTGCACAAAACCATACAATTCTAAAGGGGCGGATCAATAGCCGGGACTGTTGTTCACGTTTAAATGTTCATGCAACGGATTCTGAAGAGGTTCGCGATTATACCGCCAAGGCATATCTGCAACCGGCTGTCACCTTTTCTGTTATCTTAAAAGGACGAATTGAAGGAACGATGGGGGGAACCTCCTTTGTTTTGGAGGCCAATTCCCGTCCCACAGGATATTTGTGGTCTATGAATGAGCCAATGCTGTGGACGCGTTCAATTAAAAAAGATACCTATGTGCGCAAAGTGAATATTAGCCTGCCACGTGACGGGTTGCTGAGGCAATTAGCAGGACAAAAACAGAATGACGACCCCTTAAGCCTTTATGTACGTCAACTGTTGACGGCTCCCCTTCAAATCCATGAATGGCAACCGTCTAAAAGGGCGATTGCCTTGGCGGAACAAATTGTTCAACCGTCCTGTCGTTTTGCTTTGCTGGATCAATTTCATACGGAAAGTCGTGCATTGGAAATTGTCAGTGAAGCATTGGAAAGTATGGTGACACAAAGTCATATTGTGGACACCGTCGAGGTTGCCTCAAAGGCACAAAGCATTCGAGATTATATCGAAGAACACTTAAGGGAAGACCTGACGCTTTTGCATATTTCACGTGCGATGGGCATGGCGGTGAACAGTATGCAACGTATGTTTAAGACAACTTACGACATGACGGTTATGGATTATATTCGTGAACGGCGTTTGGAAATCGCTAAAACAGCGATGGTGCAGGAAGGGGCGACGATTGCACAAGCTGCCTATATGGCGGGTTATAACAGCCCTGCTAATTTTTCAACCGCATTTAAGCGGGTCTACGGTATGTCCCCTTCCAGCCTGAGGCATTAAAAAACACTATAATTAATGGTGGCTCTGGGTGCGTGTAATTGTATGCGCAGAGTTATGATTATTTGACGCTCGCCTTATGGTTTATTTTTTATTGTTATAAATTATCCTTTGATTATGTATTATGAGGAAGTGAAAGATACATCATCGAGGAGCGCCCACATGTTTAGGAACGCAAGACTATCTATTCAAATTAATTTAATTACGCTAATCGGTGTTGTGGGCTTTGTTATTTCCGCAATCTTAATTGCGGTGAATTTGAGCAAAATCGTCGATTTACAAGACCAGCAAAATCAGGCGGCGACGGCATTGCAAGACGCAAACGATCTCAAATATATGTTTCTCAATGCGCGACGAAATGAAAAAGATTTTTTAATCCGGTTGAATGAAAAATATATCGCAAACCATGATACAACCGTTGCAACGGCCAGAGAACTTATTGCGCGCTTAAAAATCTTTCATCAGGATGAACCGCAAAACATAGATTTGGCAGAAAAGCTGGTTGTCAAACTTGAAGCCTATGAACAGCAGTTTCAAAGGGTGGCAGAGTCTTGGCAGGTTTTGGGGTTGACGGAAAAAGACGGCCTTCAGGGAAGTTTGCGGGCGTCCGTACATAATGTGGAGTCCACTTTAAAAGAATACAGCGAAGACAAATTGAGTGTCCTCATGTTGATGATGCGCAGGCATGAAAAAGATTTTATTATGCGTTTAGCAGATAAATATATTGGGCGAATGGATGAAAGATTATCTGAATTTCGGGATGCGTTGACGATCTCTGCGATACCAGAGACGGCCCGGCCTGATATTTTGAAAAAAATGGATGCCTATGTTGCCGATTTCAAATCCTATGCAAACAAAAGATTAGCCGTTAACGAAGAAATTACGAATTTAAGTACAACATTTGCCGAAGCCGAACCGCTGATGGAAAAATTGGTCGCCCACACGTTTGCGGATTTTAAACAAAGTTCTGAAGAGGCTGTGAATACAGCGGGACGTACAGAAACAACATTGATTACCTTGCAATTGGTTGGATCCATTTTGATGTTGGTGTGCGGTGTATTGATCGCAAAAGGGATTGTACGTCCCATCTCGCAGGTTGCGGGTATTATGGGAGATTTGACCGAAGGGGTTCGAAATATTGAAATCCCCAATACGGAGCGTTCCAACGAAATCGGCAATATGTGTAAAGCGGTTGAACATTTTCAGGCGAAGCTGGTTGAAGGTGAGGAATTGCAACGCCTTCAAGCGGAAGAACAACAACGCCAAGTGGACCGTGCGGCTAAAATTACGCAGGCAACACAGTGTTTTGAAGAAGGGGTGGCCGCTGTTTTGGATCGTTTCCAATCCTCCATTACGCAAATGTCGGCGGCGGCTGGTACAGTTACAAATGCTGCTGGCCATGTGAATGAAGAATCAGATACGGTGGCCTCGGCTGCATCTGAAGCTTCTACAAATGTGCAAACGGTTGCCTCTGCCTCAGAAGAATTGGCAGCATCGATTAAAGAAATTGGGGAACAGGTTGCGCAATCTACACAGATTTCGAGCGATGCGGTTGAAGAAGCGCAACAGACCAATCAAAAAGTTCAAAATTTGGCAGAACAGGCGACAAAAATTGGTGAAGTTCTCAAAATTATCGGGGATATTGCTGAACAGACAAATCTGCTGGCATTAAATGCGACGATTGAGGCCGCCCGGGCAGGAGATGCCGGCAAAGGGTTTGCGGTGGTTGCTTCGGAAGTTAAAAACCTGGCAACACAAACGGCAAAAGCAACCCATCAGATTGAAGAACAAATCACAATGGTTCAGTCGTCAACCCATGCGGCGGCAGAGGCCATTGCCGGAATTTCTAGAACGATTTCAACAATGGACGAAATTTCATCCGCGATTGCGGCAGCTGTGGAAGAACAACAAGCCGCCACAGCAGAAATTGCGCGTAATGTCGATGAAGCTGCACAGGGCACCAATATGGTGTCCAGTAGTATTCACAAAGTCAGCCAAGCCGCAGATGAAAGCGAGCAGGCAGCCCATTCTATGAACCAAGTCGCAGAGGAACTAAACGGCGAATCTGACCAACTGAGCCGAACTGTGACCGACTTTGTCGCGGAAATTAAAGTACTGTAGAGCAGATTAAAATTTCTCAAGAAAAGGGGAATGTTCTATTCCCCTTTTTTACATGTCCCTATATGGGGATATTGTCATGTTCAGTTTTCAGCCATGATCTTTTTTACATTGGATTGGAGGCAAGAAAATGAAGATGACTAGATTTTGTCAAATAACCGTGTTGGGTGTGGTTGCTTTTACTGTGGCGCCGATAGAAAGTGCACGTGCTGAAACGTTGTATTTCGGGATTGTGCCGCAACAGGCCGCCAGTCGGTTGGCAAAAATGTGGGTGCCAGTCATGCAGGAATTATCAACGCAAACGGGGCTGGATATTCGGTTTGCGACAATGAAAGATATTCCGACATTTGAACAATGTCTGGCACAGGGGGCATATGATATTGCCTATATGAACCCCTATCACTACACGGTTTTTAGTAAGAAATCCGGTTATCGTGCATTTGCGCATCAATCCGAGAAAAAGTTGAAAGGCTTGATTGTTGTGAAAAAGGGCAGCGAAGTTACTTCGCTTACCGGGCTGGACAAGCAAAAAGTTGCCTTTCCTTCACCTGCGGCTTTTGGTGCCAGCGTTTTACCACGTGCGGAAATGAAGGCGGAGGGCTTGAAGATTGAACCCGTCTACGTCAAATCCCATGACAGCGTGTATAAGTCTGTGATTGCAGGCCATTTTGCGGCAGGTGGGGGTGTACAACGAACTTTCAACAGTATTCCCCAGACCATGCGTGACCAGTTGCAGGTGATTTATACAACAGGTGCATACACGCCGCACGCATTTGCCGTTAATGGTGCAGTGTCGGAAGTGTATCTCAGTAAAATTCAAAACGCGATGCTGCATATTGCTGAACATAAACCTGATTTGATGAAATCCATCGGGATGAAGGGACTTGTCACAGCGAGTGATGCCGACTGGAATGATGTGCGCAAACTCGACTTAAGTCAGGATGAAACAGAAATCGTTCAACAGGGGACGGTGAAATGTCGTTTCGATTAAAAACCATTTTCGGCATTGCGCTTATTGAAATGGTTCTCTTGTCCATCTTGGTTCTTAGTGGATTGAATTATCTGCGTGAATCCAATGAAAATCAATTGGTGGAACGTGCGCAAACTTCGGCCCGTTTATTTTCGACCATGACAACAGACGCGATTGTCTCGATGGATTTGGCAACGTTGGATGAAATGGTTGAAAAAGCCATGCAAAATCCGGGGGTGACTTATATTCGGGTACGTAATGCAGCCTTGGGGGGAGGGAATGTTATTTCACAAAGTGGAGATGTGGCTGCCTTAGAGCGAAATTTTATTGAGGATATGTCTGTCAATACGGCACGGGATGATAAAACCTATGATATCGCACAGGATGTTGTGGTGGGTGGTCAAGTCTTTGGTCGGATCGAACTGGGATTAGATATTGCGGCCTTGGAAGATACGATTGCCGATGCACAGCGTCATATGCTGAGTGTGGCATTGATTGAAATTGTTCTGGTGGGGATTTTCGGATTTTTATTGGGTGGTATTTTAACACGCCAACTTGCCCTGTTACAAAATGGCGCCCGCCGGGTGGCGCAAGGTGATTTTGGTCATGTTATAAAGATCAAAGGCCGGGATGAATTGGCAGACACCGCATCCAGTTTTAATGAAATGTCAAAAGCACTGGCTGGTTATGCGGCTGATCTTGAACACGCGAGGCAACGTGCAGAAGACAAGCGTGCACGTGCAGAATCAATTTTGCAAGATGCGATGGAAAGCGTATCCCAAGGAGTCTGGATTAATGATGTAGATCGTAACGTTGTTTTGATGAACCGTGCGTTTGTTGAAATGTATAATCTAACACCTGATGTGATCAAAAACGTTCATATTGGTAAGGATTTATGCGATGCGATCAAAATTTTCCCTCAAGGGTTTCCGGCTTGTTCCTCAAACGTTAAGGAAGGTGAAACACCGGTCAGCAAACTGGAGGACGGACGTTACATTATGCATAGTCGTTTCCCACTTTCTGCAGGTGGTAATGTGTGGGTGGATACGGATATTACACAGGTTATGCAAACGGAAGAAAAGAACCGTCAGTTGGAACGCGAGTTGCTGCAAAGCCAGAAAATGGAATCAATTGGCACATTGGCAGGTGGTATCGCGCACGAAATCAATACACCGATCCAATATATCGGCGATAATATCCGCTTTATGGGGGAGGCTGTTCAGGATTTGGTCGAAACGTTGGACGGGTATCTTGAACTGGAAAAAGAGGCCGCAACACAGCCTGCATTGAGTGCGTTGGTGGAAAAATGTGCGAAGACTTATGAAAATGCCGATATTGAATTTATCCGTGAGGAATTGCCCTTGGCGGTTGAGCAGTCGTTGGCAGGTGTGAAACAGGTATCACATATTGTTATGGCGATGAAGGAATTCGCGCATCCGTCTTCTGCCGAAAAATCCAATGTGGACTTAAATCGTGTGGTTGAACGATCCTGCGCCGTCTGTAAGAATGAATGGAAAACAGTTGCTCAATTGGAACTGGATTTGAACCCGGATTTACCAGCTGTTCTTGGTTTGGAAGGGGAATTGAATCAGGTTGTTTTAAACATGGTTGTGAATTCTGCCCATGCCATTGCGGCTGCGGGTCAGAATGACGGTGTTATTGCGTTGCGCACGCTTGAACGCGATGGACAGGTCGTCTTGATTATTGAAGATAATGGGACAGGCGTGCCCAATGCCATTAAGCAGCGGGTGTTTGATCCCTTCTTTACGACCAAAGAAGTCGGCAAGGGAACCGGGCAGGGGCTAGCCATTAGCCGTGATATTATCGTCAGTAAACATGGCGGGGAGTTAAAAGTCGGTGATAGCGATATGGGCGGGGCCTCGTTTGAAATTATTTTGCCGAAAATTATATGATACGGAGCGGGTGTCACCATATGGGGATGGCAAATTTTCCTGAAAAGCCCATAATCAAGTTATAACAGAAAATAGGGGACTCAGATGAAAGGTATTGTCTTTATTCAATTCACAAATATGGTGAACGAGGTTTGGGGGGAAGATATGGTGGAAGACCTTATCGAACAAGCCGACCTTGAATCTGAAGGTGTCTATACCGGGGTTGGAACCTATTGTTTCCGTGAAATGGTCAGTTTGATTAATGTGCTGAGCAAGATAAGTGGAACACCACCGGCTGACTTGCAAAAGACATTCGGTGAATATTTATTCAAACAGCTTAGCTTAAAATACCCCCTTTTTCTTGAAGGAAAAAAAGATTTGTTTTCCTTTCTGGGGTCTATTGAAAATACGATCCATGTTGAAGTGCAAAAGCTTTATCCGGAAGCAGAATTACCCTCATTTCAATATGCCCATCCTGCTGAAAATGTACTGGAAATGGTATATCGCTCGCAACGCCCCTTTGCCGATCTCGCTGAAGGTTTGTTACGGGGGGCAATTGTGCATTTTGGGGAAGGGGTTGAGCTGTCGCGTGAAGATTTCCCGGTGGAAAAAGGAAGTAAAGCTCTGTTCCGGTTAACGAAATAGGGGAGTATGTGTGTGCGTGACGATGATAAAGACAAAAAAATAGCAACATTACGAAAACGTTTGTCACGCGAGGTTCGTGCGCGCGAACAAGCAGAACAATTGTTGGAAAGCAAGGCTTTGGAATTGTTTCAGGTCAATCAGAACCTGTTGGTTTCCATTCAGAAAGCGAAAAACAAATCTTCTCGCGTCAACGCGATTATGAATTCCATCAAAGACAGTGTTGTTGCAACAAATCAGAAAATGGAAATTCTGGATGCGAATAAATCTTGTGTTGCCATGTGGGGGATCCCATATGCGGGGTTGATCGGACGTTCTGTTTTTGAATTTGTTGAAGATAGCCAAATTACGGATTATCAGGCGCTCTGTATGTCGGTTGCTGCTGATGAACGTGATGAAATCAAAGAATTTAATTTTCGAACAGTTGATGGGAGTTTTTTACCTGCGGAAGTCAAAATCAGTACCTTTCAACATGATGATGAATTTTTTCTCCTGCATCTCATACGTAATATTTCAAATAAGAAACGACTGCAAAAAGAACGTGAAGCCATGCAGGAAGAATTGGCAAATGCTGCAAAATGGGAGGCTGTCGGGCAATTGGCCGGTGGGATTGCGCATGAAATCAATACGCCTGCCCAGTATATTGGCGACAATCTGCATTTTCTCAGTGAATGCAATGAGGAAATTTCAGAGATATTGAACAAGGCATTGGAGTTAAAAAAGGCCTGTGAGCAAGACGGACAGTATCTGAATTATACACAAGAAATAGATCACTTGATAGAGGCGTATGATCTTGAATATTTGTGCGAAGAAGTTCCTCAGGCATTAAAACAATCGGCGCAAGGTATCGCACAGGTTTCACATATTGTACTCGCCATGAAAAATTTTTCACATCCGGGTACATCAGAAAAGAAACCTTTCGATATTAATGCATCTATTGATACAACCTTGACTGTATCCCGAAATGAGTGGAAGAATATTGCAACTGTTGTGACTGATTTTGATGAACATATTGGTTTGGTCCCTTGTATTCCGGGCGGCATGAATCAGGTGTTCTTGAACATGATCGTCAATGCAGCTCATGCCATTGAGGCAAAAGGGCATGAGACAATGGGTGAAATTCGTATTGTGACGCGAAAACTGGCGGATCAAGTTGAAATTGAAATTTCCGATACGGGATGTGGCATGTCGCAAGATGTTGTGAAAAATATTTTCAACCCTTTTTTCACGACGAAAGAAGTCGGCAAAGGAACTGGACAGGGACTTGCGATCGTCAATGACATTATTGTTCAGAAACATAAGGGAACAATTAAGGTAAATACAAAAGAGGGCAAGGGAACGTCATTCATCATAAGAATACCTTGCAAGCAATAGGCAGTTAGATTGGGAGACCGACGTGATAAAGGTTTTGTTTGTTGATGATGAGGAAAATGTCTTGCGTGCCATTAAGCGTTGTTTGCGTAATATGAAGTCGCAATGGCAGATGAATTTTGCGAGTAGCGGGCAGGAAGCGTTGGATATTATGTCGAAACAACAGATTGATGTTGTCGTGTCGGACATGCAAATGCCACAGATGAGCGGGGAACAGTTACTGGCTGAAGTTCAGGCAAAATATCCTGATGTTTCCCGCATCGTATTGTCCGGACAATGTAATCAGGCAACGGCCTTTCGTTTGGTCGGGTCAGATCATTTTTATCTGGCAAAACCCTGTCCAACCAAACTTTTAATCGATACGATTGAAAATGCTTATCTTATCGGGCGCAAAGCAGATAATGAACAGGTGACAACACAGGAACTACAAAGCGCATTGATTGATTTGTGTAAGGTGTTGTTAATGCGTGGACAGCTTGGCTTCAGCGATTTACCGGCACAGGTTAAAATGTGGTTACCAGAATCAGTTGCACAGGCGTTTGCCCCTGTCGTTGATAATCATGCAACTTTTGTATCGTCCACAGAATTTAGTCGCAACGTGGGATGGACGGATGATAAAGATGTGGAAGAATATCAAAATTGCAAGGAATATGACTGGGATGATTATTTCCGAGGTTAATTAAAAAGTCGGCTTTCTTGCTGATGAAGGGTGGGGGTGAGTAAAACCGAGCGGATTAATTCCGGTTGCCCTCTGGTATTGGTTTTAGAGAAAATACGTTTCAGATATGTTCGCGCAGAACTTTCGGTAATCCCCATTTTATCGGCAGCTTCCAGCAGGCTGTATCCTTGAACAATATGCTGCAAAAGTCGTGCTTCTGACGGGGGAAGATCGTAGATAGACTGTAGAATGTCTATACTGGGGGCCATATGACGATCCGGGTCGGAAATTAATAACATTACCCGGTCATTTTGACCTTCTTTAAGGTTGGAAATAATGACACAAACAGACGTGTCTGAGCCTTTTCGGCTGAGCGACATGGCGCGATCCTGAGGAAGATCTGTCTGGATACAGGCGTTGAGTTCATCCCTGTAAACCGCGAGGGTTGCGCGCAATCTGTTGCTGGTATCAATGCTGAAAACCTGACGGGTTGCACATATCTCAGCGGCAAATTGGTTCATATGAATGACATGCGCATTTGTATCGCAGACGATAACGCCGATTGGCAGACGGTTGAGGATATCATAGCCTGCTTGTGATGGTGGATTTCGGCTTTGTTTCTTTTGTGAATGACGCAGCAGGCAGTCTTCGATCCCTTGTTCGAGGACTTCGGGTTCGCAAGGTTTGGTATAGAACCTGTAAATCCGTGTGGAATTGATAGCATTGACCGCTGTATCAAGATCAGCGGCCCCCGTCAGCATAACAATTTGTGTGCTGTCGTCACTGGTTTGAATGTTTTTGGCTAATTCCAGGCCATTGATATCGGGCATGTGAAAATCGGTTACGACAACGTGAAAAGGATGCGCTTTTTGAAGTTCAATTGCTTTTTGCGGGCTATTTTCAAAAAACATATCCCATTCAGTACGTTTGTGTCGAAAATAAGCGCGTTGTAAGGCTTCCAGCAAAAGTGGTTCATCGTCCACAAACAGAATACGTGGCTTTTCGCTCATCAGTGGCATTACCCCCTCAAAAGGCATTGTAAGCTTAACCTTATATAAGAAGTGTATCTCATTTTTACAGGTTTGTCCCCATATGGGGATAGGGTTGGTTGAAAAAAAGAAGCAGAATTTACGGTATTGGTTCTTGTGTGAGGGATTTAGCATGCACGAAAAAATGAAAATCTTATTTGTCGATGATGATGTTGCCTTTCTTGCTGCATTAAAACGACGCCTGTCTCCGTTTCAGTCTGTATGGGAGATGCGGTTTGAAAGTTCTGCAGAAGCCGCTTTGAAATATTTTGAATATGCACCATATGATGTACTGGTTACAGATCTGGAGATGCCGAGAATAGGTGGCAGTTTAGTTGCCAACCTTTTGGGATGCATGCCCAATGCCCCTGCAATCATTATTTTAACGGGGGAGGCATCACGCGAAGGTGTGGAGCGTCAACTCAGTGTTCCGTATCAATATTTGGCTAAACCTTGTGATCCTGTCAGCTTGGTTAAGGCCGTTACTCACGCCCGCCAGAAATCGTTATCACAGATCTCAACTTTATATGATCAGGTTCTTGAAATTGTTGTCCATAAGATGCGTCAACACGGCTTGCTGCATACAGATGAATTGCCGTTAGAATATGCGGCCTTACTGGGGATTCGCCATATCGCAAACCTGTTGGGCGATAATTGTTACGATGATCACCCTGAACGAGGCGAGTAGGACACGGGGAGGAAAGTAAGAGAAATCCGTTAACTATGGGGTGATTTGCTTCATGTTTTGTACACTTAAGCATTCTGGTATTTTTGTGGGTGTGAACCTGAAAAGAGAATGTGTTTTAAAATAAACTATTAAAAAGTGTTTATTTTGTCTTATTATACATTTCCAGGTTATAGCATGAAGGCACAAATAATCTTTACGCTGAATTTGAAAGATACAGAAAGGGTGTTGGTTCAAATGTCAGGGAGTTCAATCTATCTGCTTTAATCTTGGGGTGGGTTAGCGAATGTCACTCAAGCAGGGTAGCGGAAGGAAGTTCTATTCTGAAATATAATAATAAATAAGGCTAACGATCGAGAAAAATATGACACATAAACCACATATACTGTTTGTTGATGATGAAGAAAATATTCTGCTCGGGCTAAAAAGGGGAATGCGGAGTAACCGACACGCATGGAATATGAGTTTTGCGTCCAGTGGTGGCGAAGCATTAGAGATTTTTAAAGAACAACATGTTGATATTATTGTCAGTGATATGCGCATGCCCATTATGGATGGCGCGCAATTGCTGGAACGTGTGCGTAATATATCACCCGATACGGCACGTGTTGTCTTATCCGGTTATGCAAAAGATGAAGTTATTCTCAAGGTTATTGGCCCGGCCCATCAATATCTCGCTAAACCCTGTGATTTTGATGATCTGGAAGAAACGATAAAACGTATATTACGGTTGCGTGATTGCATCGGTGAAACTCCTGCACGTAAACTGATTACGGGTAAGAAAAACCTGCCATCCTTACCGGAAATATACCAAGATCTGTTGACCGAGTTGGAAAATCCGATGTCGACCAACCGTTCAATTGCACAGATTTTGGAAAAAGATATCGGTTTAAAGGCGCAGGTTTTTAAAGTTTGTAATTCTGCTTTCTTCGGCTTACCTCAAAAAGTGAACAATTTGGAAACAGCCGTCAGTATGATTGGCATGAACACTTTGCGCAGTATGACCTTGCTCAATGGTTTTTTTACGACTTTAAAAGACCTGGTTTCGGACTGTTTGGTGCTGGAGCGTTTGAGCAACAATAGTCTGGAAATGGCTTTGATGGCGGGACGTATTGCAAAAAAGCTCAATTTAAGCAAACCGGAGATAGATTTGGCAATTTCAGCAGGAAGTTTGTGTCATATCGGAACGTTGATTGTCTCTGCCACTTGGTCGCATGAATTTGAAGAAGCCATAAAGCAATGCGAGCAAAATCCGGATCAAACAATTGATTATTTTGAGAGAGAACAGATCGGAGCAGATCACGGGGTCATCGGCGCTTATCTTCTCGGACTATGGGGCTTTCCGTTGAATTTATGTGAAGCCGTTGCATATCACCACCGTCCGGATTTGGCTGGTGGGGGCGAACATCCTGTTTTGTGCACGCTTCATATGGCGCAACATTTTAGCAAGATGGCCGGGCGCTCGACCATCGATGAAGTGTCTTTGATGCGCGGGATTGACGTGAACTTTTTAGAAGAAAAAGGCATTCAAATCACAACTGATTTTTTGGAAAGTTTGAATTTAAAAGAGAACACGTAAGTGTACCTACAAAATGGAATTAATAAGAATGCCGGGATAGGAGATGATTTGATGGCGAAAGTTGATCTTTTAGAGATATTTGATGAGTTTCCGAGTGAAATTCGTCATGGTATCAATGCCTTGTCACAAGGGATCAGTATTTTCGACAAGGATCTCTTCTTGGTGTTTTATAATTCTGCATTTTTAAAGATTTTAGATTTACCCGCCGAACTTTTGGCAGGGCGTCCCCATTTTAAAGATCTAATTCGATTTAATGCTGAGCGCGGCGAATACGGTAATGTTGATGCAGAGGAGAAAGTTGAAGAGATTTATCAACTTGCCTTGCAGTTTCAACCGCATAAATTTATTCGAACCACAGCGCACGGCATCACAATTGAAGTCAAAGGGGTGCCTATTCCCTCCGGTGGTTTTGTGACAACTTATACGGACGTTAGCGAACTGGTTGATGCGCGTGAAAAGTACGAGAAAGCCAGTGAAAAATTCCGTGATTTTACAGAGGCAGCTTCTGACTGGTATTGGGAAACCGATGAAAATCATTGTTTCAGCTTTTTTTCAGAACGCTTAGAACAAGTTCTGAATGTTCCCGCATCATCTCTTTTAGGAAAGCAGCGCGGCAAACTGGCCGCAGATGCAGGGGATCAAAAATGGATAGATCATCAACATATTATCGAAGCACATATTCCGTTTACTGATTTTCGTTATGAAATTATTTCCAGTGATGGGACGACAAAGTTTTGTTCGGTCAGTGGCAAACCTGCCTTTGGACCGGATGGGCGTTTCATGGGATATCGCGGTGTGGGGAAAGAAATCACAGATCAGGTCCGTAGCGAACAGGAACGCGAAAAAGCGCATGCTGACCGAATTATTTTGTCACAGATCCTAGATCTTTCACTACATGATTTACCATTAAACGAGATTTTGCAGCGGGTTCTTGATAGTATTTTACAACATAGTCGTCGTGGGTTTAAGCAAACCGGGACAATTTTTCTTGCCGAAGATAAGCAAAAACAGTTTCAGCTTGTGGCCTGTAGGGGGCTGCCAGAGACAATGGCCGAGAAATATAAAACGATTAATTTTTCAGATTTTTTAGGAAGCGAAAATGTTGGTGAAAAGATAAAGGCGTTAGGGGGAAGTGATCGTAATTATATGCTGTCACAGGGACATTATTGTGTGCCGATTACCTGCGCAACGGGACTTCTGGGGATCCTTAATCTTTATGTGGAGCAAGGACACGAACAAACTGGTGATGAAGTTGAGTTTCTGAACTCCGTCGCTTCCACTCTGTCGGGTATTATATCCAGATGGCGTACGCAAGATGAATTACGTATTCTCAGTCAGGCAATAGAACAGAACCCGGCAGCGATTTTGGTAACGGATGTTGAAGGTACAATCTATTATGTCAACGAAGCCTTATTGAAATCCAGCGGTTTTTCTCGTGAAGAGGTAATTGGAGCCAATCCCAGAATATTCCAGTCAGGGGAAACAAAGCCGGAAGAATATGCAAAACTGTGGAAGACAATTTCTGCCGGGCGTGTCTGGCATGGCATGTTGCACAACAAAACGAAATCGGGCGAAGAAATTTGGGAGCGCGTGATTATTATCCCTATTCGAAATCGTTCTGATAAAATCGTAAACTATGTTGCGATTAAGGAAAATATTACGGAATCTCGTGCGCAGGAAAAAGAGCGCGAACGTCTGGAAAATGAATTGCGTCAGGCTCAAAAAATGGAAGCGGTTGGGCAACTGGCGGGCGGGATCGCACATGAAATCAATACGCCAACCCAATATGTCAGCGACAATCTGAAGTTCTTGAAAGATATCTGGGAAAATTTAAGCGAATTACACGGTCTGTTCGATCAGGTTCTACCGTTGGCGCAGGATAATGAAAAAGCGCAAAAGTTACTGGAAGATATTCAGGAACTCAAAGATGACCTTGATTTTGATGTGTTGGCAGATGATGTTGAAGATGCCATTTCTGATGCGGTGGACGGGACACAGCAAATCTCGCGGATTGTGCGTGCCATGAAAGATTTTTCACATCCCGGTCAAAAGGAAATGGTGATGAGTGATATTAATCGTGCGCTGACCAGTACGGCGACGGTGTGTAAAAATGAATGGAAATATGTCGCACATTTGGACTTTGAACTGGATGAGAGATTGCCACAGATCCAGTGTTTGCCAGGAGAATTGAATCAAGTTTTTCTCAATATGATCGTCAATGCCGCGCATGCGATTGAAGAACGCAACAAAATTGAGAAAAAAAGCGATTTGCGTGGCATTACAGTTCGAACCCGAAATTGTGGTGAAACAATTCAAATCGAATTTCAAGATGAAGGAAGCGGCATACCCGCCAAAATTCGAGACAAAGTTTTTAATCCGTTTTTCACCACCAAAATTGTCGGTAAGGGCACAGGGCAGGGCCTATCTATTTCCCATGATGTGATTGTCAATAAACATGGCGGACGTATTTGGTTCGAAACGGAAGAAGGTAAGGGAACAACCTTTAAAATTTCTTTGCCAGTAGGGGGAAAGGAGACAGCAGCGCAGGAGGTCGAAAATGAGGAGTGATGAGCGCAAACATAGAATTCTCTTTGTCGATGACGAGGCAGGTGTTTTACGCGGCCTGAAACGGAGTTTGCGTAAGATGCGCAACGAATGGGATATGCGTTTTGCCTGTGGCGCGCAGGAAGCTCTAAGTATGATGGAAGAAGAACGTGCCGATATTATTGTCAGCGATATGCAGATGCCTGAAATGGATGGTGCTGACTTATTGGAAACGGTGCGCAAATCCTATCCTCACACCAATCGCATTATACTGTCTGGCTATACCAAAGAGGAAAGTGTGCTGAAAACGGTTGGCCCAGCGCATTTCTATTTGGCGAAACCCTGTAGTACAGAAGATATTGCCAATGCGATTACCCGTTTAGTCGATATGCGCGCCTATGTCAGTAACGAACACTTGCGTGATTTTTCCAATAGCATCCGTAAATTGCCGAGTATTCCCTCGATCGTGCGTGAACTGATTGTGGAACTGGAAAAAGATGAACCGAGTATCGAACGTGTCGCCGAGGTGATTAGTCGGGATATCGCCCTGACGGCGCAGACATTACGTTTGACCAATTCGGCTTTCTTTTCTTTGCCGTTTAAAGCAACGACACCTTTGCAAGCCGTGAAACTTTTGGGTATGGACACGATCCGTGATGTCATTTTAACAGCGGGTGTTGTCGGTGTTTTTCAGGGCACAAAAGAGGAAGCCGTGAGCCTTGAGCGCCTGAGCAACAATTGCCTTGTGATTGGTCAGTTGGCTCGCGACATCTGTGAATATTGGGATTTAAGTAAACAGGAATGTGGTCAGGCATCCTGTGCAGGTGTGGTGTCGCATTTAGGAACGCTTCTTTTACAAACGGCAAGTCATGACCAATATCAAGAGGCGATGAAAAGCCTGAATGACGGAGATGGGGAACTTATCGAGGCAGAGGAAGATACCTTCAACACAAATCATCAAAAGATCGGTGCCTATATGCTGGGTTTATGGGGGTTTGCCTTGCCGATTATCGAAGCTGTCGGTTATCATCATTCATTGCCGCCAGAACAGTTGACGAAAAGATCACCGATGCTGGCACTTTATATTTCTCAGGTTCTCTGTAAGGGGGAGAATTGGGATGCAGAACAGCAGAAAGAATTGAAAGATATGCTGGATTGGGATGCAATTTCACATCTTGTTAGTGAAAATGAATTCGAAATTTGGCTGGAACTGCTGAACAAACGGGCACATGCAAAATTGCGGGAGGATGAGGGGTAATGACAAAAAAAGTCTTATTGGTTGATGATGAACCAAAGCTGTTACGGGCAATTTCCCGTCATTTGAGGCGCAAATTTGATTTGGTGATGGCAGAAAGCGGGGCGGAAGCACTCGAGGTTTTGAAAACAGAAGGGCCTTTCGCTGTTATTGTTTCCGATATGAATATGCCTGAAATGTCGGGTGTGGAATTGCTGGAAAGGTTTCTTGAACTTTCCCCCGATACAGTCCGTTTAATGCTGACGGGGAATGCCGATCAAACCACAGCGATTGACGCCATTAATCAAGGACGTATCTTTCGTTTTTTTAATAAGCCGGTGGCACCGGAAGTATTGGAACAGGGGATTTCCGAAGCTTTACGTCAGTATGAACTGATTACAGCGGAAAAAACGCTTTTAGAGACAACATTGGCGGGCAGTGTAAAGGTGCTGGTCGATGTGCTGTCTATTGCGGACCCCATTGCATTTGGCAAAGCGGCCAAGGTACAAAATTGGGCGGAGGACATTGCAAAAGGGTTGAGACTACCTAATCCGTGGGAAATTAAAATATCGGCAATGCTGGCTGGGTTGGGACGTGTTGCCGTGCCGGAAACTGTCATCAAAAAATTAAATACATCGCATCCGTTGACGGACGGTGAAAAAGAGATGGTGCAGAAAATTCCTGCGGTTGGCAAAGACCTGATTGTGAATATTCCACGCTTAAATAACGTGGCGCAAAATGTGTACTATCAAGACAAGGGCTTTGATGGTTCTGGTTTTCCTGAAGATGGTCGCGCGGGGATGGATATTCCGATCGGCGCAAGGTTGTTACGTATTTTGAAGGATTTGGCCGCGATCACGGATGATAATTTGCCAACACGTGATAATATCGCCCAACTGGACAGATGGGCAGAACGTTATGATCCCGAACTAAAGAAAAAAGTACAAAGTTACTTCGAATTTCGTATTCGAAAACTGGATGACGCACCGCGTGTTGAACTGACGAAAATGAAAGTTGCTCATTTGTTGTCCGGTTATACTGTTCATAGCAATATTGAAACTGTGGACGGGCTTTTGGTGTTGGCCAGCGGTGCAAAACTAACCGCGCCTCAGGTGCAACGCTTGCACAACCTGACAAAAGTTTATGAATTTCAGGAACCGGTTTTGGTTGATATAACGACCAGAGAAAGCGAGGCCTAATGAAGTTTGAGGAAAAAATACTTCTACTGGATGATGATACACGTCTGCTGGAATCTATGGTGCGGGTGTTTCGAAAACGGTTTGTTGTCGATACGGCTTTGCGTGGTGATATTGCACTCAAAAAAATGAATGATGACGGACCTTATGCCGTTGTTATCTGTGATATGAAAATGCCGCGAATGGATGGATTGGAATTTATCAAACTTGCAAAGGCCAAGGCCCCAGATTGCATCTTTATGATGCTTTCCGGGCATGCGTCATTGCAAACCGCCGTGGAGGCATTGAATGACGGGTTAATCTATAAATTCTTTAATAAACCAACCAGTCAGGATGAATTGGTACAAGCGATTGAAGAGGCATTGCAGGAATACCGACTGAATATTGCAAAACACGATTTGCTTTCGTTATCTGAGCCGAAAGATAAAGCATTGAATGTCGAAGAGGCTGTGAGTAATTCAATCGAAGCGGTGACTTATGCTGCACAAAGTAATGCGGCACGTACCCTTTTGGAAATACAAGAAAAAAGTAATTTGACGATGACGCCTGTCTGGTTGAAATCGGGCAAGGCCAGTCTTTATTTTTTCACGTCTTTTGATGGATCGACACAGGAACGGATCCAAGGGGTCAAGCATGTGTTGGGGGAAACGCCTGAGGTGATGGCAAAACTTGATATTCTTATGTTGGGAAAGATTGCGTCTTACATCTTTGAAAATATGGGAAAAGTCGTGAATAACAAGTTCGTGATCGATGTCCACTTCGCCACACTTTACAATCGTGGGACTTTGGAAATGTATTTGCGCATTTGCCGTTCGCTGATTGAAACTGTCCGAAATGCGATATGCTTTAAAATTATCGGTTTGCCTGATGATATTCTGCCGAGCAGAGCGAGTGACTTAATCGGGCGTATCCGGCCTTTTGCCAGTGCTATTTTGATTGAGGTGCCTTTGCTTGGCAAGAGTGAACGGCTGGTTCAGGGCTTATCAAAAGTCGTTCTTGTTTTTGATCTTCAGGCTTTGCGTGAGGGAGGCGAGCGAACAGGTGAAATCCGGCGTTTGTTTAGCACTTTAACGCATTCTCCCAACCGTGTTTTATTTACCTCGTGTGAGGAAAGCCAATGTCTGGAGCTGGCGCAAAAGACCCGTATTGATTTTTACGTCCCTTAAGGGGAGTGTTTATACGTGTCTTCCTCCACTTTAAATGCCACTTAAGATTCTTGTTTGTCTGTTGCCTATAAGGTGCATCACGAAGTGTTTTGATGTGTTTTGCGCTTTTGAATAGGTTGTTTTTATCTATTAATTATAATGGGTTAAATAAAATTGTAAAAAAAAAGCAATACCTAAAGATATTTTTGTTTACCTATACGTTATCTTGATCTATTAATGGTCAAAATAAAATAATACGGGAGGCTTTGATGTCTTTAGACAATGTCAAAGAACAAATGTCGCAAATGCTAGGTGAGCTTGAGGCGCTGAACGCGACCGTGAAGTTCGACTGCAAAGAAGACGGGATCATATTTCTGGATGCAACTCAGGAGCCTGCGCAACTGAGTGAGGAAGACGATTTTGCAGATTGCACAATTCGTATTTCGACGAAAAATCTTGAAAAATTGATCGCAGGTAAACTTGACCCGATGCTTGCTTATACGATGGGCAAGTTGAAAATTAAGGGGTCTATGGGAACTGCGTTAAAGTTGACCAATCTTCTAAATTAGGCAGTTGTAGACGTGAAAAAAATTAAGGTTTCATTATGGGCGCTCTGTGCGCTTGTTGTGTCGCACGCGGCATCGGCTGCGACGACGCTTGAGTATGCCATCTTGAAAGAAGGCGAACCCATCGGCAAGGAAGTTGTTGTTATTAATGACAGCGACAAGGGTGTGAATGTCGATGTGGTGACGAAAACCAATGTTAAAATGCTTTTTCTGGAATTCAATTACGAACATCAGCGTCGTGAAGTCTGGGAAAATGGCGAATTGGTTTCCATGCATTCACGCACCAACGATGACGGGACGCATCACGAATATAGTGTGACCCGTCAAACGGATGGTTTGCAGGTGTTGTATGATGGTAAAAATAAAAATTTTGATGCCAAGGCGCTGCCGCTGTCTTTGTGGAGTAAGGCGGCCTTGTATCGAAATGTATTGTTCAGTGTGATTGACGCAGAACCGTTTAAAACGCAAACGGTTGCATTGGATGATAATCATTTTAAAATTGACGGTGATATCACGCGGGAATTGTGGTTTGCCGATGATGGCTACCTGCAAAAGGCAGCTTTCAAACGTAAAGGCTTTTTAATCGAGTTGTTACGTAAGTAGGTGCAAACAAGGGAAGCGGGAACTTTCTTGTTTGTTGATTATGTTGAGGCTTTGGATTGTTTAAGCTGAGTAAAGCGGTCGGCAAAAGACCGACGACAATCTGAAAGAGAAGTTCTATTGGGAGGCAAGATGCCAAAATTATCTAAATGCCATTTCATGGCAACGTTTGCAGCAGCAGCTGCGCTCATGGCTGGGGCGCAACAAGTTCAAGCTGCGGGTTTTCAGTTGAAAGAACAAAGTGCAGAAGGCCAAGGGAACTCCTTTGCGGGTTCAACAGCTAAAGCCTATGATGCGAGTACGATTTTCTTTAACCCGGCGGGTATGTCCCGACTAGAAGGCAATCAGTTTCAGGCCAATGCATCCTTGATTATGCCGTCGGCGGAATATAAACACGGGTCTTCTTCTCGTGTTGGGGGTACGTTGTTTAATGATACCAATGACAATGGCGGCGTAACCGCTTTGGTTCCGTCTTTGTATGGTGTGTATGAAATCAACGACAAAATGAAAGTCGGCGTGAGTATAAACACACCTTTCGGCCTGTCGACAGAATATAAAGACGATTGGGTTGGCGCGCAGTACAATTTGCTCAGCAAAATTGAAACAATTACAACAACACCTTCTATTTCGTACCAGATTAATCCGCAGCTTTCCTTTGGTGTTGGCTTGCAAATCCAGTATCTGGGGGGGGAGTTGACACGTAAGGCCAGCCCCGTTGTTGGCGGTGACGTTGAGTTAAAAGCCGATGATATGGGTGTTGGTGCGACGTTTGGCGTTCTATACCAATATAGCGAAGGTGGACGTATTGGCGTGAATTACCGTTCTCAGGTCAATCACACATTAGACGGCCATGTTAAGATTTCCAATTCAACAGGCGGTGCAGCCAACGCGTACTACCGGGCTGAGGCCGACCTGACAACGCCGGATATCGTTTCCTTTGGCTGGTATCACGAATTAGATGATAAATGGGCGGTTATGTCCGATATCGCGTGGACCAACTGGTCGGTTTTCAAGGAATTGCGTGTTCAGGATAAAGTTGGTACGCGTGCGGATGCCGTGACGACCTATCAATGGGACGATACGATGTTTTATTCCTTGGGCGTAAACTACAAATATGATGATCAGTGGAAGTTCCAGACGGGTGTTGCCTACGATGAAGGAGCTGCGAATGATGAGCATCGTACAGCAGGTATCCCGGATTCTGATCGTTACTGGTTGTCTGTCGGGACAGAATATAAAATGAATGAAAGTGTAACGTGGAACATTGGTTATTCCCATTTGTGGGGTGATGATGCCAAGGTGACGGAAGATTCACGGGCGGCCACAGGCAGTGGTTTTGCCGGTACATTTGAAAACCATGTTGACATTGTTACTGCTGGTGTGAACATTAGCTTCTAGGTGAAACTGTCTCCATTGACTTTCAGTCGGTGGAGACTTTTTTTGCTATTCAAGTGACGTAATGGTAACTATAATAACTAAAAAGTAATTCGGAGGCCGATCTGATGGATAAAACCGTCATTGATTATTTCGACAAAGCCGTCGAACGTTTTGCGGAACGCCCTTGTGTGGATTTCCTGGACAAGAAATATACATATGGCGAAATCGGCGCACTTGTTGATCGTGCCGCAAAAGGGTTTCAGCAACTTGGCGTAAAAAAAGGTACGAAAGTCGGTTTGTGTTTGCCGAACTCACCTTATTTTATCGTTTGTTACTACGCTATATTGAAGGTTGGCGGGACTGTGGTCAACTTCAATCCGCTTTATGCCGAGCGGGAACTGGAATATCAAATTGAAGATTCCAACACCGAGATTATGGTGACGCTGGATTTGAAGCAAATTTATCCTAAAATCGAAAAATGCCTCGAAAAAACCAGCCTGCAACGCATTGTCGTTTGTTCAATGGCAGATATTTTACCGTCGGTAAAAAGTGTTCTGTTTAATGTTTTGAAACGCTCGGAAGTGGTCGATTTTAAACGAGACCCGGCGCATCTGTCCTTTACGCGTCTGACGAATACAGACGGAAAGTATAAGCCTGTCAAAATTATGATGGAAGAACTCGCCGTTCTGCAATATACGGGCGGAACAACGGGGCAGCCCAAAGGGGCGATGCTGACACATCGAAATATCGGTGCAAATACCTATCAGCTCCGTCATTCCATGCCGGCAATGAATGAAGGACATGAAAAGATGTTGGGCGTTTTGCCTTTCTTCCATGTCTTCGCCATGACTGTGGTGATGAATGTCGGGATTTCGATTGGCGCAGAACTTATTTTGTTGCCACGGTTTGACTTGCAACTGCTTCTGAAAACCGTCAACAAAAAACGCTGTACGCTCTTTCCCGGTGTTCCGACGATTTATACGGCGATTAACGGGGCACCCAATCTGTCTAAAATCGACTTATCCTGTATGAAGTTTTGTATTTCCGGGGGCGCCCCTTTGCCCGTGGAAGTAAAGGCGGAATTTGAACGTCTGTCCGGCTGTGTGCTTGTGGAAGGTTACGGCCTGACGGAAAGCTCCCCTGTTGCAACCGTAAACCCGCATGATGGGGAGATCAAAGCAGGCTCAATCGGCTTGCCGCTTCCGGGAACGAAAGTGACAATCCATGATCCGGATAATCATCTGCATGAATTGCCGCAAGGTGAAAAAGGTGAAATTGTCATCGAAGGTCCGCAGGTTATGGCGGGGTATTGGCAGCGCCCGGAAGCAACGCATGACACCATTCGAAACGGCCAGTTGTACACAGGTGATATTGGTTACATCGATGAACAAGGGTACATTTTCCTTGTGGATCGCATTAAAGATGTGCTGATGTGTTCCGGCTATAATGTCTATCCGCGCATGATTGAAGAAGCCCTGTATCTGCATGAAGGGGTCGCCGAATGTATAGTTATCGGTGTGGATGATGAATATCGAGGTCAGGCACCAAAAGCCTTTGTCAAGTTGGCGGAAGGGTATTCCAATTTGACACCGCAAGATTTGCGGCTGTTTCTGGATGATAAAATATCACGTATCGAAATGCCCAAAGAGATAGAAATTCGTCAGGAGCTTCCTAAAACAATGGTTGGAAAGCTGTCCAAGAAAGAACTTGTGGAAGAAGAAGCGGCAAAGCGTCTATCTGCTTGATAATCAATATTATCCTGTCTGGGAAGTGGAGGTCGAAAAATAAAGGCGATATTAAAAAATTTAACTTGCAAGTGACGTATAGGTAATCTAAATTACGAAATAAGATTACCAAGGAGGGTTTGATGGTTGGAGATGAGTTTTATACGGTACCGGAACTGGCGAAAGAGCTGGGGATCACGCCGCGTGCAATTCGTTTTTACGAAACTAAAGAATTGCTTTCACCGCAGCGTGCCGGGACAACCCGTGTATATACTCGTAAAGACCGGGCCCGTCTGATTTTGATTTTACGCGGCAAACGTTTGGGTTTTTCCCTTGCTGAAATTCGCGAATTTCTCGACCTTTATGAAACCGACGTGGATCATGTCGAGCAAATTCAGATGTTGCGTAAAAAAGTACGCCACCGCATTGACGATCTGGAAGAACAACGCATTGAACTTGAATCTGTCCTTGTTGAATTAAAGGATATTGAAAGTCAGTGTGACGAAGCCCTTCAGGAAAAAGAGGGTATCTAAAACTTAAAACGCCAAAAAACAGGTGGCCACGGCATGTGGTCTGTAATGGCATAACCAACAAGTTACGTATAGGTAATTTAAGAGACGGAGACGTAAATTATGAAGAACGTAGTCATCGCGGGATATTCTCGCTCCCCGTTCCACTTTGCAAATAAGGGAGCACTTGCAAAAGTCAGACCCGATGATTTGGCCGCCCAAGTCGTGCGCAACCTGATCGAAAAGACAGGTGTTAAGGGGGAAGATATTGAGGACCTGATTTGCGGTTGTTCTTTCCCGGAAGGCGAGCAAGGTTTCAATCTGGCCCGTATTCTCGTATTTTTAAGCGGCCTGCCGAACTCTGTCGGTGGTGTAACGGTCAACCGTTTTTGCGGTTCCAGCATGCAATCTGTTCATCAGGCAGCAGGTGCCATTGCGATGGGCGCGGGCGAAGCGTTTATTTGCGCCGGTGTGGAAAGCATGACCCGCGTACCGTTGATGGGGTTCAACCCGATGCCGAACCCGCAACTTTATAAAAGCAACCCGGGTGCTTTCATGGGCATGGGGGATACAGCTGAAGAAGTTGCCAAGCGTTATGAAATTTCGCGCGATGCCCAAGAAGAATTTGCTGTTGCATCCCATGCGAAGATGGCAAAGGCACAAGCCGAAGGCCGTTTCGCAGATGAGATTGTTGCGATTAATGGTGTGGACACAGATGGTTGTGTGCGCCCTGGCACAACAAAAGAAGATCTTGCAGGATTGAAACCGGCCTTTGATGCCAACGGTACTGTAACGGCCGGGACAAGTTCACCGTTGACTGATGGGGCGGCCGCTGTTTTGGTTTGTTCTGAAGAGTATGCCAATGCAAATGGGATTGAGCCGTTGGCCCGTATTAAGTCTGTTGCGGTTTCCGGTTGTGACCCGGAAGTGATGGGCATGGGCCCGGTTGGTTCCAGCCGCAAGGCATTGGAACGTGCAGGCCTGAGCGTTGATGATATTGATGTGGTTGAACTAAACGAGGCGTTCTCGTCTCAATCATTGGCTTGTATCCGTGAATTGGGTCTTGATCCGGCAAAAATCAATCTGGATGGCGGCGCGATTGCCTTGGGTCACCCGTTGGGTGCAACAGGTGCGCGGATCGTTGGTAAGGTTGCTTCCGTTCTGAAACGTGAAGGCGGCAAATACGGTCTGGCCACACAATGCATCGGTGGCGGTCAAGGGATCGCAACAATCGTGGAGGCGATCTAATGAGCACCATCAACAAAGTCTGTGTGATCGGTGCCGGTGTAATGGGGGCAGGTATTGCCGCCCATTGCGCCAACGCCGGACACGACGTGCTGTTGCTGGATATTGTTCCCAACGGCGCGGAAAACCGTAATGCCATTGCCGAAGGTGCGATCAAAAAATTGATCAAATCCAACCCGGCAGCCTTGACCCACAAACGCAATGCCAAGCGGATCACACCGGGCAACATCGAAGATCATATGGATATGATTGCTGATTGTGACTGGATTGTGGAAGCGGTTATTGAACGCCTTGATATCAAGCAAGATCTTTATAAAAAGATCGATGCGGTTCGAAAAAGCGGGTCAATTGTATCGTCCAACACCTCGACAATTCCGTTGGACAATCTGGTGGCGGGCATGTCTGATGCCTTTGCAGCAGATTTCTGCATTACCCACTTTTTCAACCCGCCGCGCTATATGCGTCTGCTCGAAGTGGTCAAGGGCGAGAAAACCAGCCAAAGCGTGATTGATGCCGTCAGTGATTTTTCCGATCGCAAGCTGGGTAAATCCATCGTTCATTGTAAAGACCGTCCGGGCTTTATCGCAAACCGTCTGGGTGTATTCTGGATTTACTGCGCGGTTGTCGAAGCCTTGGATCAAGGTCTTAGCATTGAAGAAGCTGATGCTATTATCGGGCGTCCCTGCGGTATTCCGAAAACGGGCGTATTTGGCCTGATGGATCTTGTTGGTCTGGATTTGATGCCGCATGTCATCGATTCAATGGTGGGCTTGCTGCCTGCAGATGATCCGTTTGTAAAAATCAAGCGCGACTTACCATTGATCGAAAACATGATTGCCGATGGATATACCGGGCGCAAAGGAAAAGGTGGTTTTTATCGTCTGAACCGCGAAGGCGGCAAGAAGGTTAAAGAAGGTATTGATCTGCAAACAGGTGAATATCGCCCAACAGTCAAAGCCCGCCTGTCCAGTGCCCGTACCAGTGTACGTGATCTGCGTAAACTGGTGACGCACAAAGACAAAGGCGGTAACTACGCATGGCGTGTTCTGGCGCAGACATTGGCATATGCCGCTATGTTGGTCCCGGAAGCGGCTGATGATGTGGCGGCAATTGATGAAGCCATGCGCCTGGGTTACAATTGGAAATTCGGTCCGTTTGAATTGATGGACAAGCTGGGTACAGACTGGTTTGCTGAACAACTGGCAGAAGATGGTTTTGAAGTTCCGGCTATCCTGAAAACAGCCGATGGTCGCCCGTTCTACCGTGTGGAAAATGCCAAGGTTCAATACCTGACAACAGATGGTGACTATACCGATCTGGTTCGCCCGGAAGGTGTGATCATGTTGTCCGATATCAAGTTGGCTTCAGAGCCGGTTTTGAAAAACGGTTCGGCAGCCCTGTGGGATATTGGCGATGGCGTAGCTTGTTTTGAATTTACATCCAAGATGAATTCGATTGATCCTGACCTGATGGCCTTGCTTGGTAAATCCATCCGTGAAGTGAAAAAGAACTTCAAGGCGATGGTTGTTTATAACGAAGGGACGAACTTCTCCGTTGGGGCCAACCTCGGTCTTGCAATCTTTGCTGCCAATATTGCAGCTTGGAGTGAGATTGAAAATATGGTCGAAAACGGTCAGGACACGTATATGGCGCTGAAATATGCACCGTTCCCGGTTGTCTCTGCACCATCCGGCATGGCACTCGGTGGTGGGTGTGAAATTCTGCTGCACAGTGACGCGGTTCAGGCCCATGTGGAAACCTATACAGGGCTGGTCGAAGTCGGTGTTGGTCTGGTTCCGGCATGGGGTGGCACCAAAGAGATGCTGCACCGTTGGTCCAACAACCCGAAACATCCGCGTGGTGTTATGCCCGGACCGGGCAAGGCGTTTGAGCTGATTTCAACGGCTGCCGTTGCAAAATCTGCTGAAGAAGCCAAGGCTAATATGGTCTTGCGCGATACCGATGGCATTACCATGAACCGCTATCGCCTGTTGGCAGATGCCAAAGCCAAAGCATTGGAATTGGCGGTTGACTATCAGGCCCCTGAAAAACCGACCTTCCGCCTGCCGGGAGAAAGTGCGCGTGTTGCCTTTGAAATGGCAGTGGATGGGTTTGTTCGCCAAGGCAAAGCAACCAAACATGACCGTGTGGTTTCCTTGGCAGTGGCCGATATCCTGACAGGCGGTGCAGAGGGGGATCCCACTGTGGAAATGTCGGAAGCTGACGTTCTGGAACTGGAACGCGAAAGCTTTATGAAAATGGTTCGCCATCCAGATACGCTGGCACGTGTCGAACATATGCTGTTAACCGGTAAACCGTTGAGGAACTAAGAATATGGCAACGTATAAAGCACCAATCCGCGACATGAAGTTCGTGCTCTATGAATTGCTGGAAGGCGATAAACTGTGCGAACTGCCGGGCTATGAAGAAGCCACCCGTGATCTGGTTGAACCAATCTTGGAAGAAGCGGCAAAGATTACCGAAGAAGTTCTCTTTCCGCTGAACCGATCAGGTGATGAGGAAGAATGTCAATGGAACGAAGGCAAAGTGAGCACACCGGCTGGTTTCAAAGACGCCTATACCTTGTTCCGCGAAGGCGGCTGGACGGCAATTGCGTGTGACCCGAATTATGGCGGCATGGGTATGCCCAAGATGGTCAACACAATGGTGGAAGAGATGATTTGTTCTGCCAACCTGTCTTTTGGGATGTATCCCGGTCTTTCTTTCGGCGCTTACACCGCGATGCATGGCTTTGCATCCGATGAACTGAAAGATACCTATCTGCCCAAGTTGGTAGACGGAACATGGTCTGGAACCATGTGTCTGACGGAACCGCATTGTGGAACCGATCTGGGGCTTTGCCGTACCAAGGCAGAACCGCAGGATGATGGGTCTTATTTGGTTACAGGGACGAAGATTTTTATCTCTGCCGGTGAACATGATATGACCGATAATATCATTCACCTCGTTCTGGCGCGCACACCGGATGCCCCCAAGGGGATCAAAGGGATCAGCCTGTTTGTCGTGCCGAAATATCTGCCGGATGCAGATGGTGAAGCCGGGGAATTTAACAATGTTGCCTGTGGTTCTATTGAACATAAAATGGGGATCAAGGCCTCTGCCACCTGCGTGATGAATTTCGACAATGCAAAAGGTTGGCTGGTCGGCACCTTGAATAAAGGTATGCAGGGCATGTTCGCCATGATGAACCAGGAACGCCTTGCTGTTGGTATTCAGGGTCTTGGTTTGGGCGAAGCGTCTTATCAAGGGGCGGTGGAATATGCCAAGGAACGTTTACAAGGGCGCTCTATTTCAGGTGTGAAACACCCGGATAAACCGGCAGACCCGATTATCGTACACCCGGATGTTCGTCGTATGTTGATGACACAACGCGCCTATATGGAAGGTTGTCGTGCGTTTGGCGGCTGGGTGGCGCAGGAGTTGGATATTTCACGCAAACATCCCGACGCGCAACGTCGCGAAGAAGCCGATGAATTTGTTCAGTTGATGACACCGATCGTCAAAGCCTTGTTCACCGATTTAGGCTATGAGGCTACAAACCACGGTATGCAGGTGTTCGGTGGTCACGGATTTATTCGTGAGCATGGTATGGAACAATATGTGCGTGATTGCCGTATCGCCCAGATTTACGAGGGTACCAACGGTATTCAGGCCCTTGATCTGATCGGTCGTAAAATGCCGGACAAAGCAGGTCGCTTGCTGCGTCGTTTCTTCCATCCGGTTCAGGACTATATCGAACAGAACGTGATGGATGAAGATTTGGGCGAATTCGTTCAACCCTTGGCGAAAGCTTTCGGTCGTTTGCAACAGGCAACAGGTCAGTTGGCCCGTGTCGGTATGGGTAAGCCGGAAGAAGCGGCTGCAGGTGCGACGGAATACTTGCGTATGTTTGGCCTTGTAGGTTTGGCTTACATGTGGTGTCGCATGGTCGAAGTCGCCAAAGACAAACAAGACGGTGATGAAGGCGATTTCTATCGTGCCAAAATCACGACCGCACGTTTCTTTATGCAGAAACTCCTGCCGCAATGCAGTTCTTTGTTCTCCTCTATCATGGCAGGCGGTTCCTCCATGATGGAACTGGATGAAGACTTGTTTTAAGGCATGAAGGCGACGAGGCTGCCATGAATATTCATTTACGAATGGCCAAGGTATTTATGGCGGCCTTTTTGCGCCGCAAACCTTCGGTAAACGCGTTGGAACCTTTTACGGTGAACATGCGTGTCTGGCCGATGGATTTAGACTTCAATCTGCATAAAAACAACGGACGCTATCTGTCCTGTATGGATATTGGGCGTATGGATCTGGCCTTTCGGGCCGGTTTGCACCGTCCGATGTTCAAATATAAATGGATGCCGTTGCTGGGCAGTTCGACCATCCGGTATTTTAAATCCTTAAGACCGTTTCAAAAATTTGATCTGGTGACACGCATTGCCGGGTGGGATGAAAAATGGGTCTTTATGGAACAGAAATTTATTTCAAAAGGACACGTCTATGCCGTGGGCACCGTCAAGGTTTTATTTCGCGGTGCTGACGGAAATGTACCAACCGAAACCCTGATGCATTATGCAGGGATTAACGATGAAAGCCCGGTGCTGCCGCAGTGGATTGCTGACTGGCATTCGGCGGATCAGGCCTTGGGCAAATATATTCCAAAACAGTGAGGAAACGTGGGAACTTTAAAAGATAAAACCCTCTTTATCTCCGGCGCTAGCCGTGGGATCGGGTTAGCCATTGCTAAAAAAGCGGCTCAAGATGGCGCCAATATTGTAATCGCAGCTAAAACGGCAGAAGAAAATCCGAAACTGCCGGGAACGATCTATTCTGCAGCTGAAGAAATTGAACAGGCGGGTGGCAAAGCCTTGCCGCTGGTGGTCGATATTCGTGATGAAGATCAGATCAAAGCGGCAGTCGATCAGGCGGTAGAAACCTTTGGCGGGCTTGATATTTGTATCAATAACGCATCTGCCATCAGCCTGACGGGCACATTACAAACCCCGATGAAACGCTACGATTTGATGAACCAGGTCAATGCACGCGGGACTTTTGCGGTTTCCCAAGCTTGTCTGCCGCACCTGTTGAAGGCTGAAAACCCGCATATCCTTAACCTGTCACCGCCATTGAGCATGGAACCCAAATGGTTTGCGGGGCATACAGCCTATACCATTGCGAAATATGGTATGAGCATGTGCGTCCTTGGTATGGCTGCGGAATTTGCTGATCAAGGGGTGGCTGTAAACGCGTTGTGGCCGAAAACCGTGATTTATACAGCAGCACTTGCCATGTTGGGTGATCAGGTCAAACCTGACTATTGCCGCACACCAGATATTGTGGCCGATTGCGCCCATATTATCCTGACGCGTGATTCCAAGACCTGCACGGGTAATTTCTTCATTGATGAAGATGTGCTGGCAGAAGAAGGCATTACGGACCTGGATCACTATGCGGTTAAACCGGGCAATCCGTTGTTGCCGGATTTGTTCCTTTAAGCAGGGAAGGCATGGCTATGTCCTATCAAACACTACAGTTTGGCGTGGAAAAAGGCGTGGCGAACATTATGTTTGCCCGCCCCGAACAGGCCAATACATTAACGCCGGAACTGATTGACGAATTAAAAGATGTTGTTGCGCGATGTGATCAGGATGATGATATCCGCGCCGTTGTTCTATCCGCCGCACCGGGACCGTTTTTCTGTGCGGGGGGCGATCTGGGCAAGTTTTTGGAAGCCGGTGATCAACTTTCTCATTTCATGGAAGAGATGCTGGAAGATTTCCATCCTACGATGGAATTGCTGGCCCGTATGGATGCTCCGGTCGTTGCTGCCGTTGATGGTGTGACAGCCGGGATCGGATTTTCATTTGTCTTGTGTTCCAGTTTTTGTATCGTCAGTCCGAATGCGAATTTCACAATGGCTTATACAGGGGCCGGGCTAACACCCGATGGCGGGGCGAGTTTCTTTTTGCCTAAAATCGTTGGTTTGCGCCGTGCCGAAGAATTGATGATTACAAATCGCACGCTGAGTGCAGAGGAAGCCGTCGAATGGGGCATTGCCAACCAAGTTGTGCCACAAGATCAGTTGATGGCAAGCGCGCAAGGGTTAGCCTATAAGCTGGCAAATGGCCCGACAAAAGCGTTTGGAAACGTACGACGTTTGTTGATTGACAGCTTTAGTAATGATTTGAGCACACAACTTCATCTGGAAGGCAAATCAATTGCCCGGATGGGGGGATCCCCGGATGGTCAGGAAGGTATTCGTGCCTTTTTGGAAAAACGCACACCACGTTTCACCGGGCGATTTTAAATTTAGGTTAGGGAAGGAGTAATCAAAGTGAAAGTCCTCGTCGCAGTAAAGCGCGTAATTGATTACAACGTGAAAATCCGTGTCAAATCGGACAACACAGATGTAGAAACAGCGAACGTCAAAATGTCCATGAACCCGTTTGACGAAATCGCAGTTGAAGAAGCAATCCGTCTGAAAGAAGCAGGCAAGGCTGACGAAGTCGTTGTCGTTTCTATGGGCGAAAAGAAATGTCAGGAAACCATCCGTACCGCCTTGGCGATGGGTGGCGACCGTGGCATTCTGGTCGAAACAGACGAAGATTTGCAACCCCTCGCGGTTGCCAAAATCCTCAAAGGCATTGTTGAAAAAGAAAACCCGGATATGATTATTCTGGGTAAACAGGCCATTGATGATGATAACGGTCAAACCGGTCAAATGCTGGCGGCGCTGTTGGGTTGGCCGCAAGGCACTTTTGCTTCCAAGGTCGAGCTTGGTGATGGTTCTGTCAACGTCACCCGTGAAGTGGATGGCGGTTTGCAAACCGTAAAGCTGTCTTTGCCGGCAATCGTGACATCGGATCTGCGTTTGAACGAACCGCGCTACGCCGCGCTGCCGAACATTATGAAAGCCAAGAAAAAGCCGCTGGATACGGTCAGCCCGGCTGACTTCGGTGTGGATGTGACGCCTCGCCTCAAAGTTCTCAAGGTTGAAGAACCTGCTGCACGCTCTGCCGGGATCAAGGTCGAAAGCGTTGCACAACTGGTGGACAAACTGAAAAACGAAGCGAAGGTGATCTAAAGGTCAGAGCCTCATAAATAGGCTTAGCTTTGGTTTACCAGAAAGGCTGGTAAGCCGAGGAAAAGCCTTGCAGGAAGTGCATTTCACTTTCAAGAGGCTTTGACGCTGGATCACCGGCCTTTCTGGCAAATCCTTTTAGGACGGATTTAAAAGAAGGCTGGGCCATCGTTATGAAATTTTTGAAGTGAAGGCACTTCGGCAAATTTCATACCTTGTCCAGCCAGATTTTAAATTCCGCCAAACTAATCCTATTTATGAGGTTCTGACCTATGTCTGTACTTGTTATTGCTGAACACGATAATGCGTCCATCAAAGACGCGACATTGAGCACCGTCACAGCCGCCAAATCCTTGGGTGATGTGACCGTTTTGGTTGCTGGGAACGGCTGTCAGGCCGCGGCTGATGCGGCTGCGAAAATCGACGGCGTATCTAAAGTTCTGCTGGCCGATGACGCGGCTTATGATCACGAGCTTGCTGAAAACATGGGCACATTGGTTGTGTCTTTAGCTGGTGATTACAGCCACATTCTGGCTCCGGCCACCACCAACGGCAAAAACTTCATGCCACGTGTGGCAGCTCTGCTGGATGTTGCGCAAATCTCTGACATTGTCAAAGTGGAAAGTGCCGATACATTCGTACGCCCGATCTATGCCGGTAATGCGATGGCAACGGTGCAATCGTCTGACGAGAAGAAAGTCATCACCGTGCGTGCAACTGGTTTTGATGCAGCAGCGGCTGAAGGTGGCTCTGCGGCTGTTGAAGCGGTTTCTGGTCAAGGTGACAGTGGCAACTCTTCTTTCGTAGGCGAAGAATTGTCTGTCTCTGAACGTCCCGAGTTGACTTCTGCCAAGATCATCATTTCCGGTGGTCGTGGGATGGCAAGCGGTGAAAACTTCACCCTGCTGGAAAAAGTTGCGGACAAGCTGGGGGCAGCTATTGGTGCGTCCCGTGCGGCTGTGGATGCCGGTTTTGTACCCAACGATATGCAGGTCGGTCAGACCGGTAAAATCGTTGCCCCGGAACTTTACATCGCAGTCGGTATTTCAGGTGCGATCCAGCACTTGGCCGGGATGAAAGATTCCAAAGTGATCGTTGCGATCAACAAAGACGAAGAAGCCCCCATCTTTAGCGTGGCTGACTACGGTCTCGTTGCGGACCTCTTTGATGCTGTACCGGAACTGGAAAATTCATTGATTTAGACCTGCCTTTCATCCCGCAATGAAAGCAGAAACTTAGGGTAGGCTGGCAGCCTACCCTTTTTTTTATACAGAGGTTGTTTATAATACGATTGAAAATATCACAGGAAAGGCACAATTATAAACAATAGATGGCCTGTGATTTGAAACGAAAGGGATACGCATGGGAAGAGAGTGTTTAAGACGGGTATTGTCTCTCTTCTTGTTGATTGTCTTTTGTTTGGGAACAACAGGTGTATGGGCGCAAGATAAAGGAATTACAATCGTCACAGGTGATGATTACCCGCCTATAACGTCACAGAAGCTCCAACATGGCGGGCTGGGTTTGCGCATTGTCATGCGAGCGTTTGAATTGGCGCAATTCCCTGTGGAGGAAGTCAAATGGCAACCTTGGGCACGCGGGTATTCATTGACACAATCCGGTGTTATTGACAGTGCGTTTCCATGGGGGCCGACACCAGAACGTTATAAAATCTTTTATTTTTCAGATCCAATTCTTCACATGACAAATTATGCTTACGTTTTGCAAAAATCAGATGTGACGATTGAGACAAGAAAAGACCTGAAAGGGAAAATCTATTGTAATCCCAATGGATATGGCGATTTTGGCGTTATTAAAGAACTGAAGGAAAGAAACTTAATGATACGGGAAGCTCCGTTGAATATGGTTTCCTGCTTTAAAATGTTGAAAGAGGGCCGGGTGGATTTGGTGGTTTCACCTAAATGGGATGCGGATTATGGAATATCCGGGGCGAAGCTGAATATGCGGACAATTCGACGTGAACCGATGAAGGTTGCGCAGACGCCGCTCAGTTTGATTGTTTCTCTTAAGAATAAACGTGGCCCGGAAATTATTTCAGCCTTTAACAAAGGACTGAAAGAATTGAAAGAAACGGGTGAGTTTGTCCGGATTTATCAGGAATTCGGTTTTGATGAGTTTCTTGAGCCCAATAGCTGAGTGCGCAGTTTTACGGATAAAATAGAACTTGTTTACACGCGTGTTTCTCGGCAAGATAAAAGTTACAAAAGAAACTAAAATTCTGACAGGCGAGGCAAGGAAATATGACAGAACAAACATATGCGCTTTTGATTGATGGCGCGAAGGTTATGACGGATGAGCATTTCACGGTTTTGAATCCGGCAAACGGAAAACCCGTTGGTCATGCACCCAAGGCATCGACAGCTCAATTGGATGAAGCGGTGCAAGCCGCGCGTACGGCCTTTAAAAAATGGAGTGCGGTTTCAGACGAAGACCGCCAGCAGGCTTGCTTGAATATTGCTGCTAAACTCGACGAACATAGTGAAGAATTGGCGACCCTTTTGACGAAAGAACAAGGAAAGCCGTTAAACGGTTTGGGTTCACGCTTTGAAATCGGCGGGGCAAAAGCCTGGACGCAAGTAACCGCAGCCTTGCAGGTCTTGCCAAAGGTTTTACAGGATACAGAGGAAGGCAAAGTCGTTCTTCATCGTAAACCTATTGGTGTAGTCGGGTCCATTACCCCGTGGAACTGGCCGGTGATGATTGCAATCTGGCATATTATCCCCGCAGTACGAACCGGTAATACAGTGGTTTGTAAACCGTCACCTTTTACCCCCTTATCTACCATTCGTTTGATTGAATTGATAAACGAGGTTTTGCCTGCCGGTGTTGTCAATTGCATTACCGGGGATGATAGTCTTGGTGCTGCGATGTCTAGCCATAAGGGGATTGATAAAATTGTCTTTACCGGGTCTTGTGCGACAGGGCAAAAAGTGATGATGAGTGCCGCCGCGACCATGAAACGCCTGACGTTGGAGTTGGGTGGGAATGACGCGGGGATTATCCTGCCTGACTGTGACCCCAAGGCAATCGCGGAAGGATTGTTCTGGGGGGCTTTTATTAACAACGGTCAAACCTGTGCTGCGATGAAACGTTTGTATGTGCATGAAAGTCTGCATGATCAGGTCTGTGAAGAATTAGCCAATGTGGTGCGCACGGTCCCGATGGGGGACGGTTTGGATGAGGCGAATGTCATCGGCCCTATCCAAAACAGTATGCAATTTGAAAAGGTCAAAGGTTTGGTAGAAGATGCCAAACGCAAAGGTGCGCGTATTTTGACAGGCGGGGAAGCAGGCGAAGGATTGTTTTATCCAACGACATTGATTGCAGGTGTCGATAATGGGTGGCCGATTGTGGATGAAGAACAGTTTGGTCCGGTTCTTCCCATTATTTCCTATCGTGACATTGACGAGGTAATTGAACGGGCCAACGACAGCCCCAATGGGTTAGGGGGGTCTGTTTGGTCAAAGGATATTGAAAAAGCCAAAGAAATTGCGAGCCGACTGGAATGTGGGTCTGTCTGGATCAATAAGCATGGCGCAATTCAGCCCAATGCGCCATTTGGCGGGGTTAAAGGGTCCGGTATCGGTGTGGAATTTGGGGAAGAAGGCTTGGCGGAATATACCAATATTCAGGTGATTTTCAGTTAAAAGACTGTACTGGGTCAAGAACAGCCTGCTTCATTTTGAGGCAGGCTGTTTTTTTATGTGCAAAGAAATTGATAATTCGCAATGTACTTTACCATAAAATTATAATATAAGATTTAACTAATGTTTATTTCTGATTTATTGGAGTACCCCCACATGATGAAAATATTCTCGTCTCTCGCCCTTGTCATGGGTTTAATGCTGTCTTCTGTTTCTTCCTATGCAGCCGAAGCAGCATCAAAGACCTTTGTTGTGATTACATCTGAGAGTGTGGAAACGCAGGGAATGGCTTTGGTCTTGAGCTTGCAAGCCCTGAAAAATGGTTCTGATGTCCGTATTTTGCTTTGTGATCATGGTGGGGATATTGCCAAAAAAGACTATCAGGCAACACCGCTGCAACCCTTGAACGCGACACCGCAGCAGTTGTTGAAAAAAGCAATGTCAAATGGAGCAAAGGCTGATGTCTGTGCCTTATATCTGCCGAATCGTGGTTTAGGCATGGATGCATTGATTGAAGGTGTTTCCAACGCCAAACCGCCCCAAATCGGGACGTACATGGCAGATCCATCCGTTCGTTATTTCACATTTTAACAAAAGAACCGGACAGGAGGGTTTTCTATGAAATATGTAACAGCAGTTCTGTTGGCATTTACGTTGATCGCACCGGGCTTTCAGGTACAGGCGGCAGATGTTCCAACCAAAAAAACGGCACAAGTACAATCCGGCCTATATGTCACAGCCAAAGAAGCATGGGACATGATGCAAAAGGATGAAAAGGTCGTGTTGATTGATGTGCGTGATCCGATCGAAGTTATGTTTACTGGCTTTACCGATGAAACCGATATTCATGTCCCTTATCTTCTGAGTGATCGTACGAAGCAAAATGCGAAAAAGTCGGTTTATGCGATGGCGAAAAATCCGAACTTTGTGAAAGAAGTCAAAGAGGCTTTATTAGCGAAGAATGTGTCGAAAGACACGCCTTTGATCTTTATGTGCCGTTCTGGCAGTACACGCAGTGCCCCGGCGGCTGATCTGTTCTTCAACGAAGGATGGACGAAAAGCTATACAATGGTGGATGGCTTTGAAGGCGGTAAAAACAAGGAAGGAAATTCCAAAGGGGTGCGTGATGTTGATGGCTGGCGCAATTCCGGTTTACCGTGGGGCTATAAGCTGAACTTTGAAAAAATGTATATGGCTGCAGAGTAAATCAATCCACGAATTAATGAGAAAAAGCGCAATTGTTGCAAAGCAGTTGCGCTTTTTCTTTATGGGGTTTGGGTTTAGTTAAGGTGGGGGTCGGCACGTAGACGTTCGGCCAGATAATCAACACAGGCGCGTACTTTGGCGGAAACCATCCGTCCTTCTTGATGGAGGATATGAACAGGCAGGGGCTTTTCTTCAAATTCTGCAAGAATGATTTTCAACCGCCCTTCCCCGAGATAAGGCGCGATCTGATAGGATAAAAGCCTCGAAATTCCAAAATCTTTAAGAACGGCTTCAATGACTGTATCGTTGGTATTGGTTTCAAAACGCGGGTTGGCTTTTGCATGAATGCGTGTGCCGTTTTCTTCAAACGACCATAAGGTTGAAGATCCTACAGCGTTGGATTGAATGGTTTGATGGTGTTCAAGCTCGCTTGGGTGTTGGGGGATGCCATGTTTTTTTAAATATGCTTGTGAGGCAAAGGTGATTTTGCGGACATAACCGACCCGTATGGCATTAAGTGAGGAGTCAGGTAAGTCACCAATCCGTACGGCAATATCCATGCCTTCGTCGATCATGTTGACTACCCGGTCCAAGAACAGAGTGTTGAGATTGACCAGCGGAAAATCACGCAGGAAATCTATTAGAACAGGCGTTACATACATGCGCCCGAAAAGGGCGGGTGCGGTTACATTCAATCGTCCGCGTGGCGCACTGTGCGAGCCAATGGCGGCTTCTTGTGCCTCTTCTACATCGCTGAGAATACGTTGGCAATCGCGCAAGAAACGTTGACCACTGTCGGTGAGGCGTACAGACCGGGTGGTGCGGATAAACAGGCGGCTGCCAATACGTTCTTCAAGGGAGGCAACTGCGCGGGTGACGGCAGGGGGCGACATGGATAATTTGCGTGCAGCTGCGGCAAAGCCACCCGTTTCAGCTACGTTAACGAAGACTTCCATTTCCAGAAAGCGATCCATTTTATAATTCCACATATCGTAATAATAAATTACATAAATAGTATATTAATATTTATTATAAAACAATCTAACTTCTCTTTCGTCAAGGCGAACAAGCCTTACCGTTTTAGAAATCATAAAATCGAGAGAGAAGAAAATGAACCGTATTGCGATTATTAAAAAAGAAAATGCCTCTGCTGAACAAGGTGAATTGCTGGATGCTATTCAAGCCAAACTTGGTATGGTGCCGAACTTTTTGGGTGTATTTGCTCAATCACCTGATGCACTGAAAGCTTTCCTTGGTTTACACAGTATTGCGGAAAATGGAACATTGGATGCCCAAACCCGCGAACGTATCGCCTTGGCCGTGGCACAAGGGAATTCTTGCGAATATTGTTTGTCTGCTCATAGCGCAATTGGGCGTAAAGCCGGTTTGAACAATGCTGAAATTGATGCCAATCGCAAAGGCACATCGTTTGATGCCAAGGCAGCCGCAGCGGTCAGTTTTGCAAAAGCTCTGAATGAAAATATGGGGGACGTAACGCAGGCTGAGTTTGACAGTGTACGTGCTGCTGGCTTCAGTGATTCAGATATCGTTGAAATCATTACACATGTTGGCATGAATATTTTAACCAACCTGTTGGGCAAAGCCACGCATGTTGATATTGATTTTCCGAAAGTAGAATTGGCACAAGCTGCAGAATAATGCCCGCCAACTGACGGGTGTTGTTCTTGAATGAGGCAGCACCCGTCCTTTTTTGTTTGAAGGAGGTTTGAAATGTCGCGCAGGTTTGCTGAGATTAGTTTTACACCGTCCGTCCGTGCGGCCCAAACGCGATATGGATCGCGCAAGGCCTATGCCGGATTGGAAGAGCATGATCAAACACCGGATAAAATAGGACCCGTTGAAACAGCCTTTATCGCGGCCCGTGACGGGTTTTATCAGGCAACGTCCAATGGGGACGGTTGGCCCTATGTCCAATATCGCGGTGGCCCTAAGGGGTTTTTGCGAGTGTTGGACGAACAGACTTTAGGCTATGCCGATTTTCGTGGAAATGTCCAATATATTAGCGTTGGCAATATGGCGGAAAATGACAAAGTTGCTTTAATTCTGATGGATTACCCCAATCGTCGGCGCTTGAAAATCTGGGCGCGGGCTAAGCTGGTGGGTTATCAGGATGATCCTGCCTTGGTTCAACGTCTGGAAGATCCAACCTATCGCGCCCGTGTGGAGCGAGGGGTCATTTTGACGGTGGAGGCAACAGACTGGAATTGTCCGCAACATATTGTGCCGCGTTATAGCGAAGAAGAAATTCAGGTTGCAATGGAGCCCTTGTTGGAACGACTGGATGAATTGGAAAGTCAAGCCGGACAGGTGCAAGACAATAAAGACGCATATCGACAAATTTTCAAGAATAGGCGCCGAAAAGGGGGCGAACAATGATCGTAGTATCCAGAAAATATATAGATAAAATGGTCGGTAACGATAAATTACCGCAACGCGCCACTATCGGGTTTATTATATTGTCATCGCTCGGTGCGACATTGGCGATAATGTTAAGCGTTTTTCTCAGTGCTATTTATGACTGTGCTTTGATGATGGCACCGTTTGGTGCCAGTTGTTTTCTGGCTTTTTCCTTGCCTGACAGTCCGTTGGCGCAACCCAGAAATATTGTGTTTGGTCACGTTTTGTCAGCACTTGCCGGTTTTATATCGCTTTATTTGTTTGGGGACTATTGGTTTGGTGGTGCGTTTGGTGTTGGGCTTGCTGTTTTCTTGATGCTGATCACGCGGACTTCACATGCACCGGCTGGGGCCAACCCGTTGGTGGTTTACGCTGCCCAACCGGATTTGATGTTCCTGTTGACCCCTGTGTTTTTAGGTGCCTGCCTTATTGCCGGGTTTGCCATTATTTATAATAATTTCAGGCCGAATATCTGCTACCCGAAATATTGGTAAAAGTATGGCTCCTTTTAATTGGCGTTAATGGCTTCACGCTGGATAACAGCCAACAGGCCACGCGCTTGGTCGTTGCATTCGTTTGCCGCCAGCGAGACTAAGAATTCAACATCGCTATAAGTGCGATCTTCCAGGATATGCAGGTTGATAAGGGTTTTAGTGTCCTTGCCTTCCTGCATAACCAGAAAACGGTCTCCATCGGCGATTTTTAGGTTTTCTGGCCATTGATTGATTTCACCGGCACCTTTCCATGTGAGGGTCTCTGCCATACTGTCGGCAACGTTAACCAAGGTGACGGTGGCATAGTTTTCTTTTTTATAACGATCTATAATCGGTTGCTTACTGTCAATGATGCAATAATCCCCTGTTTCTGAAATATTAATGGCAAGTGCCTGATCTCGTCCTTTCAGGGAAGCTGCCCGGATGGCCCCGACGCTGCTGGAATCTTCTGCTGTGGATTTTACTAGACTGGCAAGGGCGCGCATGGCTTTACTGTCTCCGCCACTTGCACCGTCTTTTTCCAGTTTATCTTTATAGGGCCCTTTTAAATGCAGGGTCTTTCCTTGAGCATTGATAAAGACAACGGATTTTTTGTCGGGGATATCCACGACGGTCTCTGATGTAATCTGATCGCCCGCCTTAAAGGTTTTTATGGAAGAAGAAATCACAACATATGAGCTGGCAAAAGCTTGAGTGCTTAGGCCCATGACAAGGGCAAGGCCAGCGGTGAGAAGTTTTTTATTCAGTTTAAACATTGCCAAAGCTCCTTGGTTATTTCGTTGTGGCACGGTAGACACCGTCCCAATCCGCTTCCGGTGGGGTGTCCTGCCATGCCTGAATGCGATTTTCATAAAGGGTGAATAAGCCGGGGATGTTAAAGGGCAGTGCACTTGTGCGCGCACGATTGAGGTCGTCAAGTGCCTCTGTCCAGTTTTGCGCGCGGTAGTTTGCGAGCATGGTTTCAAAATCGTTTTTAAATGCGAGAAAGCTTTTATCCTGAGCAAGTTCATCCCCGCCCAGCAAAGTATAGATCCGTACCGCCTGTGTTTTCCCTTTGACCTGAATGAGGTCTAGTTCCACGCAGGCTTGATCCGGGGCAAGGTTGAACGTTTCTTCGGAAATCACGACGTCAACGCCGTAGGTCTTGCTTTGTCCTTCCAGACGGGAAGCCAGATTGACCGTATCGCCCAATACGGAATAATCAAAACGTTGTTGGGACCCCATATTGCCAACGACACATTCACCACTGTTGAGACCGATGCCGACCTTTAACGGAATGAAGGGTTTGTTCTTTTGTTTGGCTTCTTCTTCCAATGCCGCATTTAAAATGACCATTTCATCCAGCATGCGCCGTGCACTAATGCAGGCGTTTTTAGCATGTTCCGGATCATCAAGCGGGGCATTCCAGAAAGCCATGATGCAATCGCCCATATATTTATCAATGGTCCCGCGATAGGACATGATCTGATCAGTCAGCGGTGTCAGCATCCGGTTGATAAGGCGTGTTAGTCCTTCGGCATCATATTGTTCTGAAATGGTCGTAAAGCCACGCACATCGCAAAACAAAAGGGTTAACACCTTGGTTTCTCCGCCAAGTTTTAACTGATCGGGGGCCGAGACGAGTTGCTCAACCATCGCAGGCGACAGATAATGATTAAAGGCATTTTGGACAAAGGCGGAATGTTGTTTTTGTTGATATGCCGAATAGGCTGATCCTAATCCAATCGCTCCGCCGTAAGCCAAAAGCGGGGACAGCATGGGCACAACGATGGCCATTTCGGTAAAGAGCCAGATAATCACATAGGTTATGGCAACAACACCGGCTAAGGACAGCAAGATACGTAACGCAGCCCCAATGGGGGCAAAGACCAAAATCGCGGCCAATAGTCCCAAAACGGTTGCGATTGTGATTTCTGCAATAAGGGAGGTGCCTTTTTCCGTGCGGTTTTCAATGATCTGGGACAGCATATGTGACTGGATCATAACACCGGGAATAACCCCGTCTTTGGGGCCCAGTGCGGCAGCAAACGGTGTTCTGTGACGATCCCCAAAAGGCAGGTCGGCCCCGATCATAACAATTTTGTCTTTAAACCATTCTTTGGGTAAAAACTCGATCACATCAATCGCATACATGGGAAAGGCCGGAGTGTCGGCATCCGGTGGGCTTCGATACTGGATACGGACACTTTCCTTTAAGGGTTCTGCACCAACAGCCTTTGCAATTTCTGAGGCGAAACTGTACTTGAACCCGTCTTGTGTTTCTTTTCCCACAAACACATTTCGCACAGTACCATCAACAGGGTCTTTATACAGGTTTGAAAAACCGGAACGCACCCCTTGCAGGTAGTTTGTTTGAAACGCGTATTGATTTTCGGTTAAGCCGGTTTGCAGGTCCGTCCACCCGGCAATAATCGGGATGTCAGATTGTCGCAACAGGGTTTGCAGGCGAGCGTCTTTTTCAGCTTCGGTCGGTTGATCAAACAATATATCAAGCCCGATGGCCCGAATGCCCAGTCCTTGCAGATACTGTATTTTATCGGCGAGAAATCCACGATCTACGGGAGATCGGTATGGTAGTTTAGCCAGTGTTTCTTCCGTAATGCGCACAATCACAATCTGGTTGTCTGTTTGTGAAGGCGTGTTGAAGATACTGAACCGCATGTCGGACGCCCAGTTCTCAGCAACCGAAATAATGCTGATATACCGGGCGGGCAGGGTGGCAAAAGCGACCGTCAAAATGACGATCGCAATTTGCACCATGACAAAGGTTTGGTTTTTTACCGTTGCCATGTGTCCCCCTTGTTGTGTTTATGCAAACACATCGACCTTAGACTTTAACGGCCAATGGGAAGTCTTGCCCGCGTGAGCTGATGACGGGGAATTGTGGTTCACGTCCACCTTCTTCGCTCAGTTCCGGCAAGCGGTCTTCAATAAAGCGTGATAGGCCACGTACCGATACCAAGCCATCGTTTTTACGTGGGTTGACACCACCACCGTTTAAAGCTTCCAAAATGGTGTAGGTGAAGGCACCATGCCCCAAATCCGTTAATTCGACAGCAAATTGTTCTTTCGCGGCCCCCGCAATAACATGAATACCTGAGGTCCGGGACAGGCGGCTTAAGGCTTTACGTTCTTCAAAACCGCGTGTTTTGGCAACTGCGGCGCCAGACTTACAACTATCCATCAGCATGACGACTTTTTGAGCCGGAATTTCAGCAACCCAGGCTTCCAGTTCGGATGACGGAATGCCTTTTTCACGCACATGATCCGGGCGTTCGGGGTAGGTGACGTCATAAGGCATGAAGTACCAGCTTTCGCCCAAGGTATCGCCATGTCCAGCCAGATAGATCAAAACGACATCTTCGGGCTTGGCGTCATCTTTAATTGACATTAACGCAGATTTAATACCGGATTTGGTGGCCTGTTTATCAAAAACAGCCGTGGTGCGGATATCTTTAAACAGTTTCTTCGGTTGTTTTTCAAAGAAATCCTTAATGCCTGTGGCATCAGGCACCCCGTAATTCAGTGACAGGGCCGGGTTGCGGTAGTCGTTAATGCCGATAGCGGCAACATGCAGCACGCTTTTTAGTTCCGCACCGCTGTAGGCAATTTTAACTTTGGCGGGTTTACTTTCAATTGCATCTTTGCTGAGCGCAACACAGCGCAAGTCGTTTTTACCCGGTGCCAATTTAATTTCGAAATCGTGGCTGTAGACCTTGTCTTCTGCATCGTCTTCATCAGGCATATGCTTGGCAACCAGTTTGCCGTTTTGATAAAGACGGATTTCTTTGACGCCACCGCCTAAATCAGCGGCCTGAACACTGACTTCGAATTCATCGTCATCGGTGTCTTCATCGGAGCTGGGGCTCGCAATTGCGACTTGGGGCGGGGTTGCAAATGAAACGGATAATTTGGGGCGTTCCTGAACGGTTGCGGGGGCTTCACTTGCTGATGCCAATGCCAGAACGCCCGGTTCCATATGACTTTCCCCGAACTGGTCCATATCCAGCGAAATATCGTCATTTTCCCACTTTACAGCGGTTAAAGCATCCCCATCACCTTCAAAACCACCTGTTTCAACATCCAGTGCGGCCCATCCGTCCTGCTTGGTCACGACAACACGGGCGGTTTCCTTGCCCTTTTTGGCATCTAAAATACGCGATGTACCATCCTTGCTGGCTACATGTACCACATTGTTACTTGTACCAAATTCAACGGATTTGACTTCTTCGGTATTTTTAAGTTCAGCAACGGTTGCTTTTGTCGTGATGTCGTTGATTTTAACATGACCATCGGGGGAGGCGGTTGCGACCTTGGTTCCGTCGTCACTGACGTTGGCTTGGGTTACAGGCGCACCTGTGTTCACTTCGCTGACGGTTTTGCTGAAATCGGCATTCCATTTTTTAACAGTGCCGTCACTTGATGTTGTGATATAGCCACTGTCGTCTTTCAGGGCCTGAATATGGGTTACTTCAGACTTATGGGCCTTGACGGTTTTAACGGCCTTGTTGCTGGTGCTGTCTACAATTGTGATTTTACCGTCATTGCGTCCGGCAAGAACCGTTTTCCCATCATTGGACAGGGACACAGCTTTGAGCTGACTTTTGGAAACTTTTGTTTGAACGGCTTGTTCCGGTTTTTCCGTATCAACGATAACCAAACTGCCGTCTTCCATTGCAACGGCTGCTTTTGCGCTTTTGTTGGCAACTGCCACGGCTGTCGGTTTGGTGCTGGACTGAGGTTTCCAACTGCCTTTTGTTTGACCGCTGTTGGCATTGATAACGCTGAGGGAACCGTCTTCTGCCGCACTGAGCGCCGTTGCATTATGTTCGGACATGGCAATGGTTGTGACAGGTGCCTGATGAAGGTTATCCACCTTTTTGACCTGACGCCCCTGATCAAGATCCCATATTGTGACAGATCCATCATCATGGGCTTTTAGCATATGTTTTTTATCCCGAGTCCCGGATACTTTTGCAGATGTGATGGCGTTGATTGCGGTAACTTGCTTTAAATCCACAGTTGCATGGGCGTTCACGACAAGACTAAGGGAGCTGTTAATCGCATCTGTAATGGTGGATGTGACGGTTTGTGTAATAACAGAAGGCGGCATAAACTGAGCCAAGGCTGCGTTACTGGCGAGAACGGCACCAGCTGTTGTGATCGCAGTCGAGGTTAAAAACTTTCTACGACTAATCATTTTCCCTTAAACTCCCATTTGCATGTTGGTGCCTATCCATGAAACTAACCACAGATTTAGCGTTCATTTACACTTGGAATTATTATACCAAAAAGTGAATGGAATAGGTTACTTATTTTACGCTTTAATGGACAAGTTCAGTAAAGTTTTTTATACTAAAGCATAATGTAACAAGGAGCCGACCATGATGAAAACAGCCCTTCTCAGCCTATTTAGTATGGCTATTTTGACTTTTGCTCTGTCGACTGCACAGGCGAAATCTCCGACGGCAGAAAGTGTACAGCAGGTTTTGGATAGCACGGTTTCCACAATTTCTCAGGAAGAAGCAGACAAAAAAAAATCTGAGAAAGACAAGGAAGATATGAAAGAGGAAATGAAAGACAAGGAAGATATGAAAGAGGAAATGAAAGACAACATGAAAGAAGAAATGAAGAAAGAATAGTCCAGACTGAAATCCGATAGCTTCCATTGTTCATTTGTTGTCGGTGAAAATTATCAAGACTTTAATTACGGGCAGCGCCTTTTCTCGCAAGGAAAAGAGGCGCTGCCTTTTTGTTTTATATGCGAATCTCGTACTTGTGATGATCGGGTGGAGAGAGTGTATCTCTTTTATTGTCTATTAATTGTTATTTCCAATTTAAAGATGTTCAGAAAGGTCTTTGTCCCGGCTTTATCTATCGAATGATCGAAAATCGCCCTTTTGCGCTGGTGTTTTGAGCGAAAAACGCTCACCGTTTGTGTCAACTTTGTCTAAAAATGCAGAAAATAAGGTGTTTCAAGGCACTGGCAGAAAATTTGCAAAAGGGAGGGCAACAGGGTGAAACGGCCTAAATGGTCAGGAAGACAGACGATGCGTAAAATGAAAAGTGGCCTGACATGGTTCGCACCATATAGTCGTGTTGCGTCACGATATATTATTTTTTCTTTGACGGCGGCGTTGTTTCCGATCGTGGTTTTGTCTGCGCTTTATGACAATTATTTTGTCGAATTAATCAACAAGGTGACGGATAAGAAGAATACGGCACAGATTGTCGCCTATGAAAATACGGTGCGCCATTTCTTTAAAGAACGTGAGATCGAGTTAGATGATCTGAAAGATCAGTTTGATCATCCGCGATTTTATCAGGCTAACGGTGATTTCGATCTTGTCCCTGAGTTGGAAGCCATTTTACGAGTTTTGTCGGATACCAAATATATTTATGCCATTTTGTTTTATGGCGATGATGGTCAGGTTGTGCATACCTTCCCAAGCAATAGTCCGCTGGCCCCCTATGATCAAAACAATCAGGTCACAGACTATCAAAATATGGAAATTATCGGCCCGTCACATTCCGAGATTGGGTTGCCCAGCTGGGTCGTTATGAAAAATTCGTTTGATGCCCGGCAAAGTAAGCGCGGTATTGGGTTGGTCATTCGCTTTTCATCCTTAACCCGGTTTATGGATGATTTTATTCTGCATGGATTTCGCCAAGCTTATCTTCAGGTCGGGGACGGGCGTTATTTCGATACATCAGGGCTTGATTTACAGGGACGCCCCAGCGGATTACTGGAAGATGTCAGTGAAATTCTGCCCGGCTGGAAAATGTATCTACGCGATGAATCGGCCAAGGTGATTCCGCCAAGCCAGCAGGTGCGTTATATGCTGCTGTTGACAACCCTGTTTACGGTTTGCGTGATTTTATATGTTCATTACAGCATCGGTTACCGATTGAACGAACAGGTCGGGCGGTTGGTTAAACGGGTGGAACGGGTCGCCCAAGGTGATATTAATACCCCGTTGAAAGTTGCAGGAAACTGGGAAATTCATCGACTGAGCGTTGCCATAGAAAGCATGCGCAACCAACTGCAAAAGTTTATTCGATCCAACCTTGAAATGGAACGCCAAGCCAGCCTTGGACAAATGGCGGCCGGAATTGCCCATGAAGTGCGTAATCCCCTGACGACGTTGAATACAGCTGTGCAAGCCTTGGCCAAGCAGGAAAAGGAAAGTGAGAAACTGGAACTTCTGGAAATTATGGGAGATGAAATTTCCAGAACAAATACAGTGATTAAGGGTTTGCTGGATTACGCCCGTCCACGGGATCCGGAACCTTGCTTGATTGCGGTACGGGCCTTGTTTGAACATACCAAGGTCTTGGCTGATGTCGTTGCCAAAAAATATCACAGCCGCATTGAATTGTTCATCGAAGAAGACGCCGAAAATATCCTGACTCTGTTTGGTGATTCCATTCATTTGCGTCAGGTCGTTTTGAATTTGGTTTTAAACGGTTTGCAAGCAATGGAAGGCAAGAAAAAAGGCCTTCTGGAAATAACGGCCCGGCGACAAGGTGACCATTGTGTTATTGCGATCAAGGATGAAGGATGTGGCATCCCGGAACATGCACTTGCCCGCGTGCTGGAACCGTTTTTTACCACAAAACCCTATGGCACGGGATTAGGCTTGGCCATTTGTGCCAGTTTGGTGGAACGCAACCAAGGTACGATGAACATTGAAAGTGATCCGGGATCAGGCACGACGGTGACGCTTCGCATGCCGATTTTAAGATGGACCTATCAGGAAAACGAGAAGGAGAAACAGGAACGTGAGTAAGATCAAAGTTCTGGTGATTGATGACGAAATGAACCTCGTCCACAGTATCAAGTTTTCGTTAAAGGCCGAAGGAATGGAAATCGTTGCCGGGTATAACGGCGAAGAAGGGATCTTTTTGGCAAAACGTGAAAATCCTGACATTATCTTTCTGGATTTGAAATTGCCCGATATTACCGGCATGGATGTGTTGGAAATCCTGCAAAAAGAAAAGGTCGATATTCCGGTTATTATGATTTCCGCCCATGGGGATACGCGTGCAGCTGTACAGGCGGTGAAGCTGGGGGCGGTGGATTATCTGACCAAACCTTTTGAACTGGATGAACTTGTTCTGCTGATTAAACGTAATGTAGAACGTTCCAAACTGGAAAAAGAAGTCGTTTTTCGCCGACAAAAGGACACGGTGACAAATGGTATTGTCGGCACCAGCCTGCCGATCGAAAACCTGAATACGCAAATTGAACAAATCGGGAAAAGTGCAACGCAAAAGGTCTTAATCACTGGACCATCAGGAACGGGAAAGGCTTTGGTTGCGCGTGGTCTTCATACAGTGCGTCATGGAGAGGCCTCGTTTGTGGAAGTTAATTGCGCTGCCTTGCCTGAACATTTGATGGAGGCCGAATTGTTCGGGGCAGAAAAAGGCGCCTATACCGGGGCGGTTGAAAAACGGATCGGTCTGGTGGAACTGGCAGAAGGTGGCACCTTGTTTCTGGATGAAATTGGGGAAATGTCCCCGGCGTTGCAGGCTAAACTTTTGACGCTTCTGGAAAGTGGAACATTTCGTTCCGTCGGGTCTGCACGCGAGAAACAGGCAAGTGTTTTTGTTATTGCTGCAACCAATCGGGACCTGTTGGCCGAAGTGGAAGAAGGCAATTTCAGACGTGATTTGTTTTATCGCCTGAATGTGGTGCCGATAACGGTCCCGGCCTTGAAAAAACGTGGGGATGATATCAACCTGCTGCTGGATTATTTTATCGATTTCTTTTGCGAGCAGGAAGGCCAGCAACCGGTTGTGTTGTCTCAGGCAATCCGGGCGCGGCTAAATAGTTACGCATGGCCGGGCAACGTGCGGGAATTGAAAAATCTAATGGAACGCTTGACCATTTTATATCCTGGTCAGGATATACAGATGACCCATTTGCCCCATGAAATTGTACAAAGTGAAGTCAGTACCGAGACCAATTCGGAATTGGTAGATAGTGTTGAAGCCTATGAGCGCGAAGTGATTGAAAAAGTTTTGCTGGAACATAATGGGCGCAAAGGACTGGCAGCAGAGGCATTGGGGATCTCACGACATGCGTTAAAACGACGTATGCAACGTCTGAATATGACGACGGGACATAAGGGATGAGAAAAAACATTGTTTTTGCTGCCTTTGGGCTTTTGTTTTTATGGTCGCATGGTGCGTTTGCCCGTCAGGAATTTGGCGCGTCCAAGGCGGATGCCGATGCCCATGTTGGATGTCTGTATCCTTTAAGCGGTTATGGGGTTGATTTTGGGAAAGACAGTGTTGTCGGTATCCAGTTAGCCTTGGAAGATATCAATGCGCTTTATGAAGACCCGCCTAAAATCCATGTGATTATTGATGATACGAAACTTAAAACCTCGCGTTCCCTGCGGCTTGTACGTGATTTCGTGAAACAGGACAAAGTCCAGTATATCTGCGGAATTGTCAGCTCAGGCATTGCCCTTGAAGTCACGAAAATTATTGAGGAACTCGGCGTGATTTTTGTTGGAACGGACAATGCGTCCTCCCGTTTGACCGGGGCGGCTTTGCAACGCAATTATTTTCGCATGACCAATAATACCGCACAAACAATGGATGCCGCTGCACAATATATCAAAGACAGTTTTCAAGGGATATTGGAAGATCGACCGTTGCGGATTGCGTTTATCGGGCCGGATTATGATTATGGCTATCAGAACTGGCGTGATTTTCGCCGTGCAATGGCGGATCAGGATGTGGCCTATACGACCGTCGCGGCCTTGTGGCCGAATTTATTTGAAGTCGATTTCAGTACCTATATCAACTCACTCTTAAATGCCAAACCTGATTTGATTGTCAATGAACAATGGGGGGATGATTTCATTACATTTTTACGTCAGGTGCAGGATACGGATTTATTAAAACATTCCAAATTGGCAAACTTTGGTTCCGGTGGGGATTATGACGTTTTAAAAGAACTGGGCGATGAAATGCCGTTGGGCTTGATCTTGTCAGCACGCCATCACGTCAATTGGCCGAATACGAAGGAAAATAAACGTTTTGTGCAACGTTTTTATCAACGCGCAGGTCATTACCCATCCTATGTCGCCCAAGGGGCCTATTCCGGTATTTTGGCGATTGCCTATGCGCTGAAACATACGTCCCCCCCTCATACAATTGATAAAGTGCGTGAAACATTGGGGGGCTTGCGTTTTAAGTTACCGGAAGACCCGGATGGTTTTTCCTCTTACATGAATCCGGAAAATCATCAAATCCAACAAGTCATTTCAATCGGCCAAACCGTTGCGGATGACCGTTTTCCACCGGCAACGCGCCTGTTGGGAAATTGGCGAAATTACCTTCCGTTGACGCATCCCTGATAAATGAGCGCATTGCGCCCAAAGCCGCCATATGGGCGGAGCGTTAGCCGATCATATAAAAATACATGTTCAATAAAATATAAAAAAGTCTTTTAAAAATATATGGTTATGGCGTTTGTCTAAGTTGGCATGTTCCCTGCTGTTGTATGGGGGAAGGTCCTGCAAAAGGCCCTCACATATAACAGGCAGGGAGAATTTTGATTTATGGGTGAAAACGCTCTCTGCCTCCATTTCTCAATTGATGTTTGGAGGCATATCTGAATGCTTAAGACAATTTCCAAAATGGCTGTTTGCGGTGCTGTCGCCCTTGGGGCACTGGCTTCTGCCGCGCAAGCTGCTGATGAATATAAGCTGGGTCTTGTAACGTTTCTGTCTGGTGGGGCGGCTGGCCCGTTCGGTGTTCCGGCAAAAAACGGCGCGGATCTTTTGATTGATGCGTTAAATGCAGGCACCATGCCCGCACCCTATAACAAGGTCGGCATTAACGGTGTGAAGATTGCACCGGTTTATGTTGATGAAGCAGGCGGGGCGACCAAGCAGGTTTCTGAATATCGTAACCTTGTAGAACGTCAAGGCGTAAACGGTGTTGTTGGTTATATCTCTTCCGGGGATTGTCTGGCCGTTCCGGGTGTTGCCGAAGAAATGAAGAAAGTAACGGTTCTGTTTGATTGTGGGACACCGCGCGTTTTTGAAGAAGCCGATTATAAATACGTTTTCCGTACGGCCTCTACCGCGACGATGGATAACGTGGGTGCAGCGCGTTATATTGCTGAAAAAGTCAATGGTTTGAACATGGTTTCCGGTATTAACCAGAACTATTCTTTCGGGCATGACAGTTGGACCGATTTTACAACCTCGCTTGAACAGATCAAAAAGGGCGTGGATGTTTCAACCAAGCAATTCCCGAAAATTTATGCAGGTCAGTATGGCGCAGAGGTTTCTGCCCTGATGGTAAATCCGTCCAGCGTTATTCACTCTTCTTTCTGGGGTGGGGATATGGAAGCGTTCCTTCTGCAAGGGTCTGCGCGTGGTTTATTTGAAGACCAAAAAGTTTTGCTGACTTGTGGTGAAAGTGCGCTTTATAAATTTGGCGATAACTTCCCAGAAGGTGCCATCGTTGGTGCGCGCGGTCCGAACGGTATCTACGCGCCGAAAAGCGAATTAAACGATTGGTTCCAGAAAGAATATAAAGCCCGCTATGGGACAGAACCGACTTATCCGGTTTACCACATGGTACAGGCTATTATGGGTCTGAAACTGGCAACGGAAAAAGCAGCTGAAAAAGAAGGCACAATCCCCACGGATGAAGCGGTTGCAACGGCCTTTGAATATCTGGAATATGATAGCCCGGCGGGTAAAATCGTAATGTCCAGCGGCAATGGCCATCAGGCTGTTCAGGAAATGGTCTTTGGTCAGGTTTCCAAAGTTGACGGCAAGTTGGTGATGAAAGACGTGGTTCGTTATGCCCCGTCTTGTGTGAACCCGCCGAACGGTGTGAAAGCGGCTGACTGGATTGCAAGCGGTTTCAAAGGTGCTGTTTGTAACTAAGTGATCCAACGCGATCAAAACAAGGGGATGAGTCAGGTCTAAAGACTCATCCCCATTTTGAAAATCTTAAAATCTTTAATACTGGGGTTAAACGATGAACTTGGCTCTTGCGGTTCTCGTGGATGGTGTCGTCTATTCGTCGTGGTTATTTTTAATCGCGGCCGGTTTGACACTCATCTATGGGGTGATGAAAATTCTCAACATGGCGCATGGCAGCTTCTATGCCATTGGTGCATATGCGGGCGCGTCCCTGATCGGTGTCTATTTTGCCGGTGGCAATCCGCCTTGGGCCAGTTATTTGTTGTTGATCGGTGCGGCTTTGGTATCAGGCCTGATTATTGGTCTGTTGATTGAACGCGGGTTCCTGCGTTTTATGTATGGCCGCGACGAGGTGGTGATGATCCTTGTCACCTATGGCATTTTGCTCATTCTGGAAGATACTATTAAACTGCTATGGGGGGTGGATCCGTATTTCGCCTATCAACCCTATACGCTGTTGGGTCGGACCAAAATGTCCGGTCTGTCCTTTGCCAATTATGACTTCATGTTGATTGCTGTGACGGCCTTGGTTGGTTTGGTCTTATGGTGGTCCTTGAACCGCACACGTGCAGGCAAAATTTTGCAATCGGTTATCCATGACCGGGAAATGGCCGGGGCATTGGGTGTGAATGTCACGAAAATTTTTACCATAACATTTGTCATTGGTGCTTTTTTGGGTGCGTTTGCCGGGGCCTTGACGGCACCGGGGATTTCCGTTGTGCCGGGCATCGGGATTGAAGTGATTATTCTGGCCTTTGCCGTCGTTGTGATTGGTGGATTGGGCAGTGTTGGCGGTGCTTTTGTCGGGGCATTGATCGTTGGATTATCACGTGCATTATCCGTTCATCTGTACCCCGATGGGGAACTGTTTGTCATCTATGGTGTTATGGGGCTGGTGTTGGCATTTCGTCCACAAGGCCTGTTTGCCATTGCCGGTGCGAGGAAAATTTAATGATGACGAAAAATCGTATTTATCTTTTAATTTTGGCCGCCGCTATGATCCTTGCGGGTCTGGTTATGCCGTACTGGTTCAGCTTCCTTGTGACCGTTGCCCTTGCCAAAGGGTTGGTTGTTCTGGGTCTTGTTATTCTGATGCGTGCCGGGTTGGTCTCGTTCGGGCAAGGGCTTTATTATTGCGCCGGGGCTTACGCGGTTGGTGCATTCAGCGATTACTTCAAGACCGATAATCTGTTGTTGCTATTGTTGGTAGCGATTGTTTGCGCGCTTGTGATCTCGTCTATTGTCGGATTGTTGCTGTCACGCTATCGCGATATTTTCTTTGCCATGTTCTCAATGGCGTTTTCCATGATCCTTTACGGGATTTTGGTCAAAAGCGCCGCTCTTGGCAGCTCGGACGGGTTCAATGTGGTTTCGCCGACCTTCTTCGGTTGGACGATTCATGCCAGTGGCGGCAATATGTTGACCTATTGGGCTGCAATCGTTTTCGCCTTCCTTGTCGGGGCCGTTATCTGGCGTTATTTCAAATCTCCGATGGGTATGGCGGGTGAAGCCATTCGTGAAAATGAAATCCGTGTGGAATATCTCGGTATTTCCGTTCAAAAAGTTATTTATATCAAATATATCATTGCAGCCGTTCTGGCCTCACTTGGCGGGGCGATTACTGCGATGACGGTCGGGCATATTGACCCGGAAATGGCCTATTGGACCACATCGGGCGAATTTGTCTTTATTGCCTTGATGGCAGGGACCGGGCATGTTGCCGCACCGTTGGTGGGGGCTATTATCTTTGAATTGCTTCGCACCTTTGCCTTTCAGGTGTCACCTTATACATGGCAGATGATTTTGGGGATTGCCTTGTTGGCGATCATTATTTTCCTGCCGAACGGTTTGTGGTCGTTAAAAGAAAAATTGATGAAAGGGGCCAAATCATGACAACCCTTCTGGAAACACGCGATTTGGCGAAAAATTTTGGGGCCGTGACTGCGGCGGCAGACATTAACGTCAAAATCAATGCAGGTGAAATTGTCGGCGTGATCGGTTCAAACGGGGCGGGTAAAACCACTTTCATCAATATGGTGACAGGGTATTTAAAACCCAGCAGCGGTGAAATTCTGTTCAACGGTAAAAACGTCATCGGACGTAAACCGCGCGAGGTTATGCGTGATGGAATGTGTCGTTCTTTTCAGGTCGCGCAACTTTTCCCGGAACTGAGCGTTCTGGAAAATATCCTGATTGCAATGGCGATGGCGGAAGGACGGAACTTATCGTTCTTGTCCCCGATCCATACGCCTGTTCGCGAAGAGGCTGCGCGTGAGGTTCTGACGGAATATGACATTTTACAATATGTTGATGAAACCGTTGCAACCTTGCCCCAAGGTGTTCGAAAACTGCTGGATATCGCAATGGCGATGTTGAGCCAACCCAAAGTCCTGTTGCTGGATGAACCGACCTCCGGTGTGGCGATCGAGGATAAATTTGATTTGATGACAACGGTGATGGCGGCAGTGAAAAAATCCGGTGCGGCGGTGTTGTTTGTGGAACATGACATGGATGTCATTGCGCGTTATTCCACCCGTTTGCTGGCCTTTTATGACGGGCGTATTTTGGCGGACGGCCCGACCGGGCAGGTTATGCGTGATGAAAATGTGCAGACCCTTGTGATCGGTCACCATCTGGATATGGATGAATTGGAGGATACGGCCAATGCTTGAACTGTCAAAGGTTTCAACGTCAATTCAGGGCACACAAATTCTGCGTGATGTGGACCTGAAAATTGCCAAAGGCGAAATGATCGGCCTGATCGGGCGTAACGGGGCCGGTAAAACGACCTTGAACCGTACGATCATGGGGATATTAGCGCCGACATCGGGCAAAATTGTCATTGATGGTCAGGATATGACGAAAGCAGGTGCACATGAACGCGCCCAATTGAAAGTCGGGTTCATGCCCGAAGATCGTCGTCTCATTCCTGCCTTGAGTGTGGAAGAAAACATCCTGTTGCCCGCATGGGCCAATGATATCAAGGAAGCTGAAGCCCGTCTCGCATGGATTTATGAACTGATGCCGGAAGTTGAAGGCTTTGCGACACGTAAAGCCCTGCAACTATCAGGGGGGCAACAAAAACTTGTGGCCCTTGCGCGTGCGTTGATGAGTGGCGTTCACATTCTGTTGTTGGATGAACCGTTTGAAGGGGTCGCCCCAGCTTTGTCACGTCGTCTTTTGGAAGTGATTAAAACCTTAAAAGACGAAGGTTTATCCGTTTTATTGTCTGAATCCGATTATACCCATTCTGCCGATCTGGTAGATAAGGTCTATATGATTGAACGTGGGGCTGTTCGGGAAGACGAAAAAGCCTAGGAACTTCCCTTAAGACATGAAAAAGGCCACCGATTTTTGATCGGTGGCCTTTTGTTATGGAAGGTGTTTTACAGGGATTTGGGGACGTTAAATACCACCCATACATAGGTATTTAACCTCGACATATTCATCCATCCCATAGAAGGAACCTTCACGGCCCAGACCGCTTTCCTTTACACCGCCAAATGGGGCAACTTCGGTGGAAATAATGCCTTCGTTAATGCCGACCATGCCGCTTTCAAGGGCTTCACCGACGCGCCAGATACGCCCGATGTCACGGCTGTAGAAATAAGCAGCCAGACCAAAGGGGGTGTTGTTGGCCAGTGCGATGGCTTCTTCTTCGGTTTGGAAACGATAAATCGGAGCAAGGGGACCAAAGGTTTCTTCTTGGGTGACAATCATATCGGCGGTGACATCGGTCAGAATTGTTGGTTCAAAGAACGTACCGCCCAAGGCATGCGCCTTACCGCCAAGTTTGACTTTAGCACCCTTTGCAATGGCATCATCCACATGGCGTTGGACTTTTTCCAAGGCCGCCGGATTGATTAACGGGCCTTGCTGATTATCACCGTTCAGGCTGGGGCCTACTTTAAATTCGGATACTTTTGCCGCCAGTTTATCGACAAAGGCGTCATAAACGCTGTCTTGGACTAAAATCCGGTTGGCACAGACACAAGTTTGCCCGGTGTTCCGGTATTTTGAGGCAATGGCCCCATCGACCGCAGCATCCAGATCGGCATCATCAAATACGATAAACGGTGCATTTCCACCCAGTTCGAGACTGACTTTTTTAACGGTATCGGCAGCCTGTTTCATCAAAAGTTTGCCAACAGGGGTGGAACCAGTGAAGGAAACTTTGCGAACAATCGGGCTTTCCATCAAGGCCGTGCCGACGGACGGTGCATTGGTTTTGGAACAGGTGACAACATTCAGCAAACCGTCAGGTAGACCTGCTTCCTGCGCCAAGGCGCAAATAGCAAGCGCGCTGAGCGGGGTATCTTCCGCCGGTTTAATGACCACGGGACAACCGGCAGCCAAGGCCGGACCGACCTTGCGGGTAATCATGGCAATGGGGAAATTCCATGGTGTAATGGCCGCGACCACCCCGATGGGTTGCTTGATGGTGACGATCCGTTTATCCGTACCATGTGCGGGGATGGTATCACCGTAGATGCGTTTGGCTTCTTCGGCAAACCATTCAATGAAACTGGCACCGTAAACGACTTCGCCAAGTGCTTCCGCCACTGGTTTACCTTGTTCGGCACTCATTAAAAGGGCAAGGTCTTCTTGTGAAGCAAGGATCAATTCATACCAACGGCGCAAGATATTGGCGCGTTCCTTGGCGGTGCGGCTTTTCCAGCTGTTAAAAGCCTGATTGGCAAGATCAATCGCTTGTTGTGTTTCTTCGGCCCCCATATCGGGAACGCTGGTTAAAAAAGAACCGTCAGCAGGGTTGGTCACGTCCAGTGTTTTACCATTGGATGCTGCCACCCATTGACCACCGATAAAGGCTTTTGATTTTAATAAAGACGGATTTGAAAGGGATAAAGTCATGGGGGTGTTTTTCCTTTATGACGTGGATTGTGGAAGGAGGAGGGCCTGAACAACATTGTGTAAAGTCTGGGGTAAGGGGGCGGGTTTATTCGTGGCCCGATCCACATAGACATGAATAAAATGACCTTGGGCTGCACAAAGATTTTCACCTTCATGGAACAGGCCGATTCCGTAAACGACGGAACTGCTGCCGATTTTACTAACGGCAATACCGGCCTCGATTGTTTGGGGAAAGGCGAAGGAGGCAAAGTAATTACACTTGGTTTCCACCACCAACCCAATAACCGGGCTGTTTTGAATATCCAATGCACCCTGTTCGATAAGGTGGCTGTTTACTACAGTATCGAAGTAGCTGTAATAATTGACATTATTAACATGTCCGTAGACATCGTTATCCATCCAGCGGGTTTGAATTTTACTGAAATGGACGAAGTCATGCCGCGATTTGGGGCTTGGTTTTCCTGACATGGATCGGACCTCCGTTAAAATGCACTACGATAAATTTCCAACGCGGCCTGTTCATCGACTTCGCGTGGATTATTGACCAACAGGCGTGTTTGTTTCATGGCTTCGGATGCCAATGTTGCCAAGGCGTCTTCGGTAATGTTCATTTCGCGTAGGGTCGTTTGCAGGCCAAGATCTTTGGAAAGTTGTGCGATTTGGGTGATCAACTGATCGATGCGTTCTTTCGGATCTGAAATTTCTGCTAGTTTGGGGAAAATAAATGGGGCAAGGGCGCTATATTCATCAAGGCAGTTTGATGCATTGAAGGCCATGACGTGCGGTAGAACCAGTGCGTTCGACAAGCCATGTGGGATATGGTAAATCCCACCCAAGGGATAAGCAAGGGCATGAACGGCAGCAACTGGGGAATTGGCGAAGGCCTGTCCGGCAAGTGTGGACCCCAACAACATATTGGACCTTGCCTCTATATCATCTGGATTTGTGACAACGCGCATGATGTTATCCCCAAGTAAGCGCAATGCCTCGCAAGCTAAAACACGCGAAACCGGATTGTTGTTGGCAGAGGTGGAAGTATAAGCCTCAATTGCATGAACCATTGCATCGACACCGGTGGCAGCAGTGGTGCTGGCGGGCAGGCCCAAGGTCAATTCCGCATCTAGCAAAGCGATATCGGGCAAAAGGGCCGGGGCGACAACGCCTTTTTTCTCGGTCGCGCCAACCGTGATGATAGAGATGGGAGTGACTTCGGACCCGGTTCCGGCTGTTGTCGGGATTTGGATGAGCGGGAGGCGCTTGCCTTTCACCATATTGACACCGTAAATATCGTCCAGTTTTTCACCACTGCCGACCATCAAGGCAACCAGCTTGGCAACATCCATTGAGGAACCGCCACCAAAACCGATCACACCATCGATATCAAGGGCACGGGCTTTGGCACAGGCTTCTTCCACAATGCTTGCTGGTGGGTCAGCGACAACATCGCTAAAGACTTCAAAGGTGATACCCGCTTGCATGAGGCTGTCCAATGCGGGATTGATCAGGCCTAAATCCATAAGGCCGGGGTCGGTGACAAAAAAGATTTTATCACCAATTTGGTCTTTAACCAGATCGCCAAGGCGTTTGCAGACGCCCGGTTCGCAAATGATGCTTTTGGTCGTGTTGAAGGTAAAGGTATTCATGGAAAGCTCCCTGCTGCCAATCAAAATTATCAAAAAATTACGCGACAATTTGCAAGCATGGTGCCATCCGTACGTTTGTAGTAATCTATTGAAATATATTGCTATTTTGTTGATGCGGTAAGGTGTCAGAGCTTCTGGCGCTCATGTCTGTGTGAAAAGGAGCGCAAATCGCTCGTGCCATAGAGCTTTAATTAAAAGAACTCACATTCTATTGTGTGAGGCAGGTTGCATAAGTTACCTTGTAATACTTCAAAAAGGATAGATTTTTTGGCTATTTTGTGTATTGATGGATACAACGATTTATAAAAAATCAAAAAAACGAGGGATTACGTGTCTAACCTTTATTCTGTTCTGCAAACCTTGTGGGATGAACAGAACGCCACTGTTCAGCCTGTGTCATCGGACAGTCCGTATTTTTACACGGATACGCCAGAGGTGGAAACGAGCGAAAATGATGGATCGCTTTCTGTAAATTCCGCCCATGCCGCAAAAGTTGCAGGTGGAAATTATAAAAAGATAACTGTTTTTCTGGGGGGGGATGAAAATTCGGAAGTCATTCTGAAAGATATCCCCAATGCGCTGGTGCGCACACAGAATGGCGATGACTATATTGATATCGTCAGTAATGCAGGCATTCGCGAAAAATCCCAGATCCATGTTTTTGCCAATCAAGGCAATGATATGATCGTGCTCTATTCCAATGCTTTTTATAATGTATCCTATCGCCTTTATGGCGGTGATGGCGATGACCGTCTGATTTCGTCAGGGCGAAGCCATGTTCTGTTTGATGGCGGGCAAGGCGACGACACGATTATACCGGGCGATGGTAATAATATGATTTTGGGTGGTGAAGGCACTGATGAAGTCGTCTTTTTTCAAAATCAGTCCAGTTATGACATTCGCGAGATCAAGAAAGGCCATCTGGAACTTGTGGGCTACGATCTCGATGGTAATGGTGAAAGCGTTTATTCTTTAATGGGGGTGGAGCTTTTGCGTTTCAAGGATGGGACGCTGGATGTATCGCAAGGTCTGCTTTACCAAAACGCCGCTGAGGACAGTATCTATAACAAATTGTCCTGGCGCAGCTTTTCTTTTGCCGATGATGCGGGGGCGTCTTCTTTAACTTTTCGCGATATATTGAAACATTTTAATATCATAGAGACGGACAGCCCACAAAGACACGACCCGCAAATCGTTGATATGCAGACATTGTCCAATCCTGTTCAAGAAACAGGTATTGAGATAAAAGACCTTCAACCAGAAGATTCAAAAGAAATTAACCATATTATCTCTGTGCCTGAAACCAAACCAAAGGGGATGGATCTGGAAGATATGCCTGCGCAGAAAGGGATAGGCGGGCAGGAGGACGTGTTATCCGTTTTCAATCTACAAAATGAGGGTAGTTTTACCAAGGTTGTAGAGGGAACAAAGGCATCGGAAATGCTTACTGGCAGTTGGGAGACTGACCTGTTGCTTGGCGACGATGGCGATGATTTTCTGTTTGGGGGCGGTGGCAGCGATGTCTTAATCGGCGGAGAAGGCAATGATCATTTAGAAGGCGGTTACGGTGACGATGTCATTATCGGTGGTGAGGGGGAAGATACCGCTTTTTACTGGGGCTTTGCATCTGAATTTGAATTGGATTTGACACATCATAGCATTCTGGATTTGCTGGATGATTATGGGAAAGACCAGTTGGTTTCAATCGAGAAAATTGGTTTCATTGATGCAACATATCGCATTAATGCTGAGGGCGCCGAAAAAATAGATAATGGAATTTTCGATATAGATTGGGGCGTGTCCAGTGGGTTAAACGTTATCCAGAGTACGCCAGTTGATGATAATACATCGGTTTCTTATCAATCGACCCAAACTGAGAATGAACCCACGCAAACTTTGTTTGTCGATATTTGACCCTTTCGGTAATTCACGCATCTTTTCCTGGGGATTGATGTTGATCTGATTGTTCGAAATTTCAGAATTATAATTTTTATATTCCAGCAATTATTAAAAAATATCGAATTTGATATGTTCTGCTTCACAGTTCATAAGGAGCACGTACATGTCAAAACTTACCATTGTGGCCCATATAACGGCAAAAGCCGATAAAATCGAACAGGTTAAGGCGGAGTTGGAAAAGCTAATTGCGCCGACCCGCGCAGAAGAGGGGTGCCTCCAATACGATCTTTATCAAGATCGCGATAATTCGGCCTATTTTATGTTTTATGAAAACTGGCAGTCCCGCGCCATGTGGCAACAGCATCTGGCGAGCAAACATTTGGCGCATTACAAGACAGCTACAGAAGGTAACGTGGCTGAATTTAGGCTGAACGAAATGGCAGATCTTGCAGATTAATGAGCTGAAAATTGTAACGTGAAAAGAGACAGATTATGAAAGCAATCGGATATAAAACAGCAAGTGCGATCGAAGCGGCTGATTTTGTTGAATTTGAAACAGAAACACCTGATATCGGCTCGCACGATCTATTGGTTGAGGTGCGTGGTGTGTCGGTTAATCCCGTTGATACAAAGGTTCGGGAAAGAGCGCAGCCGGAAGATGGACCTAAAATACTAGGGTTTGATGCGGCTGGGATTGTGAAGCAGGTCGGTAGTGCCGTCAGTAAATTTAAAGTGGGGGATGAGGTTTTTTATGCCGGTGATTTGACCCGGGCAGGAACCAATTCGGCATTGCATGTGGTGGATGAACGCATTGTTGGTAAAAAGCCAGTTTCACTTGATTTTGCCGAGGCTGCCGGGTTGCCGTTAACGTCCATCACAGCATGGGAATTGTTGTTTGAGAGCCTCCAAGTCAAGGAAGGTGAGGGCGAAGGTGATAGCATCCTTATTATTGGCGGGGCTGGGGGCGTTGGTTCCATCCTCATTCAACTGGTCAAACAACTGACAAAATTAACCGTTATTGCAACCGCATCGCGCCCTGAAACTGTGCAATGGGTACAAAGAATGGGAGCCGATTATGTGGTTGATCACCGGAAACCTTTGGCGGATCAAGTCAACGAACTGGGGCTGGAACCACGTTATGTCGCCGCATTGACTGGGACGGATGGGCATTTCGATGCCATTATTGATTTGATTAAACCGCGCGGACACATCGCCTTTATTGATGATCCGGAAACTTTGGATATCAAGGCAGGTAAATTAAAGGCCCTGAGCTTTAGCTGGGAGTTTATGTTTACACGTTCGATGTTTCAAACGGATGATATGGACCAGCAACATCAATTGCTTAATCGTATCGCAGATTTGGTTGATAAGGGAATTTTGGTATCGACGGTGACCAATAACCTTGGCCCAATAAGCGTAGACACATTAATCGAAGCACATCGTCGCCAGGAAAGTGGTCGGGTGATAGGTAAAAATGTACTAAGCGGATTTGATCCCGTTTCGTACTGATAGAAGAAAACCTTCTTTGCAATTTTACAGATGCAAAGAAGGTTTCTTTTTTAATAAGGGGGCGTCTGTTCGTTGAGTTCGTGCGTTTTCTTGATGATGTTAATAAACATATCGCGGGCCAGACTGGGTTGGGCGGTCACTTTGGAAATGACAGCCACACCTAAGGGGAAGCTTTTGATTGATTTTCCAATGACTTTTAATTGACCGCTGTCGACATAGGGCTGGGCGTAGGCTTCCGGTAAAAAACCGATATATTGCCCGGACAGAAGCAAAGGAATACGCGCTTCAAAAAAATACGATACGGCAGAGGCTTTCATATCGAAAAACTGTTTGTAAACTTCCATATGCGGGGTTAATCCCGCATGGACCAGATCGTATTGGTTTAATTTTTCTCGGGTGATTTCTTTTTCGGGTAAATCAAATAAAGCATGACCTTCGCCGCAATAAAGATAATGTCTGTCGGTGAAAAGGTGGAAATACTCAATACCGTAAATTTTGCGGTGATAGGGAATGATGGCAATATCAATCTGGTTGTTGAGGATTTTGTTTTCCATTTCTGTCATTTCTTCGACATCGAAATGAAGTTTGACACTGGGGGCCACGGTGGAAAACTGCCTTATAATATCGGCAAGCTGACAGCGTTGATCCGTGGCAAGGCTATCTGTCAGGGCGATTTTCAGGGTTCCGGCAGGGGATCCCACCAGATTGTTGACGGCACTTCTGAATTTTGAAATCTGATTTAACAGTTGGCAGGTCTGTTCATAAACGATGGCGCCTTCGTCTGTTAAGGAAAAGCCACCGCGCCCTCTTTTACACAATTTCATATTCAACCGGGCTTCGAGCGCGGCAATATGGTTGCTGATTGAAGGGCGGCTGATATTTAATTTAGCTTCGGCAGCGGCGAAACCTTCGCATTCGGCAACTGTTTTAAAAATCTTCAGCTGCTTGATTTCATGGTCGCCAATAGGGCCAATCGGTTTATTTTTCATTCAAAATCAATCGTGTTTGAGCAAGTTTTGTGCTTAATGTTTGTTATATTGGTATCAAATGTCAATTATACGTAAAAAAAATTAAACGTAAAGATTGGAGAATAGAGATTTAAGCCAAATTTCCGACGTGGAATCATTTCTTCGTAATCTATGAACTTTTCACTTTATGAGGGCAGTAATGCTAACAGGGATTAAAAAGAAATTATTCGCATCGGCAATGGCGCTGGCAATGGGCGTCTCGACTTTCGCAGTAAACGCAGACGCAGCGGAATTTAACTGGCGTTTTAGCAACCTTTATGGTCGCGGTACGGCGTTTGGCGAAGTGTATGAAAGTCTCGCAAAGAACATCGAAGAAGGTTCAAACGGGCGTATTAAAGTTCAAGTTCTCTTTTCAGGCGAAGGTGTGGGAACTAGCGGCCTGTTGGGTGCTGTGAAATCTGGCCTCGTGACAATGGGCGCACCGTTCCAATCCATGCATGCAGGTGAACTGCCTGCTGGTGTTGTTGAAATCGGCCTGCCAGGCGGTACGGATGATCCTGCAAAATTGCAAGACCTGTTCCACAACCAAGGTTGGGACAAAATCCTGACCAAAGCCTATGGTTCACAAGGCATGACTTGGCTGGAGCCCTATATTCAGCCGGCGGTTTATGTTTTGACGAAAAAACCGATCAATTCTATCGAAGATTTCAAAGGTTTGAAAATTCGTGCGCCGGGTGCTTATGGCAAGTTCCTGCGTAACTTGGGTGCCTCTCCGGTATCTTTGGCATGGAGTGAAATTTACACAAGTCTGGCAACAGGTGTGATTGATGGCTCCATCGGTTCTAACATGATTGATCACCGTGACGGTAACCATGTCGAAGTTGCAAAATACATGTACAAACTGCCGCTGGCCGGTGCACAGGTTTTGCCGATCGTTGTCAACCGCAATGCATGGAACAAATTGCCGGATGACCTCAAAGACGTTGTACGTAAGGCTACTGAACAACATGCCGAAGACCAACTGCGCCTGTCACGTCAATGGGAAGCCGAAGCGGTTAAGGAAATGGAAGGCAAAGGCCTGAAATGGAGCCCCGAGCCGTCTGAAGCAGATCGCGAAGCATGGGCGAAAGCCGGTGCTGGCCTGTGGGACGAATATTCCGCAAAAGACAAATTCAGCAAAGAGTTAATCGACGTTCTGCGCGCACAAAAATAATAGGTCCAATGGAGGTAACCGGGCTGTCTCGATTTGTTGGCAGCCCGGTTCATAATAAAATTTATGAAATTTTCCAATCTTCTAAGGAGCTTTTGCACATTTATCGATAGGCTTGTTGCACTCACAGGTAAAATGGCCGCCTTGCTTATGCCGGTGCTGGCCCTCATCGTAGCGTCTGAGGTTTTCTCCCGCTATGTTTTGAATAAACCGACCGTTTGGGCCTTCGATACATCGCTCTTCCTGTTTGGCTATATTGCCGCACTGGGTGGTGCTTATGCACAACAGAAAAAAGCTCATATCAACGTAGATATTCTTTATCTACAGGTCTCTCATCAAACCCGAAGTGTCTTTAACATTGTGGCCTATCTGTTGGGGATCTTCTTCTTGGTGCTGGTTGTTTATACCTGTTTTGGCAAATTTGAAGAAGCGATTGAATTTGACTATCGCCGCCAAAGCGAATGGGCTCCGCCAATGTTTCATTTTTGGGTTATGGGCTGCGTTGCCGCGTCCCTCTTTATCGCACAACTGATCAAAGATTTGATTGTTGATGTTTATTTCCTGTCAACCGGGCAGGCATTGCTTGAGGAGGTCGATGATGGGAATTGAGCTTTTAACACTGGTCTTATTAGGCTGTATTCTGATTTTCTTCGCCATTGGTGCCCCTGTTGGTTTAGCCTTGGGCGGTATTGCAATGGTTGTTGGCTATTTCGTTTGGGGCGAAGGTATCTTTAACGTTCTACCAACGACGATTGAGGCCACTTATTTCAGTTTTATTCTACTCGCGATCCCGCTTTATATCTACATGGGGCAACTGTTGACGAAATCGGGCATTGGCGATGCCATGTTCAATTTTTCTCAAATGTTAATCGGGCGTTTGCGTGGCTCTCTTGCCCTCAGTGTTATCGGGGTGTGTTCCATGATCGGGGCGATGGTCGGTATCATTGGTGCCGGGATTATGACATCGGGCAGTATCGCCCTGCGTCCTATGCTGGAACGTGGCTATAACAAACGTCTTGCGCTTGGTGTGATTATGGCAGGTGGTGGATTGGGCATCCTGATCCCGCCGAGCATTCCCATGATCATGTTTGCCGCTTCGACCCAGAATTCTGTTGGTCGTATGTTCTTGGGGGCGATGATGCCTGCCTTGCTGACCGTTGTTCTGATGATGCTTTATGTGATTATCAGCTGTTGGATCAATCCGGAACGCGCACCCAAAGACACAGATGATCTTGATTTTGTTAAGCCAACGGGCAAGGAACGTTTTAAAATCATCCGGGATGGTTTTTGTTCCATGCTGCTGATCTTTGTTGTGTTGGGCAGTATCATTACCGGGATTGCCACGCCGACGGAATCAGGTGCTGTGGGTGTAATCGGTGCGATTATTCTGGCAATCCTGTTCAAGCGTTTCAAAGTTGATATGTTTTTATCCGCCGGCTTTCAAACCGGGACTTTGGTCAGTGTTGCCATGTGGATTATTTTCGGTGCATCCGTTTTCAGCAACTTCCATCTGTTGATGGGGGTACAAAGCATGGTTGCCGACTTCACCGGCACGCTGGATTTACCGCCGATTATGATCATTATTATGTTTCAGATCATTATGTTGCTGTTGGGCTTTATCATTGATGAATTCATCATTGTTTTGATGTGCGCGCCGCTGTTTACACCGATTGCTGTTTCCTTGGGCTATGATCCGATCTGGTTTGGGGTACTGATGATCCTGAATATTTTGATCGCTGTTCAAACACCACCCTATGGGTTTGCTTTGTTCTATCTGAAAGGTATTGCACCACCGGAAATCGGTATGTCGGAAATTTACAAGTCGGTTACGCCGTTTATTACACTCAATCTGATTGTTTTGATCCTGTGTATGATCTTTCCACAAATTGTCTTATGGCTGCCTAATTTGGTGATGGGGTAGGGAAATGACTGTTTTCAAGAAAATTTTGTTACCGGTTGATTTGGCCCATGAAGAACAAATTCATGAACAGATCAAGGTTGCGGTTGCCATTGCCAACAATGAAGAGGCGGAAATTCACATGCTTTATGTGGATCAAAGCCTGATCCATCGGGCTGGCTATCCGCATTTGAGCAAAAAAAATGTGACAGACCATCAAGGGGATGCTGTTAAAAAAATTGATGTTTTCCTGAATAAACTTCCCAAGAACCTGAAAGGGGACAGTTTGTGCAGGGAAGGAACCGCCCATGATCAAATTGTTGAAACGGCAGAAGAACTTGGTGTGGATGCCATTATCTTGATGGCACAAAAACCGGGTATTTCCAGCTACTTCATCGGGTCAAATGCGGAACGGGTTGTCCGTCATGCCCATTGTTCGGTTTTCGTCATTCGCGAGGATTAACGTCAAATGTTTTCGCAAATTTAACCGTTATCTGCGGTTTTCACACAAATTAAACAAATAACGGTATGCAAGGGATGCATATGGCATCCCCTTGCCTGCCCAAGGACTACTTTGGAAAGAATAGAGGTACTAAAATGGCTAACAATGCAAATCTTCTGGAACGTCGTATTGATGCGATTTCGCGCGGTGTCGGCTTTATCACGGATTTTTTTGCTGAACGTGCGGAAAATGCCGAAATCTGGGATGTAGAAGGTCGTCGCTTTATTGATTTTGGCGCCGGGATCGGGGTCTGTAATACAGGACACCGTAACCCACAAGTCACAGCCGCAATTGAAAAACAGGTCGCAGCCTTCACCCATACCTGCCATCAGGTCACGCCTTATGAAAACTATGTGGAACTGGCAGAAAAACTGAACAAGTTTGTTCCCGGTCCCAGCAAGAAAAAAACAGCTTTTGTCTCCACCGGTGCCGAAGCCGTTGAAAATGCCATCAAAATTGCACGCGCCCATACAGGACGTACAGGTGTGATTGCGACAAATGGCGGTTTTCATGGTCGGACATTTATGGGTATGAGCCTGACAGGCAAAGTAATGCCGTATAAGGCGGATTTCGGTTCCATGATGAACGATGTGTACCATTTCCCGTTCCCTAACGATGTGCATGGCATTTCTGTTGAGGCCTCTATCAAGGCATTAGAGAATTTGTTCAAATCCGACATTGCTCCGAAAAATGTCGCGGCCATTATTTTTGAACCGACACAAGGCGAAGGCGGTTTTTATCCTGCGCCGCAAGATTTTGTCGAATGTATCCGCGCCATTTGTGATGAGCACGGCATTGTTATGATTGCTGATGAAGTTCAAAGTGGTTTTGGGCGTACTGGCAAGTTCTTTGCTATGGAGCATTATGGTGTTGAAGCCGACTTGACGACCTCTGCCAAAGGATTGGGCGGTGGTATGCCGATTTCTGCTGTTATCGGTAAAGCGGAAATCATGGATGCACCGAACCCGGGTGGTCTGGGTGGAACATATGCCGGTAATGCGGTTGCTGTTGCGGCGGCGAACGCAGTATGTGACATCATGTCTGATCCAGCCTTCCACGAACGTACAACGGCCTTGGGTGAAAAATTACGCGCGATGTTGACGGCATTGAAAGACGATGTTCCCCAAATTGCAGACGTGCGCGGTCAAGGTTTGATGGTTGCTGTTGAATTTATCGAAGACGGGAACCCGCGCGCAGATATGGTGGCTTCCGCCATTAAATTTGCCAAAGAAAACGGCCTGATTTTGCTGTCTTGTGGTGTCTATGGCAATTGCATCCGTTTCTTGCCGCCTTTGACTATTCAGGATGAAGTTTTCGACGAAGCCCTGAACATTATTGCCGCTGCCATTAAACAAGCTGTGTAAAGGGAGATATTTTTATGAATTTGACCAATAAATCACTCTTTCGCGACAAAGGTTATATCGACGGGGCATGGGTTGATGCCGACAGTGGTGAAACGCTGGAAGTAACCAACCCTGCAACGGACGAAGTAATTGCCGTAATTCCCAAGATGGGAGCCGCAGAAACACGACGCGCAATTGAAGCGGCCCGCGTTGCGCAAAAACTATGGAAACGCCGCCCGGCAAAAGAACGTTCAAATATTCTTCGTAAATGGTTCACCCTGATTATGGAAAATCAGGAAGATCTCGCGCAAATTATCACAGCTGAAATGGGCAAACCGTTGACGGAGGCCCGTGGTGAAATCGCCTATGGCGCCAGTTATATCGAATGGTATGCCGAGGAAGCCAAGCGCGTTTACGGTGAAACGATTCCGGCCCCATCTGATGATAAGCGTATCGTCGTGATGAAACAGCCGATCGGGGTGATCGCCTCAATCACCCCGTGGAATTTCCCCAACGCCATGATTACCCGTAAAATTGCCCCGGCCTTGGCGGTTGGATGTGCCACCCTGATGAAGCCGGCGGAACAAACTCCGCTGTCAGCCCTTGCCTTGTGCGAATTGGCGGAACAAGCCGGCCTTCCGAAAGGTTTGATCAACTGCGTCATTGGTGATCCGGTTGCTATTGGTGGGGAAATGACGGCAAATGACACAGTGCGCAAAGTGACCTTTACCGGTTCGACCGGTGTGGGCCGTTTGTTGATGAAGCAATCTTCAGATACCATCAAGAAACTGGGATTGGAATTGGGCGGTAATGCACCGTTTATCGTTTTTGATGATGCAGATTTGGATGCCGCTGTTGAAGGCGCGATGATTTCCAAATATCGAAATTCGGGCCAAACCTGCGTTTGCGCGAACCGTCTTTATGTTCAGGAAGGGGTTTATGATGCCTTTGCTGAAAAACTGGCGGCCAAGGTTCGGGAACTGAAAGTTGGAAATGGTTTGGACGATGGTGTTGTTCAAGGTCCGCTGATTGACATGAAAGCCATTGAAAAAGTCGAAGACCACGTGGCCGATGCGCTTGCCAAAGGCGGTGAAATTGTGTGTGGCGGGAAACGTCATGCCTTGGGCAAAAGTTTCTTTGAACCGACAATCATCAAAAATGTCACCAAAGAGATGAAAGTCGCCCGTGAAGAAACGTTCGGCCCGGTCGCCCCTTTGTTTAAATTCAAAGATGCAGAAGACGTCATTGAACAAGCCAATGATACGGAGTTTGGTTTGGCCTCCTATTTCTATTCTAAAGATATGAGCAACGTTTTCCGCGTGGCTGAGGAATTGGAATACGGCATGGTTGGCGTTAATACAGGCCTAATTTCAAATGAAGCGGCCCCATTTGGCGGGGTGAAACAATCCGGCCTTGGGCGTGAAGGTTCCAAGTTTGGATTGGATGACTATCTGGAACTGAAATACGTCTGTTTATCCGAAATTTAATAAATTTCCCTCCCTCTGAAGCCGGAGGAGGGATGGTCTCTCCCGAGAGTTCTCCCCTAGAGACTCTTTACTTATCCCCTTCTTCAATTTGGAGAAGGGGATTTTTTTTAATGACCTTCATAAAAGCCGGACTACAGGCCTGTTGGTGCAGCTAAGAACCTTGACCTTGGAAAGCAAATGTTTAACTATCCTGCAAAAATTATATACGGGAGATATTTCATGTTAACGGGCAAGATTGCAGTTGTGACAGGTTCGACAAGCGGGATTGGTTTAGGTATCGCACAAGCGTTTGCCGAACAAAACGCCGATGTGGTTATCAATGCACGGACACAAACACCGGAAACCGATGAGTTGGTTAAACAACTGAACAGCTTGGGTAGTGGACGCGTTATCTTTGCAGCGGCGGATTTGTTACAACAAACAGAGATTGAAGCCATGATGGCAAAAGTCAAATCTGATCTTGGTCCGGTTGATATTCTGGTCAATAACGCGGGCATGCAACATGTGGCGCCGATTGAAGATTTTGCACCGGATAAATGGGATATGGTTCTGTCTTTGAACCTGAATGCTGCGTTTCATACCATGCGTTTGGCATTGCCTGATATGAAAGAAAAAAACTGGGGCCGTATTATCAATGTGGCGTCTGCTCACGGTCAGGTGGCTTCTGTTAATAAATCGGCCTATGTGGCCTCTAAACATGGATTGATCGGTTTAACCAAGGTCTGTGCGCTGGAAACTGCCGAAAGTGGCATCACAGCCAATTCCATTTGCCCGGGTTGGGTGCGCACACCATTAGTGGAAGATCAAATTGTGGCCCGTGCTGAAAAATCTGGACGTTCTATCGAAGAAGAAGCTCGCGACCTGTTATCGGAAAAACAGCCTTCAAAACAGTTCGCAACTCCTGATCAGTTGGGGGCAGCGGCGGTGTTTCTCTGCAGTGATGCCGCCAGCCAGATGACCGGTTCCACCCTGACGATGGACGGCGGTTGGACGGCTGTTTAACGAATATATATGGGATAGGTAGATGCTTTCGAAAGTCGACCTTTTTATACAAAGTAAAAACTATAGTGGTGGTTTGAAGCTTGCAAAGAAACTTTTTAAAAATAATGCGGTAAAAAGGCAAGCATTCTCTAAAGCAATTTTTTGTGCAACTCAGTTGGGAGATCAGAAAGAACTTCTGGCTCTTTATAAAAAGGCACATGCGAATTTCTCAAATGATGACGCTATTTTACAAAGTTTTGCAGGATTCTGCTTTTCGATTAAACGCGTAAAAGATGCATTATTTCTATATTTAAAACTTCATAAACGTCATCCTGAAGACGGGATAACATTGGCAAATATTGCGGCATGTCATTTATTTGGGAATGATGTGAAGCAGGCAGAAAAATTCGCTTTGAAGGCTATAGAAACGGGACGTACCAGTTCGAATGCGTATGATATTTTAGGTACGATTTATTTGAAAAAGGGCAGGGTAGCGGACGCGGAAAGCCAAATGATTGCCGCGTTAGAACAGTTTGAACCAAGCTTGCATAGTGCTTATAATTATTTGCAATTCTGTGAAAATCATAACCAATATGAAAATTGTGAAAGGATATTCGGCAGCTTACCCGATAATTTAAAAGGACATCCATCCATTTTATTGCAAATGGGTATTGTGTTATCCCGTCTGAAGCAACACGGACAAGCATATCATATGTTTGAACAAGTACTTGCAGGGGTACATGTTTTAGATACGCGTAAACAAAAAAAACTGGCATTTGAATATGGAAAGCTGCTGGATAAGATAGGACGCAATGCAGAAGCTTTTGCCGCTTTCCAAAAGGGAAATATCATAGCAAAAGAGCTATGTGATTTACCGGAACGACCTAATCAGCATGATTTAATCAAGTTGCAGGCTCGTATCATCATGGAAGGGAATGATATTGAAGAAGCGCCTGTATTTGTTATTGGGTTTCCTCGTACAGGGACTACATTACTTGATCAGATTTTATCCACAGATTGTCACGTGCAGAGTTTTGAAGAAAGTGCAGTTGTTGAAAATCTTTTTGATAGCCAAGCGAATTTGATTGAGACATCAACTGTCTTGGACCGGTCTGAATTGCAAAGACGATTTTTCAGGGAATATAGGGAAAACATGGCGTGGGATGGAAAATCTGTGCTTGTGGACCGAAGTGCTCCAAATTTTGTAAGGTGCCAGTTTATTCGCTCTCTGTTTCCGAATGCAAAAATTATTATTTTACATCGCCACCCATGTGATGTCGTACTGTCTTGTTATATGCAAGATTTCGCAGGAAACCAATTAACGCGCGAGTTTTTTGATTTAAAGAGCTCTGCAGAATTATATAATCATGCCATGTCCGTTGTGAAAATGGACGAACAAATGTTGTCTGTGCGTTATGAAGATCTGGTTGAAGACTTTGATGCCGTATCGCGGAAAATTTTCGAATTTGTCGGTTTGAAATGGACAGAAGATACGAGAGATTTCTATAAAACGGCTCTGAATAAAGAGGCAATTAGAACAGCAAGTTATCATCAAGTGACCAAGCCTTTATATAAAGATTCCTTAAATCGTTGGGAACGATATAGAGATGAGCTCGAACCTGTTTTTCCTCTCTTGGATCCTTGGATAAAGGCCTTGGGTTATACCTAGTTTAAATTTTGAATTGATGGATGAATTTCACAAATTTTTTTGGATCAAATAGATGTGGGGAGTGATCGGCTTGTTCGATCAAATGGAGTTCGTTGTGGGGCAATGTGTTTTGCATGTAGTGTGCAACCGCTTCACCGTAATAATTGCTCTCTGTTCCATAGATCAACAGAGTAGGCAGGGTGATATTGGGCAAAAGATCGCGAAAATCGGCTTGTGTTAAATCCCGCCAGATATCAATGAGGGGAAGGGGATCAAGGTTCTGAAGATAGGCCCGCAAGGCTTGCATGCCTTTTGAATTTTCTTTGTATTTTTTACGTGTTTTTGCGTTATGACCAAAGGCTGCAAGTTTAAGAACGTTTTCGGCAAACTCATTTTCTAAGGCGTTGATAAATGCGGTGCTTTTATCTTGATCAAATTGCCCGTAAATCCCGTGAGGCCATGTCGGGTCTGTAACGAGTTTGGGTGTTTGATCAATTATGGCGATTTGGGACAGGTTGTCCGGTCCGTAAGTTTCCAGATATTGCCAGAGGATAAACGCGCCCATAGAGTGCCCGACGGCCATCGGTTGATCCAGTTTATAATCACAAATCAGATTGTTCAGGTCCGCAGCCATTTGGGACAAGGTGCATGGTTCCTCGCCGTGATGTGCAGATTGACCGTGTCCGCGTGCATCCCATGTGTAAAGGGTGAAGCGGTCTTTCAGCAGATCAATGACGCGCGCCCAGTCGTGATGGGATCCACACCAGCTGTGCAGCAGGATGAGGGCTGGGCCGTTCCCTTGAATATCTACATAAATGTCACGATTTGTCATTATGGGGGCCATATGCGTTGAAGAAATAAAGTCAGGTGGTCTGTAAGCCGGGTTCTGTCCCCCTGTTTGCACAGGATGGATGATCATTCGTCTGGGGCGTTTGTTACCAAACGCCTCGCGCGACACACCCGAACGGTAATGTGGATATGCATTTGCAGCCCGTTGAATCTGCCGTCCGTTCCTATTTGGTCTTGCTTCCGGTGGGGTTTACCATGCCTGTCCTATCGCTAGGCCAGCGGTGCGCTCTTACCGCACCCTTTCACCCTTACCTTTGTAAACAAAGGCGGTTTGCTTTCTGTGGCACTTTCCCTAAGGTCGCCCTCGCCGGACGTTATCCGGCACCGTATATCCATGAAGCCCGGACTTTCCTCCCCATAACCGTTACCAGCTATGGAGCGATCATCCAACCACCTGACTTTGCTTTGCTTAAGTGTAAAGGGGGGCTAGGTCAAGCAAATCCTGCTTAACGCCAGTTTTGTTCTATCATCAAGAACACCACTGAGATGATTTGGGGTGAAGTGCCGTTGGAAAGCCAGAATACTATCTGTGCTTTCGTCTTCGTATCCTAGGTCAAGGAGATTGGTTTGTTGGCTATTTGAATCTAACCATAAACCAACGCCGTTTTGCGCCAGTTTTTGCCACGGGAAAAGTTCACCGGGGTCTTGTTTACGGCGGGGGGCAACATCACTGTGTCCGACGATATTGTATGCCGGGATGGGATGACGGGCCAGTATGTCTTTGGATAATTGTATGACAGCATCGATTTGTATTGTGGGAAATGCACGATATCCCCATTCATGGCCGGGATTGACAATCTCAATACCGATTGAACGGGCATTAATGTTTGTCTGTCCCCGCCAATAGGCAACACCGGCATGCCAGGCCCGTTTATCTTCTGTGACCAGTTGCGTAATGCTGCCGTCTTCGTCAATCATGTAATGGGCACTGACTTCGGCTTGTGGGTCACACATGCGTTCCAATGCAGCCTGGGCAGTTTTCATACCGGTGTAATGCAAAACCAGCATATCAATGGGCGTATCTGCTGGGCGTTTATCAAAGTTGGGGGAGTGAGAGTATAGAATTTTCATGTTTCGTATTGATCCCATGGTGGTATCGGACTGAGTTTTTCCAAAAGAAAATCAAGAAAGACACGAAGTTTCGGCGCAACATAGCGGTTTTGCGGATAAATCGCCCAGAAATAAACCCGTGAAGGCGGTTCATAATCGCGTAAGATCTCTACCAGATCTCCGCTTTGAATACGTTCTCCGCACAAAAGGGTTGCAAGACGGGCAATGCCTAGCCCTTGTAAGGCTGCATAATGATGGGCCTCGCCATTATTGCTGAGGAAACTGCCGCTGACATGAATTAATTTTGGCCCCGGACAATTAATGAACGGCCAGTCATTTAGGTAGGCGGGTTCGTTATAGGTGATGCAGTTATGCTCTAGTAATTCTTCCGGGGTTTGTGGTTCACCGTATTTATCCAGATAACTGGGCGCGGCATAGACAATGCGTCGCAATCGACAAATGCGCCGGGCGATCATGGAAGAATCATAAAGCTCATCACCAATACGCAAGGCAACATCATCACCGGATTCCAGTAAGTCAACACGGTGATCGGATAAGTTCATTTCAATTTTGATGTCGGGATAACGCTCTTTGAATTCGACCAGCAAGGGGGCAATCCGTCGCGCGCCCATAACGACGGGTGCATTAACCCGCAGCAGCCCACGTGGCGTGTCACGCATACCACCGACTTCGCTTTCTGCATTTTCAATATCCATTAAGATGCGTTGGCAATGTTCGAGGTAACGTGCCCCTGCTTCTGTTAAATGAATTTTACGTGTCGTGCGATTTAACAGGCGAACACCAAGCCGGTCTTCAAGGGCATTGATTTGTTTGCTAACGGCGGATGGCGTGAGGTGAAGTGTCCGCGCAGCAGACGAGAAACTGCCCTCTTTTACAGCTTGCGTAAAGATGTTCATCTGGGTTTCTTTGGTCATGCACCACCTATTTGTGAGTAAAATTCACAAGTCGTTTGCCAAAATAGCATATTATCATTTCTTAGGAAAAGAAATACATTGTTATGCATCGCAAGGATCAAAATGCGATTTGAAATGTAGGAGAAGAGATATGGATAAATATATGTTGCTCGAAGCAGAACCGTTGACCCAAAAAGATATTGATTTGGCGATCAAACGTGCGCGCGTCATGCGCTCTGAAGCAGCGTGGAATGTGTTTGCCACAATCTCTGCCTGGATTTCGAAGCAATTCCATTCGAATAATGCAACAGGCGGTTCCGGTCTGGCGCATTCTTCTTAAGTAGGCTGGTGAAACCTCCCCAACCTGACTGGCCTATCTAAGTCAAAAAACTGGAACACTAGACGTCCCCAATCTATGCCCTTTTGCAAATCTCCCACTTGCAGAAGGGCATTTTTTTTAACCGCTTCCCCCACGATATCTCATACCTTGGGGGAAGCGGTTTTTATTAGAATACGCAGCTTTTGGCAAATTCTGCGGCTTCGTTCGCACTCCAATCCCCTTTGGGCTTTTCTTTCAAATCCGCGCACCATTCTTTGGAACCGACTTCCGGTGAACAGGCGGATAATCCTGCAACGCTGAGTGCAAGAACAGTAATCAAACAAAGTGTCTTAATCAATCGAGTCATAATATATATTTCCCTTATGCCTTAATTTGATCTGGCGTATCTTCACGGGGGAACATCAGAAATTTTTGCATTTGTTTGGCTGTGCCCGTGCCAGCTTCTTCATAAATGTTGTAAACTTCGTCAATTTGCGCATCAAGCAATTTTTCAACATCATCACCATACTTGGCTGTCGCGACGAGTGGACCTTTATACCCGTGTTCACGCAATTGTTCGGCGGCACGGGTGTTTGCTTCACGGTTGGGCATGGCCAGCAGGATCAGATGAATATCACTTTCGTGGTGTTGGACACGTGACCAGAATTCCGGGTTGGAGGCATCGCCGGTTATAACGTTTCTGCCTTTTTTTATGTGACGCTCGACAACCCGGTCATCTAAATCAATCCCCAGGATTTGACCATCAACCTGATCATGCATTTCATCATAAACCGCGCTGCCAATCCTTCCCATCCCGAAGACCAGAATAGAATGACCGTGTAATCCGATGTCGCCATCCCCTGATAGACGCTTTGCGCTTTCAAATCGTTTTAAAAATTTCTGATAAGATTGATAGATGTTGTCCGCCATCATACTGAAGGGGGAAGCCAGCACAAATGAGGCTGAAACCGTTATGGCAATAATTGTCAGCCACTGTGATGAGAGCCAGCCGGAAGATATGGCAATGGCAGCAACGATTAACCCGAATTCGCTATAATTGCCGAGTGATAAGGATGCCAATGTGCTGGCGCGCGAACGGACCCGAAATAATGTGAAAAGCCGAAAGAACATAATGGTTTTGAAAGGGACAAGCAACAATAGCAATAGGGCGCTGATGGTCGTTTCCCAAGTGGGCAACCCCGTCAAACCGATGGTAAGAAAGAAGCCAACCAGAAAGACTTCTTTAAAGCTGAGCAAAGTATTCGCCAGTTCTTTGGCCTTGGTATGGTTGGAAATTAACACGCCTACAACCAGAGCACCCAAATCCCCCTTCATGCCGACCAATTCAAACAGGGATGCCCCGCCAAGGGCAAGAACAAAGCCAAATAGGGTCAGTAATTCTTTGTGCCCGCTCCATTCAAGGAATTTATGTAGAAGAAATCGTCCTGGAATAAGACCGAAAAGGGCCAACGCCCAAACAGAGGGGACTTTGCCGGCAGAAGCGGCAAGGAAAACAACGGCAACGATATCTTGCAAAACAAGAACGCCAATGGCGAGTTGCCCGAAATGAGAGGTTAATGACGCCCGGTCTTCCAGCATTTTGACGGCAAAGACAGTGCTGGAAAAAGACAAGGCAAAAGCAATTAAAACAGCTGTGCTGAATTCAATACCATCAAATGCAAACAGTCCGAGAGAGCCAAGGCTCAGCAGGAAAATAACAGTCAGTATAATAGACCCAAGCATATGTAGACTGGTGGATGCCCATATCTCGGGTTTAAGCAAACTGCCGACCCGTAATTTCAGGCCAATTGTGAATAAAAGCAGGGTGACCCCTAAATCGGCAATGGCCCGCAGAAAGCTATCCCCTTCAATACCGATTAGATGGAGGATGAAACCGGCAACAAGGAACCCCACCATTGGTGGCAGTTTCAGTTGTTTGAATAATAACCCGAAGGCAAAGGCAATGGCGATCCATGCCGGGTCGCGGTGATCAATTGCGATAAGAAGGTCTTCCATCCACTATCCCTCAAAGGCGTGCAGTTTTTACGGGTGAAGCTGTTATTATCAAGGCGGGGGGTTAAAAGCGTTCAGAGACCCATATGGCTACTTTTGAACCTGATTTTATGGCTTTGGTGAGCAACCCATAAGCTGGTGCCTGTTTTGCGCCATGCTCATAACCGATATCGCGGTGTTCGAGTTCTTCTTCCCGAAACTTTACAAATGTGTCGCGCAGTTCGGGTTCGCTGTCACCCAGTTCCTTGATCTGATCGGCGTAATGACCATCAATGGTTTCTTCAACGGCGACTGTACAGGCCATTGCGGCTTTTTCACCCAACAAGGCAGTTCCTGCGCCCAAGGCAAACCCGGCCATATGCCAAAGGGGGGTCATAAATGTTGGGCGAACACGGCGTTGAGCTGCCATTTTATTGAAGGTGTCCAGATGGACTTCTTCCTGTTCCAGCATGTGTTGAAGCAGGTCTTTTTTATCCCCCTTCCCCAAGACAGCCATTTGCCCTTTATAGATACGTACAGCACCATACTCACCCGCTTGATCTACACGGATCATGCGCTCAATCATCTCTTTATGGTCTAAATCGCCGGGCATGCGACCTTTCGGGTGAGGAGTCATTCTTTATCTCGTTTGTTGTCACTGATTTATCGTGTATGCGCTTTAAGTTTACGCAAGATTGTCAGGCTCGTAAAGCAGGATAGGGCTAAAAACAGGCTGGCAATGGTATTGTAAACAGTAATCGAGATACCAAACATGACCCAGTCGCGTGAATCGCAAGGTTTTAACGGCTCTGACATGATGGAAGCTTTCAGGTCTTCGAAACTCATATTCAGGTTTTGGGCACCGCTACAGGCTGCTTGCCACCATTTTTCCTCGACCCCAAAATGATAAAAAGCCAATGACCCGCCAACAAGAAAAGCGATAAGGCATCCGAAAAGGGCGGCTTGTTGTGTAAAGCCACCGGGCTTGCCGATAATGGCGAACAGGGCGAAAAGACCAGCTGCTGCATAGGGAATGCGTTGATAAAGGCAAAGGATGCAGGGATCGATGCCTACAACATATTCCACAAAATAGGCTGTGCTGAGGGCCGCGATACAAACCAGCAGAATAAATAAGCCGGGCAATTTTGGATTTTTGGAAATCTGTTGGATAAAGCTGTTCATATCAAGTGCCTTAATGCCAGAGTTTAATCAGGGCGAAACCGCCAACCAGAAGAATCACAAAAAGAAGTGTTAGTTTCCCTAAGTGTTTTTCGATAAAGAGACGAATAGGATTGCCGAATTTCCACAACAGGGCTGCAATAATAAAGAAACGTAAGCCCCGCCCAACCAAGGATGCTAAGGTAAATGGAAGGATATCCATCTGTGTGACACCACTGGCAATCGTAAACAGTTTATAGGGGATCGGTGAAAAACCCGCAGAAAAAACAATAAGAACCCCGTATTCGTTATAGAGTTCTTTAACAGATTCGAATTTTTCAACTGCATTATAAAATTCAAGGACCGCCTTGCCGATGGTTTCAAAAAAACCGTATCCAATTCCATATCCTGCAATCCCACCGAGAACAGAAGAAATGGTGCAGATAAAGGCGATTTTCCAAGCCTTATCCCGGGCTGCCAGAACCATCGGCAGAAGCAGGATATCCGGGGGTAATGGAAAAAACGAGCTTTCAGCAAAAGATAAGATAGCCAGAAAAAACAAGGCATGTTTATGGGCGGCGAGTCCCATCATCCAGTCATAGGTTCGTTGCAGCACGTTCGGTTTATCCTAAGCGATTGCTAAAAAAGCTGTTTAGCAGTGGATTCTCTCTCTCGCAATGACTTATGGGCGGGGAAGATGGAAAAATTATGTCAAATTTACTTGAATGTAAAAAAAGGATCTGCTCAAGGGGCTTTTATGACTGTTTTTATAAGGTTTTATGGAGCTTGAGGGAGCATCAAACATCAATATTTTCAGAAACTGAGAAAAAGCACTTGCAAGGTCGGGAATGACGAATTAAAAGGGGGGCAACCGAGCCCATAAAGGACACCGAGGCGGTGTGATGGAATTGGTAGACGTGAGGGATTCAAAATCCCTTGTCCGCAAGGACGTGCCGGTTCGACTCCGGCCACCGCTACCACTCTTCAGTTCTTTATATGGCTCGGTTTTTTATTATCCATCCCGAACCATGTTATCAAGACTTTACGGTGCAGAAATGTCCTCGAACATGGCTGTAATAATGACCGTTTTCCCTTTGGTGGGGGAAAGGTTAATGACGTTTTCTCACTTTAGTATCGAGACATGGGCTGGAATTTTTATCACTATGAACAAGTGGATGTTCGATATTTGTTCTTGAAGTTTGCGATAAGTTAAGCTATATTGCATCTTAGTCAACGGGATAAGTGTGACCGAAGGGTCCCTTGTTCCGTTTTCTTTTGTGCATAACGTTCACACCGTTCTCGGTGTGGGCGTTTTTTTATGTCCAATTCTCATTAAATGGAGAACGAACCATGACTGAAAATTCCTTCTGGAACAGTTTTACATCGGGTATCTCGGATTTTGCTGATGGTGTGTCCGATTTCTTCAACATAGGTTCCACCATCAGTGCATCCGCCGACATGAATGGTGATGATGTTGTCAAAACCAAATCAGCCTTGAACGCGGTCGGTCGCTACGATGTACCGAACTTCGGTATTACGAAAATTCCGGATAACGACATGATTGATGGTTTGAAAAACTTTCAGGCCAACAACGGTCTTAAGGTTGATGGTGTGATGAAACCGGGTGGACCGACAGAAAATGCTTTAGGTCAGACATTGGCGAACAGTGGTATTTCAGCGACAGATTTGTTGGAGAAAGCTAAAACGTCTTCCATCAATCCGACACCCGACGTGCCTAAACCGACGGTAACGCCGAAGCCTCCACAAACATCATGGTCTGCGTCGGCACCCTTGGGTGAAGCTCCTAAGCCGACAAAGCCAAAGTTGCCAAAAATCGATCCCATGACAGGTCTGGAAGACCCGCTGGCCTCTGCACCGAAAGGTAAGATGCCGACATCGAGGCAATGGGAAGAAGTCGCCAAGATACAGCAGCAAAAGGTAAAGAGTGCGATCATTCCGCAAGGCGATACCGTGGATCAACGAATTCGTTCCATGATGGCAGACCGCCGTTACGGCGATCAACATGACACCCGGCTGCGGGATCATGTGGTGAAGCAATTCGAACGGGCCTATCCGGGCAAGGTTGAATATGATGAAACCGGAAAGATGGTCCAGCCGACTGCCGTCATCACACCAGATCAAGTTGAAGCCTATGATCCTGATGGCGAACTATCATCCATCATGCAAAATAATGAGGATGGTAGTTATACTTTCAAACCTGAATCTGTTGAACCGGATGAAAGTGCCGTTTCCTATACGATTAGTGATGGTGCTGAAAAAATATCCCAAACCTCTTCATATAAAGAACCAGCAGCGACAAGAAGGAAAAGACAACGTGAAGAACCTAAAAGTGAAACAGACCTCAAGGAGCGACGATTACGAGGTCTGGCGAAGGCCGCTCGAAAATTTGGTCTGGATGAAGCCGCTAATTCTTTTGAACGCTCTCTTGATGGAGAAACTTCACCCAGAATGGATAGCCGAGAAAAAGCTCGTGAACACAAATTCGTGGTAGATGCGGAAGAACAAAATCGTAAACGTTTTGAAGAAAATACGTTTTTAGCGGCTCCATCACAACTTCCTGATGAACCGAAATATGCAGAAGCACGCAGGCGAAAAGCAGAAATGAATCGACAACTTAGAAACCTGCAAGAAGGTGAGAGTATGATTATTCAAGACAATTGGGCGGTCGGTCACAAGTCAGAACTTGATGCTCTGTATGATAGTCTACATTCTGGTGGAATAGATCAATATCTTGATGTTGGAAAACAGTCTCTTAATTCTGAATCTGTTATCAAAGCGACGCGGCGGAATGGAAAAATCGTTCTGGAAGGAACAGTCCATCATAATGCCGATGATCTGTATGATTTTAGAGATGGTTGGATTGGCGACGCTCTGGGAGCTAAAGACTTACAAGACGCAGGGCGTTTATCAAATTACAAGATCAAACGTGGCTGGAAACAACGTGTAACAGGCACCATTGATATTGGGGAAGACGAAAATGGAAAGGGATATAAACTCCTGAACCCTAAAATCAAATGGTCAGACATGCAATAATTGAAACTTGACTCAGGAGGTGTATTAACGCCTCCTGAGTAACTATAAGAAGAAATGCAGGATAGGTTAATGAGACCAAAAACTCGAAAAATTATTACGATAGTAGCGTTGATGATTATTGCTTTACTCGGCGGCAGTTATCTAACTTTAAAATTTGTCCTAATGCCGAAGATTGAAAAGATTGAAGTTATCCTTCCTGATTCAGATATATCCCTGCAAGTCAGCAGTGGAACCATGCGGATATATAAGGATGATTATCCCGGTTATACAATCAATGTGGCGTTTATAGAGAACAATCAGGAATTATTTAAAATTTTTCTTGATCTTTTCATTGCCCCAAAAATGTATCTCGCAATCTTTTCTGCCGACAACAATCTTCTTGTACTTCAAAACAAACAACATGATTTATTGATCGACATTGAACGAAAATGTGCAGACGATCCAAATATCCCTGTCAAATATCAATGCCAACTGAGCTACCCAAATAAGATGACATTTATCGGTGAAGTGATGTCACAAGAAAATGGTGAACTTTTTTTTGATAATGGAAATGCGGGACGGGTCATCAAACCATTCGGAGATTGAAAATATGAATAAAACCGAAAAATAAGTTATGTCATATGTAAAAACGTGGGTGAAGCGGATCACATTGATCGTGCTTATTCCCCTCATTACTTTAACATCTTGGATCGGTGTCGAGGTCTCCCAAAGCTGCCGTGCCCATCATATTTTTATCAGCCGCACCCATGCCGACGAAAAGGCTATCACGGTTATTCGCGATGGAAATACTGTCATCTGGGAGGGTGTGCCATCCTTCATGTATTCCAAGATAATTGTAGGCACCTCGACAGAAGGCGGGTTTGATTTCACTACCAAATTCTCAGATGGTACAGAACGCACGACCCAAGGTGACTACGTGACCGTTTCTGATGGCTACCATCACTATATGAATATTGGCAAAATGGAAGACGCATATGTTGATAAGAAGATTAACCTGTTTTCCGAAGTCCGTGATATTCTTTCTTGTGCGGCATTTTAGTGATAATTCAGCTTAATGTCTGGTCATACGAAATAAAATGTAAACAGGCACAAACACCAACGGTATCATTCCGACCAGTATTTTTCCGTTATAAACAGCCGTATCGCAAAGAGTGACAGGACTATATGGTTCGGAACACCAGTAACCACTATCCGGTATCCAGCGTGGTACAATAAAGCCCCAAGCCCACATATAACCGGCAGTAAACAGGACGCCTACAGCGATCCATAAAGCTGTTCCAGCCAGTATAAACTTTCTTAATGCTGGGGACATTCTTCCCTTACCTTCATCTTGTTTCACACATAATGCACTATGGACAGGTTAGAGGGAATATTTTCGTTCAAAACTGTTCATAGTTGTGTTGTTATAATGAGCAAACGGGAAATATGTCATGGCATCAACTCTCCAAACTTCAATCAATGCTGTTTTACTGGCAATGGCCAGCACCATCCTTCTGGTTTCTGGATCATATGCCTATGGCGGTACATGGCCGTCACCATTACAAATGAAAGAGCATTTTGATAATCGCACGTATGTTAGCGGCAAAGAAGGTGATGTCAGGGGCTTTGAGACCAAATTTCAACAATTCATCGATAGCCAATTTTCTACTGAGGAACAGGAAGAAACCCAGCGTTCGATTACCAGAGATGATGGCAGTATCATTTGGTCATTCGATGCCAAAAGTCAGATATATTCATGGGTAGATTTCAACCAAGACGGCTTGGATGATGTGATGCTGCAAATGAACCATATTGGCTATTGCGGATCGGCTGGGTGTTGGAGCTACTTACTCCAAAAAACACCGGATGGATTTAAGAAGGTCGGGCAGTTTAGTACGGATAGTGGCTTCTCAGTAGGGCAGCCAATCAATGGCAATTACAAGGCCATTTATGGAATTGAAGAATGCTCCATCTGGAACGGCAAAGAGTACGACTATAAAAGCGGGACCAAAGAAGAAATCGATAGTCTGGACTGGAACCCACACAACTGTGGCGGTAACTATAGCCAAAAAATGTTGGACGCACGCGAAAACTGTAAAACTTGTCACCGCAAAGAGTAAGCCATGCCTTTACGCAAGCTAATAGGTGCCTGCATCGCATATGCAGCTTCCATTCCATGGCTATGGAAAAGCCACTATGTGTTGCACCTGTTGGCATTTGATGGCCTCAATTCGTCAATTGGGGTCGGCCCAGATATGGCACTCGGATTTGGTTTTGACTTGGTGTTCCTTTTCGTTTCCATGATATTGATGTCAATCTCTCAGTCATTGCTAAGAGGTTGGTGTAAACCTGCACTTTATATGCTTTTGGGTATAGTATTGGTGACGCTTGTTCAGGATGCCACAATTTATGCTCTGACGGATAACCTACAAGAATGCGGTTATATTGACTGTAGTGGTGCCGGGTTATCAGAACCCAAAGCACCAGAAGTCAAAACGCTGAAATAACCCATCATGCGACGATTATTTCTCACGCTATTGTTCTCGTTTCTCATGTGCCATTCAGCACGGGCTGAACGACTGTCTGGCACGTATTTCTTTGGCTGTTCCGGGATGGATGGTCCCTGTATTCAGCATATGATTACCGGTGAGTAATCGGTGACAGGTACCGATTATCTCTCTGGTCTTTTCATAGTTTCCATTGAAATTTCAATAGAGGTTATGAAATGCCACGAACTGCTCGATTAGTTATTCTAAATGCTCCTCACCATGTCATTCAGAGAGGGAACCGTCGTCAACGGACCTTCTTCAATGATGACGACTACCAGTATTACATCAACCTACTGCAATAAGGGTTCGACACGAACCGGTAACTATCCCCGGAACTTACAATAAAGCAAAATAAAAAGAAAAAAACGAACCGGCTGAAAATCAGCGGTTCGCTTTATAAATTCTGGCGGACAGAGAGACATTAATGGCGGAGGGGAAGGCCGCCATAGTAGTTTGTTTCATATAGTAAAAATAGACATTAATAGTGATTTCACTTTTCTGGTATACACCTTGGTATACACTTTGAATGTTATGTAAATACAGCGAACAAGGGCGAACTAGGAACCAATAAAACGGCTCAATGACGCACGCTTTATCATTTTTCGTGTACCTATTTTAACAGATTCAATCTCGTTTGTGTTCAAAAGCTCGTAGAGTTTTGTGCGTCCGATGCCCAGCAAGTTCAGCGTGTCGTTCACCGAAAGCAACTCAGCCTCCGGCGCAATGGAGGCTTTGGGTTTAACAATCTTTTCCCGGATTATCGGTGCCTCGCCCACGGGAACAATGCACTCGTAAAGATAGGCTAAAAGCTGTTGTCCGAGAAAACCGACATGCGACTGACCGATATGCAGATAGGCGATGTGACCATTTTCCCGAAGCGTAGCGAGTTCCTTTTCCGGAATGCCCAAAATCTTGGCTGCTTCGGCCTCGCTGTAGCGGCGACACATGGCAACCTGCATATCTTCTGCCATTTCCAAAAGCATCGCCTGCTTATTTTTCGGTTCTGTCGCCATTTCAAATTGCATAGCCCTGTAATTACAAATGTCTGGCAAGTGTATGACAAATTGCAATGAAACGGTACGTCTTTTCAGATTTTCTCCAATTTAGTAAACCGGAAACTCATTTAGCCATCCAACGGTAATAAGCCCAAGCTAAAACAGCGGGCAACAGCAATGGTGACCACATCAAGTATGTTACTAGCATCATCTTGAGGGGATAAGTCGTCAATACGCATGGCAGGTCTTGAATGATCAAGTGATAGGTTTCGCCCTTCCCAACGTAACGACACACCTCCCCATCTTTGTTGTGCATCAATCCTGTCCAAAAACCCAAAGCACTGTGGATGAGTGGCAGAAGTAACATGACTATCGCCACTCGATTCACATTTCGCTTGATGCGCTCCAACCTATTCAAAGGATTTGTTGAGCCAAGGTTTTTCTCTGTGGACACGAGCTATATACTCCCCAAAATCACTTGTTTCATTCTGACCTGTACCATTCCAAACTGAACCAATACGTGCAATCTTATTTTCATCACCGACCCGTTTGCCTATACGTTTCAGCAAAATTGCGGATGCTTCAATGTTGTCGGCAGGATTAGATAGGTCGGCATCCCGGGTAAGTTTTTTTTACAAGTGAAGATGGAAAAAATTCTCTCATCCTGCCATAACTAAATAGAGTCATTCCTTCAAGTGAGCTTGTCAGATGAGAGCCCTTCTTTTTCTTACCCTAATTGCCTTTGCCTCACCTTCCTTTGCCCAAGGCATTGACGAAGGTGTTTCCCTTTATCAGGAGGGAGATTACGTAGAGGCTTACAAAATTCTTAAACCTTATGCAGACAAGGGCGATCCTATTGCGATGAAACATATCGGATTCATGCATTGGAACGATCTGGGTATTGAACTAAATTACTCAAAAGGCTGCGATTATTTTGAAAAAGCAGCAGCGCATGATGATATGGAAGCAACGTTCTATCTCGGCCTTTGTCATGTGCAAGACAAAGGAAGACCAGAAAATAAAACTCAGGCATTTACCTTATTAAAAAGAAGCTTTGATGCTGGCTATAAAGATGCGCAGAGCATGTTGGGGAAGTTGGCTCTTGACCTAAGAGAATGGCAATTGGCTTTGAAACTTTTGGAACCTTTAGCTGAAGCAGGAGATTCCGTTTATATGACAATTGTTGGGGCAATGTATCGTGATGGTATGGGTATGGCGATTGACCATAGCATCGCTTGTGAATGGTTCCGTAAATCTGCTGAGCTAAACCGTCCCTCGGGTCTACATAATTATGGGGACTGTTTTTATTTCGGCCTTGATCGTCCTGTGGATAAGGAAACGGGTTATAAACTCATAAAAAAAGCTGCCGATCTAGGTTCCCAAAAGTCCCAATCGGCAGCCAAGGCAATATATGAAGAGTTATATGGATTATGATGATGAAATATTTTATTTGTGTTTGCTTTATACTCATTTCCTTACCAGCATTTTCTCAACCGGAACCCGGAAATGCCGAACTCAGCGAAATGTCACGTGCGGAACTCTCTGATTTGTATTTCGATGGCATAATGGAGAGAAAAATTGTTGAAAGACTTGAGCAAGGTCATATCCTCGACCAGAGTAACTTGCCGAGAAAAGTCCAAGGTTTCTTAATCAGGAAATATATGGAGTGTTATCCCCCTAAATCATATTTCAGATCATCAGAGAATCGTTTCCATGATTATGCTGAATCCCGTCAAGTCCCAATAGACCTCAAACTAATTGATAAACGCTATCTTATTGATGGTGGTTTTCGTCAACACGAAGCAGATGTAAAAAGTTTTGTCTTGTTCGATTTAAAAGAGAAGGAAGCTGTCATTAGTTTGTTAAATTACACAAAAGACGATGTTAAGCCTTTTGTGGATATTTACGTTTCTCAAACAGCTTCCTCAGAAACAGTGAGCAAAGGGGTGGAACTCGTTCGCGACTGGATTGAAGATTATATGACAACAAATCCAAAGTATTCTAAGTTCATAAATTTTCCACCCTTTACCCTCTATACGTCAACCTGCTCAGATTAAGAACCGGGTCTTTCAGGAGGCATTGGCTTGACGGGTGGCGTGATATTCAGCGGCAACCTTCCAAATTTTTGTATTAACAAAGCCGCTTCATCTTCTCGTCGAGATGGAAACTTATCCTTAAAGTTTTCCAATTCCTTAATCGTGGCAAGCCCCTAGTACTCTAGACACCTGATATTTTTTCATAATACCGTTTTTCATATTCCATCGGAGACAAGCCACCATTGGCTCCATGTCTTCGTGTCGGATTGTAGAAAAACTCAATGTAATTAAATATCTCAGCCCTTGCATCATCACGGGTTTTGTAGATTTTCCGTTTGATACGTTCTGTCTTCAATAAAGAGAAAAAGCTCTCCGCAACAGCATTGTCGTGACAGTTCCCTTTTCGGCTCATGCTTGCTTCCAGATTGTGGTCTGCAAGGAACTTTCGCCAATCTGAGCAGGTGTATTGGATACCTTGATCAGAATGGATGAGCACTTTGTTATTCGGTTTACGACGCCATAACGCCATGACCAAGGCATCAATCACAAGATCAGCCTTGGGGTTATTCTTCATACTCCAGCCAATGACTTGTCTTGAGAACAGATCAATCACAACTGTCAGATACAACCAACCTTCATGAGTGCGGATAAAGGTAAAATCCGTTACCCATGCCAGATCGGGTTTATCGGCATCAAACTGACGGTCCAATGTGTTCGGGGCGATGTGACTGACATCCCCACCTGAGAAACCGCGATGGCGTTTGTATCCTCGCTGAGAACGAATACCTTCTTCCCGCATGATACGATGAATGCGGTTTTTGCCGCAATCTTCACCCAAATCCTTCAAGTCTTTAGTGATATTGCGATAACCATAAGCCAAACCACTTTCTAGCCAGGATTGTTTAATCAGTCCCAGTAAGCGTTGGTCTTCCACAGCACGTTTACTTAAAGGCTGCTTCAGCCAAGCATAGAAGCCGCTACGATGAACATCTAATGTTCGACACAAAACCGCCAAAGGGAATTGATCGAGCCGAGACTTTATGAACGCGTACCTTTCCTTGACTCGCTTGCAAAGTACGCTGCGGCCTCCTTTAAGATATCACGCTCCTCTGTGACGCGACGGAGCTCAGCCTTCAATTTACGCAATTCATCCTGCTGACTGACAATCGTTTGATGCTGGGCACCGGTGTCGCCAAATAATTTGATCCAATCCCTCAAACTCTTGTTGGAAACACCCAACCGCTTTGCAACATCACTGATACTGTAGCCTCGATCAACAACTTGACGGACAGCTTCAATTTTAAATTCTTCAGGGTAACGTTTACCGCTCATATCTAGAACCTCATAGGTTGCACAATGTGTACGCTATCAGGTGTCTAGAATACTAGGGGCTTGCCAAACCTTTGACATAAAGATTCTCCCATTCAATGCGATCTACTTTGAGAAGTAAAAAGACAAGTTTCACTACTTATAACAAAATTATGCAGACGTGCCTATAGGCCGTGGCCTATAGGCTACAAAATAGCAACACCCGGCGAATGGAAAGTTCTGATTTACCAAACGCTGGACAAATATTTGGAGATGTGCTTCGCCGTCACCGTTCTGAAATGAAGGTGTCGCAAGAAGAACTCGCCTTCCGCGCTGGTGTAGACAGAACATTTGTTTCCCGCATTGAACGCGGGCTTAAGGCAGCCCACAATCACGACTTTGATAGGATTGGGAGCCGCGTTAGGAATTTCTGCTGCAGATTTGGTACGAGAAACAGAAAAAGAATTTCTAAAACAGAAAACAAGCAACGAATAATTCCCCGATTGCCAAATCCTATGCAATGGGAACTTTTATGCAGCAATCTATACAGTACAAAATGAAAAACCGCGCCGTAAAGCGCGGTTTTCCTATAATTCTGGCGGACAGTGAGGGATTCGAACCCTCGATACCCGATAAAGGGTATGCCTCCTTAGCAGGGAGGTGGTTTCAGCCGACTCACCCAACTGTCCATATGTGCAAACAGACGTTTGTCTATTTGAGATGGGTTTTCTACAAACAGACGGCTGCCCTGTCAACGACCAAAACGTTTTATTTCACAATTATTTTTTATCCACATTAAACAAGGTTTTTAGTTCTTCCTTATCGTAAGCTTTTGTGCGGGTATGCTCGTTTAAAACCTCCAACCCACGGCGCACCGCCGGACGTTCTTTAATTGCCAGAAACCAACGTTTCAAGTTTGGATAATCGTCCAGTTCCTGCCCCTGATTCTTATAAGACCGGATCCATGGCATACAAGCAATATCTGCGATAGAATATTCACCAGCCAGATAGTCTGTCTCACTCAAGCGTTTTTCCATCACATGGTAAAGGCGGGTAGCTTCCTTGGTATAACGTTCAATCCCATATTCCACCTTTTCTGGGGCATAGATGCGAAAATGATGGGCCTGCCCCAGCATCGGGCCAATCCCGCCCATCTGAAACATCAACCATTGCAAAACTTCATAACGTTTCATCGGGTCTTGAGGCAAAAGCGGGCTTTTCGCTTTTTCCGCCAGATAGATCAAAATTGCACCACTTTCAAAAAGGCTGATTTCCTGACCATTTGGCCCGTTATGATCAATAAGGGCTGGAATTTTTTTATTCGGGCTGATTTTTAGAAAATCGGGCTGGAACTGATCCCCCTTGGCAATATCAATACCGTGCACCTGATACTCAAGGTCACACTCTTCCAGCATAATATGGACTTTGTGACCATTGGGTGTCGGCCAAGAATAAAGATCAATCATTTTGTTTATCCATTATCGTAATGTTAACAACTTTTCATATAGATTATCTAATTGTGGTACTATAAATATGATGTAATTCACATTTCCACAGGAAACATTAAAGAATGTCGATTTTTCAATCCAAGAGGGTTTCCCAATGAACGAGGTCCTTCCCCAACAAAAACTCCTGCTGGAACTGCTGATTATGTCCGGCGATATTGCCGTTGCCGACGATATTTCCAACACGATCCTTGAACGTACTATTATTGAATGTGAAAAGCGCGGCTGGGTCAAACGTTCCCAATTCGGTGCAGGTTTTCACAAAACCACGATTACGGAAAGCGGACGAGAGGCTTCCGGCTTAAAGCGGTGAAACGGCTTCCCGTGATATTATGACCGGGTCCCTGCTTCCGCAGGGATAACGGATACACAAATCTAAAGCTGCCTTTAGCTCAACAGTTTAAAAGTTTAGGTATAGGCAATAAAAAACCGAGCCATATAAAAACTGAAGAGTGGTAGCGGTGGCCAGTGGACTCGTTCTCTAAAACTGGTAAGTATTCGTTTTAGGAAGGAGAAAATGAAAATTGCTAAATATATTTTTAAAACAATGACTTAATATCAATGTATATATTTCTTGAGTAAAAGCTATTATGTGAAATATAATTTCTGTGAGAGTTTTAGTATTTTTGTTAAGTTTTTGATAAAGCATATCATTTGTTTGTTTTATGGCGAGCAAAGGAAGATGTGCGGTTTCATTGTTACCAGAGGGGTTGGGGTGGACGGTGTCATACCAACGGCAGGCAATTTTTTCAGACTTATTGGATCGTATCCCGCCAAAATGGGAATATGATGTGTCTGCGCTTGCCGCACTATCCGTTTCTAACTTTAGAACGGAAGTGGTGGGGAAAAATAATTATGCGGGTTCCATTATACCCATTGAAATACGCTTTCTAATAACATATGACCTCGACGAACTTTTAAAGTTACATGGAAAAGTGATAAAGGCGCTGCCCAAGAAGGAAATTTTTCGGGCGGATGAAAGGACTTTTCTGGAAAGTCACATTGAACGTCGGGGACGGACTGTTGGTGCCTTTTATAAGGACCGGATGATTGGTTATGCTGTGGTGTCATTTCCCAAAAACGATAATGACAATCTAGGATGTTTCATTAATCTTGATTCTGACAATATGATGCGGGTTGCCCATTTTGACGGGGCCTGTGTGGATCCGGACTTTCGTGGAAGCCATTTACACCGGATTATGAATCAGGTTCGGGGCAAGTATGCCATTCTTGCGGGTTATTATCATTTGATGGGGACAGTATCCCCGCTTAACCCCTATAGTTTGATGAATCATCTGGGGGCTGGGTTTCGGGTTGTCAATTTTGCCAAACGATATGGCGGTCTGGATCGCCTAATTATCTATCGTGATGGTCGGAATGAGACTGCCCAAGTGCCGAAAGAAAGTTTTTTGATTGCTCTGGACGATCGCGAAGCCATTAAAGCTGAACTTAAAAAAGGATATATTGGGTTAGATGTTGTGAAAATGAATGGGACATATAAAATTGTTTTGGGTAAGTAGGTTCTGAATGGAAAAACTATATGCCATGTCCAAGTTTTTATTATGGCTGATAATGGTTGTCTGGTCGCTTCCCATTATAGCAGAAGAAAAGCCATATGAGATATTCATGGTACAATGGCGTGGCGATACGGAAACGGATCAAGGCTTTAAGGATTTTTTTGAAAATAGCCGTATTGCAACTAACTACACCATTCGTAACCCACAACAAAATCCGAAAAATTTTAAGAGGATCGTCGCAGAAATTAGGCGGAAAAAACCTGATCTTATCTATACTTGGAGTATGGCAAGTGCCAAGGGGATTGACGGTGTTTTATCTGCCCCGGATATGTCTGCCTTTATAAAGGACATTCCAGTCGTTAATTGTATGGTTTCTGACCCCGTAGTTGCGGGTATTTCTGAAACTTGGGGGAAAACGGGACGTAATTTCACAGGGGTATCGCACGTTGCAAGTGTGCCGTCACAATTTCAGGCAATGACCCGTTATCGTCCTGTCAAAAAACTTTCAATTATTTTTAATACGATGCAAGCCAGCCCGAATAATGCGGCAAATGAACTAAAGGTATTGGCCGACAGTAAGGGTATTGAAGTGCAAATGTTGCCTTTATCGGTAAAGCAGGATGGTAAAAGCGATGTGGGTTCTATTACGGATTTGCTCGAAAAAGCAGCAACCTTCAATCCGGATTTTCTCTATATTGGTCCGGACAGTTTCCTTTATGTGAACCGGGATACGTTGTTTAAAGAATTGGCAAAGTATACAATTGCGACCTTTACGCCTTCGGATGTTTTTCTTGAAAAAGGAGAGGCGTTATTTGGGTTGGTGGGCAATTATTATGTGGCAGGCCAATATTGTGCTTACAAAGCGGCACAAATTCTAACTGAAGGAAAAAAGGCTGGGGATATTCCTTTTGATACACTTCGCAATTTTTCCATGAAGGTTAATATGGCTGAAGCAAAACGAATTGGTCTTTATCCCCCCATGGACCTTTTATCCATAACAGAGGTCATAAAAACATCCCATGAGTAATAAACCTCCTACAAAAGCCTACAGGTGCGCACCATGAAATATGGGATGAGTACAATGATCATTACAAGTCTTCTTGTGATTTCTGCGATTGCTATTAGCCTGACGATTTTTATTAATGTACACAAATTCAGTGAGGCCTATTCTAACGCAGTCAGTGATCGGTTTTATTTTGCAATAGGGGAGGCTGCCAAGGTTGTTGAGACGGAAATGCAGCTTGGCCAGACCATTGATAAATTGAAAAATGCCCAAGCCACTGTAGATCAACTTAAGGCAATTGATGAAAACATCATTTCTGCAGAAATTTTTGATACCAACGGGCGTACACTTTATAGTACGGACAATAGTTATCTGTTTGATTTTATTCCAGATAGTTGGGAATTAGCATCCCGTAAGGCAACGGGTTCCAGATGGAAAGTGACAGGTAACTACACACATGTTTTGGGGCTGAAACTAAACGACTCTTTTAATCAACCCACTGGTAGCCTTGCCGTTTTATTTTCTGCTGATCTTGAACAACAGGTATTACAAGATATTCGAGCAAAACTTTCGATGTATGCGATGTGGCTGAGTGGGGGGACAGCCTTGATACTGGCTGTTACTGTCTTTTTCCTGACCCGTCCCTTAAAGACATACCTGAAAGAAATGGAACTGGCACTGGATGAAGGTGTTGGCGGCGATGAAGGCGTACAAAAATTTGTCAGTACTTATGAACAGGCGGGACAGGACCTAGATCAGCTTGAAGAAAAACTACAACGAATTGATGAGGGCAGAAGATGAATACACATCTTCAGGTCAAAGGTTTCGTTACAAGACTGTTGGTGTCTTCGCTGGCTATTTTATGTCTGGCCCTCAGCTTGTTTTCGTATTTGGTTCTTGAAACTTTTGAAGACGCCTTTACGCCGGAAGTAGAAAAAAAAGCAGCTCTTATTGCACAGAAAGTATCTCAGGACGTTAATCGTGCAATCGGTTATGAAATACCTTTGGAGAAACTTTCTGCCATGGAAAGTTATCTTGATGGGTTTGTTAAAAATAACAAAGACGTTGAAGCTATCAGGATCAAGACAAAACAAGGCCAGATTCTGTTTGCATCCAGTCAACCCCATAGGTCATCTGTACCGGTTGTAGGGCTTGAGATAAAACAGCAAGACAAAAGCATTGCTGTGGTAGAAATCTTTGCTGAGCCAGATTACCTAGATAGCCATTTGACAGAAATGGTTTATGATCTAGGAACAACGGTATTGATCAGCCTGTTAGTGGCTTTTGAGTTGTTGAGTTTTTTTGTTTTTGGTCGCGTCATTGGCCCTCTTTCCTTATTTCAGAAAATATTCTCACAAGGGGGAACTGGTGACTTTACCAGAACGCTCCATTGTCGCGCGACTAAAGAATTAGTTCGTATTGAAAGTACGATAAATGGTTTTCTCTATAACCTTTCGGAACATAGACGAGATATCTTTGATGTGGCCAGAGATATTCGTGCAGCGCAAATTACAGAGACGATAAAGGTTGAAATTGACGGCCTTCTTGAAGCATTTTCAAATAAGGTGAAAACGGGTAAGCCATACGGTTTTCAGGATATTAGCGACGACAATATCCGCGTTATCCGTTTTCCACTGTTTATGTTTATGTGTGCTGAAGAGCTTTCACGTCCCTTTCTTCCCATGTTAGCACAGCAGTATCAGAATGTTACTTGGCTGGTAGACCAGCAAAAATTGGCATCTGCACTGCCGATCGCTGTTTTTATGGGGATGATCGTTATTGTATCCCTGATTAGTGGTTACTGGTTGGAAAAATGGGGTGGGAAAAAGCTTTTTCTTTTTGGTGTGCTCCCTGCTGTAATCGGCTATGTCGGTGTCTTCTTTGCTTGGGATTACATATCTTTTCTTGCAGCACGTGCCATCAGTGCCTTTGGTTATGCTGTGGTATTTGTTGCCTCTCAAGGCTATGTAGCAAGTTGTTCAACATCTGAGAACCGAGCAGCGAATATGTCTGTTTTTATTGGTGGTGTACTTGTTGCCGGTATTTGCGGCCCTGCTATTGGCGGTATTTTGGCAAGCCAAATCGGATATCACATGACCTTTGCGGTTTCGGCAATTTTTGTCATTCTGGCCATGCTGTGCCTTGTCTTCTTTCTGGGAGAAGACCGAATTGAAAAATATCAGGGTCCAGTTGATCGCCGTTCTGATCTATCATTTACTATTTTTTCCAACAAGGCGTTTAGCTTGATTACGTTTTTTTGTGCAATCCCGGCAAAAATTACGCTGACAGCGGTTATCTATTTGCTGACCCCACTTTATTTGATTGAATTGGAGTATAGTGAAGCCACAATCGGCCGCGTCATGATGTTATATGGTGTGTTGGTTATCCTCATTATGCCAAGGTTGTCTCAATTATCAGATCGCAAAGGCTGGCATGTTCGTATGGTTATTCTTGGCAGTATTATGGCTGGCGTGGGAGCGATGACGTTCTTTGTTTTTCAGGGGTTGTGGGCAAGCGTCACCGCCGTTGCGTTCATCGGTGCCGGTCAGGCGTTAAGCATGCCTACTCAACTTGCCCAAGTCCAACATGTTTTTAACCGCGACGATGCGAATTTCAGCATTGCCAGTGCGCTCGGCGTCTTTAGATGTGTGGAACGCCTGGGCAGTGTGTTGGGACCTTTGTTGGGGGGGGCGTTGGCAATCGCCTATGGCATTGAAACAGCTATTGCCCTGATTGGTGTGATTGGACTGGTCTGTGCCTTGATCTACAGCCTGACTGTCTTAATTATAAAAGATGAGGCATAAGTTATGTTATTAAGAAACAAGCTTATCCTGATCACTTTGGCCTTTTTTATCGTTGCTGTAGGGGGGCTGATCTATGCGTTTGATTTTAGAAGCTCCCTGCAACAGGACAGCTTTGGAAGCAATGCGTCAATTGCGCAGGAAAGCCTGTGGGGTAAAGTCATTGATGCACAGCTAAGCCGACTAAAGGGGGTGGCCAATAAAATTCAGAATATGTCGGCACTGATTGAGGTGGCACAAATCCATAAAGATGATGCTCTTAGAGATTTTCTGACTGATTGGGGCCCCCTGATACAGTCTGCTAATCAACTGGGGCGGATTGAATTTTATAATAGTGAAGGAAAATTGTTCTATTCTTCCGCTAAAAGCTATTTTCCTGCCGTAACATTGTCAGAAAATTCGGCGAAAAAGATGCTTTTGCAAGATGGGCAGCATGCGGGAGGCCTAGTGATTGATTCAGAACGAGCATCCCTGATTATTATGCCTGTTAAGGTCCAGAAAGAAGGAACAAATTTAGGTCTTTTTTTACTGATTGTGGATGCTTCTGTTTCTGTGAAGGAATTGAAAACCCTTTCAAAAGCTGAAATTTTTTTGATCAATCGCAGAGGTCGCTTGCTTGTTGGTAGTGATAAAGGGAACTGGGATCAAATATCGAAGAGTTTGGTTTTGGATGGCAGTCATGCCTATCAGATTGTTAAACAGGATGATAAATTTTATTCAGCGACGTTTAGTTCCGTCCAAGGGGCCTTAAATCCTATTGGGCATGTTGTCAGCGTTAAGGAAATTACCGATAGCCATCAAGCTTTCATCCGTCTGCAATGGGTGACCTACATCGTGATGGCAGGGTTTGTTTTAATTGCAGGGGCTGCGCTATGGGCTTATCTACGTGGGTCGCTTCATCCGTTGGATGAAGCTATTCAGTCCTTAGCTGCTCTGTCAGAAGGTAAATATTCCCAGACCATGAAAACAGGTGTTGGAAAAGATGAAGTGTCGCAAATTGGACGTGCGATTATCAAATTTCAACGTGACCTTCAACGGCTGGATAGAATGAAAAAATCTCGTGACAGTCGGGGACGCAGGCAATCTGTTATTATTCGTCGAGAAATGTCTGAACTTGCTTCAACGCTTGATGAATCGGCTCAAAGCGAAGTCATGGCCGACCTGATAGAAATTGAAAAACATCTGAAAGGAAATGGCGAAGAAGATAGCAGCGGCAGTGAATTGGCGGCAATGGCCCTGACACTCAGCCGTTTGAAAGAACGTATCCAGTATCAACATGGAGAACTGGCTAAAACAATTGAAGATCTTGAAGAAGCCTTAAAATCGAAAACGGCTTACCTTGCTCTACAACAGGAACTGGCCATTGGTGCACGTGTGCAAATTGCGATGTTACCGGATGATTTACCGAAAACAAATTATTTTCATATTGCAGGTAAAATGCAGGCTGCGAAAGAAGTGGGCGGTGATTTTTATGATTTCTTTTATCTGGATGAAAATCGGCTGGCTATTGTGATTGCGGATGTATCTGGCAAAGGGGTTCCTGCTTCTCTTTTTATGGCTATTTCACGTTCTATTTTGCGCTTAACAGCCAATATGATTGTATCGCCTGCACAATGTATCGCCACGTTGAATGATGAGCTTTGCGCCAATAATAAGGAAGAGCTTTTTGTCACACTTCTTTATGGAGTTCTGGATTTACGCGATCAAACCTTTACCTATACTAATGCAGGTCATAATCCGGCATATCATCTCCATAGCGGTTTGGAGGCCATTTCGTTAACCGGTGATATTGCCTTGGGGGTTATGGAGAAAATGGACTATAGCGAACATGTCCTTCAGCTAAAGGAAGGACATGGTCTGTTCTTTTATACTGATGGGATTACGGAAGCCATGAATCCGGGCAATGAAGAGTTCGGCACAGATGCAATGGAAAGGGTTTTGAATGAAAACCTGAATGCGGAAGTTCATTCATTAATGGAGAATATGGTGAGGGCTGTTGACAATTTTGCAGATGGCGCTGCACAGGCAGATGACATTACCTGCATTGCCATACGCATTGGGCAGAAAATGGAGGCTTAGGAAATGAGGTTTAAAGCACTGTTTTGATCATCAGCCAAAGGCAAAATTTTTAGAAAACCGCTGATTTCAAATACTTCTTTGATATGATCTGCTAGACCAAACATGGCAAAACCACCTTGTTGTGCCTTACATCGTTTGGCCGCCATTAGGACGACACGCAATCCGGCGCTTGAAATATATTCAACATTTGAAAAGTTTAGGATAACCTTTGACTGTCCACCTTCTATTGCGCCGATGATTTCATTTTGAAATTCGGGTGATGTCTGGCTGTCAATCCTGCCTGTTGGTGACAAGATCAGACAATCGTTGATGATGTCCTGTACGATATTCATTATTTCAACCTGTTCGATGTGGCGAATAAGAATTGATAATATTTTGAATAGATTGGATCAACTTAAATCATTGCCATAGGTAAGTTTCTTGTGATTAAAATAATTTAAACAGAAAACTGGTGGTTAGTTCGATTGTTTGAAATTTTATTTGATGAAAAACTGGAGATCTCTTTAAGTGAGATCAAAAAGTTTACTGATTTTGTTAAAGGCTTTGCAAATCAGCAATCCCTGTCGGACAAGCTTGCCTATCGCTTGGAATTGGTTGTGGATGAGATTTTGACCAATATCGTTTCATATGCCATGGCCGAGGAAATTCACTTGAGAGTTTGCCGTGATGGACAGGTTTTAAGAATAACCATTGAAGATGATGGTTTGGAATTTAACCCTTTGGAAAATGACAAACCACCTGAACTTGATGGGCCTCTGGAAGAACGTGAAATAGGTGGTCTGGGTATTTTCTTTGCAAACGAGATGATGAACCGTTTGGACTATGACTATCGAAACGGTAAGAACAATTTACAGATGGAAATGGATTTAGACGCAGATCATGGCTAGGAACTTGCGACAACGCACTCAAAATCTGCTAGAACGCGGACTTGTCCACGGGACGTTAACCCGTCTTTTACTTCTGTTTCTTGGAAGTTTTCTGTTCATTCTTTTTGGAACGGGCGCTATTTTCTTCGGATTATTTGATCCAGATAATATGGCGGTTACTGATTTTGGCAAAAATCATGAAGGCACGTTCTGGGATGCGTTTTGGTGGTCGCTGAAACATGCAATTGATCCAGGCACCTTTACGGGTGATTATGGCTCTTCCCTGATGATCTTGATCTATGCGCTGGTGATTACAATTGGGGGGTGGGCAATTTTTGGGGTGTTTGTTGGCGTTATTTCCAACAGTATTGAACAGCATCTGGCCAAACTGGATAAAGGGATCGGCTCTGTTGTTGTTTCTGATCACATTCTCATTCTCGGATGGAATAGACGGGCCCCAGCTGTAATAGCCCGCCTGTTTGAAAGCTGGAATAATCCTTTGATCGTTGTACTGGCGAATGAAGACGTTCATTTTATGCGAAACGAGTTGCGATTAAGCACCCCCGTTAATACTAAACAAGCTCATAAGGTTACTTTCCGCCAAGGGGTGGTTACAAGTGAGCAAGAATTACGAGGTGTTTCATTTGAGCATGCCGAACGAATTATCATTTTGGCAAATGAAGATTCGCAACTGGATGAAATCAGTCGCGATATTGCGAGTATCGAACTGGTGAGCTTATTTGCCCATACCAGAACATGGGCAAACCACAAGCCACATATTGTTGCTGAAATTCTGGATGATAGTACGCGTGAAATTGCCAATCTGGCCGGGGACCATCAAATACCGGTTTTAACGTCAACGGATATGACAAGTCGCATTATTGTGCAGGCCTCACGACAGGCAGATTTGTCAAATGTCCTGATCCAACTATTTTCAACCGGACAAAGTCAGTTGGTCCTTAAACAGGTGCCAGAATGTAGCGGTATGGCCTTTATTGATATTTTGAATAAGTTTGAAGATGCCACCCCAATTGGTGTGTGTGATGTCCTTGAATTGGAAGATCGCACTGTTCATATTCCAGATATCAACCCGCCAGCGGATCATATTATTGAAGAGCAAGAAAAAATCATCTTGATCGCAAAAAACGACAATATCGTCTTTGATAAAAATAAAGACCGTTTTGAGACATTAACAAGTGGGCAAGGAGACTATGATGTTGAAGAAAGCCTGAACAAAATTCTCATTTTAGGATGGAATAGCGGAATATATAAAATTCTGGAACAATTCATCGCGTATCTTTCAAACGATACGGGGATGATCAAAGTTGTGAGTTCTTTTTCTGATGAAAAAGCAAACCGGCTTGTTTCCGAGAAAGCAAAATCAGTGAAAGGGCAGGTTAAGGTTCAATGTGCAAATTATCTTGAACGTCCAATCATGAAAGCCCTTTTGGAAGAAGGCTTTGATCGCGTAGTCCTGTTATCGGATGAATCAAAAGGGATCAAGGATCGCGACAGTATTATCAAAATGGCCCTGATTTTATTACAATGGGTATTTGAGACTCAAAATTTGGCGAAACGGCCGCATGTTATTGCGGAAATTCTTGATAATTCCGGGATGTTAAGCCGTCCACCCTATTCACAATTTGAACTAATTTCTTCACCGGATATCTTCAGTCTCATGCTGACGCATTTTGCACAGGAAAACGATTTGCGTTCCATTGCAACAGAACTGCTTAATCCACATGGGCAACAGGTTAAGTTGAAGCCTGTTGCCAGATACGTTCAGCCTGGGCAAAGGTTTACGTTTGGACAGTTAGTGCGTACTGCAAAAGAAAGAAATGAAATCGTTTGGGGTCTTGTTCAGAAAAACGGGAAGGCGAGTGAAAAAGAAATTGTGATCAACCCTGATCCAGATCAACAAATGACCTTGTCGGAAGATGATCAGATCATCGCGCTTTCCCATTGATAGAAACAATTCTACAAAGGATCTTTAACTGTTAAAGCATCAAAGCTGGGGTCAATTTTTGCGCAGCGCCCTGTCTGGTCGCAAATGATGACTTTTTGGTATTGCCCTGTCGCATATGAAGGGCTTACCGCCATTTGCAGTGCGATCGCACATAGGGCGATGGCGATAACTGTCAGAACAGCATGTGTGTAGAAAGTCATTTAGTTATTCCTTTTCAATGGTGAGCTCATTATCTGAGCTACTGCAGTCATCGCTACCAATATCGCCGATACTCTTACAGCCATGTTCGCCAATAAAGTAGGTTCCCAACAACGGGACATCAAATTCAAAGCCAAAACTGAAGGCCGATACAGAGCCTTCTGAAACTTTTACAGTGTTGGTACCGCTGTTGGTTGAGTTGCTTAAAATAGAACCAATGGAAATGCGTGAATCGAGATTATCGCCACTGGAACTGATGCCGAAGGAGAAGTTATTGATATCCCCCACTGTGATATTCATGTCCACATCGCCAGACAGTGTGCTTCCATCATCGCGTTCTTCAATATAACCAACCTGAGTAACTGCGGAATTATTGTATCCCATTGCGCCAACAAACACGACGCCGAGGTTAATATCCATGTTGACATTACCACTAACCGGGGCATCAACCACACCAATCAGGGCTTCCGCACTGGCATTGCCACCTAAGGCAAAGACTGTTGTGTCCCCGACAACAATATTCATATCTAGATTGCCGCCAATGCGTTTATTGACATCACCAATTTCGATATTTGCAAGTGTATCTGAGCCAAGGGATGCAGCAATTAGTGGACCAGTTGTAATATCTACATTCGTACTTCCCTTAACTTCTTCGCGAAGGTTTCCTACACTGATGGATGATTCAGATTTATAGCCAATTGCTGCGGCAATGGCGCCTTCCACATCGATATCAATATGTCCGCTTCCGTTAAGGACGCCACTAGATCCAATGTTACCGATCACTACCTCGGCCGTTGTTTTTTCACCAATGGACGCAGCAATGGCACCCACGACATCAATAGTATTGACATATGATCCACCAATTGTACCTGAAACGTTACCAATGGAAATTGTTGATGTGCTGTTGTCGCCAATGGCTGCACCAATCGCGCCATCTGCGGATACGTGATGGCTAAGTGATGATTCAATTGTGCCATCGACATTCCCGACAAGGAAGTTCGCTTCGGTATTGTTTCCAATGGCGGCATTAACTGCCAAAGGCACTTCAACATCAAGCGTGACACCATGCTTTGATGAATCAGACCCGTCGGCTTCCAGATTCCCAATTTTAGCAAGGGCAATGGCATCATCACCGATTGCGGCGTTGACAATACCTGTTGCGTCTACGTCCAGTTTTTCATTCCCACTGACATGCCCGCGAGTGACACCGGCTTCAAGAACGGCCAAAGATTTAAATCCGATGGCGGCATTGACGGCACCAATGGCAACAACGGTTTCTTCAACACTGCCCTGAATATCGCCTTCCAGGCCGCCGATATCCGTATCTGCTTCGCTTTTATAGCCAATGGCCGCATCAACCAGACCTGTTGCCCAAACTTTGTCGCTGATATTTCCGGCAATTGTCTCTGTTCCACCTGATGGGTTGCCAATGATGGCAATATATTCACGTGCGGTTGAGTCACTTCCAATGGCCGCAGAGACAGCCTGTGATGCCCAAACCCATTCTTCAACGGACCCAATGACATGCAATTGGCCGGACTGGTTAGTAGAGGACCAGCCAGAGCTTGCCAGAATTGTTTCCTTGTCTTGTGAAGTATCATTATCAGAAGAACCGTTCGATGAACTGTCATCACTATCACTGGAAGATGTGACACTATCTGTATCGCTGACAGTGCCGTCTATATCAACTGAAACCACAACATCCTGTGCATCTGTAAAGGCTGCTTCAATCTGGTCAATTGCATCATCTTCCTGGTCATCAACATCGTCATATGCAGAAGACCACGCATCATATTGGTCTTTTGCGGCATCTGCTTCGGCTTGCGCGGCGTCTTTTTCCGCTTGAGCGTCTGCATTGGCTGCTTCGCTATCGGCGTTGGGAACTTGTTTGGTGTCACATTCCGTTTTTGTCCACAGGGTATACCAGACCTTATGGCAGTTATATTTTACCGTATCATACGTGACATCTGGTACGTCAATGGCATTTGCTGTTGCTTGTTTATCTGTGTAATCATCATATGCAGACTCTTTTTCAACACCAATTTGAGTTTTAATGGAGGAAAAGGCATCTTCTGTTTTAGAAATGATGGTATCTTCCACAGATGACAGGCTTTGAGAAACACTACTGGATAAGCCGTCCAAAGAGGTTGAGACACTCTGACTTAAACTATCAACACTTTGGTTAACTGTTTTTGAATAGTCTGTCGAACTATCATAGGTGTTTGAGTAATTGGCGACATCAATATTTTCCGATATACTTTTATCGGCATTTGCATTTGCTGTTTCTTCTGCGCTGGCCGCTGCGTCTTGTCCTGCGTTTGCTGCACTATCAGCCGCACTTTCAGTCCCGTTTGCGGCATTGCCTTCATCTGATACAGACACGTTTGTACTTAGATCAACGTTTTGTGTGGCTGTGGTTTGATCAACTGTGTTACTGACTTGCCCTGTGGCGTCATTTATACTTTCTTCGATAGATTGATTATCAATACTCGTTGCCCCTGTTGTTCCATCCCCGCTTTGGGTAGTCGATGTGTCATAGGATTTGTTGACTGCAATGGCGATCTGGTCGGCAAATGATCCTGTATTTATATTGGCTAGAGTTTCATCTAAATTTTTGCTGGCGCCAGTCCCTTGATTTTGACGAATAGACTCAGCCTTTTGGTCAAAACTACTGTCAAAAACATTGAGCAAAGATGAAATTTGAGGGTGGTTTGGATCGATGCCCGCTGTTTTCAAGGCTGTTTCAACCTTGCTGCGTGAAAGATTCATGCGTTGGGAACGGTCACTTGCCTGAATTTGTACTGAAATACTTTCTGCTTCAGCACGGGCATTTTGATTTAATGCAGCTGTTACTGTCCCCGTGACACTTTGCGCAACATTTGCAAGTCTGGAAGTCGCCCCAGACGCATCTTTTCCAGCATCACTGGCACTTGAACCTGCATTTGAGTCTGAAGACAATATCGAGGCAATTGCTTCAGACACGCTTGATGTAATAGCACTTTTATTAACCGTAGAACTCACCGAAGAACTGACTTGTTCAGTTAGGTCATTTTCGACACGGGACGTAAAATTTGATGTAGATGAAAAACTGTTTGATGAACTTGAGGAAGTACTACTATTGGTTTCTTGTTCAGGTGTGGAACCTTCTAGAAACTGTTTAAAGATTTGAGGAGCGAAATCATCACCTGAATCACTACTGGTTTTGGAAGCAAAGTTATCACTCAGGGATGATTTGACGTCTTTGGTTGTGGCATTGCTGTCATAAGTCGCACTTTCGTCAATTATTTTCTGAATAGTCTGGTCTAGATTTTCAGGTCCAAGCAATTTGTGGGCTTCGTCAGCCCAGACAGGGCTGACATTCAGGGCCAGAAGCCCACCAAACAGACTTGCCTTACTGGTTTTGCCCCACATGTAACCACCGTTTTAATGGACCCTGACCACTGCCTTGTGTGATATTCTCTACGTCTTGTTTAGATTGGATGAATGCCTTTTCAAACAAGCGATAGTCGATGTTCACATTTGGAAATAACCCATTCTTTACCCGGAAGGCGGCAATGTCACTTTGGAATTGCGCACTGGGTTTACCTTTGATGATTGTGTTTTCATCCACAGTAATTAAACCTTGGCGCTCTAGTTCTCTGGCAATGAATTCTGCGCGTTCAAGTTCAGTCATTTCTTTATACTGGTCTCGAATGGCTGTTCTGGCAACACTGGTTTGATCCAGATGCGCAAGGCATTGTTCGTAAGGCAAGTTATAAAGTTTGCCGACCAGCTCAATCAAACCAACTTCAACTAGGTTTCTCAAGGCACCTGACAATGCGCCCGCGCGGTTTTCATTGTCGCTGTAGATGCCGCCGACTTTTGAAAAACTCACGGTGAATTCAGTCGAATTTCCACGCTTGAGAACACTCATTGTATTTGATGATGTGACGCCAGGCAAAATCTGATAGTTGCTTACTAAACCCATATTCAGGTCAAGTGTGACAGATTTCATTGTCAGGCTGTTTGAATTGGAAACGCTTGCCCCAAGGAAGTCTGTCATTGCTCGACCAAGCTGACTGTCAGTACCAAAGAAGCCTTCTCCTAGATTTAGACTGTTTCCTTTTTGATGACTGAAGGGGGTCGAATCAATCTGTGTAATAGCACCACGGACAAAAAAATCTGGTACACGTAAATTCTTTTTCTTTGGGTGGGAGTTGTGTAAGGCGACAATATTAGGGGTACGTCTGTCATAGGCAACAAAACGTACAATACCGTTTTCTTCTGACATTCGAGACAGGGCAGAGACCAACATTTCTTTTGCACCAAACCCCGCAGAACCATTCGATTCAGAATAATCTGGAATGTCTGCGGTGGTGACATAGATTGTCTGTACTTTGTTGTCTTTCAACATACGCCCAATACATACAAGACCCTCAGAAAAACCGGTTAAAGCACGTACAGGGTGTGAAATAGGATGTTCATCCAGTACTTCTTTTGGCACTTTTGCTTCAAAGGTACTCGAGCATCCAGCTAGTAAGGTCGCAATGGCCCCAAGCGAAAAAAGCTTATGAAAGCGTCGAGATGTCACGACTCTTTCCCCCTAGTTATTATAATTTATTGTGTTGTCAGGTTAGCGACAGTTGTTGCCCGTATTAACGACATCACCTGCAATGATAATGTTGATTTGCCCTGAGAAACTACTATCTACCGTCTGGTTTGCAATGTCTACGGAACCACAGTTTGCTTGTGCACGAATCTGGCTTTCCAGATCGGTAAATGCATCAAGCTGCCCGTTACTATAGACATAAGTTGACGACCCTGTTGCCATCTTGGCCCGGGTTTTCAGTACTTTCATGTTGGCTCTGTCATCCATAACCTGAGCTGTAACGTCTGTGCTGACAAGTGAAAGCACACTTCCCAGCACAGTGATAACAGCCAAAGCGTTTTTAAGCTTCACGTTTAGCATGCGTTCTTGGCACCGATTGTACCGATTTTCTGATCGGAACAAGCTTTGTTACCAATGGCGGCAGATACATCTTCTGCAGCTTCAACAGCCATTTCGGTGTTGCCTTCAATTGAGCCACTATCAATTGCACCAATTTCCTGAGTTGCTGAAGATTGGTTACCAATTGCTGCAGAAACGTCCTGTTCCGCAGAAATATTCATTTCCACACCGCCTTCGATTTGTGGGCCTGTTGAATCGTCTTGGGCAGATGCCGCAAAGGAAACAAGAGACAAGCCCAGAACGGATGCCACAAAAACTTTTTTCATTATTTGATCTCCTAGATACGCAATGAGGAAACTATACCTTAGTATAAAGGTACTGAGAAGTAAAAAGACAGTCTGTATTGTTCTTTATTGTTATTAAAAGCACTCAATTGATCATAATAAGTGCAAATTTTAATTGGGGATTTAGTTATTGTTCTGTTGGCCAATGTGACGTTTAACAAGTTCTTTCCATAAGGGGCTTTCAATAAATTCCAGAATAGAGGAGTTTACCAAATCGCCAAGGTCGCTCCATTCTGGAAATGCTAGGGCATAATATTCGGTTTCCATATGAACAGGGAGTATGGAAACTTTTTCTTCAATGTGCCTTCTGACGTAGTATCTTAAAACAACATTATCAGCTAAAACCGCATCAATACGACCATCCAATAATGCTCGCATCAGTTCTTGAAAGTCTTCGTAAGATGAATGCTTCATGTGATGTTCATCCATATATTTAGAAGCTCGTGTATCCTGTAGTGTACCGACTTTGATAAAGGGAAGGTCTTCAACACCATGCACTTTTGTTGTTATCTGATTTACAGTCACTGCAGATGTTATGACAGCGATATAGCTTGCCGACACTGTTATCCCGATTGCTAGAAGTAACATTGCAAAGACACGACCAACAAAGCTTCTGTTTCTGAAGACATCAGGTTCCTGGGCCGTTAATAATAGAATTGCCCATATGGCACCGTTAAAGAAATTGAGTTTTTTATGTTCTGGTTTATAGAGATCACCTTCACCATCTGAAGTGTTTTCAATTATCCAGAAAACACCGGCGCCTATGAAAATTAGTAGCAACATGCCAGCAATGATTGTTAGGGCCGTCGGTGACGATAGGGTGTCAAATATTTGTAGAAAAATAGCTTCCGTATCTGCTTTGCTTGCAATCGCTAAATCTGAATGGAAGTAGGTTCTGGAATACTCCAGACTTTTTTCCAGATCGTGATCCGTAGCGATGTCTGAAACGGCGACATCAACTTCACCTTTTTTTACTGCTTCATATAGTTCGTGATTTGAGTAAGATATGTATTCATAGTCAAGCCCAGCTGCTTTTGCTGCCTGTTCCCAGACTTCAATCCCTAGGCCAGTCCACTTTCCATTCGAATCTTTAATCGCGAATGGTCCGATCTCCCAGACGCCAACTTTAATTTTATCCGCGCTAAATGCAGGTTGGTTCACAAGTGTTACACAGAAACAGAAGAACAAGAATATTGAAAAAAAGTGAAGGGTAATCCGCATAAAAGAGCCTTTGCCTTTATGAGAGGGCTTTTATTTGTTTAAAAGAAAACAAATGCTAACATAACTCAATTCAATGTCTATTTTTATTCCTTTCTTGTCGCATGTAGGCAGACTGAAAAAGAATTGATATTGAATTATATGTGATGAAGCTTGGTTAGACGTAGATCTTTTTCTAAGGCTAATTTTAAAGAATGGCGCACCCGACAGGATTCGAACCTGTAACTTCCACCTTCGGAGGGTGGCGATCTATCCAGTTGATCTACGGGTGCCCAAATATTTTTCGAGAACATACAAGAGAGATGAAATCGGGTAAAGCCCAGAATGCATCTTGTTGTGCGTTTTTTTGTACACTAAAAGCTTTAAGACATTACAGAACCACACTACAGGCATGTGGGTGCCTTTTCTATTTAGGTATTTTCCCATCAAGGAACTGTTCCGCTGAACGCCTAAAAACATATAGTAGAGCAGGTGCCCGATGCAATCGCGCGGTTATGTTTCTGAAATTTAAGGATAACTACATCTCTAAATAATGGCGTAAGCCCGATCAAGTTTTAAGCGTGTCAGACACACTCCACTTTTTCCGCATAGGCCTATGTTTATGTAGGCCTGATATTAGAAAGTGCTGTCAGTTTGTTCGCGATTAATAAAACGTACCCCGTATGGGGCTTCAAGAGAAAAGCCGCCACCGCGTCCGGGGGCAACATCCAAGCAAAACTGATCATCGCCTTTTATATGATCACTGAGCGTGTTGGCGACATAAACTGCGGTATCATCCACGAGGCCGATTTGTATATCGCTTTCCCCGAGAGTAAATTCACTGGCGACAAAACACAGCGGTGCACTGCCATCACAACAGCCACCGGAAATCAGAAAAATCAGTTCGCCATGCTCTGTCTTGAGTTTTTGTAAAATATCAAGGGCTTGTGTCGTTATTTTTAGCTGAATCATGGCAAAATCCTTATCCGAAAAATAAAATAAGCCGCAAAGAGGGTGGGGGGACGTCCTCTTCGCGGCCTTTTTTAGGAATGCTTGGCTTAGAAGAAACCCAAGGCGTTGTCGCTATAGCTAACCAACAAGTTTTTGGTTTGTTGATAGTGATTAAGCATCATTTTATGAGTTTCACGACCGATACCGGATTGTTTGTAACCACCAAAGGCAGCATGTGCCGGATAGAGGTGGTAGCAATTGGTCCAGACACGACCAGCTTTGATGCCACGTCCCATGCGGAAGGCACGATTGCCATCGCGTGACCAAACGCCAGCACCCAGACCGAAAGCTGTGTCATTGGCGATTTCCAGTGCTTCGGCTTCGTCTTTAAATGTGGTGACACTGACAACGGGGCCAAAAATTTCTTCCTGGAAGATACGCATTTTATTGTGCCCTTTCAGGATGGTTGGCTCCACATAGAAACCGTCAGTATATTCGCCGCCCAATTGGGCTTGGTTACCACCGCAAAGGACTTCGGCCCCTTCGTTTTTGCCGATTTCAATATAGGACAGAATTTTATCAAGCTGTTCCTTCGACGCTTGCGCACCGATCATGGTTGAGCTGTCCAACGGATTGCCTTGCTTGATACTTTTTACACGCGCAATTGCACGTTCGATGAATTTTTCGTAAATGCTTTCCTGAATGAGAACGCGGCTCGGGCAGGTACAAACTTCGCCTTGGTTGAGGGCGAACATGGCAAAACCTTCCAATGCTTTGTCAAAGAAGGTATCATCTGCGGACATAACATCTTCAAAGAAGATGTTTGGCGATTTACCACCCAGTTCCAAGGTAACCGGAATGATGTTTTCAGATGCATATTGCATGATCAGGCGGCCTGTGCCTGTTTCACCTGTAAAGGCAACTTTGGCAATGCGTTTGCTTGTTGCCAGCGGTTTTCCAGCTTCGACACCAAAGCCGTTGACGACGTTCAACACGCCCTTGGGCAGGATATCTTTGATCAGGTCCATCAAAACCATGATCGCCATTGGCGTTTGTTCTGCTGGTTTCAGGACGATGCAGTTACCGGCAGCCAAAGCCGGTGCAACTTTCCATGCCGCCATCAGCAGCGGGAAGTTCCACGGAATGATTTGACCGACAACACCCAACGGCTCATGGAAATGATAGGCATAGGTCTCTGCATCAATTTCTGCAACAGACCCTTCTTGTGCGCGGATGCAGCCTGCGAAATAGCGGAAGTGATCAACCGCTAACGGCAAGTCGGCAGCAGTGGTTTCACGGATCGGTTTTCCGTTGTCGATTGTCTCAGCCATCGCCAGCAAGGACAGGCGTTCTTCCATGCGGTCCGCAATTTTATTCAAAACTTGTGCACGTTCTGCGGGGGATGTTTTTGCCCAACCGTCTTTGGCGGCATGCGCTGCGTCCAGTGCGCGTTCTACATCAGCCGCTTTGGAACGGGCGACTTCACAAATGACGCCTCCTGTAATCGGAGAAATGTTTTCAAAGTATGCGCCGTCAGCCGGTGCAACCCACTCGCCGCCGATGAAGTTGTCGTATTTGGTGCGAATGGCAACATCACCAGCCAATTCTTTTAAATCTTTTAATAGCATTTTATCTTCCTAGACTGTTTGAAGCAAACGCCTGATACGGGCGCCTGTACCTGTTAACTGGAAACGCCGTGACTTTTGCAGACACAACAATTCTGTAATGCCTGATTTGCGGGTTTGGGGAAACTCGACTTAAGTCGTACTTTTAGGTGGTTTAGGTTTAATTTATTGTTTTATATGGTTTATTTTTTGACGGAAAAGGGCGTGATTTCAGCTAATGGATAGCCTGCTTCCTGCCAGCCATCTTTTCCGTCTGCCAGCCAGTAAATTGACTTGTAACCCAAGCGGGCTGCCCGTTTTGCGCCATTCCATGACATCCAACAGGATTTTAGGCAAAAAAAGACGAGTTCTGTTTGTTTATCCTGCGCACTGAGTTGAGCAAGTGCATTTTCAAAATATGCGTTTTGGATAGGTGTTAAGACCCCGCGCCCCACATCGGGAAGCCAATAACTGCCGGGAATGGAGGTATGGGGTTTAACACTGATCCAGCCGCCATTTTGAGATTTTGTCAAAAACTTTCCTGATCCGATCACGTCGATGAAAACAGCGCCTCTCTGTTTCAGGTGTACAGCTTGCTCAATACTGACTGTTTGTGCACCGGGAACGTGGTCGGGGACCGGAGATTTGTAACGGTTCATACGATATCCATCGGGAACGGGCACAGTGTTACAGGCAGCCAATATCATTAAAAAAAGCAGGGAAAGGATTTTCATTTCGGACCTCGTTTATGAATGTGTGTCGGGTCGTACCCCCACAAGGCAATGCCTAGAAAAGCAAGACAAGAGAGCAGACAGATCCATAAAGCCTGTGCATTGATCTGGGCATAAAAGGAAAACCGGATGAGTTCCACCGCATAGGTAAAGGGGTTGAAACGACAAAGTTGTGCGAGAAAAGTACTCGATTCTGAAATTTTCCATATGGGGTACAAGGCAGAGGAGAGAAAAAACATAGGGAAAATCACAAAATTCATAATGCCCGCAAAATTTTCCAATTGCTTAATCCGGGAAGACAGGACCATCCCCAAGGCACCCAGCATAAGGCTGCTGACAATCAAAACCGGCAGAACCAACAAATAACCGGACGGTGGCAATTCAATGCCGAACCCAAAGGCAATGATCAAAAAGACATACACCTGAACAATGGAGACAAAGGCCCCGGCCAATAGTTTCCCGAAGAGGAGAAACCAACGCGGCATTGGGCTGGTTAAAAGGACCTGCATGCTGCCCATTTCGCGGTCATAGACCATAGACAGGGAGCTTTGCATGCCGTTGAATAATTGGATCATACCGACCAAGCCGGGCAGAATATAGACCTCATACGTGATATAGGTTTCATAGGGCGCAATGATCGACACCCCCAAGGCTGCGCGAAAACCCGCAGCAAAGACAAATAACCACATCAAGGGGCGTACCAGTGCAGAAAAGAAACGTTCGCGTTGTTGTAAGAAACGCAAAAGTTCGCGGACAATCACGCCTTTTAGACAAATCAGGTAAGACATGTTTGTCCCCTTTGGGTCAAATCATTGAAGGTTTGTTCCAATGTGGGGGCGGCGAGTTCGTGTGCGGTTCCTTGTCCGGCGATTTGTCCGTTGTGTAAAATGAGGGTTTGGTCATTTTCGCGGACTTCATCAATTAAATGCGTTGCCCAAAGCACGCTGGTGCCGCGTTCCTGACACAGTTGATGGGCATGATCGACAAGGGTGCGCCGGGTTGCGATATCCAGCCCGACACTGGCTTCGTCCAGCAACAGCAGTGCAGGATGATGGAGCAACGCACGGGCAATTTCGGCCCGTCTGCGATGACCACCGTTTAACTGACGAACCTTTTCATGGCGCCTGTCGTACAGGTCTAAACGTTCCAATTCTTCTTGAATGCGTTGTTCGCCCAGTTTGTTTCCGATCCCGTGCAGGCTGGCAAAATATCGTAAGTTCTGAAGAATACTCAGGTCCAGATCCAAGGTTGTCTGTTGAAAAACAAACCCCATCAAAGCCAAGGCAGCGCGCGGTGTTTGTACGATGTCATATCCACGAATGAATAAATTTCCATTTGTTGGATGGTTTAAGGCACTGGCTATGGCAAAAAAAGTGCTTTTACCTGCACCATTTGGCCCTAAAAGCGCACAAAAACATCCCGGTTCGATGTTAAAGGAAATATCTTTCAAGGCTTGCTTGGCATTCGCATAAGTGAAAGACAGGTTTTGTGCGGATAACAACGCGGTCATGGTTTTACCGCAATGCCCCAAGGGTAGCGTCCGACTTTAATAGATTTCACCGCTTTCAGGTTTTGGGTGTCAATAAGGGTGACATCGCCACTGACCCCATTGGTGGTGAGCAATAATTTCTCATCCGGGCTGAATTCCAGATGCCAAACCCGTCGTCCAACCAGAATATATTTTTCCACCTCGTAGGTTTTTCGATTAACAACCGCGACATGGTTTGCCGGACCAAGGGCAATATAAGCATATTTACCATCATGGCTTAAACGCATGCCGACGGGTTGGACCCGGTCTTTATGGATGCCTTTAATGGCAAAATTTATTTTTTTAACAATCTGCCGATCTTTCACATCAATGACGGATACGGTGCCACCGATTTCAGAAGAAACCCATAACAAACTGTCGTCCTGTTCAAAAACGGCGTAGCGGGGACGTTGATTAACCAGTGTATTGTCAAACAGTTCATGGCTTTGGGTGTCGATCCAATGCACCATATTGGTCGTTTCTGACGTCGTAATGGCGATTTTACCGTTGTGGCTGACAGCCATACCTTCGGGTTCCACGCCGACATCAATTTGGGCTAGAACTTGCGAGGTTTTGACATCGACAACAGTTGTCAGCGCATCGTCCTCGTTGGCAATATACAGTTTACGGTCATCAGGATGCAGTGCAAATTGTTCCGGGTCCGCCCCGGATGGCAGTTCCCCGATTTTGGTTTCATTCACACTGTCGTAAATTTCCACCGTATCATCGTTGGAGGTGCAAATATAAAGGCGCTTGTTGTCTTTGCTTAAAATAATACCGCGGGGGCGTTTGCCGACTTTAAAAGTCCGAGTGACTTTCATTTGATCCAGATCGAGAACGGAAACGGTATTGTCTTTTTCATTGCTGATGAAAGCTGTAGAAGCCCATAAGTCACAGGCAATGAAAGTTGAACCGAGAAGGGCCGCAAGGATCAGGCGTTTCATTTGATAAATTCCTTACATTTACTTTCAGGCTGATCAAAGCCAAGGGTGTCGAGTTCGCTATAGCGGTGCAAAAACCCCTCAATCGGGGCTTGTGTGACGAGGGAATGCGCTGCTGTTAATGCAATGGGTTGACGCAATTGACCGTTCCAAGGACGATAAGACAGTTTGCGTCCTTTAAATCCCGCCAGTTCAAACTGTTGGCTGCGAATAAAGTGGTTTAAGGTGGCGAAGTCTTTTGAATTTGTCCGGGTTGCGGCTTCCCCGATTGTTCGTACCGCGGCCCATGCTGCGTAATCCCGTGCGGTCATGGGGCGTTTGGCCTGTTTTTTAAAACGGTTTTGCAGTTGTAAGGCCCCCCATTGTTCCTGTGTCCAATACCATGCGGTAGGGAATAAGCCTTGTGTCCCGGCAACAGGACGGGGATCAAAAGTTCGGTAAATCATATATTCCCCAAAATCACCCAGTTCATCGGCAACCATCAGGATGTCGTAATCTTCGCCTTGGGTGAGGAGGGGGATTTCCGCCTGTGCGCTGCGATAGGCGTCACGTCCGCCGTTCCAGATTTTTTCTGTAACGATTTTTGCACCGTACTTGCGCGCAGATGTCTTGAGTGAGGCTGCAAATTTTTGATCGACATCGTGGGAGCCTTGGATCAAAAACCAGTCTTTCCAGCGTTTTTTGACCAGATATTGAGCCAAGGCATCCGTTAACATAGCCCGGCTGGGCATGGTGTGGAGCAACCGGATATCACAAGCCTGCTGGCGCAGGGCATTGTCAGGGGCACGGCTGTTGAAAAAGAGCAAATCCTGATGTTCGGTCTGTTTTAAAACGGTCTGAAGACCAACGCTGGGGAGATCGAGAACAAACAGGTTATGACCTTTGGTAATGAGTTGGTCAATGGCTTGTTGTAGGTTTGCGTCCTCTGCCAAAGTGATTGTGTCCAGCGTAAATCTCTGTTTCAAAAATCGTCCGGTCGTATTGTTGTCTTGCAGGGCGAGCAAAGCCCCCTGCACCCCCAGATCATCAGGCGGTTCAATCAAATTGGACAGAACAGGCGGGCGTTCCACTTTTTGCGACACAAAGGCGATGGAAATTGTTTCTACCTGTTTGGCTGAGGTTGGAAACGTCAGGCCTAATACTGCGATAAGGCAGAGCAAAAAACGCATGAAACCTGGCTCCCATTATTGCGTGAACGAACCGGCAGTCCGGTATGCTTGCTATTAGAGCAACGTGACGGAAGCTTGAAAATTCGACCTTTGTCGAATGGCGGCGGCAAGGACGGATTGCTAGCGTTATCCAAACGAAATAAATTTCAACAGGGATGAGTTAGATGAAACGTTTCAGTGTTTTGGCATTTTGCCTTGTTGTGTTCAGTACATCTGCTTTTGCGGAAGGATATCTGGCACGAAAGGCTGTGAAGCTACCGGATCTTGTGTTGGGAACGGACGAAGCTGGTTATCAGGTGAGCCAGAAGCAATATGATCTTAAAACCGGAACGGCATATCGGTTGAAAATTGTCAGTACCGGGCGCAAACCTTATGCATTACGCAGCGCAGATTTCTTTGATTTTATCTGGTTGCGCAAAGTTGAGGCCGGAGAAATGGAGATCAAGGCATCCCACCTGTATGAGCTTGAATTTGAAGAAGAAAGCGAAGCTGAGATTTTCTTTGTCCCGATCAAACCGGGTATCTACAAGCTGTACGCGGCAGGGTTGGAAGAAAAGGGCACCTTTACCTCAATTCATGTGAAGTAGTGGCTCATGAAACGGATATATCTCTCGCTTTTGATCCTTGTTGTGATGATGGGGCAGGCCACGGCGGGTAATCTGATCATCCATAATAAAACGGACCGGCAGGTGAAAGTGTCTTCTGTTGGTGGTGCTGGGCGCATTGAAGGTGGGCAAACAAAATCAATTGCCTTTACCAATGAAGAAAGGGTCGCGACCATCAATATCTGGTGGATGAACAATGCCCGACAGCTGTGTCAGATCGTTACCCCGTGGGAACGGACAATCATTGTGACAGGTCGTAAGGAAATAAAATGTTTATCCAGAAAATGATTCCTTCTCGCCTAAAGTCGAATATCGGGCATGGCGGCAATTTGTTAAGGTCCTTGTATCTGAAGTTGCTTAAGCCTCAACCTCAGACGCATAAAGCCTCTGGCAGTGCGAACCTGTTGAAGGGGCTTTTAGCTTCCCTAACATTACTTGTATGCGCAAACCCAACTCCCGGGTTTGCGCTTTCTTTTGATGACATTAAAGATAGCGGTGTGATTTCCGTTGCCGTCTATCGTGATTTTGCACCGTTTTCTTATCGTGAAAACGGGCAGGCAAAAGGGGTGGATGTTGAGATTGCTCAAGTCATTGCAGATGCGTTAGGCGTACAGTTGAATTTATTTGAATTAAGCGCGGATGAGAATGTTGATGACGATTTGCGCAATGCCATCTGGAAAGGACATTATCTGGATCGCAAGAAGGCCGATATCATGTTGCATGTTCCCTATGACAATGAATTGGCCCGGCGCAATGATTTGGTTGTCTTATTTGCGCCTTACTATCGCGAAGACATGGTTGTTGCCCGTGATATTAAAAAGCTGGGCAAGGATGCGACCTTGGGACATTTTCGTTATGAAAAAATCGCCGTCGAATTAGACAGTCTAGCCGATATTTATTTAAGTGCGGCATTTGGCGGTAGTATTCGAAACAACATCCTGCATTTTCCAACCATTCAAGAAGCCGCCGATCAGGCAATTGCGCAAAACGCGTTTGGATTGATGGGACCACGCAGCATGGTGGAAGCTGCCTTGGGTGCACATATGGCCCAATATGATATCGGTAAAATACCGACACCGGGCCTGTCGCGAGAAAGCTGGCTATTGGGGTTGGCGGTTAAAAACGATTACCGCCAGTTGGGATATGCGGTCGGGGATATCATTGCTGCGATGGTCATGGACGGACGGATGAAAGCATTGTTTGAAAAATACGGACTGACCTATACCCCGCCGCCTGCAAGCTTTTACAATTAGGAGGCAGTTATGCCTTATTTATTGGTTCTTCCGTTCTTGTTAACGGTACTTTCCTTTTCTGCACAAGCGGGCAATATTGCCAAAGATCCGTTTAATTCACCAATGTGGGAATATCTGGCCAAGGAAACGTTTGGGGAAAACGCAACGATTATTGTGGATGAAAATCTCAAGATTTTTGCCCCGGCCAATGCGGAAAGTAATTTTCAGGTTCCTGTTTCTGTGGATGCGTCCGCGTTGGGGAAGGTAGACGAGATTGTTTTGATGACGGATCTCAACCCGTTTCCAATTGCAGCCCGTTTTTTCCCCATGAAGGCCAAGCCTTATTTTGCAACACGGGTGAAATTGAATGAAGGCAGCGTCATTCATGCAATCGCCAAAACACCGGATGGCATCTGGCATATGAATGGTACGTTTGTCAGTGCGCAAGGTGGTGGATGTACGGCAGGACCGCAACAAACGGCACAGGCCGACTGGGCTGATCATTTATTAGAGGCAAAAGGCCGTATCTGGCAACGCAGCGATAGCGAACGAATAAGGTTGAGTTTGCGCCACCCGATGGATACGGGCCTGTCCGGGGATGTCCCGGTTTTTATCATCGAAGAGATTAATTTTAAAGACGCCAACGGTTTACTGGTGAGCCGTTTTGAACCGAAAGAGCCGATCAGTGAAAATCCGGTTCTGACACTTGATTTTCCCAAGGGGACCGCGCCGTTGCGTATTTCAGGGCGAGACAACAATGCCAACGAATTTGATGTTGAAGTAGGGATAAGATGATGAGATGGGGAATATGGTGTGTGGTATGGGGCGTATTGATGTCTTTTGCTCACAATAGCATGGCAGATAATTTGTCCTATGATTTGAAGGCACAAGAAGTTGGGGACGGGGTGTATGTCTTTATCGGCAGCACGGATCATTTTAACCGCGAAAACGGTGGTAATATCGTCAATACCGGTTTCTTAATTGGTGAAACGGGCGTGGTGGTTATCGACACTGGCCCCTCTTTAAAATACGGTAATGAAATGCGTGCGGCGATTGGGGCGATAACGCCAAAGCCCGTTCGCCATGTGATTATTACCCATCATCACCCCGATCATTTTTTAGGAAACCTGGCATTCGAGGATGCCCAAATATGGGCGATGGAGGAAACCATTCAAGCGATCAACCAAGAAGGTGAAGGTTTGCTGGAAAACATGTATCGGATGGTCGGTGATTGGATGATCGACACGATGCTTGTCAAACCCGGTCATTCCATCAATCAATCCCATATGGATCTGGCGGGTCGTAAAATGCAATTTATTCCGCTTCAGGGGCATACAAAGGGCGATCTTGCGATCTTTGATGAGAAAAGTGGTGTGCTGTTTACCGGAGATTTAGCCTTTCATAATCGCACACCGACAACACCTCATGCCGATATTGCACAATGGCTGGGTGCGTTGGCGCAGTTGGAGAAACATCCCTATAAAGTTGTTGTACCCGGCCATGGTCCGGTGGAACGTGATGGGCGTTCATTTAAACAGACGTTGGATTATCTGGTTTGGCTACGTAAAACATTATATCAGGCGGCGGAAACCGGCCTTGAAATGACAGAAGTTATGCGTCTGGATATCCCGCAACGTTTTCAGGCTTTGTCTTTGGCGCGTACGGAATTTGTGCGTTCCGTCGCTTACCTGTGGCCAAGCGTTGTCGAAGAGAATTTACCGCGCCTTTACGACTAAAGTTGAAGGTCAAAATTGCTTTAAAACCGCTGTAACTGCACTTTGTTCGACTTTTTGCCAATATTGTACAACAGCCCGTCCCCTCATAGTGGAAGCAGTCTTTGAAGCATGTGCAAAACATGCCGGCTGAACATTATTTTTGAGGCTTTCACTTTCCTTGGAAGGGAGACATATATATGAAACGGGCACTATTCACGACAGCCGCCTTGGGGTGGCTGGCACTTGGGGCATTGTATTCCAATAATGCCGTAGCGAATGTTACCAATGAGGATATTCTCAATGATGACAAGAATACCACCCAAGTTGTAACAGACGGTATGGGTTTGCAGGCCCAACGCTTTAGCCCTTTGAATAAAATCAATCTGAAAACCGTAAAAAAACTGGTTCCTGCATGGACCTTTTCTTTCGGCGGGGAAAAACAGCGCGGTCAGGAGGCACAGCCACTGGTTTCAGACGGGGTGATGTATGTCACAGGGTCTTATTCCCGTCTGTTTGCCATTGATGTGAAAACGGGCGAAGAGTTATGGCAATATGATGCGCGTTTACCGGATGGCATTATGCCGTGCTGTGATGTGATCAACCGTGGGGCGGCGTTGTATGAAGATATGGTCTATTTTGGAACGCTGGATGCCAAAATTGTCGCGCTGGATGCTAAAACTGGCAAGGTAAAATGGAAAAAGAAAGTCGGTGATTACAAGGCGGGTTATTCTCTTACAGCGACGCCTTTGATTGTAGAAGGCAAAGTTGTGACCGGGGTGTCTGGTGGTGAATTTGGGATTGTCGGCAAGGTCGAAGCACGTGATGCGAAAACCGGTGAACTTGTTTGGTCCCGTCCGACGATTGAAGGACACATGGGCACTTTAAACGGCAAAGACAGCACCATGACAGGTGTGAAAAACGCCAGTTGGCCGGGGGATATGTGGAAGTATGGCGGTGGTGCGACTTGGCTGGGGGGGACCTATGACCCGGAAACACGTCAACTGTTTTTCGGAACAGGGAACCCGGCACCGTGGAATTCCCACTTGCGTCCCGGTGATAACCTTTATACCGCATCCCGTCTGGCCATCGATATTGATACGGGTGAAATCAATTGGCACTATCAGACCACGCCGCACGATGGCTGGGACTTTGACGGTGTGAACGAAGTGGTTTCTTATAATCTTGATGGTAAAAAACTGGCGGCAACAGCAGACCGTAACGGGTTTTTCTATGTTCTGGACCGTACCAACGGGAAACTGCAAAATGCTACACCGTTTGTAAAGGATATCACTTGGGCAAAGGGCATTGATCTTAAAACAGGCCGCCCGATGTATAGTGAAACAGGTCGTCCGGGCAATCCGATGGATGCGGAAGGCGGTAAAAAAGGCAAGGCCATTTTCTCTATCCCTTCTTTTTTAGGTGGTAAAAACTGGATGCCGATGGCTTACAGCCCGGTGACGGAAACATTTTACGTGCCGTCAAATGAATGGGGCATGGATATCTGGAACGAGCCGATTACCTACAAAAAAGGGGCTGCCTATCTGGGGGCTGGTTTTACGATCAAACCTTTGTTTGAAGATTACATCGGTTCATTAAAGGCGATTGATCCGCGCACAGGCAAGATCAAATGGGAATATAAGAATAACGCGCCGTTATGGGGCGGTGTGATGACAACGCCGGAACTTGTTTTTACAGGGACACCGGAAGGTTATCTGAAAGCCTTTAACGCCAATAATGGTGAAGAGGTCTGGAAATTCAACACAGGTTCCGGGATTGTCGGTTCCCCCATTACATGGGAACAGGATGGTGAACAGTATGTCGCGGTCGTGTCCGGTTGGGGTGGTGCGGTTCCTTTGTGGGGCGGTGATGTGGCCAAACGGATTAAGAATTTGAATCAAGGCGGCAGTGTGTGGGTCTTTAAACTGGTTATGTAGTTTCAGTTGCACAACAATAAAGTTACATCTACGACCTTTGGAGGAGGGATGAAGTCTTTGGGCTTCATCCCTTCTGGTATATAATCATGGGAAATACATAAAATAAAATACTACCTTTAACTGAGGTTCTCTGGGACGATGTACACATTTTTAATTGCTGATGACCATCCGTTATTTCGCGATGCCATCAAACAAGTTGTTGACGAACGTTGGCCTGATGCAACGATTATTGAAGTTTCCACCTTGGAAGAGGCAAGGGAACAGGCCATCGAAAATGACGATCTGGATATTGTTTTACTGGACTTAAATATGCCGGGTGCGGAAGGTTTTTCCGGTCTTCTGGGGATCCGAAACGCAGCCCCCGTGTTGCCGGTGGTTATTGTGTCAGCGGAAGAAAGCCCTGATGTTATCCAACGTGCATTGACTTGTGGTGCGTTGGGATTTATCCCGAAATCATCCAGCAAGGAGCGTATCGGTGATGCGGTCCATGCGGTGTTGCTCGGAAAAACGTTTGTGCCACCGGAATTGGCCGAAGCCATTGAAGAAAAACGCCGTGTCGATGACGGTTTGCGTGAACGCGCGGCTTTGCTGACCCCGGCAGAAGTGGGGGTGTTAGAACTGCTAACGTTAGGCAAGCCCAACAAAATCATTGCTTATGAACTGGATATTAAAGAGTCCACCGTCAAGGCGCATATATCGGCAATTTTGCGTAAACTGGGTGTTCATAGTCGCACGCAGGCGGTTCTTATGGCAAAAACACTGGATTTTGGTTGAGGCTTTTTACAAGCCGTTTCCATTGGCGATATGTGATAACCATGCACGCAGTTTTGCGGGCTTTAACGGCTTATTGAGCAATGCATAGCCATGTGAGCTGACGCTTGCACGGATTTCGTCTGTTCGATCAGCCGTCAAAACCATTGCTGGAAATTGGGGGCGGTAATCGCGTTTTAGGGCACCCAATAACTCCAGTCCTGTGTCCCCGTCATCTAAATGATAATCGGCAATGATTGCATCGGGGAAATAGCCCAGACCATCTAAAAGCTGCACGGCTTCTTTGCGTGAACCGGCGGTGAGAACTTTACAGTCCCAGTTTTCCATCAAGCTTTGCATACCAAATTGAATGTCGTTTTCATTATCAATAATCAAGACAGTTAGTCCGTTCATATGTTCGGCAAAAATTTTGGTCTGGACAACGGGTTGGGAGGGGATCGGGTTTTGACTGAGCGGTACCTCAACACTGAAACAGGCCCCGTTATTAACTTCAGATTTCAATAAAATTTTATGGCCTAGTGTTTGTGCAATCCGTTTGACGATGGCGAGACCCAACCCGGCACCTTTTTCCGTTTGGTTCGTTCGGTCCAGTTGACGGAATTCCTCAAAAATGCGTTCCTGATCTTCCTTGGCGATCCCATTGCCGGAATCATGGACGCAAAGGCGTAAGTTCTGTCCGTCACGTTTCGCCCCGACCAAAATGCGCCCGCTGTCGGTATAACGCACGGCGTTACTGACGAAATTACGTAAAACACGTGATAAGAGTTTGGGATCACTGTTGATGAAGGCAGACGTCGGCACGACTTTTAACGTGATCCCCTTTTGGGCAGCGATTGGACCATATTCTTCTTGAAGGCGATTGAATAAATCGCTTAACGGAAAATCCGCAATCACCACCGGGACGGCACCTGCATCCAGCTTTGAAATTTCAAGAAGGGCGCTGAGTAAACTTTCAACACCTTTCAGGGCGAAGTCGGCACGTTCGACCAGAGGACGGTTTTTGTCGTCCAGTGCCCGTTCCAGAAGTGTGGAGATAAAAAGCCGGGATGCGTTGAGGGGCTGCAATAGATCGTGGCTTGCAGCGGCTAAAAAACGGGTTTTGGACAAGTTGGCTTCTTCGGCGGCTTCTTTGGCAATGTGCAGCTCATCAGTGCGTTCACGGACACGTTCCTCAAGGTTTTCCTTCGCTTCACGTAATTCTTCCGCTGCCTGACGACGGGCGGTGATGTCGCTGTAGGTGGTAACGAAACCGCCACCGGGCATGGGATTGCGTTGCACTTCCACGACCTGTCCGTTGGGACGGGTATATTCCAGAAAAAGTGGTTCCTGTGCGCGGGCCCGTTCAATCCTTTCTTGATAGGCCTCTTCTGTTTTTGGGCCAAATTCTCCACGAAAAACATTGAAACGGGTATAACGTTCATAAGTCATATGACGTTCGACTAAACCGTCAGGCAGGTCCAGCAACTCGATAAAGCGTTGGTTCCATGCAACCAGTTTCAAATCTTTGTCGAATACAGAAACCCCCTGACGCAAATTATCCAGGGTGGATTGCAACAGGACGTTTTGTTCGGCCAGTTCGCGTTCACGCCGAATTTGTTCTTCGGCCTTAATATCGGTAATATCGGTATAGACACCGACAATACCGCCGTCTTTTGTTGGACGCTCATTAATTTTAAGCCAGCGACCATCTTTTAATTGAATAACAAAAGAATCTTTTGGATTACGGTGACGGTTTAAACGTTCCTTGAGCCAGTCAATCGGGCTTTCGACGTCTTCTGGCACGACATATTGGCGCACCAGTTTACGTGCCATATCTTCAAAACGTGTCCCGTAGGGAACATCATTTTGATGATTGCCCCAAAAATCCCAAAACTTGTTGTTACACAGGATGAGGCGGTCTTCCTTGTCATAGAGGGCAAAGCCCTCAGATACACTTTCGACGGCTTCTTCCAAGCGAATGCGCGAGGTTTCGGCTTCGCCTTTGGTGCGTTTGAGTTCCAGATTGACCTTTTCCAGAGACCCCAATGCCTGTTCTAGCTGGTGGGTGCGTTCGCGAACCTTTTCATCCAGCAAGGTTGCGGTTTGAAAGGAAGAATAAGCACCGCCTTGGACATCAAGCGTGCGCTCCACCTGTTTCATCAGGGCGGAAATGATTTTGCGCAGTTTGAGGGTTTCATCCGCCGTTCCGGTGGGAATATCAAGGGCATCAATCATCTGCGTCCCTCCAGCCAATCGCGACCCCGGTAAAGGTCTGATTTACGTGCATACCTGCGAACTGTTCGCCATACGTATTGAAACCATAAACATTGTGATCGACCAGTAGTTTTGAAACCTGTTCTTTTTTCTGTGGGGATTGTTCCAGTTCCAGTTTCCTGAAAATGCAGTCGCACCCGATGATCAATTCCGGTCTGCCAACTGTATTTTCAATATCGTCAAAAGTATCTTCCAGATTGGTCACAATGTCTTGCCCTTTAGCAAGGGTCAGGACCAAACCTTCATCAATGGCGCAGAAAAAACGCAAACCATCTTCGCCTTCAGGTCGTTGAATTGAACGTACATAATAGGACCCGGCAACACGCACCATGACAGGGTGTGCAGCAAATTGTTCAGGGTTGAGGTTTTCGGGTTTAACCCCGATGAGGCGGGCGTACTCTTCGGTTGCCGGTGCAGCGTTGATTTCACGTACAATGCGCGAAGCCGGATCTGCCTCGGTAATTACCATCTTACGTTTGGTTTCCTGAAAATGCTGGGTACGAAAGACTTTAAAGGGACAATCTGTATGGACTAAAATCAATGTGGCTGCATCACGATGGGCTTGCCCGTCGTAATAAATAAGAGTTTCCTTGAATTTTAAATCATCACCGGCTGATCCACCAAACAAGGGAATGTCGCCTAATTCGGGGTAAAGGGCGTTCAGGACGGTTTCTTCGACCAAGGAAAGGCCGTCAATCAACACAAGGCCAAAAGAATGGTCCGTATTTTTTTGTGGTAAGTGGTTCCTGAAATCATTGACCAGTGATTTGGTTCGCGCCGACCAATCTGAAATATCAATGGTGGATACATTTGGGATTAGGGCACCTTCTACCATAAAGTGGCCTTCGGGCAGGCCGAAGGCACAAACGCCATCGTTTTGGTATCCATTTTCCCCAATTACACCTGCAGATGTGCAGCCAAAAATCAGAGCATCAGGGTAAAAAGCTTCTAAGGCATCGCCTAGGGCCGCAATATCATAAGCGCCTGAGGTAAAGAAGAAAATGGCGGAGAACTTTTCGTTCCCCAAGCCGATGAAAAGCTCCCCGGCAGCGCGGGGGGCGGTGTGCGCCTTGCTGTTTCCTTTTGGTATTCTTTGTTTTTTTGTTTTGTTATCCAGCACGTTTTACACCTTCTTATTGAACAGGGTGTGATCAGTCTTCCGGTTGTTCGTCGATATAGGTTCGAATTGCCCATAACCCTTCTTGTGAAATGGTACCGGCGAATTTTGGCATATATACTTTACCATCGCGCACGGCCCCGTGAGTAACACGTTCTTTAAACCATTCATCGCCATCCATATCTGCTTCAAGATAACGCAAATCCGGTGCGATGCCACCTGAAATTCCTTGTAACCCATGACAACGTGCGCAGTTTTGGTTATAGGCGGATGATCCGATTTCAACAGCGCGGGATTTAAGATTCTGGTCGTCACGAAACGGGTTTTCGTCCAGCCATTCTTCGCCCAATTGAGGTAAGCCACTGGTATCGACAGCCTGAGGCGTTACATCACCATGAGCGAGAGCCTCTGTAGCAATCCCGGTGACGATGGCGCTTGCCAATCCGATGAATAGAAACTTCTTGAGCATGTTTTTGATCCTCCAAATCGTAATTTTTCGATTTAACTGTTAAAATTTATTCTGTTTCTTTTATAACTTTTCGATGGATTGTCTTTCTCCTCGACTTTGGTCGTATTGGCATTAGCCAAAGGTCTAAAGTGTTCTTTTTTGAAAGAAAACCCGCTTGCTGATTGGCAGGAAGCGGGGAAGTTGAGGCAAAGTCCCAAAGAGTCTGTCATAATCTTAGAAACGCACCTATTTGAAGCTTTTTAAAAAGGCCATCAAATAGTCACGTTCGGCCGGGTCCGTAATTTGAACGTGACGCATACGGTTTCCATGAACCAGCCAGGTATTGCCGGAAACCCAGTCGCGTAAATTCTTTTCATCCCAAACAATCCCGGACTTTTTCAAAGCCTCGGAATAATCGAAACGGGGCAGACTGGCCGCAGGGCGCATAAAGACGCCACGCAGATTTGGGCCGAACGTATTGAGGGCGGGATTAAGCGAATGACATTCCTTACAGCGTTTGAAAATCTGTAAGCCTGCTGCGGCTTCCGTACTGGGCGGTTTATATCCGAAATAACTGTCTTTTACTTCTGCATCGTCGCCAGCCTGTGCCGCCAACGGAATCGTGCAGACAAGTGCTGCCAACATTTTTCTTAACATCTGTGTGCTTTCCTTTAATGCGCGGTGATTAACGAAAGCGAAGCCTCACATGAAACGCCGCTTATACCCTGTGAACGATAAGGAAGTGTGTGCAGGAATGCTGTTCGACTTTTGGCTAAGGGGGATTAGCAAAAAGTCTAATGCGAAGACGGTATCTATTTGATTTATGGTGTCGTCCCCGCTTAATCGCTATACTCACCATATTAAGGGAAGGCTCGTTGAAATAACGGATATTGATGACGCAAATGTCTAAAGGCGCAATGGATTTGCAAAAGTTGAAAAAAGAAAATGATCAACTGCAAAAACGTATCAAAGAACTGGAAATGATCGAAGAACGCTATGCGCTGGCGATGGACGGTGCAAACGAAGGGTTATGGGAATGGAACCCCGTGACCAAGGATTTGTTCATTTCCTCGCGCTTGATGGAGACATTGGGGCATTCCAGTCAAAGTCGCCGCACGACCACCCATCAATGGTTGGAGTGGGTGCACCCGGATGATGTCGCAGGTTATGAACGAAAAGTTGCCGAACATCTGAAAGGATTGAGCGAATATTTTGAATGGGAATATCGTGTCCGTGCCACCGATGGCGTGTATCACTGGGTCTTTGCCCGGGGCAAGGCATTGCGTGATGAGAACGGCATTGCCTATCGGATGGTGGGCTCTGTTGGCGATATTACGGAACGCAAACTGGCACAGGAACGCCTGAAACAGGCCCATGATGAATTGGAAGACCGCGTTGAAGAACGCACCAAGGCTTTGGTCACGCTTAATAAACAACTGAGCCGCGAAGTTCAGGAACGCAAAACTATTGAACAGAAATTGAAGCAGGCCAAAGAAGTCGCAGAACAAGCCAATATCAGCAAGGATAAATATCTGGCAGCCGCCAGCCATGATCTGCTTCAACCCTTAAACGCGGCACGTCTTTTAATCTCGACATTGCAAGAACGTGATTTATCGTACAAAGATGCTTCGCTCGTACAACGCATCCATAATGCATTGGGAAATGCAGAAGAATTGCTTACCGACCTTCTGGATATTGCAAAACTGGATGCCAACGCGATTGTTCACGAAATTTCCGAAGTGCCTGCCAATAGATTGTTGTTGGCATTGGGGGAAGAATTTCAATCGGTTGCAAATAAAGCCAATGTGAAATTACGTGTGATGCCTTGTGGGTATGCGGTCAGAACGGATCCACGCCTTTTGGGGCGAGTTTTGCGAAATTTCCTGAGCAATGCGATCCGTTATTCTGCAAGTGGGCGTGTTGTCTTGGGCTGTCGACGTCATGCAGACAATGTCTGTTTTCAGGTTTGGGACAGTGGACCGGGCATTCCATCGGACAAGCTGGATGATATTTTTCTGGAGTTTCATCAGCTTAAAGAAAATAGCCAGGATCGTGACAACAAAGGAGTCGGTCTGGGGCTTGCGATTGTTGAGAGAATTGCAAAGATTTTAGGCCATCCGATCCATGTCCGTTCCGTTGTGGGAAAAGGATCGGTTTTTAGTGTCGATGTCCCGTTGTGTGATGGTGTTCATCAATCGGTTATGTTGATGGAACCTTTGCCTAAGCAGCCTTACAATCTGTCGGGGGTGCCTGTTTTGATTATTGATAATGAAGGCAGTATCACACATTCTATGGCTGATTTGCTGAATGAATGGGGCATGATCCCGCACTGTGCGTTGTCTAAAAGTACCGCGCTGGCAGAAATGAAATATGCCGAACAACCGCCCGTTGCTATTTTAGCGGATTATCATTTGGATGACGGTGAAACCGGGATCAAAGTGATTCAGGATATTCATGCCGAATATGGTTGCGATATTCCAGCTGTGATTATTACAGCGGACCGTACCCAGACGGTGAGTAACGAATGTGAACGTCTGGGATATCATATTTTAAATAAGCCGCTGAAACCCGCCAAATTGCGCGCTTTGCTCAATCATCTGTTGATGTAAGTTCAGGTCTGTTTTTTTACCTCCCTAAGACTAATGGCTAATTGCGGTGCTTTCTTAAAATTCAGACAATTCCTCCGGTTCTATAACTTTAACAGGAGAAATTTCATGAAGTGGGAAACACCAGCTTACTGCGACCTGCGTCTCGGTTTTGAAGTGACGGCTTACGTATACGTTCGCTAAGCAAAAAACCAAAGGGGAAGGGGCGTTATGTTCCTTCCTCATCGTCTCATGTGCCGGGACATCTTTATCTCAGGGCTTAGATCAATGTGTGCAGAAGAAAAAATTGAACTCACCAGCCAACTGCAAATCCATCCGATGTATGTGTTTCGCTGGGAAGAACAGGAACAAGCTTATTTGTTGCTCTACCCGGAAGGGATTGTGAAATTGAATAATTCCGCCGGGCATATTCTTAAATATTGTGACGGTGTGCGTTGTGTTTCTGAGGTTATCCATGAGCTGGAGCGCGAGTTTGATCAACAGGGCCTTGATGAAGACGTTGTAAAATTTATGGAGGTCGCCCATGCCAAAGGCTGGATCAGACTTAAAACTTGATGGGAATGGTAAGCCGTTATGGCTTGTGCTGGAACTGACTTATAAATGTCCGCTGAAATGTCCGTGGTGCTCCAATCCACTGGGGTTTGAAGATTACTCCAACGAATTAACGACCCAAGAATGGAAAACGGTTTTACGCGATGCACGCAAAATTGGCAGTCTGCAACTGGGGTTCAGTGGTGGGGAGCCGATGGTGCGCAGCGATCTGGAAGAACTGGTCGATGAGGCGGAAACATTAGGATATTACACCAATTTGATTTCTTCAGGTGTTGGTTTAACCAAAGATCGTTTGAAGGAGTTAAAACGCGTTGGTTTGAAACAGATACAAATCAGTCTGCAACATAATGATGCTGCAAAAAATGACGCGATGGTCGGTGTGAAAAGCTTCGAGCAAAAAATGCAATGTATCGAAGATATCAAATCGGTTGGTTTTCCGGTGGTGATGAATGTCCCGGTTTCACGTTTTAACATTGATGCGGTTGAAGATATTATCAAATTGGCGGAATATCATAATGTGGAGTTTCTCGAATTTGCCAATTTGCAATATTACAACTGGGCTCTGCTGAACCGTGACGAGCTGTTGCCAACGATTGAACAGTTGCAACATGCCGAAGCCAAGGTGAATGAAGCCCGTGCCCGTTTGGGTAAAAACATGACGATTTATTTCGTTATTCCCGATTATTTTGATGGCCGACCCAAGGCGTGTATGAACGGATGGGGGGCGATCCATTTGACAATTGCGCCGGACGGGTCTGCCTTGCCCTGTCAGGAAGCCCAGACCATCACTCATCTTGAATTCCCCAACGTGAAAGATCGTCCTCTTGACTGGATCTGGAATGAATCACCTGCCTTTAATGCTTATCGCGGGACAAGCTGGATGAAGGAACCTTGCGTTGGTTGTGATGAAAAGGAAAATGATTTTGGGGGGTGTCGCTGTCAGGCCTTCGCATTGACCGGGGATGCGACCAACACGGACCCGGCCTGTTCCAAATCACCGCATTTTGACATGATTGCCTCGGCTGTTGAAAATGCGCGGGTTACGGGACGTCCCGGCATGCCTTTGGTCATGCGTACACGTGGTGCAGTCAGCAACCTGATGAAAAAGGTGTGTGCATGAAGCTTCCCCATGAAACAAAAGGCGGCACGATTGGGGCCGGATTAAGTCTGATTATTTTGCTGTCGGTGTTTGTGTATTTCTGGACAGGGAGTGGCGGATGACAATGGATGTCCTTGATTTGGTTGCACGCTGGCTGCATGTCATGGGAATTTTGGTTTGGGTGGGCCACAATTTTGCAAATGTCATTCAGAACCCGACCTACAATATGCCACAGGGCAAGGCCCCTGCGGCGGATTTGGAAGCCCGCTTTGAAGCCGCTTTACGTCGTGAACATGCAACATTTCGCTATGCCTCCATTGTTGTACTTGGCAGTGGGCTGTTTATGTTGTTTTACCGCGATATTTTATGGGACGTGCTGTGGTTAAATGGCAGTCACGCGGTTTTGGGGATGGGGGTCTGGTGTGGCTTGTTGATGGTCTTGAATTTATGGATGGTCCTTTGGCCACATCAAAAAAAGGTCATTGGTTTTATCCCCGCAAGTTTTGAAGAACGGGTGCGTTGCTCGCGTATTACCTTTTTGTCATCACGGACCAATACAATTCTCAGTTTTCCGACAGTTTTTTTTATGGCTGCGGGTTCGCATACGAGTTTCCTGTTTGGGGGATAAAACCTCATGATGTCGTTTAATTTTGGTGCGGGGCCAGCGGTGTTGCCCGATGATATTTTGGAACAGGCACGTGCGGAAGCCTTCAATTGGCAGGGAAGCGGTATGTCTCTGTTTGAAATCCCGTTTGGGGATCCGGCCTTTGGGGAGGTGATGCAGACTGCACATCGGGCTTTGCGACAGGTTTTGAACTTGCCGGAAAGCCATCATCTTTTGTTTTTACAAGGCGGTGCTTATGCCCATTTTGCCTTTGTTGCCATGAACCTGATGGGGGATAAAAAACGGGCCTGTTATTTTGATACCGGTCATTGGTCCAAACGGGCAATTGCAGAGGCCAGCAAATATGGCGAGATTGTCGTGGACCGGATTGTTGCGGATGGGGCTTATTGTCATATTACGACGAATGAGACAACGCACGGGCGACAGTTCCATGAACTCCCGAACTCGCAAGGTTTGCCACTTGTCGCGGATATGACATCGGATATTTTGACCCGCCCGATTGATTTTTCACGTATGGATTTAATTTATGCCAGCGCACAGAAGAACATCGCACCCGCAGGGCTAAGTCTTGTTATTATGCATGAGAAACTGTTTGATCGTGCCTTGGATATCACCCCTATTGTTTTTAATTATACTGTGCAAGCGAGAAACAATTCCCGTGTCAATACGCCGAACCTGTTTGGGATTTATATGGCGGGGTTAATGGCAAAATGGGTGATGGGTCAAGGTGGTTTGCCTGAAATGGCGAAGCGCAGTCGGCAAAAAAGTGCAGTGCTATATGATACAATAGACCGTAGTCGTTTTTTCCATGCCAGTGTGAATGGGGATATGCGTTCGCACATTAATGTGTGTTTCGGTTTAAAGGATCCGACCCTAAATGGGCTTTTTTTGCAGCAGGCTCATCAAGAAGGTTTACTTAACCTAAGTGGTCATTCAGCGGGCGCACCGTTGCGTGCAAGCCTGTATAATGCACTGCCAACAGAGGGCGTAGTGGCCTTAGCGGACTTTATCAACAGGTTTGATACACAGTTGGCGCGGGCATTGTGATATGGATTTTGCGCAAACCAGTCGTCATCTTCAGGTGAAAATTGTATTGCCGATGGCACGTAAACGCGCTCAATGGTTTGAATGTAGCGCCCCGTTACCTTTGTTCCCTAAAACGGTCATGGGGATTGAATTTGCCAACCCGTTGGGGCTGGCGGCAGGCTTTGATAAACAGGCATCTATGACGGCGCTGGCGCGACATTTGGGCTTGGGCTTTATGGAAGTGGGCAGCTTGACGCAGGAAAAGCCGTTATCTTTTTCCCAAAGCGGTCCGGTTGGGGTAAATATCGCCGTTGATGCCGACCATATGTCTTTAGATGAGGCCCTCGCGCATTATACGAAGCTTGCGGTAAGCTATGCAGCGCAAGCTGATTTTCTGGTCATTAATCTAAGCTCCCCACGCAGCCGGCCTTTTTTGCAAAAGGGCGGACGGGACTGGACGGTTGACCTGTTTCAGCAATTACACGCGTCGATCTCCCGCCCGATATGCCTGAAAGTTCGGTGTGAACAGATACCGGACTGGATTGATAATTTATCTCTGAATGGGGTGGTTGTCGCACATATCGAACAAGATGATCCGCAGAACATTAAGCACCTTTATGCCGATTTACGTCCTCTCAATATTTTGTCTGTCGGCGGGGTGATGACGCAAAAGGATGTGGAAATGCGTTTGTCCTTTGGGGCGGATTTAGTGGAAATTTTTAGCCTGCTGGTACTGAAAGGTCCGAAAGCCGTGCGTGAACTGGGACAGGGGTTATGGCCATGATCGCAAGTATGGTTTTTATCTTGAGCCTTCTGTTTTCTGCACATGCTTTGTTATGTGCTCGTCAGGTGTCTTATATCGGTTCGCGATATAATGATGACATCGGACGATATGCCCAGGCCAAGGCATACGTGACGTTTTTATCCTATATACTGGATATTTTATGGTGTGCTTTGTTGTTTGTGAGTGATTATTTCACGACTGTTTTTGACCTGACAGGCTTGATTATTGCGCATTGGTTGGTGCGACGCCTGATTTTGGGCAGTGTGCAGATGCGGGTTGAACGTCATTTCGGTTTTGGGCGGATGACATGGGCAATATTGGGAAAGGTGATATTGAAAGCCTTATTTCTGCGCCTTTTACTGACGTTTGGTGCTGTTAATCTGGTTTTTTATTTCATGCCGATGACGAGCCATGTGGCTGTGCTTCTGTGGGTGTGGGTGGTTTGGTTCTGCCTTGATGGTGCGGTGATCACGCTACGACCATGGGTGCAATCGCGATTGGATGGTTTGCTCAAACCTTTGGATGATGAGGATTTGTTAAGCCGGGTTACCCATATGTGTCTTTATGCCGATTATGAACCTGTCGATGTTTATGTTCAAGATGGGTCCCAGTGGACAAGCCATGCGAATGCGCGTTTCGAAGGGATTGGACCTTTCAAGCGTATCGTGCTGAATGACAGTTTACTCGATCGCCTGAATAAGGACGAAATTCTCAGCGTTATCGCCCATGAATTAGGCCATCATGCTCATCGCCATATTTTTAAGTATCAACTTTTAAAAGGGGGATTGGCGTTGTTGGGTGTTTTGATCTTCGGGCAATTTTCAACGTCGTTTAGTTCTTTAGTGATCAGTGCTCCGGCTTTGGCGGCAGTGGCTTTACCGGTTTTGAATGCCTATATCCGCACTTGTGAATATCAGGCGGACCGATTTGCAGCCTTCTATGGCGGGGGGGCTGAGACCTTCTTACGCGCTTTGGATAAAATTCATGTGCAAAATGCCATGATGCAAAAAGGGGATCAGTTTTATGATGCGGTTTACTCCGGGCATCCTACACCACAGGCTCGGGCGCAATATTTAAGGAAAATAAGCAATGGAGCTACAAAAATCCACATGGCCGGAGGTTGAAGACTATCTGCAATCTTGCCAAACGATCCTGATCCCGATTGGTTCAACCGAACAACATGGCCCCAGCGGTATGATCGGGACGGACAGTATGATTGCAGAGGCGATAACAAAAGAACTTGCCCGACGAAGTGGTCTGATGTGCGCCCCAGTTTTGTCGATCGGGATGGCGCAACATCATATGGCGTTTGCGGGGACAATTTCCTTACAACCGCAAACGTTATCATTGGTGATTCAGGATGTGGTGCATTCGTTGGAAGTGCATGGGTTTGCAGAATTTATTTTTATCAACGGGCATGGTGGTAACGGTCCTGTTTTGGAACACACTTTTCAGGAAGACATTACAAATTGCCGTTTTTATAATTGGTATATGGGGGCTGAGACCCGAAAACTACGTGCATCGCTTTATGCCGATCAGGAAGGTCGTCATGCCACGCCCAGCGAGATTGCTGTTGTTCAATATCTGGATGAAAGCACGTTACGAAATGTTGCTTGTGATCCTGTGTGCGCCCCTGCATTGGCATATGAGGGGGCACAGGATATGCGTGATAAACATCCCGATGGCCGGATCGGGGCCAATGTATCCTTGGCGGACCCGGCGGATGGAAAACGGCTTTTTGAAACAAGTGTGGATGATTTAATGGAAACCTTGATCAAGGATGGAACTATTGCGCCGCTGCGACATCCGTCTGAACGGGGGTAAAACATCCCGGCGGGATCATGCCGGGGGTGACATAGGCCAGATAAAGCGCATCCAGTTGCGCCCATAAAACACCTGTTTTCATGTAAAGAGCATCAATGACGGCCTGTTGTTGATCAACCGTGCGGGCATGTTCTTTTACATAACGCAGGGCAAAATCTACATCACGCGGGGCTTGAGTCAGGCGTTCCCGAAAATAGGCGACCATTGTTTCATCCACAAAATCGTAATTTTCCAACATGCCTGCGATCCGTTCTTTGTGAATTTTTGGGGCGAACAATTCTGTCAAGCAGGAGGCAAAACCGATTAACAGCGGGGCGTGACGGCAAAAATTGATATAGGTATCAACTGCATGTTTGGTTGCGGGCAGGACACCTTCCATTGATTGAACGTAGGTACGTTCCAGACCCAAGGCCTCACACAGTTTGAGCCAACGTTCAATACCACCTTCATCCTGCTCCATGCCATCATGGTCGAAAATACGCTGGCGCCAAAGATTGCGCAGTTCCTTATCTGGGCAATTGGACAAAATGGCGTAATCCTTGATCGGGATGCCTTGTTGATAGACATACCGGTTCAAGGCCCAGGCCTGCACTTGTCCCAAAGACAATTTCCCACCGTGTAACAATTTATGAAAGGGGTGCAGATTGTGATAACGTTCTGCTCCGATGCCTTGCAGGGTTTGTTCCAGCTCATCCGGGCTCAGAACTTTATTCAGCTTGATCATAAGATAACCTCCATTGTGTCATAGCCGATTTCCCATCCGGCTTTATTGGCAATTGCCCGCTGAGTTGAATTTTCCAACAGAACGGGATTTGTATTGTTGATATGGATAAAGACTTTGCGCTTGATGTTTAGTTCTTCAAACGCCTGAATGCTGCCCGCAGGGCCTGCCATGCACATATGGCCCATGCGTTGTCCGGTTTTGACGCCGCAGCCTGTTTCGATCATTTCATCGTCAACCCACGTGGTGCCGTCAAAAAAGACCAGATCGCTGTTTTGCACGCGTTCAACCAAGTCCGGGGGGAGGGCCGCACATCCCGGCAAGTAATAAAAGGATTTTTTACTGCTGCGCGCCGTGACCTTTATGCCAACGGTATCTTCAGGGACGGATCCAAAATTCGCCCCTGCTTTTTCATCTTCCAGATAAAGGGCGATTTTGCCGGGGACGGGGAAAAGTTCAATCTCAATGCCGCTGTTTTGTCCGTCCTGAAAACAAAGCTCGGTTTTTTGATCTATGGGAAGTTTGCGACGTGCGACGTAGTCGGGGTTCAGGATATTAAACAGGCTGTTTTCGCCTAAAACGTTGATGACGCGTTGGGTGGCGTAAAGGGCGAGGGGCTGGCTTTCGCGTAACGTCAACAATCCGCCGATATGATCGACATCGGCATTGGTGAGAATAACCCCTTTAATCGGACTGTGCCGTTTACCGTGTTTTGGGTGTAGGCAGGGATTGGCTTGAATTTGCTGACGAATATCGGGGGAGGCATTTAAAAGGAACCAGTTGTCCCCATCCACACTGATAGCAAGCGAGGATTGCGTACGGGCGATGGCGTCTGAATTTTTTCCCCATGCTTTGCGGCAATTGTCACAATGGCAATTCCATTGCGGAAACCCTCCACCTGCCGCCGCCCCGAGAATTTTAATCTTCAACATTTTGCATGCCTGTGCCTGTTTTTAAAGGAAGGACAGGATAGTTGAAAGAACACCTTCGGATATATTGGACAAAGGTCTAGTTTTGAGAGCTATGATCTCAAAAAGAACTCGCTATTCTTTATAACTTTTCAACTGACCAAACCGCAATTTCCACACGGCTTTTGAGGTTTAGTTTCTTAAGCATTTTTTTGACATGGACCTTTACCGTTCCTTCGGCGATATTGAGTTTTCGGGCAATATGCTTGTTGGTCATTCCCTGTGCAATCAGGTTGATAATTTCAAGTTCGCGGGGGGTGACACCGGACTCCTCTTGTGTCTGTGGTGTCAATCCACCGCGCAAGGCCCGGGCGAGTAGTTCCACCAACGTATCGCTGATAACAATACGGCCGTTCATGGCATGTACCAATTGATCTAGAATGTTTTCCGGTTCCATATCTTTAAGAAGGTAGCCATCTGCACCTGCTCTTAAACCGGCGATGACGTCGTCATCGTCATCGGAAACCGTCAATAAAACGATCCGCGCCTGCGTTTTTGTCTGGCGCATTTCCTTCAAGGTTGCGATACCATCCTTTCCTTTCATATTCAGGTCCAGCAATACCAGATCGATATCGCGGGCGGCTATTTTTTCCAGTCCCTCATCCCCGCTTGAGGCTTCTTCAACGACTTTAAACCTATCATCCAAGGAAAATAAGTCTTTCAGGCCTTTTCGAAAAAGGGGATGATCATCCACGACCATCACAGTCCAATAATCTTGATTGGTCATCTTTTATATCTCACTCATATGTACGACGTTTATTTTTGAGGGATTTCCCTGATTGGATTGAGGCACAAATTTCACCTCGATACATGTTCCGCCGCAGGGGCGATTGGTCATTGTGATTGTACCATTTAAACTGCGGGTGCGTTCTTCCATAATCGCAAGACCATAATGATCCAGCCGTTCGCGGTTGACAGGCAAACCAATGCCATTATCGCTGACAGTCATGCAAACCGTTTGATCCACATCTTTATAAAGGTTGACATCTACATGTTCCGCATGAGCGTGATGGGCTACGTTTGAAAGTGCTTCGCGTATAATTTGTAGAATATGAACCTCTTCATTGGGGCTGAGTTGGCGATTGGGCAAACTGTTGTTCAGATTGATTTTAAGGCCATAACGTTCAACAAACTCTTTTACTGTAATATTCAGGGCGTGATTGATATCCAATCCATCAATATTCAGGCGGAAGGTGGTCAGCAGTTCCCGCAGATGTTTGTATGATTTGCTCACCCCTGCGCGGATATCCAATGCAATGGCATTAACTTCTTCTTGCGATTTTTCCATTACCAGATTTTTTTGTAAACGGCTGACCTGAATTTTAATGTAGGCCAGAGATTGTGCCAAAGAGTCATGTAATTCACGTGCGATAACAGAACGTTCTTCGAGCAGAGTCAGGCGTCTGTTTTCAACAATTTTATCGGCAACCCCAAGGGCCGTTCCAATCGTTTGTGCGACAACCTCGATCAATTCTATTTGCCATTTCACTAATGGCTTTCCCTCTTTTCCGGTAATGAAAAGAATACCATGTTGGGTGTCGCGGTCCGCAATTTGGAAAGCAGTGACTTCTTTGGGCAATGCGCAGCCATTTTTGGCTTTTAAGACCTGAACGGAACTGTTCTGTTCACATTCAAGGCAATCTTTGGCATTGCAGAGGTTCGTCAGCCAGTCTGCATGACTATAGCGCAAGGCCTGATTTTTGGCGTTCTCAAGATGTTTGTTGGTTAAACAAATCATACCGGGGCCTGTTTGAGCATAGGTTTCTATATCTTTTAAAATTTCTTCATTTTCAATGGAGACTAAGGGAGACCCGCTGAGACGTCGTGTCGTATTGTAAAGCAGTTGGATGGATTTATTACTCCGTTCCAAATCGCGGGTTTTTAATTTGACCCGTTCTTCCAGATCATCATACAGTTTGGCAAGATCTTCTGCCATGAAATCAAAGGCATAGGCGAGGCGACCTAGCTCGTCTTCACCTTTGAAATTGGGTCGTACCGAAAAATCCCTGCGTCGGGCATGTTCAGCGCAGCGGACAAGGTCTTGCAAGCGTGTCTGAACTTCGGACTGCATCATAAACATGGTAATCGATACGATGATCACGGTTAAAAACAAGATAATCCCTTGTATCAAGGTCAACATCTGCAATTTGGTTTCAACATCATATTCCAGTAGAGCAACCAAGTGATCAATCCGGTAAACAAAATCACTGATAAATGCATTGTATTTTTGAGAAATATCTTCGTGTAGTTCCTTTGGATTTTTAATATTGCCTGTGGCTAATGCTTGTGCATATCCGTTTAACAGTGGAGAAATCTCCTGCTGCCAGGATTGGTAAATATCGTCATAGGCCTGACGCAGTTCAGATTCTTCATTTGTTGGTAAAATATGCAGCAGACGGCGGCTGGTGAGCCGCTCTGCAAACTCCTGTACCAATACGGGCAGTCGCACATCCAGTTGCGTTTCATTTTCCCGATGTGCAATCAGGTTTGCATTAATCCTATAGGCTTGCATACGAAGCGACCCGGCTTGATTGATTGCCGTGCCTTGCCCCTGTGTCGTTCCGGCAATAAAAACGGAAGCCAACATACCGGCAAAAGCAAGTCCGACGATGCTTCCCATAGCAAGTGCCAAACGCAACATTAAAGCGCGCTTAAAAGGGTTGCCTTTCCACGTGAAGCGATTCGAGATGTTCAACATAAACAGAATAATTCCCTGATATTTTTAGAAATTCCCAGCCAAAAGGCGACTGTTTTCTAGGTACCCCTTAATTCCTAGCATAGCACGATATTAAAATGTAATACTTTAGTATGTTTTAATTTAAATTGTTTATTTTCAATATTTTAAACACCTAATACCCCTATACCTCTTTGGAGGTACAAGGGGTGAGAATCGTCCTAAAGGATGACTTGCAGACCATCGCACCTTTCGTTTAAGGGAAGGTCCCACGAAGTTCAAAAGCGGGATTTAAAACTTAAAAAAGCGCGCTGCTTTTGATGGGAAAATGCAGGGGAGAACGAATATGTTGTCGGAAAGAGGGAAAGCCTTATCGACACTGAGTGGAAATACGATCGGTTTCACGGTTTGTTTTGCGGTTTGGGTTATTTTCGCAGTCATCGGCATTCCGATCAAAGATGAATTGGGACTGTCCGATTCAGAGTTTGGTTTATTGGCAGCCACCCCAATATTGACCGGGTCTCTGTTCAGATTACCTCTTGGCATGTTGACCGATAAATATGGCGGGAAAATTGTATTTTTTGCGCTGATGTGTGCGGTCATCCCCCCTTTATATTTAATTTCGCTGGCCCATCAGTTCTGGCATTTGGTTCTTGTCGGGTTGGCTGTTGGCATTTGTGGTGCGTCTTTTTCCGTTGGAATTGCCTATACAGCGCGCTGGTTCCCTAAAAACCAGCAAGGTTTTGCGATGGGGATTTTCGGTGCAGGAAATGCTGGTGCAGCCGTCACCAAATTTGTTGCTCCCACGCTGGTTGTCTGGTGGGGGTGGGAGTCAGTGCCCCAGATTTATGCGATTGCACTGGCGGCAACAGCTGCCATTTTTTGGATGCTTACCTATACGGACCGGAGCCACCGCGTTGTCTCGCAGGTAAGTTTGCGTCAACAGTTTGCCATCCTCAAAGACGTGCGTGTTCTGCGTTATTGTCAATATTACTCCATCGTGTTTGGCGGTTTTGTGGCTTTGTCGCTCTGGATGACAAAATATTATATCAGTGAATACGGGTTCGACATTCAAACGGCTGCTTTGTTGGCTTCGATCTTCGTTTTGCCGTCCGGTGTTATTCGTGCGCTCGGCGGTTGGCTTTCAGACAAGTACGGTGCCTATACCGTTACTTGGTGGGTGATGTGGGTGTGTTGGGTCTGTTTATTCATCATGTCTTACCCTCAGACATCGTTGAGTGTCACAACCACCCACGGCCCATTGGCCTTTGATATCAAACTGAACGTCTGGTTCTTCACTTTCCTGCTTTTCATTGTCGGGATTGCCTGGGGACTGGGAAAAGCATCGATCTTCAAATTTATATCCGACGACTTTTCAGACAACATCGGGGCCGTTTCCGGCATGGTCGGTTTGGCCGGCGGAATGGGTGGTTTCTTGCTGCCGATTATGTTTGGCATGATTTTGGACCTTACCGGGGTCAACAGTTCAGTCTTTATGCTGTTGTATGGCGTGACCTGTGTGTCGTTGGTTTCCATGCACTTTCAATATAAAGGCGAAAAAAGGAAACAGGCCATTCCCCCTTTAAAACCCGCAGAACCGCTTAAGGCCTCTGCACAATAATCAATCCGTGCACAACAGATTGGTTTGTATTTTAAAATGGATGAAATTTTATGAGTACGCGTTTACTTACAGACTGGGCCCCGGAGGATACCCTCTATTGGACCACCAAGGGCAAGAAAATCGCAACCCGAAACCTCTGGATTTCCATTCCCTGCCTGTTACTGGCCTTTGCCGTCTGGTTGGTCTGGAGTGCGGTTATCGTTCGTTTAAACAGTATTGGTTTTGGCTTTTCAACGAACCAATTGTTTTGGCTGGCGGCTTTGCCGGGTCTGTCCGGGGCCACTTTGCGGATCTTTTATTCGTTCATGGTACCGATTTTCGGCGGACGGCTGTTTACGACAATTTCAACCTTGTCTCTGGCGATACCTGCATATTGGATGGGGCTTGCCGTACAGGATACGACAACGCCTTATATGACGTTTGTTATTATTGCCCTTCTTTGTGGTTTTGGGGGCGGAAACTTTGCGTCTTCTATGGCAAACATCAGTTTCTTCTTCCCTAAATCTTCTCAGGGGACTGCATTGGGCCTCAATGCCGGATTGGGAAATTTGGGCGTATCGGTTATGCAGTTCTTGGTTCCGATTATTATTACGGTTGGTTCTTTTGCTGCCATAAGCGGTGATCCGCAAGTGGTCAAGGTGGGTGAGGAAACCAAAGAACTATGGTTGCAAAATGCCGGTTTTGTCTGGGTACCGTTCATTTTGTTAATGAGCATTCTGGCCTGGTTCGGCATGAACGATATTTCGTCTGCTAAAGCATCGTTCAAAGAACAGGCCGTTATTTTCAAACGCAAACACCAATGGTTAATGAGCTGGCTTTATATCGCCACATTCGGTTCCTTTATTGGATATGCCGCCGGCTTACCCATGTTGATCCAGACACAGTTCCCCGAAGTTGATGCCTTGCGTTATGCATTCCTTGGGCCACTTGTCGGGGCATTGACCCGTCCGCTCGGGGGCTGGATGTCCGATAAACTGGGCGGCGCCAAGGTTACTTTATGGAACTTTGTTGTGATGATGGGCGCTGTTGTTGGCGTTCTCTACTTCCTGCCTTCGGGGGCCAGTGGTGGGAATTTCTTTGGTTTTCTTGCTATGTTCATGTTGTTGTTTATCACAACGGGCATTGGCAATGGGTCAACTTTCCGCATGATTCCCGTTATTTTCAGAACCCTTCACAGCCGTTGGGCTGCCTCTCCCACGCCGGATGCTGCACTGGATGTGATCAAGGCCGCGAATAAAGAGTCAGCAGCAACCCTTGGTTTCAGTTCGGCCCTTGCTGCTTATGGTGCCTTTTTCATTCCCAAAGCTTACGGCACATCCATCGCCATGACAGGCGGACCCGAAGGCGCGCTCTATGCCTTCATGGGTTACTACCTGTCCTGCATGGTGGTCACATGGTGGTGGTATGCGCGCAAAAACGCCGAGATACAGTGCTGAGTTCAGCGAACCCATAACGAATTGTCGATTAGGCTGCGGCCTAGAGATATCAGGAGCAATAAAAAAATGAGTCTATTTCTTGAACGGCTAAAGTTCTTCAAGCCTGTGGTGGAAACGTTTTCCAAAGGACATGGAATTGTAACCAACGAAGACCGTAATTGGGAAGAAACCTATCGTAACCGTTGGCGTTATGACAAGGTTGTGCGCTCCACACACGGGGTGAACTGTACCGGTGGGTGCAGCTGGAAAATTCACGTCAAGAATGGTTTGGTTGCTTATGAAATGCAACAAACAAACTACCCGGAAACCCGCCCGGACATGCCCAACCATGAACCGCGGGGCTGTCAACGTGGGGCAAGTTTTTCCTGGTATCTTTATAGCCCGCACCGGGTTAAATACCCGCTGGTTCGCGGACGTTTGATTGATCTTTATCGTGCGGAAAAAGCCAAAGGGCTGGATCCGGTTGCGGCATGGGCGGCTATTCAGGCCGATGAAAAAAAACGCAAACAATATACGGCTGTTCGTGGGTTGGGTGGGTTCGTTCGTTCCACATGGGACGAAGTTACCGAAATTATTGCCGCCGCCAACGTTTATACTGCAAAAGAACATGGTCCCGACCGGATCGCCGGTTTTTCTCCCATTCCGGCAATGTCGATGATCAGTTATGCGGCTGGTTCGCGTTATCTGTCCTTGATTGGTGGGGTGCCGCTGTCTTTCTATGACTGGTACTGTGATTTGCCGCCGTCCTCTCCGCAAACGTGGGGGGAACAGACGGATGTGCCTGAATCTGCGGATTGGTATAATTCCACATATATCATCGTCTGTGGGGCTAACCTGCCGATGACCCGTACACCGGACGCGCATTTCGCCATCGAAACCCGTTATAAGGGGACCAAGGTGGTGTCTATGGCCCCGGATTACGCGGAATATGTAAAATTTGCCGATTTGTGGATGCCGGTAAAGCAAGGGACGGATTCAGCCGCTTTCCTTGCAATGGGGCATGTGGCCTTAAAAGAATTCTATATCAAGTCGCAAGAACCCTACTTTCAGGAATATTCCCGCAAATATACTGATTTCCCGATGCTGGTCACATTGCGCAAGGAAGGTGACAAGTATCTGTCTGATCGTTTCCTGCGTGCGTCCGATTTTGACGGTACGCTCGGGGAAAGTAACAACCCGGAATGGAAAACAGTCGTTTATGACGAGGTGTCCAAATCTTATGTTTGTCCAAACGGGTCTGTCGGTTTCCGTTGGGGAGAAGACGGGCGCTGGAACCTGTTGGAGAAAAACGCCGTCAATCAGGAAGATATCAAGGCGCAACTGAGCACCATTGACGAAAAAGACGATATAGTACCGGTCTTATTTCCGCACTTTACACCCAGCGAAGACGACATGCTGGCGCGCAACGTTCCGGTTCGTAAATTGCAAACCAAGGATGGAGAAGTTCTGGTTGCGACCGTTTTCGATCTTCAGGTTGCCCAGTATGGGATTGATCGCGGTCTAGGCGGTGAAAACGTCACGGACTCTTATGATGATGACAATTGTGCCTATACACCGGCCTGGCAGGAAAAAATCACAGGCGTCAAACCGGCAGACATTATCCGTACCGGACGTGAATTTGCTGAAAACGCTGCAAAAACCAAGGGTAAGTCTATGGTTATTCTGGGGGCAGCCATTAACCAGTGGTTCCATCAGGATATGAACTACCGTGCGATTATGAACCTGCTTCATATCTGCGGATGTATCGGTCAATCCGGTGGCGGCTGGGCACATTATGTCGGTCAGGAAAAATTACGTCCGCAAGCCGGTTGGGCACCGATTGCCTTTGGCGGGGACTGGTATCGCCCGTCGCGCCAAATGAACGGCACCACGTTCTTCTATTATCACACCGATCAATGGCGTTATGAAAAGGTGGAAGCCGATAAATTGCTCGCCCCTTATGCCAAGGCAAAATACAAAGGCTACCAACTGGCAGATTATAACGTTGTTTCCCAACGTTTGGGCTGGTTGCCGTCTGCCCCGCATTTTGATCGCAGTCCGTTGGATATTTGTTCCGATGCCATTGCAAATGGTGCGAAAACGGATGACGAAATCGTCGGTTATACGGTATCAAAACTAAAATTGGGTGAACTGAACTTTGCCTGTGAAGATATTGATGCGCCGCAAAACCATCCGCGTAATATGTTCGTGTGGCGGGCAAATCTGCTGGGTAGCTCGGCCAAGGGGCACGAATATTTCCTCAAGCACTTGCTGGGCGCACAGAACGGCGTGCTGCATGAAGGTGAAGGCGGTAAACTGTGTAAAGAAATCAAATGGCATGAAAAAGCTCCGACGGCGAAACTTGATCTGTTTGTCGATATTAACTTCCGCCTGAATTCTACGGGGGCCTATTCTGATATCGTGTTGCCGACAGCCACATGGTATGAAAAAACCGATTTGAACACCACCGATATGCATCCCTTCATTCATCCGTTGAGTGAAGCGGTCAATCCGGCATGGGAAAGTCGTTCAGACTGGCAGATTTTCCAAGGCATCTCCAAACGTTTCTCTGAACTGGCGGGCGATCATCTGGGGGTGCGCAAGGATATGGTTGCCATCCCGATGATGCACGATTCACCGATGGAACTGGCCCAACCCTTTGGTACCGTTGACTGGAAAAAAGGAGAGGGAGAACCCGTACCGGGCAAAACTCTGCCGATTTTGAAAGTTGTGGAACGTGATTATTCCAAAATCTACGACCAGTTTATTACCGTTGGCCCGTTGATGGAACAACAGGGCAACAACGTTAAGGGGCTGGACTGGAATACGGAACTGGAAATCGAGCAGTTGCGGGAGTTGAATTCCACCATTGATGGTCGCCCTTCTCTGAAAGATGACAAGGAAGTCTGTGAAACCATTTTGCAGTTGGCACCGGAAACCAATGGAGAAGTCGCCCATAAATCCTGGAAAGCATTGAGTAAAAAGACCGGGATCGACCACACCCATCTGTGTGATCCGCGTCTGGATGAAAAAATTCGCCTGAAAGATATTCAGGCCCAACCACGCAAGATCATCACTGCCCCAACCTGGAGCGGGATTGAATCTGAAGAAGTCAGCTACAATGCCTGTTGGACGAATATTCACGAACATATTCCGTTCCGTACCCTGACCGGTCGGGCGCAATTCTATCAGGATCACGAATGGATGCTGGATTTTGGCGAAGGGTTCTGTGCTTTCCGTCCTTCTGTAGATCTTCAGGCGGAAAACCGCTTACCGGAACATGTCAAAAATAAACCACACGTGATTTTGAACTTCGTCACGCCGCATTCCAAATGGGGTATTCATTCAACCTACAATGATAACCAGCGTATGCTGAACCTGTTCCGTGGCGGGCCAACCATGTGGGTATCAGAAGAGGACGCCACATCCATTGGATTGAAAGACAATGACTGGGTGGAAGCTGTTAACGGCAACGGTGCGACTGTGGCCCGTGTGGTCGTTTCCCAACGTGTCCCGACGGGGATGTGTCTGATGTATCATGCACAGGAAAAAATTGTGAACGTTCCGGGTTCACCTTCGACGGGTAAACGGGGCGGGATCCTGAATTCTGTGACCCGTGTTGTGGTCAAGCCGACACATATGATTGGCGGCTACGCACAGCTTTCATACGGCTTCAATTACTATGGGACTGTCGGTTCCCAGCGGGATGAATTTGTCGCTATCCACAAGATTGAAGACAAGGATGTGGATTGGCTGGAACGTCCCCTTACACAAGAACGTGAAGATGCACCGAACCCTCCCGGGGTCAATAACTAGGACTGAGGTTTTGATCAAATGGTTGATCCCGAGAATAAAATTCGGGATCGCCGTTTCATCTACGGTTTTCAAGGAGAATAAAAATGAAAATTCGCGCACAAATCGCCATGGTCCTGAATTTGGACAAGTGCATTGGCTGTCACACCTGTTCTGTGACTTGTAAAAACGTCTGGACCAACCGTCGCGGCGTGGAATACGCGTGGTTCAACAATGTGGAAAGTAAACCCGGCATCGGTTTTCCGAAGAACTGGGAAGATCAGGAAAAATGGAAAGGGGGCTGGACCCTGAAAAACGGCAAACTGGAACTGAAATCCGGTGGTCGTATCAGCAAGCTGCTGAACATCTTTGCCAACCCTGATCTGCCGGAACTGGACGATTATTGGGAACCATACGATATGGATTATGCCCATCTGCAAACGGCAAAATTGTCTGAAGCAGCCCCGACAGCACGTCCGCGTTCGCAAATTGACGGTAAACGTATTGAAAAAATTACATGGGGGCCAAACTGGGAAGACGATCTGGCCGGTGAATTTTCCAAACGATCCAAAGACAAAAATTTCGATGGTATTGCCAAGGAAATGTATTCACAATTTGAGAATACCTTCCATATGTATCTGCCGCGCCTGTGTAACCATTGCCTGAACCCGGCCTGTGTGGCGGCTTGTCCGTCCGGTTCTATTTACAAACGCGAAGAAGACGGCGTGGTGTTGGTGGATCAGAATAAATGCCGGGGCTGGCGTATGTGTGTATCGGCCTGTCCTTATAAGAAAATTTATTATAACTGGGAGTCCGGTAAGGCTGAAAAATGCACCTTGTGCTATCCGCGTCTGGAATCAGGAATGCCAACCAATTGCGCGGAATCCTGTGTCGGGCGTATTCGTTATATGGGGGTCATGCTTTATGACGCCGATAAGATCAGTGATGCGGCCTCAACTGGCGGCGAACAGGAACTTTATGATGCACAAATGGGCGTATTCCTTGATCCGTTTGATCCTGAAGTGATTGCAGAAGCCGACAAACAGGGCATTTCACAAAACTGGATCAAGTCGGCACAGAACTCCCCGGTTTGGAAAATGGCGATGGACTGGAAAATCGCTTTCCCACTGCACCCGGAATTTCGCACTCTGCCGATGATGTGGTATGTTCCGCCGCTCTCTCCGATCCAGTCCCAACTGGATGCGGGTAATCTGGAAACGTTGCCTGATGGGGTGATCCCCAAGGCAGAACAATTGCGTATGCCGGTTGAATATCTGGCAAACTTGCTGACGGCGGGTGACACCAAACCGATTACCTCTGCAATTAACCGTATGCTTGCAATGCGCAGTTATTACCGGGCTAAGGAAGTGGACGGCGTGCCCAATACTTCCGCACTGGCACCGGCTGGCATTACGGAAACACAGGCGCAGGAAATGTATCGCTATTTGGCATTGGCAAAATACGAAGACCGTTTTGTCATTCCCACATCTGCGGAAGAAACACGTCTGGAAGATCCTTATGCGGTTCAGGGACAGTTGGGTTTCAGTTTCGGGAATTCCAGTTGTGATGGCTGTTCCGGTCAACCCGAAGGCGGTGCGGAACTCTTCCCGACCAAGCGAACCAATTCGCTGGTCCCGCAAAGCTTTGTTAAACGTTCCAAGATTTCTTAAGAGGAGGCAGATATGGAAATGAAAGAATATATGGTTCTATCGCGTCTGCTGGATTACCCGGATGATGAACTGGTGAAAAATCTGGAACTGGTTGAAGAAGCCGTTGAAAGTTTGTCAAGTGTCACAGATTACGAACGCACAATCCTGCGTGATTTTCTGATTTACTTTAAATCGAAAACGCTGGTGGAGTTGCAGGGGGAATATGTTGATACATTTGACATGGTTCCAAATCACAGCTTGCATTTGACCCATCATCTGTTGGGGGATGATAACAAGGACCGTGGTCCGGCCCTGATTGAATTGACCGAATATTTCAAAGGCCTGGATTTACAAGCAAAAGAAGGCGAATTGCCTGATTACCTGCCGCTTATTCTGGAATATGCCGCCGTCTTGAATAAAGAGGAAAGCGACGCGTTTTTAACACAGGCGACCCCCGCAATCGCGATCCTTGCCAAAAGCCTGAAAAAGGTAAAAAGCCCTTACGCCCCGTTAATCCATTTCATTGAATGTCGTGGCAGTGCCACACAACAAGCAGCTTAAGGAGAGAGCCTATGGTTTTGGATAATTTTCTCTTCGGCATCTATCCCTACATTGCCTTGTCAGTGTTTGTTATCGGGTGCTGGATACGTTTTGATCGTGAACAATATACCTGGAAGACGGACTCTTCCCAATTGCTTTCCGGCAAATGGATGCGTCTGGGCAGCAACCTGTTTCATATTGGTATTCTTGCTATTCTCGGCGGTCATGCTGTTGGTTTGTTGACACCGCACAGCTGGTTTCTCGCGGTTGGTATTTCGGATATGGACCACCAGTATGTCGCGATTATGGCCGGGTCTGTCTTTGGTTTGATGTGTTTGTTGGGCGGTATGATTTTGTGGTTGCGTCGCATGACCAACAGTCGCGTACAGGCCGCAGGCCGCAAAATGGACAGTTTTATTCTCAGTTGGTTGCTGGTGACATTGTTGCTGGGACTATCCACCATTCCGGTGTCTCTGAATCATGCCGCACATGGTAATCCTGATGTGATGATTGCACTGGCTTATTGGGTGCAATCGGTTTTGACTTTGCGTGCTGATCCGTCCTTGTTGGCCAATGTCGATATGATTTTTAAAATTCACATGTTCTTCGGCATGACTGTCGTGCTGTTGTTCCCGTTCACCCGTTTGGTTCATGTTTTGAGTGTTCCGCTTGGCTACTTGTCACGTTCTTATCAAATCGTGCGCACCAAACGCCGTCAAATTATGTAAGGAGTAAAGACTGAAAAATTCATCAAATCACTTTCTGGGATAACGACTTTGTCTGTTTTTCTCGTTATACCCCCCCCCGGCGGTAGACCTAGTGCCCCCTCCCTCATTAAGACTAGGTTCTATCGTTTACCCAAAAAGCACACCGTTTTAAGCGGTGTGCTTTTTTGTTAATGTCTGAACTTACTGTTATCGAGCCAGCCTAAACATTGTGCGAATAGTCTGGTGTCCGAAAAACTGATGCATCATACCTGCGCCGACATGAATACCTAAGTAAGCCCACATCATGGGGCCGAAGGCTTCGTGGATTTCTTTTACGTCGTGAAGCCATCCCGTCATTCTTTGAGTGGGATCGCTATAGAGTAAAATCAAGGTTCCCGTGATAGCAAGTAAGGTTGCGACTATCAGGCCCAAACCTTGAATGGAACCGGCTAGGGGGGAAGGCTCATCGGTTGAAGGCAGTTTAAGGCGGGACAGATGAGTTATATGTTTAATGATGTCGTGCTTTAAAGCCGAAAGACGGTTTTTTGAAAACCAAGGGAACAAGTGTCCGAGTGTGACAGGTCCTTGACGAACGAGGGTCCAGCCCCAGTTCAAAACCAAAATACCCAGCAGGAAGGCACCTAGATATTCGTGCGCATCGTAAAAAACGTTGGCCTCTCTGCCGGGTTTGGGATGAACCATCACCAAAGTCAATATCATTTGAGTTGTTATGCCAAAGGCAATCAGTATATGGAAAAGACGAGTCAATCGATCATATTGCATTTTAAAGTCTCCGGTACAGATAGTCAGGATCAGGTCGTAAACCTTTTACGACCTGATCGACTGATGTTTAGCGAAAGAGGTTTTTCCATTGAGAGACGGTTTCGCCGGTCTGGGCATCAAGGATAATGTCTTGTTTCTTGCCGTTTTGATCTCTGATTTCGGCCTCGTAATATCCTTTCTCAAATTCGATTTCTTCGATAGAGGTGTAGCCATTCTCGGCAAGGATATTTAGGGCTTGATCCAATGTGATCTTGGGCGAAACGTTTGCATATTGGTTGTTGTTTTTCTTATTTTTCTTTTCCAGAATTTTAATGGTTTGTGTTTCTGGGATGATGGCTAATTTGATGCGATCACCATTTGCATCGCGGACTTTGGCTTTGATAAAGCCGTATTCCTGTTCAAGTTCGTAAACGTCGCCATATCCTTCATTTTGAACAAGATTAATGACCATTTTGAAAGATGTCAGGGTATCTTTTTTGTCATTCAATACTTGCTCGGACGAATAGGCTTGAGTGCTCAGAGCAGCCAGTGCGAGAGCGGCGATCATGGAATTGCGGATCATCGGTTTCATAGTGTGTTTCCTTAATCTGTTTCATGTGGTTCATGTTGATGAAGGGCACTCTATCTGATCTTACCTTGTTGCAGACTGAAGGGCGTTTTAAGCTGGCGTTAAGGTTCAAAAGCGTATGTTATTAGGAATACCTTAGACTTAATCGCAGACTGGGAAGACAATGAAATTTTTGCTTTATCCTTTTGGTATATTGACTTTTTTTACGATCTTGTCTGTGGCGCAAGCGGACGATGATAGGCAAACAGCAATAGAATTGTTGCAATCAGGACAGATTGTCGCAGTCGATGCTTTATTGAAAAAGGTGCAATCCGACTTTCCCGGGCATATACTGAAAATCAAACTGGATGATGAAGATGATGCCCAATCAGGCTGGGTGTACGAAACCAAGATTTTGCGTGAAGACGGCGTTGTGATGGAAATAGAATATGATGCTAAATCTCTTGAGATTGTAAAAGTTGAAAAGGGAAAACGAAAAAAAGATCGTCATAAGTAATTCAAGAAGGGGGAAGTGATGAAAGTTCTTGTGGTCGAAGACGATCAGGAAATCGCCCGTCAAGTCAGTTCGGCTCTTCGCGATATCGGCTATGCTGTTGACAATGCTTATGATGGGGAAGAAGGGCATTTCCTAGGCGATACAGAATCATATGATGCGATTATTCTGGATCTGGGATTACCTGTGATGAGCGGCCTAAATGTTCTTGAGAGTTGGCGTAAAAGTGGCCGGACAATGCCTGTTCTTATCTTATCTGCGCGTGATACCTGGCGTGAAAAGGTAATCGGTTTGCGGACCGGTGCAGACGACTATCTTGCCAAACCGTTTGAAATGGAAGAAATGCTGGCGCGTATCGAAGCATTGGTTCGTAGAGGGGCCGGGCAAAGCAATCCAGTTCTGATATGTGGGGATGTAAAGCTGGATACGACAACGCAAAAAGCTTACCTCAGGAATGAAACACTGCAACTTACCTCGATGGAATACAGGTTATTGTCTTATTTTATGCATCATCCTGAGGCCGTGATTTCAAAAACAGAATTGACCGAACATATATATGAATATGATGGTGATCGGGATTCAAATACCATTGAGGTCTTGATCAATAAGCTTAGAAACAAGCTAGGTGCAGCCTGTATTCGCACATATCGTGGTCGAGGATATCAGCTAACGGCCAGTGAATGATGTTTAAATCGTCCTTACAACTCCGTTTAATCCTGTCCTCCCTGATCTGGACACTTGCCAGTCTGATCTTAACCGGGGTTTTGATTGTTTCGCTTTTTCAGGGGCATATTGAAAAACGATTTGATAATCAATTGAGGGATCATTTGGAAGAACTCGTGGCTGCCGGCGAAATTTCAGAAAGTGGGCGTTTGGATTTGACATGGTCACCCTCAGACCCCCGCTTTAATAGACCGCATTCGGGATGGTATTGGGAAATACTGAAGAATGGTTCGGTCATACATCAATCCAATTCTTTATTAATGGCGACAATTTTTCCCAAAGATCAGGAAACCAATACGTTCCTTCAGATGAATGGACCATCCGGTCAGGCGATCCGACTTTATAGCCGTCAGATCGCCTTTCCCAGAAGCACCGACACTTTTGTTTTTGTTGTGGCCGGACCGGTTAGCGATATGGAAGATGATATTCACACCTTTTCGGGTAATATTATTCTTGTTTTATCTGTATTGAGCTTTGTACTGGTTGGGATGATTGTTTTTCAGGTCAAGTATGGCTTGTTACCGCTGAAACGCCTCACTCAATCATTATCTTTGATCCGTTCTGGGGATCTGGAAAAAATGCCGCAAGATTTTCCTTTAGAAGTGCAACCTCTGGCTTCCGAATTAAATACCTTACTGGAATATAATTTTACTTTGCTTGAGCGTGCCAGAACACAGGTTGGGAATCTGGCTCATTCCTTAAAAAATCCAATTGCCGTTTTAATGAACGAGGCAAAGGACGTTCCCGGCGAAAAAGGCAACTTGATCCGACAACACCTAAACAGCGCGACTGACAGTATTGCTCGTTATCTGAACAAGGCGCGAATTGCCGGTTCGTCCAGTTTATTGGGGACAAAAACGGACTTAGGTGACGTTACGAGAGATTTGAAATTTTCATTGGAAAAGCTTTTTATCCAGTCAAATCTGGAGATTAGCGTGTCGGGTTTAGAAGGTTTGGTCGTGCGCGCTGATCCGCAGGATATGGAAGAGTTATTGGGCAACCTTATGGAAAATGCCTGTAAATGGGCTAAAAACAGGATTTCTATTTCTGGCTCATTACAGCAGGCAGGACACGTTCTTATACGGATAGAGGATGATGGGCCCGGTGTTCCTTCGGAACATATAAATGACCTTGTAGAAAGAGGCCTTCGTCTGGACGAAACAAAACCGGGTACAGGATTGGGATTGCATATCGCGTCTGAAATCACAAACCTTTATGGCGGGGAGCTTGACTTTTTTAGCTCTGACCTTGGAGGATTGGGTATTAAAATCACACTCCCACAAGCTTTGTGAGCGGCGGGAGTGTGCGCGTCTTATTTAAATGCTTTCTAGCTGTTTTGAGCAATTTTTATATACATTGCGCGAAGCTGTTGGGTAATTTTGCCCGGCTTGCCATTTGCAATATCCTGTCCGTCAATTTTAACGACAGGCATGACAAAGGCAGAAGCCGATGTAAAGAAAGCTTCCTGCGCATTCTGCACTTCTGCAGGTGTAAAGGGGCGTTCTTCAATTTTCAGGTTTGCTTCCTTGGCAATGGCTAACACGGCCTTGCGGGTAATTCCATGCAGGATATCGTTGCTTAATTGGCGGGTAACAATGGTGCCGTCATTCGTAACGATATAGGCATTGTTTGATGTGCCCTCGGTAATAAAACCGTTATCGTCCATCAACCACGCATCATTTGCCCCTTTCGCCTTGGCTTCCATTTTTGCCATACAGGGATAAAGCAAGCCAACCGTTTTGATGTCGCGACGTCCCCAACGTAAATCCGGCAAGGTCACAACGGAAATGCCGTTATCGGCGGTTGGATCGTTTAACAAGGGTTTGGATTGTGTAAACATGACCAGAGTTGGCTTGGCATTTTTTGGATAAGCAAAATCACGATCCGCCGCCCCGCGTGTTACTTGCAAATAGACAAGTCCTTCAACGACATTATTGTCTTGGATCAACTTCATCTGCGCCGCTTCGATTTCTTCATCGCTGCAGGGCGCAGCCATATCCAATTCATTTAAAGAACGGTGCAGCCGGACCATATGCCCCGCGTTATCGACTAGTTTACCATCAAGAACAGAAGAGACTTCATACACCCCATCCGCGAATAAAAATCCGCGATCAAAGACGGAGATTTTGGCTTCTTCTTCCGGTACGAATGCGCCATTCACATAAACAATACGGCTCATTTAACTATCCCTTGTTGATTATCCCCAAAGTGCAGGCTTTGGCGGAAACATTGTTCCATTTTTAAATTCAATTGCATTTTCATGGTCTTCGGCCAACAAAAGGGGACCATCCAGATCAACAACCTTTGCCCCTTGGGCAACAACCATTGCCGGCGCCATTGCCAAGGATGTGGCGAGCATGCAGCCGACCATAATGCTAAGCCCTTCTTTTTCTGCGGCTTGTTTGAGTGACAGTGCTTCTGTCAGTCCACCGGTTTTGTCGAGTTTAATGTTGATCATATCGTACTTCCCCTTGATATCATTAAGGGAAGCCAGACCGTGACAGGATTCATCCGCACACACAGGTACAGGACGCTTAATTTCTGCCAAAATTGCATCATCACCAGCGGGCAAAGGCTGTTCTATCATTTCAACACCCAGTGCCACCAACTTTGGTGCAAGCTCTGTATAAATGTCAGCCGTCCATCCTTCGTTGGCATCCACAATAATACGGGCATTGGGCGCACCGTTTCGCACAGCGATGACACGATCCAAATCACCGGGACCGGCCAGTTTCAGTTTCAATAAAGGCAGATGAGCAACCTCTTTTGCCTTTTGCCCCATGATTTCGGCCGTATCCAAGGACAGTGTATAAGCTGTCGTAAGGTTATGAAATGCGGGTAAACCCGCCAAGTCCCAGACCCGTTTCCCTGCTTTTTTGGCTTCCAAATCCCAAAAGGCGCAGTCAAGGGCATTGCGGGCTGCTCCACCGGGCAGGCGCGATTGCAAGTCTGTGCGGGTTAAACCATTTGCAATGTCATTTTTCAAACCGTTAATCAGGTCTGTGACGCTTTCAATACTTTCGTTGTAGCGGGCATAGGGAACGCATTCACCGCGCCCGATATACTCACCTTCGTGAATTTCAGCGACAACAACATCAGCGGTGGTTTTTGACCCACGTGAAATGGTGAAACTACCGGCAATAGGCCATGACTTATGGCTGACCTGAAGTGAAACCGTCATTGCAGCACATCCACGATCCGCCCGACACCGTTGCGAACAGGGTCAACACAAGGCAAACCAAATTTTTCTTCGGTTTCACGCATGAACTTTTCAGCGTCTTCATCAGAAAGGTTGTAGGTGTTGACACAAATACCAACAAATTTGGCATCTTTATTTGTCAACTGTGCCATGTGTAATGCCAGATCCATAACAGCTTTTATCGATGGGATCGGATATTCAGGTAATCCACGCATATGTGTACGGGTCGGTTCATGGCAAAGGATCAACGCATCGGCCTGCGCCCCATGAATAAGGCCAGCCGTTACCCCCGCAAAAGATGCATGGTAAAGAGATCCTTGCCCTTCAATCAAATCCCAGTGATCGGCATCATTATCCGGGGAAATGGTTTCAACCGATCCTGAAATAAAATCAGCTGCAACCGCATCAATGGAAACACCAGATCCTGTAATCAAAATACCGGTTTGTCCGGTTGCACGGAAGTCTGCTTGCATGCCGCGTGCCCGCATTTCTTTTTCAAGGGCAAGGGCTGTGTACATTTTGCCGCAGGAACAGTCCGTTCCGACTGGCAACAGGCGTTTACCTGTACGGTTCTTACCCGAAGCCACCGGATAGATTTCCGTTGGATGGCGCACATCAAAAAGCTTACGGCCCAAACGATCAGCAATGGCGACCAGTTCCGGTATATCCGCCAGTTTATTATGTAAACCTGCGGCCAAATCCAAACCATTTTCAAGGGCATCAATCAGAACACGGATCCAGGCGTCAGAAATCACGCCGCCACGATTGGCAACACCGATCACCATTGTTTTACAACCGGCTTCGACAGCTTCTTCAATCGTCATATCCTGAAGGCCGAGATCTGCCTTACAACCCTCCAGACGGAATTGAGCCAGCGCGTTTTCAGGTCGCCAATCCTTGATACCTTGGGCAACTTTGGCAGCAAGCGGGTCGGCGGCATCACCGAGGAACAGCAAATAAGGGCGTTTGATCTCCATGCGTCATACTCTTTTCATTGGCACCAGATAAAAGACAAATGGTGGCTGGAAGGTTGAATTCAAATATGTTTTTAGTTTGCACGAATATGCGTGGTAATGTACCCATAGTTTGTAACTCTGTTGGGTTTTTGGGATCATATCAGGCACGGGAATGAGCAAATTACCAATTGAATTGGACAAAATAGATCGACAGTTGCTGAATTTATTGCAGAAAGACAATCAGCTTTCCGCCGTGATCTTGGCTGAAAAGGTCGGGTCGTCACGTTCTTCCGTGCAACGTCGTATCAAACGATTGCGTAATGAAGGTGTGATTGCTGCCGATATTTCTATCCTGTCCCCTAAAATTGTCGCAGATAAAATTTTGACTATTGTTGAGGTCAAGCTGGAAAGCGTGCGCAGTGACCTGTTGAACGAGTTTCGCCAAACCATGTTAAAACTGGATCAGGTTCAGCAGTGCTATTTCATATCAGGCAAGGTAGATTTTATCGTTATGTTATCAACAGATACTTTGCAGGAATACGACGCCTTTGCACGGCGATATTTTGCCGATGCCCCTAATGTGAAACGTTACCAATCCAACATTGTATCGGATCGTGTGAAAGTCGGATTGCATGTTCCTTTGAAGCTCAGCCAAAGCTAGATCACCATGTTAAGATCGTTGATTAAGTGGACCGATCAACAGATCAGCCCCGACAAAATGGAATTGTTGGCACAATCAATCGAATACTGAACGATCAAAATTATCAATCATTATTCCAATTTCACGGGATAATAAGTTTACGGAACGGGTCCAAAAAGCTCATATTCAGGAACACAAAGAAAGCTCGTAAAGAAAGAGTAAAATATTTTTTTACAACTTTTGTTGACTCTTTTGAGAAACTGAATACTACTATAAACTGTTTTATGTAGTTTAATAAAATATAAAGTTAAGTTTCGGGTTTCCGATGAGATCAATAAAGCTTAAAAATGTTTAATATTTTCAATGGCATAACCGCAAATGAGTTTTTAAGGTAACTTTTTAGGGCTCAAGGTGGAGTAGGTCTCGGTCTTGTTTTTATAGTTGGGGCGAAAATAGCCCGGACATAATTGCTTAACGACTGAAATATCTACGAACTATATGTCTAAATACATTGTTTAAGCTTTGAAAATAAAGGAGTTACACAATGCCGTTTCCTCGACCAAAAGGGTTTAAAATAAATTTAACGCCTGCGACACCAAGTCTTTTGGATGCAACAACGTTAAAAAAACAGCTGGAAAATGTCGGTTTGAATTGCAGCCAGCTGACACCCGAAAACTTGAATGCTTATATCCAGAATGTGAAGGACGACATGCCGCAGGGTTCCCTGCAAGCCTACGCCATTCTGGCCCCGAAAGGAGAGCTTGAAGAGGCCGTGTCTGTAGAGCAAGTTGCAGGCAAGAAACGAAGCGTTCAAGATATTATTGGGGACCTGGTTCCGGCAGCAACTGCCGAATGGCGTGAAGACGAGACCATCGGGTATCAGGGGCCACTGCAAGTTATTCAGGCATGGGAACATTACAATTGGTTATATGAAAACCGGGATACAAATGGTTTTACTGGCAATATCAGCGGTCCAACAACAATAAGCCAGAATGAAACCAACGAAAAAGCGGTTCAAAAGCTATTTAGCGAAGTGTTGATCATGATGGCCTCGTCTGTTGTGCAAGGTATTGATACAGCTTCTTTGCAGGCGACAGTTTCAAATATTGTGCAAGAGCAAACTAAGGATAGCGTGAATTATACCTCAAAGGGTAGTCGTGTGATCCATTTGGTCGATGGGTATGATTCAGAAGGCCAAGCAAACGCCATCGGTACTGTGACAATGACGTGGACTTTGACTGTTGAAGACTACAAGAGAAAAACCAAAGATGGTGGTGATAAGCATGATTCCAGCATCAATGTGAAGGCATGGTCGGTCATGTATACAGAGCCAAGCACCCTTTGTGCAAATTACAACGCTGTTCTTGATCATTTCAATATTCATGATCCGAGCAATCCAAAATGTGACGCTTGATTCAACAACACTTATAAATTTGTGAGGACAAACTATGCCATTTCCAGTTCCAACTAAAAAGCTGAAGATTTTTGATAAATTGCCTACACCATCAGATGACGTTTTTAATGCTGGTGTACCTATCGTGGATACTGAGGGTGAAGCATGTGCATTGATTTTGTACAGCCCAAACCTGCAAATTATTTCATCGATGGACAACACTAATTCCGGTGTGACGACAACCTATGAGACGTCGGTTACCTACGGCTTTAAATTCAGTAGTACTCAAACTTTTTCAATTTCTGAAGAAGTGGGTGTGAATATTGAAGTGGTAACGGAAAAAACAACTGTTTCTTTTGCCTTGTCATTTACGGAAGAGTGGAGCACGAGCACGACCAAGTCCATGTCTTTTTCATGCCCTCCTGGGAAAAAAGCATTTGTATACCAAGGGACTTTGGTTTCACGCGTGATGACTTTGAATTCTGATACGGCTCAATATGAATGGAAGGCAGCTCCTGGTAAAGCAATGACGCAAGTACTTTTGACTTCTGAGACACCTGTCGGCGCGGCTCCATCCAATGAGGTTAGTATTAATCAACCTTAAGATCTAATGCGAAATTACTGGCTGGAACTGTTTTATTAAGAACCAGCCAGTATTTTTATAGACATGTAAAATAATAAAATGTGTGGAAATGTCTGAAAAACTTACGAATACCAAAATAGCTGTTGTTGGCCTTTCTTGCCGGTTTCCAGATGCCGAAACAGCAGATGATTTATTTTTAAATTCCATTGCACAGCGCAGATCGTTTCGTAAAATCCCTCAAAACAGACTGTCTGATTCTTATTTTGATCCCATGGGGGCACACCCGGATAAAGTCTATATCAATCAGGCTGCTGTGCTTAAAAATTTCCGATTTGATCGTTCTCGTTTTAAAATTTCACTTGATAGTTATGAAAATACGGATCTGACGCATTGGTTGGCCCTGACAATTGCGGCAGAGGCGATTAAGGATATACGACTTAATCAAGGTTATGCGGAAATCAACAATGAGGCTGTACGTGTTATTGTCGGTAACACCTTAACAGGGGAATTTTCCAGGGCAAATACCATGAGATTGCGCTGGCCCTACGTCAGAAATGTTATCGCTCAACATATAGGTAATTCTGAAGATATATCGTTGTCAGGTGAAGCCCTGAACACTTGGTTGCAGGGGTTAGAACAACTTTATAAACATCCATTTCCTTTGCCTAATGAAGATTTTCTATCTGGAGGTCTGGCAAATACGATTGCAGGACGTATATGCAATCATTTTAATTTCAAGGGGGGAGGATATAGTGTTGACGGAGCGTGTTCATCGTCCCTTCTTGCTGTCACTGATGGCTGTGTAGCACTTGCCAATGGTGATGCTGATATGGTTTTGGCAGGAGGCGTTGATTTAAGTATTGACCCTTTCGAACTTGTTGGTTTTTCCAGAACAATGGCATTAGCCAAAGAAGAAATGCGCGTTTATGATGAGCATTCTCAAGGGTTTTGGCCCGGTGAAGGGTGTGGTTTTGTAGCCTTGATGCGCTATGAAGATGCTATAGAAAGTTGTTCTCGTATTTACGGAGTCATTAACGGCTGGGGGGTCTCTTCTGACGGCCAGGGTGGTCTGACGCGTCCGGAAATCAATGGTCAGAAACTTGCTCTTCAACGCTGCTATGAACGTGCAGGATATGGGATCAATACCGTAACATATTTTGAAGGCCATGGTACGGGGACAAAGGTTGGCGATAATGTAGAATTAAGTGCCCTTATTGACCAGCGTCTTGCAGAAAAAAAGCAGTTGCACCCGGCAACAATTAGTTCGGTCAAGGCGAACATTGGTCATACTAAGGCAGCTGCCGGGTTGGCAGGATTGATCCGTACGCTGAAATGTATGGAACATCGTGTTCTTCCTCCAACAACAGGGTGTGCCAACCCCCATAAATTGTTTTCTGAGCATGCAGGGAACCTTTCATCAAGTCGTATACCAAATGAATGGACACCGACGGGAGTTCCGCGTCGCGCAGGTGTTAGTTCTTTTGGATTTGGCGGGATTAACACGCATATCACTTTGGAGGAAGTGCCTGAAGGCTCGCAGGAAAATGAACTTGCATTGGATGAGTATTGGCCTTTACTGCAAAACTTACAAGATACCGAAGTGTTCCTATTTTCATATTCCAGTCCACATGACTTGTTGTGGACTGTTAATTATGTTGCTGAATTTGTCACAAGCTGTTCTAGGGCTGAGTTTTCGGATCTTTCTGCTGAGTTAGCAAAACGTGCAACCAATGGAGCACTTTCTTTGTGGCGCGCTTCTGTCGTTGCTAGTACGCCAAAAGAATTGTCCCAGAAACTTCAGTTTATGTCACAGTTCTTGGATAGTTTCGAAGGTGGTTTGTATATTGATAAAAAACACGACTTTGCAGTTTTCGGTGGAGAGGGAACTGCAAAAATCGGTTATCTTTTTTCTGGGCAAGGTGCACCTGTCAATTCAGATGGCGGCTTGATCGCTGAACGCTTAAAAGAAGTGAAGTCAGTATTTGATCCCTCATTGCTGGCTGATTTTACATCCAAAGACGATACTGATTACGCACAACCCGCAATTACTTTAGCTAATGTAGCAGGGCTTCAGGCTCTTAAAAGTTTGGGTGTTCAGGCCACTTTAGGTATTGGTCACAGCCTTGGGGAATTGTCAGCACTTTATTGGTCGGATGTTATAGGGCATGAAGACCTTATGCAGCTCGTGCTGGAAAGGGGCAGGGCAATGGCTGGACAAAATGCAGAAGCTTCCGGTTCAATGCTGGCGGTCAATCTGGATGACAAAAGTCTGCTTAAAATACTGGACGCTTATTCTGATTTGCATATCGCCAATTTCAATTCAGCTTCTCAGAATGTTGTGTCAGGCAAGTCTTTGCCTATTTCAGATTTGGCGGATTACCTTAAAAGTGAAAATATAGGGGCCATACGACTACCCGTTAAGCAAGCCTTTCACAGTCCTTATATGAAAGGGGCTGCCGATCAATTTAAAAAAGTGATCGAAATCACAAAGTTTTTGCCAGCTAAAAAGAAAATCATATCAACTCTTCAAGGGCATGTGATTGACGAGCATACCGATTGGGTAAACTATCTATATAGCCAGATTACAGATCCTGTTTATTTTCAGAAGGCTGTTGAAGTCGGTGCGACAGAAGTTGACCTGTTTATAGAATTGGGGCCGGGTGAAATTCTGGCAAATCTTGCAGAAAAAATCTCAGGTAAGCCTGCACTAGCTTTAAATATGGGGTCTGCGTCTTTGCGTTCTCTTTTGATGATTGCTGGTACAGCTTTTGTTGCAGGACAAGCCAATCATGTGAATCGCCTTTATGAAGACAGGTTTTTCAGACGCTTTAAATGGGGTGTTGAACCTAAGTTCTTGAGCAACCAATGCGAACTAAATGACATTGAGAACTATGAACAAGAAGCCGAACCCCTACCTCAAGGTCATCAAAATGAAGAGTTGTTGTCAGAACTTGAAGATGGAGCCTGTGTACTGGAAACTTTACGTGAAATTACAGCTCAGGCTATAGGTCTACCTAAATGGTCAATACAAAATGACAGCCGGATGTTGACAGATTTACATCTGAATTCGATTACAGTCAGTAAAATCGTAAATGATGTTGCACGCTCTTTGGGGTTGTCCCCTTTGATCGACCCAACACAGTTTTCGAACTCCAGCATTTCAGAAATTGCCCATATGCTTGATCAATTGAATGATATGCAGGCAGCAGGTGTATCAGGACGCCAAAATTATATATATGGGGCTCTTTCTTGGGTGCGTTATTTCGAAATGGATTATAAGCCAGCACCTCCCAAAGAACAGAATATTGAAGTGAAAGGGGGAGAATGGAAAATTTTCTCCTCTCCGGAAACACTCAACAAAGTACGAAGCCTTGTAACAGAAATGCCTGGATACGGCACCATTTTGTATCTGGATCGTGACTCTTTAAACACTTATCCAGATTTGTTGTTGAATGCATCACAAGAATATCTTTCCGGCAGTGAAGCCGGGGACTACTCTTCTTTCGTTGTTGTACAAACCGATATGATTGCAGGAGGTTTTCTTAAATCCCTAAGCCTTGAGAACCCGGATAGGTCGGTCATTTTATTTACTGTTACAGCTCAAGAAAATATTCAGTTATCTAGTTTGATCAGAAAGCGTTTGATTGCACGGAAAAAAGGCTATAGCGAGTTCAAAATCGACAAGATGGGCGAAGTCGCCGTGCCTTTTTTGAAACATGTACCTCAGAAACTTAGTGCTCCTGATTATCCGGTGAATGAAAATGATTTGGTTCTGATTAGCGGAGGGGCCAAAGGTATCAGTGCAGAATGTGGTTATCATCTGGCACTGAAAACAGGGTGCGCTTTGCTTATCATTGGGCGCTCCAATATTGTTGAGGATGATGAAGTTGCACGTAATATCGAAAGACTTCAAAAAGCCGGACTTCGTGCGACATATTTTCGGGTCGATGTGACGGATAGGATTGGAATCACAAATGCCATCCAGAATGCGTTTGATAATTGGGGTGTAGCTTCTGTCGCTGGTATTATCCATGGGGCAGGGGTTAACCACCCTAAAACCGTGAAGAACCTTGAAGCAACGGATATTGAGTATACACTTTCTGCAAAGGTCAAAGGATTTAAGAACTTAGTTGAGTGTGTTGATCTCAAGAAGTTAAAACTGCTTGTTTGTTTTGGATCGATTATTGGTCGGATTGGCATGCATGGTGAGGCAGATTATGCTTTGGCAAACGAACGACTGAGTTTTGAATTGGATACTGTTAAGGAGAAATATCCACATATTCTGTGTCGTAATCTAGAGTGGTCAATTTGGTCAGGAACCGGAATGGGGCAGAACCTTGGCAGTGTAGATAGGCTTCTGGAACAGGGGATCGCACCGATCACGATTGAAGATGGAATTAGAGAATTTCTGCATCTGATTTCACACAAGGGCTATCCAACTTCATTAATCGTGACCTCCCGATTTGTTCGGCCAGATAGCAATTCTGAACTGTATCCATGCTCAACTGATACTGATATCGGCCAATATCGTTTTATTGAAAAGATTCTTATTAATTATCCTGGTATTGAACTGGTTGCGGATTGTAAAGTTCACTTAAAGACAGACTTATACCTGAAGGATCATGAATTGGATGGCGTAAGTGTGTTTCCCGCTGCCTTGACGTTGGAAGTTTTAACTGAAGCTGCTGACACCATATTTGCGCCTTTACAGAATAATCAGCGTTTATCCATTGAAAATATTGAGTTTACCAAAGCTCTTGTTGTACCTGAAACAGAAGATGGTTTGACTTTAAGGGTTTGCGTGGTTGTTGAAAACAATCAAGAATTAACCTGTGTTATTAGGTCTTCAGAAAATGATTTTCAGATTGACCATGTACGTGCCCAATGTAAGTGGATCTATGAAGGTAAAAATGAGCTTTCTTCTGAAGTGAAGTCGTACTTACTTTATCGCCTTCTTCCGGATTTTAATGTCGAACAAGCACTTTATCAAAATCTTCTTTTTCAGAAAGGACGTTTCCAGCGAATTAGCTCTTATCAACATATTCAGGCCAATAGATGTGTTGCTTTATTGTCAGGAAAAGAAAAACACAAATGGTTCGGAGGCCAATTTGAAGAGGAGTTTTTGTTAGGTGATCCGGGGATACGGGATTCAATTTTGCATGGTATTCAGGTTTGCATGCCTCACAAGGTTCTGATTCCAGTTTCTGTTAAAATGATCCAGCCTGGGGTTTTAAATTCCAATCAATCTTACAGGTTATTAGCTTCTGAAATTGCTGAAACACAAGAGGAAGTTATTTTCAATATTCTTGTTCTTGATGAGAAAGATATTGTTGTTGAAACATGGGATACCGTTGTTTTCAGAAAATTGGGTTCATCCAAACAAATAAACTTCGAAGCACCGGTTTTACTTGCTCCCTTTATGGAACGTTATATTAAAGCTCCTCTTTCTGAATTGGAGCTTTTGGTTGAAATGATTCCAGAACAGGAAGAAAAAGATAGTTTAGATAGGGACAGGTTCGTTTATCGCCCAGATGGAAAACCGGAAAGTTGTCAAAATGGTAAATATATTTCAAATGCACATACAGAAGGCTGGCAATTGAAAGTGTCGTCAAATCATCCGGTCGGCTGTGATTTACAATGGCTCTCCAACAATGACAGCACAATCTGGTCACAAGTTTTGGATGCAAACCGATTTGCCTTGGCTGAAGTGATTTCTGATCAATTTGAGGAAGCTATAGAACGTTCTGCATTGCGGGTTTGGACTATTCTTGAAGCGGTTAAGAAAATGGGGCTGCCCATTCATTCACCTATTACGTTAGATGAAACTTCTGAAAAATATTGTGTGAAATGTAAAGCCGCAAATTTGCAGATATATTCATCTCTCGCTCAAACCCGCGAGGGGCATTCTATGGCGCTATCAATTGCTACGGAGTTCTCAGGGTAAAAGATGATGACCTGTTTGGATAATCCCGGCCAGTGTGATTTTGTTAGTCCACTGGACAATTCCAATCCGGTTGAAAACCAGATACGCCCCTTGGTCCTGAACAGAAAGAATGCCCTGTTTGTAGGCCGTGATACAGAGGGAAAGCCTAAGGGGTTATTGCATCATTGATCACGACGGCAAAGACGAACAATATTCAGGGAGAGGAGCAGATGTCATTAAAAAATAAGTGCTGTGAGGGGACAAGCCTCTCGTCGATATTTCTTGGATCGGGTATTAATTGTTGGATGGGGAGAACCTGTAACCCACGCCGCGTACCGTTTGAATAAGAGAGCCTTCGCTTCCATTGTCGATTTTACGTCGTAAATAACCAATATATACATCAACTAGATTTTCGGTGACTTCGGTTTGTAAACCCCAGACACTTTCCAGAATTTGACTTCGGCTGAACGCTTTACCTGGATGGGACATTAGAAATTCTAACAAACGAAATTCACGTAAGGCCAGATCAATTGTTTTGTTATTCAAACTTGCTTTGTGAGCGTGGCGGTCAATGCAAAGATTGTTAACGCGCAATAATTGGGAACCTGGTAGCTCCGGGTGATCAACACGTCGTTTCAACGCCCGTAAGCGTGCGAGTAATTCAACAAGGGCAAAAGGTTTGCTTAGATAATCATCAGCCCCTGCATCTAAACCATTAACTCGGTCTTCGATCTCGTTTAGGGCTGTGAGCATTAATACGGGTTTAGTTATGTTTCTCTTGCGAATTTCGCGACAAACTTCCAGACCATCCATATCTGGCAATAACACATCCAGAATAATGGCATCATATGGATAAACTTCCAATGTCTCCACGGCGTCGTGTCCACGCTCTACCCAGTCGGTGATGTGGCCTTCGGCTTTTAAGCCACGGCAAATGAACCCCGCAATGCCAGGATCGTCTTCAACAATCAGTAAGTTCATGCTGCTTTTCCTTTTTGTTCAAGCGGAAAGGAAAGGTCAATACGGACCCCACCGTTTTCGATGTTTTTTGCATCAATGTCACCGCCATGTTCGGTGACAATCCATTTGGCAACGGCTAACCCCAGACCAGTTCCTCCACGTCTACGTCCTTTTGGGGTCTGGTAAAACCGATCAAAAATATGGGGTAAGTCCTCTGCATTCACACCTGTTCCCTGGTCCTGAATGGATATAAGGGCACGGCCTTTTTTTTGGGTCAAACAGATGTTGACTATTGTTTGGGAGGGTGAAAATTTGATGGCATTATCCAAAATTGTGACCAAGGCTTGTGCCAGCCAATCGGCCTCACCGGAAATACGGCAACCTTCTTCGTTGATAATGTCGCAATTCAGTTGAATATTGTTCACTTTGGCCAGTCCCTGAACCCTGTGCACAGCGTTTAGAACCACTTCTTCCAGAAAAAGGGCAGACCGTTCCAGAACGAGACGTCCATCATCGGCTTTGACAATCATCAACAGGTCTTTGATTCGGCGTTCCATGAATGTCGCCTGCGCCAGAATGGTATTTAAACTATTGTTTGTTTCGGTGTTGTTGCATGTTTGACCCGTGTGCAAGCTGACTTCCGCTTCGCCAATGATGGTTGTCAAAGGGGTACGGAGTTCATGGCTGACATCTGAAAAGAAACGTTGCCGGCTGTCATTGATTTCTTGTAACAACCGATTGCTTTCAGTTAAGGAAGCCGTGCGTTGATTGATTTTCTCTTCCAGATTTTGATTGAGTCGATGTATCTTTTGCCGACTTTGACGCAATCGGCGGGCCATCCGGTTTATATGAGCATACAGTAAACCGATTTCATCATGTGTTTGCCGGTGAATCTGATCATTAAAATGGCAACGGCCCAATGTGCTTATATGTTTTATTAAAGAGGTTAACGGGCGAAGCAGAAAGAAAAATAAGACATATATGACAAGTAAAGATGCAGACAACTGGAACAGTAAGATGATCAGTCCTGAAAAGGCCAGATAGTCTTTACTAACTTGCATTTGTCCCGTAACATTTTGTATTTCTTCACGTTCATCGTGGATGGCGTTCTGGATCAAAGCATCAAAAGATTGCTGGAAAATAGGGAGAACGGTTTGTGACCATTCTTCTTGTGTTTCAATGGTTTTTAAACTGATATCAATGGCGTTCAAAGCCGATTCAAGTTGTCTGAACCGTCCTTCTTCTTCACGTTCTTTATCTTTTTCTTCCTTGTTGCGTACAAACGCGATTTCATCTGTGGTAACGCTATGAAACTGTGCAAGGTATTTTTTGATATTGCGTGCTGCGTCTTCTACTTCATTCGTTAAACCTGTTGTCTGGTTGAATTGCAAAACCCGGTACAATAAATATCGATTTACGTTGGCTGACAGACTTTCCAATAATTCAAGCTGCTGGTGGGAGCGTTGTGCCCTTAAAAGTAAATAAAGGGATTTGTCGGCTGAGTAATGAACCCAAAATGCCATGATGGCACTGGCGACAATAACCGCAATCAACACAATCTGTATTCGCCATCGAACCGAAAGTTTGCGCATCTTACCCTCCTTGTATCAAAGGGCATGCTAGGCAGAAATGCGTTCGTGAGGCAATTGGACGTAAGTCTAGGAGTGTGAATTGAAAAGTTGAAAAGACACCCCCGTCCAGAACGGGCATACCGGGCGGGGGTGTATCTTCCCGTACAACAGGAAGTTTGAATGTTGAACGTAACTCAAAAGCATAAGTTTATCCTGAGAAGAACATGAGAAAATTCTCAGAAATGCTTTTTATTGTGGTTCAACCAAAGTCTAAGAATATCTGAGGCCTTTCTCATGTTTCTCTCAGCGTTATCTCAGAAAATTCATCCATAGTCGTAGTATCGCCGCTTCTTATAGGGCGGAAAAACGGAAAATCATATTATGTCTGGGAGGATAAACATGAAACTCGCTACCCAAATAAAAAGGGCGCTTTTGATAACATCCGGTTACGCATTTCTTACGGTATGTGCCGGATCGGTCGCCAACGCCAAAGATATTACATGGGAAGATATCGCCAACGATGCGCAAACGACACAAGATGTGTTGATGTACGGCATGGGGCCAAAGGCGCAACGCTATAGTTCACTGGATAAAATTAACACTGAGAATGTAAAAAATCTGGTCCCGAAGTGGTCGTTTTCATTTGGAGATGAACGTCAACGTGGACAGGAAGTACAACCCATCATCCATGACGGTGTCGCCTATGTTACTGCGTCCTATTCGCGCCTGTTTGCGATTGATTTGAAAACGGGATTGAAAAAATGGAAATATGCTCACCGTTTACCGGATGATATTCGCCCATGTTGCGATGTCATTAATCGGGGTGCCGCAATCTATGGTGATAAAATCTATTTTGGGACACTGGATGCGGCAATCGTTGCCCTGAATAAAGATACCGGAAAAGTGGTCTGGAAAAAGAAATTTGAAGATCATAGTGCCGGGTACACGATGACCGGGGCACCGACGATTATTAAAGATCAGAAAACTGGACGTGTGATGTTGATTCACGGTTCTTCTGGTGATGAGTTCGGTGTGGTTGGGCGTTTGTATGCCCGTGATGTGGATACCGGCGAAGAAATATGGATGCGCCCATTGGTTGAAGGTCACATGGGACGCCTTAATGGCAAGGAAAGCACGCCGACAGGCGATATCAAGGCACCTTCCTGGCCGCGAAATGAAAAGGGGGAATTGAAAGAAGCCTGGCATCACGGTGGGGGCGCACCGTGGCAAAGTGCGTCTTTCGATCAGGAAACCAATACAATCATTATCGGTGCAGGCAACCCGGCACCCTGGAATACGTGGAAACGCACGCCCGGCGACAGTCTTTTTACATCCGGTCAGGCCTATATTGAACCTTCAACAGGTGAACTTATCGGCTTTTACCAACATACACCGAATGATGCCTGGGATTTTTCCGGTAACAATGAAATCGTTTTATTTGAATATAAAGATGATAACGGAAAGCTTGTAAAAGCAGGGGGACATGCTGATCGTAACGGTTTCTTTTATGTCACCGACCGTGAAAAACTGGCGAAACGAGGTGAATACCCAAATAAACCGACAAGCCTGATCAATGCCTTTCCTTTTGTGGATAATATCACTTGGGCGAAAGGTATTGATCTGAAAACAGGGCGACCGATTGAAGTGGATGGACAACGTCCGCCACAGCCGGAGCCCGGACAGAAAAAAGGCAAAGCGATTGAAGTTTCACCGCCATTTTTAGGTGGGAAAAACTGGAATCCCATGTCGTATAACCCGGATACAGGCCTGTTTTACGTTGGTGCAAACCATTGGAAAGAGGATTACTGGACGGAAAATGTGACCTACAGCAAGGGAGCGGCATATTTAGGGCAAGGTTTCCGCATTAAGAAAATGTATGACGATCATGTCGGTATCTTGCGTGCACTTGATCCCATCAAAGGTAAGATTGTTTGGGAACATAAAGAAAAACTGCCTTTATGGTCAGGGAATTTGTCAACAGCCGGTAACTTAGTCTTTACCGGAACAAGCGATGGTTACTTTAAGGCTTTTGATGCTAAAACCGGTGATGAATTATGGAAGTTCCAGACCGGTTCGGGGATTATTTCCTGCCCGGTTACCTGGGAAATGGATGGCAAACAATATGTGGGGGTTGCCTCCGGTTATGGGGGCGCTGTTCCGCTATGGGGAGGCGATATGGCAGCCTTGACACGCACCGTTTCACAAGGTGGTTCATTCTGGGTTTTTGAAATCCGTTAAACGTAACGCTTACTCCCTTTTTTCCGTTCCCATGTGTTCGGGAAAAGGGGAGTAAACATGTTAAGGTATTTGAGGATGCGATATATAGCGATCATAATCGGACTGTGTTCAGGGCTTGCTTCTTTTTTGTCTTTTACTCCCGTTCAGGCAGAAGATATGGCGACCCCTTTGGTCATTAATGGATGCGAAATCAAGCCTAAAACGGTTTGTCACAATGTTGATCTGCGTCATGCGCCATTAAAACAGGTTGATTTATCCGGTGCTGATTTGCGCGGTGCGAATTTGATGAATGCCGACCTGCGTCATGCCAATCTACGTCGGGCCAACCTGTCGGGCGCGAAACTAGATGGGGCAAGATTACAAATGGCCTTTTTACAAGTTGCCAATCTGAAAGGGGCGAGTTTGCATGGGACAAATCTGGAATTTGCCCGTATTACCAAGGCGGATCTGAGTGATGCTGACTTGACGGCAGCCAATCTGGAAATGGTCTGGGCGAAAAGAACCCAATTTGTCGGTGCACGTTTGATTGCCACAAACCTGCAAGAAGCCAAGATGTATGAGGCAAACTTGAAAAATGCAGTTCTGGAAGGGACACGCAACAGATTTACAATTTTTCAAGATGCTTATATGGAAGGCTGTCAAGGCTGCCCGTTGGATTGGTAGAAGTTCATCTAAAAAATCTAAAATTGACTCTCTTGTTGAAATATAATAATACTTCGCTAGACGTTGGTGCCCCGAACATTTTTGGGGTGAAAATGGGAAGCTGGTGAAAATCCAGCACTGCCCCCGCAACTGTAAGCGGAAAGCGTCGGTTCTAAGAAGGATCACTGGCAAGTGCACACAGCCGGGAAGGTCGAACCGATTAGCTAAGACCCGCATAGTCAGGAGACCTGCCTACGTCAGCGTTACCCGTCCTTCATACGGGGAGGTTTGAAGGCATGGCACACCATTGTGGTGACGCGTTTTTTGTGTCGCTATGGTGGGAATCTTATTCGGTTTTTCCAAATTTCCATCCAGAGCATTTATCGGTTTGCCCGCATACCTTCTTTTGGTCTGTGGTTAACCCGTTCATTTGTCATGTCGTTTGTGCGTCATGGCTTGCTGTTCAAATGGCTCTCCCCCATTTCACAGCATTTAAATGCATGAAGCCTTCCGAAATCTTGGCGGATCGACGGAAGGCTTCGTGAACTTGGATAAATTCACACAGACGGAGTCTGCAATGCGCACTCTGAACGAACTCGTTCGCCCTGTCAAATGTGCTGTTATGACCGCAGGATATATTACTTTTATATTGTCCCCGGCCTATGCACAGGAAACGCAAAGTAAAGATGTGGTCGTTACCGCATCCCGAATAGAAACCCCCTTGTCGATGGTGGGTAGTGCCACAACCATTATTAGCGCAGAAGAAATTGAACGTGAACAAGCACGCGAAGTTATTGATGTTCTGCGCAAAGTTCCCGGATTATCCATCACTCAAACCGGAAGTCTAGGGTCTGCGACATCAATTTTCATACGCGGCCTGAACGCACACCATACTCAGTTATTGATTGACGGTGTGGAAATGGCGGACCCAAGTGCTGCACAACCTTCTTATGATTTTGGTCATTTGATGGTGACGGATATTGAACGTATTGAAATTGTGCGTGGCCCGCAAAGTACGCTTTATGGCGGAGACGCTATGGGTGGGGTGGTTAATATTATCACCAAAAAAGGCAAAGGGAACACACGTGCCAATGCTTCTGCCGAGTATGGGAGTTTTCATACCAAGAATGTCAAGGCATCCTTGTCCGGTTCGCAGCAAAAAGTCAATTATTCCTTGTCGGCAAGTTATCTTAATTCCCACGGGTTTTCGGCTGCCGATGAACGCAACGGCAATAACGAAACCGATGGGAATGAGAACCTGACGCTGAATGCCAATCTTGGTTTTGTCATTACGGAAAACTTTGATATTGAAACAAAATTGCGCCATATGCGTTCCCATATCGAATATGACGGTTGGTCTGGGGGGCAGGCCGTTGATGGCAACGAAAATATGTACAAGAAAGAAACCAGTGCATATTTGGGCAGCAATTTTTCCTTGTTTGATAACCGCCTGAAAAACAAGGTCGGGGCCAGTTACATTACCAGTAATCGCGACCTTTATAATGGGAACAGTCGTGGACAGTATTACGACGGCAATAAACGTAAATTTGAATATCAGGGCAATCTGAGCCTGATTGAAAATCACAACCTTGTTTTTGGTGCAGAGACTGAAACGGAAGGATCGGAACAGGCGGGGATTGATAAATCCGTTCGCAACAACGGTTATTTCCTGACCTATCAATTTGCCTTGTTTGACCAATTATCGTTTTCGATTGGTGGGCGACTGGATGACCATGAAGAATACGGTACGCATGATACCTATCGTGTGACAGGTTCTTATGATCTTGCCGATTTTGGTACGCGGTTTCACAGCAGCATTGGTACAGGATTTCGTGCGCCCAGCCTTTTTGAACTTTATTCCCCCAGTTGGGGCAATACGGCCTTGAAGCCGGAAGAAAGCACAGGTTTTGATTTTGGGGTTGAACAGCTGTTTTGGGAAGATCGCGTTACACTGGATGTGACCTATTTCCAAAATACAGCCAAAAACCTGACGCAGTGGTCTATGGCCGGGTATCAAAATACGGCGCGGGCGAAAACCAAAGGGGTTGAAACGGGCTTAAACGTTGAAGTTTTGGATAACTTGAACGTGGGTGCGACTTATACTTTCACCTTGGCCGAAGATGAAAGCACTGGTGGGCCGCTGGCGCGTCGTCCCAAACATGAAGGGACTTTAACCCTTGCATATGAACCGATGGACAATTTGACCACAGACCTGTCTGTTCGGGCAAAAGGGCGAACCTATGACAGCGCAACGTCACGCTATATGGGTGGGTTTGCCGTTTATGACTTTAAAACATCTTACAAAATCAACGAGGTCGCAACGGTCTATGGACGTGTGGAAAACATTTTCGACAAAGACTATCACGAAGCATCGTCTTACGGCACAGGTGGGCGTGCAGCCTACGTTGGTGTGCGTACAACATTCTGAGGCAAGAGATGACACAATCTACAATTATTGAAGAAGAGGGCATGGGCCGGTTGGAAATTTTCCCTCTTGAGGCCAGTGAAGAGAACCTTTTTAACATTCTCTCCAACGTTTTTGAAAATTACTGGGATCGGGTGGTCTTTGGTCCGCTTGTACAAGGTGCGGTCTTTGAAATCCATGCCCCCAATGCCCCGACAAAAATTAATATGCTGGATGGGTACTTAACCGTGAATTTCGGCAGTTGGCATTTTCATATGTGTATCGGTCTGCATAAAGGCAACCGTACAAACCCTACCTCGCCGGAGTTGGCCCATCATCGACGTTGCCAGCGTGCGGAAATGTATCGGATTTTAAATTCCGATAACAGTCCGCGCAGTTGGGGAATGCGTTTCTTCAATGGCAAAGACGAACAGATGATGACGGTCTTTTTCCCCAATCCTTTCATCAGTGATGAAGAGCGTATCCTTAAAAATCCGGACTGGTCGCGCTTAAGTATGTGGAACGCGTTCCGGCAAAAATATCTTGGACTTGATCCAGACCCGAAGGATCAGACAGGAACGAGATTTAGATGTGGAGGGCATTAGGTGTTTTTGCGTCTTCTCTGTGGCGGGCTTTTGTCTGCCGCAGTTTCCCTGAGTGCCGTTTTTGCTCATGCGGACAAGCCACAACGCATTGTCAGTATGAGCGTTTGTGGTGACCAATATGTCTTGGGGATGGTAAGTCCTGAACGGATTGCAGCCTTGTCAGAAGATGCCCATAACCCGCAAATTTCCTTGCAACATGAAAAAGCACAAGGGATTGCGACAACGCGGGGGAGTGCAGAAGAAATTTTGCTTTTAAAACCTGATCTGGTCATTGCGAACCGTTGGCGTGGAGCAAAAACCGTCGAAATTTTGCGTCAGTCCGGGATTAAAATTTTGATGTTGTCCTTACCTGTGACGTTTGAAGAAATAGAGGCGGAAACCCGCTTGGTTGGGAAAGCCGTGGGAGAAAAAGCAAAAGCGGAAATGCTGCTGAACAGATTACGACAGGCAACCCGCCCACGTGATGAAAAGGAAACCGGTCCGCGTGCCGCCTATTTCATGCCGGGGGGATATAGCGCCGGACAAAACACTTTTGTCGAAACTGTTTTACATGCAGCAGGATATCGTAATCTGGCAAGTGATCTGGGTTTGCAGGGATGGTCGTCTTTGTCCTTGGAGCAATTGGTGCTGGAAGCGCCAGACGTGCTGGTGATGAGCTTCTTCAATCGTGGCAGTTACAGTCTTTCCACCCGCTTGCGTGAACACAGTGCCATGAAAAAATTGATGGAAAATACCCCTGTTTTTGATGTGCCCGAAAAATACTGGGCTTGTGGCGGCTGGTTTTTGTTTGAAGCCATTGATTATCTGAAAAGGCAAAAAGTATGAACAAGTTGCTCCCCCTCAGTTTGACGGTTGCCTTGTTGTTTGCAATGGGGATCGGTTTATCGGTGGGTTATACGGTTTTACCGTTCGAAATTTTGTGGCATGGCCTAATCGGTGAAGGAGAGACCGGTTACCAAATTGTTGTGCAGGAAATCCGTCTGCCGCGCGTCATCTTGGGTGCGGTGATCGGTTTTTCTTTGGGGTTGAGCGGGGCGGCCTTGCAAGGCTTGTTGCGTAATCCCTTGGCAGAACCCGGCGTGGTTGGCATTTCTGCAAGTGCCGGTCTGGGCGGTGTCATTGCCATTTATTTTGGATTAGCGAGTTCAGTTGCATGGGCTTTGCCGCTTACCAGTATGATGGGGGCCGGGCTGGCCGTTTTTCTGCTGTTTGGGCTGACCGGACGGGATGCATCGGTTTTAACCATTATTCTGGCTGGTGTCGCCATCAGTGCGTTGGCTGTTGCCCTGACATCCCTGACGATGAGCCTTGCGCCAACCCCGTGGGCGGTAACGGAAATGTTGTTCTGGGTAATGGGGGCCTTAAAAGACCGCAGCATGACGGATGTCACCCTGACCCTGCCTTTTATGTTCATCGGCTGGATATTTATTTTGTCCACGGCACGGGCATTGGATGCACTGACGCTTGGGGAAGAAACCGCACGTTCTATGGGGGTAAACCTTCGTCATGTGAATATACGCTTGATCCTCGGGACCGCTATGTGTGTGGGGGCTTCTGTGTCGGCAGCGGGCAGTATCGGTTTTATTGGACTGGTCGTGCCACACCTTTTACGCCCTTTGGTTTCCTATCAACCCAGCCGCCTGTTAATCGTCAGTGGTCTGGGGGGCAGTGTGTTGCTGATCCTAGCAGATATTGCCGTACGTCTTATCCCTTCAAAACCAGAGATCAATCTGGGTGTGTTGACGGCTTTAATCGGGGCACCCTTTTTCCTCTATCTGATCCTAAAAACCAGACGGGAGATGCGTTAATGACCATACTGTCCGGACATCACCTAAGTGTAATCTTAAACGATAGAAAGCTATTGGATGATGTTTCCTTTGAAGTAGGTGCTGGCGAACTTGTCGGTCTGATCGGTCCAAACGGCGCGGGAAAATCAACGTTGTTAAAATCCTTGCTTGGCCTTCAGGATCTTTCTGCCGGTCATGTTATCTTTCAAGATAAACCCTTAACCGAAACTCCCATTGAAAAACGCGGGCGTCATATTGGTTATGTGGCGCAAGGCAATATCTGTCACTGGCCGATGTCGGTTGCCAAAATCGTTGAGATGGGACGTTTGCCTTATCAACGGCTGTTCAGGCAAGCGTCACAACAGGACCGTAATGCGGTTGAGGCGGCACTTTGTGCGTTTGATGTTGAACACTTAAAAGATCGATTGATGTCTACCCTGTCCGGTGGTGAACGTGCCCGCGTTATGTTGGCCCGTGCCTTTGCCGGTCAGCCGTCCGTTTTGATTGCCGATGAACCGACTGCTGATCTGGATCCTGGTCATCAGCTCCATGTTATGAATGTCTTGCAGGAACAGGCCCGAAAGGGGTGTGCCATTGTTGTTGTGCTCCATGACCTTAATCTGGCTGTGCGTTTTTGTGATCAATTATATTTGCTGGATCAGGGACGTTTAAAGTCCTGTGGGGAGAGCAGAACGGTTATCAACGCCACGAATATGGCGCAAGCCTATGGCATTGAAGCCTTGATCGGATGCCATGAGACACAAGACTATATTGTACCGTGGAGGCTGACATCCTGAACGCTTATTTGCCATCACAACCAGATCAAAATAAAACGATTGCATGGATTTGCTCGGCCTTTATCCATGTCGGTTTTGCCTGCGCCTTTTTGCTTGTCTGGAAAGAGGCAACTCCGCCTATGGTTTCACCGGACCTATTGTCTGTGGAGGTGATTATGGAAAGTTCCGCCCCGGGGGGAGGAGACGGTTTGCAACAGCAAATGCAAAAATCCCAACCCGTACCGGAACAGGTCAAGGAAATAACCGAAACACCGATTGAAGATGTTGAGGGTTTAAACGAGAAGGCGACGATTGTTCAGGATGTACCGCTTTCGCCTTTATCCGATATTGTTTTAAAACGTAAGCCAAAGCCGCCTGTTCAAAAAGAACAATCGTCCATACCGACGCCCCCCGTGCCCAAGCCCGTTATTGCACAGGCTTTAATGGACATAAAAGGTTATAAAACGGCTGAAACTTTGAATGGTGCGAACCAGCGGGCAGGCATTCAGAAAGCAGGCCTTGGCGGGGCGGTGCAATCGGCACAATACAGATTAGGCAGTGCAGGTAACCCGAAACCCAAATACCCGAAAATTGCCCGAAAAAGGGGATGGCAGGGCCGCGTTGTATTAAGCGTACATGTGGATGCAAATGGGCAACCCGTCGATGTACAGGTTGCACAATCAAGTGGTCATAAAATATTGGATCGTGCCGCCTTGAAAACGGTTCGTAAATGGACCTTCCAACCTGCACGTAAAGCAGGCTTTGATGTCGCCAGCAAACTGCGTATCCCTATTCGATTTGACCTGATGAATGGTTAGTCCCCATGAGTTTTACTTTTACCTACAAGGCCCCGTGGCTGTTAGCCGAGTTTGAAACGTCGCAACGCATGCTGAGTTGGTCAATTACCCACCCCGGGTTTTGCGTAAATGACCGTGTTGCGTGGCTGGAAGTGCGCAACAATGATCTTAATCCCAATATTGATGCGCGGGATTATATGATTGATAAACTGAAGAAAGACCGCCTCAATGGAGCGTTGGGTTTAATGACGTCGCGTCATATTCAGCATCATCATTTTGCAGAATCGGCAAAAGGTTTTGTGAAAGCCCAATGCCTAAGCACGCTGGGATTAAGTAACGGTTCCCACGTTGGTTTTCCTGAAAATGAACCGACCCACCCAAAATTTGGGACGATTAATTCCCTTTGTGCCCTCAATGTACCTTTAAGCGATGGTGCATTGATTGAGGCTTCATCCGTTGCAACGCAGGCGCGTACCGCTGCTTTAATGGATTTCTATCACATGCGTATGCCTCAAACACCTGCGATAACGGGGACAGGAACGGATTGCATTGTTATCTCCTGCCCAAATAGCGCCAGCCACACAATGTTTGCAGGGCTTCATACGAATGCAGGAAAAGCAATTGGTGAAGCAGTGTATGCCGCGACGTTTGAAGCCGTAATTGTCTGGCATAGAACCGTCCAAGAAATAAGCAATTAAACTAATAAGTGTATAAAGCTGTCTTGAATTTTTACATATAACTTATGGTATGGGAGAATTGCACAAGAAGGTTTTCACCTGTCGATACATCCCAGCTTTTCTGTGGAATTTTTATCAGAATACCCATTGACGAAAGTCAAGGAATGTTATTTATTGCAAATGTAAATCAGAATCATTCGCAATAAAAGGCAGATCAAAATGACTTACGGGAATGTTAGAGTACTCTCTTTAGGGATCGCGGGCGTAATGGCTGTTTCTTCTGTTCAGGCAGAAGAGGTGGAGCCACATGTTAAATTGGATACGGTTGTTATTACGGGGACGCGCACGGAAACATCCATTAAGGAAAGTCCGGCAAGTATCACGGTAATTGACGCCGCTGAAATAGAAAAATCCAATAGCAGCAGTGTTGCAGATATCCTGAGAGATGTTCCCGGCATTACAATTGATGAGTCGTCGTTGGCCGGTCTGAAACGTTTGAAAATTCGGGGGGAAGCGGCGCGTCGGGGAGGCGTGCTAATTGATGGGCAGGAGGTGACGGATCATACCTCTTATGGTTCCCCCATTCTGATTAATCCGGAACTGATTGAACGTATTGAGGTCGTGCGTGGGCCGCAATCTGTTCTGTATGGGTCAAAAGCCATCAGCGGTGTGATCAATATTATTACCAAAAAAGGCGGAGATAAACCGCTTGAGGGCAATGTGTCCAGCAGTTATATCTCTGCTTCGAAAGGTCACACGGTGAACGCATCATTACGTGGGGCGCAATCGGGGTGGGATTACCGTTTGTTTGCCGGGCGTACCAATGAAAACAATCGTAAAACCCCGAATGGTGAGCTCAGCAATACCGGAACCGATAATACAAGTGTGGCAGGGTATCTGGGGTATGGTTGGGATAATCACAAGCTTGGTTTTTCGGCGGATTATTATGAATCGTCCAGTGGATCGTTTGTCAGCCCTGCTGCTTTGGGGACGGCTTTCAGTAAATTTGAACTGGATATGCCACAGCGCGACATGCAAAAACTTGCGGCAACATATGATTGGGATAAGCCGTCTGATCTGATTTCAAAAGTTCATTTTGATGCCTATCATCAGGTTATTGATCGTAAATTTACTCAAAATGTTGCCAGTGGCCCGCTTATTCCGGCGATTATGGCCTATGATTACAAACATGTGGATGAAGATACCCAGACGACCATTGGTTTTTTGGGGCAGGTGGATTGGACGCCACATCCTGATCATAAGGTGATTACGGGGCTGCAATATCTGCATGACGACCTTGATAAATCCCTAACGCGAACCGGGGGACGTGGGGTCGGCCTGGCAACATCTGTGAATAGCTATGCAAATATGGATGCCTCCATGTCAACGGCGTCCGTGTTTGCGCAGGATACGTGGCAATTACCGGCTGATCTGGCCTTAACCACCGGGCTGCGTCATTATCGTATCAAGGCAGCACTGGATGAGTTGGATACCAATGATACCGGTTTTCAGGTCCGATCAACGAGCGATAATGCGACAATCGGCAGCATGGCCCTGACTTATTCCGGTTTGGAAGCCATGACGTTGCGGGCCGGATATTCACAAGGTTATGTCTATCCGACATTGTTACAAGCCTTCACCGGGACTTATTTCGGTACATCGGCAACGGTGCGTCCCAATCCGGGGTTAAAGGCGGAAACATCGGATAATTACGAAATTGGGGCACGTTTCGAAAATAAACAATTAACGGTGGATGCTTCGCTTTTCCGATCAATTTCCAAGGATTATATTGCCAGTGCACAATGTTCATCCGTTCCCAGTGTGGCATGTGGGGCCAGTGAAAGCACTTATGTGAATATTGATCAGGCCAAATCTTTTGGGGGTGAGCTGGCTGTTGAATATACAATTGCTGATAGCGGTTTTTCACCATACCTGTCCGGGTCTTATCTACGTCGCCAGTATCAATTTGCCAATCTGGATACCTATAAGACAGGTGTGCCGTCTGCAACGGGGCGTTTCGGTTTGAAGCATGAAGCCAAACTTTGGGGAAAAGTGGATTTAACAAGTGATTTTTATGTGCGCGCAGGAAGCCGGGCGGATGAATTGTCTGAATCTTCTTCCGGGCGCTTAAGTCTGGAAGAAGTCCCAGGATGGCAGACATACAATATGTCGTTCAATGCGTATTTCGATGATTATCGTCTGGGGCTGGACCTGTTGAATATTACAGATCATGCCTATCAGACTTCCCCGGATGAGATGGAACAACCCGGACGTAGTTTCCTTCTTAAAGTTGAAGCGGATTTTTAAGGAGGGAATGAACATGCTTTTCAAAAAAATGACAAGTAAACTTTTATTAACAGGCCTTCTTGCTGTTTCTTTCGGTAATGCGTTTGCGCAAGCCCCTCGTGTGGTGACAATCGGTGGATCCTTGACCGAAATTGTATATGCGCTGGGACAGCAGGACCACCTTGTCGGTGTTGACTTAACCAGTCAGTGGCCACCGGAAGTAAAGGATCTTCCGCAGGTTGGTTTTTACAAAAAAATCTCGGCAGAGGGGGTGTTGTCGCTGGCGCCCACCCATGTTTTTGCCTACGGGGATACGGAACCTGCAACAGCCGTACAACAATTGAAGGACGCAGGCGTGTCCGTTACGACATTTGGCCGTACGCCACCTCAGGAAGCATTGTTTGACAATATCGCGATTGTTGGCAATTTGCTGTCGGCGTCTGAAAAGGCGGATCAACTGGCTCGTCAAATCAAATCCGATCTTGGGGCGGTCGCGCAAAAAGTTGCCGCTAAAACCGATAAGCCGCGCGTTTTGTTTTTACTGAATTACGACCCGTCACAAATGCTGGTGGCCGGACGTGAAACTGTGGTGCATCACCTGATTACATTGGCGGGTGGGGTTAATGTGGGTCAGGAGTTGAAAGGATATAAGCCGCTTAATTCAGAAATGATTACATCTCTTGCCCCTGATGTGGTGCTGAGTGTGGATGAACGCTGGGAAAGTATGGGCGGTGCAGAGGGCATGAAAAAATTGCCCGGTATGATGGATACTCCGGCAGGGGCGCATAATCGCTTTGTCGCATTGCCCGGTTCGTTAATGTTGGGGCTGGGGCCACGTATTGCTGAAGGGGTTCAGCTACTTGTTGACGCAATCCATAAAGAAAAAGGGACATGATTGTGAACGTTCAAACATTGTCTCTTTCTCATTCACCTGCAAAAACGTGTAGCGACATTATTCGTCCCCGGACTTATTTTTTGATAATCGGGTTGTGGGGGGCACTCTTGCTGACTTTTTTGTTTGGGATCGGGATTGGACCTGTTGCTATTCCTGTTTCTCAGACATTGGCTGTTCTTGCCGATGCGATTGGTTTGTCATGGTTCGGTGATTTCACCGCGCAGCAATCGGCTATTTTATTAAATATTCGAATGCCGCGGATTTTATTGGCGATGCTGGTCGGCGCATCATTGGGGGTTGGCGGTGCTGTTCTACAAGGGCTGTTTCGTAACCCTTTGGCAGATCCTGGTCTTTTGGGGGTATCCAGTGGTGGTGCCTTGGGTGCAGTTTGTGTGATCGTATTGGGAACTGCATGGTTCGGGTCGCTGGGTGCCTATTTACATAGTTTTATTTTACCGCTAGCGGCCTTTGTCGGTGCTTTGCTCGCAGCCGGGACTGTTTATGCCATCGCACGACGTAATGGACGCTCGGATAAAGCAACTATGTTGCTGGCTGGGATTGCGGTTAATGCTGCTGCCAGTTCCGGGACGGGCTTATTGGTTTATATTTCCGATAGCGAAGAATTAAAAAGTCTCACCTTCTGGATTATGGGCAGTCTCGGGGGTGCGAACTGGCATATGATCGCTACTCTGGGTTTCTTTATCCTTATACCCGTTGTGATCTTGCCGCGTTTTGCCCGTGCATTGAATGCCATGTTGATGGGGGATGGCGTTGCCGTTCATTTGGGATTTGATCCGGTTTGGGTCAATCGCTGGGCCGTTTTACTTGTAACGGCTACGGTGGGCGCAGCGGTGGCGGTCTCCGGCGTTATCGGCTTCGTCGGATTGATCGCCCCGCATGTCGTTCGCTTGATTGGCGGGGCAGATCATCGTTTTGTTTTACCGGCGTCGGCCTTGGCCGGGGCAATCATTCTTGCCTTGTGCGATATTTTTGCACGCATGATCGTGGCCCCGGCAGATTTGCCAATCGGGGTGATTACAGGAAGTCTAGGGGGACCGTTTTTTATCTGGTTGCTGATGCGACGCGCCAAACAAGGGAGGATCGCATGTTAAATCTTCAGGCTGAACATATAACACTACGCCTAGGGAATAGGGAGGTTGTCAAAGACGTGTCACTGTCTGTTCATAGAGGGCAACTCGTTGCCCTGATTGGCCCGAATGGGGCAGGAAAATCGTCTTTGCTGCGATTGTTGTCAGGGGAACTCGCACCGACTTCGGGTGAGGTAAAATTAAACGGAAAAGCGTTGACGGATTGGTGCCGCAAGGCACTGGCGTGTCGTCGTGGGGTGGTCCCGCAAGATACCCATCTGGATTTTGCGTTTTCTGCGTTGGAGGTTGTCTTGATGGGGCGTTCCCCGCATTTGTCCGGTTCTATGGAACGGCAAGTGGATTACGCAGCAGCATTATCCGCGCTGGATCGGGTACAGGCACAGGATTTGGTGCATCGTTTGTATCCTACCCTGTCCGGCGGAGAACGACAGCGGGTGCAAATTGCACGGGCCTTGGCCCAAATTGACTCGCCCAAGTCCCATGATGGACGCTTGTTGTTGCTGGATGAACATACCGCCAGTCTGGACCCATCCCATCAACATGGCATGTTTCAAATTGCAAAAGATATTGCACAGGAAGGGGCTGGCGTTTTGGCTGTTGTACACGATTTAAATCTGGCGGCGGGGTATGCCGACCAAATAGGTGTTTTGGATCAGGGGCAACTGGTGGCTTTTGGAAAGCCCGAAGATGTATTGGGGCCTGATGTTATGCAATCTGTTTTTGGTTTGTCTTCATGTTTGATGCGCAATCCTATAAACGATCAACTGAGCATTGTGACAGCACCTTATACGATTTCCAGTCCATCAAGGTGTGCAATGGGGGCAAGGGTATGAGCGGGCATCTTGTTCTTGAGGACCATTTTGCCAATGGTGATTATCCCTTGGAAAAGGCATTTGATCGACGCAATCTGTTTCCATGGTTGCAGCGTTCCATGCGTCCACTCCCTGATCCATGGATAAATTATAAAGGGCTGGTTTCAGAAAAAAAAACGGGGAAATGCGTTGTTTATGTGCATATCCCGTTTTGTGCAAACCATTGCCTGTTTTGCGGATTTTATCGTGATCGTTCGGCAGAAGAAGCCATGCGCGACTATACGGACCACCTGGTACGTGAAATCGAAATAGATTCAGTGAAAAACCGGGTTGATACCGTCCATGCGGTGTATTTGGGGGGTGGGACGCCCAGTGCCCTGTCCGCACAGGATTTGCAACGGGTTATTCGCGCTTTGCGTCAAAACCTGCCGTTGGCCCCGGATTGTGAAATTACAGTGGAAGGCCGGGTAGCGGGTTTTGACCTTGAAAAAGTCGACGCCTGTTTTGATGTGGGTGTGAACCGGATTTCAGTTGGTGTACAAGCGTTTGATACTCAGCTTCGCAGGCGTTTTGGGCGCAAGGCGGATCAGGAAGGGGTACTGGAATTTCTGTCTGCCCTGAGTGCACGAAACAAGGGGGCAATTGTTTGTGATTTGATTTTTGGCCTGCCTGGTCAAACGATGCAAGGCTGGCAGGATGATGTCGCTCTATGCAGCCAGTTGGGATTGGATGGTGTCGATCTTTATTGCCTGACAGTTCACGATAAAGGGCCGTTGGCTATGTCGATTGAAAAGGGCGCCTTGCCCGCGCAAGCTCCGCTTTCTGAAATGGCGCAAATGTATCAGGCTGGGTTGAAGATTATTGAACAGGCTGGTTGGCGCCATCTTAATCAGGCGCACTGGGCTGCAAACACACGTGAACGCAATCTTTATAATCAACTGGTGAAGGCGGGTGCCGATTGCATTGCCTATGGATCGGGGGCAGGTGGTTTGCTGGACGGACAGCGTTATGTGGTTGATGGTGATCGGATTTCTTATCAAAAACGCATCGCAAACGGTGAAAAACCCCTTGCGATGATGTTGCCGGCAGCACGCCATCACCATGCCCGTGATTTGATTATGGGCAGTTTGGAAGGGGGGCGTCTTGATCTGAATGAACTGGAACGATGCACCGCACCGGGGCTGGCAGAAGCCTTGTATCCCTTATTTGAACAATGGCAACAGGCGGGACTGCTTAGCCTGAGTGGGACGGTTGCCGTTTTGAAGACACCCGGTTGGTTCTGGCATTGCAATCTGGTTGGCAGCCTTTTTGAACTAATCGGTGTGTTTATAGATGGAAATAAAGCGGAAAAACCCCGTTTTGCATTTACTGAGAAAGGAAAGAAATATGCTTGATGATAATACGAAGACTGCGCAATTGGCAAAATTACGTGAAAAACTGGCAAAAAGTCAGGATGGTGTTTTAGAAGCCATTGCCGCCAATCATCAACTCAGCACACGGGATGTTCTGGAATGTTTACCCGATGGTCATCAGGTCAGTGTGGACGGGGCCGCGTTTGTGGATGTGATGGATGATCTGACCCATTGGGGGGATGTCACGTTTTTGGTTCATACCAAAGATATTATTCTGGAAAGCAAAGCGCCGGTTCCGGCCGGAAAACCAGCGGGTGAGTTCTTTAATTTCGAAGGGCATACCGCGATTGGCGGACATTTGCGCTACAAGCACTGCAAATCCATTCACTTTGTTAAACGTCCATTTATGAAAATGGATACTTGCGCCATTCTGTTTATGAATGAGGAAGGCGAAGCGATGTTTAAGGTATATGTTGGTCGTGATGAAAAGCGCAAACTTTTGGATGATCAGATCGTGCGTTTCGATGCGTTGCGTGATCGTTTAAGTCAACAGGCGGCTTAGGTCAATGGATATGACGATAGCTGATATTGTCATTTTCGGTGCCCGCACGGGCACCGGATTTGAACTGGCAAAAATTGCCAGAGAGGCGGAACGTAATGTGGTTGGCGTGATCAGACCCGACAGTGACCCAAGTGAATTGTTGGCATTGGGTGTGCAAGTGGCTTTTGCCGATGCTTTAAACTCAAAACAGGTTGAAAATGCCATTGCCACGGCACATTCGAACTGGATTGGCGTTAGTACTTTAGGTGGTCCGGATAATGTGGACTACAAAGGAAATGTCATTGTTATTGACGCAGCCTGTAAAGACGGTGCCCAACATTTTTTACTGGTCAGTTCGCTAGGGTGCGGTAATAGCCGGGAATTTGCCAGTCAACGCTTGTTGGATGCGATTGGGCCTGTTCTGACACAAAAGACCAAGGCTGAAGAATATTTACAAGCAAGTGGACTTTCTTACACCATTGTACGCCCCGGCGGGTTAATCAACGATCCAGCAACCGGGCAGGGGACTTTATATGAAAGCCCAGCAGTGCATGGGCGGATCAATCGAACAGATCTGGCGAGGGTTCTCTGGCGTAGTTTGGGAAAACCGTTATGTCAGGGCAAAATCTTGTCCGCAATTGATCGTGGATTGTTACAAGCCCCGGAAGGAACGCAAGAACTCTTGGGGTAAATACAACGCTGCAAATCTTTTATTCCTCTTGCTGTGATGATGTCTATCCGGTGTAATTTGTTGGTACTGGATGAGATGTTTGTAAAGATCAATGGCGAACGATATCATCTTTCGCGGGCAGTCGATCATGCAGAAGAAGTTCTGGAAAACTCATAAAAAAACGTCGAGGCAGTAAGGCTGCCATGACATTTCATCAAGAAATTAATCAAACATCATGGCACGGCACAATGTATGTTTAATCGCTATTAATGTTTAGATGTAAATATAATTATACCCAACTGTCCTATAGGCTTTTGGTCTCAGCTTGGTTTTCTGCACAATTCCATCTTCCGATGTAACACAAAACAAAAAAGGTGAAAGTGGATATTTACGTCCCAAATTGACGAACGTCAATTGACATTAATAATGATTCGCATTATTAGTATCCCGAACGAGTTATCGTGAATATTCAATTTTTATCAACATCCATAAGGGCTTATTGGGTGAACGGTTGAACTTTGCCTAATGTGAGGATTCAAAATGTCAGTTAAGATTAATCTGAAGATGCACCGTAGTGTTTGGGCGATGGCAACCTGTGCCATTGCCTTGGGATCGGCGCAAGGGTATGCGCAGTCTCCTTACGTAGACACAACAAAAATGAAGTCTCATGTCCATATGGGGCCGCCGCCTATTATTACGGCACCGGATCACATTATGGGTCGGGCAGAACATCAATTCAAACAGGGAACGGTTGAAAACACACCCGGCGCAGCTGATAAGGTAGCGACGGCAAAAAAAACGGCAAAAGTGTCCTTGGGATATGACGGCGGCATTAAAACAGGGGCTGCCCAAGCTGCGCAACGTGGCGGGGCTGGTTTCGTGATGGGCAGTTTGCGCCGCGATGATGCGGGCAATTATGAAGACCGCAATGGCAATGACCTGCATTTTGGGTACGAACGCACACTGGGCCAGGTCGTTCTGGGCTTAACACCGAACGCAACCACAGAACTTAAGTTTATCGGTGTCATGGATCACATTGATGATGACAAGCAACCCCACCATGCAATGGATCCTCATAAAACCGAGCGCCATATTGGCAAAGCATTTTTAACCTTTAAAGATGTGGGTGGCTTTGAGGAAGTACAGACTTATTTTTCCGCAATTGATGTGATGAGACGCGCAGATAACTACACGGTACGTGATGCCACAGGTGCCCGATTGCGGGTGGAGACGGATCGACGCATGTACGAAGGCGGTGCATCCGGGCGTTTTGAAACAAATGGTTTCACCAATGCGGTTGGTATCTCTCTTAAAAAAGATGATCACGAGGCAACCCGCTACAATGTGACGCTGGGCGATGTCATCAACTCCTATCGTTTTCCCGATGTGGAGCAAACGGTTGCAAGTTTGTGGGGCGATAGCGAAACGAACTTAGGTGACTCAACACGGGCCAAATTCGGCCTGCGATATGATTATCGTAATGCCGAAGCCACCAAGGCCGATATTACACCAGCAGGGAACCCGGCGCCTTTCAACGTCAGTGCCATGAGCCTTTATAGCATGTATTACGGGGCAACCGATGCCAAAGTTACAGACCATAACATCAGCGCAAAAATGAAGCTGGAACAGGATATTGATCTGTCCAATGGCATGTTGTTTGGGGAAGTCGGTCGTATGGTTCGATCCCCCGATAACAAGGAACGCTGGCATGCCCTGTCCGGTCCTTCCGCCAACCGCTGGATCGGGAACCCTGATCTGGACCCTGAAAAGCATCATAAGGCCGAGATCGGTCTTGAATTCAAAGGGGGCGGATATAAGGATTATCAACGTTCCAACGGTCAAGGCAGCGCGTGGAAAACAAGCTTCAGCACCTACTATGACAAAGTCAGTGATTTCATCACATACGACAAGGCACGTGGGCAATCCGGTGTGTTGTTGGCTGACAATGCGACCATTTCACGCAACGTGGACGCCACTCTGATCGGGGCGAAGGCCGAAGTACAATGGAATGTGAATACCAATCTGGCCACACGGCTGGTAGCCACTTATACCTATGGCGATAATGACAGTGATAATCGTCCCCTTTATCAGGTTCGCCCGTTTGAAACCTATTGGCTGGTTGATTACACCGATGATCTGGATGTCATCGGCACATGGAATGTCGGATCAAAATTACGTTTTTCAGGTCGCCAATCCCGATTGGATGATGATGCGACAACCGGATTAGGTATGGATACAGATGGTACATCCGGTGCTTTTGCCACGCTTGATCTTTATGGCGGTGTGCAGCTGTACAATCAGGTTGGCTTAAGTCTCGGCGTTGATAACGTATTTGACAAAGAATATAACGAACACATCACCGGGGAACATATTGCCAATACGGCCCGCGCGGCTGTGGATGCACCCGGGCGGACATTCTACGTGCGCGCTGTTGCAAACTTCTAAACAAGGATATTGAAAATGACTGAACTTTCACGTCGTAAATTATTAGGGGTCGGTGCCGCAGCTCTCACATGCGGTGCTTTTCCGGGCCTTGCCTTTGGGGCAACCGAAAAATTACACGATTTAACCTTGTGGGGGCCACCTGTCGGGCCGTCCGTTGCCTTGGCCCACTTGGCACAAAAAGGCAAAACACGTGCCTTGGTCGATAATCTGTCGTTTAAGGCATGGCGCACACCGGATCAACTGCGATCCGGTATCGTATCCGGGGATATGCAAGTCAGCGGTGTTCCAAGTTATGTGGGCGCGAACCTTTACAACAAAGGATTACCCGTTCGCATGCTCAATATTATGACATGGGGCTTGCTTTATATGATGTCGTCGGATGACACAGTGTCCAAGCTGGAAGACATTGCCGGTAAAACGGTCACCATGCCGTTTAAAAACGATATGCCCGATCTGGTTTTCCAATATATTACGAACAAGGCAGGCATGAAGCCGGGCAAAGATTTTAATCTGGTTTATGCAACGACCCCGATGGAAGTCGTTCAGATGATGATGGTAGGCAAGGCCGATATTGTCATTCTGCCGGAACCGGCTGCAACAGCGACTATTCTGAAAGGTAAAATGAATGCCCGCAGTGTCCGCCGCGTCCTAAACATTCAACAGGAATGGGGCGTTGCCACCAATGGTCCGGCCCGTATTCCTCAGGCTGGTTTGCTGGTTAATTCTAATTTGGCAGACAAACATATGGATGTCTTAAGAACATTGCAGGCTGATTGTGTTCGTTCCTCACAATGGGCGTTAAACAACCCGGTGGATGCAGGTGTCATTGCAGAAGACCATTTGGGTGTTAAGGCCGCCGTGACGGAACTTTCCATGCCTTATGTCAATCTTGAAACCACATTGGCACTGGATGCCAAGGCAGAGATCGAAGCTTTCTTCACACGTCTGGCCGAACTGTCACCAAAAATTATCGGCGGTAAACTACCGGATGCTGATTTCTATCTCGGGCTTTAGGGAACGCACAACATTTGATGACATATTTTAAGGCATGCCTTCATTATATCTGGGGGGGCTGGGGCGCCATAAGCAGTCTATTATTGCTTATGGCGCTTTGGGAGTTTGGGAACACCCTTTACGGCAGTTTTATTTTGCCCACACCGATTGAATCTTTCCATGCCCTATGGGCTGCATTGAAAGAGGAAAACGGCTGGACTTATGTATTTATAACAACATCACGGGCACTAAGCGGATTTGTGCTGTCAGTTGTGGTTGGCAGTGCGTTGGGAATATTAGCAGGCCTGTCCATGACAACCGCACGGGCTGCCCGCCCGATTGTGACATTTCTGATGGGAGTGCCGCCGATTTCATGGATCGTACTGGCGTTGCTCTGGTTCGGGATGGGCGGGGCAACCCCAGTTTTTACCGTTGTGGTGACAACACTGCCTTTAACCTTTGCCGCTGCTGTACAAGGCACACGCACCCTTGACCGACGGTTTTTGGATATGAGTACGGTTTTCAATGTCCCACTGTCCATGAAATTATGGGACTTTTACCTACCTCATATCCTGTCTTATCTGTTTCCCGCATGGATCACGGCCTTGGGAATGGCATGGAAAGTCACCATCATGGCAGAATTGCTGGCAACCAACGAAGGCATCGGGGCCGGCATGGCCTTGGCCCGGGTTAATCTGGAAACCGCAACCGCAATGGGTTGGATCATGGCAACTGTTATTTTGTTATTGGGTTTTGAATATCTGTTTCTGGAACCCTTGAAACGCCACCTCGAATCCTGGCGGCAAGATGAAACACAGATGGGGATGAAATAATGCTTTCCTTATCCCAAATCACCCATAAATATATGTTCGACAATGTGGTGGAGGACATTTCCTTGAATATCACAAAAGGAGAGGTCGTCTCACTTGTCGGCCCCTCCGGCTGTGGCAAAACGACGTTATTATCCATATGCGCAGGATTGCTTGACCCTAGTGAAGGAAAGATCAAAAACGAATTTGACTGTACCTCTATGGTCTTTCAGGAAGATCGTTTACTGCCGTGGCGCAAGGCTTGGCAAAATATTGCAATGGGATTAAAAGCGCGTGGGATCGGGCGTTTCCAACAACGGACCGCTGCAGAAAAAATGGCACAACGTTTACGGCTCACCCCGGATGATCTGGAAAAATATCCTGATGAACTCAGCGGAGGTATGCGGCAACGGGTTGCCATTGGCCGGGCGTTGGCGATCTCCCCCGATCTGTTATTACTGGACGAACCGTTTAGCGCACTGGATATCGGTTTACGCCGCGAACTTCAAGATCTTGTCATGGAACAAATTCGCGATAATGATTTAACCGCTGTTTTTATCACCCATGATTTGTTGGAAGCCGTCCGCATCAGTTCGCGCCTTTTGGTGTTCAAACCGGAACCGGGGCGTATTATTCGTGAAATTAAAATAGATATGCCTTTTGAACAACGAACCGACAGCTTTGTCTATCAACGGGTGGGCCAACTCTTGGAAGAAAATGACGTGCGCAATGCCTTTGACCTAATGAATGAGGAACAAGCCGGATGAAAATAGACTTTGGCTTTTTCTTTCAGTGGGGGTTTCGACCTTTTTTTATTCTCTCTGGCCTATCTGCAATTGGGTTACTGACCTATTGGTTGCTGGTCTTAAAAGGAATTGCCCTCACACCAGAAGTGATATCTCTTTCAGATTGGCATGCCCATGAAATGATTTTTGGTTTTGGTGGCGCTGCCTTGGCCGGTTTTTTATTAACCGCTATTCCTGAATGGACAGGCGCGACACATTTACAAGGACGCGGACTGGCCTTATATGCAGGCTTATGGATTTTAGGACGGCTGTCAGTCGCCTTGATTGATCTTCTGCCATTGTTACTGGTTGGACTGATTAATGTGGCCTTTCCCCTTATACTGGCGTGGCATACGCTGCCCCATTTGATGAAAGAAGGCGGTAAACGTCATCATATCTTTATTCCCATGATTTGTCTGTTTATCGGGGCACAAATCGCCGTTTACGTTGGTTGGTCCGGAATAGGTGAAGATTTTGAACTTTCACGACGTGCCTTGTTGGGTGGTGTCTATGCCCTTATTTTCGGGATTATCATTACATCCACCCGGATTTCAATGGTGGTGATCCGTCTCGCCTTGGATGAACAAAACGATCAAGACAGCTTGTTTCGCCCTTACCCTTATCGACGCAACCTCGCCAGCGTGACCTTTTTATTTTTTGCCGCTGCGGATCTTATCATACCTGAAACAGCTATCATGGGGTGGTTTGCCTTGGCCGCCGGAGCTGCCTTAATGGACAGGTTATCGGATTTTCATGTCGGACGCGTCTTGTTTAAACCCTATGTACAATTTCTATATGTGGCCAATTTCTGGATTGCATTGGGCTGTCTTGGGATGGGGGTAAATGCCTTTTGGGAATTAGGGGCTGCTACGGATCTGCGTCATTTCTTTGCAATCGGAGCAATCGGAACAGCCATTTTGATGGTTTTCACAATCGCAGGCTTACGTCATTCAGGCTTTGACCTCATCGTCCCCAAACGTATGATTGCGGCACTGATCTGTATGATTACAGCAACAGGGTTGCGCATCTTACCCGTTTTTCCCAACAATCCCTTGCCACTTGAAGTCAGTTACGATGGGGCCGCTTTTTTTATGATATTAGGCTTTATCCTGTTCTTATCCAAATTCATCCCGATTTTTTGTCGAGATCAAAAAAAGGTGTTGTCAGAGACGCTATTGTAGACCTCTATTTACCCCGACGGCAACGAATTGCCCCCTATTTTTGTATTTTAATTAAGAAAGCGATTAACTCTCGCAAGCTTTCATCCTGATATTTTGGCAAGGGGGCGAGGAGCAGGCATTCGATGAGTGTGCGTTTTACAGCATTCCTTCGAAATTACAATTTAAACACTAATCATTTGGATTAAATATAAAAAAACATCACCTATGAATGACTGTTTTACATGTCAGATATCGCTTAAGTTACTGGGGGAAAAACCGAAGCATTTTTTGAAAGCGGTGGCAAAGTTTGCCGGGCTGTTATATCCGGCGAGATAGGCGGCTTCGGCAATGGAAATTCCATCCCGTTCCATCAAGGTTCGTGCTTTTTCCAACATAAAGGTGCGAATGAATTTTGATGCCGACATACCGTATGTTTTTGTGAGTAAACGTTGCAGGGAATTGATACTGACACCGACAGCATTTGCCAATTCTTTGGCGGAGACTTGATGCCCAAGGTGGCTTTTTAGATGTTGTTCAACGGTTTTTAAACGTTCTCGGTCCTGTGGGCGTATATTGCTAAGACGCTCGGGTTCTTGGTAGCTGAGAAGTTGACGAAACGCTTCTTCAATAAGGATTAAGACACGACTTTCAATATAAAGTGTGCGCAGGACATCGGGCATATGACCGGAAGCAATAATCTGTTCCACCATCGCAATAGCATGAGAGGACGGGGTCCAATTTGTACGTGCCAGATGTGTATCTGCAAATTGTCGAATGACATCAATTTCAGGGGAATTATTGGTGAACTTTTTCAGCCAATCATGCGAGATAGAGATTACGATCTTTTTGATATGACTGCCGCGCTTGGCATAACGTTTAAACAGTTCTGTTTTACGCTGAGAGAAGATGGAAGCCACGGGTTGCCATAGTTGAGTTTTTTGATCAAATACCGGCATGGGGATTGGGTCGTCACCGATATAAGCTTCGATATTTCCTTCAAGGAAAAACGAAAGGCACAGGCGGGGCTGACATTCTCTTATAATTTCTAAATCCTGGAGGTCATTAGCATTTGAATAATGAACAGAAAGACCTTCTTGCAATCGGAAAAAGTCAACATTACCCCGAAGCATTTTATCCTGTTCTGGGATAACAGGCGTAATACTGAACATGGACCGATAAAGGGTTTTCTCGGTCAGGTCGCCTTTTGAGACATATTTATTGAGATAACGTGAAGATGCGATCATATAGGCGTCTTTTTGCTCTATTGCTTTCATAACAAAAGAATGAATAAAATCCTTCCCATAAATAATAATGATAATTAATATTAATTTCAAGTGGTGTTATTTTACGTTATCCGCTGTAGCAAATTGCAAGGCGCGTAGAAAGGCAGGGGCATCTGCTAGCGTATGTTCCAGACCTTCATAAATCTCGAATTCAACTGCGATTTTTCCATCTGTTTGATTAAGTGCCTGATAAAGTGATTTGGCATTGCTGACCATTTTGTTTTTTAAAAGCCATTCTTGGCGCATGTCAGCATTGTTACTATAACGCTGTGACCATTGTGTCAGTTTTTCCTCATGCCCCCCGACACTTAAACGTAAAGGGGTTTTTTGTTTTGAGGTTGGTGATCCTGAATCGTTATGGAAGGTGATTAGCCCTTGCATGGTTTTTTGCGGGTTGAACCAAAGTGAGGGGCTGGAGGCAACAAACTTGTCAAAATGTTCATGTCTGGTGATCAGAGCATGGAGCGTTAATAGCCCCCCTAAAGAGTGCCCATATAATGTTTCCACCCCTTTATCGATGTTGTAACGGCTTTCAACAAAGGGTTTAATTTCTTCAATCAGGATGTTCAGGAAATTATCTCCCCCTCCAAGCTCAGGCCAAGGTTGGCCATTCGGCCGTTGCGGCAGATTGTATTTTTCAGCATGAGGGGTCAGGTCGAAGATACGGCGCTTCAAAGCCAGTTTTGTGCTGCCATAACCAAATGTGACGACAATTGGCGGGCGACGGTTTGCACGTGTTGCCATCCGCGAGACATGTTGGCTCATTGTTGACATTAATCCCAAAGTTAAATCTGCATCGAACGCATATAAAACGGGATAACTTTGTGCAGGATCATATGGTGTCGGTTTTAACACATAGACCTTTAAAGGGAGGTCAAGGTTTGGGGACTGAATTTCATATTGGGTTACTCCTTCAAGGATAACGGAGGCACCTTTTTGTTGGACTTCTGCCTGTGCAGGCGGTGTGTTGGTGATGTTGATAAAGCAGAGAAGGGCAGCACTCAGTGCAAAGGGTGTGAGGGAATGTTTCATGGTTTTTAAGGTGCCGTTTAATTTGAACTGAATATAAAGATACCGGCAGGTGTCTGCCGGTATCCTGACTTAGATATTTTTTTGTTAAAATTCTGCCTTCAACTTAAAGCCATAGGTACGAGGCTTGCCATAAAAGTTGAACAGCATTGTCGACCCAACACGTTCGTAATATTTTTCATTGAAAACGTTGTCGACATTGAAGATCGCAGTTACATCTTCGGTTAGTTTGTAGTTCAGGAAGGCATCGACCACGGTATAGCTGGGCGCGTTAATTGTGCGTCCGCCTGAAATTGCGGCGAAGTCATCAAAATATTTGAGGCTGCCCCCGGCACTAAGACCGTCCATTTCGTTAAAGTGAGTTCCCACATCATATTTGGAAAAGATCTGGACCATATGTTTAGGGGTCCAGTAACTGAAGGTCGTCCCGGTTTCCATATCTTTTGTTGTGGTAAAGGTATAGCCGGCGGAGACTTCCAAGCCGGGTAAAAGACGACCGCTGAGCTCTGTTTCAAACCCCTGAACACGAACTTTGCCTTGTGCCAAGGAGAAGCCTGCGTTGTTGGGATCATCGACTGCCCGGTTTTTATCTTCAAGACGAAAGAGCGCGACGGACCCGTTTAGATCATTTGACAGTGTAGACCCTTTCAAACCAACCTCATACTGGTTGCCTGTGCGGGGATCAATGATATCACCACCGACTTTTGTATTTGTCTGAGGTTGAAAAATTGATGTGTAGGACCCGTAAGCGGTAAAGTTATCGTTGAGATCAAATGTTGCACCAATATAAGGGGTAAATTCGGCATCCAGATCGACTTTGCTGGTGCGGGCGCCTGTCAGGTTGTTAGTGACTTCTGATTCGTACCAGGAAAGACGACCGCCTGCCATGACGGTTAAGGGTTCGAACGGAGAAATACGAAATTGGCTGTAACCACCATACTGACTGCTGTCTGTGGTTTGATCTGTCGAATAGGTGACGTTTGGTTTTGCAACGGCGGATGTATCCCAATTGAAGATGTTGAATGTACCGTTAATATTGGCCAGCCCCTGTTTCATATCACTGGTGTAGCCCCGGTAATCCAATCCCATAATCAGGTTGGCTTCCATATCCAAGACGTCAAAGGGCTTGCTGATATGGGCATCTACGGCAAGTGAGTCTTCTTCAAAATCACGAGCCAGCCAGCGCATCCTATCGACCTTTCCGTCTGGGTCGGCTGAATCGAGGGAGAAACCATAGAGAAAATCAACAGAACGATCTGCATAGCGCAGGGATGTTTTGACGTGACCACCATCGTTGAATTTGTGTTCAAGTTCAACGATGTAATCTTTAACATCGTTGTTAAAGTCGTTCCAATCAAACCCGGTTGTTGTATCGACAGGCAAGTCGATAAGCGTTCCATCTGCATAAGTCGGTAAACCGTTAAACGGTTTAACATCGCGCCCCATATAGTTCAGGCTAAACGTCAGGGTTGTTGCATCAGTGATATCGGCTTGAAGTGTTCCGTAGGCAAGCTCAACACCATTGTCGGTGCCTTTAACCCAGCCATCTGATTCAGATTTTGCAGCAACAAGGCGACCACGCAGGGCACCGTTTTCGGTAAGAGGCCCCGTGATATCGGCATCAGCACGATAAGTCCCCCATGACCCGGCAGAAACCGATGCGGAACCGCCAAATTCTTTTTGTGCTTGTTTCAGGCGCATGTTGATGGTGCCTGTTGGCTCCCCGGTCCCTCCATAAAGTCCCTGTGGGCCACGTAAGATTTCCACATGATCGACAATAGCCATATCAGGCTGTGTGCCATAAATACTGGAAAGTGGTGCGGCCAAACCGTTAAAATATAGATTGTCGTATTCAAAACCGCGTGAAAAAATACTGGATCGACCATCATCATTTGACAAAACCACAATCCCGGGTGTTTTGCGCAAGGCCGTGTCCAGTGATGTATATCCCCCGTCTTCCAGTCGGTCACGTGTAATAACGTGTGTAGATTGGGGGATTTCGCGAACGGTTAAAACATCCTTTTCACCAACGCTGACCAGATTACTTGTGTAGCTACCGGTGTTTTCCGTTTCATAGCTAGCACCCTGTACGATCAAGGGTTCAAGCACGGTTTCTTGACTGCCTTGTGTCTGCGTTGTTTCGTCCGCATGCGTTGTTGTCGTTATACCCGTCATTGCCAGAAATGTTCCAGTGAGCAACAAGAGTTTCAACGATTTGATGCTACGGATACTTTTGGCTTGTTTTTTTTCAGACATTCTATGCTCCACCTTAATGCCAAAAGCCGAACGTTCTGATCCATATGGAGCAAACCGAGTGACTTTCGGCATTACCCTCTTAGAAGAGGATAAAACCTAATTTTGCCGCTCAAGTAATGAGAGCAATTTGTGTGTTGGATTATTCGAAGGCAGAGGGGCTTCGTCAATATGCGAATCATTTGCATTCGCATCAATGTGCTTTGCGTTTTACCATATTTCGGGTTTTTATTTTCTTATTCGTGCGGTTGATTATTACGGATACTCCAGTTTTAGGGAACGGGTGGAAGGGGGAAAGGCCCGACAAGTCAAGGCATGGATGATTCCGGAAATCACATGCTGATTATCCACATGGGGAACTCTATGAGATAACGGGAAATAGGGGTGAATACGTTTGAGCCGCTCGTATGCTAAAGGAGGGGCATAAGTGCGCAGAAATATATGAAAATTACGGGTGTTCCAAGGCGACAGCAACCCGTAATTTGGCGGTTCTAGTAAACTTTAAACTTGTTAGTTTTTAAGCAGAGCGAAGGTGGTGGACGCAGTATACGCTATAACGTGAAACTGGCCTATTGAGATGTTAAACGGCATGCAAAACTGATCCAGTTTGAAAGGCAAACCGTCTTAATGAGTGAAACATGCTCCACTTTTTCAATACAGGTCAGACGTTTATAGTCTAAATATCAACGCCGGGTGGTTTTGCCAAATGATCATCTGGTTGAGACATGCTTTCATAGGCACGCATTAGATTGGCTTCAATTTCAGCAGCTGTCGGATGTGGGAGGGTTTGTTCTAGATTGTTCGGAATTGGCGGTCTGGGGGGAAGGCCAATAATTTCCAGATGAGGGGTATCAACGCTTTCAAGTAATTTGAACGGATTTTGATCAACCAATTCAACTTGATTATCTGTTGTGATTTTATAAACCGCATCCAGAAAAATAAGACGTTCTATTGATTTAAGAAAATCGATGCCGTGTTCACCGTTTTTGTCTGTCATGGTGCCATGTTCAAAATCAAATTGGAAATCGGACGACATCCCTAAAAAGAAGGCTGTATCAATACCTTCGCCACCCAACATGATGTCATTGCCTTTATCACCAATAAACAGGTCGTTCCCTTTTCCTCCCGCCATAAAATCGTGCCCATCTCCACCGAATAAGCGGTCATTTCCGTACGTTCCGAGGATTTGATCGTTTTGTTCACTGCCTAGAAACCTTTGTCCGGCTTGTGCATGTTCAAACATTTGAGTGAGTGCATCACGTGGATCAAAGGGAAGATGATCGCGTATAAAGTCGTGAAGTTGGCTATCTGGTCGACCTTCAAATGCAAAATGATCTATTTCTTCGTAAATCGAAAAATCAAATTGGTTGTCGTAGCATTCAATTTCTGTACTTATGTTATCGGCATATAAGTCCGCAGTGGACCAGTCTGCAATTGTAAAAGATTGGCTGCTTTGCGATGAAACAGAAGAAATATCATAGGATTGCCATGTAGGGAGATTACTCTCTTCGTCATTGGTCGTGGCGTAATATGTACTAAAATAATTGTAAAGTTGATCAAATTCATCCAGTTGGACCAATTGCTGATAAGGCAAAATAAATGTCTGGTCGGCAAAGATCAGCTCTTCTACATTGACCGTTTCTACAGAATTCCCCTCTGCATCTGTGATTGTGGTGCTCTGATTTTCTGTCCAATGGATGGTGTAATCATTAAAATTACCGTCAAAGATAATGCTGTCCCATCCGTCTTGTGCATCTACAAAATCATGTCCGCGACCCGCCATGATCATATCCTGTCCCGCGCCGCTTAGGATGATGTCATTGCTGTATCCTGTACTTAAGATACGGTCATTGCCAAAACCCGTGGTGATTTTGATTGTGCTATAGTTGGGATAGGATGTTGTCAGGGATATAAAATTATTCCCGTCACCTGCGTTAATTGTATGAGAGACAGGATGTATGGAGGGCATTTTTTGTTGAATTTCAACAATGTCGCTGCCTGCATTTGTATAAATATCTGCTGATGAGACATTTGTCAGGTTAATGTGTGAGGGCGCCGTCCCTTGAAATTCGGTCGAGATTCTTGCGACATTGTGTAGGGTGACGGATCCACCATTGTCACCGGTGATGATATAATGTTCATCCGTACCGGACTGTTCACTAAATGCATGTTTAATGACGATATTCTCTGAATTGGAGATATAGCGTTTGGTGATATCATTTTCTGTAGATGTCGGAAGATTTAAATCCAGAAAAGAAAAACCGTTTTTCAAGACGGAATTAAAATATGCATTGAAGTCCATATTCTCGCACCTAGACAAAGTCCGGTAGTAATAATCCACCAGATGACCGCAGGAATAGCCACAATGTGGCAGTCAACTTTTTGTATTTCCTGCTTTTTTTCATAAAAAGCAGGCGATGCCCTAGAGTGCGAGCAAGTTCTGTGCTCGACGCAGGCATTATTGTTATTTCGCCCGAAGAGATCAATAGGAAAAAATTGCCTACAAAAAAAATTAAAAAAGTGCGCCAGTTTTTTCAAAGCTCATGCGTGAGAAGGGTATGCGAGAAAAATCGCTATGTGAAGGTAACGGGCAGGGCCATCGGTCCCCCGTTGTGACCCTAGAAAAGGAGAATGACCATGCCCGTCATTACAACCAATACCGCGGCCAATACCGCATTGCGTTATTTGAATGATAATACCGATGCGCAAACGGAAAACCTTGCACGCATCGCCAGTGGTTCACGCATTACGAAATCTGCCGATGATGCTGCTGGCTTGGCGATCGGTACACGGATGCAAACAGATGTTGCGACACTGGAACAGGCCCGGACCAATACTGATCACGGTGTGTCGGTTCTTTCAACTGCAGACGGGGGGATGTCTTCGATTTCAGATATTTTACAACGAATGAAATCCCTGTCTGCACAATCTATTTCCGGTACGGTTTCTGCGACTGAACTGGGCTTTATTCAGGCGGAAATTGATGCATTGGTCACCGAGATTGATGATATCACTGCGGCAACAGCGTTTAATGGTCAGGCGTTGTTGGACGGGACGAATAATTTTAGTAACGGAACTGGCGTTCTGTTTCTGGCTGGAACAGAATCAACAGATACATTAAGTGTGACAACGGCTGATTTGACAACGGCGACGCTGGCTGTCAATGCGTTGGATGTGGAAACGGATGACGCATCACGTGCGGCTGCGATGGATGCAATTGATGCGGCCATTGATACGGTTTCTTCAGCACGTGCGGATGTTGGCGCGCAAATGTCACGATTTGAATATCGCGCTTCTATGCTAGATACCTCGATTGAAAATATCGATGCCGCACAATCGGCGATCATGGATGCCGATATTGCGGCTGAACAGGCACAACTGGCTTCAAACCAAGTCAAAACAGATGCGGCAATTGCGGCGTTGGCACAAGCCAACCAACTGCCAGAAGGCCTGATGGATCTGCTTCGTTAAACGATTGATCCTCAAGGAAGGGAGGTCTCTTTCGATGCCCGCCAGAGATCTCCCGCACCTTTTTGCCCGTACCTTTTGAATGAGAGTTAGAATATGGTAGATGACGTCTCTTCGACTTTGGTAACAACGTCTTCAACAACCTACATCAGTGGTTTGTCAGGATTTGACAGCAGTGCTCTCATTGAGGCTGCGGTTCAGGCGAAACTTGCACCGGCTTATGTGCTGGAAGCTCGTGTGGAAGAAGATGAAGCGATCTTGTCATCCTATTCTGAAATGGCCAGTTTACTGGAAACATTGGAAGATACCTTAAATGCGCTTCGTAACGAGCCAGGTACACTCAGTGATCCTAGTGTGTTTGAAAGTCGTGCTGCTTATCTCAGTTCCGATGATAGCTCGACACCCGGTAATTATCTCGGGGTTGTTGTGGACGAAAATACGGAACCAACCAGTTACGAAATTCACATACAGCAATTGGCAACAGCCCATAAAATTTCCAGCGATAGACAATCCAGTGAAACCGATGCTTTGGGATTGGATGGTGTTTTCAGCCTTGGGGCTGGAAGTTCAAGTGCTGATATTACAATTACAGCGGATATGAGCTTGGAAGATGTTCGCAACGCCATAAATGACAGCAGTGATGAAAGCGGTGTAAGTGCTTCGATCCTGCAAGTCAGTGACACGGAATTCATACTGGTTCTGAGTGCCAGTGAAACAGGACAGGAAATCTCGCTTAGCAGTGTAAGTGGAGATGATATTGCACAGGATTTGGGGATTCTGAATACGGATAGCAGCGTTAAAAATGAACTGCAAACGGTACAGAATGCGATTTTAAGCGTTGATGGTGTTCAGGTTGAACGTTCCACCAATTCAATTGATGATTTAATTGAGGGTGTTTCTCTTGATTTGTACAGTGCCAATCAGGATGCGACGTTTACACTTGAACTTGATTATTCTTACAGTGACGTAAAAGAAGAGCTTCTGGCTTTTGTAGATGCTTATAATGCCTATCGGGAGTTTGCTCTTATCCATCAGGATGTGGATAGCTCCGGTAATGTGAGCGAGGATGCGCTCTTGTTTGGCGACGATGTGTTGCGTGGTGTCAATAATTCCCTTTATGACAGCTTGAACGATACATGGGATGTCGATGGTGTGACCTATTCACTCGGATCCCTCGGCATTACGTTTGACAGTGAAAATGCACTGGAAGTAGATGAGACCGTCTTGGATGCGTTTCTGCTCGACAATATTGATGTGGTCGCCGAAATGTTCGAATTTCAATATGAAAGCGATGACGAAAATCTGATGGTGTTGTCGCGCGAAGGGCAAATCGCAAGCGGGAGTTACGCACTGGATATTTCGGTCGATGGAGGAGGTAATATTACCGGTGTTTCTGTCGATGATGACAATAGCTTGTTTGAAATAGAAGGGAATACTTTGACAGGTGTGGCCGGAAGCGAATTTGCCGGGATGGTATTCGTTTTTACCGGAACAGAAAGCTCAACGGTCAATATTTCGTTTTCTCAAGGGTTTGCAGATAGCCTGTATAATGAATTGGACGATTACACAAATATTGTGGATGGCAGTTTGACCGAAGCCCAACGCGCCCGTGAAGAGAGAGTAAGTAACGCAACAAGTGAAATTTCCAGTATTGAAAGCGCAGCCGCATCAGAAGAAGACCGCTTGATTACTTATTATGCAAATCTGGAGGCAAAAATTGCTGTGGCAAATGCCTTGTCCGATTATCTGGACGCCATAACTTCAAGTGATGATTAGGACATAATATGAATGATTTATATTTAAAAAATGGGATTTCTGCCTATAACAAGGCAGCCGCTAAAATGCCGCAGGCTTCCAATGTTGTTGTGTTATATGACGGGGTTTTGCGTCATCTCAGCGATGCCCGCAAGGCATTTGAAAACCACCATCATGGCGATATGATGCGATCCATCAGCAAGGCAAATGGGATTCTGCTGGGTTTGCAACAGGTCTTGCGGGCAGACCTTTCCCAGCCTTTGTTTGATAAACTGGATAGCTTTTACGGTTCCAGCATTATTCGAATTTCACAACAACCACAAAAAAAGTTTGAAGATAACCAATTTCGCAGTCTATTGTCGGCTGTTCGCAATGTACGTGACGCTTGGGCCGAGGTTGCTGGAAAGTCACCCCGTAGTGGACTGAAAAACACGGCACCCGCTCTTAACCCACAGTCGCCTAATGTGCAGATTATGGGTTAAGATATGACCTTTCTCGCTGCAACGTTAAATGGACGTATAAGCGCCCAAGGGCGGCATGAGCCAATAGATAAGGCACAAGATCAAGTGAAAAAGGTATCCACATCGCAAGAGGCAGCTCCCTTGGCTGACATGGATGATGCGGACCTGATGGATCGTGTGGTCGCAAACGATCAACTGGCTTATCGCGAAATTGTAAAACGTTACTTCGAGAAAATGTATGCACTTGCTTATCGAATGGTGCAGCAAGGTGCAGATGCAGAAGATATTGCACAGGATGTCTTTTTTAAATTGTGGACTAATCGTGAAAACTGGCAACGCGAAGGGGCGCAGATTTCGACTTGGCTTTATCGTGTGACCCTTAATCGCAGTATTGATTTTAAACGTCGCCCTGTAGGGGAAGATTTGGATACGGCCCCCGAAGTTGAAGATCGTAGCCCCAGTGCGGTGACTTTGATCCAACGATCACAAACCAGTCGCCTTTTAAAAGAGGCGACATCGAAATTGTCCGAACAACAACAGGCCGCCTTAGCCTTGTTTTATCAGCAGGAATTATCCAACGCAGAAGCCGCGCAGGTCTTGGGTATCAAGGTCAATGCAATGGAATCATTATTGAAAAGAGCAAGACAAAAGCTGCGCGAGATATTAAAACATTCATCAGGTGAAATGTTGGAGACGATGAGAGAATGACGTTAGACGACTTTCAAGACCTTCTGGATACTTTTGGTGCTTCCCCTTCGGCATGGCCGCAAGATAAGCGTGAACAGGCTTTATTGTTATTGGAAACGGATGAACAAGCCGTTTTGATGCATGAAGAAGCGATGATATTGGACAGTGTTTTAGCAGGGGATCCTGCTCCGGCCCCCAGTCCAAATGCAATGGAAAGTCTATTTGAAGATGTGGCCCGTCATGCTCTTGCTGAAGAAAACCGCAGAACTTCACAGGTGTTTACGAAAGCACCAGTACTACAGTTTGGGCGAATTGATCGTTTGATCAACTTTTTCACCCGTCCCTCTGCTGTTTTAGGGGCCAGTGCTGCTGCAGGTATTGTGATCGGACTATGGGATAGTTGGCTTGAACCGGCTCAAGACACTTTTTTGTTTGCAAAATTTGTATATTCTGCACTTCCCTTGTAAAAGAATTACAGGATATTTAGGGTGAGTTTACCAATGGACCATAACGAACAAGAAAAGCGAAAAGCAATGTGGAGCAAGCTGTTGCTTGTTGCCTCATTGGCTTTCAATGTGTTCGGGGTTTCTTGGTATGTGACACATGGCTACATGGATAGCAACTTGCCGATTGCACAAGCTCTTCGGGAATTAAAATCTCAGCCTTCGGAAAATGATTTTAGCGAAGTTCAAATGATTGAAAGCATTAGTCGTGAGTTATCCGATGACGGGGCACGGATTATTTTTCAAGAATATGCTTTGAGAAAACCAAAACTTGATAGACTAATTAACCAACTTGACAGTCTGCAAACAGAATTGAAACAAGAAATATCGCGTACGGTTATGCGTGAAAAAATCTTAAAACAGAACCTTGCACAGACATCCGATGTCATGTCACAGAGATTCAATATCATGACTCAACTGGTTGAATCTGCCTTAACAAAACTGTCTGACGAGGACAGGAAAAAGATTATTTCAAAGAAATAATCAGCTTATTGACAAAGCCCCTAAGTTGTCATCCCCGACTCTGATCGGGGATCCATCTTTGCTCAATGAGTAACATATAATCCATTGATTTTAAATGGATCCCGCATCAAGTGCGGGATGACGGATTTTGGTCAATTATTTACTAAAAACACTTTGTCAGCAGTCTGATTATTTCAAAAAAATAATTATTTAATTTCAATTGATTAAATGGGCTAGCCATCTTTTTTTTGAAAAGATGTTTTTTTTGCGCCAGTTTTTTGTCGGATCAGCCGTGGAAAGAGTAACGCCACCCCAAGGGGTAAACTCGAATTCACGGAGTGAAACCATGAGTGAAGTTTCTGCAGCCTCCTCAGCCGTTCAATCTTCTACGACGTCAACGACGCAGACATCGGCAGAAGAAAGTTATCAGATGTGGATTTCCATTCTGGCAACGCAGTTAGAAAATCAAGACCCGACAGACCCGGTTGATACGACGGAATATACCAATCAGTTGATCGGTATCTCTCAACTGGAACAACAAACGTTAAGTAATGAAACCATGTCCAGTCTGTTGGTTTCCCTCCAGTCTGTCGAAAACGATACGTCATATGGCTATCTGGGGGAAGAAATTACCGCCCTTGGAGATACCGCCCCACTTTCTGATGGGACGGCAAAATGGATTTATGATCTGCCCAGTGATGCCAGTAGTGTGGTCCTGGAGGTTCAGGATACAGATGGTAATGTTGTTTACACGGTGGATGGTGAAACATCCTCAGGCGTACATACCTTCACTTGGGATGGCACCAGCGATGATGGATCAATTGCCGAAGACGCACCTTATGTTCTTTCCATCTCTGCCTATAACGATGACGGGGAACTTCTGGATGTGACCCAATATGTCCAGGGCACTGTCACCAATATCGCAAATGATGGAACGGAAACTCTTCTTGTAATGGATGGGGTGTCCGTATCGAAATCCACGCTGGCTTATGTGCCCGGCGTCTGATCTGCGTAAGTTTTTTCAAGGAGTAAGAAGCCATGAGCACCAATTCAGCCCTCTATACCGCCACGTCGGCGCTAAATGCGCAAAGTACAAATCTGTCGATCATTTCAACCAACCTCGCAAACTCAAGCACGGTGGGGTACAAGGAAAGTTCTGCTTATTTTTCAACCCTGATTACCGATCCTTATTCATCCTCGGCTAGTTCTTCCGGGGGGGTGGTCGTTAGTGCGCAACAACATATTGATCAACAAGGTCTAATTGAAGCGTCGAGTAACTCCACTGACATGGCAATCAGTGGTGATGGCTTTTTTGTTGTGACGGGGGCGCCGGATGAAGATGTGTTTTATTACACACGTTCAGGCAGTTTTTCGACGGATGAAGATGGGTATCTTGTCAATCAGAACGGATATTATTTGCAGGGGATGGCTGTTGATTCCGAAGGGAATTATATCAATGGCAACAATGGTTCTGTTTCTAGTTTGGAACCGATTAATTTAAATGCGGTCGCTGGGTCTGCAGAAGCGACAGAAAATGTCTCTATTGTTGCCAATCTGCCAGCGGATGCCGAAATAGGTGAAGTTTTTACCACGTCTTCCGAAGTATTTGACAGCCTAGGCGTTAGTCATACAATTGATTATAGCTGGGAAAAAACAGCGGAAAACACATGGTCGCTTTCGTTTTCCGATCCTGTTTTGAGTTCCGATACCTCCCAAACAACGGGGACAGCGGCGGGTGGCCCCGTGACGATCACTTTTAATGAAGATGGTACACTGGCTTCAACTTCGGTAGATCCCGTCACTGTCAGTGTAACCGGCTGGACTACAGGGGCCGCAGATAGTGTTGTGACCTATGATCTGGGGACTGTGGACGGCACTGACGGTCTCAGTCAATTTGCCAGTGAAAATGGCGATGATCCGACAATTTCCATCACATCGGTTTCACAAGACGGCTTACGTTTTGGTGAATTTGAACAGGCTTATGTGGATGAAAGCGGGATGGTGATTGCTGTTTTCGATAACGGCCAAAACCGGGCGATTTATCAAATTCCGTTGGCGAACTTTAATAACCCCAATGGGTTACAAGGTTTTAGCAATAATGTGTATGCGATGACAGTTGCGTCCGGTGATTACACGTTGAATATTCCGGGCTATGGCGGTGTTGGTGAAATTCAGGGCTATGCCTTGGAAAGTTCTACTGTGGATACGTCCGAAGAATTAACCGATATGATCATCGCCCAACAGGCCTATTCCGCCGCGTCGCAAGTTGTTAGCACGACAAAAGATATGTTTGACGACCTGATGAGCGCAACACGTTAAGGAAGGAAATAGGCAAATGACCAAAAGAAGAACTCAAACGGAACTCGCGTTGGATGTGAAAATTTCCGGGGAAAACTTACGTATTCTGCAACGCGCCTATGCGGTCTTTGGGGTTGAAGAGTTAACGGCACAGACGGCTTTGGAAGCTGCAAAAAATGTGCGTCAACAATTGGCTGACATGCCGCAGGACGTTCGTTTATGTAAGCAACGTGATATTTTAGCACTCATGGATGATGTCAATCGTTTGCGTGAAGGTTTACGTGCTGAACAAGCCCGTGTGGAAAAACAGATCAAGCAACAAACACACAATAAACGTGCCAATGTTGCCTATATGGTGGGAGAAACATCATGTCCCAGCAGGTGATTTCAGAAACCGCTCACGTGGCAGATTTTGATCGTATGATTGAACGTTTGACAGAGATCGTTGAAATCGAAAACGAAGCATTGAAATCTGGAAATATTCATACTTTGCAATCCTTGCAACATGAAAAAGGGCGTTTGTCTTTCTTGCTGCGTCGCAAGTGGCAGGACTACAAAAGCAAATTGAAAAATGCCGATGGTAAACGCCAGAACGCATTTTCGCGTTTGAGCGATAAAATAGATTACTTAAAAGAGGTCATGCAGACTAACGCGCAATTGTTGACCGTGGCTAAGGTGCGTAGTGCCAACCGAATTGAAGCCGGCATGCAGGCCTGGCGACGCCATCATGAAGACAATGCGACATCTTATGGGGGAGACGGTTGTTCCGAACCTGCACAATATGGCCCCAATATTACGACATCCCGCTTGATCTAACAAACTTGAATGGATCGCAGGAAGGATAAATCATGGACATACGATCAGCATACAGTGCTGCCCTCAGCAGTTTAAATGCAACACAATATGCATCGTCAATTACATCGACTAATATTGCGAATGCCAATGTTGAAGGCTACAGCGCGCAACGGGTGAATACGGCGACAACCTATTCGGACGGTTCAGCGGTCGGTGTTGGTGTGTCTTCTGTATCGGCGTATGTGAATGAAAATCTGTTTAAGTCTTATGTCTCAGCGGTGTCGCAAACCACTTATGCGCAAACAACAGTAGATCATTTATCACAGCTTTTAGATCAATACGGTGCGGTTGATAGCGGCTCGGCGTTGGCGGATTTGATTACGGATCTGGAAACGGCACTTGCAGACCTGAGTGTCACACCAGAAAGCCAAACCGTAAAAAACACAGTTTTAAATGCTGCCGATCAATTGGCATCCACCTTAAACGAATTGTCTTCGGACGTGCAGCAGCAACGTGAAAATGTGGATGGTGATATTGAAAACGCGGTTACGACGGTTAATCAGGCTTTGACTGAAATTGAAGATCTAAACCGTGAAATTTCCGTCAAAACAGCGTTAGGTGAAAATACATCTGCTTTGGAAGATGCACGTGCACAAGCTTTGCTGACGGTCAGTGAAAATATGAATGTCAGCTATTTTACAACCAATACCAACGAACTTCATGTTTATACGACAGGTGGGTTGCCACTTGTTGATAGTCGGGCACACGAATTATCTTATGAATCGACAAACAATGTGAATGCGGCAACATCTTTTGGTGACATTACATTGGATGGTCGCGATGTCACCAATCAACTATCCGGCGGTACAATCGGCGCTTTGGTTGATTTGCGTGATGAAACGATCCCCGCGCGACAGGAAGAATTAGATGCACTGGCCGGCGCACTTGCTGATACCTTGAATGCTGTTCTGAATACAGGAACGTCTTTTCCACCACAAAACAGCATAACAGGACAGGAAGTTGTCGATGGCAGTGATGCGTTTTCTGCCAGTGGGACATTTCGTATTGTTTTAAGTGATGCAGACGGTGAAACGCAATCGGTAACGGATCTGGACCTTTCCACATATGCAACGGTCAGTGATCTGACGGCGGCATTGGACGGAATTGCGGGTGTTTCTGCGTCCATTGATGCGAATGGGCATTTGACAATTTTGTCCGATGATCCCGATCTCGGCATTGCCTTGTCCGAAATGGATAGTGAAGTGGGCAGTGATGCGCAGGGTGTCAGTGATTATTTCGGGCTGAACGATTTGTTCGTTGGGGATGATGCTGGATCCATCAAGGTACGTGATGATTTGCTGGATGATCCCAGTCTCTTGTCTTGTGGTAAATTGAGCCAGGATGCAACACTCAGTGTTGGTGATGTGGCTTTAACAAGCGGGGATGCCTCGGTTGCTTTGGCCTTGCAAGAAGCAATGAATACGACAATCGACTTTGCTGATGCCGGTGCAATGGGGGCGACGACTTTAACCTTGGCAGATTATTCAGCCGAGCTTTTGTCCAGCTTTGCATTGGAAGTTTCCAGTGTAGAAACGCAGGCGGAAACCAAGGGATTAATTTCTGAAACACTAGCAAGCGATATATCAAATGAGTCCGGTGTCAATCTGGATGAAGAAGCGGCACGTTTGACCGTATTGGAAAATCAGTATTCCGCTTCTGCCCAGATCATTCAAACATTGAACGATATGTTCAGCAGTCTCATTAGCGCAGTTGCCTAAAGGGGAGGAAAAAACATGACACGTGTCTCCACATTTGGTCAAAATGATTTTGCGGTAAATAGCCTGATGAAGGTGCAAAGCTCTTTGTCACGCGTTCAGATGCAGGTTTCGACTGAACTTGTGTCGGATAGTTATAAGGATATTGCAAGCGATACGGTTATCCTCAAGGCGCTGGAAGGGGATTTGGAAAAATCCAACAATATGGTTTCAAATGCAGAAACAATTGCGGCGCGTGTTGATACTATGTATGGCGCTGTCGGTAATATGGTCGATATTTTGGCGCAATTTCAGGTGACCTTAAGCAGTGCGATTAGCGGCGAAACGGCAGAAAGTGCTGCTTTAAATGAAAATGCACAAGCGGCGCTGGACAGTTTTGTTTCTCAGGCAAATATCCAAATGAGTGGGCGTTACTTATTTGGTGGCAGTAATACGGCAATGCCACCTGTTGATGTGTCCGATCCGCCCTATAGTGCCCAAACGTACCCGTCTATTGAAAGTTACGATTATTATCAGGGCGACGAACAGGAAGCTTCTTTTTATACCTCAGATAATGACAAAATCACTTATGGGGTGACGGCGTCGCAAAGCGGGTTTGAAAAGTCCATACGTGCCCTTAGTCTTGCAGCAAATGCGACGGAATCGCCTGCGGATCAAGATGCATTGCTTGAAGCGTATGATCTGATAAATGACGCGTTAGATGAATTACTGGTCGTGCAAAGTGGCCTTTCAACAACGGCATCAAATCTTGAAAGGGAAATTGATATGGAACTGGACTATCAACTGACACTGGATGCCATGATCGGGGATATCAAAAACGTCGATCTGGCTGCCGTGATCGCAGAACAAGAACAACTACAAGTGCTTTTGGAAGCGAGCTACAATGTGACTGTTTCCATGAGCAAAATGAACTTGTTTGAATTCCTGTCCTAATGTGAATTGGCTTTGTTTGAGGGAAATTGATTGTGAATCTCAGGACCTTGGCTGAATGGAAAGCTGTGTAACCAAAAGGGACAATTTTAAAGTTCAAATCCAGATTGCCAATAGATCGCCCACGCTCTGCAAGATAATTTGGAATAATTTTCACCTTTTGTTCTCTGCCGTCTTGCCAAACCAATAATTCAGGTTATTTCAACATTGAGTCAACAGGAGAGGTGTAAGTGCCCCCTCCTTCGTCTCGTCAGGATAACCCAAAGCGGCCCTTTCTTTTTCGTGAAAGAAGGGGCCGCTTTTTTTATTGGAGAAAATTAAAATGGCAAAACTCACCAAAGCTTATGAGGAACATGAAACCGCGCGTCTGCGAGAGCTAATGAAAGACCCGAGATATTGGAAGAAAAAAGACCCGGCTTACGTAGATATGGTCCGCCAAGGTTTTCAAAATCTGTATGACAATCCCCCGCCAGAAGCACTAGCGGCAGAAGGTAAAGCCGCCAATCAGATCGGAATTAATGGTCAAAATCATGGGCAAGACACAATGGTTGCCCATGTCACGCCAGATGAGATTGTTATTCCCCTCAGTGCGCAGACACCGCAGTTAATGGAATATCTTTCTCAAACGTTAGGTGGCGATATTCTAAAGTACACCGTTGGTTCCGGGTACGAGCAGGAGAACCCGACCAGCGGTTTGCCTGCTTTTGCAGATGGATATAAAGATCGCTTTGCCAACAATAGCAGCTACTATTTCGGAGGAGAGAGGAAGCCGTTTCAATGGCATTATGAGGACCGGGACGCCAAAAATGTTTATCTTCCAGACAATGTGAACGATGCCCGAAAATTTGGCAGCCGTTGGGAAGAGTTGCCTGCATGGCAAAACAAGTTTCACGGTAATGGTCGGGGGAAACTTGAGCGTAAATTTGTGAACCCTGATGGACGAGAAGCTATATATGATGGTGACACGGGCAAATTGGTTACAGACCCAGAACTACGTGGAACCTATAACTATACAAATGCTCCTCGTTGGGAGACGGGAAATATGAACCAGAAAAAGATTGGAAGGTTCATTCGAGAAGGCATTGGCCATACCGTTAAGGATATCATTCCTTATACCTTGCTGGGCAATGATAGATAAAAATAACCTAACCTTGTCATATTTGAGTTGAGCACGGGATTACCCTGTGCTCAACTGCGCTTTAGGGCGAAGGAGAAATGTTGTGCCAAAATCATTCAAGGTAAGTCTTATTTTTTGTGGAATTGCTCTTGTGTTTGGGCTTCTCAGTGGGCTTGAGCTTGGACTGAGAGTATTTGATGTATGGCATAGTAAGAATTTTTTTCGTTTTTCAGGTTTGTTTACTTTTTTCTCATTAGCTTTAGCAACGCTTGTGAATACATGGAGCTTTATACGTTGTTTGAGGGTAAATGAACCTGTATATGCGGTTAAAAATTTTCTTCTTTATTTTTTTCCAATTGGAGCTCTCTGGGTTCTGCTGGCTTTTATTGGCGCCAGTGTATGATTTTAAACAGGATCTGTACGGAAAGAGTGGAGTGTGTCTCCTGAGTTAATTATGTTGACTACAGGAGAATGGAAAAATGAACCCAACGGTCATTTGCACGCAAAAGCGAATACTATAAGTTCTTTTTCTATATAAGATTGAATTGTATTTCTTTTTTTAGTAGGAGTTGTGTTTATGTTTTTGGGTACCCTTGTCGTGGTCTTGATTAGTCTTGTTGTAATAGGCCATGTTCCCGCCCTAACAGTATAATCCTATTTCCGGTTTCCTTGCACCAGGGCCATATAGAGTGTTTTCTATCCTATACGACTTGAGGGGAAATAATGAATAAGGCTTTGATTCTTTCGGGAATTGTAAATGCACTTCTTTTCCTGCTGGCAGGCATAAGCCTCTTTTTATCTAGGCAAGAAATTGAGTTCTATTTCTATACGGCAACAGCATTTGGCGCAGGTGTCATACTTTGCTTGCTTATAAACTTTGTATTGTCTGTGTCTAAGTTGATTAAAGGCGAGTTCAAAGATGCTGTGAGTGTTATTGTTTTAACAGTTTTGACTATTGTCATCAGTTTTTTCGTCATTGGGCAAGTTCCAATGCCCACAGTTTAATTTTCGATTTTTAATTTCCTTTGCAAAGCAAATTGTGAAGCTAGTAAACGTGATGTTCATGGTAAAGTCGCCTCAGATATCATGAGCGGAGCACGCGAGATGTTTGGTAAATATGAGAAAGGTGATCCTGACAGGGATAGTCTTGAAGATCAAAAAGCCAATATTTGGGGAAGAAATGGAGCGAGCACATGGCCCAATCAATCATGTGAACAAACTTGCAAAAAATTTCGCCCCAAAGGTTTACCTAAAAAGTATTAGCACAAGGAGATGGAATTGAAGCGACTATCTAGATTCTTTTTATGGGGGGCGGTTTTTGTAATCGGCATGTTTTCAGGTTTTTATCTGAAAAGTTTTTTTGTGTTGGATTCCTGCTTGGATGCAGGCGGCGTTTGGGATGAACAATTCAAAACTTGCGTTTACAATGAAGAGGCAATTCTCGAACTAAATATTCGTTTGGGGCGAGATAAAGAAAACTGCATTACCAACAAAGGACATTAGAACTCTGATTATCGCTATTGTGAGTTTAGATAGTCGCTTTGTTTTCTTATGATACACATAGCGGAACATAGGAAAAATTTTGTCAGGCTGCACTTACGGTGCACTTACGGGCTAGATTTTCAGGAAGCTGCATATATTAGATAAACAAAAACCCCTTGGTTTACCAATGGGTTATGTTGGTCGGGAAGAGAGGATTTGAACCTCCGGCCCCTGCCTCTCGAAGCTTCGTCGACCTAAATAGTATTGTGTGAGGTAGAGCGTCTTTAATCGTTAAACGTAGGATATCTCTTAGTTTGAGTAACTTCAAGCCGGAAGCCATGCTAAGGCAATTAATACCGCACTTGGTGTTTTAGGGCACAAAAAGTCATGTTGAAAGTTGCCCATTTGGGCAACGAAATAATCCTTGTTTTCAAAGTTTGATTATTGAAACCCTATTGTCATAGGATATGACTTTGGCAATTTGAGTTGACTGAGAAGGCCGAAAAGCTTTCTTTTATGATAGAGTGAGAAACTACCATAAATTACATTGTTGCATTTAATTGTTTTAAAATGTAGACATTTTATTGCGAGTTATTGCCGTGTATTAATCATCTATTGAGAGAGACTGCTATGTCCCAATATCCTTATATTCCAGGTTGCTATACTATTTTCTTTTTACCCGATGGAATGGGGACGCCGGGGGCGGATACAATATCAGGGACAGAAGAACCGGATATCATTGAAGGTAAAAATGGAAATGATACAATTTATGGTTTATCAGGTGATGATTTAATTTATGGCGGTTCTGGCGATGATAGGCTGTACGGTGATGATGGAAACGATACGCTGTATGGTAACGCAGGCGATGATTATATTGATGGCGGCGCAGGTGATGATAATCTGACGGGTGATACGGGAAACGATCATCTCATTGGTGGTGATGGCAATGACACACTTAATGGCAACAATGGTTTCGATACGATAGACGCTGGTGCAGGTGATGACACCATTCAAGGCGGCACGCAAGTTGATCAAATTGATGCCGGTAGTGGAAATGATATTATTGAAGCCGGACACCAAGATGATTTTATACGTGGGGGGCTTGGTGATGACACATTATATGGAGATCAAGGTTACGATACAGCCATATATAGTGGGCGGCAAAGCGATTATACCATAATTTCTCATGGTGAGAATAATTATACAGTTATTGATAACAATGCCAGTAATGGCGATGAAGGCACCGACGAATTATACAGTATTGAGAATCTGATTTTTGAGGGTGATCTTGGCAATCAGGCTCCAGATGCAGTGGATGATCCTGATGGGCAAACTTTGGAAGACCAAGGCGTTGCTCTCTTTGTATTGGATAACGATAGCGATCTGGATGATGACACTCTTTCCATTGTATCGGTTGATGGACAAGATGCTCAGCTTGACCAGTCGATTGTCTTAAGGAATGGTGCCGGTGAGGTTATTCTTAAAAACGGTGAAAATGGGCATTATCTTGCCTTTATGCCAGCACAGAATTTTCATGGGATAACCTCTTTCGATTATACAATTTCGGATGGGAATGGTGGCTTTGACAGTGCATTGGTTACAGTCAATGTATCTGCCGTCAATGATGAACCGAATGTCGATGTTCCAATTTTAGAAAATGCAACAGAATATGAGCCTTATTTCTTGACGGAAGAAATTTTGCTTTCTAACGCTGTGGATGTCGATGGGGATACATTATCGGTTAGTAAGGTTGTCGTTAACGGCATTGAAATTCAGAAAAGTGTGGAAGGCACTTGGGCTGTCGATACGTCTGAGGAGGGAACTTTTAATGTTACTTTTGATGTATTTGATGGTCAGACGACCATTACACAAACCACAGAGCTTGTGATCAATGATGTCGACAATGAGTTGAGTGATGAAACGGTTTCATTGATTGAAGATATGTCAATTACGTTTGATGTTTTAGGAAACGGGATCAAAGACGGAATTTCAAACTTTACGGTTACACAACCGACGAATGGTACTGTGGTGATAGAGGCGGATAACAGTGTTACTTATACGCCAACCTTAAATTACAATGGTAGGGATAGCTTTACTTATAGTGTGACGGATGAGGATGGTGAAGTTGAAACGGCAACGGTATATCTGACCGTTGCGCCAGAAAATGATCCGCCGATTGCTGTGGATGATACTGTATCGTCAATAGAGGACCCTATCGCGCCGATTGTAATTGATGTGTTGGAGAATGATTATGAGCCTGACGGTGATACTCTCTCAATCGTTTCGGTTGATGGAAAAACACTCCAGATTGGCAATACAATTACGCTGCGTGATGGATCAGGAATAATTTATTTAAATTATGATCAGCAACTTGAATTCACACCAACTGAGAATTTAAATGGGGTTGTATCTTTTGATTATATTGTCACGGATGGTCATCAAGAATACGCTACGGCAACAGTTACAGTGAACTTAGCTGCGCAAAATGATGCACCGATTGTCCATGTACCTACCTTAAAAGACGGTGTGGAATATCAACCGTATATTTTAACTGAAGAAGCTCTTTTATCAAAAGCAACGGATGTTGATGGCGATAGTCTGAGTGTGACCAGAGTATTGGTTGATGGTACAGAGTTAGAACAAAATCCAGATGGGGCATGGACTTTAGATACTTCGAATGACGGCAATGCCTTGATTACATTCGATGTGACGGATGGAGAAGCCAGCGTTACCCAGACTGCAACAGTTTTTATTACTGATATTGACAATGCATTGAATGATGATTTTGCGCAAGTTAAGGAAGATCATACCTTTACTTTAGATGTTTTGGTCAACGATTTTATACGTGATGGAATTTCTGATTTTTCCGTCACAGATCCAACGAATGGTTCCGTAGAAATTATTGATGATGAAAATGGGACACCAAGTGTCAAATACACACCAAACTCAGATTATTTTGGTGACGATAGCTTTACTTATACGGTGAGTGATGAAAATGGTGAAGTTACAACCGCAACTGTGCATTTAACCGTTATACCTGTTAATGATAAACCTGTTGTTCCGCTCGTTTCCCTTCAAACCAATGAAGATATTTCTTTAAATATCAATCCTGAACAGTTGTTGCAGACTGCTTCTGATATTGATGGAGATACTTTGACGGTCATTGATGTGCGGGCTATTGATTTGACAATTCAGGATTGGCTGGTTGTTACAGAGGATATGGAGGGGAATGTAACAGGCATTACACTGAACCCTGCCGGAAACTATGCTGGCGTTTTCGAGTTTGACTTTGTTGTTTCAGATGGGAAAGGTGGCATTGTAACATCGCGGGCGACCGTTACTATTGATCCTGTAGCTGATATGCCAACACTTGAAGTCAATAATGTCATTGCAAATGCACAAGGGAATTTATTGATTGGAGACCAAGGTGATAACACGATAATAGGGGGCGATGGCGCTGATATTATCGTTGGGCAAGCAGGAAATGATTACATCGTTGCTTCCGGTACGAATAACTCTTATGTGGCAAAACTAGATATTCAAGCTGCACTGACCGATGTTGATGGTTCAGAAGTTTTATCTGTGACAATTGCAAATGTACCGAGCGATGTATCCTTGTCCGCAGGGGTGAACAATGGTGATGGAAGTTGGTCGCTTTTATCCAAAGACTTGAATGATCTTCAGCTTTTATCATCGTCAAATCATACGGACTTGACGTTAACGGTTAGTGCAACAGCAATAGATAGCCCGCAATTTTACATGCAGGAAGATGACCAAATTACGGTAACCAATACCATTAATATCGTATTTGAAAACCATCATGGGGATACTTTATTTGGTGGGCAAGGCAATGATACGATTATTGGCAGTGAAGGGGATGATCTGTTAAATGATGGAAGTGGTATTGATATCATTCATGCAGGGGCCGGGGATGATACGATCCACGCTGGCTTTGGGAGTGTGGACCAGGCGGGTAACCTTTTAGCAGACACTATTGATGGTGGCGAAGGAACCGATACAATTGAACTCGTCGGATCTTCTAGCGATTACCGGATCAGTCAAGAAATAGATGAAAATGGAAATCCATATTTTAAGATTCTTCACGTACAGTCTGGTCGGGTTGATATAACGGTTGCTGCCGTTGATGACTATCCAATTGCGGGACTAGATCAAACAGCAACAGATGAAGATACCCCGATACTCATTGATGCTCTGGCTAATGATGAGGACCCGGATGGCGATACTCTTTCGATTATTGATGTCTCAATTGTCTCAGGAAGGGGGGCTGTCAGTCTTCAGGATAATAAGATATATTATACACCTTCCGGTGAATATGATGATTTGACACAAGGCGAGAATGCGCAGGTCATTCTGAATTATGTTATCCAAGATGAAACTGGGCTAAAATCAAACAGCACGGTTACGATTGATATTTCAGGGATCAATGACGCTCCGGTTGTTGGTGCGGTAGATCTTGCCGATGGGGTTGAATATCAAAATTATATCTTAACCGAAGAACAATTGCTTGAAAATGTAACGGACGCAGAAGGTGATAGTCTGACGATCACCAATATATCCGTCGGTGATTATGCGAGTATTACTAAAAACCCTTCTAATGACTGGACGATTATATCCGAAGAAGAAGGCGTTGTTGATGTTACCTATACCGTTTCGGATGGGATGAATGAAGTTGTCCATACAACTCAGATTAATTTTGAAGACGTAAACAACAGTCTGCAATACGATAACGTATCTCTGAATGAAGATACGTCTATTACAATTAATGTATTGGAGAATGATACGATTGTAGATGGCGGGCGAAGTAATATTGCGATCTCTCGCCAGCCTTACCACGGAACAGTTACTGTGAATGATAATGGCAGTGAGGATGATACAGTTACTTATACTCCGGATGCGAATTATAATGGTGCAGACAGTTTTGTTTATCAGGTAAGTGATGAAGACGGAAATCTCTCATTTGCTACTGTACACATAGGTGTCACTCCAGAAGCTGATCCTCTTGTTGCAAATGATGATAATACACACACGGATGAAGATCTTGCTGTCAGACTGGACCTTTTGGTAAATGATGTAAACTTGGACAATAACCAAATTTATATCACTCAAATTGATGGACAAAATCTTACAGTTGGTGAAACACGAGAAGTTACAGATGGTTTTGTCATGTTGGAAGGTAATGGCAAGGTTATCTTTACCCCGAATGAAAATTATAATGGGATAACGCGTTTTAGCTATACGGTCGAAAATAATCTGGGTGAAATTGGTACAGCCGAAGCCGTCGTTACCGTTTACCCTGTAAATGATGCACCAACAGCAAATAATGACCGTTTCTTTACGTATAACCATACACTTAATCATCCGAAGTGGACACCATTTTTAGATACGGACGGGTATTATAAAATAAAAATGGATGCCAATGTCTTACTTGAGAATGATTTGGACATTGATGGGGATAATCTAGAAGTTATCAGTGTGGGAGGTGGCTCTTTTCCGGTTAGCTTTAATTCTGAAACCAATGAAATCGTTATAGGTGAAGAAGCTACTTTATTAGGGCTTTTCTATTGCTCTCTAGATGTTCATTTCGATTTTAAATACACTATTCAAGATTCTGCGGGGGCAACAAGCACGGCTGATGTTGTTTTAGGCGTCATGTACACACCAATTCCTCACGTTCCTTTTGTATTTGATTTGAATGGCGATCAAGACATTTCCTTGCTGTCACTAAATCAATCAAATGTATATTACGATATTAACGGGGATGGTTATACCTCCCATATCGGTTGGGTGTCCGGACAGGATGGCATCCTCGTTTATGACAAAGACATGGATGGCAATATTGTCGATTATGATGAATTATACTTTTTCGATTATGGGAGTCCTAAACCTAATGAACTTTGGGGATTATCATCGTTTGATAGTAACGGAGATATGTTACTTAATTCAGAAGACGAAAAATGGTCCCAATTTGCGGTTTGGCAGGATGTCAATGAAGATGGCATAGTCGATGAAGGTGAATTGACATATATGGATGCCCAGAACTCGGTCGTCCAGAACATTACATTAAGTGCAGAAGATACGCTTGAATACAGGGAAGGGAATGTCGTTACAGCGTATAGTTCATACGGTAACTCTCAAACCGCTAACGATGAGTTGCTGGTGGACGTTGCTTTCGATGTGGGTGAAGTAAGTTATCGACTTGAAAGCAGTGGAATAGTTTCAATTAAGACACCGAATGACCGTGAAGTACAACTAGATTTAGAACAACTTCTCAAAAGTGAGGCTGAGGGTGCTGTAATTTTATCTGTCGAAAGTGTGGATAATATTCATGTTACTATCGATGGAAATGGGGAAATTAGATTAATTCCTCAAGCTGAAGCGGACGAGTATGGTACTTTTAGATATCAGGTATCTTCTGACCCGGGCGTTTGGCGTGAAGTTGATGTTGAACTTTATAAAACAAATACTCCATTCACTTTGGAAGACGATATTTTTATCTTGCGTGAAGGAAACGACCTGATAATCAGTTCTGCTGACTTGCGTGAAAATGATGATGGAAATAGTAATGTTTCGTTTGACATTGCCGAGGTGGAGAGCACCGAGCATTGTAGCGTTGAGTTGCTTCCTGATGGAACCATTCGTTTTGTGCCTGAAGACGGTTTTGAAGGAGTTGCTCGTTTCGATTATCTGATGATCAATCGTTTCAATGATATGAGTGTTGGTACAGTTCAGGTTGTTGTTGAAAGCCAAAATGAGCAACCAGCAACCGAACGTATTGAAGTTCAAACGACTGAGGATACCCCCATTTGGGTCGACTTGTCCGAAAGTTATGTTTCCGGTGAAAGTGATAACCTTCATTTGTTATCATGGGGGAACAATATTGATCATGGCACAACGGTTTCTAATGGTGATGGTACTGTTACTTTCACACCTGATGCAAATTACAATGGTCAAGCTGGGTTTGATTATTTCGTAAGTGATGGTCAGGCTCATGCCTACAATGTTGAAGAAATTGTTTTTGATGATGGCGTGAAACTGTCGCTCAGTGTTGCGGGTATAGAAATTACCGGAACTGAAAATGAGGACAGTATTCTAGGAAGCGCAGTTGGCGATACGATTTGGGCAGGCACCGGAAATGATTATGTAGATGGTGGTGCCGGCAACGACGAGATTTGGGTACAAGCAGGTGATAACAGTGTTTGGGGTGGTGCCGGTGACGACATTATCCACGGTGGTGCCGGCGTTGATGATCTTTGGGGTTCTTTAGGGAACGACACAATTACAGGCGATGCCGGTGATGATAAGCTTGTGGGAAATGAAGGTAATGACAACTTGTCTGGCGGTAGTGGGAATGACCGCATCTGGGGCTATGAGGACGATGATTTTCTAAGCGGTGGTCTCGACCATGACACGCTCTACGGTGGAGATGGAGCCGATACCTTATCCGGCGATGATGGCGATGATGTTTTGTACGGTGAAGCCGGCGATGACATTATCCACGGTGGAACTGGTAATGACTACGCAACCGGGGGGCTAGGCCATGATGTGCTGTATGGTGGTGCCGGGAATGATTCTCTATGGGGACGTGAAGATAATGACACAATTTATGGCGGTGCAGGGGCCGATTACCTCGTTGGCGAAGCTGGTGACGATAAAATCTATGGTGAAGATGATAACGATACGATTTGGGCAGGCACCGGAAATGATTATGTAGATGGTGGTGCCGGCAACGACGAGATTTGGGTACAGGCAGGTGATAACAATGTTTGGGGTGGTGCCGGTGACGACATTATCCACGGTGGTGCCGGCGTTGATGATCTTTGGGGTTCTTTAGGGAACGACACAATTACAGGCGATGCCGGTGATGATAAGCTTGTGGGAAATGAAGGTAATGACAACTTGTCTGGCGGTAGTGGGAATGACCGCATCTGGGGCTATGAGGACGATGATTTTCTAAGCGGTGGTCTCGACCATGACACGCTTTACGGTGGAGATGGAGCCGATACCTTATCCGGCGATGATGGCGATGATGTTTTGTATGGTGAAGCCGGCGATGACATTATCCACGGTGGAACTGGTAATGACTACGCAACCGGGGGGCTAGGCCATGATGTGCTGTATGGTGGTGCCGGGAATGATTCTCTATGGGGACGTGAAGATAATGACACAATTTATGGCGGTGATGGTGATGATTATTTAGTGGGCGAGGACGGACAAGACCTTCTGGATGGTGGAAGTGGAAACGACCAGTTATGGGGGGGGCTTGGAAATGACACCCTTTATGGTGGTGAAGGTGATGATTTATTGTATGCTCAGGATGGAGATGATCTTTTAATTGGTGGTATAGGGACAGATTACTTAAATGGAAATATAGGTTCCGATACATTTGGCTTTATGTCTCAAGCAGAATATTCAAGTTCTGTTAGTACCTTGGAAAAAGTATCCAATCTGGGAACAGATACACTGAATTATTTTAGTACAGGGGAAGATAATATCTTACTCAGTCAGAGCGATTTTGGATTTGGTATTGGTTCTTTGTTGGAGGGATTTACTTATTTTGAAACAACCTCCGTTTCTGCACTCAATACTCAATCACAAAGTGCTGCAATTGTTGTTGTCGGTGATACGAGTGGCAATAATGGTGTTGAACTTTGGTACACAGATAATGCTGCAAACATGGATACCTCCTCTGCTAATAGTAATTCTTATCAAATAGCTGATCTGGAAGGTATTCATACAGGTATGATTTCAGTTACTGATTTCAAAGTTGAATGATGAGGTGGAAAGTCTATGATCAAGACACATTGATTGAGATAAAAGATGACAGATGCGGGGCTTGTCAGATTAAAATCGTTTTGACGTCTACTCTCTGAATTTATAAGCTTGGCTATGATAGAATCCACCCCCTTCCGTTACTTTAAAACTGTCTCCCGTCAGCCTCAGTGGGACAAATTAAGAGAGCTGCATAACAGAGGGTTTTGAGACCGAAAGGGAACGGGTCCAAGCTCTGGCAAGCCCCTATATGGTCCCGTCCCTATAAAGTGGAGAGCACCTTCTGTTAAACTGAGATTTACAGGAGGAATAAATGAGTCTCAAAAAATCTGATGAATTTAAACTTGAAGCTGTCCGTCAAGTTGTTGATCGAGGCTACAGTGTCAATGATGTTGCAAAGCGGTTGGGTGTTTCCAACAAGAGTTTGAGGGATTGGATCAAATTATTTGGCGACACCGGTGCCCAGCATCAAACGATTGTCAGTCAGCAGGATGAATTGCGTAAATTGAAGGCTGAGCTCCGCCGCGTCATAGAGGAGCGTGATATCTTAAAGGAGGCCGCAGCGTACTTTGCAAGCGAGTCAAGGAAAGGTGGACCCGCTGCATTAAAGTGGAGGATACTTTCCTCTGTCATGCAGCCTTTATCTCAAACTTGATGGGGCTAAGATTTCCCAAGTATGAATGTCGGCGTTTTGGATTGTAGAATTTGTTGATGTATTTGAACAAGTCTTTTCCCGCTTGATCTCTGGTTTCAAAGGTTGTCCGCCAAACTAGTTCAGCCTTCAATGATTTAAAGAAAGTCTCCACAGCGGCGTTATCATAACAGCTCCCTTTGCCAGACATTGAAGTTTCGAAGCCATGCTTTTTGAGTAATTTCTGATAATCACGCGAGCAATATTGCGACCCGCGATCTGAATGGTGGATCACGCCTTTTGGCGGTTTTCTCAAAGCGATGGCCCGCTGTAAGGCTTGCATGACAAGTGACGTGCCCCACTTTGGTGGTCCAACCGCTATGTTAGTTTTTGGCGGTTATTGTTGTCCTGATATGGCGACTGGAGCGTAGCGTAAGTCAGAATATCAGGACGAGGCAAGAATGTTTTGGGTGCAGGCGGCTTGTATCCCAATGAGCTATGTGGCCTGACATGGTTATAATGCAGCCGCCATCGTTCAATCAGTATCTTTGCCTCTTGCAAGGTGTAGAATATTTCTCCGTTTAGAAGTTCATTGCGAAGCTTACCGTTAAAGCTTTCATTATAGCCATTTTCCCAAGGTGAGCCTGGCTCAATATAAAGTGTTTTTGCACCGACTTTGGCTAACCAATCTCGGACAACATGAGCCGTAAATTCGGCTCCATTGTCTGAACGAATATGATCAGGCACACCACGAATGCTGAACAATTCTGCCAACACATGGAGAGCATCATCGGAATTCAGTTTGCGCTCCACCACGATCGCCAGACATTCTCGGCTGAATTCATCAATGACCGTCAGCATTCTAAACGCCTTTCCGTCAAAAGTGCGGGCCATAACGAAGTCATAAGCCCAGACATGATTTTTCCAACAGGGACGCAAACGGATACATGAGCCGTGGCAAGCCCCTAGTACTCTAGACACCTGATATTTTTTCATAATACCGTTTTTCATATTCCATAGGAGACAAGCCACCATTGGCTCCATGTCTTCGTGTCGGATTGTAGAAAAACTCAATGTAATTAAATATCTCAGCCCTTGCATCATCACGGGTTTTGTAGATTTTCCGTTTGATACGTTCTGTCTTCAATAAAGAGAAAAAGCTCTCCGC
>CBDDLQ010000007.1:0-4095 GCA_965230775.1 Terasakiella sp.
CTACAGCTTCCACACACAGCTATCAGAAAACGCCCTTTATTACTTTGACAGCCACCGGCTGGATGGCAAAGCCCTGTTTATTGAACATCTGGAATGGACTCCTAAAATGCTTACCCCACTGGCGACCCTGCAAACACAGGGACGGTTAGCCAAAACAAGAGCCACCAAAGACAAAGACGGCATGTTACACAGCACCACCTTTGAAGTAAATGCCAAGCTTTGTTTACTGGCTTGCGCCTACTCGGATAAAAACTTTGAACAAATCAGTTTACCCTTTCTCTGCCTGCACCTCAACCACAGCCACAGTCAGGACGTGGCCGTTATGGAATATCAAAAACGCTGCAAAGCCGGACAGGTAAAAACCGAGGAGGTAAAAGCAGCGCAGCAGTTATTAAAATGTGTCATTGCCACCCTTGAAAATGTGCGTGTCATCAACCCTTATGCCACCCTCATTGATCTGCCCGACGGGGTGGCTTACCCCAGAAAATCGCTATTACTTTTACTCGACTTCATTGAGGTGATCACTTACTTTTTCCAATACCAGCGCGAGCAATGCGCCGATGAAAGCACCGGAGAGCTTTTAATAAAAACACATCCTGTAGATATAGAACTGGCTTTTAAATACCTAAAAAACAACCTATTTCGCAGGGCTGACGAACTAAGTGCAAGCGCACGAGGCTTTTACAACTGGTTAAACAAGTATTTGCAAGAAGCACAAGCCAGCCGATTTTGCGCACTGGACATACGTAAAGCAAAACGCATACATCCAAGAACACTGAACCGCTATTTACAGGAGCTAAAATTGTTTGGTTACCTGCAAATTACAGGCGGCAACAAGCACCGGGAGGGATTTATTTACAAGCTCTCCGGTCTGGGCAACCAGAACGACACACAAAACAAAATAGAACAATCCATTGCTACCACTTTAAAAACAGTTTGGAACCACTATCATAAAGAACAACAAGAACAAGACAACCAACAACAGGAACAGGGTGAACAAAAACCAATACCCGAACCCAAATATGAACCGCAAGCCCCGCAAGGGGAAGACAATGACCAGCCGCCCGCTTTTTTTGATAAGGACTACAAGCGCATACGCATCAACGAAAAAGAAGCCTATACCTTCAAACTGCTTATGGAACTGGAAGCCGAACAACCCGGACGCGAATACATATCAACCGATATAACCGCCCTGTCAAAACGAAGTCAGGGCATAGAAGGACGCTATTTAAAAACCCTTTGGCAACAGGGCAAATTAACCCGCCAATGGCGAAACAGGCAATACTATTACAAGCTGGCTACTCAGGCAAACACCACCAGTAAGCCAGTTAGCCAAAACCCGGTGTCCGACACACAAAACCCTGACAACTAACAATTAAACAGTAGGACGACAACCCTTCGTTTACCTTCGGCAAACTTCGGGTTGCAAAAGCAAATAAAGAGTTCCACAAGCAATACAAAAAGTACCACCATGAATGATTTTATCCACTATTTACAAAGCAAAGACCACGCACAGAGCACACAGCAAACCTATTTACGTCATGTAAACCTGTTTTTACAATGGTTCAACAACGATCCGCTTAACACCACAAAGAAAGACGTTTTAAAATACCTGGAACACTTAAAAAAACACAAAGACCAACAGCACCTTACCCGCAATCACAGCCTTATTGCCCTCAACCACTACTTTACTTTTTTATGCAAACACGGGCAGGTAGCCGAAAACCCCTGCCTGTTTTTAAAAATAAGAGGCACCAATAAAAAGAGCCTTTACAAGCTCTACACCCTTAAGGAACTGGACGAACTTTACGACAGCTATTACCAGCTGTTTGTAAGCGGCTACGATGACCGCCACATCCCAAAGAACCAGCGCAGAAAAGCCACACTAAGCAAAGAGCGGAACGCAAGTATCTTAAGTATCATGTTCAATCAGGGAACCACTACCAGAGAAACAGACACCATCCTTTTACAAGATCTTGACCTAAAAAAAGCCACCATCCACATACGGGGCGGTAAAAAAAGCAACGAACGAACAATATCTTTAAATGCCGCACAAATAGGTTTACTCATGCATTACACCCAACAGGTAAGACCGCAGCTCTTAACCTATCAGGACAACCCGGACAGCCTTTGGCTGTTTTTACCCCTGCCCGAAAGTTGCAGGCAGACAACAGACAGTCAAAACCTCATGCACGCTTTCAAGCCACTTACCAAACAGCTTAAAACACTTGACAAGCACTTTCTAAACTTCAAGCAGGTTCGCGCCTCGCTCATCACCCACTGGATCAACACACAGGGTTTACGCAAAGCCCAATATCTGGCCGGGCACCGCTACATCAGCAGCACCGAAAACTACCTGACAGGCGACCTGCAAAGCTTAAGCGACGACATTAACAAACTACACCCCTTCTAACAGCCAATTATAAACAAACACCTTAACAAACACTTATGAACACTGCATACAAACAACTAAATCAGGCATACACCACATGGCTCGACACACTGGGCTTTTCTGCCGGGGTGGTAGTGGATTACACATGCCGGGTAAGGGACTTTTTGGAATGGTTGCATACACAAGGCGTAAGCCACATAACACGTTTAAACCAACAGCACATCGAAAACTACTTTCGCCACTTAGAGCAACGCCCCAACAAGCGCCGACCGGGACTGTTAAGCGTCTCCCACCTCAACCATAACTTTTTAGCCATTGACAAGTTCCTGGAGTTCCTCCACCAGCAGGGAATGACGGGCATACCTGCCCCCACCAACTACCGCATCAAACCCGACAAACAGGAGCGTATCAACAACATACAGGTACTCACACAGGCAGAAATTAAAATCCTTTACAACAGCATCGCAAACACCTATCCCGGCTTGCATTTTATACAACGAGAAGCCAAACACTACCAGTTAAAACTGATCTTTACCCTTTATTACGCCTGCGGACTGCGACGCAGTGAAGGGGAAAGGTTAACACTAGACGACATTGACTTTGACAAGCGCACCGTTTTTGTAAAAAAAGGCAAAGGCTACAAAGACCGCATCATCCCCATGAGTCAGGGCGTGTACGACCAGTTACAAGACTACATCTACAACTTTCGCCACCGGCTGAACCTGCCGCATAACAGACTATTTATCTACAATGGAGGCACCCTGTACAACAGCCTGTTGCACCTGCAAAGGGTGTGTAATGATGAAGCCATACAAGCCAAACGGCTTACTTTGCACACCCTGCGACACTCCATCGCCACCCACTTACTTGAAAACGGCATGAGCATCGAACACATCGCCCTGTTTCTGGGACACAGCAGCTTGGAATCGACTCAAATTTATACCCATATACTCCAAAATAATCACTCATAACAGTCCAAAAAGCATGAACATCCGCTTAACCCAATCACAGAAAATAAAAGTCCTTTGCGCAAGCCAGCTGTATGCCATCATGCAGCGCATTTTGTTACGGGAAAGCAAAGTTGATCGCAACCGCGAACACTTTTGGACAATCAGTTTAGACAATGCCAGCCGCATACTAAACATCGAACTGGTCAGCAAAGGAACCGTCAACCAGACATTAGTAGCACCGATGGAAGTATTTAGCATGCCCTTACAGAAAAGAGCCGTACAGCTTATTTTGGTACACAACCATCCGTCGGGAGAACTACAACCCAGCATGGGCGATAAAAATACCACCGACCGCCTTATACAAATAGGTCACCTCCTACAGCTGCCCATCATTGATCACCTCATCATCAGCGAAAAGAGCTACTACAGCTTTTTAGACAATGGCTTAATAGAGGAGCTACAAAACAGCACCCGACACCTGCCCGCCTATCAACTAAAAAAGCGCTATAAACAAGAAGCAGAGCAACTTATCCAGCGCAAAGTCAGTCGAAAAACAATCAAACACATCGCCTTACAAATGGAAGACAGAGGCCTTGATCTGGAAATCATCAAGGAGCTTACAGGCTTATCCAAAGCAGCCATTAACAAGCTCAAATAAAGTCGCCCACCCATACGCTGTTCATCGAAAAAACACTTTGGTTTTACATAAAATCTTGTACTTTTACAGTTAACAGGGCTGTTGAGACCTGTTTC